>NZ_CP189849.1:0-1395013 GCF_050271985.1 Janibacter zhaoxuefangae | reverse complement strand
TGGTCACCGGGCTGATCAGCCCGCGGGAGGGAATGACCTTCGGCGTCGTGCTGACCATCCTCTCGACGGTGTGGCTCTGGCTCCTGGTGAACCCGCTGTCGGCGATGCTCTCGCTCGGCGCCATCGCGATGTACGCCGTGGGCTACACGATGATCCTCAAGCGTCGGACCGCACAGAACATCGTCTGGGGCGGAGCCGCGGGGTGCATGCCCACCCTCATCGGGTGGTCGGCCGTCACGAACGACGTCGGGTGGCCGGCGATCATCCTCTTCCTCGTCATCTTCTTCTGGACGCCGCCGCACTACTGGCCGCTGTCCATGCGCTTCAAGGACGACTACGCCGAGGCCGGCGTCCCGATGCTGCCCGTGCTCGAGCAGTTCGTCACCGTGGCCCGTCAGATCGTGCTCTACGCGTGGGCCATGGTGGCCGCCTCGCTGGTGCTCGTCCCCGTCGCGGACATGGGCTGGGTCTACGTCATCGCGGCCATCGCCTCGGGTGGGCTCTTCCTCGCCGAGAGCCACCGACTCCTCGGCGCCGCCAAGCGCGGTGAGGGGCAGGCGGTGCTGCGGCCGATGCGCCTCTTCCACTACTCGATCACGTACGTGACGCTGCTCTTCCTCGGAGTGGCGATCGACCCGCTGGTGCACCTTCCGCTGACCTGACGTCGGCGCAGCGGCAGAACACGTGGCGGCTCAGCCGCGGTCGCGTAGCGCCATCAGCCCGTTGACGACGGCCATGACGAGCAGCGAAGCGCCGAGCATGTGGGCCATGACGAGGACCTCGGGCAGGTCCGTCAGGTACTGCACGTAGCCGATGAGGCCCTGGGCCAGCGTGATGCCGAGGACGATCGTCCAGCCGCGGTGGGCGCGAGTGTCGGTCGCCGTCAGGCGGGTGGCCAGCCAGACGGCCACGACGAGCCCGACGAGCAGCATCACGGCGTCGGCGTGCAACCACGAGATGGTGCGGGGATCGAAGCCGAAGCGGGCAGGGTCCTCGGCGTCGCCGGAGTGCGGACCCGAGCCCGTCACGACCGTCCCCAGCACGAGCACGAGCGCCGTCAGGGCTGCGGTCACCCGAGCGACGGTCAGCACCGGGGCGGGGACGAGCGGACGAGGCGGCGCGCCGGCCTCCTTCGCGTGCAGCCAGAGGTAGGTCGCCGCCGCCACGAGGCCCGACGACACCATGAAGTGGGTCGCCACCGTGGCCGGGTGCAGATGCGTCAACACGGTGATGCCGCCGATGAGGGCCTGGAGGGCGACACCGCCGAGGACGAGCCCGGCGGGCACGAGGAGGGAGCGGCGCCGATCGGTCCACATCAGGACCGCGACGAGGGCTGCGAGGGCGACGATCCCGACGAGCCCGGTGAGGGTGCGGTTGCCGTACTCGATGAGACTGTGGAAGCCCTCGGCCTGCTCGCGCACGGGCACGTAGGAGCCCGGCACGCACTGCGGCCAGGTGGGGCACCCGAGCCCGCTGCCGGTGAGGCGCACGAGGCCGCCGGTCACGACGATGAGCACCTCGACGACGACGTTCGTCAGCAGGATGCGGTGCAGCCACGGGGACGGCGCGAGGAAGGGGGAGCGCCGGGACGGGGCGGATGCGTGCGGTGCGGTCACCCCGTAACGGTAATCGGCCCGCCGACTCGGGGATCGGGCGGTCCGGCGTCTACCCTCGTGCGTGACCTGCCGATCGTCGGCGGTGCCAGCCTGGAGGATATTCGTGCAGATCGACCGTGAGGCGACCCCCTTCGTG
Organism: Janibacter zhaoxuefangae; assembly: GCF_050271985.1. GTDB lineage: Bacteria > Actinomycetota > Actinomycetes > Actinomycetales > Dermatophilaceae. The sequence continues at coordinate 1,393,261 of NZ_CP189849.1, read as the reverse complement.
GCTGCCGCTGCCGTCCCCGCCGTCGTCGCCGCCGCGACGGGCCGCTCGCGACTCGCGGTCACTCTGGGCGCCCTGTCGCTCGGCCTCGGAGCGTTCTTCCGTGACCCGCAGCGTTCCCCGGACCGCGACCCCGTCACGGACGCCGGTGTCGTGCTCTCACCCGCCGACGGCAAGATCGTCCACGCGGGACCGGCCCAGCCCGACGTCGCGCCGCCGGGGGAGTGGCTCCAGGTCAGCATCTTCCTGTCCCTGTTGGACGTCCACATCAACCGGGCCCCGTGGGGTGGACGCGTGACCGCGGTCAGCCACGTGCCCGGCCGCTACCTCGCGGCCTACCGTGCCGAGAGCGGCATGCGCAACGAGCGGAGCGAGATCACCGTCGAGCGCGTCGTCGACGGCACCACCCGACGGATCGTCTTCCGCCAGATCGTCGGCCAGCTCGCGCGCCGCGTCGTCACGAGGGTGCGGCCCGGCGATGACATCGCCACGGGCCAGCGCATCGGCCTGATGAAGTTCGGTTCGCGGATGGACGTCTTCCTCCCGACGGACGTCACTCTCGAGGTCAGTGCCGGGACCCGCGCCGTCGCCGGTGAGACGGTCCTGGGGCGGTGGCTCGACACCGATGGCCGATGAGCGACTGAGGCCCGGTCGGGCCAGGGTGCGGGAGCGCGTCGGTCGCCGTTGGCGACTGGTCTCCCCGTCGGGGGCCCGAGTCGTCTCCACCCGACTCCTCGACGCGCGCACCCGCGCACGCGTGCTCCTGCCCAGCCTCTTCACCCTGGGCAACATGCTCGCGGGCTTCTCCTCCGTGCTGTTCTCCTTCCAACAGGAGTTCACCACCGCCGCCGCGCTCGTCGCGGTGAGCGTCGTGCTCGACATGTGCGATGGAGCTGTCGCACGCGCGATCGGGGCGACGACCCCCTTCGGCGTGCAGTTCGACTCCCTGGCGGACCTCATCTCCTTCGGTGTCGCCCCAGCCGTCCTCGTCCACACCTGGGCCTTCTCGGACCAGCCGGTGTGGGCCTGGCTCGGCGCGATGCTGTGGCTCGCGTGCGCCGCCTTCCGCCTCGCGCGCTTCAACGTGACCGTCGAGCACGTCAGCGACAAGCGCTATTTCATGGGCCTGCCCAGCCCGGCCGCCGCGGCGGTCGTCATCGCCACGGTCTACGCCATGGCCGGACCGCTGCAGCTCGAGAGCGCCGTCCTGCCCGTGGGCGCCAGCATCGTCCCGGCCCTGCTCATGGTCACGACCGTGCGCTTCCGCTCCTTCCGCGCCCTGCTCACGCCCAACCCGGACAAGGCGTGGCTGACCGTCGCCCTGGCCGCGGCCGCAGCGCTCGGGCTCATCATCGCGCCGGCCCTCACCCTCGTGGTGATCGCGTACGGCTACCTGTTCACGGCGCCGTTGGGATGGCTCACGCGTCCGGTCCGCAGGGCCTGGCTGGGGGAGGCCTCGGTCGCCCCGCCGCGGCAGAAACTGCCCTCGGTGTTCCTCACGATCGAGCCGGGCGAGGGCGAGATCGACGACGAGGACTCCGACGTCGACGACCCGGACATCGAGGACTGCACGAGCCAGACGTCCGCCAGCCCCGCCGCGGACGCCTGACTCAGGCGGACCAGCGGAAGGTGCGGCGTGCGATCGCCGTCGCCACGAGGGCCCAGGCCGCGAGCACGGCCCACGAGCGAAGGTCGGCCGCGCCGTCCAGGAAGCCCGCCCTCAACGCATCAGCCAGGGCCGCGGAGGGTAGGAACGGCACTGCCGCGGCCAGTGCCCCGGGGAGTTCGCGGGCGGGCAGCAGCACGCCGCCGACGCCGATCAGGAGCACCCAGACGAGGTTCGCCACGGCCAGGACCGCCTCCGGGCGAAGCGCACCGGCAAGCAGGAGGGCGAGGGCGACGAAGGCCCACGTACCCAGCCCGAAGGAGATCACCGCCAGCGCGAAGCCGGCAGGCTCGGGGTGCCATCCGAGGGCCAGGCCCAAACCGCCGATGACGAGCACCTGGAGGGCCTCGACGACGAGCACGGCCGCGACCTTCCCGCCGAGCAGGCCTCCCCGGCCGAGCGGCGTGCTGCCGAGCAGGCGGAGCACGCCGTAGCGCCGGTCGAAGGCCGTCTGGATGGCCTGGCCGGTGAAGGCGGTGGACAGCAGGCACAGGGCGAGGACCCCGGGCACGGCGACGTCGATCCGGCGTCCGGCGCCGAGGTCCGGGACCGAGGTGAAGGCGAGGGCGACGAGGGCCAGCGCAGGCAGGATCATCGCCACGAGCAGCTGTTCGCCGTTGGCGAGCAGCGTGCGGGTCTCGAAGCGAGCCTGGGCGGCGAGTCGCGCGCCGGCCGAGGAGGCGCCGTGTGCTCGATCGATCTGCGAGGTCATCGGCTCCGCCCGTCCGTGAGTGCGAAGTAGAGGTCCTCGAGGGGCCGCTCGGCCGTCAACTCGGGCAGGGTCCCGGAGGCGACGACGGCACCGCGCGCGACCACGACGACGTCGTCGGCGAGTCGCTCGGCCTCCTCGAAGGAGTGCGTCGTGAGCACGACGGCCGCACCGGCATCGGCGACCGATCGCACCAGGTCCCACACATCGAGGCGGGCGTGCGGGTCGAGTCCGGCCGTCGGCTCGTCGAGAAAGGCGACGTCGGGTGCGCCGACGAGGGCGGCCGCGAGGGCGACGCGCTGACGCTGACCGCCGGACAGTCGGCGCACGGAGGTCTTGGCGAACTCGTCGATCCCGAGCGCCGCCGCGAGTTCGTCGACGTCTCTGGGGGAGCGGTGGAAGGCGGCCAGGTGCCGCAGGAGACGCAGCGGCCGCGCCGCATTCGGCAGGCCGCCCTCCTGGAGCATGACGCCCACGCGAGCCCGGTGGTCGGGGCTCGCCCGCCATGGGTCGTGGCCGAGGACCTCGAGGCGTCCCGAGTCCGGGAGCTGCAGGCCCTCGAGGCATTCCATCGTCGTCGTCTTGCCGGCACCGTTGGGGCCGAGGACCGCGGTGATCCGGCCGGCGTCGGCGGACCACGACATCCCGGAGACGGCACGGGTGGCGCCGAAGCTCTTGTGGAGGTCGGCGACGAGGACGGCGGGCGGCACGATGGTTGAGTGTAGGTCCAGTTCCGGACGAGGCCACTGTCAGGCAGGAGTAAGGGTCACCTTGCTTTGCCGGATCCCCGTAATTACCTAACATGGGTGTTGTGATTTTCGCCGAGGCCCAGCATGGGCACACGCAGGGACTGGAGTCGCGCACGCGCGACCGGGTCCTGCGTGCCATCAGCGAGCGTGGCCCCATCACGGCCTCGGCCCTGAGCGCGGAGTTCGACGTCACCACCGCGGCCATCCGACGGCACCTTGACGCGCTGCTCGACCTCGAGTTGATCGAGGTCCGCGAGGTCGCGTCCACGCATCGCGGGCGTGGCCGCCCGGCCAAGGCCTACGTCGTGTCCGAGACCGGCCACGGCAACCTCGTGTCCGACTACGACGATCTCGCCGCTCAGGCACTGCGTTACCTCGTGCGTGCCGCCGGCCCCTCGGCCGCAGGGGAGTTCGCCCGGCAGCGGTTCGCCGAGGTCGAGCACCGCTACCGGCCCGAGGTCGAGGCCGCCGGTGACGATCCCCGCGATCGTGCCGAGGCCCTCGTCGGCGCCCTGCGCCGCGACGGCTTCGCCCCCTCCTTCCGTCCCGTCGGCGAGCAGGGCGGACCCTTCGTCGGCGTGCAGCTGTGCCAGGGTCACTGCCCGGTCCAGCACGTCGCCACGGAGTTCCCCGAGTTCTGCGACGCCGAGACCGAGGCGTTCTCCCGCCTCCTCGGCGTCCACGTGCAGCGCCTGGCGACCCTCGCCCAGGGCGATCACGTCTGCACCACCTTCATCCCCACGGCCTCGGTCTCCTCCGCGGCCCCGCGTTCCCCCAAGGAAAGGTCCTCGCGATGAGCACCAACATCGAAGAGCTCAACCCGGGTCTCAAGGACATCGGGCGCTACGAGTACGGCTGGGCCGACAGTGACACGGCCGGTGAGACGGCTCGTCGCGGGCTCAACGAGGACGTCGTTCTCGACATCTCCAACCGCAAGTCCGAGCCCGAGTGGATGCGCGCGCTGCGTCTGAAGAGCCTGCGCCTCTTCGACAAGAAGCCCATGCCGAACTGGGGCAGCGACCTCTCCGGCATCGACTTCCAGAACATCAAGTACTTCGTGAAGTCGACGGAGAAGCAGGCCACCTCGTGGGAGGACCTGCCCGAGGACATCAAGAACACCTATGACCGCCTCGGCATCCCGGAGGCCGAGAAGCAGCGCCTCGTCGCGGGCGTCGCGGCCCAGTACGAGTCCGAGGTCGTCTACCACCAGATCCGTGAGGACCTGGAGGAGAAGGGCGTCATCTTCGTCGACACGGACACGGGCCTGCGTGAGCACGAGGACCTGTTCCGCGAGTACTTCACCTCGGTGATCCCCGCCGGCGACAACAAGTTCGCGGCCCTCAACACGGCCGTCTGGTCGGGTGGATCCTTCATCTACGTCCCGCCGGGCGTCCAGGTCGACATCCCGCTCCAGGCCTACTTCCGGATCAACACCGAGAACATGGGCCAGTTCGAGCGCACCCTGATCATCGCCGACGAGGGCTCGTACGTGCACTACGTCGAGGGCTGCACGGCGCCGATCTACAAGAGCGACTCCCTGCACTCGGCCGTCGTCGAGATCGTCGTGAAGAAGAACGCCCGCGTTCGCTACACGACCATCCAGAACTGGTCGAACAACGTCTACAACCTCGTCACCAAGCGCGCGACGTGCGCCGAGGGCGCGACGATGGAGTGGATCGACGGCAACATCGGCTCCAAGGTCACCATGAAGTACCCGGCCGTCTTCCTCCTCGGCGAGCACGCCAAGGGCGAGACCCTGTCCATCGCCTTCGCCGGCGAGGGCCAGCACCAGGACGCCGGATCGAAGATGGTCCATGCCGCGCCGAACACGTCGAGCTCGATCGTCAGCAAGTCCGTCGCCCGTGGCGGTGGCCGCACGTCCTACCGCGGTCTCGTGCAGATCCTCGAGGGCGCGAAGGGGAGCAAGTCCAGCGTCGTCTGTGACGCCCTGCTCGTCGACACGATCAGTCGCTCCGACACCTACCCGTACGTCGACATCCGCGAGGACGACGTGCAGATGGGCCACGAGGCAACGGTCTCCAAGGTCAGCGCGGACCAGATGTTCTACCTGATGTCCCGCGGCATGACCGAGGAGGAGGCGATGGCGATGATCGTGCGCGGCTTCGTCGAGCCCATCGCCAAGGAGCTCCCGATGGAGTACGCCCTCGAGCTGAACCGCCTCATCGAGCTCCAGATGGAAGGTGCCGTCGGCTGATGGCACCCCAGCACGACCGTTCCTTCGTCACTCCGATCCCTCGCGAGGACCACGCATGAGCCTGTTGGCCGACACCACCCCCAAGCCCCACACGGACGCGGTCGCGACCTTCGTCCCGGACCAGTCCCGCGCCGAGCGGACCCAGTCCTTCGACGTGAGCGCCTTCCCGCAGCCCACGGGCCGCGAGGAGGAGTGGCGCTTCACCCCCGTCGACCGTCTCGGCACCCTCTTTGCCGAGGGCGTCACGGGCGGTCGCCTGACCCACGACGCGACGCTGCCCGACGGTGTCACGCTCACCGAGATCACCTCCGAGCAGGCCCGCGCACTGGCGGACGTCGCCCCCGGTGACCGTGCCGCGGTCCTGGCCGTCGCGAACGCCGATGGTGCCCTGCGCCTGGACATCCCCGCCGAGGCCGAGCTCGACGAGCCCGTCCGGCTCCAGCTGACCGGTCAGGGTGGCGCGGCCGCCTTCGGTCACGTCGTCGTCACCGCCGGACACCACAGCCGGGCCACGGTCGTCATCGGTCACGACGGCACCGCCGACTACTCCGAGTTCCTCACGATCGTGGCCGGCGACAGCGCCGAGCTCACCGTCGTCTCGCTCCAGGAGTGGGAGGACGAGAGCCTCCACCTCGGCCAGCAGGACGTCGTCGTCGGTCGCGACGCGAGCGTCAAGCACATCGTCGTGACGCTCGGCGGCAAGATCGTGCGGCTCAACACCAACGCGAGCTACGCGGGTCCGGGCGGCTCCTTCGAGGGTCTGGGCGTCTACTTCGCCGATGCCGGACAGCACCAGGAGCACCGCCTCTTCGTCGACCACGAGGCTCCGCACTGCACGTCCAACGTGGAGTACAAGGGCGCCCTGCAGGGCGAGACCGCCCACACGGTGTGGGTCGGCGACGTCCTCATCCGCGCGGCGGCCGAGGGCACGGACACCTACGAGCTCAACCGCAACCTCGTGCTCACCGACGGTGCCCGGGCCGACTCGGTCCCCAACCTCGAGATCGAGACCGGCGAGATCGTCGGCGCGGGTCACGCCTCGGCGACCGGGCGCTTCGATGACCTGCAGCTCTTCTACCTCCAGGCGCGAGGCATTCCCGAGGACGTTGCCCGCCGTCTGGTCGTGCGGGGCTTCTTCGCGAGCATCATCTCGCGCATCGGCGTGCCCGAAGTCGCCGACCGCCTCATGGAGGCGATCGACATCGAGCTGGGCGGCGACGCGGCATGAGCGAGACCACGAGCACGCAGACCGCGGCCGACCGCGACGAGTGGGTGCGGGTCTGCCGCCTCGACGAGCTACCGGAGGTGGGTGCGGCCAAGGCCGACATCAACGGTCGCCTCGTCGCCATCATCACCACGGCCGACGGCGACATCCACGCCATCGACGACACCTGCACGCACGCCAACGTCTCGCTCTCCGAGGGCGAACTCGACGGCTGCGAGATCGAGTGCTGGCTGCACGGCTCGCGTTTCGACATCACCACCGGGCAGCCCAACGCCCTGCCGGCGACCACCCCGGTCGCCGTCCACGACGTCAAGGTCGTGGACGGCGAGGTCCACGTCGCCCTCAACAACTGACCCACGAACACATCGGAGACACGAACACCATGGCAACTCTGGAGATCCGCGACCTGCACGTCAGCGTCGAGACCGAGGACGGCCCGAAGGAGATCCTCAAGGGCGTCGACCTCACCGTCGCGTCCGGTGAGACCCACGCGATCATGGGCCCCAACGGGTCCGGCAAGTCCACGCTGGCCTACTCCATCGCCGGCCACCCGAAGTACACCGTCACCAGCGGCACCGTGACCCTCGACGGCGAGGACGTCCTCGCGATGTCCGTCGACGAGCGCGCCCGCGCGGGCCTCTTCCTGGCCATGCAGTACCCGGTCGAGGTGCCCGGCGTCACGGTGAGCAACTTCCTGCGCACCGCCAAGACCGCCGTTGACGGCGAGGCCCCCAAGCTCCGCACCTGGGTCAAGGAGGTCAAGGGAGCCATGGAGAACCTGCGCATGGACCCCGCCTTCGCCGACCGCAACGTCAACGAAGGCTTCTCGGGTGGCGAGAAGAAGCGCCACGAGATCCTTCAGATGGAGCTCCTGCAGCCGAAGGTCGCCGTCCTCGACGAGACCGACTCCGGGCTCGACGTCGACGCCCTGCGCATCGTCTCCGAGGGCGTCAACCGCGTGAAGGAGAACAGCGAGGTGGGCGTCCTGCTCATCACGCACTACACGCGCATCCTGCGCTACATCAAGCCCGACTTCGTGCACGTCTTCGTCGACGGCCGCATCGCCGAGGAGGGCGGCCCCGAGCTGGCCGACCGCCTCGAGTCCGAGGGCTACGACCGCTTCACCGCCCCGGCCCAGGCCTGAGCGCAGTGAACGACATGGCAGCGCGGGCGCTGACGGAGGAGGAGGTCGCGCGGTTGCGTGCGGACTTCCCGATCCTGACGCGCACCGTGCGTGCCGGCAAGCCGCTGGTCTACCTCGACTCGGGGGCCACGTCGCACAAGCCGACGATGGTCCTCGACGCCGAGCGCGACTTCTACGAGCGGCTCAACTCCGCGGTGCACCGCGGCGCGCACCAGCTCTCCGAGGAGGGCACCGAGGCGTATGAGGGTGCGCGGGCACGGATCGCCGCCTTCATCGGTGCGCAGGCCGACGAGATCGCGTTCTCCAAGAACGCGACCGAGTCGCTCAACCTCGTGGCCAACGCCTTCGCGGCGTCGCCGCACCCGGCCATCCCGGGCAGTGAGCGCTTCACGCTCGGCGCCGGCGACGAGGTCCTCGTCACCGAGATGGAGCACCACGCGAACCTCGTCCCGTGGCAGGAACTCTGCCGTCGGACCGGGGCCACGCTGCGTTGGATTCCGTTGACCGACGAGGGTCGGCTCGACCTGGCGGACCTCGGCTCGCTGCTGAGCGAGCGCACGAAGGTGGTCGCCTTCGCCCACGCGAGCAACGTCCTCGGCACGATCAACCCCGTCCGGGAGATCGCCGCGGCCGCTCGTGAGGTCGGTGCACTGGTCGTGCTCGATGCGTGCCAGTCCGTCCCGCACCTGCCGATCGACGTCACCGAGCTGGGTGTCGACCTGCTGGCCTTCTCCGGCCACAAGATGTTCGGGCCGATGGGGATCGGCGTCCTCTGGGGCCGCCCCGAGGTGCTCGCGGCGATGCCCCCCTTCATCACCGGCGGCTCGATGATCGAGACCGTCCGGATGGAGGGGAGCACCTACGCACCCCCGCCACAGCGGTTCGAGGCCGGCGTCCCGATGGCGGCCCAGGCCCTCGGGCTCGCGGCCGCTGTCGACTACCTGACCGAGCTCGGGATGGACCGCGTCCACGCCCGCGAGGTCGAGTTGGCCCAGCGCCTGCTCGACGGTTTCGCCGCTCGTCCGTGGACGCGTGTCGTGGGTCCGTTGGACACGGCGGACCGCGGCGGGACTGTCGCCTTCGTCGTGGACGACGTGCACGCCCATGACGTGGGGCAGATCCTCGACGACGCCGGAGTCGCCGTCCGCGTGGGCCACCACTGCGCGTGGCCGTTGCACCGGCGATTCGCCGTGGCCGCGACGGCGCGGGTCACCGTGGCCGCGTACACGACCGAGGCGGAGATCGACGCGTTCTTCGAGGCCCTTGACCGTGTGCCGGGCGTCTTCGGTGTTGATGTCGCCGGTGTTGATGTCGCCGGTGTTGATGTCGCCGGTGGCCAGAGGGGGGCGTCAGCCTGATGGACCTTTACCAGGAGCTCATCCTCGAGCACTCCAAGCGGCCGCACCACGCGGGTCTTCGCGAGGGACACCTCGCCGAGGTGCATCACGTCAACCCGACCTGCGGCGACGAGGTCACGCTGCGACTGCACCTCGACGGGACGGGGCCGGAGGCAATCGTCTCGGACGTCTCCTACGACGCCCTCGGCTGCTCGATCTCCATGGCCTCCACCTCGATCCTCACGGACGAGCTCATCGGCCACACGGTGGCCGAAGCCCTCGAGACACACGGGGCGATGAAGGCCATGCTCACGTCGAAGGGGCAGGACCCCGGCGACGAGGACGTCATCGGCGACGGTGTGGCCCTGGCCGGCGTCGCCCAGTACCCGGCGCGGGTGAAGTGCGCCCTGCTGGGATGGATGGCGTTCACCGACGCGTTGCACCTCAGTGGTGCCCTGAACGAGGTGCCCACCGGCACCGGACAACAAGGAGAAACCCCATGAGCGAGACGACCACCGGATCGCCGGTCAACGTGGCCGACGTGGAGGAGGCCCTGCGCGACGTCGTCGACCCCGAACTGGGGATCAACGTGGTCGACCTGGGGCTCGTCTACGGCATCACCGTCGACCCGCAGAACCACGCCATCATCGACATGACGCTCACATCGGCGGCCTGCCCGCTCACAGACGTGCTCGAGGACCAGACGACGTCGGTGCTCGAGGGCCTCGTGGCCGGCCACCGGATCAACTGGGTGTGGATGCCGCCGTGGGGCCCGGACAAGATCACGGACGACGGGCGCGAGCAGCTGCGCGCGCTGGGCTTCAATCTCTGATCGCGTGATCGAGGTCCCGCCCGAGCGCCTCGAGCGCTGGGTCGAGAACTTCGCTGGCCGCCACGAGGGGGTCGTCGACCGGGTCGACGACCCCCTCGGCGGTCGCATCGTGGTGCGCGGCGGGGACGGGGTGGTCGCGCGAGGTGAACGCCTCGTCCTCGACCCGCTCGGACTCATCCTCATTCGGCGCGGCGGCTACGCGGTTGGCCTCGCCAGCGGCAGCGACCTCCTCTCCCACAAGTGCGGGACCCGCTATGTCCAGTCGCGCACGGCGGCCGGCGGCTGGTCCCAGCAGCGTTTCGCCCGCCGACGTGGCAATCAGGCCGACGCCCTCGTCGAGGCCGTCGCCGGACATGCCGCTCGGCTGCTGTGCCCGCCGGCGGGGGAGCGGGCCGATGCTCTCCGGGCTCTGGTCGTCGGGGGCGACAAGGCCCTCGTGGCGTCCCTCCTGGACGAGCCCGTGATTCGGCCCCTGGTCGGGCTGCCGCGGCATGCCCTGCACGACCTCGCCGACCCCAATCTCGCCGTGCTGCGCGCGACGCTCGGCCGGGCTCGTTCGTGGCGGTTCGAGCTCGACGGTCCCTGACACTCGGCGGTCCCTGTACCCCCGGCGTGCCTGCCCGAGTGGCGAACCGGATATGTCCGTCATGTGCGCGTAGTACGCGCAAACGCGACGCAATCACCAGTTCTCCCACCCTGCGTCCGTCGCGCTTCCTACCCTGAAGGGGGGGTGCCGACGGCGGCCTGCACAACAGGGGAGATGGGCCATGCGAAGAGCGACAGCGTTGGTGGCGGGCGTTGCCGCTGCGGTGACGATGGGGCTGGTCACGGGGCCGACTGTCGCCAGCGGGGTCACGACGAGGGCCTCGACCGGCAGCTCAGCGGGGTTCACGACGGCCGATGACCCACCGCCACTGCCCATCACGGACCCGAAGCCCTGGACCCGCCCGGGCAAGGTCGCGCCGGGCGCCTATCGGGCAACGCCCGCGCCCCTCGTGCAGGCCGCGCCGACCACTGCAGGGTCGGGGTCCGCCGCGGACACGCCCACGCGGGTGACGCCGCTCGTCGCCCACTCGGCCTGGTCCTGGTACATGGATCCTCGGGTGATGGCGACCAGCAAGGCCACCTACTTCGGGAGTGTGGCCAACAATGGCGACATCCAGGTCACGAGCGTCGATCGTGGAACGGCGAGACTGCGGCACGCCGTCGTGCACCCACGGTTTCAAGCCGACGACCACAACGCGCCCACGTGATCGAGCTCCCGGACGGACGGATCGCCGCGTTCTGGAACTCGCACGGATCGGTCGCGCCGCGCTACAAGATCACGACCAGCGCGGGGGACATCACGTCGTTCGGCGCGCAGCGGCTGCTCGTCGGCTCCGGACTGGAGAACGACAAGTCGACCTACATGACCGTTATGCGGCTGCGCGGCAACGCCAACCCCTACACGGTCTTCACCCGGCGCCAGAGCGATCATCGCTGGGTCATGACGACGAGCAAGGACCTCGTCCGCTGGACGCCGGCGGTGGCCCTCTTCAGCATCGCCCTGACCGACAGCATTCCCTACCCGAAGTTCGTCACGACCGGATGGCGGACCGTCCACATCGCCGTCTCGAACACGACAGCCAATGGGTCCATTCAGCCCAGCTCGATGTTCCACATGTACCTCAAGGACGGCGTCTTCCGGCAGAGCGACGGGAGCGCCATCCGCACGCTGGCGGAAGTCGCGGGCACCAGCAGCGGCGAGCCGCGGCCCATCGACCCGGTGGAGGGAACCCAGATCTACGACGGGCGCAGCGCGGATGGCGAAGCCCGGGTCTACGACATTGCCCTGACGTCAACGGGCCAGCCCACCATCGTCCTCAACACCGGCGGGCCGGAAGGGCCGTGGACGGACAAATGGTTCCAGCGTCGGAGCGGCACCTGGGTACAGCGCACGCTCGTGCGCATGGCCACGACGCCGTGGGGCATCACGATGCGCCACGACGACCCGGCGCGCGCCTTCCTCTCCCGTGACGTGCTCGAGTCCGGCACCCGCGAACTCGAGGAGTACCGGACGACCGACGGAGGTGAGACGTGGACTCGGCGGGAGCTGACGAGCAACACGACCCCTGGCGGCAACCGCACGCCCGCCACGCCGTGGGGCGCCCAGGACGGACCGGTGTCGGTCGCCTGGTTGCGTGGCCCCTACACGACCTTCAACAAGGGGCAGTGGGACACGAGCGTCACTCTCGAGACGACCGGACCGGCTCCCGTCTCCATGTCGTCCTCCTGGCCGTGGAACTGGGACGAGGGGGCCGGGGTCTCCGCCCAGGTGACGCGCGGCGTCGGCGGCTCCGGGATCTCCGGCCTGACCATCACGCTGCGGGTCCGCAAGCCCGGCGAGACGGAGAAGTGGATCCGCTCACGGGTGACGGACATGGACGGCAGGGCCTCGTTCCCGGTCAACCGCTACTACCCGAAGGGGACGCTGGTGCGGCTCTACAAGGCCACGACCACGAACTTCGGGCTCGCCGTCTCGCCGAGCCACCGCACCACCTGAGGGTGCTCGCCCCGAGGAATGGACCGCTGATGTCCCACACTGGGAGACAGCGAAGGGGGCGCCCCGCCGTGAATGGCGGGGCGCCCCCTTCCGTCTGCTCGTGTCAGGTCACTCAGGTCACTGGTAGACGCTGTCGACCGCGAAGGTGTCGCAGTCGTTGACCTTCTTGGCCTTCATGCCGGTGACGAACCAGGTCATCCGAGCCTCGGCCGAGCCGTGCGTCCAGCTCTCCGGCGTTGTGCGTCCCTGGGTCTTCTCCTGGATGTTGTCGTCGCCGACGGCCGACGCCGCGGACAGGGCCGACTTGATGTCGGACTCCGTCAGCTTCTTGAGGAAGGGCTCACCGTTGCCGGAATCGGTGCTGGACGCGTGCTGGGCCCACATGCCGCCGAAGCAGTCCGCCATGAGCTCGATGCGCACGGCACCCGACTCGGCGCCCTGCGGGTCCTGCTGGGCGTTGCCGAGGATGCCGTAGAGGTTCTGGATGTGGTGGCCGTACTCGTGCGCGACGACGTACTCCTTGGCGAGTTGGCCGTCGTCAGAACCGAACTGGGTGCTGAGGATCTGGAAGAAGTCGGCGTCGACGTAGATCTTCTGATCGGTGGGGCAGTAGAACGGGCCGACCTGGTTGCTGGCCGTGCCGCACGCGGACTGCGTCGTGCCCTGATAGACGACGGTCGTGGCCGGCTGGAACCCGCCCTCGCCGGTGAACGCCTCTTCCCAGTAGGCCTCGGCCGAGGCGGCGGTGGCCGCCACGAGGCACCGGTCGTCCTTGTTGGCGTCCGCGCCCGTCTTGCAGTTGGCGAGCCAGTCGGGGTCGGCCTCCTGCTCCTGCGAGGAGTCGGTGGTGGTCGTGGTGGTGCCCGTGTCGGGCAACTGCCCCGTGAAGAGGAACACGAGCAGAGCGATGATCAGACCACCGATACCGCCACCGACGGCGATCCCGCCTCCGCGCCCTCCACTGCCCCCGGACTCAACGTTCGAGGTGTCGATCTGGGCGTTGTCGTTGAAACTCATCCACCGGCCTCCGCGGTCAGGGTGCGACGTGCTGGCTGCACTGCTCGCCTAGACTATCCCGGAGCCGGGCGCCGAAACCCCTTCGGGGCGTCCGGTGCGTCGCGCCCGGTGCCGGCCAACCCGCGGCACCGACCCCCATGAGCAGGAGTGACCCCTTCCGTGATCGTTGCCAGTGACATCGAGCTGCGAGCCGGGTCGAGGATCCTCATGGAAGGGGTGAGCTTCCGCGTCGCCCCCGGCGATCGCGTCGGCCTCGTCGGCCGCAACGGCGCAGGCAAGACCACCCTGACGAAGGTGCTCGCGGGGGAGGGGCAGCCGGCCGCCGGCCAGGTGACGATCACCGGCGAGGTGGGCTACCTGCCGCAGGACCCCCGCGGCGTCGACCTCACCGTGACTGCCCGCGAGCGCATCCTGTCCGCCCGCGGCCTCGACACGATCGTGCGCGAGCGCCGCGTCGCCGAGGAGCGCATGGCCGCAACCGACGAGCGGATCCAGGAGCGCGCGATGCGCACCTACGCCCGACTCGACGACGAGTTCGCGTCCGCCGGTGGTTACGCCGCCGAGTCCGAGGCCGCGTCCATCGCCTCGGCGCTCAACATCGAGGAGCGACGCCTCGATCAGCCGCTCGGGACCCTGTCCGGTGGTCAGCGCCGTCGCGTCGAGCTCGCGCGGATTCTTTTCTCCGGCGCGACCACGCTCATGCTCGACGAGCCGACGAACCACCTCGACGCGGACTCCATCGCCTGGCTGCGCGACTACCTGCGCAACTACAAGGGCGGGCTCATCATCATCAGCCACGACGTCGAGCTCCTCGGGGTCGTCGTCAACCGCGTCTTCCACCTCGACGCCAACCGCGCCGAGATCGACGTCTACAACGTCGGCTGGCGCACCTACCTCCAGCAGCGCGAGACGGACGAGCGGCGCCGCAAGCGCGAACTCGCCAACGCGCAGAAGAAGGCAGGCGCCTTGCTGGAGCAGGCGGAGAAGATGCGTGCCAAGGCGACGAAGGCGGTCGCCGCGCAGCAGATGATGCGCCGCGCCGAGAAGATGTTGGCCGGTGTCGAGGGGGAGCGGGTCAGCGACAAGGTCGCCAAGCTGCGGTTCCCCGACCCCGCACCGTGCGGCCGGACGCCCCTGCGTGCGAGCGGCCTGTCGCGCTCCTACGGCAGCCAGGAAATCTTCACCGACGTCGACCTGGCCATCGACCGCGGCTCCCGCGTGGTCGTCCTCGGGCTCAACGGCGCCGGCAAGACGACGCTGCTGCGGATGCTCGCCGGCGTCGACACCCCGGACACGGGCCAGGTGGAGCCCGGCCACGGCCTGAAGATGGGCTACTACGCCCAGGAGCACGAGAACCTCGATGTCGATCGCAGCGTGCTCGACAACATGAAGTCGGCCGCCCCGGACCTCGGCGAGACGGAGGTCCGCAAGGTCCTCGGCTCCTTCCTCTTCTCCGGGGACGACGTCGACAAGCCGGCCGGTGTGCTCTCGGGTGGCGAGAAGACGCGACTGTCGCTGGCGTTGCTCGTCGTGTCCTCGGCCAATGTGCTGCTCCTCGACGAACCGACGAACAACCTCGACCCGGCCTCCCGGGCCGAAATCCTCGGCGCCCTGTCGACGTACAAGGGTGCCGTCGTCCTCGTGACGCACGACGAGGGCGCCGTCGAGGCGCTTCAGCCGGAGCGCATCCTCCTGCTGCCGGACGGCATCGAGGACCTCTGGGGTCCCGACTACCGCGATCTCGTGTCCCTCGCCTGACCGGCCGCCCGGGTAGCTGTCAGATCACCGCCAGACCCTCGCCGGCCCCCCTTCGGGTCGGGCCGTCAGGCACCACCATTCACATAATGGACGGTTATGCGATCCATAACCAGCCGCGTAGAATGCTGCGGGTGACCGAGATGACGACCCGCCCGACCCGCACCAAGGCCACCGGTGCGTGGGCCGATGGTGACCGCACTCCGCTGAACCACAACGAGCAGTTCAAGCAGGAGGACGACGCCCTCAACGTGCGCCGCCGGATCGAGGACGTCTACTCGAAGGAGGGCTTCGCGGCGATCACGCCGGACGACCTTCGCGGTCGGATGCGCTGGTACGGGCTCTACACGCAGCGAGCCGCCGGCATCGACGGCGGCCAGACGGCCACCCTCGCGCCGGAGGAACTCGACGCCGAGTACTTCATGATGCGCGTCCGCTCGGACGGTGGGGCCCTGTCCCTCGAGCAGTTGCGCACCATCGCGACTATCAGCACGGAGTTCGCCCGGGACACCGCGGACATCTCCGACCGACAGAACATCCAGCTCCACTGGATCCGGATCGAGGACGTCCCCGAGATCTGGCGTCGCCTCGAAGCCGTGGGCCTGACCACGACCGAGGCCTGCGGCGACTGCCCGCGCGTCGTCCTGGGCTCCCCGGTCGCCGGCATCGCGGCCGACGAGATCATCGACGGCACCCCCGCGATCGAGGCCATCGTGCGCGACCACATCGGCAGCCCGGAGTTCTCCAACCTGCCGCGCAAGTTCAAGACGGCCATCTCCGGCTCGCCCAGCCTCGACGTCGCCCACGAGATCAACGACATCTCCTTCGTCGGGGTCGAGCACCCCGAGCACGGCCCCGGCTTCGACGTCTGGGTCGGCGGCGGCCTCTCGACCAACCCGATCTTCGCGGAGCGCCTCGGTGTCTGGGTCTCGCTCGAGGACGTCCCCGCCGTCTGGGCCGGCGTCTGCGGCATCTTCCGCGACCACGGCTACCGGCGCCTGCGCAACCGCGCCCGCCTGAAGTTCCTCGTCGCCGACTGGGGCCCGGAGAAGTTCCGCAACGTCCTCGAGCAGGAGTACCTCGGTCGCCGCCTCGCGGACGGTCCGGCGCCGGCCACCCCCAGTGCCCACCGCCGTGACCACGTCGGGGTCCACCCCCAGAACGACGGCAACGTCTGGGTCGGGGTCACCCCCATCGCCGGACGCGTCAGCGGCACGATCCTCACCGCCGTCGCGGACGCCGCCGAGACCGCCGGTTCGGGCCGGGTGCGCCTCACCGCCCACCAGAAGCTCCTCGTCCTGGACGTGCCGCCCGCCAAGGCGCCGGCGCTGACCCGTACCCTCGCCGATCTCGGCCTGCCCGCCGACCCCAGCGAGTGGCGGCGCGGCGTCATGGCGTGCACGGGCATCGAGTACTGCAAGTTGGCCCTCGTCGAGACGAAGGCGCGTGCCCGCACCGTCGTCGCCGAACTCGAGCAGCGCCTGCCGGAGCTGGACGTCCCACTGAGCATCCACGTCAACGGCTGCCCCAACGCCTGCGCCCGCACCCAGGTCGCGGACATCGGCCTGAAGGGGATGGTCAGCAAGGCGGACGACGGCACCCTGACCGAGGTCTTCCAGGTCCACCTCGGCGGAGCCCTGGGCACCGAGCCGGGCCTGGCGCGCAAGACGCGCGCCCTCAAGGTCGCCGCCGAGGACCTGCCCGACTACGTCGAGCGCGTCACCCGCCACTACCTCGACCAGCGCACCCCGGACGAGTCATTCGCTCGCTGGGCACACCGCGCCGAAGAGGACGACCTCCGATGACCGCGCGCCTGCGGCCTGCCGCCATCCACCACTGCCCGTTCTGCGCCGAGCAGGACCTGTGGCCGGTGACCGAACCCGACCACGGGTGGAAATGCCAGTCCTGCACCCGCACCTTCGTCGTGCAGGCCTGGGGCGGCAACGACGAGTCGCTCATCCCGGGTCGAGTCGACCCGAGCACGATCCACCGGGAGGACCAGGCATGACCGCTCTCACGCACGACGGAGCCACGGACCTGCGATCCCTCGCCGACGAGGCCACGGCCCGGTTCGCCGCGCTCGAGACCGAGGCGCAGGACCACGCCGCGCGCGTCGAACTCTCCCGGGAGGTGCTGCGGTGGGCACGCTCCGCCTTCGGTGACGACGTGACCGTCGCGAGCTCGATGGGGGACGAGGTCCTCGTCCACCTGGTCGGGACCACGGTGCCGGACACCGACGTCTTCTTCCTCGACACCGGCTATCACTTCGCCGAGACGCTCGGGACCCGCGATGCCTATGCCGCGATGCTGCCGATCCGCCTTCGCACGATCCTCCCGTTGCTGTCCGTGGCGGAACAGGATGCCGAGCACGGCCCGCGGCTGCACGACCGGGACCCCAATGCGTGCTGTGCCATGCGCAAGGTCGAGCCGCTCGAACGCGCGCTGTCGGAGCATTCGGCCTGGGTCACCGGCATGCGCCGGGCCGATGCCCCCACCCGCACGGACATCACCCTGGTGGGGTGGGACGAGCGCCGCGGCATGGTCAAGGTCAACCCGATCGCCGCATGGACCGACGAGGACGTCGACCGCTACGCGGGCGAGCAGGGCGTCTTCCTCAATCCGCTGCGGCAGGAGGGCTACACCTCGATCGGCTGTGCCCCGTGCACGCGGCCCGTCGCCGAGGGCGAGGACGCGCGCGCTGGCCGCTGGTCCGGCACCGGCAAGGTCGAGTGCGGCCTGCACACGTGAGCACCTCGCCGCGGCACCCGCTCTTCCTCGACCTCACCGGTCGACGCGTCCTCGTCGTCGGCGGCGGCGAGGTGGCCACCCGACGCGCGCTGCGCGCGGCCGATGACGGTGCACTCGTGCACGTCGTCGCGAAGGAGGCCACGGCGAGTTTGCGGGAGGCCGCGGCCGCCGGTCGGGTCACGCTCGACGTCCGCCCATTTGCCCTTGAGGACCTGACGTCACCGCGCCGCGCGTGGCTCGTGCACAGCGCCACCGGCGACGAGCACGTCGACGGACTCGTCGCCGCCCGCGCGGCGGACGAGGCGATCTGGTGCGTCCGCGCGGATTCCGCGGAGCGCTCGGCCGCGTGGTCCGCCTCCGTGGCGACCGTCGACGCGCAGGATCCCGGGGAGGGCATCGTCGTCGCCGTGACCGGCGGCGGGGACCCGCGTCGCGGGATGGCCGTGCGCGATGCGGTGGCGGGGGCGCTGGCCGCTGGAACGCTGCCGCTGCGGCGACAGCGCCCCGGTGGCAACCCGTGGGGCGGCCGCGTCGCCGTGATCGAGGGCGCAGCGGGCCCGGCGGATCTGTTGACCGTCCGCGCCCGCGCCCTCCTCGCCGTCGCCGATGTCGTCGTTGCCGACGACCCGAGCACGGCGGAGGTGCTCACCGAGGTCGGTGACGACGTCGAGGTCATCGCCGTCGGCCGGGCTGCGGTGGCTGGCGGTGTGACATCCCACGGTGGGACGTCCGACGGGCTCTCCCAGGACGCGATCAACGCCCTCCTCGTGCGTGCGGCCCGTGAAGGTCGCTTCGTCGTCCGTCTCGCCGACGTGCCGCCGCTGGCTCCGGGTCGAGCGGAGGAGGCCGCCCACTGTGCCGGTCACGGGCTGGCTGTGGAGATCGTGCCGGGCGTCGTCGCACCCGGTCGTCCGGTCGGCTTCCCCGTCGGGGTGGTCGCTCCGGCGGAGGGCAGGGTGGACGGGGCGGCATGACCGTGGAAGACGTGTCCGGTCCCTCCGGGCCGCTCGTCCTCCTCGCGCACGGGTCGCCCGATCCACGGCACCGCGAGGGTATAGAGCGCCTGGCCCGCACCGTCGGCGCCCTGGCCCCCGGTCTGCAGATCCATGTCGCCTACCTCGACCATCACGGCCCGACGCCCGCAAAAGCGGCCGCAGCCGCGTCCGTCGGGGTCGTCGCGGCCCCCGTCCCCGTCATTCCGGTCCTGCTCACCCCGGCCTTTCACTCGCGCGTCGACGTGCCCGCCGCGATCGCGGCGATGAACGATCACGTGACACCCACCTTCGTCGCGACGTCGGCCCTCGGCCCGCACCCCCTCCTGCTCGTGGCCGCCCTCGAACTCCTCGGCGGGCCGCAGCAGGAACGCGCCGGCCGGCACACGGTGCTCTTCGCGGCGGGCTCGAGTGATGGCACCGCGGCCCGGAGCATCGCGACGACGCTGAGGGACCAACCGCCCACGGACGGGTCCACCTGGCACGTCGCCGCCCTCGGGGGAGGGACCGCACTGGAGGACGTCCTCAGCGGACTGTCCCCGGCGACGACGGACATCGTCCCCTTCATGGTGGCCGACGGCGTCCTCGTGGACCGGATGCGTCTCCGGACCGGCGCGGTCGGACACCGCCTCGTGCCGGGGACCTTCTCGGCCACGGTCGCCCTGGCCCGACTCGTCCTCGTGAGGATTCTCGACGCGTCGTCGACCACGGACACGATCCACCGCCCCTGACCCGCGCCCCCTCTCCCGAGTTTGGGACATCAGGTGTCCCTTCCTGGGTTCCGGTGGCCCATTCCGGTCGAGTTTGGGACATCAGGTGTCCCTTCCTGGGCTCCGGTGGCCCATTCCAGTCGAGTTTGGGACATCAGGTGTCCCTTCCTGGGCTCCGGTGGCCCATTCCAGTCGAGTTTGGGACATCAGGTGTCCCTTCCTGGGTTCCGGTGGCCCATTCCAGTCGAGTTTGGGACATCAGGTGTCCCTTCTCGGCGAAGGGCGCGACGAGGGGCACTGCGGGAATCGGGGCACCGGCCCCGGCGTTGCTCGGAGCGACCACACCCTCGGAAGGCCCACGATGTCCATGCAAGGCAACTGGCAGCTCATGCGTTCGCTGTCACGTGACGGAGACGTCGCATCCCAGCCCCTGCCGCCCGGCACCGGCGCGCGGGTCCTGGGCTATGCCCGCCCCTTCGCGAGAGTCCTCGTGGTCTTCCTCGTCATCGTCGCCCTGTCGGCCGTCGCCGTCGTGGCCACCCCGTTGCTCCTGAAGGAGATCATCGACCAAGGCGTCATCCCCCAGGACCGGGACCTCGTGGTGCGACTCGCCTTCGTCGTGGGTCTCGTGGCCGTCGCCGAGGCCCTGCTGACGCTGGTCCAGCGCTGGTACTCGGCTCGCATCGGGGAGGGGCTGATCTACAACCTCCGGACCGAGGTCTTCGCGCACGTCCTGCGCCAGCCCATGGGGTTCTTCACGCGGTCCCAGACCGGCGCGCTCGTCTCCCGTCTCAACGGCGACGTCATCGGCGCCCAGCAGGCGTTCACGACCGTGCTGTCCTCGGTCGTCAGCAATGCGCTGTCCCTCGTCCTCATCCTGGGGGCCATGGTCAGCCTCAGCTGGCAGCTGACCCTGTCCTCGCTCGTGCTGCTGCCGTTCTTCCTCATCCCCGCCCGGCTCATGGGTCGGAAGCTCGCCGGAGTCACCCGCGAGCAGATGAACCTCAACGCGGACATGGGGTCACGGATGACGGAGCGCTTCAACGTCGGGGGAGCCCTGCTCGTCAAACTCTTCGGCGATCGGCAGCGGGAGGTCGCGGAGTACGGCGAGCGGGCCGCGCGGGTGCGCGACGTCGGGGTGACGCTCGCCGTCAACCGCGCCGTCTTCATGGTCGCCCTGTCCCTCGTGGCCTCCATCGCGACGGCCCTCGTCTACGGCTTCGGCGGCCTCATGGCCGTCGATGCCCAGCTGAGCGTGGGCACGCTCCTGGCACTCGCGGCCCTGCTCGGCCGGCTCTACGGGCCCCTGACCGCCATCTCCAACGTCCGGGTGGACGTCATGACGGCGCTCGTCTCCTTCTCCCGCATCTTCGAGGTGCTCGACCTCGAGCCGACCGTCGTCGAGGCGCCGGACGCACGCCCGCTACCGGCCGGGTCCCTTGACGTCGAGTTCGACCACGTCTCCTTCCGCTACCCGTCGGCCGACGAGGTGTCGCTCGCCTCCCTCGAGAGCACGGCGACCGGAGACCGCACCGTCAGTTCCGACACCCTCACCGATGTCAGCTTCCGGATCCCCGCCGGCGCGATGGTGGCGCTGGTCGGTCCCAGCGGCGCGGGGAAGACGACGATCACCACGCTCGTCGCCCGGCTGCACGACCCCACCAGCGGCACCGTCCGGATCGGCGGGCTGCCCCTGACCGAGGCCACGGACGCGTCCCTGCACGACTCCGTCGGCGTCGTCACCCAGGACGCGCATCTCTTCCACGACACGATCCGGGAGAACCTGCGCTATGCGCGCCCCGAGGCGAGCGAGCAGGAGATGCGCACCGCCCTGGCGGCGGCGCAGATCCTCGAGGTCGTGGACAGTCTCCCGGCGGGCCTGGACACGGTCGTCGGCGAACGCGGGCATCGGCTGTCCGGTGGAGAGAAGCAGCGGATCGCGATTGCCCGTCTGCTGCTCAAGGGCCCGGGTGTGGTCGTGCTTGACGAGGCGACGGCGCACCTCGACAGCGAGTCCGAGGCCGCCGTCCAGCGCGCGCTCGAGACCGCCCTCTGCGGCCGAACCGCGCTCGTGATCGCCCACCGACTCTCGACCATCCGGGCAGCCGACCTCATCCTCGTCGTCGAGGCCGGCCGGATCGTCGAGCGGGGCACCCACGAGGAACTCCTGGCCGCGGGTGGCCTCTACCGCGAGCTCCATCGCACGCAGTACGCCGAGCCCGCCGCGGCCGACGTCTGAGCCGTCGGGCTCAGTCGTCCTCCTCGTCCCAGATCCTGACCTTGCGTTCCCGGGCTGGGCGGCCGGAGGTTTGGCCCTCCTGCAGTTCGCGCCGCAGCCCCAGGAGCACGAGGACGAAACCGGCCGGCATGGTGCCCCACCACTGGATGGCGTAGGCCATGTGGGGACCCGTCCCGGTGTCCGGCTCCTCGAGGGCCTGCGGTCGTGCCGGGGTGGCCCCGTCATGGTTGCTCTCGCCCTCGAGGACGAGGTAGCCGCCCAGCAGGGACGTCCCCGCGGCACGCTCGGCCTCGCCGATATTGATGCTCGCCAGCTGTCCTTGCGGCATGTCGCGGTGCAGCGACACCTCGCCCTGTCGGAGCCATCCGGTGAGGTCGATGGAACCCGCGGGCACGGCCGGCACCTCGGGCGTGACGTCAGCCCCCTCGGGGGAGTTGGCGACCCACCCGCGGTCGACGAGGACGGTACCCCCATCATCGAGCGTGAAGGGGATCAGCACCTCATAGCCGTAGGTCCCGTCCCACGGCCGGTTCCGGACGAGCACCTGCTCGTCGGCGACGTACTGGCCCGTGGCGCTCACCCGGGTCCATTCGTCGGCGAGTGGGAGTGGGGCGTCGGTCAGGACGCTCGTCAGCGGCACGGCGGGCGCCGCGTAGTGAGCCTCGATGCGGTCCGCGCGGGCCGCCTTCGTCTCGTAGCGGCCCCACTGCCAGCCGCCGAGGTACCAGGCGGCCACGGCGAAGAGGATTGCGGCGGCGAGGGCGAGGAGCCAACGCCGCGTGAGCAGGAGGCGAAGGCCGGCACCCAGACCGGCCCCTCCACTGACCCGCTCGCCGGCCCCCCGCTCGGCCACGGTCGGCGGAGTCATCCGGCGTCGGCGGGAATCTCACCGACGGGACACGTGTCCCGCAGGAAGCCCCGGACGTCGAGGAAGTCCGACAACGACACCGTGTGCTGCTCGCAGGCCAACCAGACCTTGCGACGTTCCGGCGTGTGCAGCTTCGGGTTGTTCCACAGCAGCGCGCTCGTGGCCGCGGCTCGGCACCCCTTCGCGCTGCACACCGTCCGCTCGGCCGGTTCAGCGCCCGTTCCCAGAATCACGCGGGGCCACGCTCCAGCCGGGCACGGTCCTCGGGGTTGGTGAACCTGCCCGTCGTGTCGCCACCCACGGGTCGGACGGCGTTGGCCGCGACGACCGCGATGTATGGCAGGACCACGGCGGCCGCGGCGAAGGTCCACCGGAGCCAGCCGTCCAGCGCGACGGCCAGGATGAAGCAGACGGTGCGGATGGCCATGGTGATGAGATAGCGCCGGGTTCGTGCGGCCTGCTCCTCGCGAGCCGTCCTCGGGGCGGTGGTCACGGACGGGACGGGCTGGGGCTCTGGCACGCCTCCACGATACGCCGGGCCCCCGAATGCCCCGCCGTCCGCCCGGTGTCGCGGGCGCTCCCTACCGCTCGGTAGTGGACTAGCGTCGGACCTCGGCACGGAGCTGACCGGGCCGTCTTGAGGCAGCAGAGGAGCAGCATGGGTCAGGCACGGAACGTCCTCGTCACCGGGGGCAACCGGGGCATCGGGCTCGCCATCGCGCGAGCCTTCGTCGAGGCGGGCGACAACGTCCTCATCACGCACCGCTCGAGCGAGCCACCGGAGGGCCTCGCCGGCGTCCTCTGCGACGTGACCGACACCGCCTCCGTCGACGCCGCCTTCACCCAGGCGCAGGAGCACTTCGGCGGTCCCGTCCAGGTGCTCGTCGCGAATGCCGGCATCACCAAGGACACCCTGTTGATGCGCATGTCCGACGACGACTTCGACGCCGTCATCGACACCAACCTCGCCGGCGCCTTCCGTTGTGCCCGCCGCGCGAGCACCGGCATGATTCGGGCCCGCGGCGGCCGGATCATCTTCATCTCCAGCGTCGTCGGCCTCTACGGGTCTCCGGGACAGACGAACTACGCCGCCAGCAAGTCCGGCCTCATCGGCCTCGCCCGCTCGATCACCCGTGAGCTCGGCGGCCGCGGCATCACCGCGAACGTCGTGGCCCCCGGCTTCATCGACACGGAGATGACTCAGGCGCTGCCCGAGGCGACCCGCGAGCAGTACCTCGCCGCCATCCCCGCCGGCCGCTTCGCGACGACCGACGAGGTGACCGGCGCGGTCACGTTCCTCGCGTCCGACGCGGCGGCCTACATCTCCGGTGCCGTCATTCCCGTCGACGGCGGCCTCGGGATGGGCCACTGATGACCACCGACCAGACCACCGACCCGACCTCTCAGGCAGGCCCCTCCATGCTGCACGGCAAGCGCATCCTCGTCACCGGAGTCCTCACCGAGTCCTCCATCGCCTTCCACGTCGCTCGGCTCGCACAGGAGCAGGGCGCCCAGGTGGTGCTGACCTCCTTTGGACGGACGATGAAGATCACCCAGATGATCGCCAAGCGGCTGCCGCAGCCGGCACCGGTCATCGAGCTGGACGTCGCGGACCAGGGTCACCTCGACTCGCTCGCCGAGCGCCTGCGCGAGCACGTCGACGGACTGGACGGGGTCCTGCACTCCATCGGTTTCGCCCCCGCGGGCGCCTTCACCTTCCTCGAGGGCTCGTGGGAGGACGTGGCCACCGCGATGCAGGTCAGCGCCTACTCGCTCAAGGCGCTCGCCGTGGCGACCGAGCCGCTCATGGCGCCGGGATCGGCCATCGTCGGCCTGACCTTCGACGCCAAGTTCGCGTGGCCCGTGTACGACTGGATGGGGGTGACGAAGGCGGCCTTCGAGGCCACCAACCGCTACGTCGCCCGCGACCTGGGGCCGAAGGGGATCCGCGCGAACCTCGTCGCCGCCGGCCCGATCCGCACGACCGCGGCCAAGAGCATCCCGGGCTTCGAGCAGTTCGAGGAGACCTGGGACCAGCGGGCGCCGCTGGGCTGGGACGTCAACGACGCGGTGCCCGCGGCAAAGGCGTGCGTTGCTCTCCTGTCCGACTGGTTCCCTGCCACGACGGGCGAGATCGTCCACGTCGACGGCGGCGTCCACGCCATGGGGCAGTAGACCGTTCACTAGGCTTCCGCGCATGACCAGCGCTCCCGCCACCGTCGCGCCCGTCTCCGTCGTCGAGGTCCGGGTCCTCGAGGGACCCAATCTCTACTTTCCCAGGGCGGCACTCAAGACCACCGTGCGGCTGCCGGGATACCTCGATCTCGAGACGGCAACCCTGCGGGCCATCGCGGCCCGGGTCGGCGTTCGACGGGGACGTCCCGGCGAACCCGGCACGGAGCAGCGTCAGGTCTACCTGGGACGGGTCGTCGAGCGTGCCGTCCGCCTGCTGGCGGCGGAGGCCGGCACCCAGCGGCTCGGGGTGCGCACCCGCCCCGGTCGGACCCTCGACGAGGTCGTCGTCGCTTACGTCATGCGCAGCCGCGGCCGGGCGCGCGTCCTCGGCCAGGTGCTCGAGACCCTCCTGACGGCATGGCTCGCTGGGGACGACGGCGCCGAGGTCCTGCCAGAGTTGGCCACCCGCCTGCGGAACGAGGACGCGGGCGAGCCACTGCGCACGCTGCGGCCCACTGTGCCCGTGGCCTCGGTCACCGGCACCAACGGCAAGACGACCACGACGCGCCTGCTCGCGCACATCAGCATGACCGCGGGGCGCCGGACGGGCTGGAGCTCGACCGACGGCGTCGTCATCCAGGGCAAGGTCGTCGAGCCGGGCGACTACTCCGGTCCCGGCGGGGCCCGCGCCGTGCTGTCGACCGAGGGCATCGAGGTCGGCATCCTCGAGACGGCTCGCGGGGGACTGCTCCTGCGCGGCATGGGCGTCAGCCGCAACGACGTCTCCGTCGTCACCAACGTCACCGCCGACCACCTCGGGGTCGACGGCGTCGACACCCTGGACCAGCTCGCAGAGGTGAAGGCGATCGTCACCTCCGTGACTCGGCCCGACGGGTGGGCCGTGCTCAACGGCGACGACCCGCGCGTGTGGGCCATGCGGAACCGCACCCGGGCCCACCCGTGGGCCTTCTCCCTCGACCCCAACGCTCCGGCCCTGCGTGAGTCCCTGGCCGTGGACGGCCGTGGCATCACCGTCCTCGACGGCCAGGTCGCCGTCCTGCACCCGGACGGCAACATCGACCGACTCGTCGCACTCGACGACGTCCCCGCCACCCTGAGCGGCCTCTCCAAGCACAATGTCGCCAACGTCCTCGCCGGCGCCGCCGCCGCACTCGGGCTCGGCTTCACCCGCGAGGAGGTCATCGCGGGGCTGACCACTTTCCTCCCGGACGACCGGCTCAACCCGGGCCGGATGAACATCTACACCGTGCGCCTCGGTGACGCTGCCCTGACGGTGGTCGTCGACATGGCGCACAACGAGGCTGGCCTCGAGGCCCTCCTCGACGTCTCCCGCGGCCTACGCGCCCCGGGCGGGCGCCTGCTGCTCGCCCTGGGCACCGGGGGCGACCGGACGGACGACATCCTCGAGTCCCTCGGGGAGATGGCGGGACGCGCCGCCGATCACATCGTCATCACCCACAAGCGGCACTACCAGCGCGGCCGCTCCTACGCCGAGTTCGAGGAGCACTACCACCGCGGCCTCGCGCGGGCCGGCGTCGGGGACGTGCCCGTCGCCCCCGGCGAGGTCGAGGCACTCGCGCTGCTGGCCGAGGGTGCCGTCGACGGCGACGTCATCGCCGTCATGTGTCACGAGGAGCGGGGCGCCGTCCGCGACTGGATCACCGCCCACGGCGGCACGCCGGACTCCCCGGCGATGATCCGCACGAAGGTGACCACGGCCCGCGGGGAGCACCCGCTCGACGCGGAGTTCGCGCGGCTGGCGACGCTCGATCCGGACGCCTCGCTCAGCGGGGCCGCAGCCCTGCTCGCGGAGCGACCCGGCGATCCGCGGGTCCTCTTCGAGGTGGCCAGCGCCATGGCTCGTCTCGGACGCACCACCGACGCCATCGCTCAGCACGAGCGCGCCCTGGCGGCCGGCCTGCGCGAGCCCCACCGTCACCGCTCGCAGATCCAGCTCGCGTCCGCGCTGCGCAGCGTCGGTGAGATCGATCGTTCGCGCGCACTCCTGGAGGCGCTGGCGGCGGATCGCTCCGAGAGCGCCGCCGTGATCGCCTTCCTCGCTCTCGATGATCTGGCCTCGGACAAGGCGAACCGCGCCGTGGGCCGGCTGCTGGAGGCCCTGCTGGCGCGCTCGACCGACGAGGACACCCAGACCTACCGGGCCGACCTGCACCGGATCGCGGCCGACCTCCTCATCGACTGAGCGGAGCGGTCAGGCCTGTCTTGTCAGCGCCTGACCGCTCAGCGCGTGCGGGGTGAGCGGTCAGGCGTCAGATCTGCTCGCCGGGGCGGGCCGCCTCGTCGCCCGAGACGGTCGCCTCCTGCTGGAGGACGACCGGGTCGAGGTCGGGGTCGCCGAGGCTCTCCTCGGGCACTCGTGCGCCGGCCTGGGCCGAGTTGGTGATCGCCTCGAGCTCGGCGACGACCTCGCCCCGCTGGTCGACGGACAGCACGACGATGTCGCCCGGATTGGACCGCGCGAGGCAGTTGCGCACAGCGTCGACCTCGTTGAGGACGATGTCGACGGCGCGGCAGCGACCTTCGCCGGCGTCCATGACGGCGCGAGCCCCCGCGGCGACGAGGGCAGCGGACTCGCCGGCCGGACGGCCACGCAGCCGTCGGTCCTCGCGCACGACGAGCACGTCGAAGTGCTGGGCCGCCACGGCACCGAGCTCGCGGAGGTCCTCGTCGCGACGGTCGCCCGCCGTACCGATCATGGCGATCCGGCTGATCCGCCCCAGCTCCGACTGGCTGGCCTTGGCCGCCGCGTAGCGGTCGACGAACTCGCCGACCACCTTCATGCCGGCGGCGTTGTGCGCGTAGTCGACGAACACCTCGACGTTGTTCACGTTGATGAGGTTCATGCGGCCGGGGGAGAGGTAGTAGTTGGGCGTGAAGGTCCGCAGACCCTGGCGGATCTCGTGCAGGCCGACACCGGCGGCGAAGGCGGCACCGGCTGCGGCCATCGCGTTGGCGACGTTGAAGGCTGCCGTGCCGCCGAAGGTCGCCGGCAGCAGGTGCGTCCACGCGAGCTGCATCGAGCGGCGCCCGTGCCGGATGACGATCATGTCGCCCTTGTCGGTGTGCTCGAGCACGACGGCCCGGCCGCCGCGGCGGCAGCGCTCTTCGATGAAACGGCGCTCGGGGCTGTCCGCGCCCTTGAGGGAGAACCAGACGATGGATCCCGAGCAGCGACGCCGCATCCTGCGCACCAGCGGGTCATCGGCGTTGAGGACGGCGAAACCGTCGCGCGGCACCGCCTCGACGACGACGGCCTTGACGTCGGCGAGCTGCTCGATCGTCTCGACCCCGGCCATCCCGAGGTGGTCGGGCGCGATGTTGGTGACGACGGCGACGTCGTTGCGGTCATAACCCAGGCCCTCGCGCAGGATGCCGCCGCGGGCGACCTCCATGACGGCGGCCTCGACACGCGGGTTCTGCAGCACCATGCGGGCGCTGCGCGGACCCGACGCGTCGGCCTTGATGACGAGCCGCTCGTCGATGACGACACCATCGGTGGAGGTCATCCCGACCTTCGTGCCCGCACCCTTGAGGATGTGGGCGATCATCCGGGACGTCGTCGTCTTGCCGTTGGTGCCGGTGACCGCGATGATCGGCACCCGCGAGGGCGCACCCGGCGGGAAGAGCAGGTCCACGACGGGCTTGGCGATGAACTGCGGCTCGCCCACCGTGGGGTGGGTGTGCATCCGGAAGCCCGGGGCGGCGTTGACCTCGCAGATGGCGCCGCCGGTCTCGCGCACGGGCGCGGCGATGTCGGGGCAGATGAAGTCGATGCCGGCGACGTCGAGACCGATCATCCGGGCGGCCTCCTCCGCGATCTCGACATTGTCCGGGTGCGCGTCGAAGGTGCGGTCGACCGAGATGCCGCCGGTCGACATGTTGCCGGTGAGGGCGAGCTTGACCATCCGGCCGGCCTCCGGCACCGCGTCGAGCTCCAGGCCCTGGTTGCGGACGAGCTCGATCGCGGCGTCATCGACGGTGATCTTCGTCAGCACCTTCTCGTGGCCGACGCCGCGGCGCGGGTCGCTGTTGGTGATCTCGACGAGTTCCGCGACGGTGTGCTCCCCGTCGCCCACGACGTGCGCTGGCACCCGCTCGGCGATCGCCACCATCCGGCCCCCGACGATGAGGCACCGGTAGTCGCGACCGGTGACGAAGGACTCGACGATGAGCCAGCCGCGGCGGGACTGCTCGCTCGCGACGGGAAAGGCCTGACGGACATCGTCGTCGGTGCGCAGGTCGAGGCACACGCCGCGACCGTGGTTGCCGTCGAGCGGCTTGAGCACGACGGGGTAGCCGATCGTGTTCGCGGCCGCCACGGCGTCGTCCTCGGTGCGCACCGTCTCCTGCTGCGGCACCGGGAGCCCGGCCGAGCCGAGGAGCTTGCCGGTCATGTCCTTGTCACCGGCGAGGTCGACGGCCAGCGCGCCGGTGCGGGAGGTCATGGTCGCGCGGATGCGCTGCGCGTGCACGCCCTGCCCGAGCTGCACGAAGGAAGCCTTGTTGAGGCGGATGTAGGGGATGTCGCGGGACACGGCCTCCTCGAGGATGGCCGCCGTCGATGGCCCGAAGGAGGCGCGCTCGGCGCGACGCAGGAAGAGGTCGAGTTCGTCGCCGAAGACGAAGCCGGGCTCCGCCTGCACGAGGTGGTTCAGCAGCCGCACCGAGAGCTCGCCGGCCGCGATGCCGACCGTCTCGTCGGTGTAGCCGTAGATGACGTTGTAGCGGCCCTCGACGCCGGGGACCTGACGCGTCTTGCCGCGGCGCTGGTCGTGGCCTGCGAGTCGCTGGAGCTCCAGCGCCACGTGCTCGGCGACGTGTCCGAGCCAGGTGCCCTCGCGGAGCCGCTCGACGAAGCCGCCCGGGACGCCGCGGCTGCACGTGTGCTCCCCGAGACCGGGGAGCAGGTCGATGAGACCGTCGGTGAGGCCGGGGAGCGTGTCCGTCGGGTACCCCTCGAGGACGCCGAGGTCGACGACCAGGTGGATCGCCGGCGCATACGACCAGATGTTCCCACCCCGATAGATGCGCTGTCGCACGATCCGCAGCTCGGGCGCGGCCGGGCCGGTGGGGACGGGACGCTGATCGGTCGTCACGGGGGACTCCTCGGGTGTGGGACGGAATGCGTCGGGCGAGTTGGGGCGGGTGGAGCGACGGGGGGGGTCAGGACCGTGCGGCGGTCAGGCTGACGGCGATGTCGGGGTGCTTCTCGACGAAGTCGGTCAGCGTGAGCGTCTCCAGGTCGAAGGTCGCTCCCGCGGGGAGCGAGTGCACGACGGCACCGGAGACGAGCAGGGGAGCGCCCGACCGGGCGTCCGGTGCGTCCGTGACGGCGCTGCGTTCGTCGATGACGAAGACGACGCCGCGGCCGTGGACGACCGCCTCGCGGGCGTCGGTGACCTCGAGGGCCGTGTCCTCGTCGATGCCGATCCCCACGAGGTTCGGGGACCCGGCGATGATCGACATCAGGCGGCCATAGCGCGAGCGCTGCCCGAAGTGCTGGTCGATGACGAAGCCCTCGAGGAGCGACAGCCCATGGCTCAGCTGGCTCGAGTGCTGGCGGGGCGTGACGCCCTCATCGCCGAGGGAGATCATGAACTGGCTCATGATCGATGCCCCGGCCGACGTGCCACCGACCACGGCCCCGCGGTCGTGCGCGCGGTGCAGGGCCTCACCCAACGGCGTGCCCGGCAGGTACTGGCTGAGTTTGAGCTGCGAGCCACCGCTCATGAAGACACCGGTGGCGTCGTCGATCCGGCGGACCGCCTCCGGGTCCGACGCCTCGCGTCGGTTGGCCGGGTTCACGACCTCGATCTGCGAGCAGCCCAGCCGCATGAAGACCTCGGTGTAGGCCTCGACGACCTCGTCCTGGAAGGACGATGCGGTCGGGATGATGACGATCCGGGACCGCCGGCCCCCGGCGATCCGCACGAAGCGGCGCAGGACCGTGGCGCGGCCGACCCGGTCCTCCGCGCCGCCGATGATGAAGAGCTTGCGGGGTGGGGAGGTGGTCTCGCTGGCCATTGCGCAAGCGTAGTGCGCCAAGGGCGCCCGGTCGCTCAGGTGCTCAGGTGTGCCGCCCCGTGTCCGGTTCCTGGTGTCGGGGTGGAGGGTGTCGCGGCGCTCCCTCAGTCGCCCTCTGCGAGGACGAAGGCGGACCGCGGGATCCCGACGAGGTGCAGGGCGGCATCGAGCCGACCGACGGTGAGCGAGGCATCGGCCCGCGCGCGCAGGGCCGGCTTCGCGTTGAAGGCGACGCCCAGCCCGGCCAGATCGAGCATGTCGAGGTCGTTGGCCCCGTCGCCGATGGCCAGGGACGTCTCCAGGGGGAGGCCCGAGGCGAGCGCGAACTCCCTCAGCGCGACGGCCTTCGCCGCCCGGTCGATGACGGCACCGAGCACCTTCCCGGTCAGGCGACCGTCCACGATCTCGAGGCGGTTCGCGCGCACGTGGTCGACGCCGAGGCCGGCTGCCAGCGGGGCCACGATCTCCTCGAAACCTCCGGAGACGAGCGCGACGGAGCCACCGAGTTCCTTGACGGTGCGGACGAGGGTCGCGGCGCCGGGAGTGACCCGCACCGCGTCGCGGACGTCGTCGAGCACGTCCGCGGACAGGCCGGCGAGCGTGGCGACACGGGCGTGCAGGCTCTGGGCGAAGTCGAGCTCGCCGCGCATGGCCGCCTCCGTCACGGCCGCCACCTCATCCCGAGTGCCGGCGTGCTCGGCGATGAGTTCGATGACCTCGTCGCGGATGAAGGTGGAGTCGACGTCCATGACGA
Source organism: Janibacter zhaoxuefangae (assembly GCF_050271985.1). Taxonomy (GTDB): domain Bacteria; phylum Actinomycetota; class Actinomycetes; order Actinomycetales; family Dermatophilaceae. Next base: position 1,361,521 of record NZ_CP189849.1, on the reverse strand, counting down.
CCAGTCGCGCGGACAGGCCGCACAGTGCCGTCGGGACGACGGCGATGTCGATGCCGTGCTCGACGGCCACGGGGGCCACCTGTGCGCGCAGCTCCCCGATGCCTCGTGAGGTGTCGGAGGCGGTGGCGCGCACAACGATCGCAGCGACGGGGGAGTGGGAGGTCACCTCCGCGGGGGCGACCGTCAGGCCGGCCCCCTCGAGCACCGCGCCGACGGCACGCACGGCCGAGTCGGGGACGGAGTCACCCACGAGGGTGATCGTGACGTCGGCTGCGGGGGCAGGACTGGAGTCGTTGGACACGGGCCGCACCCTATGCGGATCAGCCTTGCGGCACTGCGGCGTCCGGGGACTGGCGACGCACGTCGTCACGCCAGTCGAGGAGCTCCCGCAGCGGCCCCAGGTCGTGGTCCGGGCCGCCCACTCCATAGGTGAGAAGGGTGACCCCGGCGCGGCGCAGTTCCTCGGCGCTGCTCGCGTAGTCGTCGACGTCCTCGGGCAACCGGCCCGGGCGAGCCGACACCCCCGCGGACCACTCGATCTCGGCCGGGTCGCGGCCGACCTTCGCGCACCAGTCCCTGAGCACCCCACCCTTGTGGGTGATGGTCTCGGCGTCGCCGAAGGTGTGCCAGACGTCGGCGTGCTCCGCGACGATCCGCAGCGTCTTCTTCTCACCACCACCGCCGATGAGGACGGGGATGGGGCGGGTCGGAGGCGGGTTGAGTTGGGCCCATCGCGAGCGAATCAGCGGCAGGTCACGGTCGAGGGCGTCGAGCCGGGTGCCGGCGCGGCCGAACTCGTAGCCGTACTCCTCGTAGTCGCGCTCGAACCATCCCGAGCCGATGCCGAGGATGAGGCGGCCGTCGGAGATGTGGTCCACGGTCCGCGCCATGTCGGCCAGGAGGTGGGGGTTCCGATAACTGTTGCAGGTGACGAGGGCGCCGATCTCGACCCGCGCGGTCGCCTCGGCCATGGCGGCCAGCAGCGTCCAACACTCGAAGTGCTTGCCGTCCGGATCTCCGTACAGCGGGAAGAAGTGGTCCCACGTGAAGATGACGTCCGCGCCCAGCTCCTCTGCCTGCGCCACGGCGCGGCGCAGGTCGGCGTACTCCGCATGCTGCGGTTGGATCTGCACCCCGACGCGGACCGGGAAGCCGGACTGCTCGGAGTCGGTCACGCGATGACCTGGCCCTTGCCGATGACGGTCAGGCCCGACTCGGTGACGACGAAGCCGCGAGCGAGGTCCTCCTCACGGTCGTAGCCGATGGACGTCCCCTCGGGCACGACGACGTTCTTGTCGATGATCGCCCGGCGGATCCGGCAGTTGCGCTGCACCCGGACCCCGTCGAGCAGTACCGAGTCCTCGATGGTCGTGTAGCTGTGGACGTGCACCTGCGGCGACAGGATCGACCCGGTCACCCGGCCGCCGGAGATGACGACGCCGGGGGAGACGGCGCTGTTGAGCGCCTCGCCGAAGCGACCCTGGGAGCCGTGGACGAACTTGGCCGGAGGGAAGGGGCCGTAATCGGTGAGGATCGGCCAGTCGTAGTTGTAGAGGTTGAAGACGGGCACGATGGAGATGAGGTCCATGTGCGCGTCGTAGTAGGAGTCGAGGGTCCCGACGTCTCGCCAGTAGCCGGCGTCTCGTTCGGTCCGTCCCGGGACGAGGTTGTCCTTGAAGTCGTAGGCCCAGGCGGACCCGTCGGCCACGAAGGCGGGGACGATGTCGCCACCCATGTCGTGCTTGCTGCCCTCGGTCTCCTGGTCCCGGGTGACCGCGTCACGCAGGACCTCGGCGTCGAAGACGTAGTTGCCCATGGAGGCGAAGACCTCGTCGGGGGAGTCGGGTAGGCCCTGGGCGTCCGTCGGCTTTTCGCGGAAGGCGGAGATCCGGCGGGGGTCGTCGCCGTTGACCTCGATGACGCCGAACTGGTCGGCGAGCGAGCGCGGTTGTCGGATCGCGGCGACGGTGACCCCGGCCCCGGTCTCGATGTGCTGTTCGACCATCTGGGAGAAGTCCATACGGTAGACGTGGTCGGCCCCGACGACGACGACGTAGTCGGGGCGCTCGTCCTCGATGACGTTGAGCGACTGGTAGATCGCGTCGGCGGAGCCGAGGTACCAGTGCTTACCCATGCGCTGCTGCGCCGGGATCGGGGCCACGTAGTTGCCGAGCATGCTCGACATTCGCCACGTCTTCGTCACGTGCCGGTCGAGGCTGTGCGACTTGTACTGCGTCAGCACGACGACCTTGAGGTAGCCGGAGTTGACGACGTTGCTCAGTGCGAAGTCGATCAGTCGGTAGATGCCTCCGAAGGGGACCGCGGGCTTCGCGCGGTCAGCCGTCAGGGGCATGAGCCGCTTGCCCTCCCCACCCGCGAGGACGATGGCGAGGACCCGTGGACCGCCAGTTCGGAATGCCATGTCGCGATCCTAGGGTCAGGGCGCACATCGCGGGTAGATTCGCCGACGTGCGAGTCGACATCCTGAGCAAGGAGTACCCCCCGGCCGTCTACGGCGGAGCCGGCGTCCATGTGGCCGAGCTGGTGCGGGCCCTGCGCGCGCGCGGCGACATCGACGTGCAGGTCCGATGCTTCGGCGACGACCGTGGCGAGGCGGGGACCACCGCCTATCCCGATCCGGCCACGCTGAAGGGGGCCAACGCGGCGCTGACGACGATGGGCGTCGACCTCGCGATGGCCGACGACTGCGTGGGCGCCGACCTCGTCCACTCGCACACCTGGTACGCCAACTTCGCCGGGCACGTGGCCTCGCTGCTGACCGGCGCACCGCACGTCGTGTCGGCGCACAGCCTCGAGCCCCTGCGCCCGTGGAAGGCCGAACAGCTCGGCGGCGGCTACCGCGTGTCCTCCTTCATCGAACGCACCGCCTACGAGGCCGCCGCGGGCGTCATCGCCGTCAGCGCCGGCATGCGCGCGGACGTGCTGCGCTCCTATCCCTCGATCGACCCTGACCGGGTGCACGTCGTGCACAACGGCATCGACAGCCAGCTGTGGCAGCCCCGGACGGACCCCGACACGGTCCGCCGACTCGGCGTCGATCCGGACCGCCCGTCCGTGCTCTTCGTCGGCCGCATCACGCGCCAGAAGGGCCTGCCCTACCTGCTGCGCGCCGCAGCGGCCCTCCCGCCGGAGGTCCAGCTCGTGCTCTGCGCCGGGGCCCCGGACACTCCTGCCATCCAGGCCGAGGTCGAGGTCCTCATCGCCGACCTTCGTCGCACCCGTGACGGCGTCGTCTGGATCGCCGAGATGCTGCCGCGCGAGGACGTCGTCGCGCTGCTCAGTGCGGCCACGGTCTTCGCCTGCCCCTCGGTCTACGAGCCGCTGGGCATCGTCAACCTTGAGGCCATGGCCTGCGAGCTCGCCGTCGTCGCGACGGCCACCGGCGGCATCCCCGAGGTCGTCGTCGACGGAGAGACCGGCTGGCTCGTGCCGATCGAGCAGGTCGACGACGGCACCGGCACGCCGGTGGACGAGGACGTCTTCGTCGCCGATCTCGCGGCCGCCCTCAACGAGGCCGTGAGCGACCCCGAGCGGGCCCGCCGGCGCGGGCTCGCCGGACGGGCTCGTGCCGTCGAGCACTTCTCGTGGTCGAGCATCGGGGACCGGACCCTCGAGGTCTATCGCGCCGTCCTGGGCTGAGCACCGCCTCGGGCAGCGTGCCGGCCGGGTCGACGGTCGCTCAGCGCGCGGGCACCCACCCGGCGAGGGCCGCACTGGCCGCATTTGTCGCGTCCGCAAGGGTCCGTTCGGCGGCGCGGAGCAACCCGCGCAGCACGTCCTCGCGTTGCGCGGCGATGCTCGCGACGAGGGCACCGTCGGGCACCTCGAGGCCCAGTCGCGCCACGAGGGAGACCGTCGCGGCGACGTGGATGACCCGCTGCGCTCGCGGCGGGATCCCCGGCGGCAGTCCCCATCGGGCGCCGAACGCGTTGTCGGCCAGCTCGCGGGCCGCACCCGCGCCGAAGGGTTGCCCGCCGATGGCGTCGAGCACGGCCGTGTCGCGCTCGAGCCGCGTCCGCAGCTGGCGCTCCAACTCGCCCGCGTCGAGGGCCTCGACCCGGTGGCGCGGGACGGGCTGGGCGTCGTGGGCGTGCCACTCCAGGAGGGTTCCCGGCTCGAGCTCGCTGCCGAAGGTGCGCACGTCGGGCACGAGCAGCCCTCCCAGTCCCGGGGCCACGAGCGCCTCACCGGCCGCCACCGCCTCGTCGAGCGCCTCCGGGCTCGTCGCCGGGAGGCCGGTGATGTCGCCGGCCGCCGGGAGCGCGACGAGGAGTGCGCTCTCGCCGAACTCCCGCCAGGTCGCCAGTCGCTCGACGTCGCCGGTCACGACGTGCACGTCAGGAAGCGCGCGGGGGAGGATCTCCTCGATCGGCGTCCCGTCGGCCCAGGCGCGCGTCACCCAGAGGGCGACACGGACGGACGAAGGCAGCTCGGGCACCGCGACATCGTAGGCGGCCCTCCGAGTCGTCGCGGGTCCTGCCCCGGCTGCGGAGCCGGGTGAACTAGGGTGCCGGACATGAGCGACGTCCTAGCCTTTGCCGGGGTCAGCGTCGTCCGCGGTGACGCCACGCTGCTGTCCGAGATCGACTGGGAGGTCGAGGAGGGCCAGCGCTGGGTGGTGCTGGGCCCCAACGGAGCCGGCAAGACCACGCTGCTCCAACTCGCCGCCGGACGCATGCACCCCACGACCGGGGTGGCCGGTGTCCTGGGCGAGGTCCTGGGCGCCGTCGACGTCTTCGAGCTGCGGCCGCGCATCGGCCTCGCCAGTGCGGCGCTCGCCGAGCGGATCCCGCCCCGTGAGCGGGTCATCGACGTCGTCATGACGGCCTCCTACGGGGTCGTCGGCCGTTGGCACGAGTCCTACGAGGACATGGACGCCGGTCGCGCCGATGAACTGCTCGACGCCCTCGGCGCGGGTCATCTGCGCGAGCGGACCTACGGCACGTTGTCGGAGGGCGAGCGCAAGCGCGTCCAGATCGCGCGAGCCCTCATGACCGACCCGGAGCTCATGCTCCTCGACGAGCCCGCCGCCGGCCTCGACCTCGCGGGACGCGAGGACCTCGTGGCTCGGCTCGGTCGGATCGCGGAGGACCTCGAGGCCCCCGCCCTCGTCCTCGTCACGCATCACGTCGAGGAGATCCCGCCCCACTTCACCGACGTCCTGCTGATCCGGGACGGCGCCGTCGTGGCACAGGGTCCCATCGAGATCACGCTGACGGAGGAGAACCTGTCGGCCACCTTCGGGCTTGATCTCATCCTGGAACAGCACGGCCGCCGTTGGACTGCGCGCGCCCGCACGTCCGACGGCTGATCACGCGTCCCGCGCACCGACGGGGCCGGTCGCGTCATAGGCTCGGGGTGAGGGCGTTCGCCGTCACTGTGTGACAGGGGAGGAAGAGATGAACTGGCTCGACGACAATCTGTGGCTCGCCTGGTTGGCGGGTGCACTCGTGCTCGTGGCGGTCGAGGCCGCCACCGTCGACTTCGTCTTCCTGATGGTCGCCGGCGGCATGGTCGCCGGGGGGATTGCGGCCGCGCTCGGGGCGCCGCTCGTGGCCCAGGTCATCGTGGCCGTGGTCCTGGCGCTCGCCCTGCTCGTCGTCGTCCGTCCGCTGATCAAGCGTCAGTTCTCGACGACCACCGACCACCGGATCGGCGCGAGCGGCCTCACCGGCCAACTGGCCCGCGTCGTGCAGACCGTCACCGAGACGGACGGGCGGGTCCGCCTCAACGGCGAGACGTGGAGCGCCCGGGTCCCCGACGGCGAGCAGCCGTGCGAGCCGGGCGACGAGGTCCGCGTCCTCGCCATCGAGGGCGCCACCGCGCTCGTCACCCACCGCCAAGGCACCTCCGCGCACTGAGCGCGCCACGAACCACCACCCTGGGAGTCTCCACATGGAACCGTTCATCTTCCTGCTGGCGCTGATCGTCTTTGCGCTGGTCATCCTCTTCAAGACGGTCCGGATCGTGCCGCAGCAGACGGCGCTCATCATCGAACGACTCGGCCGCTACGCGCGCACGCTCGAGGGCGGCATCCACGTCCTCGTCCCCTTCGTCGACAAGGTGCGGGCCCAGATCGACCTGCGTGAGCAGGTCGTCTCCTTCCCCCCGCAGCCGGTGATCACGAGCGACAACCTCGTCGTCAACATCGACACGGTCATCTACTACACGGTCATCGACGCCAAGTCGGCCGTCTACGAGATCGCCAACTTCATCCAGGGCATCGAGCAGCTCACCGTCACCACGCTCCGCAACGTCATCGGTTCACTCGACCTCGAGCAGACCCTCACCAGCCGCGACCAGATCAACGGTCAGCTCCGTGGAGCCCTCGACGAGGCGACCGGCCGCTGGGGTATCCGAGTCAACCGGGTCGAGCTCAAGGCCATCGACCCGCCCATGTCGATCCAGGAGTCCATGGAGAAGCAGATGAAGGCGGAGCGCGAGCGTCGCGCCCAGATCCTCAACGCCGAGGGCGTGAAGCAGTCCAACATCCTCACCGCCGAGGGTGAGAAGCAGAGCCAGATCCTGCGTGCCGAGGGTTCGGCCCAGGCCCGGGTCCTCGAGGCCCAGGGTCAGGCCCGCGCCATCAAGCAGGTCTTCGACGCCATCCACCGCGGCAAGCCGACCCAGAAGCTGCTCGCCTACCAGTACCTGCAGGTGCTCCCGCAGATCGCTCGCGGTGACTCCAACAAGATGTGGATCATCCCCTCCGAGCTCACCGATGCCCTGCGCGGCATCGGCGGCATGCTCGGCAAGGGTGACGAGTCCGAAGGCGACGACGGCTGGGTCGAGCCCGGCCCGGAGGAGGAGGGCAATGTCTTCGAGGAGACCGTCCTCGAGGACCCGGCCCAGGCCCTGAAGGAGGCTCGCGGCCAGGCGGGTCAGGCCAGCCTTGAGGCCGGCGAGCACGCCAACCCCCGTCCTCGCGTCCAGCCGCCGACCCCTCCGTCGCCCGACGCGGTGCCGCCGCGGCCCCCGCAGCCCGGGACACCGGACGTCACCGGCCACTGACGGCAGCCAACCCGACACCATCGGCACCCGGCCTCCCCCTTAGGGTGGCCGGGTGCCGCTTTGGGAAGCCCTCGCCATCATCCTGGCCGGGGTGTGGGCGGGCACGATCAACACGGTCGTCGGTTCCGGCACCCTCGTCACCTTCCCGGTGCTGCTGTTCTTCGGCTATCCGCCGGTCGTCGCCAACGTCTCGAACAGCCTCGGCCTCGTCGGCGGGGGAGTCACCGGCGTCTGGGGCTATCGGCGCGAGGTTCGAGCCATGCTCCCCGCCCTGCGCCGGCTCGTCCCGGCCTCGCTCATCGGCGGCATCGCTGGTGCGTTGCTCCTGCTCGTCCTGCCGCCGGAGGCCTTCGAGCGGATCGTGCCGCTCCTCATCCTGCTGGGCATCGTCCTCGTCATCGTCGGACCGCGACTCCAGCGCTGGGCGGCCGCCCATCACCGGGACGGCGTGCCCCCGCGCTCGCACGTCGTGGCACTCGTGGCGGGGGTGCTGCTGGCCGGCGTCTACGGCGGCTACTTTGGGGCGGCGCAGGGTGTCCTGCTCATCGGTCTGCTCAGCACCTTCAGCGCCGAGCCCCTGCAGCGCCTCAACGGCGTCAAGAACGTCCTCGGCACCGTCGTCAACTTCGTCGCTGCCCTGGTCTTCATCGTCGTCGAACCCGAGGCCATCGACTGGACCGTCGCCGGCCTCATCCTCAGCGGCGCCCTCATCGGCGGGCTCATCGGAGCGTCCGTTGGTCGCCGCCTTCCACCCACCGTCCTCCGCGCCGTCATCGTGCTCATCGGTGTCGTCGCCATCGCCCACCTGGTGCTGACCTGATGCCGATCGAGTTCACCGATGCCGCCGACCCCGCCCTGGACGACTACGTCCGGCTCACGGACGTCGCCCTACGCCGGATCAAGGAGCCCGAAGGCGGGCTCTACATCGCCGAGTCGGAGAAGATCATCCGCCGCGCGCTGCGCGCGGGGCATCGGCCCCGGTCGTTCCTGATGGCCACGCGGTGGCTCACCGACCTCGCCGACCTCGTGGCCGACGCCGAGGCGCAAGGGATCCCCGTCTTCACGGCCGAGCACGACGTCATCGAGAGCCTGACCGGCTTCCACCTCCACCGGGGCGCGCTCGCCGCCATGCACCGACCCGCGCCCGTCCCGGTGGCGGAGCTGGTGCGGGATGCGCGGCGTGTGCTCATTCTCGAGGACGTCGTCGACCACACCAACGTCGGTGCCGTCTTCCGCAGCGTCGCCGCGCTGGGGTTCGACGCCGTGCTCATCACCCCGCGCTGCGCGGACCCGCTCTACCGGCGAGCCATCCGCGTCAGCATGGGCACCGTCTTCCAGGTGCCGTGGGGCCGGATCGAGCCGTGGCCCCGTGCCGTGGACGACCTGCGCGCCGAGGGTTTCGCCGTGGCCGCCCTGGCGCTGTCCGACGACGCCGTCGACCTCGACACCTACGCGGCGACCGCCCCGGAGAAGGTCGCTCTCGTCCTGGGGACCGAGGGCGACGGCCTGTCCCGGCGCACCCTGGCCGCCGCCGACGCGGTCGTCACGATCCCGATGGCCGGGGGAGTGGACTCCCTCAACGTGGCCGCCGCGGGCGCCGTCGCGGCCTACGCCCTCCGCGTCCCTCAGAGCTGACAGGTCCCCGTCAGCGTCGCACGCGCGATGGTGTGGCTGCCGTAGGTGAAGGCGGCCACCGTCGAGGTCACGGAGTCGTCGATGCCGAGGTCGTCGGTGTCGAGGGCGTGCACGGCGAAGACGTAGCGGTGCGGCCGGTCACCGGCCGGCGGAGCCGCGCCGCCGAAGGCCTTCGTGCCGTAGTCCGTGGCGATGTGGAAGGCGCCCTCGGGCAGGTCGGCGCCGCCCTCGGCGCCGGCGCCCGCGGCGAGCTCGGTGACGTCGGCGGGGATGCCGACGACCGTCCAGTGCCAGAAGCCGGCCGGGGTCGGCGCGTCCGGATCGAAGCAGGACACGGCGTAGCTCTTGGTGCCTGTGGGGGCACCGCTCCACGAGAGGTGAGGCGAGACGTTGCCGCCACCCACACCCCAGTCGTCGAAGAGTTGCGCCTGCGCGAGGGGCGCGCCCTCGGCGACGTCGTCGCTGACGACGGTGAAGGAGGGCACGGCGGGCAGCAGGCCGTAGGGCTCGGGTGCGATGGGGCGATCGAAGCTCATGCCCTCCACCCTAGGACGTCACCCGACGAGGCGGCGGCACAACGCCTCGAGCTCCCCGCGGGGGTCGTCGGTGAGTCCGCTGTGCACGGGTGACGGCTGGAGGATCGTGCTCCGCGGAGCGCTCAGCCAGCCGAAGCGGCGACCCAGTGGCCCGAGGACGGGGCGCCCGCCCCCTTCCACGCCGGCGCACACGTCCGCGACGATGGCCAGAGCCGCCGTCACGCCGTCGACGTCGAGCTCGGGCGCGAAGGCGGTCAGCCGCGCCGGATCGAGCGCCGTGCAGGCATCGAGGACGTCGGCGGACTGGCTGTAGAGGACGACACCGACGTTGAGGAACTCCTCGCGGTCGACGCGCGGCACGCACCGCAGGGTGACGTACTGGTAGGCGTGGCGCTTCATGCGACGCCTCCCGGCAGCCAGGCGGCCGGCGCGTCGAGCCGGGCGCGAAGGTGGGCGACGTAGGCGGCCCGGACGTCGTCGGGGGAGTCGAGGCCGGGTGCGGGCTCGAGCCACTCCGTCGGCACCATCGCCACGACCTCGGTGAGGACCTCGTCGGTCAGTCGCGGCGCGAGCCGCTCGTGCGTCCCCGCGAGGTCTGCCGTGCAGTCGAGCAGCACGTGCTGACTCGCGTCGAAGGGCTGCGCCGCGAACCGCTGGGCGTCCGGCCCCTTGCTCGGCCAGGCGTGGTGGAACCAGAGCGCCGCGCCGTGGTCGATGGCCCAGACCTCCTTGTGCCACAGCAGGAGGTTGGGGTTGCTCCACGTGCGGTCGACGTTGGCGGTGAAGGCATCCAGCCAGACGATCGGGTCGGCGACCTCGGGGGTCGCCGCGCGGGATCCGTCGTAGCCGAAGGAGCCGGGGAGGAAGTCGACGCCGAGGTTGGTGCCCAGCGAAGCCGTCAGCAGGTCCTGGACCTCCTCATCGGCCTCGTAGCGGGCGATGTCGCGCACGAGGTCGACAACGACGAGCCGGGGCACCGCGATGTCGAGTCGGCGGGCGAGCTCCCCGACGATGACCTCGGCGACGAGCACCTTGAGGCCCTGGCCGGCGCCGCGGAACTTCACGACGTACATGCCGCAATCGCTCGCCTCGACGAGGCCGGGGAGGGAGCCGCCCTCCTTCAACGGGAGGGCGTAGCGGGTGGCGGTGACGGTCTCGAGCACCTGCCCAGCGTAGGGCTCGTGAGCCTCCGGACCGACGGCCCGACCCCGACGACGACGTGATGACCCGACGCGGATCCCGCTGCGGGGGAGGCGTTTAGGACTCGGGCGGATGTCGTGTTAGTGTTTCCCGTCGTTGAGCAGGAACCCACGCCGGCTCGACAACCACTCGTCCGGGTGGCGGAATTGGCAGACGCGCTAGCTTGAGGTGCTAGTGCCCGTATTAGGGCATGGGGGTTCAAGTCCCCCCTCGGACACCACTGAAAAAGGGTCCCGACCACTGCGGTCGGGGCCCTTTTCGTTGGCCACCTAGAGTGGTCGCATGGCCGATGCGACCCAGAACCAGCCCTCGACCCTTCGTCCCGAGGACGAGGTCGTGGACCTGTGTCGAGACCTGATCCGGATCGACACGAGCAACTACGGCGACGGGTCGGGGCCGGGGGAGCGCGCGGCAGCCGACTACGTCGTCGAGCGGCTGCGCGAGGTCGGACTCGAGCCCGAGCTCATCGAGAGCGCGCCGGGGCGCGCGAACGTCGTCGTGCGGATCCCCGGCGCCGACCGGGAACGTGGGGCACTCTGCATCCACGGTCACCTGGACGTCGTGCCGGCCGACGCCGCGGACTGGCAGGTGGACCCCTTCGCCGCCGAACTGCGTGACGGCTGCATCTGGGGTCGCGGCGCCGTCGACATGAAGGACATGGACGCGATGATCCTCGCGAACGTGCGCCACCTCGCCCGCACCGGCACGGTGCCGCCGCGCGACCTCGTCATCGCCTTCTTCGCCGACGAGGAGGCCGGTGGCACCTTCGGCAGCGGCCACCTCGTCCAGGAGCGCCCGGACCTCTTCGCTGGCGTCACCGAGGCGATCAGCGAGGTCGGCGGGTACAGCGTCACCGTCCCGTCGCCCGACGGGGACCGACGGGCCTACCTGCTCCAGACGGCGGAGAAGGGGATCGCCTGGCTCCACCTGAAGGCGACCGGACGCGCGGGCCACGGTTCAGTGCCCAACGACGACAACGCCATCGCCCGGCTCGCCGGCGCCGTGGCCCGGATCGCCGCCCACGAGTGGCCGCGGGAGTACATCGCCTCCGTGGACGCCCTGCTCGACGGCGTCAGCGAACTGAGCGGCATCGAGCGCACCCCCGACAACGTCGACGCCATCGTGTCGGCGATCGGCGGCGCCGAGGGCTTCGTGCGGGGGACGCTGCGCGACACCGCGAACGTGACGATGTTCTCCGCCGGCTACAAGCACAACGTCATCCCGCAGAACGCCCAGGCTTCGGTGGACTGCCGCTTCCTGCCGGGGCACGAGGAGCAGCTGATGGCGACGGTGCGCGAGCTCGCCGGCGAGGGCGTGGAGGTCGTCGTCGACCACCGGGACATCGCGCTCGAGACCGCCTTCGCGGGGCCGCTCGTCGAGGCGATGCAGGCCGCGCTGCTCGCGGAGGACCCCGAGGCGACCGTCCTGCCGTACTGCCTCTCCGGGGGTACCGACAACAAGGCGCTCAGCCACCTCGGGATCACCGGCTACGGCTTCGCGCCCCTGCGTCTGCCGGCGGGGCTGGACTTCGCACCGATGTTCCACGGCATCGACGAACGCGTGCCCGTCGAGTCGCTCGTCTTCGGCACGACGGTCCTGGGCCGTCTCATCGCGACCTGCTGAGGCCTGCGCCGGCGGGCGCGCGGGGGACCCGGATGATCCGACGGCGCAGCCGCGAACGCTGCGAGCCGTCGACGTAGACGGTCGTCGAGTCCAACTCCCAGTGGCCGTACTCGGCCTCGTCGACGAGGGCGCGGCGGATCTCGTTGCGGCTGGTGCCCCGGGGGAATCGCAACGTGCGGAACTCGTACTCGATCATCGCCTCCCATAATGACCGAACTCCCGATACGGTCATCCCATGAGCGTCGACCCGCGTGCCGCACTGAACACCCTCGTCGCCGCCTTCGAGCGTCACCTCGAGGCATCCGCCGGCCGTCATGGCGAGGACGATCCCGCCGTCCTGGCAGCGTGGGACGACTTGGCCGACGCCTTCGAGGCCTATGACGACGCGCTCCTGGACGCCTACGGCGAGATGACGCCGCTGGAGGTCTACACGGCCCCCGAGGAGAACGCCGACCTCGACGAGGACGACGATGACCTCGAGGAGTTCGACGACGACTTCGATGACGACGATGACGACGACCTCGACGACGACGACGACGACGAGGACTCCGACGAGGACGCTCCCGCGCGGGGGTGATCCCTCCGCGTTCGGTCCGCGCAGTTCCATCGCGAGCGGCGCGCGTCCAGCCGATGATGAGGCGCCCGTGTCAGGATGACCGGCGGTCCCCGGGTGATCCTGCCCGGTTGGCCTTCTTCCGACTGAAAGCCTGAGGCACCCGCGCGTGGATCTGTCCTACTTCGATGCCGTCGTCCTCGGGATCGTCGAGGGGCTCACCGAGTTCCTCCCCGTCTCCTCGACGGGGCACCTGACGATCGCGGAGCAACTCCTGGGACTCCAGGTCGACGACCCGGCCGTCACCGCCTACACGATCATCATCCAGTTCGGTGCGATCGTCGCGACGTTCCTCTTCTTCGCGAAGAAGATCGCCCGCCTCTTCCTGGCGTGGGTGCGCGGCCTCACCGACAGCGCCGCCCGCACCGAGCACGACTACGCCCTGGCGTGGGCCGTCATCGCCGGCTCCATCCCCGTGGGCATTGTCGGCTTCCTCGGGCGCGACCTCATCAGCGGCAGCCTGCGCAGCCTGTGGGTCGTCGCGGCGGCACTCATCCTGTGGAGCATCGTCATGCTCGTCGCCGAGCGGCGGCACGACCAGTTGGCCTCGCGCGACACGCTTCGCGGCGAGGGCGGGGTGCGCGTCATCGACGGGCTCATCATCGGCATCGTCCAGTGCTTCTCGCTCATCCCTGGTGTCTCCCGCAGCGGCGCCACGATCTCGGCCGGGCTGCTTCGCGGCATCGACCGGGTCACCGCCACCGAACTCTCCTTCTTCATGGCCATCCCCGCGCTGACCGCGGCGGGCGTCTTCCAGGCCTATGAGGAGCGCGCGAGCCTCGGCGATCTCGGCATGGGCCCGATGCTCGTGGGCATCGTCGTCTCCTTCGTCGTGGCCTACGCCTCGATCGCGTGGCTGCTCAAGTTCGTCGCGGGCAACTCGCTGCGGTCCTTCGTCTGGTACCGCGTCGCGCTCGGCCTCGTGCTCCTCGCGGCCCTGGGCGCCGGCTGGATCAGCGCGACCTGACCGGCGTGAGCGTCACCGGGGCTAGAGCCACCCGGTGCGCTTGAACTCGCGGTAGAGGCCGGCGCACCCGGCGACGATGACGGCGACGATGACGAAGTAGCCGTAATAGAACTCGTGGCCGCCGACGGCGACGCTCGCGGTCAGCTCGGGCATGTACGTGAAGTTCATGCCATAGATGCCGGCGATCATCGTCGGCAGGGCCGCGATCGCCACCCACGACGAGATCTTGCGCATGTCGTCGTTCTGCCGGACACCGACCTGGGCGAGGTGGACGTTGAGGATGTCGGTCAGTAGCCGGTCGTGCGACTCCGTGTGGTCGATCACCTCGAGCAGGTGGTCGGCGACGTCGCGGAAGTACAAACGCATCTCCGCGTCCTTGAGCGGGGACGTGGGTGCGTGCAGCGCCCCGATGGGCCGGGCCAGCGGGAGCACCGCGCGCTTGAACTCGAGCACCTCGCGCTTGAGCTTGTAGATCTCGGTGCTCTCGACCCGCTTCATGGCAAAGACGCGCTCCTCGATCTCGTCGAGGTCCTTCTGGATCTCCTCGTCGACGGCGACGTAGTTGTCGACGACCGAGTCCACGATGACGTGCAGCGCGCTCAGGGCACCGCGGTTGAGGTGCTCGCTGTCCGCCTCGAGGCGCCGCCGCACGCCGTCGAGCGGGTTGGCCTCGCCCTGACGGACCGTGACGACGTAGTGGTCACCGACGAAGACCTTGACGTCGCCCGTCTCGATGTCGGACGTCTCCTCGATGTAGCGGACGGTCTTCAGCACGGCGAAGGTGGCGGACGGGTAGCGCTCGATCTTGGCGCGTTGATCGGGGGCGAGCGCGTCCTCGATCGCCAGCGAGTGCAGGTCGAACTCGTCGTTGACGTGGAGGAACTCCTCCCGGGTCGGGTCCTTGAGACCGATCCAGACGAAGGCGGTCGGGTCACCGGACGCGCGCAGGGCGGCGACCTCGTCGCTGAGGTCCCCGCAGGGTTCGGCGCGGCGGGCACCCTTGACGTACACGGCCTGATCGACGATCACCGCCTCATTGTGGCCCCGGGCGCCCCGTGGCACCTCCCGGCGCGCCGTCGCCAGCGTCCACGGTCCGGGGCGGCCGTACAGTGGCCGCGTGCCCACCGTCATCCTCCTGCGCCACGCGCGCTCCACAGCCAACGCCGCGGGGGTGCTCGCCGGATGGTCGCCCGGGGTCCATCTCGATGACGACGGCCGCGGCCAGGCGCGAGAGGTGGCCGAGCGCCTGCGTGATCTCCCGCTGGTCCACGTGGCCATGAGCCCCCTCGAGCGTTGCCGGGAGACGGCCGCACCGTTGCTCGAGCTGAAGCCGGACGTGACGACGTCGACCGAGGCCGACCTGGGCGAGTGCCACTACGGCGCCTGGACCGGTCGACCCCTGGCCGAGCTGGCCAAGGAGCCCCTGTGGCGCACCGTCCAAGATGAGCCGTCGCGGGCGACCTTCCCCGCCTCTGCGGAGCACGAAGGGGAGAGCCTGACGGCGATGGCGGCGCGCACCGTGGCCGCGATCGAGCGGATCGACGCGGAGGTGGCGCACCGTCACGGCCCCGACGCATTGTGGCTCGCGCTGTCCCACGGGGACCCGCTCAAGGCGGTCCTGGCGCACGCCGCGGGTGCGCCACTGGATGCCTTCCAGCGATGGCACGTCGCGCCGGCCTCGGTGTCGCTGATCCGCCTCACGGACGGCCGAGCCACGCTTCTGCGGGTCAACGACACCGGGGCTCCGCTGTGGCGGCCCGCCCCCGCCACCGGTCTCGCGTCCGGGGACGCCACGGTGGGCGGCGCCACGGCCTGACGGCTGGGCGCCGGTTAGGGTGGCGGGCATGAGCCTCGTCGAGTTCGACCCGCCGGAGCGCTTCGTCGCCGGCACCGTGGGACCCCCCGGACAGCGCGCGTTCTTCCTCCAGGCCGGCGCCGAGGGACGACGCGCCACGCTGTCGATCGAGAAGGTCCAGCTCAAGGTCCTCGTCGAGCGGCTGAGTGAACTGCTCGACGATCTCGCACCCGACGAGGTCGAGCCGGGGATCATCGACAACGCGCCGCTTGACCCGCCCATCGAGGAGGACTTCCGGGTCACCACGCTCGCGCTGTCGTGGGACGACGAGCGCACCGTCGTGGTCATCGAGTGCCACGACGCCGACCCCGAGGAGGTGCGGGCCGAGGACGAGCTCCCCATGCCCGTCCAGTCCGTCCGCATCGTCCTCAGCCCGGCGCAGGCCCACGCCTTCGTGCGCCGCTCCACCGGGGTCATCGGCGCGGGACGCCCGGCGTGCCCCTTCTGCGGTGGCCCGCTGGACCCGGAGGGCCACATCTGCCCGCGGGCCAACGGCTACAAGCGCTGAGCCAGCCCCCGTCGTGAGCACCCAGGCGGCGCCCGACCTCGCCGGCGGTGACCTCGAGGTCATCGGCCGCATCGTCGGCGCGTCCAACCTCGCGCTCCTCGTCGAGGTCGTGGGGCCCGGGCCAAGGATCCGTGCCGTCTACAAGCCGGAGCTCGGCGAGCGGCCGCTGTGGGACTTCCCCGACGGCACGCTCGCCGCACGCGAGCGCGCCGCGCACCTCGTCTCCTCCTGGGGAGGCTGGGACGTCGTGCCGCCCACGGTGCTGCGGGACGGGCCCCACGGACGCGGCTCCGTGCAGGAGTGGATCGACGTCGCGGAGGACGTCGACGGTGTCGTGCACCTGCGGACCCCCGGCACGGTCCCGGCCGAGGAGATCGAGGTGTTGGAGGGGGAGGACGGCGACGGGCGGCCCGTGCTCCTGACCCACGACGACGCCCCCGACCTGCGCTCGGTCGCCGTCCTCGACGCGGTGCTCAACAACAGCGATCGGAAGGGGACCCACCTGCTCGTCGGGCCCCACGGCCTGCGCGGGATCGACCACGGCCTGTGCCTGCACCACGAACCGAAACTGCGGACCGTGCTGTGGGGCTGGGCCGGCCAACCCCTGCCCCCGCGCGACGTCGAGCGTCTCGAGCTCCTCCTTCAGGTGATCGAGCAGGATGCGCCCGCCGGCGAACTTGACGAGCTGCTCACCGCGGCCGAGGTCGACGCCCTCGTCGCGCGGACGACGGCGCTGCTGCGCGCGGGGCGCATGCCCCTGCCGGGGACGGGGTGGCCGGCCATCCCGTGGCCGCCCCTGTGAGTCGCGCACGTAGTCTTGCCCGGTGAAGTCCTGGCCCTCCCCGTCCCTGCCCGACGTCCCCGGTGACGGCGCGCCCCTCCACCTCCACGACACCTCGCGCAACGCGGTGGCGCCCGTGGACGCCGGCCCCGTCGCCACGATGTACGTCTGCGGCGTCACGCCCTACGACACGACCCACATGGGGCACGCGGCCACCTACGTCACCTTCGACCTCGTCGGCCGGGTCCTGCGCGACGCCGGGCACGAGGTGCGCTACGTGCAGAACGTCACCGACGTCGACGATCCGCTCTTCGAGCGGGCGGCCCGCGACGGTGTCGACTGGGAGGAGCTCGCGACCGAGCAGATCGCCCTCTTCCACGAGGACATGACCGCCCTGTCCGTCATCCCGCCGACCGTCTACGCGGGCGTCGTCGAATCCATGCCGGAGATCATCGAGGCCGTCGAGGGCCTCGTCGCGCGCGGGGTCACGTACACCCTGCCGGTCGATGCAGGCACCCCCACGGACGAGGGGGGAGACGTCTACCTCGACCTGTCGACCGTCCCCTCCTTCGGGTCCGTGAGCCACTGGTCGCGCGCCGAGATGATGGCCGTCTTCGCCGACCGCGGCGGTGACCCCGAGCGCCCCGCCAAGCGCGATCCGCTCGACCCCCTCCTGTGGCGCGCCCACCGCGACGGCGAACCCGCCTGGGACTCCTCGGTCCTCGGGTCGGGACGCCCCGGCTGGCACATCGAGTGCACCGCGCTCGCGGTGGAGCACCTGGGTGTCCCCTTCGACATCCAGGGTGGCGGCACGGACCTGACCTTCCCGCACCACGAGATGTCGCAGGCACAGTCCGACGTGCTGACCGGCACGAGCCCCTTCGCGCGCTTCTTCGTGCACCAGGCGATGGTGGCCTACGACGGCGAGAAGATGAGCAAGTCGAAGGGGAACCTCGTCCGGGTCTCCCAGTTGCGTGGCGTGGGCGTCGACCCGCGCGCCATCCGCCTCGTCCTGCTCGGGCAGCACTACCGCTCGGAGTGGGAGTGGACCGCCGACCTGCTCGACGCCGCCGAAGCGCGGCTCGACGCCTGGACGAGGGCGGTCTCTCTGCCCTCCGGCCCATCCGCTGAGAGCACGATCGCCTCGGTGCGGTCGGCGTTGGCCGACGATCTCGACTCGCCCGACGCCCTCGCGGCCATCGACCGCTGGGTGGATCACGCGCTCACGCGCGGCGGCTCCGACGCGCATGCTCCGGGCGCCATCGCCGACCTGACGTCGGCGCTGCTCGGGGTCGACCCGCGCGCCTGACCTCCGGGTTGCTCGGGCTCAGGACGTCTCGCCCGGCTCCCGCCGGCGCAGGTAGCGCTCGAACTCCTTGGCGATGGCATCGCCCGTCGCCTGGGGGAGTTCGGCGGTGTCCTGCGCCTGCTCCAGGGCTTCGACGTACTCGGCGACCTCGTCGTCGGACTCCGCCAGTTCGTTGATGCCGCGCTCCCACGCCCGCGCGCTCTCGATGAGGTCGTCGGGGTCGATGGGGGTGTCGAGGAGTTCCTCGAGCTTGGCGACGAGGGCGAGCGTGGCCTTCGGTGAGGGCGCGTGACCCGCGTAGTGGGGGACCGCCGACCACACCGAGATGGACGTCAGGCCGGCCTGATTGGCGGCGTCGGCGACGACACCGACGATGCCCGTCGGACCCTCGTAGGTGCTTGCCTCGAGATCGAAGCGGTGAATGGTGTCCTCGTTGTCCGACGTCGCCGTCACCGGGATGGGTCGGGTGTGCGCGACGTCGGCCATGAGCGAGCCGAGGGTGTAGACCGCGCTGACGCCGGCCTCCTCGGCGAGCTCCATCAGCTCGAGAGTGAAGGCGCGCCAGCGGAAGGACGGCTCGATGCCCTGGACGAGCAGGACGTCCCGCCCGAGACGCTCGGGCAGGGCCAGGAGGACGCGGGTCGTGCGCCACTGGATGCGGCGGATGCCGTCCTCGGTGGTCACCCGCGGGCGGTTGACCTGGAAGTCGTAGTAGTTCTCCGGGTCGAGCGCGGACACCGCGTCGGCGTCCCAGACACGGCTGAGGTGGGCCACGGCCGCCGTCGCGGCCTCGCCGGCGTCGTTCCAGCCCTCGAAGGCGCAGATCATGATGGGGTCGCGCAGCTCGGGCAGATCCTCGAACTCGATCACGCTGGTCCCTCCGACCACTCGACACTGGGGAAGGTCCCAGCCTACGCAGGCGGCGGTCGGCTGCCCGCACCGGCGCGCACTAGACTCGCCGTGCCAAGCCCCTGAGCAGGACGGACGTCGTGACCACCACTCTCACCGAGCTCCCCGCCGCTGTCCTGTGGGACATGGACGGCACCTTGGTCGACACCGAGCCCTACTGGATCAACGCCGAGCACGCGCTCGTCGAGGAGCACGGCGGCACGTGGACGGAGGAGCTCGCGCACCAACTCGTGGGCAATGCGCTCATCGTCAGCGCGGAGTTCATCCGGGACAACTCCCCGGTCGACCTCGAACCCGTCGCGATCGTCGAGGAACTCCTCCAGCGGGTCATCGCCCAGGTCAAGGAACACATCCCGTGGCGACCGGGTGCGCGCGAACTGCTCGAGGACCTGCACCGCCACGGCGTCCCCTGCGCCCTGGTGACGATGTCGTGGCGCTCGCTCGCGGACGCCGTCCTCGGCGCGCTGCCGGGCGAGTGGTTCGCCGCCGTCATCACCGGTGACGAGGTCACCCACGGCAAGCCCCACCCCGAGCCCTACCTCGCCGCGGCCCGGGCCCTCGGCGTCGAGCCCAGCGCCTGCATCGCCATCGAGGACTCGCCGACGGGGGTGCGCTCGGCGATCGACGCCGGTGTCCCGACCCTCGCGGTGCCGCACGTGGTGCCCGTCCCCGTGACGGCCGGCGCCACCCAGATCCCGTCGTTGCGCGGGCTGGGCGCGGGCGACCTTCGCCCGGCCGCCGGTCTCTGAGAACCGAAGACGACCACGACCCACCCGGTCAGTCGTCGCCGGACTCGGCGACCCCCGTCGCCGCGGGGTCAACGGCCAGGAGAGCGGCTCCCTCGGGCAGCGGGGGAGGCGTGCCACCGAATTCGGGGCACAGGTCCTTGAAGTCGCACCAGTCACACAGCTTTGACGTGCGCGGGCGCCAGTCGCCGGTCTCGGCGGCCCGCCGGATCGCTTCCCACACCGCCAGGACATTGCGCTCGAGCGAGCGCAGGTCACGCTCGTCAGGCACGTAGCGCACGACCTCCGAGTCACCGAGATAGACGAGCTGGAGGAGGTCGGGGACCCTCCCGTGCAGACGCCACAGCACAAGCGCGTAGAACTTCATCTGGAAAAGGGCCTTGCCCTCGTACTGCTCCCGCGGCGACCGACCGGTCTTGTAGTCGACGACCCGCATCTCGCCCGTGGGAGCGACGTCCAGACGGTCCACGTAGCCGCGCAACACGAGCCCGTCGACCTCCGTCTCGACGTAGAGCTCCCGCTCGGCGGGCTCGAGCCGCGTCGGATCCTCAAGCGTGAACCAGCGCCGGACGAGGGCCTCCGCGTCACCCAGCCACGAGGTCTCGTCGACGGCGTCGTCGCCCGTCAGCAGCCCGGCCAGCTCCGGACGCTCCTCGACCATGGCGGCCCACTCGCCCGGCAGCAGGTCGACCGCGGCCTCCGGGGTCCGGCCGTCGGCGGGCAGGTCGAAGAGCCGCTCCAGCGCCGCGTGGACCAGCGTGCCGCGGGCGGCCGCGGCACTGGGCGGCGTGGGGATCCGGTCGATGACGCGGAACCGGTAGAGCAGGGGGCACTGCTTGAAGTCGGCGGCGCGACTGGGGGAGAGGGCTGCGACCATGTGCCCCACCCTAGGCACGCCCACCGACACCGCAGATGAGTGGACTCAGTCCTCCGGCAGGTAGCCGAGGTTCGGCGAGAGCCAGCGCTCCGCCTCGCGGAGCGTCCAGCCCTTGCGCTCGGCGTAGGACTCCACCTGGTCACGACCAACGCGTCCGACGACGAAGTACTGGCTGTCCGGGTGACCGATGTACCAGCCACTCACGGCGGCGCCCGGCCACATGGCCATGGACTCCGTCAGTTCGATGCCCGCATTGGACTCGACCTCGAGCAGGCGCCAGAGCGTCGCCTTCTCCGTGTGCTCCGGACAGGCCGGGTAGCCCGGCGCCGGACGGATGCCGGCATACCGCTCGTGGATGAGGTCCTCGTTCGCGAGGGACTCGCCGGCGGCGTAACCCCACAGCTCGCGCCGCACCCGCTCGTGCAGCCGCTCGGCGAAGGCCTCGGCCAGTCGGTCGGCGACGGACTCGAGCAGGATCGCCGAGTAGTCGTCGAGCTCCGCCTTGAACTCCTTGACCTTGTCCTGCGCGCCGAGTCCGGCCGTGACCGCGAACGCACCGACGTGGTCGCGCAGCCCGGTCTCCTTCGGGGCCACGAAGTCGGCCAGGCTGCGGTTGGGCACACCCGGGCGGTGCCGGCCCTGCTGCCGGAGCATCGGCAGTCGTTCGAGCACCTCGGTCCGGTCCTCGTCAAGGTAGATCTCGATGTCGTCGC
Organism: Janibacter zhaoxuefangae; assembly: GCF_050271985.1. Taxonomy (GTDB): domain Bacteria; phylum Actinomycetota; class Actinomycetes; order Actinomycetales; family Dermatophilaceae. The sequence goes on along the minus strand of NZ_CP189849.1, from coordinate 1,340,217 downwards.
CGACGGCGTTGGCCGGGAAGAGCCCGATGACGCCATTGGCCTTCAGCCAGCCCTCGGCGATGGCGCGGTCGAGCATGTCCTGAGCGTCGTCGTAGAGCCGGCGGGCCGCCTCGCCGCTCGCCGGGTTGTTGAGGATGTCCGGGAAGGACCCCTTCATCTCCCAGGCGTTGAAGAAGGGTTGCCAGTCGATGTAGGTCCGCAGCTCGGCGAGGTCGTAGTCGACGAAGACGCGCAGGTGCCGCTGGGCACCGTCGCGGGCGTGCTCGGCCGGGATCACCCCGGGCACCTGGTCCGGCGCGGTGAGCAGGCGAGGGGTCTGCGGGACCCCCGCCGACCAGTCGATCGGCGTCCGGTTGTCCGCGGCCCGGTCGTAGGACAGCAGCGGCCGCTCGGTCGCCTTCGCCGCATGCCGCGCGCGCAGCGCGTCGAAGTCGGCCCGCACGTCCGCGAGCATCGCCTCGCCGCCCGACTCCGACAGGAGCGCGGAGACGACGGGCACGGAGCGGGACGCGTCCTTCACCCACACGACGGGACCGTGGTACTGCTGGTCGATCTTCACTGCGGTGTGCGCGCGGGAGGTCGTCGCCCCGCCGATGAGCAGCGGGATCTCCATACCCGTCCGCTCCATCTCCGCGGCGACGTTGACCATCTCGTCGAGCGAGGGCGTGATGAGACCCGACAGCCCGATGACGTCTGCCTTCTCGGCCCGCGCCGTCTCGAGGATCTTCTGCGCGGGGACCATGACGCCGAGGTCGACGACGTCGTAGTTGTTGCACTGGAGGACGACGCCGACGATGTTCTTGCCGATGTCGTGCACGTCGCCCTTGACCGTCGCCATGACGATCTTGCCCTTGGGCTTGTCCGGTGCGTCGGGGTCCTTCTCCGCCTCGATGAAGGGGATGAGGTGCGCGACCGACTTCTTCATCACCCGGGCGGACTTCACCACCTGGGGGAGGAACATCTTGCCGGCGCCGAAGAGGTCGCCGACGACGCCCATCCCGTCCATCAGCGGACCCTCGATGACCTCGATGGGCTTGCCGCCGGCGGCCGAGATCTCCCGGCGCAGCTCCTCGGTGTCCTCCTCGGCGTAGGTGTCGATCCCCTTCACGAGGGCGTGGGTGATGCGCTCGCGCACCGGCAGGCCACGCCATTCCTGTGCCTGGACCTCAGCCTGCTCTCCGGTCCCGCTGAACTCCTCGGCGATCTCGAGCAGCCGCTCGGCGGCATCGGGACGGCGGTTGAGGACGACGTCCTCGATCCGCTCGCGCAGTCGCGGGTCGACCTGGTCGTAGACGGCCAGGGCGCCGGCGTTGACGATGCCCATGTCCATCCCCGCCTCGATGGCGTGGAAGAGGAAGACGGCGTGGATGGCCTCACGCACCGCGTTGTTGCCGCGGAAGGAGAAGGACACGTTGGAGACGCCGCCCGAGACGAGGACGCCGGGCAGGTTCTCCTTGATCCAGCGTGTGGCCTCGATGAAGTCCTTGCCGTAGTTGGCGTGCTCCTCGATGCCCGTGGCCAGGGCGAAGATGTTGGGGTCGATGATGATGTCCTCGGCGGGGAAGCCCACCACCTCGGTGAGGATCCGGTGCGCCCGCTTGCTGATCTCGATGCGGCGCGGCAGGTCGTCGGCCTGGCCGTCCTCGTCGAAGGCCATGACGACGACGGCCGCCCCGTAGCGGCGGCAGAGCCGGGCGTGCTCGATGAACGCCTCCTCGCCCTCCTTGAGGGAGATCGAGTTGACGATCGGCTTGCCCTGCACGCACTTCAGCCCCGCCTCGATGACCTCGAACTTCGAGGAGTCGATCATCAGAGGCACCCGGCAGATGTCCGGCTCGGAGGAGACGAGGTTGACGAAGCGGTGCATCGCGGCGACGCCGTCGATCATGCCCTCGTCCATGTTGATGTCGATGACGGGCGCGCCCGCCTCGACCTGCTGTCTGGCGACCTCGAGGGCGGCGTCGTAGTCCTCGGCCTTGATGAGCTTGCGGAAGCGGGCCGAGCCGGTGATGTTCGTCCGCTCGCCGACGTTGACGAAGAGGGTCTCGTCGGTGATGTTGACCGGTTCCAGACCGGCGAGTCGCATGGCCGGGGCCACCGCGGGAGGCACGCGCGGGCTGCCGGCGGCCGCGGCGTCCGCCAGGGCGGCGATGTGGTCGGGGGTCGTGCCGCAACAGCCGCCGATGATGTTCGTCAGCCCGGCGCCGACGAACTCGGCGAGCGTGCCGGCCATGTGGTCGGGCTCCTCGTCGTATTCCCCGAAGGCGTTCGGCAGTCCCGCGTTGGGGTAGCAGGAGACGAAGGTGTCGGCGACCCGGCTGAGCTCGGCGAGGTAGGGACGGATGTCCTCGGCGCCGAGCGCGCAGTTGAGGCCCACCGCCAGCGGCGCCGCGTGACGGACCGAGTTCCAGAAGGCCTCGGTCGTCTGACCCGACAGGGTGCGCCCCGAGGCGTCGGTGATGGTGCCGGACAGGATGACGGGCCAGCGCCGGCCGTGCTCGGCGAAGAGGCTCTCGAGGGCGAAGATCGCGGCCTTGGCGTTGAGGGTGTCGAAGATCGTCTCGATCAGGAGCACGTCGACGCCCCCGGCGACCAGAGCCCGGGCCTGCTCCAGGTAGGCCTCGACGAGCTCGTCATAGGTGACGTTGCGGCTGCCGGGGTCGTTCACGTCCGGCGAGATCGACGCGGTGCGGTTCGTCGGGCCGAGGGCGCCGAGCACCCAGCGCGGGCGGGAGGGGTCGCGCTCCATCGCCTCGTCGACCGCGGCCCGCGCCAGGCGTGCCGAGGCCAGGTTGAACTCGGTCGCGAGGTCCTGCATCCCGTAGTCGGCCAGGGAGATCCGCTGCGCGTTGAAGGTGTTCGTCTCGATGAGGTCCGCGCCGGCATCCAGGTAGGCCCGGTGGATGTCGCGGATCACCTCGGGCTGCGTCAGCGAGAGCAGGTCATTGTTGCCCTTGAGGTCGCTCGCCCAGTCGGCGTAGGCGGCGCCGCGGTAGTCGGCCTCGGAGAAGCCGTGGCGCTGAATCATCGTGCCCATGGCTCCGTCCATCACCAGAACGCGCTCGCGCAGGACCGCGGTCAGCGCCGCAGTGGCATCGGGACGAAACTCGGCAGTGGACACAGTTCCTCACTTCGGTTGCTTCTCGGGCCGCGACGACCCGGCAGCCAGTATCGCGGAGTCGCGCGCGAGGTCGTTCCCCTGCCCGCCCACCGGTCGTCGGCACAGGGAACCCGCATAGGCTCACATCCCATGACCACCGGCCCGAGCTCGTCCTCGCAGGCGCCGTCACGTGCGGCGCGCGCCTCCGGCCCCGGCTGGCGGATCGCCACCATCGGCGGGGTCCCCGTCCACCTCGGCGGGACCTGGTTCCTCATGGCCGCCGTCATCGTGGCGCTCATCGGTCCCGGGATCGCCCGCAGCCGACCGGACCTCGGGCTCCTCGCCTACGCGGTGGCCTTCGCCTACGCCCTGCTCCTGCTCGTGGCCGTCCTCGTCCACGAGGGAGCGCACGCGCTCGCGACACGCGCCTTCGGGCTGCCGGTGCTGCGGGTGGTCGCCGACCTCTGGGGCGGGCACACCGCCTACGACCCGACCAAGGCCACTGCGGGGCAGTCCGCCGTCATCGCCGTCGTCGGCCCGATCAGCAACCTCGTCCTGGCCGGTGTCGCCTTCGTCGTCGCCCCGCTGCTCCCGCCCGGGGTCCCGCACGGGCTGGCGGCCGCCTTCGCCCTGATCAACGGGGTGTTGGCCGCCTTCAACCTGTTGCCGGGGCACCCGCTCGACGGCGGACAACTCGTCGAGTCGGCCGTCTGGGGCGCGACGGGGGACCGGCACCGAGGCCGGGTCGTCGCCGGGTGGTGCGGACGGCTCGTCGTCGTCGGCCTCGCCGTGTGGTGGCTCGTCGTCCCGCTGCTGCGTGGTCGCGACCTCGACATCACCCAGCTCATCTGGGTGGGCATGGTCGGGATGTTCATGTGGCGCGGTGCCAGCCAGGCCATCGCGGCTGGCACCATCCTGGGTTCGCTCGGTCGCGTCCCCCTGACCTCGGTCATCCAGCCGGCGCACGCGATCACGGCGGATGCGACGGTCGCGCAGGCCGCGGACGCCGCCCGAGAGGGCGCCGTCGCCGTCCTCGTCGGACCCGAAGGTCGCCCGCTCGGGCTCGTCGACGCGCAGGCCCTGGGCGCCGTCCCGCGGGCGGCGTGGGCCACGACGAGCATCGCCGCCGTGGTCCGGCATCAGCCGCCCGAGTGGGCCCTCGAACTCGGCCCGGACGCTGATGCGATTGCCCTCGTGCGCACCATGCAGGAGCACGACCTCGCCGTCGTCGCCGTCACGACCGGCGGCGTCCTGCGGGGCGTGGCCACGGCCCAGGCGGTCATGACGGCACTCGACGGCCACTAGACTCGCGCCCCATGACTGCCACCGGAGCCGAACTGCGGCGTGGACCCTTCCGTGAGGGCGACCGTGTCCAGCTGACCGACCCCAAGGGTCGCCTGCACACCATCGCGCTCCAGCCGGGCAAGCAGTTCCACACCCATCGCGGCTACATCGCCCACGACGACCTCATCGGCCGCCCCGATGGGTCGACGACGACCAACACCGCGGGTGTCGAGTACCTCGTCATGCGACCGCTGCTGTCGGACTACGTCATGTCCATGCCGCGCGGCGCCGCCGTCGTCTACCCGAAGGACGCCGGCCAGATCGTGACGATGGCCGACATCTTTCCCGGCGCCCGCGTGGTCGAGGCCGGGGTCGGCTCCGGCGCCCTGTCCATGTCGCTCCTGCGCGCCGTCGGTGAGCACGGCAGCGTCCACTCCTTCGAGCGTCGGGAGGACTTCGCCGAGATCGCGAAGGCCAACGCCCGCGCCTTCTTCGGTGTCGACCACCCGGCGTGGCAGGTCACCGTCGGGGACCTCGTCGAGACCCTGCCGACCGCCGTCGAGCCGGGCACCATCGACCGCGTCGTGCTCGACATGCTCGCCCCCTGGGAGTGCCTTGACGTCGTCGCCGACGCCCTCGCGCCCGGTGGCGTCCTCATCTGTTACGTCGCGACGGCCACGCAGCTGAGCAAGGTCGCCGAGGCCATGCGCGACCGCGGCTGCTGGGCCGAGCCCTCCGCGTGGGAGTCCCTCGTGCGCGGCTGGCACCTCGAGGGTCTGGCGGTGCGGCCGGAGCACCGCATGCACGGCCACACCGGCTTCCTCATCACCGCGCGCCGCCTCGCCCCGGGCACGACGCCACCGCTGCGCAAACGTCGGCCGGCCAAGGGCGCCTACGGTCAGGACGACGCCGCCGAAGCGGGCGGCGATGCCGACGTGGCACCCGTGCCCGAGGGTCCGGCGACCGTGCCGGACGAGGACTGGACGTCCGAGGCGTTGGGGGAGCGCGTGGCCGCGCCCAAGAAGATGCGCAAGCTCCGCCGCGGCATCGTCGAGCCGGCGTCACTCGATGGTGACGCCCCGCTCGAGGGCGACGCCATCGAGCCCGGCGACACCAGTGGCACGGACGCCTGACACGACCTGACGCGTCGGTCGACGGCATCAGCCAACCCCGTCGCCCAGATCTCGACTGGCAGGACCTCCCGGGCATCGTTCCGTGTGGGCGTTACGTTGTCCTCAGGGACGAATGCGCCCTGAGAAGACGGGAGTGGCCATGAGCGACGACGAGCAGCGCCACGACGGCGAGCACGATCACCAGCCCGAAGGGGCGGCGGTGCCGGACGCGCCCACGGCGCGCCCCGAGTTCACGCCACCGAGCGCCGCCGACCGCCAACTGCGGGCCGAGCTGGCCCGGATCCGGTCCCAGGCGGGCACCCTCTCCTCACAGAACGAGCGGTTGGTGCGCACCCTCAAGGAGGCGCGCCAGCAGATCGTCACCCTCCGCGAGGAGGTCGACCGCCTCGCCCAGCCGCCGGCCGCCTACGGCGTCGTCCTCGAGACCCACGAGGACAACACCGTCGACATCCTCACCGGCGGCCGCAAGATGTGCGTCGCCGTGAGCCCCACCGTCGACCGGGCCGAGCTCGCGGTCGGCCGTGAGGTCATGCTCAACGAGGCCATGAATGTCGTCTCGACCCACGGCTTCGAGCGCAGCGGCGAGGTCGTCCTGATCAAGGAACTGCTCGGCGACGACCGACTCCTCGTCGTGGCCCACGCCGATGAGGAGCGGGTGGCGCGCCGCGCCGATTCCCTGCGCGAGGAGCGCGTGCGCGTCGGTGACGCGGTGCTGCTCGACGCCCGGACGTCCATCGCCTACGAGATCATCCCGCGGGCCGAGGTCGCCGACCTGGTGCTCGAGGAGGTCCCGGACCTGTCCTACGAGGACATCGGTGGCCTGCGCGGTCAGATCGAGGCGATTCGCGACAGCGTCGAGTTGCCCTACCTGCACGCCGATCTCTATGCCAAGCACCAGCTGAAGCCGCCCAAGGGCGTCCTGCTCTACGGCCCTCCCGGCTGCGGCAAGACCATGATCGCGAAGGCGGTCGCGAGTTCGTTGGCGCGCAAGGTGGCCGAACGGGAGGGCAAGCCCGACTCGACGGCCTACTTCCTCAACATCAAGGGCCCGGAGCTCCTCAACAAGTACGTCGGAGAGACCGAGCGGCACATCCGGCTGATCTTCCACCGCGCCCGCGAGAAGTCGTCCGACGGCACCCCCGTCGTCGTCTTCTTCGACGAGATGGACAGCCTCTTCCGGACCCGCGGCTCGGGTGTCTCCTCCGACGTCGAGACGACGATCGTGCCCCAGCTGCTCGCGGAGATCGACGGCGTCGAGGGCCTGGAGAACGTCATCGTCATCGGTGCGACGAACCGCGAGGACATGATCGACCCGGCGATCCTGCGCCCGGGCCGCCTCGACGTGAAGATCAAGATCGAGCGTCCCGACGCCGAGGCCGCCCGCGACATCTTCGGCAAGTACTTGACGCCGGATCTGCCGCTTCACGCCGATGACCTGGCGGAGCACGGCACCCCGGTGGAGACGGTCAACGCGATGATCGACGCCGTCGTGGCCCGGATGTACTCCGAGCAGGACGAGAACCAGTTCCTCGAGGTCACCTATGCCGGCGGGGACAAGGAGGTCCTCTACTTCAAGGACTTCAACTCCGGAGCGATGATCCAGAACATCGTCGACCGGGCCAAGAAGATGGCCATCAAGGATCTGCTCACCACGGGCTCCGAGGGTCTGCGCGTCGAGCACCTGCTGGACAGCACCGTCGCGGAGTTCAAGGAGAACGAGGACCTGCCCAACACGACGAACCCCGACGACTGGGCCCGGATCTCGGGCAAGAAGGGCGAGCGGATCACCTACATCCGCACGCTCGTCAACACGAAGTCGGGATCCGAGCCGGGTCGCTCCATCGCGACCGTGGACAACACCGGCCAGTACCTCTGACCCCGGCCTGAATCGGCTCAGCTCGTCTCGGGTTCGGGTGGCGTCGCCGCGCCGTCGCGTTCGTCGCGGTCGGCCCACTCGAGCAGGGGAGTGATGTCGAAGGTGGCGTCGTCGATCCCGGCGTGCAGGTCGCCCAGGGCGGCGAAGCGGGCCGGGACCGTGGCGATCGTCAACTCCTGCGGCTCCACGTCAGCGATCTCGTCCCACCGGATGGGTGTCGACACCGTCCCGCGCGGATTCCCGCGGACGCTGTAGGCCGCGGCCATCGTGTGGTCGCGTGCGTTCTGGTTGTAGTCGACGAAGAGGGAATCGAGCGCCCGGTCCCGGCGCCACCACGCCGTCGTCACGTCGTCCGGCAACCGGCGCTCGATCTCCCGGGCGAAGGCGAGCGCGGCCCGGCGCACCTGCCCGAAACCGTGGTCGGGCCGGATCCGCACGTAGATGTGCAGGCCCGAGCCGCCGGACGTCTTCGGCCATCCGACGGCCCCGAGCTCGTCGAGGACCTCGTGACACGCCACGGCCGCCCGGCGCACGGTGTCGAAGGAGCACTCCGGCATCGGATCGAGGTCGATCCGCCACTCGTCCGGGGACTCCGTGTCGGCCCGGCGGCTGTTCCACGGGTGGAATTCGACCGTCGACATCTGGACGGCCCACAGGACACTCGCGAGTTCGGTCACGCACAGTTCGTCGGCGTGCAGGCCATACCGCGGGAAGTGCAGTCGCACCGTCTCCAGCCACGGGGGAGCGCCGGCCGGGACCCGCTTCTGGTGGACCTTCGGGCCGTCGACGCCCTTCGGGAAGCGGTGCAGCATCGTCGGTCGCTCGCGCAGCGCACGCACGATCCCGTCGCCCACGGACAGGTAGTAGCGGGCGAGGTCCAGCTTGGTCTCGCCTCGCTCGGAGAAGTAGATCCGGTCCGGGCTGGAGAGGCGCACCTCGCGCCCCTCGACCTCGAGGATGACCGGCGGCGTCGTCCCCTTCGCGCTGGTCATGCGTGGTGCCTAGGCCCGGCGCCGGAGCGCGGCGCGCACGGCTCGGTGCCCGAGGATCCAGCCGCCGAGGACGACGGTGGCGACGACGACGAAGGGTGCCGCCGTGCCCTGGTCGGTGGCCGCGCGCAGCGCCATTCCACCGACGATGGTGACGAGCCACGTCGGGACGCCCGACCGCAGCGAGAGCGGCCAGTGGCTGGCGACGAGGCGCACGCCCACCCACCCCAGTCCGAGGGCGAGGAGGAACGGCCATGCGGTGTGCCACCACCCGCCGAGGGTGAGGCCCTCGTCGTGGCTGAGGCGGCCGACGACGGCGAAGGCGGCCACGCCGATGACGTCGAGGGCTGCGGTGCGTCCGGTCGTTGACCCGTCGGTCACATCAGGCCTTGTCGAAGAGGGACGGCTGCGGCGGGGCATGCGTCGGGTCGACGCCGTCGAAGAGGCTGGAGACCGACTCACCCGCGTGGATGCGGGCCATGGCCTCGGCGAAGAGGCCAGCGACGGAGCGGACCTGCAGCTCGGGCCAGTCGGCCGGTCGGGGGATGGTGTCGGTCGTGACGACCGAGGTGACCATGGGGTGGTTGCGCAGCCGCTCGACCGCCTTCCCGGTGAACAGTCCGTGGGTGCACGCCACCGCGGCCTCGGTGACGCCCTCGTCCTTGAGTCGGTCGAGGAGCTCGACGATGGAGCCACCGGTCGCGATCTCGTCGTCGAGGACGATGGCCTTCTTGCCGCGCACGTCGCCGACGATGGCGTCGATGACGACCCGGTCGTCGGCCAGCCGCTGCTTGGAGCCGGCGGCGACGGGCAACCCGAGCAGGCGCGAGAACTGGGTGGCTGTCTTCGCGTTGCCGAGGTCGGGGGAGACGACGACGGAGTTGTCGAGGTTGCCCAGGCCGCGGAAGTGGTCGGCGAGGATGCCGATGGCCGTGAGGTGGTCCACCGGGACGGAGAAGAACCCGTGCACCTGCGGGGCGTGCAGCGTCATCGTCAGCACCCGGTCCACCCCGGAGGTGACGAGCATGTCTGCCACGAGGCGACCGCCGAGCGAGATGCGCGAGGCGTCCTTCTTGTCCGAGCGCGCGTAGGCGAAGTGCGGAATCACCGCGGTGATCTGGGCCGCGGACGCGCCGCGGGCGGCGTCGACCATCAGGAGCAGCTCCATGAGCGACTCCTGGGTCGGGGGCACGAGCGGCTGGACGATGTAGACGTCGCGCTGTCGGCAGTTCGCCAGGAGCTGCGCCTGGAGGCAGTCGTTGCTGAAGCGGGTCGTGCGCGACGGGGAGAGCGGCACCCCCAACTCCGCGCAGATCCGCTCGGCGAGCTCGGTGTGGGAACTGCCGGAGAAGACGACGATGTCGCGCATCCGCTGGGACCTCTCTGTCGGGGTGTCGCTGTCCGCCAGCCTAACGAGGTCAGGCGTCGGGGTGCAGGTGTGTCCGGAGCTCGCCGACGAGTTCCGCACGGTGCTGTCGACCACCGGTGTACGCACCGGGGAACGATGCGAAACCGTGTGGGGCGCCGACGTAATTGGTCAGCCGCGTGGGCACCCCCGCAGCCTCCAGGGAACGTGCGTAGCGGATCCCGTCGTCACGGATCGGGTCCAGGTCGGCCGTCTGGACGAGGGCCGGTGGCAGGCCGACCAGATCGCCCAGCAAGGGGGAGACGAGCGGGTCGTCCTGCGGGTGGCCATCGAGGTAGAGACGGTGGAAGGCGAGCACCGCGTCCTTGGTGAGGATCGGGGCGTGCGCGTGCTCGTCGAGCGACGGCGAGGAGAGCGTCAGGTCGGTCGCCGGATAGATCAGGGCCTGGTGGCGGATCGGGCTGTCACCCGCATCGCGCCAGACCTGTGCGACGACCGCCGCGAGGTTGCCACCGGCGCTGTCGCCGGCCACCGCCACCCGCGTGGCGTCGACGCCGAGCTCGACCGCGTTCTCGACCACCCAGGCCGCGACATCGAGGACGTCCTGCACGGGCCGCGGCGCCGGGTGCTCGGGCGCCTTGCGATAGTCCGGCGCGACGACGACCGCACCGACCTCCGCGGCCAGGTGCGTGCACAGGGGGTCGTACATCGTCGGGTTGCCCTGCACCCAGCCGCCGCCGTGGAACCACAGCACCACGGGGAGCGCGCCGGCATCCGCACGCGGCCGGTGGATCCGCACGGGAACCTCGTGTCCGTCGCGGACCGGCACCCGGGTGGTCCGCGTGGTGACCCGCCGGTCGAGGGCGCCCGTGACCCACGCGAAGGGCGGGACGGCCGGGAAGACCTGGGCCCGCGAGCGCCGGATTCCGTCGAGGTCCTGATCCACGATCGAGCCGCGCAGGCCGTTGTCGAGGAGGGTCGTGAGCACCGTCAGCGCGGGGGACATGCCGGGGTGTGGGGCCTTCATACCGCCATCCTCGCCGATGCCCGGCGTCGCCGCACGGGTCCGTGGCGTTCGCCGTGCTCGTCGTTAGGGTGAGGGGATGACCGTGCGTCGTGTGATGGGCATCGAGACGGAGTACGGCATCGCCGTGCCCGGTGACCCGGGGACCGCCAACCCCATGGTGCTCTCGGGGCAGGTCGTCACCGCCTACGGCACCTCCCACGGACTGCGTGCCGCACGCGGCGCGTGGGACTACTCGTGGGAGGCGCCGCTCCAGGACGCGCGGGGGTTCGCCGTCGCCCGCGGCAGCGCGGACGCGTCACAGCTGACCGACGAGGAGGACCCCACCCTCGCCAACGTCGTGCTCACCAACGGCGCGCGGCTGTACGTCGACCACGCCCACCCGGAGTACAGCTCGCCCGAGGTCACCACGCCACGCGGCGCCGTCACGTGGGACCGGGCCGGCGAGCTGATCATGCTCGACGCCGTCAGGCGCCTGGCGCAGACGCCTCCCGGTGTGAACCTCTACAAGAACAACACCGACGGCAAGGGCGCCTCGTACGGCACGCACGAGAACTACCTCATGAGCCGGTCGACCCCCTTCCCGGCGATCGTGAAGGGGCTCATCCCGTTCTTCGTCGCCCGTCAGGTGATGTGCGGCTCGGGTCGCGTGGGGATCGGTCAGGAGTCCCGCACGCCGGGCTATCAGATCGCCCAGCGGAGCGACTTCTTCGAGGTCGAGGTGGGTCTCGAGACGACCCTCAAGCGGCCGATCATCAACACCCGCGACGAGCCCCACGCCAGCGCCGACCGGTACCGCCGGCTGCACGTCATCCTCGGCGACGCCAACCACGGCGACGTCCCCAACCTCCTCAAGATGGGCACGACCTCACTCGTCCTCCGGCTCATCGAGGACGGGGCCATCACCCGGGACCTGAGCGTGCGCAATCCCGTGGCCGCACTGCGCGCCGTCTCGCACGACCCGACCTGTCGTCAGCTGGTCGAACTCACCGACGGCACCCGGATGACGGCCGTCCAGCTGCTGTGGGCCCACCACGAGATGGCCGCCCGACATGTGGCCGACCGGTGGGGCGACGACGTCGACGCGGACACGACCGAAGTCCTCGACCAGTGGGCGCGCGTGCTGACGCTCCTCGAGGACGACCCGATGTCCGCGGCCCGCGACGTCGACTGGGTGGCGAAGCTCGCTGTGCTCGAGGGATACCGCGAGCGAGGCGGTCTCGAATGGACCGACCCGCGACTGCGGGCCATCGACATCCAGTGGTCGGACGTGCGCCCGGAGAAGGGCATCTTCCACACCATCGCGGCCGCCGGCCGGATGACGCAGCTCATCGATGACGACACGGTGGCCGCCGCCGTGCACCTGCCGCCCGAGGACACCCGGGCCTGGTTCCGCGGACAGTGCGTGGCCCGATTCCCCGAGCACGTCGTTGCGGCGTCGTGGGACTCGGTCACCTTCGACGTGCCAGGTCACCCGACCCTGCAGCGGGTGCCGACCCTCGAACCGCTGCGGGGGACCAGGGCCCACGTCGGCGCCGTCCTCGAGGCGAGCGACGACGTGGGCGCCCTCCTCGCCGGACTCCACGGCATGTGACACCTCCGGTCGCATAGGGTCGGAGGACCACTCCTCGCAGGAAGGTGAACGACCATGGCAGGTCAGGAACAGATCAGGCCGCAGCGCCGTGACAACGGCCCCGACGAGGAGGGTGGTCCCGCGCCGGTGGCGCCCGAGGTGGCCGCCCGCAAGGAGCAGCTCGACAGCGACCTCGACGGCGTCCTCGACGAGATCGACGGCGTCCTGGAGAGCAACGCGGAGGAGTTCGTCCGCAGCTTCGTCCAGAAGGGCGGACAGTGACCGACGCCCGCGGGGGACACCTGCCAGCCGCCTATCTCGCGGCAGGCTCGTCCTCCTTCACCGAGTTCCTCGGCTCACACTCGCCCGAGCTGCTGCCCGGGCGTCGGGTGCTGCCCGCGGCCGGGGTGGTCGAGGCACCGCACGGCACGACGATCGTGGCGCTCGCCCACCGAGGGGGAGTCGTCATCGCCGGTGACCGCCGGGCGACGATGGGCAACGTCATCGCCAACCGCGACATGGAGAAGGTCTTCGCGACCGACGAGTACTCGGCCGTCGGCATCGCCGGCACGGCGGGCATCGCGATCGAGCTGGTCAAGCTCTTCCAGGTCGAACTCGAGCACTACGAGAAGATCGAGGGCACCCTGATGTCCCTCGAGGGCAAGGCCAACCGGCTCGCCACCATGATCCGGGGCAACCTCGGCCTGGCGATGCAGGGGCTGGCCGTGGTGCCGATGTTCGCCGGCGTCGACCTCAACCGCGGCGAGGGCCGGATCTTCTCCTACGACGTGACGGGCGGCTGCTACGAGGAGCGCGACCACCACAGTGTCGGCTCGGGCTCCCTCTTCGCCCGTGGCTCACTCAAGAAGCGCTGGCATCGTGACCTGACGGAGGACGCGGCCGTCGCGACTGCCGTCGAGGCGCTCTACGACGCCGCCGACGACGACTCCGCCACCGGCGGACCCGATGTCCATCGACGGATCTGGCCCACCGTGGCCGTCATCGACAGCGCGGGCGTCCGCTTCCTCGACGACGCCACCCTGGCCGGGCACGTCGCCGACCTGCTCGCGCGTCACGACCGCGAGGACGGGGGTGCCCGATGAGCCAGATGCCGTTCTACGTCTCGCCCGAGCAGCTCATGAAGGACCGGGCCGACTACGCGCGCAAGGGGATCTCGCGCGGACGCTCCGTCGTCGTCGTGGGCTACGACGGTGGCATTGCCTTCGTCGCCGAGAACCACTCCCGGGCCCTGCACAAGGTCTCGGAGATCTACGACCGGATCGGTTTCGCGGCCGTCGGCAAGTACAACGAGTTCGAGAACCTGCGCGTCGCGGGGGTCCGCTACGCCGACCTGCGTGGCTACTCCTACGACCGCTCGGACGTCACCGCCCGCGGCCTCGCCAACGCCTATGCCCAGACCCTCGGGACCGTCTTCACCCAGGAGTCCAAGCCCTACGAGGTCGAGATCGTCGTCGCCGAGGTCGGCGCCGACGCCGACGCCGACCAGATCTATCGGCTCACCTACGACGGATCGGTCGCGGACGAGCACGGATTCGTCGCGATGGGTGGGGCCGCCGAGGGCATCGCCACCGGGCTCGCCGAGGGCTGGAGCCCGGGGATGTCGCTGGCGGAGGTGCTTCAACTGGCCGTGCCGCTGCTCGGTCGCGACGCGACCGGCGAAGGTGCGGACCGCACGCTGACCGATGCCCAGCTCGAGGTCGCGGTCCTCGACCGTCGCCGTCCGCGACGCACCTTCCGGCGCGTCTCCGGGTCCCTGCTGCGCGCCCTGCTCAACACGGATGACCCGACCTCGGCGGTGCCCAGCGCCGACGAACCCGTGCCCGGCCACCACGACGAGCTGACGGGCGAAGGCACCGCCACCACCAACCCCCAGACTCAGCGGGAACACGAGCAGCCCGCCACCGACACCGACCCGCAGGGATCCTGAGCCGTGCAGCGACGCATCTTCGGGATCGAGACCGAGTACGGCATCACCTGCACCCAGAACGGGGTCCGCACGCTGACCCCGGACGAGGTCGCCCGCTACCTCTTCCGCAAGGTCGTCTCCTGGGGCCGGTCGAGCAACGTCTTCCTCGTCAACGGTGCGCGGCTCTACCTCGATGTCGGCAGCCACCCCGAGTACGCGACGGCCGAGTGCGACGACGTGCGTGGCCTCGTCATCCAGGACAAGGCGGGGGAGCGGATCGTCGAGGACCTCGCGACGGACGCCCAGCGTCGCCTCGACGAGGACGGGGTCACCGGCGAGATCTACGTCTTCAAGAACAACGTCGACTCGGCGGGCAACTCCTACGGCTGCCACGAGAACTACCTCGTCGAGCGCTCCGGCGACATCGGGCACCTCACCGACGTGCTGCTGCCCTTCCTCATCTCCCGCCAGATCACCTGCGGTGCCGGACGGGTCGTGCCGTCGTCGAAGGGGGCGACCTTCGCCGTCTCGCAACGCGCGGACCACATCTGGGAAGGGGTGTCGTCGGCGACGACCCGCAGCCGCCCGATCATCAACACCCGCGACGAACCGCATGCCGATGCGGAGCGGCACCGCCGCCTGCACGTCATCGTCGGCGACTCCAACATGAGCGAGACGACGACGATGCTGAAGGTCGGCTCGGCGCACCTCGTCCTCCAGATGATCGAGGCGGACTTCCCGATCCGCGACCTTGCCCTGGAGAACCCCATCCGCGCGATCCGGGAGACGGCCGGTGACCTGACCGGCGCTCGACCGCTGCGGCTGGCCAACGGCAAGAACGCCACGCCGCTCCAGATCCAGGCCGAGTACCTCGAGCGCGCCATCGCCTTCGCCGACGCCGAGGGCATCGACGACCCGATGACGCGCGACGTGCTTGACCTGTGGGGTCGCACCCTCACCGCGGTGGAGACCGGCAATCACGGACCCGTCGCCACCGAGATCGACTGGATCATCAAGTACCGGCTCATGGATGCCTGGTGCGCCAAGCACGACGTCGACCTCGACGATCCACGGGTGGCGCAGCTCGATCTCGCGTACCACGACATCAACCGCCAGCGCGGCGTCTTCCACGTCCTGCAGCGTGCCGGTCGGGCGGCTCGGATCTGCACGGACGAGGAGATCCAGGGCGCGATCAGCACCCCACCGCAGACGACGCGCGCCAAGTTGCGCGGAGACTTCATCCGGGCCGCCAAGGAGCATCACCGCGACATCAACGTCGACTGGGTGCACCTCAAGGTCAACGACCAGGCGCAGCGGACCGTCCTGTGCAAGGACCCCTTCGCCGCCGTCGACGAGCGCGTCGACCGGCTCATCAGGGCGATGGGCGAGGGCGCCGAGACACACGCCTGACCTGCGACGGTCAGGCCGCGCACAGCGGCGCGCGTTAGGGTGGCGCGGTTCCTGCACCCCAAGCCCATTGAGGTTCCTTGTGAAGTCCACGTCCCTCCGAGCGGTCGCCGTTCTCGCAGCTGGCGCGCTGGCCCTGACCGCCTGCGGTTCCGATGACGCCAACACCGACCCCGGCGCGAAGACGCTGGAGAAGATCGAGGTGTCGGGCGGATCCGACACCAAGGCTCCGACCGTCAAGCTCCCGTCGTCCCCCTTCACCGTCGAGACGTCCGCGACTCGCGTGATCGACGAGGGTGACGGCGAGGTGACGACCGACAAGCAGATCGTCCAGACCGAGTACGTGCTGCTCAACGGCAAGGACGGCAAGTCGCTCGACGACACGTACAAGGCCGAGATCGCCCCGACCTTCGACCTGTCCAACGAGCAGCTCATGCCGGGCCTGAAGAAGGCGCTGACCGGCCAGAAGGTCGGCTCGCGCATCGTCAGCGCGATGGCCCCCGCCGACGCGTTCGGCGACACGGGAAGCGAGCAGCTCGGCATCGGCGCCACGGACACGCTGATCCTCGTCGCCGACATCAAGAAGATCGTCGAGGTCAAGGAGAAGGCGGACGGCAAGCCCGTCGCCGCGAAGGCCGGGCTCCCGACGGTCAAGGTCTCCGACGACAAGGCCGCGACCTTCACGATGCCCAAGGGCCTCACGACGCCGAAGACGACGATCGCCCAGAACCTGCTCGCGGGTGACGGCGACACCGTCGAAAAGGGCAAGACGATCTACGTCCACTACACGGGCGCGACGCTCAAGAACAACAAGGTCTTCGACTCCAGCGTCGAGCGCGGCACCCCGTTCAGCTTCACCGTGGGTCAGGGTCAGGTCATCAAGGCCTGGGACGAGGACCTCATCGGCAAGAAGGTGGGCGACCGCGTCCTGTTGATCGTGCCGCCGGCAGATGGCTATGGCAAGACCGGCAACGAGTCGGGCGGGATCAAGGGCACGGACGTGCTCGTCTTTGTCGTCGACATCCTCGGTGTGGCCTGACCACCTGCCACACCAGCAACCTCGTACACCGAACACTGACATCGCAAGACTGAAGCAGCACGAACCGAAAGGACAACACATGCCGTTCGACCCCAAGACCACCAAGCCCGAGATCGACTTCCCGGGTGACGCCCCGAGCGAGCTCGTCGTCGAGGACATCACCGTCGGCGACGGTGCCGAGGCCACCCCCGGCAAGCAGATCGAGGCCCACTACGTCGGCGTCGCCCACTCCACGGGCGAGGAGTTCGACGCCTCCTGGAACCGCGGCGCGCCGCTGGCCTTCACGGTCGGCGTCGGCCAGGTCATCCAGGGCTGGGACCAGGGCCTGCTCGGCATGAAGGAGGGTGGGCGTCGCAAGATCGTCATCCCGCCGCACCTGGGCTACGGCGACCGTGGCGCCGGCGCCGCGATCAAGCCGGGCGAGACCCTGATCTTCGTCGTGGACCTCGTCAGCGTCTCCTGACCCGCTGAGTCCCTCGACGGGCCTCCGCCGAGACACGAAGGCCGCCGTCCCCCACGCGGGGTGGCGGCCTTCGCCGTGCCCGTCCCCCCCCTTCTCCCGATTTTTGGGCATCAGGTGTCCATTACTGGGGGCGGACGGCCCCCTTCGGCCGAGTTTTGGGACATCAGGTGTCCATTACTGGGGGCGGACGGCCCCCTTCTCCCGAGTTTTGGACATCAGGTGTCCATAACTGGGGGCGGACGGCCCTCTTCGGCCGAGTTTGGGACATCAGGTGTCCATAACTGGGGGCGGGCGGGGCACTTGAGCCGAGTTTGGGACATCAGGTGTCCATAACTGGGGGCGGGCGGGGCACTTGAGCCGAGTTTGGGACATCAGGTGTCCCTAACTGGGGCGGACGGCCCCCTTCGGCCGAGTTTGGGACATCAGGTGTCCATAACTGGGGGCCGGTCAGGCGGTGCCCGCTGCGCGGGCGCGCACGACGTCGCCCCAGGCCACGGCGAGCGCGCGACCCAGCACGGCGATCCGGTCGTCGTGGGGCTGCATCAGGGCCGCCATCTCGCCGGCCGGGGCGCCGTGGTTCTGCGCCCAGGCGTCCATGAGCTCCGGGCCCGCCTCGGGGTGGAACTGGACGCTGAGAGCCGAGCCGACGCGCATGGCCTGGACGGCGTGCCGCTGCGACGACGCCAGGACGACGGCCCCGGGCGGCGGGATGTCCACGACGTCATCGTGCATCTGCGGCACGACGTCACCCGTCGCGGCGGCCGGTCCCAGGACGGGGTCGTTCGCGGCCTCGTCGGACCAGGTGACTCGCACGGGTCCGTGCTCTGGCCCCTTCGGATCCGCGACGCTGACATGGCCGCCGAGGGCCTCGGCGAGCAGTTGGTGCCCGAGGCACACGCCGAAGGTCGGCACCCCGGCCTCCACCGCGTCGGCCAGCAGGGCGCGCACAGCGGGGAGCCACGGCGCCCGGTCGTCGTCGCGCGCATTCATCGTGCCACCGAGGACGAGCAGGCCGTCGCCGATGTCGGCGAGGTCGGGGACGGTCTCACGGGAGACGAGCCGGACGTCGAGGTCGAGGCCGGCGTCGTCCGTGAGCCACGACTGCAGCCGCTCGAGCGGGACGTGCTCCTCGTGCTGGACAACCGTGACGCGGGGTCGGGGGAGTGGGCTCATCGAGCACCGCCCACGAGGGAGGCCGCGTGACGGCCGGCCGCCGCCGCGCTGACGAAGGCGGACCAGTCGCGGTTCAGGCCGCGCCCCATGGTGGAGAGGCGGACCGGCGACGCCTCGAGCGCCGCGCCGAGCCGGCTGATGTCGATCTCGTGGGGGGTGAGGGTGCCGCTGGCACCCGCACAGAGTTCGTGCGCCTGCCGCGCGACGCGCTCGCCGAACTCGCCCTCGAGCCGAGGGATCGGGACGTCGGCGCGCCCGAGCAGCACCCGCCCGAAGGCGGTCACGCTGTGGTGGGACAGCCCGTGATGCCGGGGCCGCTCGTCGGCCTCGGACACGCGCAGGCAGGCGACGCCGCGACCGCCGAGCGTCGTCACGGCGTTGAGCGCCTCACCGGCGGAGACGCCGGAGAAGCCCCACGGCGTGCCGGTGCCGGCGTTGCCCGGGCCCTGGGCGACGATCGCGATGTCCGCGCCGAGGACGTGGCGGCAGGCGAGCAGTCCGGAGTGCAGGGTCACGGCCTCGTGGGCGCCGCCGAAGGCCTGCCCGACCGTGACGGTCGTGTGGAGCCACCGGGCCTCGACGAGACCGGCCACGGCCCGCGAGAACGCGAGCGGCAGGGCCGCGTCGTCGGTCATGACGTACGCGACCTTCAGGTCGGGGCGGTCGGCGCGGATGCCCGCGAGGATCGCGGGCAGCGCCGAGTGCAGGTCGGCGGACACGACGGGGAGCCCGTCGAGGGAGTCGGCCGCGGCCAGAGTGGCGTGGTCGGGGCTGTCCTGTTCGTCGACCGACAGGACCATCTGCTGAAGGGGCGTGTAGCGGGCCTTGACGATGTGTCCGTCGCCGGGCGGCGGGTCGATCGGGAGACGATCCGGAATCGCCACGACGAGCGCGAAGCCGCCGGTGCCCAGCCCACGGCGCAGGGCACTGACGTTGAGCAGCACCCGGTCCCCGACGACGGGAGTCCCCACGACCTCCGTGTACGCCAGCGCGCGCACCGTGGTGTCGTCCGCGGGCACCTCCACGTCGTACTCGGCCGCGCCGGGCCACGCCCGGACGGCTGCGGTCACGGTCCCGACTCGCCAGTGGATCACCGAGGCAGGGTATCGGGACGACGCCACCCGCCGTCGGGTACCGTCACCACGTCCGTCACCGCGGACGCCACGCCGAGCAGCGGGGAGTGAGCACCATGGCCGTCGCCAACACACCGAGGGCGAAGACCGAGCGCCTGATGAACCTCGTGATGTGCCTCCTCGCCACGCGTCGAGCGCTCCCGAAGTCCCGCCTCCGCCAGGTCGTCCCGCAGTACGCCGAGGCACCGTCGGACGAGGCCTTCGACCGCATGTTCGAGCGCGACAAGGACGAGCTGCGCGAGCTCGGCATCCCACTCGTGACGGAGGACCTCGACTCCTTCTTCGACGATGAGCCCGGCTACCGCATCCACCAGCGCGACTACGCCCTGCCCGACCTCACCTTCGCCCCCGACGAGCTGGCGGTCCTCGGCCTCGCCGGTCGCGCATGGGCGCACGCCGCCCAGTCCGGTGCCGCCTCCCAGGCCGTCCAGAAGCTCAGCGCGACCATCGCGAGCGACGGGCCCGGGGACGGCGTGGCCCAGCCGACGATCGAGCCGCAGTTGCGGGCGACGGAGCCCGCCTTCGAGGCGACGAAGGCGGCCGTGCTCGCCCAGCAGCCGATTGCCTTCAGCTATCGCTCGGGGAGCGCCGAGGGTGGCCCCTCGGAGCGTCGCGTGGAGCCGTGGCGCCTCACGTCATGGCGCGGCCGGTGGTACCTCTCCGGGCGGGACATGGACAAGGACGCTCCCCGCGTCTACCGCCTCAGCCGCGTGCTGACCACCCCCGTTCCGGTGGGCACGGCCGGGGGCTATGAGGTGCCCGCGGACCACGAGCCGCTGGAGGACATCCGCCGTCGCGAGCCCGACGTGGAGGCCCGCCGGGCGGTCCTGCTCGTCCGTCCGGGGACCGGTCATGCCCTGCGCCGCCGTGCCGTGCCGGACACGGACCCGGGGACTGCGGGAGCCGATCGCGACCGCGTGTCCGTCGAGATTCATTCCCTGCGTGACGCCGCCGAGGAGATCGCGACCTACGGCGCCGACGTCGTCGTCGAGTCGCCGGCCGACCTTCGCGATGTCGTCGTGGACCTGCTGCGCGGCGCCCGCGACGCCCACCTCGAGGAGCTCGACGCATGACCACCACCCCCGCCAAGCCTCCTCGCCGTCGCCCCGCGGAGACGGCCACCTCGCGGCTGACCCGGTTGCTGACGATGGTCCCGTGGCTCGTCAACCGCCAGGGGATCGCCATCACCGAGGCCGCCGCCGGCCTCGGGGTCAGTGAGCAGCAACTCGTCGACGACCTCAACCTCGTCCTCATGTGCGGCTATGGGTCGATGCACGACGAGATGATCGACGTCCAGATGGACAGCGGCCACATCTACCTCAGCAACGCGGAGACGATCGCCCGTCCGCGCCACCTCGGCGTCGACGAGGCGCTCAGCCTCATGGTGGGCCTGCGTGCCCTGCTGGCCGTCCCCGGCGACGACAGCCGCGACGCGATCGAGCGCGCGCTGGCCAAGCTCGAGGAGGCGGCCGGCAGCCTGGCCGATGCCGCGGCCCGCGTTGATGTCGCCCCGGACGGGGCCGTGGACGAAGGTCGCCTCGCCGCCGCGCGCGACGCGCTCACCCGGCAGCGTCGCATCCGGATGGTCTACCTCGTGCCCAGCCGTGACGAGGCCACCGAGCGCGACGTCGACCCGATGCGCCTGGTCTCGCTCGACGGCCACCAGTACCTCGAGGGTTGGTGCCACCGGGCCCAGGACACGCGGCTCTTCCGGCTCGACCGGGTCCAGTCGCTCGAGGTGCTGGACGTCGAAGGGGTGCCCCCGGAGGGCGCACCCCGACGAGACCTCAGCCGTGGCGGGTTCACCGCCCACGCGGATGACGCCCTCGTCACGGTGCACCTCCAGCCGGCCGCGGCCTGGGTGGCCGAGTACTACCCGGTCGAGTCCCGTGTGGACACGCCCGACGGCTCGGTGACGGTCACGCTGCGTTCGAGCAGCACCGGGTGGCTCGTCCGGCTGATGACCCGGCTCGGCGGCCGAGCCGAGGTCGTGGCGCCGCCGGAGGTCCGACGGGAGGTCGCGGCCGCAGCCGCGGACGCCCTCGACGCCTACGAGCGAGGCTGACCACGCCCCGCCCGCTGAACGTTCCGTGAACTCGTCCGCACACCACTGCTGCCTGCGAAGTCACCCATCGAGTGCGCGTAGAGTGAACGGGTCGCACCATCTCCGAAAGGCACGTCATGCCCAACCTCGGCGCTCCCGAGATCATCATCATCGCCCTGGTGATCATCCTTCTCTTCGGCTTCAAGAAGCTCCCCGACGCGGCCCGCAGCCTCGGCCGCTCGGCACGCGTGTTCAAGGCTGAGGTCAACGAGATGAAGAACGAGGATGAGCAGCGCAAGGCCGGTCAGACGGGCACCTCGCCCGTGAACGACCAGATCACCCCGGAGGCCAACGGCAACGCCGTCCAGGAGAACGCTCCGCGGACGGACAACCCGTCCGGCCCGGTCGCCTGACCCGCCCCGCTCCGTGGCAATTCGGCGTCGCCCGCGCGACCCCGAGGGACGGATGTCCCTCAAGGACCACCTGCTGGAGTTTCGTCGACGCCTGATGGTCAGCGCCTTCGCGCTCGTCGCGGGGGCCGTCATTGGCTGGATCTACTACGAGCCGGTCTACGACCACCTCACCTCACCGTTCGAGCAGTACAAGGCGACGAACCCCGACGCCATCGTCTCGCTCAACTTCGGCAACGCCACGGCGGCCTTCAGCCAGCAGTTGACGATCGCGATCTTCGTCGGCGTCATCGTCTCCAGCCCCATTTGGCTCTACCAGTTCTGGGCGTTCGTCGTCCCCGGCCTGACCCGCAAGGAGAAGCGGATCTCGCTGGCCTTCATCGGCGCGACCGTGCCCCTCTTCCTCGTCGGCTGCTGGTTCGCCTACATGACCCTGCCCAAGGCGCTGACGATCCTCTTCGGGTTCACCCCCGAGGAGGGCTCGAACATCCAGCAGGCCAGTGACTACTTCAAGTTCGTCACCCGCTTCATCCTCGCCTTCGGGGCGGCGTGGCTGTTGCCGGTCTTCCTCGTGGCCCTCAACGCCATCGGCGTCCTCCCCGGGCGCACCCTGCTGAAGGCGTGGCGCCCCGCGGTCCTGCTCATCTTCGTCGCGGCCGCGATCATCACGCCGACGCCCGACCCCTTCACGATGTTCCTGCTCGCCGGGCCGCTCGTCGTCCTCTACTTCGGTGCCGTCGGCGTCTCGCTCCTCCTGGACCGTCGCCGCAAGGACGCCGACCCTGACTGGATGAAGGTGGACGACGAGAGCGCCTCGCCCCTCGACACGACGTCGAGTCGACTCGACACCACGGCGAGCTCACTCGGCGACGACACGGCCAGCCCGCTCTGAGGCTCCGGGCGACTCGCGCCCCGTCGGCTGACGTAGCGTGTCGTCCATGGCGACACCGGCAGAACGCTTCGCAGAGGCAGCACGGCGGAGGGCCCGGGACGCCTCCGAGCTCGGCGCCTTCGAGGCGTCGATGGACTTCCCGCTCGACGACTTCCAGATCGAGGCGTGTGAGGCCGTCGAAGCGGGGAAGGGCGTGCTCGTCGCCGCACCCACGGGTGCCGGCAAGACGATTGTCGGCGAGTTCGCCGTGCACCTCGCGCTGACCCGCGGCCAGAAGGCCTTCTACACGACGCCGATCAAGGCTCTGTCGAACCAGAAGTACCACGACCTCGTGGCCCGCCACGGGGCCCGCAACGTCGGACTGCTCACCGGCGACTCGTCCGTCAACGGAGAGGCCCCCATCGTCGTCATGACGACCGAGGTCCTCCGCAACATGATGTACGCGGGGTCGACCACGCTGCGCGGGCTCGGCTTCGTCGTCATGGACGAGGTGCACTACCTCGCCGACCGCTTCCGGGGCGCCGTCTGGGAAGAGGTCATCATCCACCTCCCCGAGGACGTCCAACTCATCTCGCTCTCCGCGACCGTGAGCAACGCCGAGGAGTTCGGCGCCTGGCTCGCCGAGGTCCGCGGCAACCACGAGGTCGTCCTGTCCGAGACACGCCCCGTGCCGCTGTGGCAGCACGTCCAGGTCGGGCCGGACCTGTACGACCTCTTCGTCGATCAGACCGCCGGGCCCCGCGAGGACGGGGGAGTGCCCCGGATCGACCCGGACCTGCTCGACGCCGTCCGCCAGTCCGACCGTGCACCTGTGGAGGACTCGCGTCATCGCGGCCACGGCGGTCGGGACCGGCGCGGGGGACGTGGAGCGGACCGGCGGGGCGGCGATCGCCGCGGCGGCCCCGGCTCCGAGCCGCCCCGACCCGCCGGAGGACCGCGCGGTGGCGGCGCCTCACGCACGGAGATCATCCGGCAGCTCGACCGCGACGGTCTCCTGCCGGCGATCACCTTCATCTTCTCCCGCGTCGGCTGCGAGGGTGCCGTGCAGCAGTTGCTGCGCAACGGTGTCCGCCTCGTGCCGGAGGTCGAGGGCGAGCGGATCCGGCGAACCGTCGAGGAGCGCATCCAGTCGCTCCACGACGAGGACCTCGGCATCCTCGGCTACCACGACTTCGTCGAGGGCCTCTCGCGCGGCTACGCCGCTCACCACGCGGGCATGCTGCCGATCTTCCGTGAGGTCGTCGAGGAGCTCTTCACCACGGGTCGGATCCGGGCCGTCTTCGCCACCGAGACGCTCGCCCTCGGTATCAACATGCCCGCCCGCACCGTCGTCCTCGAGAAGCTCGTGAAGTTCAACGGGGAGAACCACGTCGACATCTCCCCGGCCGAGTACACCCAACTCACCGGCCGAGCCGGCCGGCGCGGCATCGACATCGAGGGCCACGCCGTCGTGGTCTGGAACCGGGGGATGGACCTCTTCCACGTCGCCGGCCTGGCCTCCACCCGCACCTACCCGCTGAAGTCCAGCTTCACCCCGACGTACAACATGGCCGTCAACCTCGTTTCCCGCGTGGGACGCCAGACCGCTCGTGAGGTGCTCGAGACCTCCTTCGCGCAGTTCCAGGCCGACCGGGCCGTCGTCGGCCTGGCGACGTCGGTGCGCAAGAACGAGGAGGCGCTCGAGGGCTACGCCGAGGCCATGCACTGCCATCTCGGGGACTTCCGCGAGTACGCGGCGATGCGCCACCAGATCAGCCAGATCGAGAAGGACGGCGCCAAGCAACGCTCGGCGAGCCGGCGTGCCGAGGCGGCCGTGAGCCTCGAGGCCCTCGCCGTCGGCGACGTCATCCGCATCCCCGCCGGGCGACGCGCCGGCTATGCCGTCGTGGTGCAGAAGGCGCGCAGCCACCGCGGCGCGGCCGGAGCCCCGACGGTGCTCACGGAGGACAAGCAGATCCGTCGCCTCTCGCTCGACGACGTGCCGCACGCCATCGAGGCGCTCTCGCACATCCCGGTGCCGGGCCACTTCAACCCCAAGTCGCCCAAGTCCCGCAGCGACCTCGCCACGACCCTGCGGATCAAGGCTCCCCACCACGTGCCCGACACCAAGGCCGCGGCGCGGAAGGCGGCCGCCGGCGAGGACGGTCGCCTCGAGGAGCTGCGCCGCCGGCTCAAGGCCCACCCGTGCCATCAGTGCCCCGAGCGGGAGGACCACGCCCGATGGTCGGCCCGGTGGTGGCGACTCAAGCGCGAGACGATGGCACTGACGCGGAAGGTCGAGTCCCGCACCAACTCCGTGGCTCACACCTTCGATCGCATCTGCACGATGCTGACGACCCTCGGTTACCTCGCGGACGATGGGGAGAGGGTGACCGGCGCGGGGGAGATGCTCCAGCGGCTCTACACGGAGAAGGACCTCATCGCCGCGGAGTGCCTGCGGCAGAAGGTCTGGGCGCGCCTCGATGGCCCCGAGCTCGCTGCCGCCGTCTCCCTCCTCATCCATGAGCCCCGCCGCGAGGAGACCGACCTGTCTCCGCGGATGCCCACCGACGGGGTTGCCGAGGCCGCGAGGGCCATGACCACGATCTGGAGCGAGCTGGAGGACCTCGAGCACGAACACAACCTGCCCATCACCAACGCGCCTGACGCCGGGCTGGCCTGGTCCATGCACCGCTGGGCGGCCGGGCAGCGCCTCGACGTCGTCCTGCGGGATCAGGACCTCGCAGCGGGTGACTTCGTGCGTCGATGCAAGATGGTCGTCGACCTCCTCGGTCAGATCGCGACGGCTGCGGAGACGCCCGAGCTGCGGCGCACGGCACGCAAGGCCATGGACGGGGTGATGCGCGGCGTCGTCGCCGCCGATCGTCTGGACTGACGGCGCGTCAGCCGGTCGGCGTCGTCCCCAGCGGCAGATCCCGCACACTGACGAACCGGCGCGCGGCGCCATCGACCGGGTCCACGAAGCGCAGCGTGCTGGCGAGCAGCTGGAGCGGGCGCGAGAAGTCGTCGACGGACACGTCCCGCACGACCGGGTAGAGCGGGTCGTTCACGATCGGGATGCCGAGGCCGTTGAGGTGCACCCGCAACTGGTGGGTGCGCCCGGTCCGCGGCGTGAGTCGGTAGACCGCGAGGTCGCCAGCGCGGGACTCCACCTCGATGAGGGTCTCGGCGTTCACCGGTGCGTCCGGCACGACCTCGGCCTGCCACACCCCGCGGGTCTTGCGGATGTGGTTGGTGATGGTCAGCGGGAAGGCCAGGTCGTCGCGCCATGGCGCGAGCGCGAGGTAGGTCTTCTCCACGCGGCGGTGCTCGAAGAGCGACTGGTACGGGCCCCGCCATCGCCGCTCCGTGGCCATCATGAGCACGCCCGAGGTCACCCGGTCCAGGCGGTGCAGCGGGGACAACTCCGGCAGTCCGAGTTCGTCGCGCAGTCGGACGACCACGCTCTGCCGGACGTGCCGGCCCCGCGGGATCGTCGAGAGGAAGGGCGGCTTGTCGACGACGACGAGTCGCTCGTCGTGGTGGAGGACCGCCAGGTCCCCGGGGACCTCCTCCTCGTCGCGGAGGTCACGGTGGAACCAGACGAACGTGTGCGGGCGGTAGGCGTCGTCGAGCAGGACGGGGGAGCCGTCCTCGTGGACGAAGCGCCCGCCCTCCAGCATCGCGTCCACGTCGACGCCCTGGGGCAGCTTGTGCCGTAGCCAGGCCGACAGCGTCGGCCACGGGCGTGGGTTGCCCGGGTCCGCGTCGGGAGTGCGCACCCACGCGGCGTCGAGGCCGTGGCGCGAGGGGAGTGGCGAGCGTGGGGGCACCTCGTGAGGGTAGTGCGGTCGGCCCTCATTGACTCCACGAGCCCGTCGACGCGAAAGCGAGTGGAATGTTTGATTTTCAACTATCGTTGGAAGAGGTGACCAGCAACCGAAGGAGCACCCGATGCCCGCAGTGACCGTCGACAACATCCTCACCCTGCCCCGTGTGACCCCGCCGGGCCCCGACGCGATCTCGCGTCCGGTGCTGTCGGTGACCACGGCGCCCCAGGGGCACGAGGGTGAGGGGTTCCCCGTCCGTCGCGCCTTCGCCGGCATCGACATGGCTCGCCTCGACCCCTTCATCCACATGGACCAGATGGGCGAGGTCGAGTACGCCCCGGGTGAGGCACGCGGCACGAGCTGGCACCCGCACCGCGGCTTCGAGACCGTCACGTACATCATCGACGGGACGTTCGCCCACGAGGACACCCACGGTGGCGGCGGCCTGATCACCGACGGCGACACCCAATGGATGACAGCGGGCAGCGGTCTCCTGCACATCGAGGCCCCGCCGGAGGAGCTCGTCGTCAGCGGCGGCGTCTTCCACGGCCTGCAGCTGTGGGTCAACCTGCCAAGCCACCAGAAGATGTCCGACCCGAAGTACCAGGACATCCGCTCCGGTCAGGTCGGCCTGCTCTCCAGCCACGACGGCGGCGCCCTGCTGCGGGTCATCGCCGGCGAGCTCGACGGCCACGAGGGACCGGGGATCACCACGACCCCGATTTCGATGATTCACACGACCATCGCGCCGGGCGCGCGGATGCACATCCCCTGGCGCGAGGACTTCAACGGTCTGGCCTACGTCCTGTCCGGCCGTGGCCTCGTCGGCCCCGAGCGTCGCCCGATCCGTGAGGGCCAGCTGGCCGTCTTCGGTGCCGGTGGTGCGCTCGAGATCGCCGCCGACGACCGGCAGGACTCCCGCAGCCCCTCGCTCGAGGTCATCCTGCTCGGCGGGCGCCCGATCCGTGAGCCCGTGGCCGCCTACGGCCCCTTCGTCATGAACACCCGCGACGAGCTCGTGAAGGCCTTCGAGGACTTCCAGGCCGGCTGCCTCGGCGTCATCCCCAAGACGCCCAAGGTCCGCCCCGCCCTCGAGATCGCCGAGGCCATGGCCCGCGGCGGGCACCCGGGCCACGACGTCCTCTGACGAGAAGCGTCAGGCCATCCCGAGGGCGTCGAGCACGCGGGTGAAGGAGTTCGTCAGGCCGTGCTCGGTGGCGAGCTTGCTCATCAGCACGGGGTCGGCCACGGTCGTCGGCAGCGTGATCGGCACGTCCGCGACGGGGGCGTCACGCGCCACGCGGACGACGAGCGGGCCGACGTCGAGGTAGTCCGACCCCTCCTCGAGCCGGGTGCGCTGGGCGCCCTTGATCGCCGGATCGCCACCGTCGACGGCGGCGCGCAGACCGGCGAGGGAACCGTAGGTCGTGATGAGCTTGGCCGCGGTCTTGTCGCCGATCCCCTTCACGCCGGGCAGCCCGTCGCTGGAGTCTCCCCGCAGGATGGCCATGTCGGCGTACTGATCGCCGTCGGCGATGCCGTACTTCTCGGCGAGGAACGCCTGGGTGACGACGTCGGGGGCTCGCACCCCGCCCTTCGCGGTGTAGAGCACCCGCACCTGCGCCGCGTCGTCGACGAGCTGGAAGAGGTCGCGGTCGCCGGTGACGACGTCGATGGGCATCGTGCCCTTGTGCCGGTGCACGAGCGTGCCGATGACGTCGTCGGCCTCGTAGCCGTCCGCGCCGAGGCGGGGGATGCCCAGGGCGGCGAGGGCGTCCCGGATGATCGGCACCTGCGGGGTGAGCGCCTCCGGGGACTCCTCCTGCACGTCACTGCCCTCGGTGAGGCGGTGGGTCTTGTACGTCGGGATCGCCTCGACGCGGAAGGCGGGTCGCCAGTCGTTGTCCCAGCAGGCCACGAGGTGGCTCGCCTGCGAGCGACTGACGAGGCTCGCGATCATGTCGAGGAACCCGCGCACCGCGTTCGTCGGGACGGCCCCCTCCGCGCCGGTCTCCGGGACCCCGAAGAAGGCGCGGAAGTAGAGCGAGGCACTGTCGAGCAGGAGGAGGCGGTCCGTCGTCATGACGCCAGAGTAGTTGTGCCATCCGGCCTGCCGCCGAGGACCGGACGCTCACCACACGACTAGGGTTGCGGCGTGGAAGACGACGTCGATCGCCGCCTCCTCGACCTGCTTCGGGCCGACGGGCGCATGAGCTACACGGATCTGGGTAAGGCCATGGGCCTGTCCACGTCCGCCGTCCACCAGCGGGTGCGCCGACTCGAGGAGCGCGGCGTGATCACGGGTTACACCGCTCGGGTC
The DNA here is from genome assembly GCF_050271985.1 of Janibacter zhaoxuefangae. Lineage (GTDB taxonomy): Bacteria > Actinomycetota > Actinomycetes > Actinomycetales > Dermatophilaceae. The sequence continues at coordinate 1,311,255 of NZ_CP189849.1, read as the reverse complement.
GACCACACCCAGCTCGGGACACCGCTGACCGCCTTCATCTCCGTGGCCCCCTTCGACCCGGCTGCCCCGGACGACATCCCGGACCGGCTCCGGTCCCTGCCCGAGATCGAGGCCTGCTACTCGGTCGCCGGCGACATGAACTACATCCTCAAGGTGCGCGTGGCCGCACCCACCGACCTCGAGGAACTGCTCGCCAGTGTGCGGGCCGCCGCGAACGTGTCGACGCGCACGACGGTCGTCCTCAGCACCCCGTGGGAGTGACCGAACCCCGGACATGACGACGGCGGCCCCTCCCGAGTCGGGAGGGGCCGCCGTCGTCGTTGGACCGGGTCAGTCGATCCGGATCAGCGCTCGACGCGGTCGACGAGCTTCCACGCGGAGGGGAGCACGCCAGCGGCGATGGCGATCTTGAGGGCGTCGCCGAGGAGGAAGGGGGTCACGCCGAGCGCGAGGGCCTGCGTGAAGCCGACACCCGCGAAGCTCATGAGCCACGGCACGCCGATGGCGTAGATGGCGAGGTTGCCCAGCACCATGGCGCCGATCGTCGAGCCGACACGGCGGTCGGTGCCGCGACGAGCGAGTGCGCCGACGAGGCCGGCCGCGAGGACGAAGCCGATGATGTAGCCGAAGGACGCGAACTGCCAGCCCGAGCCGTTCTCAGCGAACCACGGGACGCCGGCAACACCGGCCAGCAGGTACAGGCCGACCGACAGGACGCCGCGCAGCGGGCCGAGGGCCGAGCCGACGAGCAGCGCGGTGAGCGTGCCGAGGCTCAGCGGGATCGGCGTGAATCCGAGCGGGATCGCGATCTGGGCGAGGGCACCCATGACGGCGGCGCCGCCGAGGACGAGGCCGGCGTCGCGCACGAGGCCGCCGGGGACGACGTCCGCGAGCACGCGGACCTGGGGACGGGTGTCAATGGCAGTGGTCACGAGGGGCACAGTAGCGCTCAGGCGTCGACGCTGTCGCGCATCGCCACCGTGCGGGAGGACGTGGCCTTCGCCACTGCCGCAGCGTGCGAGGCCTCGATGTCACTGCTCTCGGCCCACCACCGCTGCCCATCGAGCGGGAGCGTGTGGATCGGGTCGTAGTAGACGTAGTCGCGCGACAGGGCGTCGGTGTCCGCGCCCTCGATGGAGGTGCGGTAGTTCTTCTGCCAGTAGGAGATCCCGCGCACGGCGTCCTGGCTGTGCACCTGGTGCACCCAGCGCTTGCCGACGAAGGGGACGTCGCACACGATGCGCGGCGTGGCGAACCCCGGCAGGTAACCCATGATCGCGTGCTGGAGCTCCTGCGCGCGCACGAGGGGGAGTCGCCAGTGCTCGGAGAAGGGGATCATGTCGCACATGTAGAAGTAGTACGGCGTGATCATCGCCTCGTCGGAGAGCGCGAAGCAGAGGTCGAGCAACTGCTCGGGGGTGTCGTTGACGCCGGCCATCAGGACGCCCTGGTTGCGTACGTCGCGCACCCCCGCGGCGAGCAGTGCCCGCGACGCCTTGGCGACGAGCGGGGTGACGGACTGGGCCGCGTTGACGTGGGTGTGCACGGCGAGGGAGACGCCGCGCTCGCGCGCCGTGGCGCTCACGCGGGCCACGCCCTCGAGCACGTCCTCCTGCAGCCAGTGCTGCGGCAGGCCCATGAGGGCCTTGGTGGCCAGCCGGATGTCACGGATGTTCTCGATCTCGAGGAGCCGGTCGAGGAAGGCCTCGAGGTTCTTCCACGGCATGTTGGCCACGTCGCCGCCCGAGACGACGACGTCGCGCACCGTCGGCGTCTGCTGCAGGTAGGCGAGCATGGCGGCATAGCGGTCGACGGGCTTGCCCACGAGCTTGAGCTTGTCGACCTGCGGCGTCGAGTTGCCCACGAGGTCCATGCGCGTGCAGTGGCCGCAGTACTGCGGGCACGTCGGCAGCATCTCCGCGAGCACCTTCGTCGGGTAGCGGTGGGTCAGGCCCTCGGCCACCCACATGTCGTGCTCGTGCAGGCTGTCCCGGGTCGCGTGCGGGTGGGAGGGCCAGTCGGTGCGTCGGTCCGAGAACACCGGGAGCATGTAGCGGCGCACCGGGTCGGCAAGGAAGGCCGCGCTGAACTCGGCCCCGGCGGAAGGCATTCCACCGGTCGTGCTCGGCACCATCGTGTTCATCATCTGCGGCGGGACGAGCATCGACATCGTCGCCCGTTCTGCCTGGTCGCGCTCGAGGTCGGCGTAGACCTCGTCCGTGAGCAGGTCACCCATGAGGTCGCGCAGCTGGCGGATGTTCTTCACACAGTGAGCCCGCTGCCACTGGGCGGACTCCCACTCGGCGGTGGTCACGTCGCGCCAGCCCGGGAACCGGGTCCAGTCGGGCTCGACGAGGTGCTGCTGCCGGTAGACGTAGGGCTGCTCGACAGTGGTGTGTGACTGCTCGATGCGCAGTTCCTCGATGCTCATACGGGCGACGATACGCGCAACATGCCCTCCAAACGGTGCATTGGCCGCTGTTTTTGCAGCATGATGTCCGCATGACCGCAAACCCTTCAGTTGGGCTGTCGACGGCCTCCACCCCGACGGATTCCTCGCCGGTGGGCCTCCACCGCGTCATCGACCCCGCCGGCGCGGCCCTTCCGCAGGCCGCCCGCAGGCTCGACGCCCGCCCGGAACTCTGGGAGGACGAGGTCCGGATCGACATCGAGACGCTCAACCTCGACGCCGCCTCCTACCGCCAGCTCGCCGAGTCCCACCGAGGCGCGGACGGCACCGTCGACGGCGAGGCCCTGCGCAGCGCGGTCCTCGACATCATCGAGACGCGCGGCAAGATGCAGAACCCCGTGACCGGATCCGGCGGCATGCTCATCGGCACCGTCGCCGAGGTCGGCCCCCGCTCACCCCTCGGACTCAAGCCGGGGGACCGGGTCGCCACCCTCGTCTCGTTGTCCCTGACGCCCTTGCGGGTCACCGACGGCCTCGCCGGTTGGGCCGGCCTGTCGGAGCGCGTCCCCGCCCAGGGTCACGCGATCCTCTTCGGCCGCAGCATCGCCGCGCGCCTGCCCGACGACCTGCCCGGGGATCTGGCCCTCATGGTCATGGACGTGTGCGGCGCGCCCGCCCTCGTGCGCCGCGTCGTCGACGAGTACGTGGCGAAGGGGAGCGCGCCGACGGTGCTCGTCCTCGGCGGTGCCGGCAAGTCCGGCTCCCTCTCGCTCGTCGCTGCCCGCCGCGCCGGGGCGGGGCACCTCATCGGCGTCGTCCCCACCCCCGAGGAGGGCGCCGTCCTCACGCGCGCTGGCCTGGCCGACGAGGTCGTCATCGCCGATGCGCGCTCGCCGCTCGGGCTCTCGGAAGCCGTCGCGGCGGCCGGGGGACCGGCCGACGTCACGGTGGTCTGCGTGGACGTGCCCGGCTGCGAGCAGCCCGCACTCCTGAGCACCGCCGAGGGCGGCACCGTCATCTTCTTCTCGATGGCCACGAACTTCGCGGCGGCCGCGCTCGGCGCCGAGGGGCTCGCCGCCGACGTGCGGATGCTCGTCGGCAACGGATACGTGCCCGGCCATGCGACGCTCGCCCTCGACCTCGTGCGCACCGAACCCGCGGTGCGCGCCCTCTTCGAGTCCCGGCTGGAGGCCTGATGTCCGCCCCCGCACTGCTTGATCTCGACCCGGCCACCGTGCGTCGTGCACGGGCCCTCGCGCGGAAGGTCGGCAAGCCCGTCGTCGACATCGCGGCCCGGCACACCACCGTCTCGGTCGAGCGCGCGACGCTCCGCCTCGCCGGCCTCTCGGGCGCCGACCACGAGAGCGTCCCGTGGGTGAACCACCTCGTCGACACCGTCCGGGACCAGGTCGGTCTGGAGCACGGCGTGTCACTGCCGGTGTGGGACGCACTGCGCCGCGGCGAGGCCGGTGACCTGCTCACGCTCGCGCAGAAGGCGGCCAGTGGCTCGGTCACCTTCGCCGTGCCGGAGGGCCGTGCGGCCACGGCCGCCGGCCGTGCAGCGCGCGTCGGGATCGCAAAGGGGGTACGCCTGCTCGACCGCCAGCGCGCCACCCGCAAGCGCCTCATCGCGCGTCACGGTGACCCCGCGCGTCGACCGTGGATCTACCTCATCGTCGCCACGGGCGACATCCGCGAGGACATCCCGCAGGCCCAGGCCGCCGCTCGCGAAGGCGCCGACATCATCGCCGTCATCCGGAGCACGGGTCAGTCCCTGCTCGACTTCGTCCCCGAGGGGGAGACCCACGAGGGCTACGCCGGCACCTACGCCACCCAGGAGAACTTCCGCCTCATGCGGGCCGCGCTCGACGAGACGAGCAAGGAGCTGGGCCGCTACATCCGCCTGACGAACTACGCGTCCGGACTCTGCATGCCCGAGATCGCCGCGCTCGCGGGCATGGAGCGTCTCGACATGATGCTCAACGACTCGATGTACGGGATCCTCTTCCGCGACATCAACCCGATCCGCACGTTCGTCGACCAGCGCTTCAGCCGCCAGGTGCACGCCCGCGCCGGGATCATCATCAACACCGGCGAGGACAACTACCTCACGACCGCCGACGCCGTCGAGGCCGCACACACGGTCACGGTCAGCCAGCTCCTCAACGAGTACTTCGCGAAGGAGGCCGGTCTGGAGGACTGGCAGCTCGGACTCGGGCACGCCTTCGAGATCAATCCCGAGGTACCCGACTCCTTCCGGCTCGAGCTCGCGCACGCGCTGCTGGCGCGCCAGCTCTTCCCCAAGGCGCCGCTGAAGTGGATGCCACCGACCAAACACATGACCGGTGACGTCTTCCGCGGGTACCTGCTCGACGGCTTCTTCAACCTCGCGGGCGCGATGACCGGCCAGAGCATCCTGCTCGTCGGGATGATGACCGAGGCGGTCGTGACCCCCTTCCTCTCCGACCGCGACCTCGCCCTGCAGAACGTGCGTTACGTCCTCGACGCGGCGGGCGGTCTGGCGGAGGACTTCCGGCCGCCGCGGGACGGCCTCATCCAGACTCGCGCCCGCACCGTGCTCGACGAGGCGGTCGGGCTCCTCGACGAGATCGCGCGCGACACCGGGGGAGCGGGCTCAGAGCCGCCGCTGCTTGCGGCCATCGCCGACGGCACCTTCGGGTTGATGAAGCGACCGTCGACGAAGGGGAAGGGGCTCGACGGCGTCGTCGAGCGCGCCGACGGGTACCTCAACCCCGCGATCGACCTGCTCGAGACGGGAGCCACCCGATGAGCACCGCCAGCACCAATGACGCGCCCACGGCCGGCCCCGACCTCATCCGGCCCTACGGCGACACGACCGGCGACGGGATGGTGCAGGTCTCCTTCACCCTGCCCATCCCGCACGACAAGCGCGCCGAGGGTGCTGCCCTCCAGCTCGCGGCCAAGATGGGCCTCGACCCGGCGCTGCTCGTGCACGCCAAGGCGATGGGCCCGGACTTCACCTTCTTCGTCGTCTACGGCAGCGCCACGCACCTCGTGGACCTGCGCGAGGTGACGGTCGTCGAGCGCGACCACCCGCTGCTGACGCCCAAGGAGGTCAACGCCGCCATCAAGAAGAAGCTGCGGCGCCGCCTCGTCGTCGTGGGTGCCTGCATCGGCACCGACGCCCACACGGTCGGCATCGACGCGATCCTCAACATCAAGGGGTTCGCGGGGGAGAAGGGCCTGGAGTACTACCGCGAGATCGAGGTCGTGAACCTCGGGGCGCAGGTGCTCGTACCCGAACTCGTCGAGGCCGCCCGTGAGCACAAGGCGGACGCGGTCCTCGTCAGTCAGGTCGTCACCCAGCGGGACGCCCACGTCCACAACACCAAGGCCATGTCGGCCGCCTTCCGCGAGGCGTACCCCACGGGCCAGGCGCCCGCGCTCGTCGTGGGCGGTCCACGCTTCGAGGAGGGGTCGGCCGCCGAGCTGGGCGTCGACCGGATCTTCGGCCGCGGCACGACGCCCGGCGAGGTCGCCAGCTATCTCGTCCACGCACTCACCACCCGCAAGGAGCACTCATGACCGCCGAGGTCGGGCTGACCGTCACCCACCGTCGCTACGTCCCCTACAGCCACGCCCACTACGCGGGCTCCCTGGTCGACGGCGCCTACTCCCTGGCCGCCTTCGGCGACGTCGCGACCGAGATGTGCATCCGCACCGACGGCGACGAGGGCCTCTTCGCGTCGTACTCGGACGTGCAGTTCCTGGCGCCCGTGCGCGCCGGGGACGTCATCGAGATCACGGCCACGCTGGTCCGGGTGGGCCGCCGCAGCCGGGAGATGGACTTCGCCGTCCACGTCGTGGCCCGCGGGAACGCCGAGCGCCGTGACTCCGCCGCGGACGTGCTCGACCCGCCCGTGACCGCGACGACAGCCAGGGGAGTGGTGGTCGTTCCGGCCTCCGAGGGCTGAGTCCCCGACGAGCCATCGGTCCGGCCCGGTTACCGTGGTCCGGTGACTCTCCCGATGCCGCCGCTGTGGGCGCGCACCCTCCTCGCGGTGACCGGTGGTCTCGCGCTGTGGCTGTCCTTCCCCGACCACGATCTGGGGCTGCTCGCCCCGGTGGGCGTGGCGCTCATCTCGGCCGCGCTCCTCGGGGCGTCGGCCCGCGCGGGCTTCGGCCTCGGACTGCTGGCTGGCCTCGCCTGCTTCATCCCGACGCTCTCGTGGTCCGGGATCTACGTGGGCCGCCTGCCGTGGTTCGCCCTGGGCACGCTCGAGGCGCTGTACGTCGGCGCCATGGGCCTGGTGATCGCGTGGGTGCAACGACCGCTGCTGCGCCGCGCGAAGGTCGCCACCGCCCTCGCGGTCGGGCCGCTCGCCTGGGTCGTGCAGGAGCTCGCCCGGGGGACGACCCCCTTCGGCGGCTTCCCCTGGGCGCGGCTCGCGTTCAGCCAGGCCGACACCCCCTTGGCCCCTCTGGCCGCGTGGGGCGGGGCCCCGCTGATCACCTTCGCCGTCGCCGTCGTGGGGGCCGGGCTGCACGGCCTGGCCGTGCACCGCGGCTGGCGCCAGCGGTTCGTGGCGGCCGCCGTCGTCGGAGCGACGGTCGTCCTCGGCCTGCTCGTCCCGCTGCCGACGGACGGCGAGCGCGTCGACGTCACCCTCGTCCAGGGCAACGTCCCGAAGTCGGGCCTGGACTTCAATGCCGAGCGCCGCGCCGTCCTCGACAACCACGTCCGGGGGACCATCGAGGCCGCGGGCCGGGCGCAGGACGCGCCCGACCTCGTCGTGTGGCCCGAGAACGCGTCGGACATCGATCCGCTCCGCAACCCCGACGCCGAGGCACAGATCGGCCGGGCCCTCGACGCAGCCGATGCGCCGCTGCTCATCGGCGCGATCCTCGCCGAACCGGCACCGATGGTGTCCAACGCCTCCCTGCTCTACCGCCCGGGCGCCTCGCTCGACGCGCCGGAGCGCTACGTCAAGCAGCACCCCGTCCCCTTCGCGGAGTACATCCCTTGGCGACGCTTCGTCCGTCTCTTCAGCGACAAGGTCGACCTCGTCCGCTACGGGATGGCCGCGGGCGACGAGCCGGTCGCCTTCCGGCTCGGGGGAGAGGGGGAGGAGCCCTGGTTCGCCATCCCGACGATCTGCTTCGAGGTCGCCTACGACGACCTCATGCGCGAGTCGGCGACGCTACCGGGCAGCGAGCGCAACCTGCTCGTCGTGCAGACCAACAACGCGACCTTCGGCTTCACGGCTGAGTCGACCCAACAGTTCGCCATCTCCCGGATCCGGGCCATCGAGCACGGCCGGTCCGTCGCTCACGTCTCGACCGTCGGCGTCAGCGGTTTCATCGCCCCGGACGGGTCCGTCGAGGAGCGCAGCGACCTCTTCACCGCCACCCAGATGACCGCCTCGCCGGTCGTGCGCTCGGCGCTGACGATCTCCGATCGGATCGGGCAACTCCCCGAGGCGCTCGCCGGGCTGGCCCTGATCCTCCTGGGCGCTTACTCCCTTCGCGTCCGTCGGGCGGATAAGGTCACCGGGTCCCCAGCCCCCAACCCGTCCGAGAAGGACCCCGCCCGTGTCTGACTCCACGCCCGGCAGCGCCGCCCGGCCGCCCATCCGCTCCGTCGCCGTCTTCATCCCGACGTACAACGAGCTGGAGAACCTGCCACGGATCGTCCGGCGGGTGCGCACGTCCGTGCCCGACGCCGACATCGTCGTCCTCGATGACGACTCGCCCGACGGGACAGGGCAGCTGGCCGACGAGCTGGCGGCGGCCGACGACCACGTCAAGGTCATCCACCGGGCCGTGAAGTCTGGTCTCGGTGCCGCGTACATCGAGGGCTTCAAGTGGGGCCTGGAACAGGGCTACGACGCCCTCGTCGAGATGGACGCCGACGGGTCGCACCGCCCCGAGCACCTGCCCACGATGCTCGCCGCCGCGGCCGACGCCGACCTCGTCATCGGCAGTCGGTGGGTGCGCGGGGGAGAGGTCGTCAACTGGCCGGCCTCGCGCAAGGCCCTCAGCGTCGGAGCCAACGCCTACACCAAGATCCTGCTCGGCATGCCCGTCCAGGACGCGACGGCGGGCTACCGCGTCTACCGCGCCGACGCGCTGCGCCGGATAGGGCTCGAGCGCGTGGCATCCCAGGGCTACTGCTTCCAAGTCGACCTGACCCGTCGCGCCGTGCGCCGCGGCCTCACCGTCGTCGAGGTCCCGATCTCCTTCGTCGAGCGTGAGATCGGCGTGTCGAAGATGAGCGGGGAGATCGTCAAGGAATCTCTCGAGCGGGTCACTCGTTGGGGAGTCAGCTACCGGTTGAAGCAACTCCGGTCACTGACCACCCAACGAGAAGGCACGTGGCACCACCTGTGAACGACGCCCCACTCACCACCGCCCGCCCCCATCGCCGTCGACGCCGGGTCCTCGCTGTCCTGGCGGTCCTCCTGCTCGTCGTGCCGACGATCGAGATCGCCGTGCTCATCGGCGTGGGTCGCGTCATCGGCGCGTGGCCGACGATCGCCCTGCTCCTCGTGGAGTCGGCCATCGGCGCGTGGCTGGTTCGGCGCGAAGGGGGACGCACCTGGCAGGCGTTGTCGGTGGCACTCACGACGGGACGGATGCCGAGCCGGGAGCTCGCCGACGCCGCGCTCGTCCTGATCGGCGGCACCCTGCTGCTCAGCCCCGGCTTCGTCAGCGACATCCTGGGCTACGTCCTCATCGCACCGGTGACGCGGCCCGTGGCTCGCCGAGCCCTCGAGGCCGTCATCGCCCGCCGCCTGCTGGGTGGGTTCATGGGTGGCTTCGGGCCGACCGCGACCCGTCCCGGTGCCGGCTCGACGGGGCGCAGCGACGGCCCCGACATCATCGAGGGCGAAGTCCTCTAGTTGTACTGCCCCGGGAGGTTGGGTACGCGGTCGGCGGGTGAGGCACCTTTGAGCGCGGTGTGGCCGCGGTGGTGATTGTAGGTGTGCAGCCATTGCTCGAAGGTTGCTGAGCGCTCGGTCTCGCTGAGGTAGGGGCGGGCGTAGGCCCATTCCTCGAGCAGGGTCCGGTTGAAGCGTTCGACCTTGCCGTTGGTCTGGGGTCGGTAGGGCCGGGTGCGCTTGTGGGTGATGTCGTCCTTGGCCAGGACGGCGGCGAAGTCGCGGGAGCGGTAGCAGGCGCCGTTGTCGGTCAGGACTCGTTGCACGTTGATGCCCATCGCGGTGAAGTGGGCGGCGGCGCGGGTCCAGAACGCCACGGCGGTTTCCTTGCGCTCGTCCCCGAGCAGCTCGCTGTAGGCCAGGCGGGTGTGGTCGTCCACGGCGTTGTGGATGTACCAGTAGCCCATGCCGCGGCGGCGGTCGCGCTTGCCGGCAGCGCGGCCCAGGACCTTGTGCCCGCCGCCGTCGGGGATCCGACCAAGCTTTTTGATGTCGACATGGACCAGGTCACCGGGCGCGTCGCGCTCGTAGCGCACCAGGGTGCGTCGCTGGGCCCGCAGCGGGGCGCCGGTGGCTGGGTCGGTCCAGCGCAGGCGCAGGCAGTGGTACCGGATCAGGATGCGATGGACCGTGGCGGGGTTCATCCCCAGCAGGAAGGCGATCCTGGCCGGTCCCCACCGTCGAGTCACGCGCAGCCCGATGACTCGTCGCTCCCGACGTGTGGGGGTGCGGTGCGGGCACGATGTCGGGCGGCTGGAGCGGTCGCGTATCCCCTTCGCGCCCTGAGCGCGGTAGCGATCAGCCCAGCGTCTGGTCGTGGTCACTGAGACGTTGAACCGCTCGGCCGCGCGGCGTAGGGGCCACCCGTCCTCGACGACGCAGCGGGCCAGGCGCAGCCTGCCGGTCGGGGTTAGCGGGGCGTTAGCGTGGGCCATGAAGACCTCCGGGTTGAGGAGCGGTTCCTTAGACAGCTCCACACCTCACCCGGAGGTCTTCTTCATGTCACCCCGACACTCCGCAGCCGTACCTAACGTCCCGGGGCAGTACATCTAGTCCTCATGGCCGGTCGCCCGCAGCGACGACGGTCGGGCAGACGGAGCCCGGACACGCAGAGGGGCCGCACCCACCGGGTGCGGCCCCTCTGTGTCTGCGTCAGCCCTGAAGGGGCGTCAACTCACGCGCTGCGCTTGCGGGACTTCTCGCCACGCTGCTCGCGAAGGAGTGTCAGCCGCTCCTCGAGGAGCTCCTCGAGCTCGGGGATGGAACGGCGCTCGAGCAGCATGTCCCAGTGGGTGCGGACGTGCTTGGTCGGCTTCTCCTCGACCGCGGGACCGTCGAGCAGCTTGGCGGTCTCGCCACAGCGGCACTCCCACGTCGGCGGGATCTCGGCCTCGATCGAGAACGGGAGCTCCGTCCGGTGGCTCTGCGGGCACACGTAGACGGTGATCTGACGGTCGCTGGGGACGACGTTGTCCGTCGTCTCCATGCTGAACGTGGTCATGCGTGTGCCACGGAGAGTGCGCTCTGCCATGGGGTTCTCCCAACATCTCGGTTCCCTGACGGCAAGGTGTCCGTAGGGCTCTAGAGGTGGCAACGTCGCAGGTCCCCACAATGTTCCGGGCAGCCACTAGGGTCGTCCCGTGACCGCAGCGATGCCGCCCGCCACCGCACCTGAGACCGCCCTCGAGGCCGAACCCAAGGGCGGTTTCCGCGCCATCCTGGGGTGGTCGATGTGGGACTGGGGCGCGCAACCGTTCAACACGGTCATCACGACGTTCGTCTTCTCGGTGTACCTGACGAGCGAACACTTCGGTGACACGAACACCACGTCCACGGCGCTCGCGGTGGCCACGGCCGTCTCCGGCCTGCTGGTCGCGCTGCTGGCACCCGTCCTCGGTCAGAACTCGGACCGTTCCGGTCGCACCGTGCGCAACCTGCGGATCCAGACCTGGCTGCTGGCCGCCCTCGCCGCATCCCTCTACTTCGTCAAGCCCGACCCGTCCTATCTCCTGCTCGGGCTGGTCCTGCTCGGTGCCGGGTCGATCATCTCGGAGATCGCCGGGGTCAACTACAACGCCTCGATCGAGCAGGTGGCCGGCCCGCAGAACGTCGGCCGGGTCTCGGGGTTCGGCTGGGGGATGGGCTACCTCGGCGGCATCCTCGTGCTCCTTCTGATCTTCTTCCTCTTCATCCAGCCGGAGACGGGTCTCTTCGGGGTGAGCGACGAGGGTTCGATGGACATCCGCGTGTCCATGCTCGTCTGCGGCCTGTGGATCCTGCTCTTCACGATCCCGACCTTCATCGTCCTCAAGGACCACCCCCGAGAGAGTGCTCCGCGCGTCGGAATCATCGACTCGTACAGGCTGGTCTGGGGCTCGCTGCGGCGGCTGTGGGCCGTCTCCCGCCACACCGTCTACTTCCTGGGCGCGTCGGCACTCTTTCGCGACGGGCTCGCCGGGGTGTTCGCCTTCGGCGCCGTCCTCGCGGCCGGGACCTTCGGGCTCTCGGCGAGCGAGGTCATCATCTTCGGCGCGGCCGCCAACATCCTCGCCGGGCTCAGCACCATGGCCTTCGGCCTGCTGGACGACCGCCTCGGCCCCAAGCGCGTCATCCTCATCTCGCTCGTCGCGCTCGTCATCCTCGGCTTGGCCATCTTCGTCCTGCACGACGGCGGCAAGGGAGTCTTCTGGGGGCTGGGTCTGGCCATGACCGCCTTCGTGGGCCCGGCACAGTCAGCCTCGCGCAGCTTCCTCGCCCGGGTCATCCCGGAGGGCCACAGCGGCGAGATCTTCGGGCTCTACGCGACGACGGGCCGTGTGGTCTCGTTCCTCGCGCCGACCGCCTTCGGCCTCTTCATCTGGCTCGGCTCGATGATCAGCGATGACAAGAACACCCAGTACTGGGGGATCCTCGGCATCGTCCTCGTGCTCGTGGCCGGGCTCGTCGTCCTCATCCCGGTCAAGGCCCCCGAGGAGCACAGCGCCGGCTGAGGCTCGGCGGCGCCCGTCACGACGGGGTCAGACGCGGTCAGCCCGCGAACTCCCAGTGCCAGGGCTCGGGCAGGGACCCCGTCGGCTCCGCCCAGTCGGGGTGGAACCAGCCGAAGAGCGGCGCGTTCTGCTGCATCCACATGTGGGCCGGGTGGCCGAAGCTGTTCACGCCGCCGCAGAGGTCCACGGCCTGACCGAAGCCGTGCTCGCTCAGGCCCGGGGTGGCCGCCCACCGGCCGCGCTCGGCCTTGACGACGACCTGCTCCGCATACGAGCGGTAGCCGTCCGTGACGCACAGCAGGTGGCCCGTGTCCTGCTGGTAGGCCTTGCTCATGGCATTGAAGGCGGCCGCCGACGCCGGGCGCAGGGCCTCGTCGGGCGATCCGATCATCGGGCACAGACCACTGGGCGGGACCTGCCCGTTGGGGTAGGGCATGTCATTGTCGGAACAGGCCGCGCCGCCTTCGAACTGGGCGACGTCCTGACCGGCCAGCTCGAGAGCCTTGATCAGGTCCTCTCGGGCCTGGGCGGCGCTGGTGACGCGCATCCCCAGGAGTGACTGGGCGACGGGGCCGGCCTTGCGGATCTGCTTGGCATACCGGGACCGGACCGCCTTCGCCTCCTGCTGCCGCTCGCGGATGAGCGCGCTCATCGCCTTCCGGTCGCGCTGGGCCGCGGCCGACGCGGCCTTGGCCTTGGTCTCGGCCTTCTCCGCACGGTCCTTCGCGCGGCGCTTGTCGACCGCGGCCTCGCGCAGCGCCTCGACCACCTCGAAGCGCTGCTCGGTGATGAAGGTCAGGTCGCCCACCGGGTTGCCGGCGCTCTCGGCGCCGGAGGCGAGGGCCTCGAAGATCGCCATCGACTCCGCGTAGGACCCGCCCTGGGTGTAGACGTTGAAGGCCCACTCGCGCAGCTGTGCCCGGCCCTCCTCGAGACGCTCGTCCAACGCGGCCGCGGCCTCGCGGGCATCGTCGGCCTCTGCTCGGGCATCACGTTCGCGTCCGCGGAGCGTGGCATAGCGCTGGAGCAGCGTGTTGGCCTTGCGCGACAGCTCGTCCAGGTCCTTGAGCGCCGTCGCCAGATCGGACTTGCCGGACAACAGGGACGCCCGGAGTTCCTGGGCCTGCGCGATCTGCGCCTCGAGCTCCGCGTCCGTGAGCGGCTCGTAGGCCGAGCCGTAGTTGGGGGAGCCGCCCACGCTGGGTGGGGGAGCCAATGGCTCCCAGTCGAAGGGGTCCGACGACGTCGGGGGAGCGGTGGTGCCCGTGGGGGCAGCCGTCGTGGACGGGGTGCGTGACGTGGTTGACGAGGACGACGACGACGTGCTCGTCGGCGCGGGCGCCGAGGTCGTCGTGGTGGTGCTCGAGGAGGTCGCGGTGGAGGAGGAGGAAGAGGTGGGGGTCGTCGGATCGGTCGTCGACGAGGTCGTCTCCGTCCCGGTCTCCGCCATGGCCGGCAGCGCGGCCGCCGGGACCAGCAGTGCCCCGGCCGCGCAGGCAGCGGCGAGACCGGCGAAGCGTGCGCGCACGACGAGTCCTCTGCTTTCCATCACGTGATGTTCCCCCCTGAGTGTGCATCGTCAGGATAGGGGAGTGGGACGGACGGGGAAATCCAAGGGGCGTGACCGGATGCGTCAGCCAGCCCGTGCCGTCAGCGGTCCTCGGCGGTCGCCCGGCGCGTGGCCTCCACGAGCCGGTCCAGCCACTGGCCGACGTTGCGGCGTGCCTCGCGGGTGTCGGGATAGCGGCACCGCAGGTGCAGGCCGGCGTCGTCGAGGATGAACCAGACCATCACGCCGTCGGTGCGGATCGTCGCACCCACGTACTGGGCCTCGAGTGAGCGCGTGTCCACCTTCACCGGCAACCGGCGCAGGTCGAGCCACGAGATGGCGAACATGCCCGGAGCGGTCGGCATCCCGCCCCACGGCTCGAGGATGTCGGCCAGAGGCCAGGAGCCGAGGCGCACGGCCTCGCGAACTGCCCCGGCGGATCCCTCGAGCGACGGATCCTCCACGGAGAGAACAGAATTGGTGATGAACCAGCCCACCGAGTCGTGCCAGCGCTCGTCGTAGCGACTGTGAACCGGGAAGACGGCCCGCAGCGGCCCACCCGACAGGTCCCGGGTGATCGTGGCCATCACCGACACGACGAGCGAGAGGGTGGAGACCCGCTGTGTGGCGGCCAGCCGGTCCAGGGCGCTGGCCGCGCTCGCATCGAGGACGTCGCGGACCTCGACCCGCTCCGGCTGGGGCGTGCTCAGGTCGCCCATCGGCAGGGGGAAGACGGGCATGACGTCGCCCGAGGCGCGCAGGATCTCGGCCCAGCGGTCCCGGACCGCGGACGGCGCGAGCGGTCGCTCCTTCAGCGCCTCGGTGTGCTCGGCGAAGGACGGCGGGGGAGGGGAGCCGACGAACGGCTCGCTGTCCGTGCGCACGGCCTCCAGCGCCACCAGGAGGTCGCGCGCGATGACGAGCATCGACCACATGTCCACGTGGGCGTGATCGGCACCGATGACCACGGTCGGCCCGTCCGCCGTCTCGAGGACGCACAGCTGGTGTGACGGCGAACCGTAGGGACTGCACGCGGCATCGAGCAGCACTCGCAGCGCGTCGTTGACCGCTTGGCCCGGCTCGATCTCGTGCTCGACCCAGCGACCGTCGCCCGGGTCGACGGCGTGCAACCGGGGCTTGCCGTCGGGTCCGGGGGAGAAGGCGGTCCGCAGCGTGCCGTGACGTTGCACGACCGCCCGCCAGGCAGCGGCGAGATCGTCCAGAGGCTGAGGACCGGGCAGGCGCATGGACAGCGCCATCCACGAACCGGGTCGGGCGCCACGACCGACGTGACGCTCCTGATCGAAGGAGACGGGCAACTCACGGCGGGGGGCCGACATCTCGAGTTGGTATCCCATCAATCGGCCGAAGGGCAGGCGAAGGTGTGCCACGTTGGTCAGCCGCATGCGCCGTACTCTAGGGCTCCACCGACCAAGGAGTGCCTGCCGTGCCGTCCTTCTCCGTCCCTGGAGCCGTGCTC
Organism: Janibacter zhaoxuefangae; assembly: GCF_050271985.1. Lineage (GTDB taxonomy): Bacteria > Actinomycetota > Actinomycetes > Actinomycetales > Dermatophilaceae. The sequence continues at coordinate 1,295,903 of NZ_CP189849.1, read as the reverse complement.
GACTGGGAGTTCAGCGACGAAGGCGGCGAGCCCGTCGTCCAGCTCCATGGGCTGACGTCGAGCCGGCAGCGCGACCGCGTCCTCGGTCTCGACCTGGGGCGCGGCCTGAGTGGGACTCGGCTGTTGCGTTATGACGCTCGTGGTCATGGCCGCTCGACCGGCCGGGACGTGCCGGAGGACTACCGCTGGGACCACCTCGCGGAGGATCTGCTGAGGATGCTCGAACACGTGTTCCCGGGGGAGTCCGTCCACGGGGTCGGACCGTCGATGGGCTGCGGCACCCTGCTTCACGCCATCGCCATGGCACCCGAACGATTTTCCGCCTTGACCCTGCTGGCGCCGCCCACGGCATGGGCGACCCGAGCAGCCAAGTCCGCCGACTACCGGGCTGCGGCCGATCTCGTGGAGACCGGCGGCGTGTCCGCCTTCGTCGAGGCCGGCCGAGTTGCGCCTGAGCCACCAGCCACCACGGGCGCCCCGAAGACTCAGCCCGATGTCGCCGACGATCTGTTGCCGACGCTGTTTCGTGGTGCAGCGCTGACCGACCTACCGACGCCGGCCGAGATCGCGGCCATCCGGGTGCCGACGACCGTCATGGCGTGGACGGACGATCCAGGACACCCGTTGAGCACCGCCGAACAACTCGTCGAACTGATCCCAGGCTGTCAGTTGGTCACGGCGCACACGCGTGAGGACGTGCTCACGTGGCCGCGGCTGCTCCACGAACAGATCGTCGCGATCCACCGTCACTGAGACGGGATGTCCGCCGTTGATCGGGGTTCTGTCGCAACCTTGGATATTTCGCCGATAATCGACATTATGTCAAGTAAGCCTGGTGACGGGGCGGGGATCGCCTCCCCTGTGAAGCAGTTCCGCCTCGGCCTTCGCCAATCCACCGTGTTCGAGCCCGGCCAACGCACTGTGACCACGCCACACCTCGCGTCCACGTTCGCGCACGACGATCCGTAGGTCGCCCGTGAGGTGTTCCAGCGCGCCCGGCGTGTTCCGATGCTCGGCAGGCAACGGCACCGGCAGCACATGCGCGTCCCGTGGGTGTGCCGACGCCTCGATCTCCACCTGCCATCGGCGCGAACGTCCTCGCAGCACCCAGGAACTGTCGCTCACCTGCGCCTGCACGGGCGACGTCCCCGGGTTCCCGAGCCGCAGCACCCGCCCATCGGGCAGGCGGACGACCAGACCGGTCACCTCCGTGTGGATCGGGCCGGCGCTCACCTGGCCCCCGGCGAAGGCCACGCACGCGCCCGTTGCGCCGAAGCCCTGCGCCTGGCCCCACCACCACGCGTCGGGAAACCCCCCTCTCCCCCAGTTCTTCTCCCCATAGAGCTGCGCGTCCCGGAACTCGATGGCGTCGCCCTCGACGACCACCCGGCCGGATGCCGAGCCCCCCAGGAGCCACGGGTGCCAGTACTGGTTGAGCCCGGGCACGGTCTGGAACCAACTCGACCCACCGAAAGGGCGCCGCGGCCAGCGCACGAGGTTGTCCAGGCGCACGTCGACATCGACTCCGGGCATCCGGACGACCACCTGGCGGTCGGTGCCGATGAAGGCGTTCCCGCTGCCGGCCCCCAGGCCGCCAGAATCCGCCCAGGCGCCGTCGAGGGCCGCGGTCACCAACCCGCCGCGGTGAGTGTCATCCGCAGATGAGGCCACCCCGACCGTCGCCCACGCACCCTTCGGTCCTTGGTTCACCCCGATGAGGACGATGACGGTGCGTCCACCGCCGGTGAAGCGCCAGAAGTACCCCTCCATCCCGACGCCATGAGCACGCTCCGGCTGCCCCCATGGAAGGTCGGCCCCCGTGCGCCGATACGTCTCGAGCAGGCGCGCCGTGCTCATGCCTGCCTTCGATGGGATGTCCACCGTCCGAGCCTAACCAGCCGATCACGAATCCGTGCTGGCCCGACGCCCTGCCGTCGTCCGGGAGAATGGCGGGGTGAGTGACCTTCGCGTGCCGACCGGTCCGGGCATCCCGGGCGGCCTCGTCGTGCCGCAGGCCGATCTCACCGAGCGGTTCTCGCGCTCCTCCGGGCCGGGTGGACAGGGTGTCAACACGACCGACTCCCGGGTCCAGCTCTCCCTCGACCTCGCCGCGACCACCGCCCTGACGGCGCGTCAGCGCGACCGTGCGCTGGCCGCCCTGGGCGACCGACTCGTGGGGACGGTCCTCACCATCGACGCCTCCGAGCACCGGTCCCAGCGCCAGAACCGGACGGCCGCCCGCGAGCGTCTCGCGGGGCTCCTTCGTGAGGCCCTCGCTCCCCCGCCGCCGCCCCGGCGAGCCACCCGCCCGACCCGCGGGTCCCAGCGGCGACGGCTGGCGGCCAAGAAGCGCCGCGGTGAGATCAAGGGTCAGCGGTCACGACCCACCACTCACGACTGACACCTTGCACTACTCTCCGGTTATCCATGGCGGATCCCCATGGCAGATGACCTGAGAGAGGCGTCATTGATGCGTGGGAACATCGTCGTGATCGTCATTGCCGCCACGACCGCCCTGAGTGGCTGCACCATCTCCGTCCCGAAGTGGGCCCTGGGCGACGACGTCAAGGTCGAGGTCCAGACGACCGGAGGCGTCCCGCACGCGCCGGGCAAGGTGAGCGCCGACCCGACCGTCGTCAACCTCAAGTCCGACGTGCTCTTCGCCTTCGGCGACACCAGGCTGAGCGGGACGGCCCGGGAGGCGATCACCCGCGTGCTGAAGGACATTCCCCAGGGTGCTCCGGTCCAGGTCGTGGGATACACCGACTCGATCGGTACGAGCGCCGCCAACAAGAAGCTGTCCACGAAGCGCGCACAGGCCGTGGCTGACGCCGTGACCGCCCTGCGTGGTGACCTCGTCCTGGAGGTCATCGGCAAGGGTGAATCCGAGCCGATCGCGGACAACACGCGCAACGGGCAGGACGATCCGCAGGGCCGGGCCAAGAACCGTCGAGTCGAGATCCGCTACGACGAGTGACCGGGGCCGCGCAGCGCCCTACTGGCCGGTCCGACCGTCGACGCACTCGCGCAGCAGATCGGCGTGGCCGCAGTGTCGGGCGTACTCCTCGATGAGGTGGACGATGATGTCCCGCGACTCCACCTCCTCGCCATGCACGTCCACGGGCTCGTCCAGGTCCAGACCCGCGTACACCTCGCGGGCGTGCGCCACCTCGCCGTGCCAGGTGGACCACGCGTCCGCGACGGTGACCTCGTCACCCTGCGCGCCGTGGAAGTCGAGGTCGGGGTCCGCGTCCGTGCGATACAGGCGCGACAGGTCGCCCCGGCCCTCGAGCACCCGGCGCGTCCAGGAGTGCTCGACCCGGGCGAGATGCCGCACGAGGCCGAGCAGCGACATCGTCGACGGCGGCACCGACCGCGTGGCCAGTTGCTCGGGCGTCAGGCCCTCGCACTTCAGCTCGAAGGTCATCCGGTAACGGTCGAGGTACTCGGCGAGGACGGCCCGCTCGCCCCTCCCCTGCGGGATCTCCGTGCGCGGATCGCTGCTCGGGTCGGTCCACAGGCCCTGGTGATTCATGGGCGAAGCCCATCACCCCGGGGCGCCGGTGTCGACCGCATTCTCCGGCGCAGATTCTCCCGCGGGCCTGGTCCACGGCGGGCCGGCCTCGAGCGCCGGTCCCCTTCGGACACCGTTCAGGTGACGTGGTTACGCTGTCGGCGACATGTACGACACGACGTAGTAGGGGGCGGGCATGGGCACGCAGAAGACGACCGGCAGGGAGCGACTGGCCACCGTGAGGGCAGAGCAGGAGCGGGCGGCACGGCAGCGCCGGCTGCTCGGTCTCGTCGCGGGACTCGTCGTCCTCGTCATCGTCGGCGTGCTCGCGATGTGGTTCATCTCCAGAGACACCACCGACAACACCGCGGCCGCCGACGCGGACGCCGTCGCGTCGGCACAGGTCATCGACACCGTGACGTCCCTCCCGGCCGCGACCTTCGACGCCGTCGGGCGCGGCGGCGCGCTCGCCTCCCCCACTCCCCTGTCGGGCTCGGCCGCGCTGACGGAGGACGGCAAACCGCGCGTCCTCTACGTCGGCGCCGAGTTCTGCCCCTTCTGCGCCATGGAGCGGTGGTCGCTCGTCGCCGCACTGTCCCGATTCGGCACCTTCGAAGGGCTCAAGGGCAGCATCTCCAGTTCGGACGAGGGCGAACTCTCCGACATCCAGACCCTGTCCTTTCTCGACGCGACGTACACGAGCGAGCACGTCGCCCTGACGACCTACGAGACGAGCGACCGGGAGCGCGCGCCGCTCCAGACGCTGTCCGGCGAGGACGAGGCCCTCTTCGGCAAGCACAACCCGCAGGGCGGCATCCCGTGGATCGACTGGGGCGGCGATGCCACCAGTGGCGTCGGCTTCGACGGTCGGCTCCTCGTGGGGAAGTCGGCGCAGGACATCGCCTCGGCACTGGAGGACCCGACGTCCGAGATCGCCCAGGCGGTCCTCGGCTCGGCCAACGTCGAGACGGCCCAGATCTGCGCGTTGACCAAGGGCGAGCCGGCGGACGTCTGCGACTCCCCCGGCGTCAAGGCGGCCAGCGGCACCTTCGCCCGGTGAGTGCGGTGCGCCCGAACCGCGTGCCCGATCGGGGCACGCCGCGCCGCCCGGCGTGGCTGGCGCCGACGAGCCTCACGCTGGCCGTCCTCGGCCTGCTCGTCTCCGCCTACCTGACCATCGAGCGGCTGACCTCCTCGACGACGCTCGCCTGCGTGGAGTCGGCCACGATCAACTGCGCCAAGGTGACGTCGAGCTCGTACTCGGCCGTCCTCGGGGTGCCGGTGGCCGTGCTCGGGCTCCTCTACTTCGCCGCCCTCGTCGCCCTGACGCTGCCCGCTGTGTGGCGTCGGGCACCGCGGTCCGTCGACGCCCTCCGCCTGGCCGTCGCGGCCACGGGACTGCCCATGGTGCTCTACCTCGTGTGGGCCGAGTTCTTCCGGATCGGCGCGATCTGCCTGTGGTGCACCGGAGTCCACGTGATCACCTTCGTGCTCCTCGTGGTCCTGCTCGTCGGGGCGATCCTCACCGACCCGCCGGCGACCGAGCCGCTCAGGGCAGACGATCGAGGAGCTCGGCCGGGGTCGTGAGCGTGCCCGTGTAGAACGGCACCTCCTCGCGGACGTGGCGTCGGGTCTCCGAGCCGCGCAGGTGACGCATGAGGTCGACGATGCGGTGCATCTCGTCGGCCTCGAAGGCAAGGATCCACTCGTAGTCACCGAGGGCGAAGCTGGGCACCGTGTTGGCGCGCACGTCCGGGAAGTCGCGCGCCATCTGGCCGTGCTCGGCGAGGAGGCGACGACGCTCGCCGTCCTCGAGCAGGTACCACTCGTAGGACCGGACGAAGGGGTAGACCGCGACGTTCTTGCGGGTCACCTCGTCGGCGAGGAAGGCCGGGATGTGGCTCTTGTTGAACTCGGCCGGGCGGTGCAGCGCCATCTGCGACCAGACGGGCACCGTGCGGCTGCCGAAGGCGGTCCGGCGGAACCGGTTGTAGGCGAGCTGGAGCTGCGCGTGGTCCTCCGCGTGCCACCAGATCATGAGGTCGGCGTCGGCCCGCAGACCCGTGACGTCATAGAGGCCGCGGACGACGACGTCCTGCGTCGCCAGGTCGTCGAAGAGGGCCTGCAACTCCCCCGCCTCCGCCGCGCGGTCGTCCTGCGCCAGCGGCTCCTCGAGGGCGAAGACCGACCACATCGTGTAGCGGATCGTGTCGTTGAGTTCCCGGGTGCGCGCCGCGTTCGTCGTCATGCCTCCATGGTGCCGCAGACCTCCGCCCGGCCCGCCGCGGGGTCGTGCCTGGACCTGCGGAAAATCCGTTGTCGCCGGATCGCGATCGACCTACGCTCGAAGCATCCAAGGAAGGAGGTGGTCCAGGAAATGACGATGTCCCGGACAGGTCAGGTGGTTGCGCGCTAGCGCAATCCGTCGTGTCGGCCGCCTCCGGTGACCGACGTCGGACGTGGTGGCGAATCTCATCGCAGCCACCGCAGCCCGTGGGAGCGCGCATCGTCCACCGCGCCCCGCCCGCCAGGGCGGAACCCACGGGCTGTCCGCTGCCCCGGGCCACCACGGCGACGACCTCGGTAGGTTGAGCCCATGCGCGCACTCGTCAAGACCCGGCCGGGACCCGGCCTGGAACTCATCGATGTCCCCGAGCCCGTTCCCGGCCCCATGGACGTGAAGATCCGCGTCCTGCGAGCCGGCCTCTGTGGCACCGACCTCCACCTCGAGGGATGGGACGACTGGGCCGCCTCCGTCGTGCGGACCCCGCTGGTCGTCGGCCACGAGTTCTACGGCGAGGTCGTCGAGGTCGGCGAGGACGTCACGAACATTTCCCCCGGTCAACGCGCCTCCGGCGAGGGCCACATCGTCTGCAACACCTGCCGCAACTGCCGTGCGGGACGGCGCCACCTGTGCATCAACACGCAGGGCATCGGCGTCAACCGTGACGGCGCGTTCGCCGACTTCGTCGTCCTGCCCGCGACGAACGTCTGGGTCCAGCCCGACGACCTCGACCCCGACCTCGGGGCCGTCTTCGACCCGCTCGGCAACGCGACCCACACGGCGCTCTCCTTCCCCATGGCCGGTGAGGACGTCGTCGTCACCGGCGCCGGCCCGATCGGCGTCATGGCCGTCGCCCTCGCGCGGCACGTCGGGGCCCGCTACATCGCCGTCACGGACATGAGCGACTACCGCCTGTCCCTGGCGAAGGCGGCCGGCGCCGACATCACGATCAACCCCGCCTCCGCGAACCTCGGCGTCGCCATGCGCGACCTCGGTATGAAGGAGGGCTTCGACATCGGCCTCGAGATGTCGGGGGCCCCCAGCGCCGTCGCCGACATGCTCGACCACATGAACCACGGCGGACGGGTCGCGATGCTCGGCCTGCCCAAGGACCCTTTCCCGATCAACTGGGGCAAGGTCATCACCCACATGATCACCATCAAGGGGATCTACGGCCGCGAGATGTACGACACCTGGTACGCGATGAGCTCGATGCTCTCGACGTCGCCCCGACTGCGTGAGGCGGTGACGTCGGTCATCACGCACCGCGTCCCCGCGGAGAACTGGCAGGACGCTTTCGCCGCCGCCCGCTCGGGCGAGGTCGGCAAGGTCATCATGGACTGGAGTTGAGGAGCGACATGTACGCATTCAAGGACGATCTGGCCGCGACCCTGCAGGAGATCCGTGACGCGGGCCTGTTCAAGGACGAGCGCGAGCTGACCTCGCCTCAGCAGGCCCACATCACCACGGCCAAGACCGACGCGATCAACTTCTGCGCCAACAACTACCTCGGCCTCGCCGACCACCCGGACGTGCTCGCCGCGGCGCGGGATGCGTTGCAGGAGTGGGGCTTCGGCATGGCCAGCGTGCGCTTCATCTGTGGCACCCAGGAGCTGCACAAGCGCCTCGAGCGGCAGCTGTCGGACTTCCTCGGCACGGACGACACGATCCTCTACAGCTCCTGCTTCGACGCCAACGGTGGCGTCTTCGAGGTGCTGTTCGGCGCCGAGGACGCGATCATCTCCGACGAGCTCAACCACGCCTCCCTCATCGATGGCATCCGACTGAGCAAGGCCGCCCGCTACCGGTACAGGAACGCCGACATGCCTGACCTCGAGGCTCAGCTCGTCGCCGCGAAGGGCGCCCGCCGCACGGTCATCGTCACCGACGGTGTCTTCTCCATGGACGGCTACCTCGCCCCGCTCGACGCCATCTGCGACCTGGCCGAGCGCTACGGCGCCCTCGTGCTCGTCGACGACTCGCACGCCGTCGGATTCGTCGGCGACGGCGGTCGAGGCACGCCCGAGCACTTCGGTGTCATGGACCGCGTCGACATCATCACCGGCACCCTCGGCAAGGCCCTCGGAGGCGCGTCCGGCGGCTACGTCAGCGCGCACCAGGAGATCGTCGACCTGCTGCGCCAGCGCTCGCGCCCCTACCTCTTCTCCAACGCCGTCGCCCCCTCCGTCGTGGCCGGATCGATGAAGGCCATCGAGATCGCCAGCACGTCCGGTGAGGCCCGCACGCAACTGCGCGCGAACACCGAACTCTTCCGCTCCCTCATGACCGAGGCCGGCTTCGAGCTGCTCCCGGGCGAGCACGCCATCGTCCCCGTCATGTTCCCCGGCGAGGACGGCGCACGCACGGCCGCCGCCGTCGCGGACGAGATGCTCGCGCGCGGCATCTATGTCATCGCCTTCTCCTACCCGGTCGTCCCGGCCGGCAAGGCGCGCATCCGGGTGCAGCTCAGCGCCGCCCACAGCGACGAGGACGTGCGGGCCTGTGTGGCCGCCTTCGTCGACGCCACCGCCGCCGTGCGCGTGGACGCGGTCGACAGCGAGGACCCGGCGTGACCTTCTCGGTCGTCGGCCGTGTCGCCGACACCCACGGCGTGGCCGTGGCCAGCAAGTTCCCCGCGGTCGGCGCCTACGTCCCGGCCACCCGACCCGGCGTCGGAGCCCTCGCCACCCAGGCGGCCGCCAACCTCGCGTGGCGCGCGCAGGGACTGGACCTGCTGACCGAGGGAAGGTCGGCCGACGAGGTCGTCGCCGCCCTCACCGCCGCCGACCCGCAGGCCGCCCACCGCCAGATCGGGATCGTCGGCGCCGACAGCCAGGTGTCCTGGACCGGCCCGGAGTGCATGGACTGGGCCGGCGGCGCCGCCGGCAGGGACGACACCGGCGCCTTCGCGATCCAGGGCAACATCCTCGTCGGCCCCGAGGTGGTCGACGCCATGGTGGCCGCGTGGCACGCGCACGCCTCGGCCCCACTCCCCGACCGTCTCGTGGCCACCCTGCTCGCCGGGGACGGCGCGGGCGGCGACCGCCGTGGTCGGCAGGGTGCGGCGCTCGTCGTGGTCCGCGAGGGCGGCGGCTACGACCAGTGCGGCGTGCTCGCCGACCTGCGCGTGGACGACCACCCTCAAGCCGCGACCGAGTTGGCTCGGCTGCTCACCGTGCAGGACCTCGTCATGGGAGAACCGGAGGACGTCCAGCCGCTGGAGGGCGCACTCGCGCAGGAGGTCGGCGATCGGCTCGCCGCGCTCGGCCACCACGGCGAGGTCGAGGGGGCGCTGTCGACCTGGGCGGGCATCGAGAACCTCGAGATGCGGCTCGTGCCCGGCGGCATCGACGGCAGGGTCCTCGAGGCCCTGCGCGCTACGCTCGCGCCATGACGCAGACCACGGACAGCCAGCCGCCCCGCCGCGAGCGCAAGGTCACCCGCGTGCAGGTGGCGCGGACCGAGCAGCTGACCCCGACGGTGGTCCGTGTCGTCCTCACCGGTGACGAGCTGGCGGACTTCTCCGTCGGCGAGTACACCGACCACTACGTCAAGCTCCTCTTCCCCGACCCTGACGACACCGACCTGCCGGAGCGCCCGCGCGCCTACACGGTCCGTGCCTGGGACACGGCGGCGATGGAGCTCACGCTCGACATCGTCGTCCATGGCGACGAGGGCCTCGCCGGACCCTGGGCATCGGGCGCCCAGCCGGGCGACGAGATCGGCTTCATCGGCCCCGGGGGCGCCTACACCCCCGACGCCACCGCCAACTGGCACCTCCTCGTCGGCGACGAGAGCGCACTGCCGGCGATCGCGGTGGCTCTCGAGCGGATCGCCGAGATCGGCACCGCCGCACCGGTGCACGTCTTCCTCGAGGTCGAGGACGAGAGGGAGCATCAGGAACTCACCCAGCCGGCCGGCGCCAGGATCACCTGGCTGCACCGGGTGGACAGGCCCGAGCACCCGGGAGCGGCCCTCGTGGAGGCGGTCCGCACGCTCACCTTCCCGGAAGGCGCCGTCCACGCCTTCGTTCACGGGGACGCCGACTTCGTCCGGCAGATCCGCCGGCACCTGCGCGTCGACCGGGGCATCGACCTCGACCGGCTCTCGATCTCCGGCTACTGGCGGCGAGGTCGGACCGACGAGGGCTGGCGCTCCGAGAAGCGCGACTGGAACCGCGAGGTGGAGACCGAGGAGCAGGCGATGCTCCAGCAGCAGGCCTGAGCCTGCGCCACCCGTCCCCTCACTGCCTTCCGCGACTCACCCGACGCGACAACGGGGGTCGGTGTCTCACCGTGAGACACCACGGCAAAACTCACTCGAAACGGCTCGGGTCCCCCGACCCGACGCGCACGACCTCCGGCTCGGGACCGGACAGGTCGACGACCGTCGTCGGCTCGATCGGGGAGTCGCCGGCGTCGATGACGATGTCGACGACATGCTCGAGCCGCTCCTTGATTTCCCAACCGTGCGTCGGGGTCTCCTCGTCACCGGGCAGGATGAGCGTGCTCGAGAGGAGCGGCTCCCCGAGCTCGGCGAGCAGCGCCTGGACCACCACGCCCGTGGGGATGCGGACGCCGACGGTCTTCTTCTTGGGGTGCAGCAGGCGGCGCGGCACCTCCTTCGTCGCGGGGAGGATGAAGGTGTACGGACCGGGGGTGGCCGCCTTGACCGCGCGGAAGACCCGGTTGTCGACGTGCACGAACTGCCCGAGCTGGGCGAAGTCCCGGCACATCAGCGTGTAGTGGTGCTTGCCGTCGAGCCGGCGGATGTCGCGGATCCGGTCCTTGATGGTCTGGTCGTCCAGGCGCCCACCGAGGGCGTAGCCGGAGTCCGTCGGATACGCGATCAGGGCGCCACCACGGACGTCCTCGACGATCTTCGCGACGAGGCGGGCCTGCGGATTGACGGGGTGCAGATCGACGTATCGGGCCATGCCTCACCCTATGCCGTGCGGGCGGGGTCAGCCCTCGTCGGCGTGCATGGTGACGGGCGTGCCGAGCTGCACGGTCCGCGAGACGGTGCACAGGCGGTCGTGCGACTGCCGGACCGCCCTCGGGAAGGCCTCGCGCGCGCGGTCGCCGTCGGCACCCTCGGGCCAGCGCACCGTGAAGGTGACCTCGATGTCCTCCATGTGGTTGCCGAGCTCGGCGCTCTTGACCTTCTCCCCCGACGCCTCGACGACGAAGGAGTCGGGCTCGGCCCGACGGCTGGTGATGAAGTCGACGTCGATGGCGCTGCAGCCCGCGATGGCCGTCAGGAGGAGCTCGACGGGCGTGAAGTCGGTGCCCTCTCCCCCACCGAACCGAATCGTCCCGCCGCGCGCGTTGGTGACCTCGTAGCTGGAGTGCTCGAGGCGACGCATCTCGATGCGGCGGCGGCCCGTGCCGGTGCCGCCCGTCTCGGGTGCCGCGGGTGCGTCTCCGGCAGCGGCGCTCTGGTCGTTGGTCTGGTCCGTCATGGCTGGCCCCATCTCTCGCTCAGTGTGCGCACGACCTTCAGGTCACGCGTCGTGAAGGCACCGCCGCCGAGTCGTTCGGCGCGGGCGTTGGTCATCCGCGATGCGTGGGCGCTGACCGTCAGCTCGAGGAGGACGTGCCGATCATCCACCATCGCGAGCCGTTCACCGTCGACATCCCACCCCGCGAAGGCGGCCGCACCCGCGGGCGTGATCGCCTCCTTCGCGAACATCACGTAGCGACGACCGTCGGCCGACAGCAGTGGTGGGATCTCATCCACGGCGCTGGCCAGGGCCCGCATCTCGCGCGGCGAGCGCACCATGGTCGGCACCTCGAAACCGGCCTCGGCCGCGAGCGCACGCTCGATCTCCGCGGCCACCTTCGTCCCACTGCGCAGAGGTGACCCCACCAGCAGGTTGCCCGACTGGATGTGACTCTCGACGTCGGTGAACCCCGCCTCCGAGAGCGCCGCTCGCGCCCGCTCCATCTTCAGCCAGCGTGGCTTGACGTTCACGGCCCGCAGGAGCGCGATGTGACGGGGCATGGGATCCATCCAAGCAGGCACCACCGACCTCCTAGGCTGTGGCCCATGACCGAACCCCAGGGCAGGCTCGTCCTCATCCGTCACGGCCAGACCGAGTGGTCCGCCTCCGGCAAGCACACCGGGATGACCGACATCCCGCTCACGGAGCAGGGCGAGGCCGAAGCACGGGCCCTCGCGAGCCTGCTGACGGGGTACGACTTCGGAGCCGTGCTGTCCTCACCCCTGGTCCGCGCCCGCCGGACGGCCGAACTGGCCGGGCTCATGGCCGAGATCGACGACGACCTGCGCGAGTGGGACTACGGCGGCTACGAGGGCCGCACGACGAAGGAGATCCGCGCCGAGCTCGGCCACGACTGGACCGTCTTCGCCGATGGCGTCGTCCCCGGAGCGACGCCGGGCGAGCTCCTCGAGGAGGTGGCGGCGCGCGCGGCGCGCGTCCTGGCGAAGGTCGCCCCCGTCCTCGCCGAACGCGACGTGGCCCTCGTCGGTCACGGCCACACCTCCCGCATCCTCGCGGCGACCTACCTGCAGCAGCAACCCCGCTTCGCCGGGCAGCTCCTGCTGGACTCGGGCACGATCGGCGTGCTGGAGGTGGAGCGCGAGGTCCCCGCCATCCGGCTGTGGAACCACCGCGCGGACCGCTAGATCGCGATCGCCGGACCTTGGCTCGGACCGCTCAGCTCGGCAGCTCCCAGGTGTGCACGGGCATGTTCTCGTGCATCTGCTCCGTGTAGAGCGCGAGCATCTGGCGCAGCGCCTCGGCCCGGTCGAGACCGCGCTCCTCAAGGCGGCGCACGGCCTCGGTCTGCCACGTGGCGCCGTTGACCCCCTTCGTCGCCCGGCCCTCGATGACGCCGAGGAAGCGATCCCGGACCGCCTGGCTGACGCCCCACTCCTCGAGGCCCCGGTGGGCGATCGGCAGGAGGTGCCGCAGGACGAGCTCGTCGGCGCCCACCTCCCCGAAGCCGGGCCAGTACAGGCGGGCGTCGATGCCGTCGCGGGCGCCGCGGCTGAAGTTCTCCTGGGCCGCCGCGAAACTCAACCGAGTCCACACCGGGCGGTCCTCGGTCGCGAGCACGCGCACCACGCCGTAGTAGAAGGCCGCGTTCGCGAGCGTGTCGACAATGGACGGACCGGCCGGCAGCACCCGGTTCTCGACGCGCAGGTGCGGGCGACCGTCGAGGGTGTCGTAGATGGGCCGGTTCCAGCGATAGACCGTCCCGTTGTGCAGCCGCAGTTCGGACAGCTCCGGGGCTTCGCCGGCGTCGAGCTTGGCCACGGGGTCCTCGTCGCCGACCTCAGCCAGCAGCGCCGGGAAGTAGCGCGAGTTCTCCTCGAAGAGGTCGAAGATCGACGTGATCCAACGTTCGCCGAAAAACACGCGCGGCCGCACGCCCTGGTTCTTCAGCTCGATCGGGCGGGTGTCGGTGGCCTGTTTGAAGAGCTCGATCCGCGTCTCGGCGTGCAGCCGGTGGCCGTAGAAGAACGGTGAGTTCGCCGCGAGCGCCAACTGCGCCGCGCTGATCGCCTGCGCCGCGTTCCAGTGGTCCGCGAACTCGCTCGGCGACACCTGCAGGTGCAGCTGGACGGACGTGCACGCCGACTCGGGCGCGATCGAGTCGGCGTAGGTCGAGACGCGCTCGCCCCCCGGTCCCTCGATGTCCAGATGGATGTCCTCACCGCGGGCCACGAAGATCGAGTCGTTGAGCGCCGTGTAGCGGTTGTTGTCGCTGATCCAGTCCCCGGCGAAGTGCTCCTGTCGCAGGGTCGGGAGGATCCCGATCTGCACGATGTGGGAGCCCAGCTCACGCGCCTTGGCCTCGGCCTGGTTGAGCGAGGTGCGCAGGTCCTGCTCGAGCTCGAGGGCCGCGTCTCCGGGCAACGGTCGCGGGGCGACGTTGAGCTCGATGTTGTACTGCGCGAGCTCGGTCTGGAAGCCCGGGTCCGCGATGGCCTCGAGCACCTGTGCGTTGTGGAAGGACGGCTGGTGCTCCTCGTCGACGAGGTTGAGCTCGATCTCGAGGCCCGTCATGGGGCGGTCGAACTCGAACGAGCTCGAGGCCAGCATCCGCGCGAAGACGTCGAGGTCCTGCTGGACCTTCTCGCGGTAACGCTGACGCTGCTCGCGCGTGTAGCTCTGGGCTTCAACTTCCTTGCCCACGGCAACCCTCCGTCCACTGGCCGACGCACCTGACGCACGTCGTGTTCACAACCAACCACACGAATGGGGCCATCGCCCAGACTTGCCACGTACCGGTCCGGGTCGCGGACGATCTGGCTCCGTCGCGGGTGGATCCGTCACTCGCCGAGCCAAATCGGCAGCGTTGTCAGTGCCCTCTCCTACGTTGGGGTCATGCGGCTGATCCACACCTCCGACTGGCACCTGGGGCGCTCCTTCCACCAGGTCGGGCTGGAGGATGCCCACGCGGCCTTCGCGGACCATCTCGTCGAGACCGTGCGGGCCGAGCACGTCGACGCCGTCCTCGTCTCCGGCGACGTCTACGACCGTGCTCTGCCCGGTCAGGACTCGGTGGCGCTGCTGTCCGACACGCTCATGCGGCTGGCCGACACGGGCGCCCAGATCATCCTCTCCAGCGGGAACCACGACTCCGCGATCCGGCTCGGCTTCGCGGCCGGGCTGCTCGAGCGTTCGGGGGTGCACATTCGTGCCGACGTCCGGGACGTGGGGCGACCGGTCGTGATCGGCGACGTCGCCGTGCACCCACTCCCCTACCTCGAGCCCTCCCAGACGGCCCAGTGGCTCGGCACCGATGACCGCACCCACGCGGGTGTGCTCCGCGCGGCCATGGATCGGGTGCATGCCGACGCTCGGACCCGCGCCGGGCGCACCGTGATCATGGCCCACGCGTTCGTCACCGGCGGCGTCACGAGCGACAGCGAGCGCGACATCTGCGTGGGCGGCGTCAGCGCCGTCTCCCCGAGTGTCTTCGACGGGATCGACTACGCGGCGCTCGGACACCTGCACGGCCGCAAGCAGATCAGCCACAGCGTGCGCTACTCCGGCTCCCCCGTCGCGATGTCGTTCAGCGAGGCCGACCACCTCAAGGGTTCGTGGCTCGTGGACCTCGACGAGAGCGGCGTGCGCAGTGAGTTCGTCGAGGCGCCCGTGCACCGCGGGCTGAGCGTCCTGCGGGGTGGCCTGGACACGCTGCTGGCGGACTCGCGGTTCGCGGGCGCCGAGAACGACTGGTGTCAGGTCACGCTCACGGATGCCGTGCGCCCCCTCGCGGCGATGGACACCATCCGACGCCGCTTCCCGCACACGCTCTCGCTCACCTTCGACCCACAGGGCCTGATCCGGCCCGCCCACAGCTATGCGGCGAAGGTCGAGAGCCGCCCTGATGCCGACCTCTGCTGCGACTTCCTGACCCACGTTCGAGCCGGGCACCCCGCCACCGCCGAGGAACGTGCCCTCATCGAGGACGCCGTCGAGGACGTACGGCTGCGTCGTGCGGAGCGAGCCGGCGAAGGCGACGCCGCTGGCGCGGTGGTAGGTGCCGCGTGAGGATTCACCACCTGAGCGTGACCGCGTTCGGCCCCTTCGCGGACACCGTCGAGATCGACGTCGACGCGCTCAGCGCGCCGGGTCTCTTCCTCATCCAGGGCGCGACCGGGGCAGGCAAGACGAGCCTTCTCGACGCCGTCTGCTTCGCCCTCTACGGCAGCGTCCCGGGTGCGCGCCCCGACAAGTCGTTGCGCAGTGACCACGCGGGTCCGCGTGCCGTGCCCGAGGTGACCCTGGACTTCACCGCATGCGGACGCCGTTTCCGGGTCGTGCGCAACCCCGCCTTCGTCCGTCCGCCCAAGCGCTCGGGCGCGAAGATGCAGGATGTCCCCACCAAGGTCACGCTCGACGAGTTCGTCGCCGGCGCCTGGGTGCCGCGCAGCCACCGCGCCGCCGAGGTCGGGGAGACCATCCAGTCCGTCCTCGGCGGCATGGGAGTGGAGCAGTTCAACCGGGTCGTCATGCTCCCCCAGGGCGACTTCGTCGCCTTCCTGCGAGCCAAGCCGGAGGAGCGCCGACGGTTGCTGGCGAAGCTCTTCGACGTCAGCCGGTTCACGGACATCGAGGGCTGGTTCGACGATCGACGCCGCGCGGCCGAGGCCGAGGTCGGCACGCTGCGTGAGGACCTGGGCCGCAGTGTGGCCGCGCTGAGCGAGGCCCTGGCGGACGAGGGCGACACGCTCGACACGACGACGAACCTCTCGGAGCTCGACCCCCACGACCTCCCCGCGGCACTCGACGCCGCCGTGGCCCGCCTCGAGGAGCGTGCCTCGCGCATGCTCGCGGGCCGGGACACCGCGGAGGGAGAGCGAGACCTCGCCGACAGCGCTCACGCCACCGGCGTCGCGCTCAAGGAACGCCAGACGAAGGGGCTGCAGGCCCGCGCCACATTGGCGCGCCTCGACGCGGACGCCGACCACGTGGCCACGCAGGAGCGCGCCGTCGACGCAGGCACCCGCGCCGCGGCCGTGCTCCCGCAGCTCGCGGACCTCGCCCGTCACGCCAGGTCCGTCGCCGCCGCCGAGGACGCGCTGGCTGTCGCCGTCACTCGCCTCGGGGACCTCGGGGTCAGCGATGCATCACCCGAGGCACTGACGCTGGCCCGAGAGCACCGGGCCATCTGGGACGAGCCGCTGGCGAAGGCCCAGCGACTCGAGGAGTCCCTCAGCACCGACGCGGACGCCGCCGCGACGCTGCGCACCCGGCTCGAGGCGTCGCTGGCCGAGGACGAGGCCCACGCGCAGCACGTGGCCGATCTCGGCGTCGCCATCGCCGCCGCGGACGAGCAGGTGTCGACCGCCCGTGAGGCGGCGATGCGCGTGGCGGACCTCCGCGCGCATCACGAGCAGGCGAACGCACGGCACGCGGCAGCGCGCACCCTCGCGGAGCTGCGCCGCGAGCAGGGCGACCTCGACGAGAGGATTGCCGCGGCGAGGGAGCGCGCGGCCGCGGCGAAGGAGCGCGCGCTGGACCTGCGCGAACGTCGACTCGACGGCATGGCCGCGGAACTCGCCGCCGCCCTGCAGGATGGCGACCCCTGCGCGGTGTGCGGTGCCACGGAGCACCCGGCTCCGGCCGTCCGCGCGGACGTCGTCTCCGCCGACGACGTCGCGGCCGCCGAGAAGGTCCACCAGGCGCGTGAGCGCGAGCACCAGGACCTGCGGGAGCGCCGTCGCGACGTCGTGGTGCGGATCGAGCAACTCGTGGGAACACTCGACGGACACGGCGAGGACGTGGCCGATCTCGCTGCCGCGCGCGAGCTGGCCGCGCGCGAACTGGCCGACGTTCGTGCCCTCGCGAAGGGACTCGACACGGCCGTCGCCCGGCACAGCGGCCGACTCGAGGAGCGCGAACGGCTCGAGGAACGCCAGCAGGCCAGGGCCCAGCGCCGAGCCGTCGACGAAGCCGAACTGTCCCGTCTGAGCGCGGCGGTCGAGGCGGCGACGGATGCCGTGTCGTCAATGCGGCGGGAGCACGCTGCGCAGTGCCCGTGGGGGGTGACCTCGGTCGTCGAAGCGCTCATCCGCCACCGGGCGTTGGCCGAGGCCGAGACCGCCCACGCCGGCGTCCTCGAGCGGCTGTCCGAGGCACAGGACCTGCGTGCGAGCGCGCGGATACGGGTCGACGAGGCCATCGCCGAGGCCGGCTTCCCCGACGACGACTCGGTGCGCGCCGCAACCCTGAGCCGAGATGACCTGGCCGCGCTGGCGGCAGAGGTCCGACGCCACCACGACGAGCGGCTCGTGGCGAGCGCCGTGCTCGAGGAGCCAGACACCGCCGACGCGCTGGCCGCTGCCGAGCCCGACCTTCCAGCGCTCGCGGCCCGCCGGGAGGAGGCCCGCGCGACAGCGCGTGCCGCCGCCGACGCCGACGGACGCGCTCGCCACACGCTCGAGGCCGTGACCCGACTTCGCCCGACCGTGGTGGCCACCGTGGACGCGCTCGGCCCGGCAGCGGAGCAATCCGCACTGGTTCAACGCCTCGCGGACGCGGTCAAGGGCAAGGGCGGGGACAACACGCTGCGCATGCAGCTGTCCTCCTTCGTCCTCGCGGCACGCCTCGAGCGGGTCGCGGAACTCGCCAACGAGCGACTCGCCGTCATGGGCGACGGCCGCTACCGGCTCGAGCACTCCGACGCCCTCGCCAAGAACGGCGCACGCAGCGGGCTCGGGCTGCAGGTGCAGGACCTGTGGACGGGCGCCGTGCGCGACACGACGACGCTGTCCGGGGGCGAGTCGTTCATGGCCTCACTCGCCCTCGCGCTCGGCCTCGCGGAGGCGGTCCGTGAGGAGGCGGGAGGCTTCGACCTCCAGACCCTCTTCATCGACGAGGGCTTCGGCACCCTGGACGACGAGAGCCTCGAGCAGGTCATGGGCGTGCTCGACAGCCTCCGCGAGGGCGGACGCGCCGTCGGCGTCGTGAGTCACGTCGCCGAACTGCGCACCCGCATCCCGGCACAGGTCATCGTCCGCAAGAGCGAGTCCGGCTCGAGCGTGGAGGTGACGGGCCCGGCGAACGCGCACGTCGCCTGACCCGCCCCCCTGATCACTCCTCGAAGGCCTCCGGCGGCGGGCACGAGCACACGAGGTTGCGGTCGCCGAAGGCGCCGTCGATGCGGCCCACGGGAGCCCAGTACTTGTCGGCGGCCTCGACACCCACGGGGAAGGCGGCGGTCGCCCGGTCGTACGGGTGCTCCCACGACGAGGCGAGCGACGCCGATGTGTGCGGCGCGTGCCGCAGGACGCTCTCGTTGACGTCGACGGTCCCGTCGGCCACGGCCTGGATCTCGCCGCGGATGGCGATCATCGCGTCGCAGAACCGGTCGATCTCGCCCTTGTCCTCGCTCTCGGTCGGCTCGACCATGAGCGTGCCCGACACCGGGAACGACATCGTCGGCGAGTGGAAGCCGTAGTCGATGAGGCGCTTGGCCACGTCATCGACGGTCACGCCCGTCTCCTTCGTCAGCCCACGCAGGTCGAGGATGCACTCGTGCGCCACGATCCCGTCGGCGCCGGCGTACAGGACGGGGTAGCTGTCCCGCAGCCGGGCCGCGACATAGTTGGCGTTGAGCACGGCGACCTGCGTCGCCTTCGTCAGACCGGCGCCGCCCATCAGACGCACGTAGGCCCAGGAGATCGGCAGAATGCTCGCCGAGCCGAAGGGTGCCGCCGACACCGGGCCGACGCCCGTGGCCGGGCCGGCCTCCGGCGAGAGCGGGTGGTTCGGCAGGTGCGGCGCGAGGTGCGCGCGCACGGCCACCGGACCCACGCCGGGGCCACCGCCACCGTGCGGGATGCAGAAGGTCTTGTGCAGATTGAGGTGCGAGACGTCCGCCCCGAACTTGCCGGGCTGGGCCAGCCCCACGAGTGCGTTGAGGTTGGCGCCGTCGACGTAGACCTGACCGCCGGCGTCGTGCACGAGGGCACACAGCTCGCTGATCGTGTCCTCGAAGACACCGTGCGTCGACGGGTAGGTCACCATGATCGCGGCGAGGTCATCGCGGTGCTGCTCGACCTTCGCACGCAGGTCGTCCATGTCGATGTCGCCACCGGGGGCGGTCTTGACGACGACGACCTTCATCCCGGCCATGACGGCGCTGGCCGCGTTCGTGCCGTGCGCGCTCGCGGGGATCAGGCACACCGTGCGCTGCGACTCCCCGCGCGCGGCGTGGTACGCGCTGATGGCCAGCAGTCCCGCGAACTCACCCTGCGAACCGGCGTTGGGCTGAAGCGAAACCGAGTCATACCCCGTGACGTCACACAGCCACTGGGACAGCTCGGAGATGAGCGCCCGAAGGCCCTCGGTCTGGTCGGCCGGGGCGAAGGGGTGCAGGTTGGCGAACTCGGGCCAGGTGATCGAGACCATCTCGGTCGTGGCGTTGAGCTTCATCGTGCACGAGCCGAGGGGGATCATGCCGCGGTCGAGCGCGAAGTCGCGGTCGGCGAGCCGGCGCAGGTAGCGCAGCATCGCCGTCTCGCTGCGGTGGGTCTGTGGAAGGTCGGGTGCATCAGGAACTCGCTCGTCCGCTGAAGCGCCTCGTCCCAGTCCGGCTCGACGTCGGGCGCGTCCAGCGGCGTGAGGCCGTCACGACCGAAAGCGGTGGCCACCGAGGCCAGAGCAGCCGCGTCCGTCGTCTCGTCGACACTGACCGACACGGTGTCAGCGTCGACCCGGCGGATGTTGATGCCGTGCTCGAGCGCCGCGCGCACGACCTCGTCAGCCCGGCCCGGGGCGCTGACGGTGAGGGTGTCGAAGTAGGCCGTGGTGGTGACCTCGACCCCGGCAGCCGCGAGGGCGCCCTGGAGCGCACGGGCACGGGAGTGGATGCGACCGGCGATGCGGCGCAGACCGTCGGGACCGTGGTAGACGGCGTACATCGAGGCCATGACGGCCAACAGCACCTGCGCGGTGCAGATGTTGCTCGTCGCCTTCTCACGACGGATGTGCTGCTCGCGCGTCTGGAGCGCGAGTCGGTAGGCGGGAGCGCCCACCGAGTCGACCGACACTCCGACGAGGCGGCCCGGGAGCGACCGCTCGAGGCCGGCACGGACGCTCATGTAGCCGGCGTGCGGCCCACCGAACCCCATCGGGACACCGAAGCGCTGCGTCGTCCCGACGGCCACGTCGGCGCCCCACTCCCCCGGCGGGGTGAGCAGGGTCAGCGCGAGCAGGTCCGCCGAGGCCGTCACGAGGGCCCCGGCGTCGTGCGCGGCGGAGGCGAGGGCGCGCCAGTCGACGATCTGACCATCGGCACCCGGGTACTGCACGAGGACACCGAAGACGTCCGCACCGCCCGCGGCCTCGCGCAGGGCATCTGCCGAGTCGACGGCGCTCAGGTCGCCGACCGTGACGTCGATGCCGAGCGGCACGGCGCGGGTCCGGATGACCGCCTCGGTCTGCGGGAAGACGTTCGCGTCGACGAGCAGGACGGCCCCGGCCGGCGCCTTGCTGCTGCGCCGCATGAGCGTCATCGCCTCGGCGGCAGCGGTGGCCTCGTCGAGGAGCGACGCGCCCGCGGTGGGCAGGGCGGTCAGGTCCGCGACGGTCGTCTGGAAGTTGAGCAGGGCCTCGAGCCGACCCTGGGAGATCTCGGGCTGGTAGGGCGTGTACGCCGTGTACCACGCGGGGTTCTCGAGGACGTTGCGCTGAATGACCGCCGGCGTGATCGTGCCGTAGTACCCGAGCCCGATCATCGAGGTCATCACCGTGTTGCGGGCGGCGTAGGCGCGCAGCTCCGCGACGACCGCGTGCTCCGACTCCGACGGCACGATGCCGAGCGCGCTCGTGGCGCGGATGGCCGCCGGGATGGCGGCGTCGGTGAGGGCGTCGAGGCTGGAGACGCCGACGACCTCCACCATCGCGTCGAGGTCGGCGTCGCGCGGGCCGATGTGGCGACCGACGAACTCGGGAAGGACGGACTGCTGGCTCATGAGGCTCCCTGGACAGCGTGGACGGGCCTCCCCCTCTGTCGTCGCGAGAGACTCCAGAGGTGCCTGGTCCGTGAGGTCCTTGTGCCTGAGAGGTTCCGGGGAGTTTGCCCCTTCGGCGTCCCCGTCACGTCACGTGCGGGAACTCTCCCCCACGGGGTGAGCAGCGGCTTGAGAATAGCAGTCGCGGGCGCGACTCAGGCGAGGCGGGCCTGCCGGCGCGCGCCGAGCTCGTCGCCCGGGTGGGCCACGGGGACCTCGTCGTCAAGACGCTCGCTCGGCAGGGCCGCGAGCGTGCCCTCGACCTCGCGCCAGACGCGCCCGACGGCGATGCCGAAGACGCCCTGACCGCCCTGGACGAGGTCGATGACCTCGTCCGCGGACGTGCACTCGTAGACGGACGCACCGTCGCTCATGAGCGTGATCTGGGCGAGGTCGTCCACGCCGCGCTCACGCAGGTGCTGGATGGCGACACGGATCTGTTGGAGCGAGACGCCGGTGTCGAGGAGTCGCTTGACGACCTTGAGCACGAGGATGTCGCGGAAGCCGTAGAGACGCTGGCTGCCGGAACCCGCCGCGCCACGCACGGACGGCTCCACGAGCCCGGTCCGCGCCCAGTAGTCGAGCTGGCGGTAGGTGATGCCGGCGGCCTTGCAGGCGGCGGGGCCGCGGTAGCCCTGCTCCTCGGTCAACTGCGGTCGGTCGTCGTCGAAGAGGACACCCTGCTTCATGACGGGCGTGGACGTGTGCCGTCCTGCGTCGTCGTGAGCATCCACGGTCTTCTCCTGACTGTCCGCGTCGTCCCCGGGAGCCCGGCGCGACGTCATCACACCGCTGTCATTCGGTGTGTCTCGACGGTACGTCCGCCGGGGCGAGGCGTCAACGACCGCGCCGTCGGGCGCCGGCGTGTCGCGACGTCACCCACGCGACTCCGGCTCCTCCGGGGCGTCGAAGTCGTCGGGCGTGACCTGGTCGAGGAACTCCTTGAACTTCTCGACCTCGTCGTCCTCGTCGGGCGTGATCTCCACGCCCGCCTCGTCGAGGAGTTCCTCGCTCGTGACGACCTCGACCCCGAGCCGCAGCGCCAGGGCGATGGCGTCCGACGACCGTGCGGAGATCTCCTTCCCGCCCTCGAACACCAAGGTGGCGTGGAAGACGCCCTGAGTGAGCGCGTCGATCCTGACCTGCACGAGGGTGTGGCCGAGCTCGGTGATGACGGTGGCGAAGAGGTCGTGGGTCAGCGGCCGAGGCGGCGTGACGCCCTGCTGGACGTAGGCGATCGCCGTGGCCTCGGCAGCACCGATCCAGATCGGGAGGTAGCGCTCACCGTCCTGTTCCCTCAGGAGCACGACGGGCGACGAGTTCGGCATCTCGACGCGGACGCCGAGGACTTCGAGGACCTTCACCACACCACCGTAACCCGCGCGGCCCCCTCGCGGACATCCGACTCCGGACCTCAGTCGGCGTCGCGCAGTTCCTCGCGGACGAGCGCCACGTGCAGCGCCAGGCATTGCCGGAGGACCTCCTCCAGCACGTCCGCGTCGGACACCGCCGGCGTGGCATTGGCGGCCAGCCGAGACCGCGGGCCGAACTGTCGCTGCGCCAGGACGTGTCCGGCGAGCGACACCTCGCGGTCGGCGGCCGTGCGGAAGGGGCGCAGGTGCCGGGCCTCGAGACCGGAGGCCATCAGCGCCGCCGCCGCGGAGGCCGCGGCGAGCGCGTTGGCGCCGTAGTAGCCCTCGGCGTCGGGGCGGACGAGGCCGTAGGTGATCAGGTGCTGGAAGTCCTCCGGGGCGAGCCCGGCCCGCTGCCGCAGCTCGCGCTGCGTCAGCCGCAGACCGTCGGCGGCCACCGGGGGCAGGAGGTCGCCGGACGCCGCACTCCCGCGACCCGACCCGGTCGCGGGGCCCCCTTCATCGGGTGACATGTCATCCGGGACCGTGGCTGGTGCGGAGGACTCCCCCACACCCACGGGGTCGGCGAGATCCAGGGGTGCCACCCCGCGGTCGGCCTCGTCGAGGCGGGCCCGGATGACCTTCAGCGGCAGGAAGTGGTCGCGCTGGGCGCGCAGCACGTAGCCCAGACGGGCGACATCAGCGGCCGAGAAACGGCGATACCCCTTCGGGGAGCGCTCCGGGGTCACGAGCCCTTCGGACTCCAGATAGCGCAACTTCGAGATCGTGACCTCGGGGAAATCCTCGCGCAGGAGTTCCAGCACGGCCCCGATGGTCAGCGTCGAGCCGCGGCTCTCGGCGGGCACCTCGACGGGTCAGTCGCGGCCGGCGTAGAACACCAGACGGAACTTGCCGATCTGGACCTCATCACCGGTCCGCAAGTCCGCGGAGTCGATCCGCTCACGGTTGACGTAGGTGCCGTTGAGGGAGCCGACGTCACGCACGGAGAAGGCCTGGTCACCGCGGCTGAACACGGCGTGCTTGCGCGAGACGGTCACGTCGTCGAGGAAGATGTCGCTGTCCGGCCCGCGACCCGTGGTCACCTCGGCGTCGTCGAGGAGGAAACGGGCGCCCGTGTTGGGGCCGCGCAGAACGATCAGGAGAGCGGTGCCGGGACGCAGCGCGTCGACGGTGGCCTGCTCGTCGCGGGTGAGGAAGGCGTCGGTGTCACGCGGAGCCTCGAAGGTGGACGGGTCCGTGCCCGGGATGCGCTGCGTCGCGGGGTCCTGCCGCGCAGGTCCCTGGTTCTCGTTGCCGCTGTCCGACATGATCGTCCCTCCTCTGGTCCGGTCTGTACTCCACCCTAGATCACCAACCTGACAGCCCGACCCGGCGCTGGCCGGGTCGGGCTGACACAGGTGGTGATCAGCCGAGCTGACCCTGGTAGCTGTTCGAGTCCAGCAGCCCGTCGAGGACCGCCATGTCACTGATCCGGACCTCGTACATCCAGCCCTCGCCGTACGGGTCGGAGTTGATGAGTTCCGGCGTCGCGTCGAGCGCGCCGTTGACGGCGACGACCTCACCCGCGATGGGGGCGTAGATGTCGGAGACCGACTTGGTCGACTCGACCTCGCCGACGGCGTTGCCCGGCTCGATCGACTCACCGACCTCGGGGAGGCTCACGTAGACGACGTCGCCGAGCGCGTCCTGCGCGAAGGCGGTGATGCCGATCCGGACGACGCCCTCACCGTCGCTCTCGCGGACCCACTCGTGGTCCGTGGTGTAGCGCAGGTCGTCAGGGTAATCGAGGTCGCTCATGACATTCCTTCGTCTCACGGTCCGCTGGGTTCGCGGGTGGGTTGGGTCCTGCTGCCCCTGGCGGGGTCGGTCACGGGCTGAGCGTACTGAGGCTCGCGAATCGAGTGCAACGCCGTGATGGTGACGTTCTCCTTGGGGGTGACGGTGAGGTTACCGCCCTTGCCTCGGACGGTCTCGGCGACCCCACCCGGGATCTCGAGAGCCGACGCCATGGTGTCCGGGTCACCGATGACGGTGAAGGTGAAGGGGCGCGTCAGCGCCTCGCCGGAGACGCGCACGGTGCCGCCGTCGTCCGAGAACCACGTGCTCGTCACGACGCGGACCGTCCCGATCTGGATGACCTCCGCACCGGCGTCGCGCAACTCCTGCACGGTGTCGAGCAGGTTGGCCGCGCTGATCTCGCCGTCCGGGTCCGTGATGGTCATGGTGATGCCGGGACCGGTCGCCGGGCGGGTGCCGCCGAGGACACCGAGGGTGTCGAGGCGCTCGCGTGCAGCCTCCTCGGCGGCGGCTCCCTCACCGTCGGCGGAGCGCAGGGCATCGCGGGTCTGCCGGAGCTCGGCGATCTCGTCATCGAGGCGGTTGGCGTCCTGGCTGACGTCGTCGAGGATGCGGACGAGTTCGTCCTCGCGCAGATCCTCCAGCCCCTGCTGCTGGGTCGCCCGCACCTGGGTGGCGATGGCGAAGCCGAGGAGCAGGGCCAGGCACAGGGCCAGGAAGTTCGCCCGCGTCGCGCGCGGCCGACCCATGCGCGCGAGCCGGCGCCAGGCCTGCCTGGACGACGTGGCCGCCGGCGACCGCGACGCCGTGGGCTTCTGCTCGGCGGGGGCCTCCTCGGCGGGAGCCTCAGCGACAGGCACTGCTTCGGCGGGAGCCTCAGCGACAGTCGCTGCTTCGGCCGTCGCCGCACCGACGGGCGCCGCCTCGGGCACAGCCGGTTGGCCTGGCGCGCTCACACCACGCGTCGCGCGACGGGGACGACGGGGCGAGGTGCCCCCTTCGGGCTGGACCGAGGCCATCAGGCGCTGAACAGGTGACGACGGATGGACGCCACGTTGGAGAAGATCCGGACACCGAGCACGACGACGACGCCCGTGGACAGCTGCGATCCGACGCCCAGCTGGTCACCGAGGAAGACGATGAAGGCGGCGACCACGACGTTGGACAGGAACGAGACGACGAAGACCTTGTCGTTGAAGATGCCGTCGAGCGTGGCACGCACGGCACCGAAGACCGCGTCGAGGGCCGCGACGACGGCGATCGGGAGATAGGGCTGGAGCCACAGCGGCACCTCGGGATTGAGGAAGAGCCCGACGAGCAGGCCACCGAGCAGTCCGAGAGCGGGGATCACGAGGTCTTCTCCTTGTCAGCCGGCGAGGCCAGCCGGGTCGTGCCGGACACCGAGCTGGGGAGCGTGAGCTCCTTCTCGGTGGTCGTCTTCGTCTGGACACCGTAGTTCGAGCTGAGAGACGTCAGGTAGGACCCGCCGGCGCCCGCCGCGAAGGCCACGGGCATCTCCTTCGGGTCGCCGATCGCGGACACGACGTAGGGCCGCGTCAACGGTCGGAAGTTCACGAGGATCGCGTCACCGGCAAAGCGGATGGCGCTGCGGCTCGAGAGGCGCTGCCCGTTGATGGCGATCGCCTCGGCCCCGGCCTCCCACAGACCGTTGGTGATGATCTGGAGGTCCTTCGACAGCACGGTGCCACCGGAG
Source organism: Janibacter zhaoxuefangae (assembly GCF_050271985.1). Lineage (GTDB taxonomy): Bacteria > Actinomycetota > Actinomycetes > Actinomycetales > Dermatophilaceae. Next base: position 1,269,723 of record NZ_CP189849.1, on the reverse strand, counting down.
TCCTGCCCGGTGCGCGGGTCCCCGTCAGCGTCGGCGCCGCTGCCGTCGGCGTTGTCGAGGGTGATGGTCATCCCCGGGCCCACCACCCCGGTCTGGCTCGTGACGGCCCGCAGCCGCGCGAGCTCCGCGGCGTCCGCCGCGGACACGCCGCCACCAACCTTGGCCTCGGCCTCGGCGATCTCGTCCTGCATCGCGCGAGCCGCCGCCGCCTGCTCGTCGGCCGCCTTGTGCCGCGCCTCGACCTGGGCGATGAGGTCCGCGCGCGCACCCTGCCCCAGCGCCTGACTCGCCCGCAGTGACGCGGAACTGATGCCCATGAGGAGACCCACGACGAGCGCCGTCACCACGAGGGTCGGGCTGCGCCACGACGTTGCCGCGGGTAGCCCGTTCGCGACGCGCTGGTCCGCCGCGGCCTGGTAGCCGGGGTCCAGCGGACGCTCGAGCATGGAGGTCAGCAGCGTCATCGACTCGTCGACGCGTCGGGCGGGCCTGGTCGGCTCAGTCACCGTCGGCACCCCGCACCCGGGCGATGACGCGCTCGGACTCGATCAGATAGAGCGCGAGTCCGAGGAAGTAGAGGGCTGCACCCCACCAGGCGAAGGCCCAGCCGATCGGACGAGCCCACTCCCCCACGACGCCCTCCCAGGTGCCCATGAGGAGCAGTGGGAAGGCGTAGAGCAGGTTGAAGGTCGCGGCCTTGCCGATGAAGTGCACCTTCAGGGGGATGGTCGTGTGGCGACGCACTCGGGCGACGACGAGCGTGAGGATGGCGTCGCGACCGATGAGGAGGGCCACGAGCCACCACGGGATGACGTCGCGATAGGCCAGGCCCAGGAGTGAGGTCAGGATGTAGAGACGGTCCGCCACCGGGTCGAGGAAGGCGCCGAAGCGCGACTCGAGCCCGAACGTCCGGGCGATCTTGCCGTCGAGGTAGTCCGTGATGCCCGACAGCATGAGGGTCGCCAGGGCGACGCCGTCGTGCTTCCCGACGATCGCCCAGATGAAGACGGGCAGGAGCAGCAGACGCAGCATCGACAGCACGTTGGGCAGGGTCCAGACACGGGCTCCCGAGCCGTCCCCGTGGTCGGTGGCGGAGCGCCGGTCTTCTGTCTGCACAAACTGCAGCCTAGGCGAGGCGTCGCTCACGCGAGACCACGGCTCTATCGTCGACGCGTGACCCGACGCATCCTGAACCAGCCTCTCGAGACCCTCCGCCGACGCACGAGCGTGAAGTGGATGGCCCATCCGGCCGATGTCCTGCCGCTCTGGGTGGCGGAGATGGACGTCGCCACGGTGCCCGCCGTCGCCGACGCCATGACGACGGCGATGGAGCTCGGGGACACCGGATACTCGTGGCCGGCCGATTACCTCCGGGCCGTGTCCGCCTTCGCGGCGGACCGGTGGGGCTGGCAGGCGGACCCCGCCCGGGCCCGACTCGTGCCCGACGTCATGATCGGGATCACCGAGACACTGCGCGCGATCGGCGAGCCCGGTGACGCGGTCGTCATCAACCCCCCGGTCTACGAGCCCTTCTGGACCGTCATCGACGCGACCGGGCGCACCCTGGTCGAGGCCCCCCTGGGCGCCGACGACCGCCTCGACCTCGCGGTGCTCGAGCGCGCCTACGAGACCGCCGCCGGGCTGGGCGCCCATCCGACGCACCTCCTCTGCAGCCCGCACAACCCCACCGGCACCGTCCACACCGCCGCCGAACTGGTGGCCGTCATGGAGCTGGCGCGGGCGTATGGCGTCCAGGTCGTCGTCGACGAGATCCACGCGCCCGTCGTGCGTCCGGGTGTCACCCACACGCCGCTGCTGTCCCTGCCCGAGGGCGCCGCCGCCGTGAGCCTGCTGTCCGCCTCGAAGGGGTGGAACCTCGCGGGGTTCAAGGCCGCGGCCCTCGTCGCGGGGCCGGATGCGCACGAACTCCTGGCCAGCATCCCCGCAGACGTCAGCTACGGCGCCAGTCACCTGGCAACACAGGCCCAGGCGGCCGCCTTCGATCGCGGGCGGGAGTGGCTGGACGTCCTCCTGCTGGATCTCGAGGACAACCGACGCCTGCTCGGGGAGCTCCTCCCCGAGCACCTTCCGGCCGTCCGATGGTCCGTCGGCGACGGCACCTACTTCGCGTGGCTGGACTGCCGCGACCTCGGCCTCGGTGACGACCCGGCGCGCACCTTCCTCGATCGCGGCCGGGTCGCCCTCTCGTCCGGGACGAGCTTCGGCACCGGAGGCGCAGGGTTCGCACGGCTCAACCTCGCGACCTCGCCGGAGATCCTCACCGAGGCCGTGCGACGGATGGCGGCCGCGGCACGCTGAGCGCACCCGGCCACACCCGCCCTCGGACCATCTCAGCCGGCGGCAACCAGCGCTTCGGTCAGCAGCGTCACGAGGCTCTCGACCTGGACGTCCGCGGTCTCCCCGAGCTCCTCATCGGAACCGTCGAGCGCCCGCGCGGCCAGCCCCGCCTTGGAGTCGATCAGCTCGGCCACCTTCGTGTCGAGCGTCTGGGCCGCGATGATCCGCCATGCCGTGACCGGCTCGGTCTGCCCGATCCGGTGCACGCGGTCGATCGCCTGGGTCTGCTCGGCGTCCGTCCAGGACAACTCGGCCAGGACGACATTGGACGCCACCTGGAGGTTGAGGCCGACGCCCGCCGCGGTGAGCGAGCAGACGACGATCTCGACCTCGGGGTCGTTGGTGAAGGCGTCGATGTTGCGCTGACGCACGGACGGCGTCTGATCGCCACGGATCGAGGCGTAGCGGATGCCGCGCGCGGCAAACGTCTCCTCGGCGGTGTCCATGACGTCGATGTGCTTGGCGAAGAAGACGACCTTCCCGACGTTGCGCGCGAGTTGCGCGGCGTAGTCGGCCGCGAGGCCCGCCTTCGCCTGACCGATGCGACGCATGAGCGTGAAGACGTTGTCCTCGGTCCCGGTCCCGGTGTCCTCGCGCATGCCAATGGCGACCCGGCGGACGAGATCGTGGTCGATCCCCTCGGCGCCCGGCACGACGTCATCGCCGCCGCGGGCCTCCATGGCCGACGCGTAGCGGGCCAGCAGGCGACGCACGATGGCCCGCTCCGCTTCCCGGATGGACCGCTCGCTCTCCGCTCCGAGCTCGACGGGCAGGTCCGCCACCCGACGGGCCGGGATGTCGGCCGCAACGTCGATCTTGCGCCGCCGGACGATGCCGAGCTCGATGACGGCGGTGCGAGCTGCCTGATAGAAGGCGGGGTCGGCCGGGGTCCACCCGGTCTCCTCGAGCGCTTCCATGAGGGAGGCGCGCGGCCCCTTGTCGTCGATCCAGCCGAGGAACTGCCAGATCGTCCGGAAGTCCTCGATGTCGTTGATCAGCGGGGTACCCGTGAGGGCCAGCAGCAGCGGGCGCACGACGCGGGAGCGGATCCGGTCGGCGAGCCGCAGGACGTGCTGGGACCGCTTGGACGTCTTGTTCTTGATGAAGTGGGCCTCGTCGACGACCATGCAGCGGAAGCCGAACTCTCCGAGCCAGCCCGAGTGCCGATCGAGCACCTCGTAGTTGACGATGACGATGTCGGCGAACCCGTCGACGTTGTCGCCGTTGCCGTGGATGACGGTGGCGGGGTGCGACGGCGTCCAGATCTCCGCCTCGCGGGCCCAGTTCATCTTCACGACGTTGGGTGCCACGACGAGCATCGGATAGGCGTCGGCCGCCTGCGCCGCGAGCAAGGCCTGGGCCGTCTTGCCCAGGCCGGGCTCGTCGGCGAGCAGGAAGGTGCGGTGCCCGGCCGCGGCGGCCTCGATGACCTGCGCCTGGTGGTGCATGAGCTGATGCCCGCCCGGCGCGCGCAGGCTGCCGGCCTCGGGCAGGGTCATGCACGAGGAGGCGCCGCCCTTCTCGAAGGCGCGGAAGAGCGGCTCGAGAAGTTCCCAGTTGGCGAGGCGACGGGGGCGCGCCTCACGGTGGACGGCAGGAGCAAAGTCCGGGGCGAGGAAGGGGTTCGCGAGCTGGCGCGAGATGACCGAGCGCGCCGGGGCGACCTGACGGTCGGCGTCGACGTCGACCGCCTCGGAGGCGGGCTTCGGACGGGGCAGGTCGTCGGCCTCCAGGCCGGCGTCGAGCAACATCTCGCGGCGCATCTCCCGCGCCAGGTCCGAGACGTTGGCATCGTCTGCGAGCAGCGCGATGAGCGAGGTGTCCCGGGCAGCGACCTTCGCGAGGATGGTGGCGACGCCGTCGAGGCGCTTGAGCCGCTCGGACCGCTCCCCCGACGAGATCTCCGTGTCGGTGTTGATCCGGGCGCGCTCCTCGCGCACGAGCAGCGCGATGACCTGGAACTTCGCCCGACCCGCGGGGCGGACGGGGCCACGCATGGCGCGCGACTCGACCTCTCGCACGGCGCGGGCGAGCACGGGGATGAGGCCGTCGTCGCGGCCTTCCCCCTGGTGTGCGGGCTGTGCGGTCCTGGTCGTGCCGGACCGCCCCTGGCCTCGTCGAGCCAAGAACTCCTCCTCGGGCGCGGCTGTCACCGCAGACGGCTGCCGCCCGGGGAGCGGGCGACAGGATGTGACCGCGTGGCGGCAGGCGTCCTCATGCCGAGCGAGCCCGGTGAGGCGTCTTCGAGCGCGCCGATCCGGCGCGGTCACGGACTCCGGTCGATCAGGCCGGAAGTCGGATTCCCAGTGCGATCGACGCACACCGTGCAGCCGACCGCGGACACTGCAGTCCTGTGATCTCCCCGAACTCTACCGCGCCGGAGGCCCAATCCCGACGTGCCCGCGGCGTCAGTGCCAGACGTAGTGCCGATCAGCGACGGTCAGCGCCTCGTCGAGGATCTCGAGTCCCTCGGCGATCTCCTCGGCCGAGGTGGTGCACGGCGGCACGACGTGGGTGCGGTTGAAGTGGATGAACGGCCAGAGCCCGCGCTCCTTGCACGCGGCGGCGAACTCGTTCATCGGCGCGGCGGCCGCACCACCGGCGTTGAAGGGCACCAGCGGTTCGCGCGTCTCCCGATCGCGCACCAGCTCAAGGGCCCAGAAGACGCCCAGCCCGCGCACCTCCCCCACGCTCGGGTGCTTCTCGGCGAGTCGGGCCAGCCCCGGGGCGATCACCTCGGTGCCCAGGCTGCGGGCGTGCTCGATGATCCCCTCCTCGCGCATGATGGTGATCGAGGCGACCGCGGAGGCGCACGCCAGCGGGTGGCCGGAGTAGGTGAGGCCGCCAGGGTAGGGACGGTCGTCGAAGGTCGCGGCGACCCGGTCGGAGATGAGCACACCACCGAGCGGGATGTAGCCGGAGTTGACCCCCTTCGCGAAGGTGATCAGGTCCGGGACGACTCCCCAGTGGTTGATCGCGAACCACTCGCCGCAGCGACCGAAGCCCGCCATCACCTCGTCCGCGATGAGCAGGACCCCGTGCTCGTCGCACAGTTCCCGGACCCCGGCGAGGTAGCCGGCCGGCGGGACCAGGATGCCGTTCGTCCCGACGACGGTCTCGAGCACGATCGCCGCCACCGTCTCGGGCCCCTCGACCATGAGCGTGTCGCGCAGGTGCTGCAGCGCGCGGGCGCACTCCTCCTCCTCGGTCTGCGCGTGGAAGGCGGACCGGTACAGGTACGGACCCCAGAAGTGCACGACGCCGGCGGTGCCCGTCTCCGACGCCCAGCGCCGCGGGTCACCGGTGAGGGTGATCGCCCCGGAGGTGGCGCCGTGGTAGCTGCGGTAGGCGGCCAGCACCTTGTGGCGGCCGGTGTGCAGGCGGGCCAGACGGACCGCGTGCTCGTTGGCGTCGGCACCGCCGTTGGTGAAGAACACCTTGTTCAGGTCCCCCGGCGCCAGCTCCGCGAGCAACCGTGCGGCCTCGGAGCGCATGTCGTTGGCGAAGGAGGGCGCGATGGTGCACTGCCGCCCGGCGTACTCCTGGATCGCCGCCACCAGCCGCGGGTGCTGGTAGCCGATGTTGACGTTCACCAACTGCGACGAGAAGTCGAGATAGCGCTTGCCCTCGTAGTCCCAGAAATGGGAGCCACGGGCATCGGCGATCGGCAGCGGGTCGATCTGCGCCTGCGCGGACCACGAGTGGAAGACGTGTGCGCGGTCGTCGCGGCGGACCTGCTCCCCGGTCGACGCGGCGGCGAGGACGCTCTCGGTGGTCATGGCCATCTACTCCTGTCGGTGGTGCCGGGTCAGCTGGTGCGGGGTCGACGCGTGTTTGTCAGCGGGTGCGCGGGAAGCCGAGGTCGACCTCGGAGGTGGCCGGGTCGGGCCAGCGGGAGGTCACGACCTTGCCCCGGGTGTAGAAGTTGACGCCCTCCGGCCCGTACATGTGCGTGTCGCCGAAGAGGGAGTTCTTCCACCCACCGAACGAGTAGTGGGCGACGGGGACCGGGATCGGCACGTTGATGCCGACCATGCCCACCTCGACGTCGAACTGGAACTGCCGCGCGGCGCCGCCGTCGCGGGTGAAGATCGCCGTTCCGTTGGCGAACTCGTTCGCGTTGATCAGCGCCACGGCCTCGTCGTAGGTGTCGACCCGGACGACCGAGAGGACGGGCCCGAAGATCTCATCGGTGTAGACGGTCATCTCGGGCGTCACGGCGTCGAGGAGGGTCGTGCCGAGGAAGAAGCCCTCGGCCGGGACGTCGGCCTGCCGGCCGTCGACCACGACGGTCGCGCCGCTGCTGGCCCCGGCCGCGATGTACCCGGCCACCTTGTCCCGGTGCTCGGCGGTGATGAGGGGACCCATGTCCGTGCCCGGCGCGCTGCCGTCGCCGATCGTGAGCTTCGGCAGGCGGGCGGCGATGGCCTGCACGAGGTCGTCGCCGATGCCCCCGACCGCCACGACGACCGAGATCGCCATGCAGCGCTCGCCGGCGGCGCCGTAGGCCGCGGAGACGGCCGAGTCGGCCGCGAGGTCGAGGTCCGCGTCCGGCAGCACCACCATGTGGTTCTTGGCTCCGCCGAGCGCCTGGACGCGCTTGCCGTTGGCCGTGCCCGTCTCGTAGATGTGGCGCGCGATCGGGGTCGAGCCGACGAAACTGATGGCCGCAATGTCCGGGTGCGCGAGCAGGCCGTCGACGGCCTCCCGGTCGCCCTGGAGCACGGTGAAGACGCCGTCGGGCAGACCCGCTTCCTTCCACAGCTCGGCCAGGAGCAGCGAGGTCGACGGGTCCTTCTCGCTCGGCTTGAGGATGAAGGCGTTGCCCGTCGCGATCGCGTTGGCGCACATCCAGAGCGGCACCATCGCCGGGAAGTTGAACGGCGTGATCCCGGCGACGACACCGAGTGGCTGGCGGATGGAGTAGACGTCGACGCCGGTCGAGACCTGCTCGGAGAAGCCGCCCTTCATCAGGCTGGGGACGCCCGTGGCGAACTCGACGTTCTCGAGCCCTCGGGCCACCTCGCCGGCCGCGTCGGAGAGCACCTTGCCGTGCTCGGCGGTGATGATCGCGGCGAGGTCGGCGGACCGCTGGTGCACGAGCTCGCGGAAGGCGAAGAGGACCGCCGAGCGGGTCGACAGCGAGGCGCGTCGCCACTCCGTCGCCGCGGCCTTCGCGCTCTCGACGGCCTTGGTCAGGTCGTCGGCGCCGGCCAACTCCACCTCGGCGCTCTGGACCCCGGTTGCGGGGTTGAACACGGGTGAGGTCCGGCCGGAGGTCCCCGACGTGAGCTGCCCATCGATCCAGTGCGAGATGCGGTTCGTCATGGGACTCACCTTAGGTCGAAAGGAGGGCGACACAAAGGGCCGACTGTTATGTTACAAACATGCGCCAGCTGCTCTCGATGCTCGAGGAACGACTCGAGGAACCCACGTCCCGTGCGTTGGCCACGGCGGTGAGTCGGGCCGTCGCCGAGGGTGCGTTGGCCCCCGGGACGAAGCTCCCGCCGATCCGGACCGTCGCGACGGAACTCGCGCTCTCCCCCACGACGGTGTCCGCGGCATGGGGTCTGCTCGCCCGCTCCGGCATCGTCGCGACCGACGGGCGCCGCGGCACCACCGTCCTGGACAGTCGCTCGCCGGACGGGCGGCGCTACCGCCAGGCGCTGGAGAAGCCTGCTGCACTCGCTCGTGACCTCTCGACCGGGGTGCCCGACGAGTCGCTCCTGCCGACGCTGACCGGCGTGATCTCCTCACTCGATCGCGCTGGCTCGCCCAGCAGCTATCTCGAGGACCCGGTCCTCCCGGAGCTCGCGGCACTGCTGCGGGCCGACTGGCCCTACGCGCCCGAGCGACACTCCGTCGTCGACGGCGCCATGGACGCCCTCGACCTCGTCACCCGCGCCCTGCTCCGGTTCGGCGACCGGGTCGTCGTCGAGCACCCGTGCTTCCCACCGCTGCTGGACCTACTCGAGGCATTGTCCGTCGAGGTCGTCGGCGTGCCCGTCGACGAGGAGGGCCTCGATCCCGAGGGGCTCGCGGACGCCCTCCGAGCCCCCGTGGTGGCCGTCTTCCTCCAGCCCCGCGCGCAGAATCCCACCGGGGTGACGATGTCCCCCGAGCGCGCCCGCGCCCTGGCCGATCTGCTCGCGGACACCCGAACCCTCGTGATCGAGGACGACTCCGTGCACGGCCTCTCCCCCAGCCCTGCCCTCAGCCTGGGCACGTGGTTGCCCGACCGGACCATCCACATCCGCAGCTACTCCAAGTCGCACGGGCCCGACCTTCGCCTCGCCGCCCTCAGCGGCCCCGACGACCTGCTCCGGGCCGTCGACGCCCGTCGCCACCTCGGCCAGGGCTGGAGCAGCCGGCTGCTCCAACGAATCCTCGTCGCACTGCTCACCGACGAGCGCGCCGTGGCCCAGGTGACGGACGCCCGCACCGAGTACCTGCGCCGTCGGCAGGCCGTCGTGGACGAACTCGCCGCACGGGAGGTCGTCGTCGGCGGCGCCGAGGGGATGAACATCTGGGTCCCCGTGCTGGACGAGGCAGCGGCCATCGTGCGGCTGGCGAGTCAGGGCATCGGGGTCAGCGCGGGGGCGCCCTACGCCGTGCTGCCGACGACGGGGGACCACATCCGTGTCACCGTCGGCCTCGTCGCGGAGGGCCACGCCGAGCTCGCCGACGAGATCGCGCGAGCGGCTCACACCACCGCGTGGGGCGCGCGCGCCCGCTGATCAGGTGGGCGGGGTGTATCGCCCGTCGATCGCGGTCCAGCCGCCGTCGACGAAGAGTTGACTGCCGGTCACGAACGACGAGGCGTCCGAGGCGAGGTAGACGACCGCGCCCACGAGTTCGTCCGGGCGAGACCACCGACCGAGCGCACTCTTGTCCGAGTAGGCGGCCGACCACTCCGGCACGGCACGGATCTGTGCAGTGAGCGGGGTGTCGACGATGCCGGGGGCGATGGCGTTGAGTCGCACACCGGACGGGCCGAGCTCGGCCGCGGCCGTCCGGAGCAGCTGGACCATGCCCGCCTTCGTCGCGGCGTACACGCCCTGGCCCGGCTCGACGGCCACGGCGCGGATCGAGCTGAAGCCGATGATGCTCCCGCGGCCGCGCGCGGCCATCCCCGGCCCGAAGGCCCGGATCAGGTCGAAGGAGGCTCGCAGGTTGAGCGAGACGACCCGGTCGAACTCCTCGCCCGAATAGTCGAGGAGCCGCTTGCGCACGTTCGTGGCCGCCGTGAAGACGAGGACGTCGACGGGATCGAGGTCGCGGGCTGCCTCGAGCACGGCATCGCTGTCGAGGACGTCGAGCTGACGCGCGCTGAGGGCGTCTCCGGCGGAGGCGGTCTCCTGTGCGGCCGCGAGGTCGCGGTCCACGCACACCACCTGCGCGCCGTGTGCGGCCAGCGCGAGCGCGCTCTCCCTGCCGATGCCGCTGCCAGCACCCACGACGACGGCTCGCTTGCCGTCGAGTCGGAAGAGGTCGGCGTAGGCGTCGAGACGCTGGGTCCCGGTGCTCGAGGTCATGGCTCTCGTCAGTCCTTCGTGGTCGTCGGTCGGATCACGGCCATCCGTGTCACGGTCAGCTCCTCCATCGCGAACCGCGGCCCCTCACGGCCCGCGCCGGAGTCCTTGACTCCTCCGTAGGGCATGACGTCGGACCGGAAGCCGGGCACGTCGTTGACGACGACACCGCCGACCTCGAGTCGGTCGATGGCCGCGAAGGCCGTGGACAAGGACGCCGTGTAGACGCTCGCGTGCAGGCCGTACCGGGAGGCGTTGGCGACCGCGATGGCCGCGTCGAGGTCCGGGACGGACCGCACGGCGACCACGGGTCCGAAGACCTCCTCGTCCCAGACGGCCTGTCCGTCGGGCACATCGAGCAAAACCGTGGGCGCAACGATGCCGTCGGCGGTGCTGCCCCCGGAGATGACCGTGGCACCGGCCGTGACGGCATCGTCCAGCCAGGTCTGCACCCGGACGCGGGAGCGCTCGTCGATGAGCGCGGAGACGCGGGTCGATGCGTCCCGGGGGTCGCCGACGACGATCTGATCCAGCCGCCCGGACAAGGCCTCGAGGAGCTCCTCGCGCACGGCGTCGACGACGATCACGCGCTGCACGCTGATGCAGGCCTGACCGGATGCGTAGTAGCCGCCGCGCACGACGGCATCGGCCGCGGCCTCGACATCGGCGTCCTGCGCCACCAACAACGCGGCATTGGATCCCAACTCGAGCAGCACCTTCGTCGGAGCCGCGTCGCGGGCGATCCGGTGCCCAACCTCCGCCGACCCGGTGAACGAGACGGCCCCGATGCGACGGTCGGTCGTGAGGGCGACGCCGACGTCCGGGCCACCGGTGACGAGTTGCACCGCGGCGCGCGGTCCGCCGGCCTCGGCGAGCGCCTCCCGCAGCACGTGCGCGAGCCACAGGGTGGCCAGCGGTGTCTGCGGGGCCGGCTTGGCGATCACCGGACAGCCGGCGGCCAGCGACGGCGCGAGTTTGTGGGCGGCGAGGAGCAACGGGTAGTTGAACCCGGCGATGCCGACGACGACACCGATGGGCTTGCGCACCCAGAACCCCAGCAGCCCGTCGCCGCTCGGCAGCAGGTCGAGCGGCACGGTCTCCCCGTGCAGGCGCGCGACCTCCTCCGCCGCGGTCTGCAGGGTGAGCAGCGTGCGGTCAACCTCGACACGGCAGTCGACCAGCGGCTTGCCGGTCTCGAGGACGAGGAGGTGCTCGACGTCCTCCCGACGCGAGGCGATGGCCTGGTGGGCACCCATGAGTGCGGCCCGCCGCACGTGTGAAGGGAGCCGACCCACCTCGTCGCGCACCGCGAGGGCCGCGTCGACGGCGCGGGTCGCCGCGGCCGCGTCACCGACCGGTGCCCGGCCCACGAGCGACCCGTCGTAGGGGAAGTGGACCTCGTCGGCGCCGGCGGCAGGTACCCACCCGTCGCCGATCGGCAGCCCGTCCGGGAGCTCCGCGAGGAGGCTCGGACCATCGGCGCGGCTCATCACTGCACCCCTTCCGCGAGGTCGGCGGCAGAGGCGCCGGTCAGGGCCTTCCGCAAGGTCGGCACGGCTGCGAGGAGCGTGCGGGTGTACGGGTGCTGCGGGTTCTCGTAGATGGACTCGGTGAGCCCCATCTCGACGATCACTCCCTCGTGCATGACGGCGATCGTGTCGCAGAGGTGCCGGACGACGGAGAGGTCGTGCGAGACGAAGACCAGGGTGAGCTCGAGTTCCTCGACGAGGTCGGCGATGAGGTTCAGCACCTGGGCCCGCACGGACACGTCCAGCGCACTGACCGGCTCGTCGGCGACGAGGATGTGCGGCTCAGGAGCCAGGGCGCGGGCAATCGAGATCCGTTGCCGTTGGCCACCCGAGAACTGGTGGGGGTAGCGCCGGGCCGCATCGGGCTGCAGTCCGACCGCCTCGAGCAGCTCCGCGACCCGGGCCGTGCTCCTGCCGTGCCCCTGCGCGACGAGGGGTTCGGCGATGAGCTGGCCGACGCGCATGCGTGGGTCGAGGGACCCCATCGGGTCCTGGAAGACGAGTTGCAGGCGCTCCCGCAGGAAGCCCAGTCGCCGGTCGGGCAGGCCCGTGATGTCCGTGCCCTCGACCATCACCGTCCCGCTCGTGGCTCGGTCGAGCCCGGAGATGATCCGCAGCAGGGTCGACTTGCCGCAGCCGGACTCCCCCACGATGCCGAACCGCTGCCCCTGGGCGACGTCGAAGTTCACCCCGCGCAACGCCCGCACGGGTGCGCTCGCATGACGCAGGGACGTCCGGGGCCGGCGGTACTCCCGGGTCAGGCCGCGGACACTGATCGCCGCATCCGGGTTGGGCTCGGCGCTCAGTGACGGCACGTGCAGCACGGGCTCAGCCATGGGAGATCACCTCCTCGGGGGACGTCGGATGGAAGCAGGCGTATCCGGCATCCGGACCGGTTGACGTCCACGGCGGGCGCTCGGCGCACTCCTGCGTCGCCTGCGGGCAACGGGTGCGGAAGACACAGCCCGCGGGGAACTGGCCTCCACCCGGCACGGACCCGGCGATCGTGGACAGGCGGCCGTTCTCGTCGACGAGTGCCAGGTTGGACGCACCGATGAGGCCCTGGGTGTAGCGATGCCGCGGGCGCGTGAAGACGTCCTGCACGGGTCCCGCCTCCACCACCCGGCCGCCGTACATGACCAGCACGCGCTCACACGCGGTGGCCACGACGGCGAGGTCGTGGGTGATGAAGAGCATGGCGGCGTCGCGTTCCTCGACCCCGCGGACGATCAGGTCGAGCACCTTCGCCTGGACGGTGACGTCGAGGGCCGTCGTCGGCTCGTCGCAGACGAGCAACGCGGGATCGTTGGCCAGCGCGATGGCCAGCACGATCCGCTGACGCTGACCGCCCGAGAACTGGTGCGGATAGGCCTGGGCGGCCGCCGCGGGATCGGGGATCCCGACCTGATCGAGGAGGTCCACCGCCGCCGCGTGGGCGGAGGCCCGGTCGAGCCGGGTCCGGTGGATCAGGAGCGGTTCGGCGACCTGACGCCCCACCTTCATCGTCGGGTTGAGGGCCGTCATCGGCTCCTGGAACACCATGGCGATGTCCTTGCCGCGCACGCGCGACATCCGCGACTCGTCGGCGCCGATGAGGTCGTGCTCGACCCCCGCGAGGCGCACCGAGCCGGTCGCGGTGATGTCCTCGGGCAGCAGGCCCATGATGCTCAGCGCGGTCAGCGACTTGCCGGAGCCGGACTCGCCGATCAGCCCCACGCGCTCGCCGCGTCGAATGGTCAGGTCGACGTCCTGAACGAGGTCGACGTCGTTGACCGCCACGGACAGGCCGCGCACGGTCAGGACCTCCTCGGCCTCGGGTGGGCTCGTCGCGGCGGTGGCCCCGGTCGTCGGCGCGGTCATCGTCGATCCTCCATCCTCGGGTCGAACCGATCTCGCAGTCCGTCACCGAGCAGATTGAATCCGAGCACCGCGAGGGCGATCGCCATGCCGGGGAAGATGGCCAGGCGCGGTGCGCTCCAGAGCATCTCCTGGCTCTCCTGGAGCATGCGTCCCCACGAGGGGGTCGGCGGCGGCGTGCCGAAGCCGAGGAAGGAGAGGGCGGCCTCGGCGAGCACGGCGATGGCGAAGCCGACGGATGACTGCACGATGACGAGGCTGCTGACGTTGGGCAGCACGTGCCGCAGCCCGATCTTGAAGGGGCTCATGCCGGCGGCTCGGGCGGCGAGGATGTACTCGGTGTTCATCACCTGGAGCGTGCCGCTGCGGATCAGCCGGGCGAAGACCGGGATGGTCGCGATGCCGATGGCGACCATGGCGACGAAGGTGCTGCCGCCGTAGATGGCCGAGAACATGATCGCGAGCAGCAGCGCCGGGAAGGCGAGAAGCAGGTCGTTGCCGCGCATGCTGAGCTCGCCGAACCAGCGCGGCGCCATGCCGGCGACGATCCCGAAGGGGACGCCGATCAGGGCCGCGACACCCACGGCGACGAACCCGACGAAGAGGGTGGTGCGCGACCCCACCAGGATCTGGCTGAAGACGTCGCGGCCGAACTTGTCGGTGCCGAACCAGTATTCGGCGGACGGCTTCTGCAGCCGGGCGGTCGGGTTGACGAGCGTCGGGTCGTGCGGCGTCCAGACGAAGGACAGCAGCGCCATGGCGACGACGACCGACACGAGCAGTCCGCCGACGACGAGTGCGCCGTTGAGTCGCCGCCGGCCACGGCGTGCGGGCGCCGGGGTGGCAAGGGGAAGGTCGGCCTCGGGCGTGCTCATGCGCGTGCGCTCCTCAGTCGGGGGTCGATCACGAGGTAGAGCAGATCGACCAGGAAGTTCACGAGGAGCACCGCGACGACGAGGATCATCACGACGTCCTGGATCATGATCAGGTCCCGGTTGGCGACGCTGTCGAGCAGCAGACTTCCCAACCCGGGGATGACGAAGACGCGCTCGACCACGACCGCGCCGATCAGCAGCGTGGACAGCTGGAGCGCGAGGACGGTCACCACGGGCACGGCGGCGTTGCGCAGGCCGTGCCGGCGCAGGGCCTGACCGGCGGTCAGCCCCTTCGCCCTGGCCGTCCGCAGGTAGTCCTCCCGCAGGACGTCGAGCACGGCGCTGCGGACGTACCGGGTCAGCACCGCGGCCTGCACGATCCCCAGCGCCAGGGTCGGCAGGATGAGCTGCTTGAGGAAGGCGACGGGATCCTCCGCCGGGGGTGTCCAGCCGTTGGCGGGCAGCCAGCCGAGCCCGACGGCGAAGACCGTGATCAACAGGATGCCGGCGAGGAAGGCGGGGATCGCCACGCCCACCTGCGAGGCGGCGGAGAGCAACAGACCCGACAGTCTGCGGTGCTTCACGGCCATGACGACACCTGCGGGCACGGCGAGCACGAGCGCGATGATCATCGACGTCGCCACCAGCCACAGGCTCACCTGCAGACGGTCGGCGATCTGGGGACCGATGGGTGCGCGGGAGACGTAGGAGATCCCCGGGTCGAAGGTGACCAGTCCCCTGACCCAGTCGAGGTACTGCACGAACAGCGGCCGATCGAGGCCGAAACTCGTCCGCATCTGCTCGACGGCCTCCTCGGAGGCGTTGACGCCAAGGGCGACCCGGGCGGGGTCTCCCGGCAGCACCGCCATGAACCCGAACACGATGATCGAGCTCACGACGAGGCTGCCGAGGAGAATCCCCGCCCTCTTGAGCAGCTGCAACAGCATCGGGTCAGAGCACCCGTTCCCCGGTCAGGACCGGCTCAGGTCGGTGACGTCGAAGGACTCCGTGATGGCGTTCTCGGGGAGGCCCGTGATGTCGGAGTCCGCGACGATGAGGTTGGGCAGGAGGAACAGCCAGTCGGCAGCCGCGTCCTCGGACAGCATGGCCGCGGCCTCCTTCATCGTGGCCACCTGCTCCTCCTCGGTGCCGGAGTCGGCCGCGGCCAGCAGGTCGCGGAACTCCTTCTTGCCGTAGCGGGTGTAGTACTTCGGGTCGCCGAAGACGGCACCCATGTCCCGGGGCTCGACGTGGGCCACGATCGACATGTCGTAGTCGGCGTCGGTGAAGACCGTCTGCAGCCAGGCCGCGGGGAACTCGAGCTGGTCGAGCTTGACCGTGAAGCCGGCCTGCTCGAGCTGGCTCTTCACCACGGTGCCGCAGGACACGGCGTAGGGCAGCGTCGGGATCCGCAGCCGCAGCGTCGGGTTCGCCTGACCGGACTCCTTCAGCAGCGCCTTCGCCTTGGTCACGTCGTAGGGGTAGTCACCGGTGAAGTCCTGGAACCACGGGTCGGTGGGCGGGGTCATGCTGCCGATGAGCTCACCGCGTCCGGCCCAGCAGGTGTCGAGGAGCGCCTTGTGGTCGATCGCGTGGCGGACGGCCTGCCGGACCTTCTTGTCCTTCAGGGGCCCGGACTCGTTGTTGAAGGAGAGGACGACCTCACCGTTGGTCGTGCCCTCGATGACCTGGTACGTGTCGTTGCCCTCGAACTGCGCCAGGGACTCGGGCGACTGAACCGTGCCGATGACGTCGATCGTCCCGCTGAGCAGGGCGTTGTTGAGGGCCGTCGCGTCCTTGAAGTACTTCATGGTCACCGACTGGAAGTAGGGCTTCTCGCCCCAGTACTTCTCGTTGCGGGTCAGCGTGATCGAGTCCCCGCGGGTCCACTTCTCGACGTCGTAGGGGCCGGTGCCGACGGGGTCGTTGGCGAGGTCGGCGACGCCCGACTTGTCGAACATCGCGCCGATGCGGGTGGTCATCCGGTAGAGCCAGTCGTTGCTCGGCTTGGACAGGGTCACCTTCAGTTCCGTCGGCGACACGGCCTCGACGGACGTCACGACGTCCATCGCGCCCTTGAGCGAGACGGTCCAGTCCTTCTTGACGCGCTCGATGGAGAAGACGGCGTCCTCGGCCGTGAACGCCTCGCCGTTGCTGAAGGTCGCGCCATCCTCGAGCGTGAAGGTGTAGGTCTTGCCGTCCTCCGAGACCTCCCAGGACGTCGCGAGTCCCGGCTCGATCTCGCCGTCCTGGTTGACCTGGACGAGGCCCTCGTAGACGTTGTAGAGCAACGCCTGGGGAATGGCCGCCCCGTCGGTGGTCGTGAAGTCGAGGTTGGCCGGCTCGGCGACCAGCCCGACGGTCAACTTCTCGTTGGTGGTCTTGGTGGTCTCACCCCCGGTGGACTTGGAGGGGCTCGAGGTCGAGCCCGCCGAACACGCTGCCAGCAGCAACGGTGCGACCGCGATCGCCGCCACTGCCGAGTTCCTGATCTGTCGACTCACCGGTGCATCTCCATCTTCCGAAGGACAGCGGAGCTCAGCTCCGCCGTTGTGGCGTGGCCGCCGAGGTCGGCGGTGTGGTGTGAAGGATCCACGAGTGCTGCGGCGACCGCATCACGGACACGCGCGGCTGCGCCGACGTGCCCCAGATCCTCCAGGAGGAGCGCGCCGGAGAGCATGCAGGCGACGGGGTTGGCGATCCCCTTGCCTGCGATGTCCGGCGCCGAGCCATGGACTGGCTCGTAGATGCCGACGGACCCGGGGTCCGTGCGGACGTTGGCGCTCGGCGCCATGCCCATCCCGCCCGCCAGCACGGCGGCGAGATCGGCAAGGATGTCGCCGAAGAGATTGCTGGCGAGTAGCACGTCGAGAGAGTGCGGGGCCTGGATCATCCGGGCCGCCATGGCGTCGACGAGCACGACCTCCATCGTCACGTCGGGGTAGTGCTCCGACACCTCGCGGACCACGCGATCCCACAACGGGTAGCCGTGCCGCATGGCATTGGACTTCGTCACGAGGGCCAGTCGACCGCTGCGTCGACCCGCGAGGGCGA
Organism: Janibacter zhaoxuefangae; assembly: GCF_050271985.1. GTDB lineage: Bacteria > Actinomycetota > Actinomycetes > Actinomycetales > Dermatophilaceae. The sequence goes on along the minus strand of NZ_CP189849.1, from coordinate 1,252,518 downwards.
AGGCGTGGTGGGCCGCGCGCTCGATCACCCGTCGGGAGTGCACGGCGACCTCGATCCCGAGGTCGTGACCGGTGCCCGCGTGGGCGAGGCCGCCAGCCCCGACGTACTCCCCCTCGGTGTTCTCCCGCACGATGACGAGGTCGACGCCATCGGAGTCACGCACCTTCGTCGGGACGCCCGGGAATGCGCGCACGGGGCGGATGTTGACGGCCAGGTCGAGCTGCTGACGCAGCCCGATGATGAGCCCCCAGACCAGCTCGTCGTCGGGCACGTCGGTGCGCCCGACCGCGCCGAAGAGCACGGCGTCGTGCTGGCCGACGATGTCGGCGGCGTCCGTGGGCATGGCAGCGCCCTCGCGCAGGTAGCGCTCGCCGCCCCAGTCCAACTCGGTCAACTCCACCACGATGCCGTCCACCGCCAGTGCCGCCTCGAGCACCGGGATCGTGGCCGCGACCACCTCGGGTCCCACACCATCACCGGGGATGACGGCAAGCCGCACCGCTGCCTCGCTCTGTGACATGTGCGCCTCCATCCCAGTGGTCTGACCAGTGACCTACGTCGCAATAAGCGCTACCTTCTTGGGTGTGCCGTCGGATGTCAAGGACTGGGATCAGGCGGTCGGCACTCGAGTCGAAGGGATGCGCATGGCCGAAGAGCAGCAGCTGGCAGCGATGCCCGCCGTCGAGATGATCGAGGGCTTCCGGGACGGGACGCTCTCCCCACTCGAGGTCCATGACGCCGTCCAGCGCGTCATCGAGGCCCGCGAGCCGGTGCTCAACGCCTTCTGGGTCCGGGATGCCCGCGAGTCGCGCGAGGCGGCCATGGCCAGCGAGAAGCGTTGGGCCGCAGGCGAACCGCTCGGACCGATCGACGGCGTGCCGGTCACGCTGAAGGAGAACGTCGCCCGGCGCGGCATCCCGATGCCGGCCGGGACGGCCGGGGTCGTGCCGACCGTGCCCGAGCGCGATGCCCCGATCACCGAGCGTGTCCTCGAGTCCGGCGGGGTCGTGCTCGGCTCCACCGTGATGCCCGACTGGGGGATGCTCTCGTCCGGGGTCTCGAGCCTGCACGGCATCACGCGCAGTCCGTGGAACCCGGCGTGGACGACCGGCGGCTCGAGCTCCGGCGCGGGTGCCGCCGCCGCCGGCGGCTACGGACCCCTGCACGTCGGCACCGACATCGGCGGATCGATCCGGCTGCCCGGCACCTGGCTCGGGCTCGCCACCCTCAAGCCGAGCGACGGCCGGGTACCGCTGGACACCCCCTACCTCGGCCGGGCCGCCGGGCCACTGACGCGCACGGTCGCGGACGCCGCACTGCTCATGAGCGTCATCAGCCGCCCGGACGTGCGCGACTGGTCCGCTCTGCCACCCGCCGATCTGGACTGGTCCACTCCCCCGCATGATCCCCGCGGCCTGCGCGTCGGACTGCACCTCGATGCCGGTTGCGGGATGGCCGCCGACCCCGAGATCGTCGCGGCAGTGCGGCGCGTGGCGGCACTCTTCGAGGAGGCCGGTGCCGTCGTCGAGCCGGTGGCCCCCTTCATGTCGCAGGATCTGCTCGACGACCTCGACCTCTTCTGGCGCGTGCGCTCGTGGAACGACTACGACGCCCTGCCGGTCGAGGGCAAGCGCAACGTCCTGCCGTACATCGCCGACTGGTGCCACGGCGGCGCCGACGTGTCCGGCACGACCGTCCTGCGGTGCTACCAGCAGATCATGCGCATCCGAGCCGTCACGGTCGCGGCCACGGCCCCCTTCGACGTCGTCCTGTCGCCGGTGACGCCCGTCGCCGCCTTCGCCGCCGAGCAGCCGATGCCCTTCCCGGAGGACGGCCACGGCATGTGGCACATCGGCTTCACCGCGCCGTACAACATGTCGGGTCAGCCAGCGGCGACGGTCAACTGCGGCTTCACACCCGATGGGAGGCCGATCGGCGTTCAGATCTCCGGGCGACGCTTCGACGACGTGGGAGTGCTCCGGACCGCCGCCTGGTATGAACGAGAGCGTCCCGACGACGCCACGCCACGCTGGCCCGACGGACTCGGTGGGAGCGCTTCATGACCGACGGAGCCCAGTTCCAGCAGGTCAGGTCGGTCCGACTCTACGAGCGCATCGTCCAGCAGATCGAGGATGCGATCGCCCGGGGTGAGCTCACTCCCGGGCAGCGCCTGCCCAGCGAGCGCGAGCTCGTCACGCAGTTCGGTGCAAGCCGTCCGACCGTGCGTGAGGCGCTGCGCGTCCTGGAGAGCAACGGGGTCGTCCGTTCCCGACCGGGTGACCCCAAGGGGCCCGAGATCCTCCCCTTCTCCCCCAAGGGCCTCACCAAGCAGATGACCCGGCTGGCGCAGATCGACCAGATGTCCATCGCCGAACTCGTCGCCTTCCGGATGATCCTCGACGGGTCCGGCAACCTGCTCGCCGCTCGACTGCGCACCGCGAAGGAGCTCGCCGCGATGGAGCGCACGCTCGAGGTGATGGAGAGCGCGATCGACCTGGGCTACGAGGAGTTCAGCGAGGCGGACATGGCCTTCCACGATGCCGTGGCGCAGGCCAGCCGCAACGCCATGATCCAGGTCTGCAACGCGGTGGTCCGCGGCGTCGTGCTCTCGTTGATCACCGACAAGGTGGCGCACTCGCGCAACAGCAAGGCCCTCATGCGGGAGTCGCTCGAGCACCACCGTGAGGTGGTCGACGCGATCCGCGCGGGCGACGGTCCCGCCGCGGCGCGCATCTCGCGGCGCAACCTCTACGACTACTACGCCGGGTACGTGCCCAAGCGTGACCGCGCCTCGCTCCTCGCCCTGCTCGAGGGCGACGAGGACTGACCCCTCGGAGTCGGCTCAGCCGTGGTCGGGGATGACGACCTTCCACGGGCGGATCGTCGCGTCGGCGCTCACGCCCTGGACGGTGTAGGGATCCGCGGCGACGAGCCCCTGCACCTCGGCCTCGTCGGCGGCTCGGAAGATCACCATGGCCCCCGACCCGTCCCCGATCGGGCCGGCCAGGACGACCTTCCCCTCGGCGTGGAGCCGGTTCATGTAGGCGAGATGTGCGGGTCGCGCCTGGGCGCGCGCGTCCATGTCCGCGTAGCGGTACTCAAGTACGAAGTGGGCCATGTCAGTCCTCCGGTGTCGTGGTCATTTCGGGGGCAGAGTGCGGGCGTGGGCCACCCCGGCGTCCACCCAGCGCCCGAGGTCCTCGTCGGACGTGACGCCTGCCGGGTCGACCTCCAACCAGCCGGTCATGACGCGCCCGCGCATCTCCATGGGGCGCGCACCATCGCCGTCGGCCAGGAACGCCTCGGCCTCATCGGCTCCGACCCGCACCATCATGGCGCCGCGGCTCAGCGCCGCCACCGCCATGTGCCGGTCGATGAGGAAGGCGAGCCCGCCGAACATCGCCTTCTCGGTGAGCCCGGGCTCACCCGCCAGGAGGGCGCGGATCCGGGCTGCGAGGTGCTCGTCATAGGCCACGACGAGCACGCTATCGCGCTCCTGTCATGCGATGACAGACGGCGGCGATGAGCAGGCGTGCGGGTATCCGGTCCGCACGGGCTGACGCTGGTGGCCGGGGGTCGGCTCGGGTGACCGTTCCGTCCGGGACACGCGGAGAGGCCGCTTCCAGTTTCCCGGAAACGGCCTCTCACCTGCGATTTTCTGTGTCGGGCTGACAGGATTTGAACCTGCGACCCCTTGACCCCCAGGTGGCAGGAACAAGGCTCATAGCCCACCTGACCAGGGGTTTTGCGTTTCAGGAGCGCGCTCTGCGCGTCACATTTCGCAGGGTTTGCAGGTTGTTGGTCACCTAATTGGTCCACTTCATCCACGGCGGCGGATGTACCGAATTAGCTGGCCTCGTTGCCACCGGCCTGGCTGTCCTGGACCACCTGAACCTCGTCCTGACGGAGCAATGCCCTGGCCGTGTTCGCTGCGTCACAGGCAACCAGTGAGACGCGGCGGAGCATCGGCCGCAGAGCGTCGCGTGCGTCTTCCCACCTCGCCGACCAACTGTCCTGTGTGCGTTGGCTGTCGAGCTGCGCGATCACTGAATCGAGCACGGATGAGTCCAACGAGTCCGCCAACGCGATGAAGCGGCCGGCATCAACCAAGTCGTGCTTCTGCGGCTGGTTGAGTGCGGCAAGCAGGTCGCTGTGCATCTGGGAAAGCCAACTTCCTGCGGCCTCCCGGTCGACGAGGGCTACGGCTTCCAAATCAGCAGAAATACTGCTCCATCCAGACCCGCGCGGCCCGTGGACCTCAACGAGCCTTCCTTGCTTGAGCCAACGGACTGCCAGGTCGGGATAGAGCTTCACGAGCGTGGAAGGGAACGGTTGGGCGTGAGGAACGAACTGGTGACAGGTTCGGTTTAGGCCGCGAGTGTGAGCGGCTCGGTTAGCTTGGCTTCGAACTCGATGGGCGTCAAGCCGCCGAGGGTGTCCTGGGCGCGCTGGCGGTGATACTTCCGCTCGATCCAGACGACGATCGCGAGCCGCAGCTCCTGCCGAGTTGCCCACCGCTGCTGGTTGAGAACGTTCGTCTGCAGCAGCGACCAGAACGACTCCATGGCCGCGTTGTCCCCGGCGGCGCCGACTCTGCCCATCGATCCGACCATGTCGTGACGGCGCAACTCGCGGGCCATGGCCCGGCTGCGAAACTGGCTACCCCTATCGGCATGCAGGATGCACCCGGCAACCTCACCGCGGCGGGCGACGGCGTTTCGGACGGCGTCGACGGCGAGCTTCGCGGTCATCCGATCCGAGATGGAGTAGCCGACGATCCGGTTGGAGAACACGTCTTTGATCGCGCAGCAGTAGAGCTTGCCCTTGGCAGTCCAGTGCTCCGTGATGTCGGTGAGCCAGAGCCTGTTCGGGGCGTCGGCGCGGAACACACGCTGCACGTGATCGTCGAACACCGGCGGCCCGGCCTTCTTGCCCTTCCCGCGTCGCCGCCGTTGCGCCGAGGAGAGGATCCCGGCCTGCGAGCACAGCTTCCACGCCGTGCGCCTGCTCATCCGCCACCCCGCTCGGCGGGCTTCGTCGGCGAGGTATCGGTAGCCGAACGTCGGGTCGTCGTAATGCGCGTCGTGCAGCGCGTTGATCCGATACGCGCGGAGCACGTCGGCATCCCTGACAGGGTCGCCTCGCCACCGGTAGTAGGGCTGGCGGGCGAGCTTGAGGACCCGGCACGACACCGTCACGGGGATCCCCGAGTCGGCGAGCTCAGATACGAGCGGGTAGGTCATTTTGGGGAGCCACCGAGTTTCAGGTTCGCCTGCGACAGATACGCCGCCGCTCGCCGGAGGACCTCGTTCTCCTGCTCGAGTAACCGGATCCGCTTCTTCAGTTCCCGAGCCTCGGCGGCGTCCGCGGCGGTCTGGCCGGGACGGTTGCCGTCCTCGACATCGGCTTGACGGAGCCAGTTCTGCAGGGTCGCTTCGCTGATACCGAAGTCGGTGGCGATCTGTTTGATGGTGACGCCGCTCTCGCGGCTGCGAGCGACCGCGACAACGTCTTCGCGGAACTCTCTGGGATAGGGACCGGGCATGATGACATCCTCCCCGTCAGCGCCTCCCGGCACTAACGATCAGTTGTCACCGATTCGTTCCTCACGCCCGTTCGATATCGCTCTCGTTACTTAACAGAAACCCACGTACGACGCTAGCTCCTCGATTCCCGAAAGAAAGATGGTGAAGCAGATGATCTACGGCACCGAATGGGCGACCCTCTGGCCACCCCTCTTGTCGCGCTTCATCTACAACGTTCAATAGCCAATCGGTAGAGAGGTTCATCGCGATCTCATCCGTGATGTCAGTCGACAGGTAGGACAACCAACCGAGAAGTATGTCGAGGTTGTGAAGCTGGTAGCGCTTCTTGGATTCGAGCGACCTCGTGGCGGCCACCCAATCGACCTTCTGCATCGCAACGAGCACAGCATCCGCGAGCTCGCGAAGCGCGGGCTCCTTAGCCTCCATGAACGCCGCGCGAACACCATCTGACTCGTGCGGCTCGCGCTTGGCGTCTTCCTCGTCGGCATCGCTCGCCGACGGAGCATCAGCAAGCATCGCGACGATAAGCATCGTGCCGAATACCCAATCTGAAAAATTGCTGGCCGCGTCTGCGAGGTCGCGCTCCATTGCTTCGCGTATCTCATCAGCGCAGACGTCAAACACGATCACTGCCGTCTGCGGGGAGATCGAAGCAAGCGCGTCGACAAAGTCGTAGATTTCGAAGGGATGGGATCGAGAGTCTCGCATCGATAGCCACTCCTTGAGCGCCCCTGCGTCTATTCCGCGTTCAAACTCAGCGCTCCACGCAAGTAGATCCCCCGTGCGCCAATCCGTGCACAACTCCTGGATGATATGTGTCCAGTCCATCGCTGTCTGGCGACTACCTGCGACAGAGACTCGCTCAGCAATCACCGATGCCGGAATCGAGTTGCGGATGCGCTCGTAAGCGGCCTCGTGGCTTGAGCGCAAGCCGCTGAACATCCATTTGTATCCGTTTGCTTCCTCCGAGGTCATGGCCGGCAGCCAGTCGATGATGCTGTCTGCGAGCTCCTCGGCGGCCTGGTCGGACAACTTGCGGAACCACTCAGAGGTCCACACGAGGTTGAGAGCGACGCCGCGGTCGCTGCCAGGAGATGCTCCGAGGCACTGGTCTACCAGGGCCTCGGAGACCTCCTCGTCCACGAGGGCACTCGCCCATTGATATCTATAAGTGTCGATCCGATCGAAGACTCGGAGAAGCCAAAACTTACCCGCCGCGTCCACCCGCACGTCGAGCAAGGCGGCCCGGACGCATTCGCGCACGATCGCTCCGATTCCTGACTCGGCCCGGAGCCCCAAATTCTGAAGAGCACGCTCAGCGATGCGAATATGCGACGCGCGTATACGGTCGTCTTGCTCACGAACGAGTCTTGAGTTGGACAGAAAGAGAAGCGCACGATCAATGCGTTCCGTGTCCAGCACGCCGTCAGAGGAGAAGCGCGCTCCTCCAATCTTCATTGCCGTTGAGTCGAGTTCACCTCGCGTGACACCGGCGTCGCGAGAGGTCATCTGTCCGACGCAAACGAAGGCGAACACCAGCGCGGCATCAATGTTCTCAACCGCGCGATCCAACGTGCCAACGATGCGGCGTTCGCCGCCGGAAGCAACGAACATGTATAGCCACGGCTCAGTGGCCGTGCGAGCCGCAAGCTCGAGGCGCTGTTCGGGGGTATCGGAGAACGCCGACCATCGGACTCGATCGTCAAGCTCAGTCATTAATGGGCCAATCGTGTTCAGATTGGCGCGACAGTACGCATGCAACGTAGCGACTGCCTGATTGGCAAGGAGCATCTCGCCATCACGCGGTTCGAGCTGCTCCGTCGAAACCAAGAGCACCGCATGACCATCATCGACAGAAGACTCGAAGGCCGCGATCACATTGCGATCAATAGCTTGGGCATCATCGACGACTGCAAGCACGGGGCCCCGCATTCGCGTCAACTCCGCTACGTCTGCTGGGGTCGCCACTCCAGCCTGTTTCAACTCGACTACCTGCCACCCATCGCGATTGAGTCGACGTGCGGCATGAAAAGCCGTCACCGATTTTCCGGTGCCGCTCGACCCCGAAAGAGTCGCAAACCTCGAAGCCAAAAGCCGCTCAGCCAGCCTCGGCGCAGCCGGCAACTCAGGGCATGCGTTCACATCCGTAGGACGAAGTCTCTCTCCTCGCAGTGCCGCGAGAAAACTTCTACTGCGTGCGAAGGTGACGTGCTTCCAACCCGCCAGCGGGTCCGGTGGCACGAGCTGGGAGGCGACATCTGATAGAGCAGTGTCGGCTGTGCTTCTGATTGCGCCTTCGCCGGTTGCGGACGGTCCGACTCGAACAACGGGCCACCGCTCTTCCAATGGTGCCAACAAAGACTCCACGACCGCTGCGTCGCTTCCGCTGTATCCGAGTACGAGGAGTGTTCGGGGTCGATCCGATAAAGCGACGACGTGATCGAGCACTTCGGACGAAACCACGCCGTCTTCGTCCGGTAGGACCCAATCGTCCTCAGGATGAGCAGCATCGCCGTGCGGCTTGTGGAGCACACCTGTTGGCAACGCCACGCCGTACATGTGCTCGTAGGCACGTTCTACACAGGTGTCCCAGTTGAACGAAACCACGCCCTCGATGTGGCCACTGTTCACGAGACGGGCGAGATCGAAATGGGCACTTGACGGGTCGCGATCAGCATCGAGCGCCGCGAAAGCTGTCTGGAAAGCGGTTCTGACGAGTGGGAAAGCTCGGACCAGCCGCCACCCTTCATCTAGTGCGCTGCGACCTGAGCTCAGGACCTCCTTCGCGCTACCCGCGATGCCGGTTCTCTCGCGCAGCGCGATAAGCGCCTCCGGGACGTCCTCGATTGCCTGCCATAGAAGCGGGGGAAGCTGAGCCGTCATCGGGTAGCCACCGGCAGAAAGCCCGGCGCCAACAACCGCGAAGGCGCCGAACGAGCGGATCATTCCAACCGCCTGAGTGGTGTCTGCAGTCATCATCCGATTCCTATGCCTAGTCCGTCGAATCGAAGACTGACTGCGATGTACGCCTCGGCAGTTCCCATACGAGCCACATAAGGGAGGCTCAGATTAGCCATTCCCTCGGACTCGCTCTCGCGCGCGATCCCGTATCTGCTCGCGCAGCCGCGCGCGAACTTCATCATGAATCGTGGTCGAAACCTCTTCCGCAGTTTCGACGGACACGACAAGCGCGTACCGGACACGATTGCCTGCGCGGAGTCGTTGCGCATCATCCATGCACTCGATGTGGATTGGGAATCCGGCACCGTCGCCGAAGACCATTGCCTGAGTGCCCTGTACGAGTTCGTGTTGCAGGCTTCCGCGGCGCACAGCGAAGTGTTCCCCCTCTACGCGGTCGCCTGCGGCAAGATGGGTGTCTGGTGTAGCGAAGTAGACCTTTGCCGCGCGGTAGCGCTTGAGCTGACCGGCTGTGGGGGCGGCATAAGCGAGGGTGATCGTGAAGCGATGCCATGCAGAGCGCGACCGCAGCGACGGGGGAAGCGGAAGCTCATATGTATGGCGCTGATCGCGCGCTATGAGGCCCCCTGCTATGAGCACAGCGCGATTGGTTGCCGCGCGGCCAAGCCGTGCCGTGTCGAGCTTGCCGTAGCCGAGCAACAATGACAGCTTGCGTCGAACGTCTTGGCCCGTGAGCCCGAGTTCGCGACGTAGGCGCGTCTCCCATTCGCCCCAGCTACTTGCGTGCGCGAGGAGGGCTCGCACGAGCAACGGGTGGTAAAGCGGGTCGGGCAGAGGCGCGTCCTCTGCATCGCCAGTCCCGGATTCGAGGATGTCGAACAGTCTGCTCGCCTCCCGAGTGACCAGGGCGGTGGCATTGCTCGTCCCAAACGTGAAGACCGTGCTGTTCGTCGCGCCTCCCCGACCGGGGCTGGCGACCTGGAGCCCCGGTCCCGTGACTCCCGATGGAGCGATTTCCAGAGTGGTCTGCGCTTCGCCAGGCGTGTGAACGGGCCGGAGGTAGACGGCTCGTCCACCGATGTGATGGACGTCAGGCTTGATCGAGCGGTCGACACCGGGACCGGTCGCGCTGTAGTGCGACGGCGCTCTGGGACTTGTGATGTCCCAGACAGTATCCGGGAGCTCAATGTCACCATATCCATCTTCATGAGTTGCGCCGACGGTGAGCGAGTTGAGTGCATCACCAGGCGGCAGGATGCCACGGAGCAAACTCGTTTCGTAAACGGCGCGCGTCGCGGCCTTCCGCACCGTCTCGACATCAGGCGAGTCAGTTGCGGGAATCGAGATCGCGTCGTGGTGATTGCCTGCGCTAACGATGAACAGCAAGTTGTAGTCGTTCGCGAGCCAATCCAGGAGTCGACCGACTGGGCTCATCCGTCGAGTGAGCGCTCGCGTTTGCGCGCCAATGGAGAGGTTGACGACGCGAACACTCGGAGCAGTCGCCGGTCGTCCGGATTCTCCCACTTGCATGCGACGGATCGCACGGTGCAGAAGGTCGGGTAGCAGTCGGTCCGGCAAGACTTGTTCATGCCCGGTGTGGAACTCGTGTGGGCGCATGATCGGCCGAACGTACAGCTTGCGATCCAATGGCTCACCGGGTGCGGAAAGGTCACCGTGGATGATGAGCGATGCCATCGCCGTCCCGTGGTGGCGGGCCGCCATCGCATAGTCCTCGCCGATCCCGTCGGGGTCATCGACCGTGAGTCGGCCCGCCAACGCATCGTGGTTCTGGAATGGCATGCCGTCCAGCAGTGCGACACGTGGTAGTCCTGCTACTTGCTCGCCGATGGGAAGTTGCACCTCAGCGACCGGGTCCAGCGTCGCTGGAGCAACGTTCATCGGAGTGAACGGGCTGACGAACATCACCTCATCGGTGGTGAGGAGGCGGATAGCCGTCGCTCCGTCTCGGAGGACGGCCTCGACTTGCTGGATCGGCAGCTCCGCCAGGATGGCGTGGTAGCTGATCTCTCCGATCTGCGAGCGGTCCAGGATGGTACCGCCGCTCGCGGTGATGACTTGTTCCACGTGGGATTCGGCGGCTGTTCGCTGTGACGGATCGCTCCGATGCCAGAGTTCGACCTCGACTTTCACGGCGCTGATCGATTGGCCGACGATGGAGAGGGTTTCTTGCCATCGCTCGCGCAGTCCAGTCTCTCGAATGCGGTCTTCCGCGCTCCATCGCCGGATCGCTGTCAACTGCAGGAAGGCGTCTTTGAATTTCCCCAGCCCATACTCGAAGGAGGCAGTCGGGTTCTCCTGCCACTTGCGGAAGAGTCGCACCAGCTCGTCGATCGCCTTTGCGTTCGACATCACAAGGTATAGCGAATGCTTCACCGACTTTTCGGTGCGTCCTGTCTCTCGCTCTGACATATGGAAGTCGTCGTCGGGATCGACCTCGTCGCCGACAAGCTCAGACAGGAACTCCAGCCCTTCGATGCGCTTAATGGCGTTCTGGAAGTCCTTCACACTTCCTGCGAGGTCGAAGACGACGACTAACTCGGGATCAACCTCGTCAGGCATGTCCGCCGCGAGTCGCGCCCGCTCGGCGTCGAATGCCGCCGTGAGTTCGCGAAACTGAGGAGACAATCGCTCACCCTGGCGCCGAGCACCCGGCTTAGTGAGACGCGGCATGTCCCGGTTTGGTTGTGAGGGCCGATCAACGATGACTGGCGGTCCGAATGCCAGGAGCGGCCTGCGCTCCGCGGTCACCCCGCTGCCTGACCACGCCTATGTTCAAGACGTTCCTGCACAATACGACGCAGGTTGCTGTCCGGTAACTCCAATACGGCCCGACGACGCACGTCGAGAGCGAACTCCTCCAGCTCGGCATAGCTGGCCCCAGCCAGCTTGTCGGCCAATGTGCGCGGCGTGAAGCCAAGGTCACCGCCGAGCCTGACTGCGAGACTTTCCAAGAACCTGGTCGCCTGTGCTCTGCTGGGTGCGTCAAGCTCCGCACGAATCTGGAAACGCCGCCAAGCAGCACGATCAAGCAACTCGCTGTGGTTAGTCGCTCCAACGAAGATCACATGCGCAGGGAGTCGATCGATCTGGAGCAGCAGCGTCGATACAACCCGCTTGATTTCACCAGTCTCGTGTTCATCGGACCGTTCTTTCGCGATCGTGTCCAGCTCATCGAAGAACAGAACACATCGCCGGGTCCGGGCGAACTCAAAAGCGTTGTCGAGCCGGGCGGCAGTCTCACCGAGGAAGCTCGACACAACACCCTCGTAGCGGATGACGTAAAACGGAAGCATCAGCTCGGCGGCGATCGCCTCAGCAACGCTGGTCTTTCCGTTGCCCGGAGGCCCGGACAGCAGAAGACGATTTCGCGGTTCGATCCCGTAGCTGCGTAGCAGCTCAGCCCGCTTCTGCTCTTCGATCAGCTCGGTGACGACCCGTTGGGGTACAGAGGCGAGTTCGATGTCGCTGAGCCGACGTGTCGGAACAACCTCTTGGACGAGGTCACGGATCGCTGCCGCCCTGTCATCTCGGACGTGGCTCTGCCCAGTTGTGGTGATGATCTCTGAGAGACGATCCGCCAGGAGATGATGCTGGTTGGCGCGCTCCTCGGCGATGACAGCCTCAACGAGCACCCGGAATCGGTCTTTATCGCCCCTACGTTCGGCCTCAACGAGGTCGAGGAGCAGGTCCGCTCGTGCCATGTCCCGCCTCCTCAGCCGCGTGTGGTGTCATCTGGTCCGATCTTACCGTTGACAGCTCCGAGGCTACCGAGGCGCACCGACACAGATGCAGCTAGCGGCAGGACAAGCGTCGAGGGCCTCAGATGCCAATTTCGGATTACGCGTCCACCGCCTTGGCCTGGCGAGCACGCCGCCGGGTGAGTGTCTCTCCGATGCGGGCATGGGTCAGGAGAACCAGGCTGACGGGTCCGATGATGGTCAGCTTCATCGAGTTCCAGATGCACAGGAGAACCAGGAGGTGCAGCCATCCGGGCCCACCGTCTTCGATGAGATCTCGGAAGGCGGCTGCGCCGAGGAGGTACGGAATGGCGAGAAGCATCGCCGGGACGCCCCACTTGAGTCCGCGGCGGGTGCGGATCGCATCGAGGAGCCGGTTGGTGGGCATGTAGCGGCGCAGGAAGTTGCGGGTGCGGACGCTGAGGGTCCAGATGAGTCGGAGCATGGCGGAGTCCTGTCATGGTCTCGGCGACAAGAACCTTGAAGGACTCACCCGCAAGCGGTGGAGCCATACTGTCGCGACGAGCGACAGCACATATTTAGAGGCCGCCTCGTCATCCACTTTAGAGCCTCTAAGCAGCGTGTTGCATGAACTTCTCGCGGAGCCGGTCATAACCATCACCGGCTATTAGCTGCCAACTGAATCGGAAGATGAACATCAGCGCACCCCGGAGGGCTTGCATCAAGTGTCGTAGCTGTTCCGCTTCTTCTGGTGTGCCTTCATCGGCATGCTTCAGCTTCTCTGCTGCGTTCCGAACTTTCACGAGGCTCAGCGCGACCAACGGCTCCAGAGTCGAGTTCTCCATGGGAGGCTGTCCTGCGTATGCGAAGCACAGCGCTGTCCCACGTTTCGTCGGTACTCGCTGTCCGTTTCGCTCGAACACGAGAGTCTTGTCATCGGGCAAGCTCGAGTCGATCCAGGTCAACACCTCTTGAGTGGTGAAGGACATCCGCAACAATCGGTCGATGAACTCAACCAGGCTAGACGCGGCCTGGGAGACGCCATCGTCAGAGTTGGCAAGCGCGTGCTCAAACCCACGGAGCTTTCGTGCGAGAACATCGCTGAGTTCTGCTGCACGGCGCTGGACCTCATTGTCGAGGAACCCGCGCATCATCGTGGACAGCTCCGACACATCTATGTCGAGTGTGGTGGCTTCGTCATCTCGTATCGGAAGATTCAGCTCAATGAAGTCCATGTCGCGCTTATCGAAGAATGCGCCGATCTGTTGATCGATCTGCAGCGCGCTGTTCAGGAGCACTGCCTGGGCTTCTGTGAGTGCGCCAAGGCTAGAGCGTTCCTGCGCCGAAAGCGGAAGAACGGCATCTTCAATGGCTTGCGCGAGCGGCATCGCGGCCCGAAGCAGACGGCGCGATCCGACAAGAAATAGGGACCAGTCTTGTTCGACAGCCGACTTCAGTCGGTCAAACGTCTTGGTTCCAAGGAGCCGGTTCATGAACCGCTTGCCGTTTCCGTCTTTGTACCGCGCGGCGTAGCGCTCGACTCTGGTCTTGAGCTCAGATTCGTTGAACTCTAGGAACTTCGTGACTCTCTCATCTGGAACACCGTCGGGGAAGAACTGCTCGATACGAACAACGATCCGATCAAACCGGCTCTCCCAGTCTTGTTCTTCGGAGTCATCCAACAGATCGTGGAGCGTGGCCACTCCGACATCGAGCGCTTCCGGCAGCCAGTCGGGTATCCCCAAGAGTCGGTGTACTCGTGAGGGAATACGTCGCAACTCGCTTGCGATAGCCGAGCGATGCTCGGATGCTGGTTCGTCCTCTTGCACTGTCTGATCTCCAATCCCGGTTCCGAGGTTGGAGCTCGTTCCCGACGCTGCTAATAGGTGGTGAGAATCACAGCTCGATTCTACCGAGGGGGTCCGACATCGCGGCCCTGACGAGCCCGTGTCGCAGTAGACACCACGCGCGAATCAGAGGCCTCCGAGGGCAACACCTGACGACGTGCGGCGAGAAGGAACTTCCATACGCGATCGAGTCAAGTCGTGTAGTTGGTCGTAGGCATTCCGGGCGCGGGCCTCGTCGATCTTCTGCCTGGTCGATTCCGCTGCGCCAAGCGCTGACGTAGTCGTGACGCCGTAGCGGTCGCGATAGGCAGCAATCACCGTCGCGCATTGCCGCCAAGTCGCACTCTCCCAAGGCTCTGTGGGCGGCGTGCCGAGGGCTGTCAGCCAAGGCTCTGCGTTGGTCACCGCGGTGTCGAGGCAGAAAACGGCTCGTTGCTCGATAAGCATTCGTCGTTCATCGAGCGCACGCCGCATCTCTGGCGTCATAGCGCCAGTGGCCTCCGGGACGAGCCCAGCGATCAGACGTGGCGCACGGCGAGTACGCCCGGAGCCAGCGGGGCGTGCGGTAGCGCGTTCGACACGGTGATGGATGACAGAGGCAAGATCGTCGGCATCGCCGAGCGGCCGGGCCTGGATCAGGCGCGGAAGCAGGGCGTCGATGTTGTGGTGGTTGGCTTCTGCACGTCGGAGTTCGGCAGACAGCGCACCATAGGCGTCGGAGGCCAGGACATCATCGGTCTGCTCGTCAGTGAGACCGGATGCGCGAAGGAGCCCGGCCCAGCGGTCGTGTTGGGCTGCTTGGGCGATGGTTTCGTACTCGGCCGCGAGCTGCGCGATCGAGCCCCACCGTTCCTGCTCCGCAGTGATGCTCTCGTGGGCGGAGAGCTCGGCACCGACATGCTGGAGCACTCCATAGAGGACAGACCTCGCGGTGGCGTCGGTGTTGTCGCTGGGGTGCGGATGCCGATGGTCGTGGTCGGGCTGGTCGGTGACGACGTAGGCGTGGTTGGCGTGGCGGCCGCGGGTCATGGCGACGTAGAAGTTCTCCCGCGTCGTCGTTGCCGTCACGACAGTGTGGGCGGTGTCGGTGGTGACGCCTTGCGCCCTGTGCGCGGTGACTGCGTATCCGAGATCCAAAAATTCTGAGGCGTACGCGGCTGGCAGGATGATCGCACCTCCGAACCGGCGTCCGTGGGGACGGATGGTGATGGAGCCGTCGTCTCGGACGTTGGTGATCTGCCAGCGGTCGCCGTTGCGGACCCAGGTGTGTCGGTTGCGGAGCCTCCGGTCGTTACGACGAGTGATGACCGTGTCGCCGACGGAGGCGGTGCTGCCATCGTGCAGTTCGATCTCCTTCACTGGGGTGATGGTGCCGTCGATGATGAGGTCAGCACGGGCCCGGTTGTTCAGGGCGGTGACGGTCTCGTTCGTCTCGGCGATCAGGATCGACGCACGTCCGTTCTGGGTGTCGGCTCGCCAAGCCACATAAGCAGCGTCGGTGATGGTGTCGGCGTCGCCGTCGTGGATTCGTTGGTGGTCGAGGTAGGTGTCGATGATGTCGGTGCGTCCGTGCCGCAGGCTCAAGGAGGCGGTCTTCTCCCACTCGTTCGTGAACCGGTGAATATCGACCAGCTCGGGCGCATCGTCACGGTCGGAGACGAGGAGGTTGAACGCGCCGCCGGCGTCGACGGATTGGAGCTGGGCGTAATCACCGACCAGCAGCACCTTCGCCCCCGCCCGCGCCGCTGCATCGGTGATGTGGTCGAGGGAGATGGTTCCGGCGAGGGAGGCTTCGTCGACGATGACGAGCTGACCGGCTTGGAAGGTGGTGCCGTGGAGGGTGTGGTTGCTCCACCATTTCGCTGTGTTCTCGGTCGCGATCCCGAGGTCCTCCGCCAGCACCGCAGCAGCGACCGCAGACGGTGCGAGGCCAACGACAGAACCTCGTCCGTGTTCGGTCTCCCATGCCTGCCGCAAGGCGGACATAGCGGTGGTCTTCCCCGCCCCGGCGGCGCCGACGAGAACATCGATCTGGCGGCCGGAGACGGCGATCGCGGTGAGGGCTGCGGCTTGGTCGTCGCTGAGTACCCGACCCTGCCGATCCGGATGAGTGGTGACCTTTTCGACTGTCTCCAACGCCACGGTGGGTGCTGTGGTGGTGCGGGATCTTTCCAGGAGACGGTCTTCGGCGTCGAGGAGGGTTTTTGATGAGTAAATGTTGGCGTGCGCGGGCCGGAATCTGCTCGACCCATCCGCCCGTTGAAACAGCACCGGGCTCGACGCAAGATCCGGCGGCGACAGACGCAGGGATGCTTGTTGGGCAGCGTCGGCGACCATCCCGGTGATCGCCTCCCGATCCTGCATCGTGGCGAACCGCCATCCCATCAACTGCCGGGATGCCTCGGCGTGCAGATTCCAGCGCTGCCACGTCGAGCGCCGCTCACCGACCGCCTCCATCACCGCCAGCCCGATCTCACCGATCATTTCCAGGGGTACGTCGTCGGCGCGCAGCACCAGCACGGATGCATTTGTGGCGAGCTCGCGTGCCCAGCCGGTTGCGTCCTGGCCGAGGATGCGGCGAGCGCGGCCGCGCCAGTCGGTGGTGAGTTCGGCGAGTGAGTGGATCTCTTTCTCGGGGCGAGTGGCGAGGGTTGCTTGGGCGCGGAGTTTCAGGACGGTCGTGGCGGTGGGTTGCTTACCGTGCTGAGCGACGTAATCGGCGATGAGTCGTTCCTTCTCCTCCTCGATGTGCCTAGTTCGGGTGGAGAACTCGTCGATCAGTTCTTGTGGGACGCCGGTGATTTCCCACGCGGGGCTCCGGTCGCGTCCGCGATCTCGGGCTTCCCAGGTCAGGCCGAGGGTGCGGGTGAGCTGATCGGCGAGGACCGCGTTGTACATCTCCGAGATCGCCACCACCGCCTGATGCATCGGCCGCCCTGCCAGCGTCCGCCACTTCCCGTCCTGCACGGTGAAGACCTTGTTACTCACCACGACATGGGTATGCAACTGCGGATCACCAGCCCGGGAGTCGTAGTGATCGAACGCTGCGGCGGCGACGCCTGCGACATCGACGTGTGCAACCGCCCCGTCGGGGCCAGTTGCACCCACCCTGGTCGATGCAACCTCGCGCTCCATGAACGCAACCAGCTCTGCAACCGCCGCGTGATGCGCGTCTGCGATCAGCGCCTGCGTCCCGGCATCGGCGACAGCCCAGAGCGCGGAGACGGACTTCGGGACGCTGAACGTGTAATCGAACCCCGCCACCGCACGCCGCGTGCCACGCTCGGCCTCTTCGGCTTCGATCTGCACGATCTGCTCCGCCCGTGCGGACGGCCCCAGATCAACAGGCAGGGCTTTGGTTCGGGTCTCGATCCGCTCGCTGACCGACGCGAACTGCTGATACGCCCGCCCCAACGAAGCCTCGGTGATCGGGTCGTGGCCCATACCGATCAGAAGCTGAAGCTGCGCCTCACTCACCTGCGCACCATCGTAGAGCTCGCCACTCCCAAGCGCCGAGAGCCCGGAACCGAGCCAGTGACCGGGCGGGTTCCCTGCCTCGGCGTAGTACCGCGTCAACGGCGTCGAGAGGGAACGGTCACCATCACCGGCAGCGACGGATCGCAGAAGGTACTTGTAGCCGTCGCCGGCAGACATCACGCGCATCGAGACCGTCATGCCGGTCAGGTGGTCGCGAAGCTACCACCAGCATCGGCCGATGCATTCCCACTAGACGTTCACGAAACGCTCCCAATCGCGAGTGTCTTCGACACCACTCGCGCCGTCTCTATTTATAGTCAGCCATTCCTTTGATGAACCGTCTTCGGTACCCCATCCGAAAGCCCTCTCTACGTCGCGCCGACGAGGTTCTTCCCCGTAGGTGACGACGAGGACCCTTGGCTTCACCTCACGGTCAATGAACTCCGAACGTAAAGCGGAGTTCACTGGATGATCTTTGAACGAGTATCCGATTACCAGCCAATCTTCGGCGTTGGAGAGTCCATCAGAGAACATCTCGTACGCGAGGCTAAAAGGGAAACGCGCCACATGCTCTGCTTTATCTCTTCTATTCGCCAGCACCACGACCGGTCGAACATTTGTAGTTTGTTCACGAACAGACCGCCACTGATCTCCGTCTTCGAGCAACTCCCTGGGCAGCTTTGCGTATATCTTGCGATCACGCGTCGCCCAGAAAGTGAGCGACCCGTGCAGGTGGAGCAACCTGACTCTCTTGCCGTCCGGGAACTCACCGCTGCTTGACCGAAGAGCCTGAACCGTGTGTGTGATTTCACCGTCCGCGAGGATGTTCACACGACGGTACCCGTGCCCCATGTCGACTAGATCCGACTGGCACGTTGCCAGCAATGAAGCGAGAAGAAGCGTGTCGTAGTTGAGATTCCCGATGGTCACACGTCCACTGAAGGAGGTCGTGACCGCCTCGACAAGTCGGTGCAGATTCTCGGCCTCATCCACGTACGCGTGGGACCTCTCCGCGATCACCTCGAGGACGTGCGACACACCCGTGTCCCGCACCTGCTCGGCGAACCTGGTAACTCTTCGTATCGCCTTCCGAAGCTTCTTGTCGCGCGGCTTTGTAAGTTCGGCGAGCGCGTCCAAAACGTCCAGAGTCCGGGATTCCGCACCAAACGCGCCGACCAGTGCCTCGAAGTCGTCGGAGCTCCTCGCCCCATCCGGGAGCGTGCGTTCTGCGATCTCTTGCATTGCGGCAACGACATCACCACCGTCGGCCCGCTCGATCCTCCGGAGGACCTCCTCCGTGATGCGCTGAAGATTCAAGTCCGGATTGAACGCGATAGACAGGCCATTGCCGACCAGAACCGCGACGTTGCGCTCGGTGCCCATGTGTAATCCGTCCTCGTTCCTGCGGAGATCTCCTGCTCCAGAACGCTAGCGGAACAACCGCCCGAACCTCTTCTGAAAGACGTGTGGCAGCTCAAAAGCGGGTCAGGAAGCGAAGGCTGCTGACAACTTCACGGACGCTCGCGCTGTGGCTCTGCGGCGAGCGGCGTACCTGGCAGGTGACTAACTCCGAGGAGATCGCAGACGCGACTTCCGACCGGGGTCATCGAACAGATGGAGTCCTCATGTCAGATAGCACCGACTCTCAGCAGAGGCCCCTTGCCGTGGGGTCGCTGTTCTCCGGTGGCGGCACCCGGCGGCCCTATTCGGCGGTGAGGGATGCGAGAAGGTCGAGTTTTTCGGCGTCGGCGCTCTGTTCGGCCGGGTAGTAGACGACAAGGACAAGGTCGTCGATCGGCATCTTCTCGCGGTGGAGGCGCAGCACGCCGAGACTTGGATGATTGACAACCGCGGTGCCACCCGCGAGTTGCCGGACGTCGTGTCGAGCCCACAGTGTGCGGAAGCGTGCGCTGGCGAGCGAGAGCTCGCCGACGAGTTCGATGGCGCGCGGGTCGTCGGTCTCGTCGCCGAGGGAACGACGGAAAGCAGCGATGAACTCGTCGACCGCCGTCTCCCAGTCCTCGTGGAAGTCGCGCTCGGCGGGGTCCAGCATTAACGAGCGCAGTCGGTTGTTCCCTGGCTCCAGGCGGGGGTTGAACGCGATCGCGAACGGATTGGCGGCAAGGACGTCGAAGTAGCGGTTCTCGATGAACGCGGGCATGTTCAGCGCTGCGAGCAGGTCGCGCAGCCGGGCCGGCACCCGCTCAGTGCGCCCGGCGGCTTTCGCGCGGCGGACACGAGGGCGCGGCCCGCCGAGGCTCATCAGGTGGTCGGCTTCGATGTCGTCGAGGCGCAGCACCCGGGCGAGCGATTCCAGGACTTGAGGTGAGGGGTTCTTGTCGCGGCCACGTTCGAGCCTGAAGTAGTAGTCAGCGCTAATGCCGGCGAGGAGCGCAACCTCCTCACGCCGAAGACCGGGGACTCGGCGCCCCGATCCAGCGGGTATGCCCGCCTGCTCGGGAGTGACCAGCGCACGGCGTGCGCTCAGGTACTTCCCGAGGCGGTTGTCGTTGTTGCCGTCCATGTGATCAACGGTAGCTATTCCCGGCCGATCGAAAGGTGCCCTGTCGGGACGCGGATCAGCGGGGTCCTTCCTCGGCTTCGAACATCGGCCGAGCATGGATGCATGCCGGCGATCGAGCCGGGAGACCATCCGGCCAGTGGTCGGAGATGGACACGTGAGGAAGCACATGGATATCAGCGGACGTACCGTCCTGATCGTCGGAGGCACCACGGGAATCGGACGTGCCCTCGCCCAGCGATTCGTTGACGCGGGCAGCACGGTCGTTGTCGGCGGGCGCAACATCGAGCAGGTCGACGGCGTCGAGACGGTGCGCATCGACGTCACCGATGCGGCGTCAGTCGCTCAGGCGCGCGATGAGGTGCTGGCGAAGCACCCCGACCTTGACGTCGTCGTGACGATGTCGGGGGTCATGCTCACTGAGGATCTGCGCGAGCCGGACCACATCGCCCAGGCCGAGACCACGATCTCGGTGAACCTGCTCGGCACGATCCGCGTGATCGACGCGTTCACCCCCCACTTGCTCGGCCGTGGCGCCGGCGACATCATCACCGTTTCCTCGGGCATCGGCTTCCTGCCGTTCCCTCTCATGGCGACGTACGGCGCGTCGAAGGCGGCCGTGCACTCGTACACCGAATCGCTGCGCGCGCACCTCGCTGGCACTGGTATCGCCGTCACCGAGCTGATCCCGCCGGCCGTCGCCAACGCCGGCCAGGAGAAGCTCAACCCGAATGCCCTGCCCATGGGCGACTTCCTCGACGAAGTCATCGGGCTGCTCACCCAGAACCCGACTCCGAAGGAGATCGTCGTCGAGCGTGCCAAGCCCCTCCGCTGGGCTGAGCACGACGATACCTACGAGGAACTCCTCGCCGCCCGGTCCCAGTCGCTCAGCAACCTCCCTGGACGCTGAGCCGGAACGGCGACAACCGGATCATCCTGGCCCGTCGCTTGTGGCGGCAAGGAGCGTAGTGATCGTGTCGCTGATCGGTGTAGGGATGTCGTGTCTGCGCGCGAGACGCGAGATGACGCCGTTGCGGATATCCCATTCGAGCGGCCGGCCGGCTTCCCGGTCGGTGAGGATCGAGGTGCTCATGTCGGCGGGGAATGCTTGGAAGCGGGCCAGGATGGCGGCAGGCGCGTCCTCACCGAGGGCCGCGCCTTCGGCCTGCGCGACGGCCACGCACTCTGCCAGGTAGGCGAGCGTGAGGTACGCGAAGTCAGGGCGGTTGAACACGCCGGCGCGCCGGCCGGTGAGTGCCATGAGCCCTGCGGCGGCGTTCTGGAGAAGTTTGCGCCAGGCGAGGGTGGTGAAGTCCGCCGCGAGTTCGACCTGGCAGCGCGTGTCGCGCAGGACGTCCGCGATGCGCTCCGCCCCCGGTGATGCGGGAAGCGTCAGCCGGGGCTCGCCCCGCAGGAGGATGGTGCCGTCTTCCTGCGACTGCGCCGGGAACCAGACGACCGCGGGGACGACCTCGACTCCCTCAGGAACGTGGGGTCGAACGGCAGCGATCTGCTCGACGCCGTTCTGCAACACGCAAACCACAGTCCCAGGACCGCACAGGGAACGCAGCCAGGGGGCTGCCGCAGCGGTCTGGGTGGCCTTGACCGCCAAGAAGAGCACATCCGCCCTCTCGGGCTGTGCAGCGGGATCGGTGCGCACGGGGCCGGGGACGACGATCCGGCGGTCGCCGTCGATCAGGGTGAGTTCCGTTCGCGTCGTACGACCATAGAGCGTCGGCGTGCTGCCTGCCTCATGCATAAGCGCTGACACCGTCGTACCGATAGCCCCCGGACCCACCACGCCAACCCGTATGCGCCCTCCAGCGGAGCCGCGCCGTTGCTCTGTCACCATGCCCCAATGTTACGCTATTACCCGTGACAGAATCACCACGTAACGCAGTTTCGGCAGTGGAGGACCCACTGCGCCGCTGGCTCGGAACGGTTCAGGCGCGGAGCGCGGGCCTAGTGGCAAGCGAGGCAAAGGTCGTCGACCTCGTGCTGGAGGACCCGTTGTTCGTAGGGAGGAGCACGACGGCGCAAGTCGCCGACCGTGCCGGGGTCTCGGCACCCAGCGTGGTCCGTGCCGCCCGGGCAATCGGGTTCTCGGGCTTCGCCGAACTGAAGCTGGAAATCGCCCGCGCTCGCGGAACAGCGGAGTTCTTCGCCCCGCCACACACGCTCACGAGCACCGATTCGACGCGCACGATCATCGACACGACAGCGCGCACAGGGATCGACGCGCTCACCGCCCTGGGCGGCGCGATCGACCCGGACGCTCTCGACCAGGCGGTCTCTGCGATTCGTGGCGCGGGGCAGCTCCTCGCCTATGGTGCGGGCCCTTCGGCGACGGTCGCGGCCGATGTCGTGTTCCGGCTGCGTTCGCTGGGCGTGCGGACATCGGGAGTCGTCGATCACGAGTCCGCGATGATCGCGGCACGCCTGCTCGACCCTGGCGATGTCGTCGTCGCCGTCAGCTCCACCGGCCGCACCGACATGACCGTCGCGATCGCCGACGCCGCCGCGACCGCCGATGCGACGGTCATCGCCATCACCAACCAGTACGGCACGCCACTCACCGATGTTTCCACGGTTGCACTGGTCGTGGGTGGCGCACCGCTGACGACGCAGATGGCCGCTGCCGGGAGCCGTCTGGCGCAGCTTGTCGTCGTCGATGCTCTCGCGGCCGCGCTGGCACTGCGCGATCCCGACCGTGTCTCGCGCGCCGAGCGGGCCGGGATCGATCTGCCCGACATCACCTGATGCCGCCGGGAACCGTTGCGATCGTCCTCGTCGCCGCAGTCGCCCACGCTGGCTGGAACCTCGTATCGAAGTACAAGAAGGGCGACACGCTGCTGTTCGTGGGCGCTTACACGACCTCTTCCGCGATTCTGTGCCTCCCCCTCGCGATCGGTGCCGCCGTCACCGGTTCGCAGCCGATCACCTGGACCCTGGTCGCCGCTGCGGCCGTGTCCGCCGCCCTGCATCTGACGTACTCGCTCACCCTGCAGGCAGGCTACGACCGAGCAGACCTCGGAGTCGTCTATCCGATCGCTCGGGGTGTGGGGCCGCTGCTCACCATCGTGATCGCTATCCTCCTGCTCGGAGAACGCCCCACGGCACTGGCGGTCATCGGAGCGCTCGCCATTCTCGCAGGCATCCTCGTCGTCACCGGCAACCCCTTTCAGAGAACGGGCGCCCGCCCCCTCCGCGGCATCGTATGGGGTACTGCCACCGGGGCAACGATCGCCGCCTACACGCTCTGGGACTCGTTCGCGATCGGCTCCATCGGACTCGCCCCAGTCAGCTACTACACCGGCACGCTCGTCGTCCAGGTCGTGTTCGTGGCTCCGGCCATCATCAGACGCCGCACAGCGTTCGCGAACACCCTCCGCGTCAATCGCGCGTCTATCGCCGCGGTCGCAGTGCTGTCCCCGCTCGCGTACATCCTGGTGCTGACAGCAATGCAAACCTCGCCCGTGGCGCTCGTCGCGCCACTGCGGGAGGCATCCATCGTGATCGGCGCACTTCTGGCCTGGCGTCTCTTCGGCGAAGGGCACCTTGTCCGCCGGCTGATCGGCGCCGTGATCGTACTTGCCGGCATTGCCGCTATCAGCCTGTAGTACGCGCTGCCAGACTAGGTACGACTCAGCGACTTTCTCCGCGTTTGATCGCCTTTTCGCCGCTCTCAGCACCCAGTGCTGTGGCCTGAGTTCCAACGTGGCACTTCCAGCCTATGAGCGTGATGCGCGCGCGCTGCCGGATATCGCCGCTCTGGTTCAGAGTTTGGTAGCCCACGGTGATCGATCCGCGATCAGGGCGACTCTTCGACGGCGTGATCGTGTCGATTTGGGCAACGACCCTGAGTTCGTCATTCGGTCGTGTTGGGCTTGGCCATTCGATCTCCACGCCTTTACCGATGATTCCTGTAGCCAAGGGCAAAGCCTGCGCGAGCAGCTTCATCGACAACGCAGCAGTATGCCATCCGCTCGCAGCGAGTCCTTCGAAGAAGCTGTCTCGGGCCGCCGTGGCAGAGAGATGGAATGCCTGCGGGTCAAACTGTTCGGCGAAGGCAACGATGTCCTCCTCGCGCAGGAGTACAACGGGCGAATGGAACTGCATTCCGACGGCGAGGTCGTCAAGCCAGAGGCCGTCTGGATTCGCAACATGCGAGCCGGGTGACGTCATCTTCCCGGTTCCTTGATCGAGCGATCTTCCGTCACGTCAACGTTGGTGGTGCGCTCTCGCGGTTGGCGTGAACGTGCGCGGTGCGCGGCGGCTTTCGCGCGGTTACCGCACTGACTCATCGAACACCAGCGACGCTCTCGCGAACCAGACGGGAGCAGGTAGATCATGCGGCATTCCTCGCTCGCGCACTCCCGGAGTCGATGACGCACGTCAGGGCTTGCGAGGATCTCCAGCAGATCCCGAGCCGCGCGGGCGCACATCGCGCTGTGGCTGAGTGCCACCATCTGAGCTTGCGGTCCATGCGAGGTGTTCGCCAAGCGGGGCGGGGGAACATCGGCGCTGGCCCACCGCTCTATCCGCTGCACGGCGAACGATGACACGGGTCGCTCGTGTACGACCCCCGACAGCACTTCCCAGGCATCCTCGCGAAGCTCACGCAACTCCGTCAGCAGCGCTCCCCGATCCACGCTCGCGTCGACCTCGATACCTACGCCGACGAGCCACTGTTCCAGGGCCTCCTCACCGTCGAGGCGCTCGACGCGATGCTCTTCGCCAGCGCCCCGCCGCCCGACGGTTGCGGTGAGGTTGAGAACGAGGGAGCCACCGTCGAAACGAAGCTTCCGCAGTGCCGTGCTGGTTCGAAGGTCGGTAACCATGCAACTATAGTAACCGATAGAACGGTTACTTAGGAGAGTGTATGGGAACTCGATTGCCTGGTTGGGCACGCGTCGCGACCGGTATCACCGTCGTGGGGTGGGGAGCGAACCAGTTCGCTGCTCTGCTACCGGTGTACCGGGAGACCGCCGGCCTGCCGGACTCGTTCATCGCCCTCGCGTTCGCTACCTACATCGTGGGTCTCATCCCGGTGCTCTTCGTCGCCGCCGAGGTCGCGGACCGCGTTGACCGACGTTGGCCGGTCCGAGTTGCGGTCATCCTTTCCGCTGTCGCCTCTGTCGTGCTGTGCCTCGGCTCGCAGGACGCCTGGCTTCTCCTTCTGGGCAGGTTCTTCTCCGGTGCAGCGGCTGGTGCAGTTCTCGGTCCAGGCACGGCATGGGTGACGGACTTGTCTGCGGATGACCGCTCCGCTGCTCCGAAGCGAGTGGCGGTCGCGCTCTCCGTCGGGTTTGGTGGCGGCCCGCTCGCAGCAGGGCTCGTCGCGCAATGGGCACCGCTACCGGAAGTCCTGCCCTACGCCCTCCACCTGCTCATCTCGGCCATCGCGGCTGCGCTGCTATGGCGGGCCCCAGATACCTCCCTCGACCACGAAGAACTCGTCGAGCAGGCTGAAGTCTCCGCCCCAGAACCCGTATCGAGACGCCGAGCGAGTTTCTGGAGCGCGATCATGACACGGCCATTCCTCTGGACCATTCCGCTCACGGCTCCGTGGGTCTTTGGCGCTGCGACGATGAGCTTCGCCGTGATCCCGTCGGTCATCCATGTCCATGGATTCGAGGCCGCCACGGCGGGGATCATCACGGGACTCACCATGGGCACCGGGGCACTCATCCAGCCTTTGGCGCAACGCATCGAGCGCGGCAGGGCCGGACGAGCCTTCCCTCTAGGGATGGGAATCGCCGCTCTAGGGATGCTCCTGGCCGCGGGAACCTTCGCGGCGCGGCTCACCATCCTGATGCTCCCCAGCGCTATCGCCCTCGGCGCCGCGTACGGCTTGGTGCTCGTCGCAGGTCTTCGTCGCATGGAGGAGATCGGTCATCCGAAAGATCGCGCACGGCTCAACGCCGCGTTCTACTCGCTCTCCTATATCGGCTTCGCCCAGCCACTCGTCTTTGCACTCGTCGCAGTGACGCCGAACGCCCAAACTCTCTACGCGGTCCTCGCCGCCATCGTGGCCACTGTGACCATGGTCGGCATCGCGATCAGATCCAGAGAGTCCCATGCATAGTGGCGACAACACCATATCTGTTCGACGTCGAGTAGGCCGGTATCACCTTTGCTCGCGCATCGACCTGCTCTTTGAACCGGCAGCCTCTCGGTCGTCGAATCATGGACATACGCGCAGTCTCCTTCTTGCTGTTACAACGAGTCCGGCCAGCCCACGCCACCAATTGGGCTGAGGAAGCGGATGGGACGTGTCCGCCGAAGCGGCCGGCGAGAGCAGACTTCGTGAGGCGTGCGACCCTGCGATAGACGCGTCGCCCGGAGAACAGTTCGGGCTCATGTCAGCGATCGAGATATTGCGCTGCGTCCCGACGCAGGAGTTGACGTTTCCGGTCGTCACGCTCATCCACGTAGTGTCCGGAAAGATCGATTTTTGTACGGATGTGTCGATACAGCGCTTGGCACCCGGGTCAGCGGTGGCGCTCGGCTCGCACAGGAGGCACCAACTGTTGCCGCTATCGCCATCACGGCTGTGGGTGATCTATGCCGACGAACCCTTCATTAGGGCGCAGATGCGCTGGCTCTTGCGGCCACGGCAGCACGTTCGTCGAGGCGTGCATCCTGATGACTGGGACGGCAACTCCCTGGTACTTACCCCAGGAATCGAGTCCTTTCGGCGGCTGGAACCGATCTGGCGACAGATAAGTGTGCTTCCAGATACGTGTTCATCGCCCGAAGAGATATCGATTCGCACAGTCGAGCTTCTCGCGAGGTGGGTTGGCACAGTCGCACCGGTCTTCCTTACTGAAGACAGTCGCTCTCTCCACGTGCCCACCCGGAATCAAGTGCCGTCTTCGGAGCGGCAGGCAGATCCGGCAATGATTGGGCACGTCGGACGGGCTGCGCGGCTGCTTCGGGAGCGCATGGGCGAGCCGTGGACTGTTGCGTCGCTGGCCCAAGAGCTCGCGCTGTCTCGCACGCACCTAACACGGCTGTTCTCGACGCACATGGGGGCCAGCCCAATGCGATTTCTTACCGAAGTTCGCTTGACCGAGTTCAGCCGCCTCATTGATGAGACTGATCTATCAGTCCGTCAAGCGGCACAAGCGGTCGGCTGGGCCGATCCGCGCGTCGCCTCGGCGTGGTTCTCTAGACGATTCGGCGTAACGCCGACCCACTACCGGCATCGCCTACCCACGCCCGGCAGCGAAACTGCGTAGCGACGAGTTCCCGCGCGCTCGTCGGCGGGTGGCGCCCTCTCGAACTCGTCGTATGAATCGCGTTACTCGTCAAGCGACCCGGACAGCCCCCAAAGGCTCGACATCACCGCGAGCCAGGAGATAGACCGGATCGGACTCGTCGGGTCTGGTCAGATCCCTGGCGGTCTCGTACTCACTCGTTCCTCTCGGGCCTCCTGAACACCCCGGCGCGTACCTCATGGTCGCAAGGGTTCGCGGCTGTCGTGTCGTGGGCCTCGCCGGGAGGAGGTCCGATGATGGCGACGAAAGAGGAAGCCCGAGCCGCGCGGGATGCGAAGCTCGACGAACTTCACGAGCGCTTGACTGGCGAGGTCGAGACGCTGGTTTCTGGTGAGGACTGGGCGCGGGCGTTGTCGTTCGCGGCGCGGTTCCGGTCGCGTTCGTTCAACAACACGTTGCTGATCTGGGTGCAGCACGAAGCCAACTTCGCTGCGGGGCGGGTTGCTGAGCCGTTCCCGTCGTTCGTGGCGGGGTATCGGCAGTGGCAGCAACTCGGACGTCAGGTGCAGAAGGGGCAGCCGGGGCTACAAATCTTCGCCCCCGTCACGGGCCGATTCGCGTCCTCGAATCCGGCAGATGCGGATTCGTGGCGGCGGCTGGAGCGCGGCGAGAAGCCCCGTGCTGGGGAGGTGGTGCGGTCGCGGATGATCGCCGCCCGGCCTGCCTATGTGTGGGATGTCTCTCAGACCGATGGTGATCCGATCCCGGAGCCGCCCGCGCCGAAGCTGTTGGAGGGTGAAGCTCCGGCTGAGCTGTGGGAGGGGCTGGTCGCGCAGGTGGAGGCGGCGGGGTTCACGCTGCTGATGGTGCCGCATGAGGGGATGATTCACGGCGCGAATGGCATGACGGATTGGCAGGCGCGGACAGTGACGGTGCGGGAGAACATGGACCCCGCCGCGCAGGTCAAGACGCTCGCCCACGAACTCGGTCATGTGCTGCTGCATGACCCGGATAGCGAGGATGCGCGGCATCATCGCGGGATCGGTGAGGTCGAGGCCGAGTCCGTTGCCCTGATGGTTGGTGCCGCTCACGGGATGGACACCTCCGGTTACACGATCCCGTACGTCTCTTCCTGGGCTGCGCGTGTCGATGGGAAGGAGCCGGTCGAGGTCGTCAAGGCAACCGGTGAGCGGGTGCGGAAGGCGGCTCTGGGGATTCTCGATCAGCTCGACACCGTGATGGTCGCTGATGGCACCCCACCAGGGCTGGATCGTGAGGCGCCGAAACAAGAGCAGCCGCAGCGCACGGTCGCATCGTCGCCGGTTCCTGCTGCGTCATCGGCGTCTCGGTCATCTGGGGTCGTGAGGGGGCTGTGAGATGCCGTCGATCAGCGATCTCCTCGCCCACACCAGCCGCCTCACCCTGACGGAGGCCGCGGCCGTGTTTGCTGCTGCCGGGGTGCCGGTGTTCCCGTGCGTGCCTGGTGAGAAACGGCCACTGACTCAGCACGGTTTCCACGACGCCACGACCGATCCCGATCAGATCAGCGCCTGGTGGGGGCGGTGGCCGACAGCGAACATCGGCATCCCCACCGGCCCAGCATCCGGGGTGGATGTCGTTGACGTGGATATCCACGGCGAGGAGTCGGGGTTCCCGGCGTTGCAGCGGGCTCGTCGGGCGGGGCTGATCCCGGCGTGGGCAGGACTGGTGCGGTCACCGTCGGGTGGCCTGCACATCTACTTCCCGGCCGACCTGGAGGATGGGCAGTCGTCGTGGCAGGCACCACCGGCGCATATCGACTTCCGTGGCGCGGGCGGCTACATCATCGCCCCACCCTCCGGCGTCACCCAGCCGGATGGCAGCACAGGAGTCTACGAGCTGCGCGCCACTGGTGTTGTCGAGGCGCAGCCGGTGGATGCCACCCGGCTGCGGGAGTTCCTAGACCCGCGCCCACCGCTCCCGTCTCGGTCGGTGCCGGCACAGAGTCTGGATGCGGATCGTCTCGGCCGCTGGGTCGCGTCGCTGGGTGAGGGTGAGCGGAATCGTGGCCTGTTCTGGGCCGCCTGCCGATTGGCAGAAGCAGGCACCAGGCCTGCTGAGACGTTCGCCGCGCTCGGGCCGGCGGCCGAGCACATCGGCCTGAGTACGCGGGAGGTGTCGGCGACGATCCGCTCCGCCTACCGCACCACCAACCCGGCACCGGCAAGTAGCGCGCGCCCTTTCGGTGACGCCCCGAGAACGCGCGCCCCTGCCGCTACCGGACGGGGGCTGTGATGGAGACGCGGACGCGGAGTGTGCGGCTCGCGGTCGTCACCGCGATCGCGGGAACGGTGCTGATCGCGTTGGGGGCGTTCTGGCTCTCATTCACCGCGCTTGCTGATCTGGCGCGTCGTTCCGGGATTAGTGCGGGGCAGGCGTGGGCGTGGCCGCTGATCGTGGACGGCATCATCGTCGTCGCAACCGTTGCGGTCGTTGCCTTGGCTGGGCAGCGGGCGGCGTGGTATCC
Source organism: Janibacter zhaoxuefangae (assembly GCF_050271985.1). Classification (GTDB taxonomy): domain Bacteria; phylum Actinomycetota; class Actinomycetes; order Actinomycetales; family Dermatophilaceae. Next base: position 1,222,760 of record NZ_CP189849.1, on the reverse strand, counting down.
GTGGGTTCTGCTGATGGGTGGGGCGGCCGTCTCGGTGACCGCGAACGCGATCCACGCCATCCTCACCGCCGAAACCGACGTACCCGCGCTGCTGGCAGCGGCCGTTGCTGCGGTGCCACCCGTGGTTCTGCTGGCGATCACGCATCTGACCGTGATCCTCACCCGCAGCACTACCAACGCTGCATCGCCCGTTCCCGAGAGTCGGGTGCCGCTCAATCTCGCCACACCCACCGCGTCTGTAACCGCCGTCGAGTCCGCTGCGCCCGATGACTCCGGTGACCGGCGAGAACAGGCGGCGGAGCTGCGCGCTGAGGGGTGGTCGAACAAGAAGATCGCCCGCGAACTCGGCGTGCATCCGTCAACGGTGGGCCGCTGGCTCCCGACCCCAGAACCACAAGAAGAAACCGATGATCCGCCCACAGCGGTGGAGGAAGAGAGAACACCATGAACAATCAGAACAACGGCCCTGGCAAGCGCGAGGTCGAGGACATGACGCCGGATGCGATCGAGGCCGAGAAGACCCGACAGCAAGCCGCCGACCTCGCCCAAGAGCAGCACAAGGCGCGGGGTGTGGATTGGGTGCGCCCGACCGATCTCATGGCCCGGCACTCTGCCGTGGTTGCGGGGCGCGGGATCGACTTCCAAGCCGAACTGTCGCGTCGCACTCGCACCGGCATCGCTACCGGCGCAAGAGCGGTCGGTGCCGGTGCGAAGGCGTTGGCGGAGCGGGCGAAGCAGTTGCCGCCCCTGTCCGCGTTCGGTCGCCGCACCAGCTCGCGGGAGCCGGTGACTCGTGGTGCGGTCGGGAAAAGCTAGGCCGGTGAGATGCCATGAACACGCAATCGATGACGGGATCTTTTCTGTGGGTGGGTAGTGCACCTGGTTTGGGTCGAGGAGGTGTCCGACCATGAGCTACAGGACGATGACCGCAGCCCCGGATGGCCCGGAGGACTACCAAAGCAGCGAGGGCCTACGCGCTCTACTCCATCGCCTCCACGACAGCGGCCCCGACGCCTGGAAACACGATCCGGTCGCCGCAGAGTTGATGGCCTATGCCTGCGAGAAGTACGCGCCCCTCGCGGTCAAGCATGGGTTGGACCCGTGGGAGGCGGCGTCGGCGGCGTTCGATGTGATGCGCACCAAATCGGCGAGGTCGGCGGTTGATCCGTGGGCTGTGGTGACGCATGCGGTGCGGCTCACCTGCATCTTCGAGGAACGCGCCCAAGGCCTCCTCTGCTCCGTCCACCAAGCCCGCCGCCCCCACATCTCCGCCTTCCACGACCCCGAACGCTTCAGTGACAGGGAGAACCCGCTGACCGACTACCACCCCGCGTTCCGCATCACCGACGACCCCGACACAGAGCAGACCGTTGCTGAGCAGGATGGTGGTACCGGGTCGGCGCATTCGACGGTGGAGGATGCGATCGGGGTGCTCGTGCTGGCGAAGTGGCCGGCCGATGTCGCCCGCGCAGGCGTCGAGCACGTCTGCGGAGCCCTCATGCGCTCAGGCACCCGCCAGTCGGCGTATGAGGGGTTGCGGCGCGATAAGGTCGCACGCTCCCTCCTCGACATTCCCGCTCCCTGCTGGCACACCCTCATCCGTGCCCTCCTCGGCCATCCTGATCCGGCGCTTGCGACCACGAGTGCGGGGCGCGGGATTCTGTTGCGGTTGGCGATGGAAGAACCCATGCGGCTCCTGCTGCGCGATGACGACCTCATGCTCGCCCTCTCCCTCGCAGCCGCCCGGATCGAGGACGAGCGATGAGCGGCGACATCGACGGCGTCCAGGTCCAATGGTCCGTACCCGCCATCACCGTCGGCGCGAGGCACCGCAAAGAACTCGGCGACATCGACACCCTCGCCGCCTCCATCAAGAGAGTCGGCCTGCTTCAGCCCATCACAATCGCCCCCGACGGGTCACTCGTCTGCGGTGCCCGGCGCTTGGCGGCGGTGAAACTCCTCGGGAAGAAGACGATCAACGTGTGGATGCGATCCGGGATCTCCGACCGACTCGGGAAACTCCTCGCAGAGCAGGACGACAACGTGCTCCATAAGCCCCTGAACTCAGTGGAGGCGGCAGCGCTGTATCGGGAGCTGAAGGTCCTAATGGCTGAGGATGCGGCGCGGCGTGAGGCGGCGAATCAGTTCACGACTGCGCATCAGCCGAGGTGGAACGGCTCCGCCGATTCGGCGGAGCCGTTGACCAGCCCGACCGGGGATGCGCGCCGACAGGCCGCACAGATGGTCACCGGCACTGCGTCCTACTCCAAGCTCGAACAAGTCGGCTACCTCGAAAAGGTCGCCGCCGATCCCGCCCAGCCTGATGACCTCCGCGCCCAGGCACGGCGCGAGCTGGACGCCGTGAAAGCTGGAGCGCCGGTCAACCCCGCCTACCAACGCATCCGCGAACAAGCCGAAGGCCGACCGGCAGAGGACTTACATCAGATCGCGGAAGAGACCTTGGCGCGCGTCCATGCTGAGAACAAGGCTGCTCGGAAGAAGAACAAGCCCCGCAAGCCAGCACCCGCTCCTGCTGGGGAGATCGTGCAGTTCCCCGTGCGGGCGTTTGTGTTGACCTGGGGCGAGCTGATCGACTGGTGGGAACGCTACGACCTCCACCAGATCGCTACCGAACTCACCGACGAGCAAGCCGACGCCTTCTACGCGACCGTCGATGGCACCGTCGCGTTCGCTGATCGCCTCCGTACTGCGCGTGGCACGGCGGACACCGCCGAGGATGCGCGGCTGCTTCGCGCTCTCTGACCGCTCAGCTCGTGGCTGCGGTGTCTCGTGCACCTGTGGGGCATGACTTTCTTCGATAGCAGCCGTCCAGGGTTCAAGCGCCGCCTCATCGCCACCATCGCCGCCGGTGTGGTGTTCCTGATCCTCGCCGGAATCGGGATCTACGGCCTCATCACCGGCCCCAGAGACACCACACCCAGCGAACCATCCGCTTCCGAACCGGCTTCGACATCACCGTCTACGTCGAATCCGACGGCGACGCCACGGCTCCCGTCCGTGCCTCGGTCGGCGGACCCGCAAACCTTCGCCCGCAACGTCGCCGAAGCCTTGTTCACCTGGGACACCGGCAGCGGATTCATGCCCCTCGACTACAGCAGCGTGATCCTCGATGTCGGCGACCCCTCCGGTGAGGAACAAGCCGGGCTCGCGTCGGACGTGGCGGCGTATCTGCCGACACGGGATTCCTGGATGGAGCTACGCAAGTATGTCACCGCCCAGACCCTCACCATCGACAGCATCTACGTCCCGGAGTCGTGGGAGACGGCGGTGGCGCAGGCGCAGCCGGGGCAGCTCGCAGAAGGGACCGTCGCCTACACGATCGAGGGCACGAGGCATCGCGACGGCGAATGGAACGGCACCCCCGCCGCGTCGGAGCATCAGGTGGCGTTCACGGTGTTTATCGTCTGCGCACCCACCTACGACACCTGCTCGCTCCTGCGGCTCTCGCAGCTCGACAACCCCCTCAAATAGGACGGGTGGTGTGTCGTGTTCAAGAAGCTCGCTATCGCGGGGATCGCCCTGGTCTTCCTTGCCCCGGCCGTCATGCTCGTGTCCATCGGGGCGCTCATCAACCCCGCGCAGACCGCGAACGCCACCTGCCTCACCACCGGGCTGACCGTCGGCGAGATCCCGGATTCCCTGTCGGTGACGACGGCGGATGGGTACTCGTTCACGTTGAACAAGCGGCAGCTCACACATGCCGCCACGATCATCACCACCGGCTCCCAGATCGAGGGAGTGGATCGGGATGCGGTGCAGATCGCGATCATGGCCGCCCTCACCGAATCCACCCTCCGCATGCTCTCCAACACCAGCACCTACCCGGAGTCGGCCGACTATCCGAACGATGGTGATGGCGGGGATCACGATAGTCTCGGCTTGTTCCAGATGCGTCCGCAGTCCGGGTGGGGCACCGTCGCCGACCTCATGGACCCGACCTACCAAGCGAAAGCGTTCTTCGGCGGCCCCACCGGACCGAACTACCCGAGCCCCAGGGGCCTGCTCGATATCCCCGGGTGGGAGTCGATGGACAAGGGCGAAGTAGCCCAAGCCGTCGAGGTCTCCGCGTACCCGGACAGGTATCAGAACTACGAGCCCGTCGCCGAGGCCATCCTTCAAGCACTGACTGTGAACAGCGGCAGCAACAACACGCAGCCGGCGGGCACCGGTGGTGCGGCGGCTGGCCCGGTGGCGGAGTCGTCGCGGATCGTGTTCCCGCTGCCGGAGGGCACCTGGGTGATGACCAGCCCCTTCGGGATGCGCGAGCACCCGATCACGGGCGAATACAAGCTCCACACCGGCACCGACTTCGCAGGCCCCGACGGCACACCGATCCTCGCCGCCGCCGACGGCATCGTCACCGTCGCCGAATACACCGGCGGCTACGGGGGGCTTGTCGTGATCGAGCACACCGTTGACGGGCAGACCGTTGCGACGGCGTATGCGCATTCGTGGGAGAACGGCATCCACGTCTCCGTCGGTGACCGGGTGACGGCGGGGCAGCACATCGCCGACGTGGGTTCGTCGGGGTATTCGACGGGGCCGCACCTGCATTTCGAGGTCCGTATCGGCGGCACCAACGGCGACTACACCGACCCCGCCGCCTGGCTCACCGAGCACGGGGCCGCGGACCTCCCCGTCGGAGACATCACCCCAACAGGATCATGCAGCAACGGAGGGAGTGGATCGTGAACGTGTTTCCCGACTTCGAGGGCATCAGCGGCATCGGAGACCTCAAAGAAGTCATCGGAGCCTTGCTGACGTTCGTGCTCATCATCGCCGTGCTCATGCTCATTGTGTGCGCCATCACCTGGGCGGTAGCCTCCGCGCACGGCAACCACGCCACCGCTAGCAAAGCCCGCACCGGCCTCCTCGTCGCTGTCGGCGCTGCTGCTCTCGCCGGTGGCGCGGTCGCGTGGATGAACTGGCTCATCGCCATCGGCGACCAGCTCTAGAGATCGTCAGCGGTCTCAGCACGCTGGATCTCACACTGATCGAGTAGCCGCGCAAGGTAGCTGTAAGCAGCGAGGCGTTCCATTGCTTCCTGCTCGGTGAGTTCGCTCCGCGTATGTGTCGTGACGTTTGGGACTGCTGCACGAACGGGTGACAGGTTGGGTCACGCAGCCTGAGTGGCGGGCGTGGTCATGATGGCTTCGTATTCAACAGGGGTCAATCGTCCGAGGCCGGCCTGGCGTCGGCGTCGGTGGTAGGTCCTCTCGATCCAGGTCACGATCGCGATCCGGAGCTCCTCGCGGGTGGCCCAGGCGCGGCGGTCGAGGACGTTCTTTTGGAGCAGTGAGAAGAAGCTCTCCATGGCCGCGTTGTCCCCGGCCGCACCGACGCGGCCCATGGATCCGACCATGCCGTGCCGGTTGAGTGCGTGGACGAATTTCCTGCTTCGAAATTGCGATCCTCTGTCCGTGTGAACCACACAGCCGGCCACGTCGCCGCGCCTGGCGACCGCGTTGTTCAGCGCCGCGACCGCCAGTCGCGACTTCATCCTCGAGTCGATCGAGTAGCCCACGATCCGGTTGGAGTAGACGTCCTTCATCGCGCAGACGTAGAGCTTGCCTTCCGCGGTCCAATGCTCCGTGATGTCCGACAGCCACAACTCGTTCGCGGCATCAGCCTTGAACTCGTGCCGGACGACGCCGTGCTTGTCGACCACGGCGCACAGGTCGTCGTGGACCGGTGGACCGGGCTTCTTCGCCTTGCCGTGCTTGGGCTTGCCGAACACCGACCACCACCCCAGCTGGGAACAGATCCGCCACGCTGTCCGCTCCGCCATCGCCTCACCTGCGATAGCGGCCTCGTCGACCAGGAACCGATACCCGAACTCCGGGTCGTCCTTGTGGGCGTCGAACAGCGCGTTGGCGCGGTAGGCCTCGACCAGTTCTGCGTCGGTGACCGGCGCCTGGAGCCAGCGGTAGTAGGGCTGGCGAGCGATCTTGAGTACCCGGCACGTCACCGTGACGGGGATCCCGTCGACGGCCAGCTCGCGGACGAGCGGGTACATCATTTTCCCGGCAGATTGGCCTGCGACAAGTAGGCAGCCGCCCGGCGCAGCACCTCGACTTCTTGCTCGAGGAGCCGGTTGCGCCGCTTCAACTCGCGTAGCTGGGCGTTCTGGTCCTCGGTCATCCCGGGCTTGGTGCCGTCTTCGACGTCGGCGGCGCGCATCCAGGAGTTCAACGTGGTCTGGTGGATCCCGAAGTCCTTCGCGATCTGCTCCAGCGGGGTCTTCGGATCCCGGCTCCTGGCGACACGAACAACGTCGTCACGGAACTCGCGGGGGTAGGGCTTGGGCACAGCGACATCCTCTCAAGCCTGCCCGTCGGGCAAGCCAGTTCAGTTGTCACCTATTCGTGCAGCAGTCCCTTTCGCACCGTCAGATTGACGCCTGTTGCTAGATTCGTCAGGGCCTTAGCCATCGGTTCGAGACCACCGCGCATGCTCTTGGTGGTCTCATCCGAAGGCTCGCCTGGCCACACAAGTTTCGGTCGGTCGGGAAGGGGCTCGCCGGGCGACAAAGTTTGTTGCCAGAACGGGGTGTCGTCCACATCGTTGCGGCCAAGTCGGTTTTTCCAATGGACGGTGAGCGCTTCTGCCGCTTCGCGCACGGCGACGCGATACTGATGCGTTGTCCAATGAGCCGCCGCCGCAGCCCAGATCACTTTGTGCAGCTCGGCAGGAGAGAAACCGGGAAGGCCGGAATCGTCACGCGCTTCCGCGTCGGCGATCATCGCATCGAGCCGCCCCTTGACGTTGGACGCGGTCATCCGAACATCGCGGGGTGCAAGCGGAGCCTTCGGTGCCGCCATGAACGACCAGTTCGAGACAGGATCGATCATTCCCAGACCCTGCACTGCGATATAAGCCCCCGTGACGGCGACGGCACGCGCTGCAAGTCCTGCTGCTTCAGCAACATCGAGTTCAAGTCCCTGGATGGCAGCGCTGTCTTCTCCCTCCTTGGCCCAGACAGTAGGGAAAAGACCGCGTGACTCCATATGTGTCGACTCGTGCTGGGTCTGCATCCACGCCTCGAAGGCTCCCTCAAACTGTTCGATTGCCGAACGCAACCGACGCAGATAATCCGCGCTGTACTCCGCCATACCGGCCTCCTCTCACCAGTCCCCAAGCGTAGGCGGCACCCCCGACACGGCAGAGGATGCGCTGTCGGTATCGAAGGCGCACCTGATCCGCGAACCCTTCCCCCGCCCACGATTCCTGTGGGCCTTGTTCGTGTCAGGAGCCCATCGTGTTCGATCTCATCTCGTCCGTCCTCGCCGCCCCGGTTCTCGTTCCGATGGAGGTGAACATCGACCCCAACGACTCCGGCCTTCCCGGTATCGCGCAGCTCCGCACGATCGTCGGCGCGGTCATGACCGTCGGCCTCATCCTCTCCGTCCTCGCGCTCATCATCAGCGCGATCGTCTGGGGCTTCGGCGCGAACTCCTCGAACCCGCATCTGGCAGGGCGGGGAAAGATCGGCGTCCTCGTCTCCTGCGGAGCCGCGGTCATCTGCGGGGCGTCGGTGACGCTCGTGAACTTCTTCTGGAACGTCGGCCAGCAAGTCTGACCCCGCCCACCACCAACGACTTCAATCTGAAGGAGGTGCGTGATGGGCGTGTGCGATATACCCATCATCTCCAACGTCTGCGATATCGCAGGCGACGCCGCCGGCGCCCTGATCTCGGCACCGTTTGATTGGCTTGCCCAGGCAATGGGCAACGCTGCCGGGTGGTTGTTCGAGGCAGTCTGGAACGTCTTCGACACCACCACGTTGGTCGACGTCACCAGCGACGGCTACATCTCGGTGTACAACCTGGTGTTCGGGATCGCAGTGTTCATCATGCTGCTGTTCTTCTGCCTCCAACTCATCACCGGCCTCATCAAACGAGTCCCCACCGCCCTGTCTCGGGCTGCGTTGGGGCTGGCGAAATCGGTGCTTGGGTCATTCGTCGTCATCACGTTGACCGGGCTCGGGTTGGAGATCGTGGATCAGCTCTGCACCGGCATCATCCAAGCCGCAGGCGAAACCACCACCACGATGGGCGACAAGATCACCCTGTTGGTTGCGGGGCTGGCGGGGATCAATATCGCGGCTCCGGGTGTGGGTGCGATCATCACCATCTTCCTCGCAGGACTGGCGATCTCGGCCGCCGCCATCGTCTGGCTCTCCCTCCTGATCCGCAAAGCCTTGCTGTTGGTTGCGATCGTGTTTGCACCGTTGGCGTTCTCCGGCGCCTCCTGGGACGCGAGCCGGGGGTGGATCAGCAAGTGGGCGATGTTCGTAATCGCCCTCATCGCCTCCAAGCTCGTGCTGGTCGTCATGTTCCTCGTCGCGATCACGCAGGTGTCGGCACCGATTGACATGGATCTCGCGTCGATCAGTGACCCCATCGCGGGCGTCGTGCTGATGGCGATGGCCGCGTTCGCGCCGTATCTGACGTACAAGTTCATCGCGTTCGTCGGCTTCGACATGTATCACGCGATCGGCTCCGAACAAGACGCCAAGCAGGCTCTCAACCGCCCGATGCCTGTGCCGTCGAAGCCGCAGGGGCAGGACGCGCAGAAAGTCCTCGACGGCAACAACAGCGGCGGGGGCAAAGGCAGTGGCGGCAACGGCGGCGGCGGTACGACTCCGCCGCCGAAGCCGACACCGGCCTCCACGGGTGGCACTCCGCCTGAGAGTGCTGCGCCTGCCGCATCCGGTGGTGGTTCAACCGCGGCAGCCGGAGGTGGGGCGGGTGCGGGTGCTGCGGTCGCGGCCCCGGTCGCTGCGGCGGTGATCGCGGCGAAGGTCGCCAAGGACTCCTTCAACGCCGGTCACGACCTCGGCGACAAGCTCGGCGGTCAAGGCGAAGCAGCCGCCGACGGTGCGAGCAGCAACATCACCCCACCACCCCAGGGCAGTGACACGGCACCACCCTCGTCCCCGGTGCCGAAGACGCCGACACCACCGCAGGACCCGACACCGCCCGACCCCACACCCGGGAAGAAGTGAACCCCATGAGCAGCAGCAGTAAGAATGCGAGCGAACTGGTGCCGGTGAAGTTCTCCCGCCTCACCCGCCGCGGCGTCCTCCTCGGGTTATCGCTTCCGCAGCTCGTGACGCTCGCGGTCGGCATCCTCTCCTTCGTCGGGGCCCTCTACGCCGGCGGCGGCATCCTGCTCGCCTACACCGCACCCATCTGGGCACTCTCCATCACGTTGACGTGGGTGCCGATTGCGGGAAGGCCCCTGGTCGAATGGTTGCCGGTCGGATGCTGGTGGCTCTACCGCACCACGATCGGGCAGCTCATCTACCGCCGCAAAGTCGTCGCACCCCGCCCGGTCGGCACCCTCGCGCTGCCGGGCGATATGGCGCGGCTGCGGGAGTTCACCGACCCCGAAACCGAAGCCGGGATGATCCACGACCCGCACGCGGGCACCCTCACTGTGGTCTGCGAGGTCACCCATCCGGCGTTCGTACTCCTCGATCCCGGTGAGCAGGAACGCCGCGTCACTTCCTGGGGCCGCGTGCTCGCCACCGTCTGCCGTTCCGGGCGCATCGCGACCTTGCAGATCCTCGAACGCACCCTCCCGGACTCCGGCACTGGATTGGCGGAGTGGTGGGCTGCGCACGGCACCCACGACGACTCCTGGGCCTCCACGACCTATGGCGAGTTGATCGACCGGGCAGGTCCTGCCGGGGAACGCCACGCCACCACCCTGTCACTGTCCTTGGACATGCGGGCCGCCGGGCGACAGATCCGCACCGCCGGCGGCGGCATCCGTGGCGCGGCCGCCGTCCTCCGGCAGGAGATGGCGACGCTGACCGCGGCGCTCCGGTCGGCGGACCTGACCCCGTCCGGATGGCTCACCCCAGGGCAGATCGCCGTGATTCTCCGCTCCGCGTATGACCCCGCGATCGCCGCGACCTTGGAACGGCACGGGCAAATCGGACAATCCCTCGCCACCGCAGGCCCGCTCGCGGTCAACGAATCCTGGGGACGTATCCGCACCGACTCCGCCCACCACGCCACCCTCTGGATCTCCGAATGGCCCCGCTCTCTGGTCTATCCGGGATTCCTCTCACCCGTGCTGCTCTCCACCGGCATCCAGCGATCCTTCTCGCTGATCTGCACACCCATGCGGTCGGACCAAGCGGCGCGGGATATTCGGAAGAAGAAGGTGGAGCACATCAGTGATGCGGCGCAGCGGCAGCGGATCGGGCAGATCGAAGACGCCTCCCAAACCGCCGAATACCAAGACGTCCTCCAACAGGAGGCCGACCTCACCGCCGGGCACGGCATCCTCCGCTACACCGGCCTCGTCACCATCACCGCACCCACCATCAACGAGTTGGACGCCGCCGTCGCGGCGATCGAACAAGCAGCGATCCAGGCCTCGTGTGAAACCCGACTCCTCGTCGGGCAGCAGGCCGCCGCGTTCACGGCCGCCGCATTGCCGTTGTGCCGGAAGGTGTGATCTTTAGGCGGCGCGGTCGAGACGGACGATGGCGGCGCCTGTGGCCACAGGTTCGCGTTCGATACGTTCTCGCTCAATGTCGTCACGAATCTTGCGGCTACGGTCAGATTCCAATCCGGCAAACCACGAGATGATCCCGACCGGGATGCCGACAGCGGCAACAACTACTGCGACACCCGTGAAACAGATCCCCACATAGACGCGGTAAACGACCACTGCCGGGGGCCACAACAGGAGACGGGCAAGGTCGTCCATTCCGTATCGCCGCGCGAGGAGGTAGAGAACACCCGCAGCGGCGAGCCCGCCCAACACCCATAGCGCTGCGGCGAACGCGGTGTGCGCCCATGAGCGCAGCGGTGCCGCGATGTCGCCGTACTGTGCCGCGACGAAAAGAAGAAGCCAGACGGTCGCAGCTGCGGGCGCACCGACGAGGCGAAGAGGTTCGTAGGCGAACATCTGGTTGTCATCATGTCTGCTGCGCACCAACGGGATCACGACCATCCAAGCCAGAAGAACAAGCAGAGCCGTAAGCATGATCCCGTTCACGGCGGGGGCCGGGTCGTTAGCGAGCGATAGGCCAGTCAACCACTCCGCCACCGGCGTGAGTTGGATATGGCGCGCGACCGCGGCCAGGGCGTCGCTCGGTCGCGTTCCTGTCGCAACGGCCGCAACGACGAGGGCAGCAGCGATAGTCGCAACGAGGTTGTAGATCGACTCTCGGTTGTCGCGCCAGCTCTTGATCGTGCCCGGAATCTCCTTGATCGCACTCAACATCAGTTCCTCCCGGTGTGGGTCTGCTCGTTTGCGCAGATGCTGGCATGTACCACCGACACATCTCCCCACGAGCACTGCTGCCCGTGCCAAGAGCGAGCAAGACGAGGAGCCTGTCGCTCACCTCCTCTCTGACATCCATCGTCAGGGAGGTTCCTCATGCCCACGTTCACCGACCCCACCAAAGACGCCGCTGAAGCATCCGAAGCGATGCGGGGTCTGGCTCATGCCAGCCGGACGTTCGGTCAGCCCTCGCAGATGTATCCGGTGATGGGTGATCTGCTCGCCGGGGTGCGGTCGCTGCGGCAGGTCCTCGACCAGCTTGCCAACGCCCACGCATCGCGGCAGATCCACGCGACCGACGATCACGGCAACCCCGCCGCAGGTGCCCGTGACGCTCTCGCGGCAGCGGACGAACTGCACCAGGCAGCGACCCTGATTGACTCCGCACACGACCGCCTCGACGCGGCCATGAACGCGGCAGGGCGGATCGCCTGGCAACCCGGCACCTCCCGCTCGATCCGGCAGTGGGTCAACATCGTCTTCCTCCAGGGCGAGGAGGCCGACCAGGTGATGGACCTCATCAGCCGCGACGGCCCGGCGGCAGGGATCGAGCATTTGAAGCAGTGGGACTACGGCGAGGAGACCACTGATGCGGCGTTGGAGAACGGATACGTCTACGACACCCCACCGGTCAGTGATCTCGACCGCGCGGTCACCGACGGCGACTACGCCCTTACCTACAACCCGTTCCACGGTCACGTCTCCCTGCACCGCGCCCACAACGTGCCCCTCGAACCAGAATCGACCGAGCCTCCTTCGCCACCAGCGGCCGATCCGGCAAGGGTCGCGGGTAGTCCTGCTCGTGCAGCCGCTGCTGCGGGGCCGTCCGCTGCGCAGGGCGTCGCGGTCGAGAAGGACTGGTTCGCCAACACCACTCGCTCGTCGCACACCTCGGGTCGGGGGCTGGGTCTGTGAGCGCCCGTGAGCCCGAACGGCTACATACCTCGGTTCTCGTCGCCCCAGCGTCCGAGCGCCGCAAGCTGCGGAAGCAACGCCGGCAGGCCGCCGCCCGCATCACCGCCGAGAAGCGGCTGGCCGAGAAGGCGGCTGCGGTGGCGAAGGCGGAGGCCGAGCGTGCCGAACGCCTAGCGACAACGTATCTGCCTGCGTCGGGCGAGCCGGGCGCAGCTGGGTTACGGTCGCCGGGCAGGTTCAAGGTGCCACGTCACCAGGACACCAGCGCGACTCTCGCTGGGGCGTATCCGTTCGTCGCTGAAGGGGGTCTCGGCTCCGACGGCGTCTTCGTCGGCCAGGACCTCTACTCCGGCGGCAGCTTCGTCTACGACCCGTGGGTGCTCTACGCCCGCGGCATCATCACCGCACCCAACGTCGTCCTCGCCGGAATCGTCGGCTCCGGGAAATCCTCACTCGCAAAATCCCTTTACACGCGGTCACTGCCGTTCGGGCGTCGCGTCTACGTCCCCGGCGACCCCAAGGGGGAACACACCGCGGTAGCGGAGGCTGTCGGGGGTCGAGCGATCGTCCTCGGCCACGGCCTCAACACGCGGTTGAATCCGCTCGATGAGGGCATGCGGACCTCCGGCCTGTCGGATGAGCAGTGGGCCGCGACCGTCGCCTCTCGCCGGAGGGATCTCATCGGGGCTCTGGCGGAGACGGTGCTGGCGCGGGGGTTGTCGCCGTTGGAACACACTGCGATCGACTTGGCGTTGACGCAGACGGTGCGGGAGAACACGGTGCCGATTCTGCCAATGGTCGTTGACCGCGTCCTCAACCCCAGTGACGACACCGACGGCCGGCTCGCGGAGGATGGGCGGCTCGTCGGCCACGCCCTCCGCCGCCTCGTCGCCGGCGACCTCGCCGGTCTTTTCGATGGGCCATCGACGGTCAGGTTTGATCCGTCGTTGCCGATGATCTCCCTCGACCTCTCCCGCGTGACCGAGAACTCGACGTTGATCTCGGTGCTGATGACGTGCTCCAGCGCGTGGATGGAATCGGCGTTGTTGGACCCGAATGGTGGGCAGCGGTGGGTGATCTACGACGAAGCCTGGCGACTCATGTCCCACCCCGCGCTCCTGCGCCGGATGGATGCGCACTGGCGGCTCGCGCGGCATTACGGGATCGCGAACATGTTGATTTTTCATAAGTTGACCGACTTGGACAATGTCGGCGACCAAGGCTCAGCCATGCGCTCCCTTGCCAACTCCTTGCTCGCGAATGCGGAGACCCGGATCGTGTACCGGCAGGAATCCGACCAGCTCGGAGCCACCGCCAGTGCGCTCGGGCTGACCGGGACCGAGCAGAAGCTCCTTCCCGGTCTCGGTGTCGGGCAGGGGTTGTGGCGGATCAAGGACAGGTCGTTCGTGACGCAGCATCAGCTCCACCCAGCCGAGCTGGAGATGTTCGACACCAGCTCCCGCCTCACCTCGGGGGTGAAGTGATGAACGTGCGTCCCCAGAAGAAACACGCCGCCGCAGCGTCGAACGAGACACCGGGGCCGGTGCAGGCGGTGCTCCCGAACGTCCGTGTGATCGTCACTGACACCGGGACCCTCGATGTCACGGTGGACGGTGCCGTGTTCCCGCCGCCTCCTCGCGGGGAATGGACGCGCGGCAGCTTCACCGACCTCCTCGACGCGGTCACGAAGGACCGAAGCGTGGCGGTGCGGATCGAGGTCCGCGAGGTTGACGGGTCGGTGTTCACCGACCTCATCCACCCCCGCAAACGCACACGCACCCCCGAATCCGTGCCGCCGTCCGAGCCCGCGAAGCCAGTATGGAAGCTGAAGGGGCCAGTGCTGGTCGAGGTCACCGCCGACGGGTTCCTGCCCGGCGAAGATGTCGCCGTCGCAATCATCGTCTCCCATACGGATGCGGCGGGCGGACGTGCGTGCGCCCTGCTGGATCTCAACCAGCTCCCGACACCAACAAGCAGGGCACAGGACGTGCTGCTGTTTGGCCGGATCTCCGGCACCGTCCACATCGAGACACTGCCATGAACGAGCGGCAGCCGGGCTCGATGGGTGATGAACTCACCAACGCCGCCCTCATCGGCCTCATCGGAATCTTCGCCCTCGGGCTCGTCCTCCGCGGCGCAGGCTCCATCGCCGCGTTCCTCACCGGGACCGCGCAGCCCACGTCAGGGCCGACGGGCGGGATGGGGGTGCTGTTCAACCCCGGCGACCCCGGCGGCGCCCTCGGAGCTGAGGGCCTGAGCCCGGTCGTCTACTGGATCGTCACCGTCGTGCTCCTTGCTGCGGTGACGGTCGGGCTGGGCTGGTGCTGGACGAAATGGCGACGCCACAACCGCAAGGTCGAGACCGACCCCCGCCGCCTCGCGGGCACCGCGACCAGCCATGAGGTCACCCAGACCGCGTCGCCCAAGGCCTTGTTGAAGCGTGCTGCGACGCTGCGGCCATCGCTCGACGAACCATCACCAGCCGATGTCGGCTACCTCCTCGGCTCCTCGCGGGGCAAGCAGGTCTGGGCGTCGGTCGAGGACTCGATCTTGCTGATCGGGCCGCCCCGCTCCGGCAAGGGCCTGCACGTCGTCATCAACGCCATCCTCGACGCCCCCGGAGCCGTGGTGACGACCTCCACGAGGCCGGACAATCTCACCGCCACCCTCCGCGCCCGGCGGCGTAATGCGGGGCCGGTGGCGGTGTTCGATCCACAGCACCTCGCCGAAGGCGTCCCCGCAGGCCTGCGCTGGTCGCCGGTACGGGGGTGTGAGGACCCGTTGACGGCGATGATCCGCGCCACCGGACTCGCCTCCGCCACCGGCCTCTCCGCTGGCGGTGTCGAGTCCGGTGGGTTCTGGGAAGGAAAGACCCGCACCGCACTCCAAGGCCTCCTCCACGCCGCCGCCCTCGATCATCGCTCACCGGCCGAACTGTTCCGCTGGACCCTCGACCCGTCGGCTGCGGCGGAGGCGGTCGCGATCCTCACCGCGAACCCGAACGCGGCCGCAGGTTGGGCGGATTCTTTGGAGGCGATGATCGACTCCGACCCCCGCACCCGAGACTCCATCTGGCAAGGCGTCTCCCTCGCGCTCGGTGCCCTCGCTGATCCCAGGGTGCTGGATGCCGTGTCGCCGAGTGAGGGTGAGAGCTTCGACCCCGAAGCCTTCATCAAAGACCGCGGCACGCTGTATCTCCTCGCCACCGGAGCGGGGGCTGGTGCGTCTGCAGCGTTGGTGGCGGCGTTCGTGGAAGACCTCATCGAAACCGCACGCCGCATCGCCGCACGATCACCCGGAGCCCGCCTCGACCCACCCCTCCTACTCGCGCTCGACGAAATTGGAAACCTCGCGCCCCTCCCGTCACTGCCGACACTCATGGCAGAGGGCGGCGGCACGGGCATCACCACGCTCCCGGTCTTGCAGTCACTCGCGCAGGCCCGCGATAAGTGGTCGGAGAACCAGGCCGGAGCGATCTGGGATGCCTCCATCGTCAAGGTCATTCTCGGTGGGGCGTCGAACTCCAAAGACCTCCAAGACCTCTCCACCCTCATCGGCGAACGCGACGAGTTCACCGACTCCGTCACCCTCGGGGACCACGGCAGCCGGTCGAACCAACGCTCGATCAGGCGGGTGCCGATCCTGCCGCCCGACCGCATCCGCACCCTGCCCTTCGGCACCGGCGTCACCCTCCTCCGTGCCGCACCACCCATCGTCACCGACCTGCGCGCCTGGCCGAGCCGTCCCGATGCGGAGCAGTTGAAGCGCGACCGGGCCGAGATCGAGGGGCTGTTGCAGCGCACTTCCGACGCCTGAAGTGGTTGGGCTGGTGTAGTGCACCTGACTTTCACGGATGACCCCTGACAAGTGGGGTCGCGTGATCGTCAAGGAGCATTTCGATGGACATTCACACGCAGCAGTCGATCTCGGGGTTCATCGCCTCGGACCCGCAGCTCAGCTACAACGACCAGAACCAGGCCCGGTTCTACGCGAGGTTCGGCCAAGAGCACTTCGACCGCAACCCCGACGGCACCTTCACTCAGCTCGACTCGACCTTCCACGATCTCGTGTTGTTCCGGGCGAGTGCAGAGCGGGCGCACGAGCGGTTCAAGAAGGGCGACAGCTTCGTCGCCGAGGGCTACGTCCGCGAGTACGAGACCACCCGCGATGGTGAGCAGATCCAGGCCGAGCAGTTCGTCGCGAAGAAGATCGGACACGACACCGCCCGCACCCGCTACGACGTCGACCGCACACCCCGCACCCCAACCCAACAGCTCGACCAGAACGCCCCGACTCAGGAAGCACCGGCACGGGAGACCCCAGCCCAGCCAGCGCCGGAGTTCCAGGTACCGAATCGCAGCAGCGCGCCGACGCCGCCCGCGCCCCGACTCTGAGGAGACGCCACCATGAGCACCATCGCCACGGATATCCCGGAGATCGACGAGCCCGAACCCGCACTCCAGGACGAGAAACCTGGCACGAAGCCGGCGCTGTCTGATCCCGATTCGATTCCTGGGCCGCCGCATCCGGTGAACTGGAACCTGCTGACCGCCGACGAGGCAGGGGCGGAATGGCTGGAACTGGATCGGTGGGTGAACTGGCTCCGTCACACCTACGGCCTGTCCGCGAACGTCATTCCGCCGTTCTGGCACCGGCACCCCGAACTGGTGTGGGAACTGTCCGCGCTGCATCTGCACTGGCTGTGCGCCTACGACCCTGATCAGAACGGTTCCGCGCCTATCGGTTGGCACCGGGACTTCGTCGATGCCAAGCAGCGGCTCCGCGACTGGGTCGCAGGCTCCGTCACCCGGCTGGATCGCGACCGTCCCACTCGGCAGACCGTCTGGCCGGGCGAGAAGCCTGCACCGCCGGTGGAGGATGTCGTGATCCTGGATCGGGCGGCGGACTTCGATGCGTTCGTTGCCGCTGACATCGCCCAGCGCCAGGCGGCCGAGGACGCCTTCTACGCGAGTCTCGACGATGAACGCCCCAACAGCGCTTGAGCACGGCATCACCCCCGTTGAGGCCCTGTGGTGTGCGCGGGATGTGGCCGAGTTCTTGAACGTCTCCCAGGCCACGCTCTCGCGCTGGCGCAGAGAGAGGATTGGGCCGCCGTTCCTTCGGGTCGGTGGTGTCTCCCGTTACAACCCGGCCACGGTGCGCGCCTGGGTCACCGAGCAGGAACAGGGTCGGGATCGTGGCTGATCCGCGGAATCGGCGGATGCCGCCGGTCGGGGTGAAGCTCACCACCGATGTCGAACGCCGCGTCGACGGGTTCCGGGCCCGCGTCCGCTGGACCGACCCGTCCACTCACAAGCGTGTCGGCCGCGTCGCCCACGTCCATTCGCAGGAGGAGGTGGAGGAGTTCTTCGATCAGATGCGGGCAGCGACCGAGACCGGCAACGACCCGACCGTCACCCTCGCCGACTACGCCGCCTCGATCGGGGACCGGTGGCAGCGGGGCCTGGACCCGACCTCCACTGCCGAGCTGTACGAGACCGGGTTCCGGCTCCGGGTGCTGCCCGCGCTCGGGCATGTGCGGGTTGCGAAGAT
Organism: Janibacter zhaoxuefangae; assembly: GCF_050271985.1. Classification (GTDB taxonomy): domain Bacteria; phylum Actinomycetota; class Actinomycetes; order Actinomycetales; family Dermatophilaceae. Next base: position 1,204,964 of record NZ_CP189849.1, on the reverse strand, counting down.
CACCGCCGGGATGATCGACCGCACCATCGACGCCTGGGAAGCCGAACACTCCGCGTCCACGATCAAGAACTCCATCGCCCCACTCGTCCGGGTACTGGATGAGGCCGTGCGTGATGACGTCATCTCCATCAACCCCGCCAAGCATCGTGCTCGGCGCAACCTCGGCAACAACGTCACCCACACCACCGGAGCACTCCGTCAACACGCACTGCCGGATCTCGCGACGCTACGGAAGCTCGCGAAAGCCTGCGGGAAGGTACATCAGGCGTATTCCGATCACGTCATGCTCGCCAGCCTCCTGGCTGCCCGTGGTTCGGAAGTCGCCGGCCTCCAAGTCGGTGATGTTGACTGGGAGAACCACATCGTGTGGATCAGACGCCAGCATTACCCCGGCAAGGGCGGCCTCGTCGTGAAGAAGACCAAGGGCCGTAGAGACCGGCCGGTGCCGATGCTCGATGCGCTCGAACCGATCCTCGAACGCCTCACCCAAGACAAGTTGCCCGAAGCTCCGCTCCTGCGTGGGCCACGGGGTGGGGTGCTCACGACTGCGACGGTGCGGGATGCGACGCACTGGGATGACCTCGTCGCAGGCCTCGGGTTGCCGGACCTCACCCGGCACGGTCTCCGGCATACGGGGGCGACGTGGATGGCCGACGCCGGTATCGCTTTGCATGTGCTCCAGGAGATCCTTGGGCATCAGTCGATCGAGACGACCAAGGGGTATCTCCACCCCGACCATCGACACCTCGCCGAAGCCGCGAGACAGGCTAATCAGTTCCTTTCCAGGACACCTCAGAGGAAGGACGCTAGCCGCCGCGACGGACCCCGCTTGTGACCACTTCAGAACCCATGCTCCGACCCTCCCAGAGGGGGCCGGAGCACCGTCATGCCCGCGTTTTGGTGCACCTCATGGTCACCTTTTGGTGCACTCCGCAGCCGACGAGACCGAACGGAAGTGGACCAATCCGCGAACGAGCGGGACGGGCGGATGAGGGAAGTGGACCAGCCAGTGACCACGTTCAGATACGACGAAGCCCTGGTGAAAGTTGCCTCTCACCAGGGCTTTTTGTCGGGATGACAGGATTTGAACCTGCGACCCCTTGACCCCCAGTCAAGTGCGCTACCAAGCTGCGCCACATCCCGTTGTTTAGTTTTCGGACAGTCCCGCCGCTCTAACTCACCTGACCCCCAGTCAAGTGCGCTACCAAGCTGCGCCACAGCCCGTTGTTCGGTTGTCCACCACGACGACGTGAATCGCAGCGGTGTGCTCCCCCGCAGGAGAGCGAACGCAACCTTAGCGCAGCGGGTGGCCTCCGACCGAATCGGGTCCGTCAGCCGCGCCGCACGCGGCCCTCAGCGACGAGAACGCTTCTCCCGCACGCGGACCGAGATCTCGATCGGCGTCCCCTCGAAGCCGAACTCCTCGCGCAGGCGACGCTCGAGGAAGCGGCGGTAACCGTGCTCGATGAAGCCCGACGCGAAGATGACGAACCGCGGCGGGCGGGTGCTCGCCTGGGTGCCGAAGAGGATGCGCGGCTGCTTGCCACCGCGCACCGGGTGCGGGTGGGACGCGACGACCTCGCCGAGGAAGGCGTTCAGTCGCGACGTCGGGATGCGGGCATCCCACGACGCCAGTGCCATGTCCAGGGCCGGCACGAGCTTTTCGACGTTGCGCCCCGTCTTGGCGGAGATGTTGACCCGGCGCGCCCACGGCACCTGGACGAGCTCGCGCTCGATCTCACGCTCGAGGTAGTAGCGACGCTCCTCGTCGAGGAGGTCCCACTTGTTGAAGGCGATGACGAGGGCTCGCCCGGTCTCGATGACCTGGCTGATGACGCGGATGTCCTGCTCCGCGATCTTCTCCTCGGCGTCGACGAGGACGACGGCGACCTCCGCCTTCTCCAGGGCCGTCTGAGTGCGCAGCGAGGCGTAGAAGTCGGCGCCGCGGGTCTGGTGGACACGGCGGCGGATGCCCGCGGTGTCGACGAAGCGCCACTTGCGGCCCGCGAGTTCGATGACCTCGTCGACCGGGTCACGCGTCGTGCCGGCGACGTTGTCGACGACGACCCGGTCCTCCTTCGCCAGCTTGTTGAGCAGGCTCGACTTGCCGACGTTGGGGCGCCCGACGAGGGCGACCCGGCGGAGGCCGTCGCGCGGCGTCTCCGGGGCCACGCCCGAGACCTCGGGCAGGACGTCCAAGATCGCGTCGAGGACGTCACCACTGCCGCGGCCGTGCAGCGCGGAGACGGGCCACGGCTGGCCGAGACCGAGGTTCCACAGGGCCGTCGCGTCGGACTCGGTCTTCTCGTCGTCGACCTTGTTGGCGATGAGGACGACAGGCTTCCCGCTGCGGCGAAGGAGGCGCACGACGTTCTCGTCGTCGTCGGTCGCCCCGACCTTGGCGTCCACGACGAAGGCGACCGCGTCGGCCAGCTCGACGGCGACCTCGGCCTGCTCGGCGACGCGCAGGTGGATGCCCGTGGCATCGACCTCCCAGCCTCCGGTGTCGACCAGGGTGAACTTCCGCCCCGACCACTCGGCGTCGTACGACACGCGGTCACGGGTGACACCGGGGACGTCCTCCACGACGGCCTCTCGGCGGCGGAGGATGCGGTTGACCAGCGTCGACTTGCCGACGTTCGGGCGGCCGACGACCGCCAGCACGGGGCGCGGCGCCTCGTGGGCGTACTCGTCCAGGGCGAGCTCGGCCTCGAGGAGCGCGCGGTCCTCCTCATCGAGCTCGAACTCCTCCAGACCGACGCGCAGGGCGCGCTCGATCTGCTCGTCGGCCTGCGGGTCCACGGGGGTGGCCGCCTCTGCGACGGATCCTGTGTCGGGGCCGGAGTCGAGGGCGGCGTCGGCCGCGGGCTCGGGGGCAGAGGGGTACTCGGAGTCGCTCACGTCAGTCCTTGGGTGGGAGGTGCAACGTCCATTGTCCCGCATCATGGCGCAGCCACCGACCACACGCACGAGAGCTCACCGCCCGGTGCGCGCTCCGCACCGCGCAGGCCGCGGGTCAGACTCGGGCGACGGCGACGATGGCCACCACGGCGTCGACGCTCTGCTCGAAGGTGAGGTCCGAGGTGTCGACCGTGACCACGCCGTCGGCGGCGACGGTGAACTCGGAAACGGTGGAGTCGGCCCGGTCCCGTTGCACGACGAGGTCACGGGTCGCCTCGACGGCCGCCTCGTCGGTGGTCCCGTGGACCTCGAGGGAGCGTCGGCGCAGCCGGGCCTCCTCGCTGGCCGTCATGAGGATGCGCACGTCGGCATCGGGGGCCACCACCGTGGTGATGTCACGCCCCTCGGCGACGACGGCACCCCGCTCCGCGGCGATGGCGTCCATGAGCTGACGCTGCAGGCGCTGGAGCACCGGACGCACGAAGGGGTTGGTCGCGATCGCCGTCACCGCGGACGTGATCCGGGCCGTCCGGATGTCGTCACCGATGTCCCTGCCGTCCACGGTCACGCCGGGGTTGGCCGGGTCCGTGCCCATGACGAGCGGGAAGGTCGCGGCCTCCGCCGCGACCCGCTCCTGATCCAGCGGGTCGATGCCCTGATCGAGGACCCACCACGTCAGCGCGCGGTACATCGCGCCGGTGTCGAGGTAGCCGGCCCCCATGGTGCGGGCGACGGCCTTCGAAACGCTGGACTTGCCGGTCCCCGAGGGTCCGTCGACGGCGATGAGGATGGGGGCGGCAGGCGTGCTCATGGGAGGCGAGCCTACCGAGCCGCCCGAGGTGCCGGTGACCGCCGGGCGGCTGCGCCTCAGCCGTGCAGGCGCCAGCCGCGCCGGACCAGTTCCTCCTCGAGGAAGGTCGCGGACGCCGGCAGGACGTCGACCTCGGCCAGACCGAAGGCCTGCCCGAGTCCGTGGTCGAGCCGCAACTCCTCGAGGTTCACGCCGGCGTCGCCGATGTCGGCCAGCAGTCGCGCGAGCTCGCCCGGGCGGTCGTCGACCACGACACGCACGGTGGCGTAGTGCGCGGGTGCGGCGCCGTGCTTGCCGGGGATGCGGGCGTGTCCGGAGTTGCCGGCGGCGATGCTGCGGGCCAACACGGCCCGCGCGCCGGGCACCGTTGCGGCGCCGCCCCCTTCGCCATCCAACGCCCGCAGGGCGCCCACGACGGCGTCGAGGTCGGTCGCGACCGACTCGAGGACGTCGGCGACGGCCGCGGCGTTCCCGGCCAGGATCTGGGTCCACAACTGCGGGTCGCTCGCGGCGATCCGGGTGACGTCGCGCAGGCCCTGACCGGCGAGGGCGACGGCGTCGTCGGGGAGGTGCTCGAGGCGGGCCGCGACGAGGCTGGCGACGACCTGCGGGACGTGGGAGACCGCGGCGACGGCCCCGTCGTGGTCGGCGGGCGGCATCACCGTGACGGCCGAGCCGACGGCCTCCGCGAGTCGGCGGACCAACGCGAGGGATTCGGGTCGCGTCTCATCACCGGCGGTGATCACCCAGGCCCGCCCCTCGAAGAGGTCGACGCGTCCCGAGACCGCCCCGGAGCGCTCGCGGCCGGCCATGGGGTGAGAGCCGACGTAGCGCGTCAGGTCGACGCCCGCGCGCTGCAACGCCTCCCGGATGGAGCCCTTGACCGACGCCACGTCCGTGACGGTCGCCGTGGGCCAGCGCCGGAGGGCGTCGTCAACGACCGCGGCCGTGACGTCCGGCGGGGTCGCGACGATGACGACCGAAGGCGACTCGGATGCGCCGATGCGGCCGGCCCCAAGATCGCGGGCCAGCGCCGTCGACGTCGGCGAGGCGTCCTCGAGGGTGACGTCGACACCGAGCCGGCTCAGCGCGAGGCCGAGGCTCGTGCCGATGAGCCCCGTCCCGATGACGTGCACCGAGTCGACCGCAGTGAGCGCCCGTGCGGACGCTGACGGCTCCCCGGTCACAGCCCCGCGGCCTTGTAGAGCTTGCCGACCTCGTCCTTGTTGAGGGCGCGGGAGCGGCCGGGCTTGGTCTCCCCGAGGTGGATCGGGCCGACCTGCGTGCGGACGAGTGACTGCACCGGGTGGCCGACCTCCTCGAGCATCCGGCGGACGATGTGCTTGCGACCCTCGTGGAGGATCAGCTCGACCAGGGCCTTGCCCGGCCGGGAGTCGACGAGCCGGAAGGAGTCGACCGACGCCATGCCGTCCTCGAGCTCGACGCCCTCGCGCAGGCGGCGTCCGAGGTCACGCGGGACGGGGCCGGGCACCTCGGCGAGGTAGGTCTTGAGCACGCCGTACTGCGGGTGCTGGAGCCGGTGGGCCAGCTCGCCGTCGTTGGTGAGGATGAGCAGACCTTCGGTGTCGGCGTCGAGTCGGCCGACGTGGAAGAGGCGCTCCTTGCGGTTGCCGACGTAGTCCATGATCGAGGGCCGACCCAGCTCGTCGCTCATCGTCGTGACGACGCCGAGCGGCTTGTTGAAGGCGAGGTAGACCTTCGTCTCGTCGAGCTGGACCCGGATGCCGTCGACGTGGATGACGGCCGTCGCCGGGTCGACGCGGACGCCGAGCTCGGTGACGATCTGGCCGTCGACCTCGACACGCCCCTCGGCGATGAGGCCCTCACAGACACGTCGGGAGCCGACACCCGCAGCGGCGAGCAGCTTTTGCAGGCGGACGCCGTCGGGGTCGTGCACGTCGATGTCCTGAGCCGGACGCTCACGGGGGAAGCCCGTCGGCTGCGACTGGCGCGTGCGTGCCGCTCCCCCGGGCTTGTCCGGGCGGCCGGTCCGGTTGGCACCACCCTGAGCGCCCTGACCACCCTGACCACCCTGGCCGCGGCCGGACGTCGGGCGACCCGCGCCGGTGCGCGATCCTCCACGACCACCGGCGCCAGCGCCACCGCGCGAGCCGCCGCCGGAGGGACGACCGCCGCCGGAGGGACGACCGCCGCCGGAGGGGCGACCGCCGCGCGAGCCGCCGCCGCTACCGCCCGCTGCTCCGCGGGACCGCGGGGGCGTCATGCCTGCCCCGCATCGGCGAGCTCGTCGAGGATGTCGGCATCCGGGAGGTAGGGGGCGAGAGGGGGAAGGTCGTCGAGGCTCACGAGGCCCATCCGTTCGAGGAAGTAGGGGGTGGTGACATAGAGGGTGGCGCCAGAGTCGCCGTCGCTCCCGTGCTCGGTGATGAGGCCACGGGTGAGCAGCGTCCGGACGACGCCGTCGACGTTGACCCCACGCACCGCGCTGACGCGCGAGCGCGAGATCGGCTGCCGATAGGCGATGACGGCCAAGGTCTCGAGGGAGGCCTGGGTCAACTTGGCCTGTTGCCCGTCGAGGAGGAACTTCTCGACGGCCGGGGCGTAGTCGGCGCGGCTGTAGAAGCGCCAGCCGCCGCCCACGTTGCGCAGCGTGAAACCACGGCCGGCCTGCGCATATTCCGCCTCGAGCGAGGTCAGGTGCTCGACGACGTCGTCCTGCGGGATCTCCAGCGCCGTGGCGAGGGCCACCTCCGAGACCGGCTCGTCGACGACCATGAGGACCGCCTCGATGGCGCCTCGTGCGCCGGAAGGGAAGTCGCCGACGTCGAAGGCGAGGGGGCCTTCAGCCGTCTCGGCGTCGGTGACCGCATCCGGCACGGTCTCGGCCGCGATGTCGCTCATGCGGAATCTCCTTCGTCGGTGGGAGTCGAGGACTCCTGGGCGGGCGCCTCGTCCGGCGCCGGCACGTCGTCCTCGTCGAACTCGTCGCTGACGGCGATGTCGCCGGCCTCACCGCCGGTCCAGCGCACGGTCAACTCACCGAGGGCCTCCACCTGCTCGAAGGCCACCGCGGACTCGCGGAAGAGCTCGAGCAGGGCGAGGAAGCGCGCCACGATGACGAGGGTGTTGTCGGCGTCGCGCACAAGCGAACGGAACGAGCAGCTCCCCTCGCGACGGAGCCGGTCTCCGATGATCCCGGCCTGCTCGCGCACGCTCACGGTCGGGGCGTGGAGGTGATCCAGACCCACGGTCGGGGCGACCTTCGGCGTCATCGCCCGAGCCGCGACCATGGCCAGTTGCTCGGGCGTGATGCCCATGACGAGCTCGGGCAGCAGCCGCGCGAACTCCGGTTCCAGACCGGCCTGACGAGGCGTCATGCGGCCCGTGCCAAGCATGCGCTCGCCGAAGCCACGCGCGACGTCCTTGAAGGCGCGGTACTGCAGCAGCCGCGCGAAGAGCAGGTCGCGAGCCTCGATGAGGGCGAGGTCCTCCTCGTCCTCCGGCCCCGACTGCGGCAGCAGGCGCGCCGCCTTGAGATCGAGCAGGGTCGCGGCCACGAGCAGGAACTCGCTCGTCTGCGACAGGTCCCAGTCGGAGTCGGCCGCCTGGATCGCCTTCGTGTGGGCGAGGAACTCGTCGGTGACCTTGGCGAGCGCGACCTCGGTGATGTCGAGCTTGTGCTTGCTGATCAGCCCGAGAAGCAGATCGAAGGGGCCCTCGAAGTTCTCGAGGTGGACGGTGAAGGCCCGCGGCGCGGCGCGGCGGGTCAGCACACCGCCGGGAACGACGGCGCTCTCGTCCTGCGGGGCGGGTGCCGACTCGCCGAGCACGGGAGTCTGGCTCATCGTGTCAGGCCGCGCCGCCGCGGGCGATCAGCTCGCGTGCCAGTTGCCGGTAGGCGCGGGCACCGGAGTGCGCCGAGGCGTAGGACGTGATCGGCTCCGCGGCCAGCGTGGCGTCGGGGAACTTCACCGTCCGGGAGATGACCGTGTGGAAGACCTTGTCGCCGAAGTGCTCGACGACGCTGCCCACGACCTCGCGGCTGTGCAGGGTCCGGCCGTCGTACATCGTGGCGAGGATGCCGTCGACCTCGAGCCGCGGGTTGAGGCGGTCGGTGATCTTCTCGATCGTCTCGACGAGGAGCGCGACGCCACGCATGGCGAAGTACTCCGTCTCGAGCGGGATGATCACGCCGTGCGCGGCCGTGAGGGCGTTGACGGTGAGGAGACCGAGCGAGGGCTGGCAGTCGATGAGCACGACGTCGTAGTCGTCGAGCACCGGACGGAGCACGCGGGCCAGGATCTGCTCGCGGGCGACCTCGCCGACGAGCTGGACCTCGGCCGCGGACAGGTCGATGTTCGCGGGGATGATGTCGAGCCCCTCGACCGGCGTGCGCTGAATGACGTTGCGCACGTCGTGACCGCGCTCGAGCAGCAGGTTGTAGATCGTCACGTCCAGCTCGTGGGTGGGCACGCCCAGTCCCACGGAGAGGGCGCCCTGCGGGTCGAAGTCGACGAGCAGGACGCGACGCCCCACCTCGGCCAGCGCCGCACCGAGGTTGATCGTGGTGGTCGTCTTGCCGACGCCACCCTTCTGGTTGCACATGGCGATGATCCGGGCCGGGCCGTGGCTGGCCAGCGGCGGCGGCTCGGGGAAGTCCGGCAGCGGGCGGCCCGTGGGGCCGGGGGTCCCGGCGGCGTCCACCTGCACGACGTGCTCGTCGCTCGTGGCGTGGGGGGCCGGCTCGGGTGACGGGGCGGGCGCGACCTCGTCGGTCGCGGTCCGGAACACCTCGGATGACACTGGCGGATCACTCCCGGGTTGTTGATGCATGGTCAGCCTCACGCTGATCGGACCGACCCTATCAGCGCGAGCGCGGATGACTCTGGGCGTAGACCTCGCGCAATCGCTGGACGGTGACCATCGTGTAGATCTGCGTGGTCGTCACGGACGCGTGGCCGAGCAGCTCCTGGACGACGCGCACGTCGGCCCCGCCCTCGAGCAGGTGGGTGGCGAAGGAGTGCCGCAGCGTGTGCGGACTGAGGTGACCGGGAAGGTCGGCCCGGTCCGCGGCGGCGCGCAGCACCGCCCACGCGCTCTGGCGCGAGAGGCGACCACCGCGTTGGTTGACGAAGAGGGCCGGGGTCCCGGCCCCCTTCGCGACGAGGCCCGGCCTCCCCCGCACGCGGTAGGCCTCGAGGGCGTCGGCGGCGAAGGACCCCAGCGGCACGAGCCGCTCCTTGTTGCCCTTGCCGAGGAGGCGCACGACCCGGGTCTGGACGTCGATGTCGTCGACGTCGAGCCCGACCGCCTCCGAGATGCGCGCCCCGCACCCGTAGAGCACCTCGAGCAGGGCCCGGTCACGCAACGCGGCCGGGCCCTCGCCCACCGAGGCCGCCGCGAGGAGCCGCTCGACGTCGTCGACGGTGATCGCCTTCGGCAGCCGTGCCGGGGGCCGCGGCGGCGCGACCTCGCTCGCCGCGTCGACCTCCGTCTCCCCCTCGAGCACGATGAACTTGTGCCACCCGCGGACGGCGACGAGCGACCGCGCCGCGGACGAGGTTGCCAACGGCTGGTGGTTCTCGTCGCCCTCCCGCAGGTGGGCGAGGAAGCCCGCGACGTGCTGTTCGCTGATGTCCTCGGGACTGGTGATGCCCAACCCCGCCAGGTAGGCCGTGTAGCGGCCGAGGTCACGTGTGTAGGCCCGCAGCGTGTGGGCGCTGACGCCGCGCTCGACGTCGAGATGGGTCAGCCACGTCGTGACGGCACGCTCCAAGGCCGTGCGCCGGCGGGGCGGGGTGTCGGTGCTCAGGCCAGCACCTCGGCGAGTGGGGTGTGGTCCATCCCGTGGGCGCGGGCGACCGGCTCGTTGACGACGGCGCCGCCGTGGGTGTTGAGCCCGTGGGCCAGTGAGGCATCCCTGCGCAGCGCGTCGCGCCACCCGTGATCGGCGAGGGCGACGACGTAGGGCAGCGTCACGTTGGTCAGGGCGTAGGTCGAGGTGTGCGGCACCGCGCCCGGCATGTTGGCCACGCAGTAGAACACCGAGTCGTGGACGGCGAAGGTCGGATCGGTGTGCGTCGTCGGCCGGGAGTCCTCGAAGCAGCCGCCTTGGTCGATGGAGATGTCGACGAGGACGGAGCCGGGCTTCATGCCCGCGACCATCTCGTTCGTGACGAGCGTCGGCGCCTTCGCGCCGGGGACGAGGACGGCCCCGATGACGAGGTCGGCGTCCTCGATGGCCCGCTGGACCTCGAAGGTGTTCGACGTGACGGTCTGGCAGTGGCCCTGGTAGATCGCGTCGGCGTGACGCAGGCGAGCCACGTCGAGGTCGAGCAGGAGCACCTCGGCCTGCATGCCGAGAGCGATGGCCGCGGCGTTCATGCCGGCGACCCCGGCGCCGAGGACGACGACCTTCGCCGCGTACACGCCGGAGACCCCGCCGAGCAGGACCCCCCGACCGCCCTGCGCACGCATGAGCGTGTGGGCGCCCACCTGCGGCGCCAGTCGGCCCGCGACCTCGGACATCGGCGCGAGCAGCGGGAGCGAGCGGTCGGCACGCTCGACGGTCTCGTAGGCGATGGCGGTGACGTCGCGCTCGGTCAGGGCTTCCGTGAGCGGCCGGTCGGCCGCCAGGTGGAGGTAGGTGAAGAGGGCCCCGCACCGGCTCATCCGGTCGTACTCCTCGGCGATGGGCTCCTTGACCTTGAGGACGAGGTCGCTGGCCCAGACGTCGTCCGCCTGGTCGAGGATGCGCGCGCCGGCCGCCACGAAGTCCGCGTCGGGGATGGACGAGCCGTTCCCGGCGTCCCGCTCGATGACGACCGTGTGACCGTGGACCGTCAGTTCGTGGACTCCGGCTGGCGTGATCGCCACGCGGTACTCGTTGTCCTTGATCTCACGAGGAATCCCGACCTGCATGGTGGTGTCCTTCCACGAGCAGACAACTGTCGCGCCGACAGCATTCGCACCCGATGAGGCTGTTCCGTCCGATGACGCCATTGTCGTCGGACGGGGCAACCTCGGGCTGCAGGTGCGAGTGTAGTCCCGGGTCGGGTGTGGACACCGACGTTCAGAGGGAGTGAAGGACCGGATGAAGTTCTACGCAGATCTGCGCGGCCGCCGGCTGGCCCAGGTGGCCGCCGACCTCGGGATCGTCGCCTGGGTGGCCCTGTGCGCCTGGGCCGGTCGAGCCGTCCACGACGCCACGATGCGCCTGGCCGATCCGGGCCACCGCCTCGTGAGTGCCGGGTCCGACCTGCGGGATCGGCTGCAGAGCGCCGGCGACGGCGTCGACGACCTGCCGCTGCTCGAGGACCGCGTCGCGGCCCCCTTCCGCGAGGCCGCCGGCGCGGGCACGACCATCGAGGACGCGGGGCACCAGCTCGTCGACGCCGTCGAACGGTTGGCGCTGGTCCTCGGCTGGGTGACGGCCCTGGTGCCGATCGTCCTCGCCGGCGCGGTGTGGTTGTTCGTGCGCGGACGCTTCGTCCGACGCGCGTCCGCGGCCCAACACCACATCGACGGCAACCCGGACCTCGACCTCTTCGCCCTGCGGGCCATGGCCAACCAGCCGATGACGCGCCTGGCCGCCGTGCACGCCGACCCCGCCGGGGCGTGGCGCGCCGGCGACCCGCGCATCATCCGCGAGCTCGCGTTGTTGGAGCTCAAGGACGTCGGCCTGCGACCGCCCCAGGTCAGCCGACCCGGGTGATCGTCGGCTTGAGGTCCGCCGCGGGCGGTGACCAGAGCGTCGCGTCGGCGTCGACCTGCTCGCCGGAGCGGATGTCCTTGACCTGATCGCTGACCTCCCCCGCGCCCGGGAACCACACGAAGGGGATCCCGCGCCGCTCCGCGTAGCGGATCTGCTTGCCGAACTTGGCGGGCTTGGGCGCCACCTCGCAGGCGATGCCGCGCGAGCGCAGCGCGGTCACGACCTGCTGGCTCGTCGGGCGACCTTCCTCGTCGTTGACCGCCACGAGCACCGCCGACGGCGTCGAGCGCGACGCGACGACCAGGCCCTTGCCGATGAGGAGGCCGAGCAGACGCGAGACGCCGATCGAGATGCCGACGCCCGGATAGGTCGTGCGGCCGTCGGAGGCGAGCGCGTCGTAGCGGCCGCCGGAGCAGAACGATCCCCAGGACTCGTACCCCTCGAGCTGCGTCTCGTAGACCGTGCCGGTGTAGTAGTCGAGCCCGCGCGCGATCCGCAGGTCGGCGACGAGCGCACCCGGCGCGTTGGCCTGACCGGTACGAATGACCGCGGCCAGCGCGTCCAGACCCTCGTCGAGGACCTCGTGCTCGACCCCCAGCGCCCGCACCCGCTCGACGAAGGAGTCGTCCTCCGTGCGGATCTCGGCGAGGGCGAGGCACTTCCCTGCCTGCTCCGACGTCAGGCCGGCGTCGACGAGCAGGTCGCGCACCTTGTCGGGGCCGATCTTGTCGAGCTTGTCGATGATCCGCAGGGTGCCCGCGACGTCCTCGATGCCGATGCCGCGGTAGAAGCCCTCGGGGATCTTGCGGTTGTTGACCTGGATCGTCATCCGCCCCACGGGCAGCTTGGCGAAGATCTCGGCCATGACCAGCGGCAGCTCGGCCTCGAAGTGCGGCGCGAGTTCGCCCACGTCGACGACGTCGATGTCGGCCTGGGTGAACTCGCGGTAGCGGCCCTCCTGCGGGCGCTCACCGCGCCACACCTTCTGGATCTGGTGGCGACGGAAGGGGAAGGTGAGGCGGCCCGCGTTCTCGAGGACATAGCGAGCGAAGGGGACCGTCAGGTCGAAGTGCAGGCCGAGCTCGGCGTCCTTCGCCTCCGACTCATCGGCGGCGAGCCGCGAGATGGCGTAGATCTCCTTGTCGGCGTCGCCCCCCTTCCCCAGCAGTCGGTCCACGGGCTCGACGGCGCGGGTCTCGATGGACGGGAAGCCGTGCAGTTCGAAGGTCTCGCGGATGACGTCGAGGAAGTGCTGCTCGACGATCCGTTCGGCGGGCAGGTACTCGGGGAAACCCGAGATCGGCGTGACCTTCTGGGCCCGCACGGGCTCGGTGGCGCTCATCGTCAGAGTCCTTGCAGGTAGGGGTTGCTCGCGCGCTCGACGGCCATCGTCGTGACGGGGCCGTGTCCGGGCAGGACGAGGGTGGAGTCGGGCTGGGGGGCGACGACGTCACGCAGGGATCGCTGCATGGCCGCGGAGTCGCCGCCCTCGAGGTCGGTCCGGCCGATGGAGCCCTGGAAGAGGACGTCACCGGTCACGAGGGTGCGGTCGAGGCCGAGGTCGCTGCGGGCGCCGTCGGGCACGCGGTCGATCGCGAACATGACCGATCCCTCCGTGTGACCGGGGGCGTGGAGGACCTCCAGGTCGATGCCCGCGAGGGAGAGGCGCTCGCGGTCGGTGATCTGAACGACCTTCTCGGGCTCGGTCCACGTGGGGCGCCGGCCGAACTGCTGCTCCAGCATGCCGAGCAGCTGCGGCGAGATCATCCCGACCGGGTCCGTGAGCCGGTAGACGTCGTCGGTGTGGATGTAGGCCGCCGTGTCGCCGCCGCACACCGGCGTCACGGAGTAGGTGTGGTCGAGGTGCCCGTGCGTCAGAAGCACCGCCGCCGGCCGCAACCGATGCTCGGCGAGGACGTCGCGCAGCGTCGACTCGACGCCGATGCCCGGGTCCACCACGAGGCACTCCTCGCCCGCGGCGGGAGCGATGACGTAGCAGTTGGTGCCCAGGGCTTGGGCGGGGAACGAGAGGGTCAGCACGCGCAGGAGCCTATCTGTGCCGCACGAGCGGCATCGGGCCGGATAGTCTCGACGCCATCGCCACCCACCGGGTGGTGACGGTGCCCGCACAACACCCACTCGCCCGTCGCGAAGCGGTGAACGAGAAGTAAGGCTTTGACGTGACTGACGCTCCCGACATGCAGACCCCCGACGACCTCGGCACGCAGGAGTCGGCGACCCAGCCCGAGACGCCCGTCACCGAAGCCGAGGTTGCGCCGGCTGAGCCCGAGGTTGCTGCTGAGGCTGAGGCCGAGGCTGCTGCTCACGTGGCCGAGGCTGCTGCTCCCGAGGCTGAGCCTGCTGCCACTGAGCCCGTGGCCGAGGCTGAGCCGGCTGCGGCTGAGGCTGAGCCGGCTGCGCCCGAGGCTGAGCCTGTTACTCCTGAGGCTGCTGCTCCCGAGGCTGAGCCGGCTGCGCCCGAGGCTCCCGCCGCGCCGAAGCCCACGCCGCGCCCGGGTCCGGTGCCCTCCCCTGCCGCCCTGGCCCGCACCCACCCCAAGCCCGCGGTCGCCGCGCAGCCCGTGATCCACCCGCCGTCGGACTCCGCCGCCCACGGCCGCGTCGACGACGACGGCACCGTCTACGTCACGGACGGGACGACGGAGCGCGCGGTCGGCTCCTACCCGGGCGCCACCGCCGACGAGGCGCTCCAGTACTTCGCCCGCAAGTACGACGAGCTCTTCGCGTCCGCCGAGCTGCTGCACGCGCGCCTGAGCTCGCCCGAGGTCACGGCTCGCGAGATCCACGACGGCCTGAAGTCCCTCAAGGAGCACACCGCCGAGCCCATGGTCGTCGGCGACCTGCCGAAGCTGGCCGAGCTCGTCGAGTCCGTCGAGACCGGGCTGGCCGCCAAGCGTGAGGCGGAGGCCACCGACCGAGCCGCCGCCAAGCTGAAGGCCGGCGCCGAGCGCGAGGCCCTTGTCGCCGAGGCCGAGGCCATCGCCGGCCAGCCCGAGCAGAAGATCCAGTGGAAGGTCTCCTCCGCCCGGATGCGCGAGCTCCTCGACGTGTGGAAGGAGCACCAGCGCACGACCGTCCGCCTCGACAAGGACGTCGAGTCGAGCCTGTGGCAGCGCTTCTCCAAGGCGCGCAACGGCTTCGACAAGGCGCGTCGGGTCCACTTCGCCCAGCTCGAGGGCAGCCGCTCCGAGGCGAAGGCGGAGAAGGAGCAACTCGTCGCGGACGCCGAGCGTCTCTCGACGAGCACCGACTGGGCCGCCACGGCTGGCGCCTTCAAGCGCCTCATGGACCAGTGGCGGCAGGCCGGTCGCGCGAGCCGCGCCGACGACGACGCCCTGTGGGAGCGATTCCGTGCCGCGCAGGACGCCTTCTTCACGGCCAAGGACGCGCTCGCGGAGCAGGAGGACGAGGCGAACCGGGGCAACCTCGAGATCAAGGAGGCCCTGCTCGCCGAGGCCGAAAAGATCCTCCCGGTCAAGGACCTCGAGGCCGCCAAGGCCTCCCTGCGCACCATCCAGGACAAGTGGGAGAAGGCCGGCAAGGTTCCCCGCGCCGACGTCGACCGCATGGAGAAGGGGATGCGTCGGATCGAGACGGCCGTCCGCGAGGCCGAGGACGCCCGCTGGACCAAGTCCAACCCCGAGGTCGCCGCCCGCGCCCGTTCGATGGTCACCCAGCTCGAGGCCTCGGTCGCCTCGGCCCAGGCCGACCTCGACAAGGCCACCGCCGCCGGCAACGAGAAGAAGATCAAGGAACTGACCGCCAAGCTCGAGGCCCAGCAGGTCTGGCTCGACCAGGCGCGCGCGGGGCTGAACGAGTTCGGCGGCTGACGCCGCCTTCAGGCAGCCCGCGAAGGGGGCCGAGTTTCGGACATCCACGGTCCGAAACCCGGCCCCCTTCGCGCTGCTCCCCGAGTTTGGGACATCAGGTGTCCCAAACCCGGGGCGGTTGGCCCCCTTCCCCCAAGTTTTGGACATCAGGTGTCCATTACTCGGGGCGGCGGCCGTGAACCGGGTGCTTCACCCGACAAAGGTGCGCTTCACCCGACATGCGAAGTCGGGTACGGCTGCGAATATCGGGTGACCCGATACTGGTGGGGCGGAAGTACGGGATCTGCGGCGGGAGACGCACCGCGGGTGGCGGGGAGGGTGGGGCGGAGGGGGTCAGTCGCTCTTCTTGCCGCCGGTGATCCGGTAGACGTCGAAGACCCCGTCGATCTTGCGGACGGCGTTGACGACGTGGTCGAGGTGGGTCGGGTCCGCCATCTCGAAGGTGAACCGCGAGATCGCCACGCGGTCGCGGGAGGTCTGCACGGTCGCCGACAGGATGTTCACACCGCTGTCGGACAGGATGCGGGTGACGTCCGAGAGCAGTCGGTTGCGGTCGAGCGCCTCGACCTGCAACTGGACGAGGAAGACGCTCCCCGACGACGGGGCCCACGCGACCTCGATGATCCGCTCGGGCTCGGTCTTGAGCGCCTCGACGTTGGTGCAGTCCTCGCGGTGCACCGAGACGCCGTTGCCGCGCGTGATGAAGCCCAGGATCGGGTCACCCGGCACGGGCGTGCAGCACCGCGCGAGCTTGATCCACACGTCCGACATGCCCTTGACGACGACGCCCGGGTCGCGGGAGCGCCGACTCGACGGGCGGGCCTGCGGGATGGTCGCCTCGGCGAGGTCCTCGGTGGCACCGCCGATCCCACCGGCCTGGGCGATGAGTCGCTCGACGATGTGCTGCGCCGAGACGTGCCCCTCCCCCACTGCGGCATACAGCGCATCGATGTCGAGATAGCTGAGCTCGGAGGCGACGCCCGTCATCGTCTCGTGCGACATGAGTCGCTGCATGGGCATGTTCTGCTTGCGGAGTGCCTTGACGATCCCGTCCTTGCCGGACTCGATCATCTCCTCGCGGCGCTCCTTGGAGAACCACTGCTTGATCTTGTTGCGCGCCCGCGGGCTCTTGACGAAGGTGAGCCAGTCGCGCGACGGGCCGGCCCCTTCGGCCTTGCTCGTGAGGACCTCGATCACGTCGCCGTTCTCGAGCGGTGACTCCAGCGCCACGAGCCGCCCGTTGACCCGGGCACCGATGCAGTGGTGTCCGACCTCGGTGTGCACGGCGTAGGCGAAGTCGACCGGCGTCGACCCCGCGGGCAGGCCGATGACCTGCCCCTTCGGGGTGAAGACGTAGACCTCGCGGGCGTTGATCTCGAAGCGGAGCGACTCGAGGAACTCCCCCGGGTCTGCCGTCTCCTTCTGCCAATCGAGCAGCTGACGCAGCCACGCCATGTCGTTGATGGGGCCGGTGTCCTCGCGCCCATCGGCGGAGGTCCGACGCGCGGTGGCCTCCTCCTTGTACTTCCAGTGCGCTGCCACGCCATACTCCGCCCGCCGGTGCATCGTGTGCGTGCGGATCTGGATCTCGACGGGCTTGCCCTGCGGACCGATGACCGTCGTGTGCAGCGACTGGTACATGTTGAACTTCGGCATGGCGATGTAGTCCTTGAACCGCCCGGGAAGGGGGTTCCACCGCGCGTGCAGCGCGCCGAGCGCCGCGTAACAGTCGCGCACGCTGTCCACGAGGACGCGGACCGCCACGAGGTCGTAGATCTCGTCGAACTCGCGGCCGCCGACGATCATCTTCTGGTAGACGGAGTAGTAGTGCTTCGGGCGCCCCGTCACCGTGCACTTGATCCGCGCCTCGCGCAGGTCCGCGATGACGGAGTCGCGCACGACCTGGAGGTACTCCTCGCGGGCGGGAGCGCGCTCGGCCACGAGACGCACGATCTCGTCGTACACCTTCGGGTAGAGCGTCGCGAAGGAGAGGTCCTCGAGCTCCCACTTGATCGTGTTCATGCCGAGGCGGTGCGCCAGCGGGGCATAGATCTCGAGGGTCTCGCGCGCCTTCCGTTCGGCCGAGCCGCGCGAGACGTAGCGCCAGGTGCGGGCGTTGTGCAGCCGGTCGGCGAGCTTGATGACGAGCACGCGGATGTCGCGGGCCATCGCGACGATCATCTTGCGGACGGTCTCGGCCTGCGCGGCGTCGCCGTAGGTCACCTTGTCGAGCTTGGTGACCCCGTCGACGAGCTTGGCGATCTCCGGTCCGAAGTCGGACTCCAGCGCCTCTAGGCTGTACGACGTGTCCTCGACCGTGTCGTGCAGGAGCGCCGCCGCGATCGTCGCGGGCGTCATGCCCAGCTCGGCCAAGATCGTCGCGACCGCGAGCGGGTGCGTGATGTACGGGTCGCCGCTCTTGCGCTTCTGCCCCTCGTGCGCCTGCTCCGCGACGTAGTAGGCCCGCTGGATGACCGAGAGGTCGGCCTTGGGGTGGGTCTGCCGGACGCTCTGGAGAAGGGGTTCGAGGACCGGGTGGGACGGGGACCGCTGCTGGCCGAAGCGAGCGAGTCCGGCCCGGGCGAGTCCGCGCGCGGAGAAGCCGGCACCGGCCGGCTGCTGCGGGGTGGTTGGCTCGCCCATGGCGTGACTCTAGACCGTCAGTAGGGCATGCACGGAACGGCCCGCGTCAGCCAGGCGCTCGCGTCCGCCGAGGAACGACAGGTCGATGACGACCTCGAAGTCCGCGACCCTCGCCCCGATCTTCTCGAACAGCTCGAAGGCGGCCGCTGCCGTCCCGCCGGTGGCGAGAACGTCGTCGACGAGCAGCACGCGCTGACCGGCGGCCACGGCGTCCGCGTGGACCTCGATGGTGGCGGTGCCGTACTCGAGGTCGTAGGCCACGGCGGCCGTCTCCCCCGGGAGCTTGCCGGCCTTGCGCACGGGGACGAAGCCGACCCCGAGCTCGAGAGCGAGGGCCGCACCGAAGATGAAACCGCGGGCCTCGATGCCGGCCACGACGTCGACGACGCCGCGGTTGCGCTCGGCCATGTCCCGCACGACGGCGGCGAAGGCGTCCGCGTCACCGATGAGCGGCGTCACGTCCTTGAACGTCACGCCCGGCACGGGGAAGTCCGGCACGTCACGCAGGTGTGCGGCGACGATGTCACCGATCGACTGGGTCATCCCGGACCTCCTGGGGTCAGCGCTTGGACTTGGGCGGGCGACGCGGCTGGTTGCGCGGACCCGTCTGGGCGTACTTGTGGACCTTGCGTCCCGTGAGAGTCGCGGCGTCGCCGTCGGCGGCAACGAGTCGCTCGCCCGTGACGGGCTCGGAGTCCGCGCCGGCCTCGGGGGCCTCGGCACCACCGTCCACAGGCTCCGGACGCGCCGTTCCTGTGGCGTCGGCCGAGACGGCACCGCTGCGCACGGCCGCGCGGTCCGCTGAGGCGGCTCGCTTGGCGCGGTGCTTGAGGACGGCCGCGTCGTGCGCCTGGATCCGCTCGTCACGGCTGCGGATCGAGACCAGCAGCGGGGTGGCGATGAAGATCGACGAGAAGGCGCCGATCGCCATACCGATGAAGAGGGCGAGCGAGAGGTCGAGCAGCGTGCCCGGGCCGATCTGCGAGAAGCCGACGAGCAACACGACGGCGATGGGCAGCAGCGCCACGACGGTCGTGTTGATCGAGCGGACGAGCGTCTGGTTGACGGCGAGGTTGGCGGCCTCGGCGTAGGTCTGGCGCTTGGTGGCCAGTGCCTCAGCCGTGTTCTCGCGGACCTTGTCGAAGACCACGACGGTGTCGTACAGCGAGTAGCCGAGCACCGTGAGGAAGCCGATCATCGTCGCCGGCGACACCTCGAAGCCCGTGAGGGCGTAGATGCCGACGGTGATGAGCATGTCGTGCGCCAGCGCGACCATGGCCGCGACGGCCATGGCCCACGTCCGGAAGTACAGCGCCATGACGATGATGGTCAGGCCGAGGAACACCACGAGGGCGCGCAGTGCCTGCTTGCTGACGGAGGCGCCCCAGGACGGACCGATGAAGGAGGCCGTCACCTTGTCGTCGGAGACCTTGAACTCCTTGGCGAGGGCGGCCTGAACCTGCTCGGCCTCTCCTTCGCTGAGCTCCTCGGTCTGGATCCGGATGGTGTCGGTGCCGAGCTTGGAGACGCGCGCACCGGCGGCCTCGGGCTGGACCTCGGAGACGAGGTCACCCGCCCGGAACTCGTAGTCGGTGAGGTCGCTGACGGACGAGACCTTGAACTCGGAACCGCCCGTGAACTCCAGGCCCAGGTTGAGCTTCTGGACGCCGAGTCCCACGATCGCGAGCACGAAGAGCAGCGCCGAGGCGACGTACCAGGTGCGGCGCTTCTCGACGAAGGGGATCGATCGCTTGCCCGTGTAGAGGTCGTTGCCCAACTCGGAGAAGGAGATCACGACGCACTCCCCTCGGTCGTGGTGGTGGACGTGGGTCGCATGGCCACCCGGCCGCGGCCGAGGTAGCGGACCGGCTTGGTCACACCCAGCTTGCGCGGGTCGAGACCCGACCACGGGTGACCGTTCGCGAAGAACGGCAGCCGAGCCAGCAGGGCGAGCACCGGGTGGGTGAAGATGAAGACGATCAGGATGTCGATGAGCGTCGTCAGCCCGAGCGTGAAGGCGAAGCCGCGCACGCCGGACGAGGCGAGCAGGTAGAGCACCGCGGCCGCGAGGAAGTTGACGCCGTCGGCGACGATGATCGTGCGCTTGGCGCGCTTCCAGCCGGCGTCGACGGCGGCCCGCAGGGTCCGCCCGTCGCGCAGCTCGTCACGGACGCGCTCGAAGTAGACGATGAAGGAGTCCGCCGTCACGCCGATGGCGACGATCAGGCCCGTCACGCCGGCCATGTCCAGTCGGTAGTTGTGCGACCAGCCGAGAATCGTGATGGCCAGGTAGGTCATCAGCGCGGCCAGCAGCATGGAGCCGACGGTGACGAGGCCGAGCACGCGGTACTGGATCAGCGAGTAGACGATGACGAGCAGAAGGCCCACCAGTCCGGCCCAGAGGCCGAAACGCAGCTGCTCGCCGCCGAGGGTCGGGCTGATCGTCGTGGCCTGCTGGGTCTGGAAGGACAGCGGGAGCGCACCGAACTTGAGGGACTCGGACAGGGAACGGGCCTCCTCGATCGTGAACCCACCGGTGATGCTCGCCTGACCGGTCGTGATGGCCTCATTGAAGCCCGGGGCGAGGAGCACCTCGCCGTCGAGCACGGTGGCGAGGGCGTTGAAGGGGCCCTCGGCTGCCGCACCCGGCTCGGGGAGCTGGATGAGCGCCTTGCTGACGTCGGCGTAGGCCTTGGTGGCCTCGGAGCTGAAGCTCAGCTGGATCTCGACGGTGTTGGTCATCTGACCGGTCTGGTTGACCTGGTAGCCCGAGGAGGCGTCCTTGATGTCCGCTCCCTTGACCACCACCGGGCCGAGCACGTACTTCGTCACGCCGTCGGTGCCGCAGCTGACCAGGGCCTTGTCGGGGTCGTCGACGATCGCGTCGAGCGCCCCCTCCTTGCTGCAGTCGAGGGCGTCGTACTGCTTCTTGACAGCGGCGGTGAGCCACTTCTTGTCGATCGCGTCCTTGGGGTCGACGGCACGGCGCAGGCTCGCAGCGGGCACGGGCGCGTTGGCGGTGCTCGTGCCGGAACTCTTCTGCGTGGCCGTGGACGTGGAGGTCTTCGACGACGTGGAGGTCTTCGACGACGCCGTGCCGGACGACGTGCCGGACGACGACGTGCCGGACGACGACGTGGGGCTCGCGGTCGGCTGCGGGACGCCCGCACCGATGGCCAGCACCGGCCGGAACTGCATTTCGGACGAGGCGGCGAGTCGGTCGCGGGTCTCGGCGTCGATGGTGTCGGGAATGCTCACGACGATGCTCTCGCCGCCGAGCGTCGTCACCTCGGCGCCGGAGACGCCCTGGCTGTCGACGCGCTGGCTGATGATGTTGCGCGCCTGCTCGAGTTCCTGGGCTGACGGCTTCTGGTTGCCTCCCCCGGCCTGCTTGGGGGCGAGCACGATCTGCGTGCCACCCTCGAGGTCGAGGCCGAGCTTGGGGGCCCACGACGCGTCACTGCGCAGCACGGCGCCCCCGAGCAGCGCCGTCATGGCGATGAGGATGGCGGCGAGGCCCGCGAGCGTGCGGGCGGGGATGTTCTTCGGTCCGTTCTTGGCCACGGCTGCTGTCCCTATTCGCTGACGGTCGGCGTCGACGGAGTCTGCTCCATGCCGATGGCGCGGCGATCGATGCGCAGCTGCACACCGTCGGCGATCTCGAGCGACACGATGCCGTCGTTGATGGCCCGCACCGTGCCGAGGATGCCCGACGTGGTCACGACGCGATCGCCGACTGCGAGAGCGGCCTGGAAGTCCGCCACCGCCTTGGCGCGCTTGCGCTGGGTGAACGCCATCAGGGCGAGGAGGATCAGCGGGATCGCCAGCAGCAGGATGCTGGCGGTGCCGTTACCGGAGTCCATGGAAAATCTGTCCCGTCGGTGGTGCAGGTTGGGGGCTCGGGCCTCATCGCCACAAGCCACGGTCCGAGCCGGGCCCGGACCAAGAATTGAGTCTAGGTCAGGGCGCACACCCCGACCAACGCGCCGTGCCGCGTCACGTGCCCGGGCTCGGCATCACGACCATTCGGCCAGGCTGTGCTCAGCCGCCGAAGCGGCCGGGTCCGTCCTCGAAGGGGAGCACGTGCTGGACCTCGTGTGGTGGGGTCAGACCGAGGTGCGTCCAGGCCGCGGGCGTCGCCGCGCGACCACGGGGGGTGCGCACCATGTAGCCCTCCCGCACGAGGTAGGGCTCGGCCACGGTCTCGACCGTGTCAGCCTCCTCGCCGACGGCGACGGCCAGCGTCGTCAGGCCGACCGGCCCACCGCCGAACCGTCGGCAGAGCGCCTCGAGGACCGCGCGGTCGAGGCGGTCGAGGCCCACCTCGTCAACGTCGAAGAGGGTCAGCGCCGCGAGGGCGGCCTCATGGTCGGCGTGGCCGACGCCGTGCACCTGAGCCCAGTCGCGCACCCGTCGGAGCAGCCGGTTGGCGATGCGAGGTGTGCCGCGCGAGCGGCGCGCGATCTCCCGGATCGACGCCGCATCGGCCTCGATGCGCAGCAGCCGAGCCGAGCGGCGAAGGATGGTCTCGAGGTCCTCGGTGGCATAGAAGTCCAGGTGGCCGGTGAACCCGAAGCGGTCGCGCAGCGGCGCCGGCAGCAGGCCGGCGCGGGTCGTCGCGCCGACGACGGTGAAGGGAGGCAGGTCCAGGGGGATCGCCGTCGCCCCCGGCCCCTTGCCGACGATGACGTCGACCCGGAAGTCCTCCATCGCCAGGTAGAGCATCTCCTCGGCGGCCCGGGACATCCGGTGGATCTCGTCGAGGAAGAGGACCTCGCCCTCCATCAGCGACGACAGGATTGCGGCCAGGTCCCCCGCGTGCTGGATCGCCGGACCGCTCGTCACCCGGATCGGCGTCTCGAGCTCGGCCGCGACGATCATCGCCAGGGTCGTCTTGCCGAGTCCGGGAGGTCCGGACAGCAGGATGTGGTCCGGAGCCTTGGCCCGGCGTCGCGCCGCCTCGAGGACAAGACCGAGCTGGTCGCGCACCCGCGGCTGGCCCGGGAACTCGGCGAGCCGCCGGGGCCGCAGCGCCGCCTCGACGGTGTGCTCGTCGGCCTCCCGCCCCGGGTCGACGATGCGGGCCGTGGCCTCGTAGGACCCGTCCTCTGCTCGCTCTGGACCCTCGTCCCCGACGTCGCGCGCACCGGGCTCGTGGATCTCCGACCGGAAGCCCTCCCCGCTCATCGGCCGAGCTCCCGCAGGGCCGCGCGCAGCGCGTCCGCGACCGCGGGATCGGCGCCGAGCGCCGGAGTGACGCGGTCGACGGCCACGTCGGCCTGCTTGCTCGTGTAGCCGAGCCCGACCAGCGCCTCGGTGACCTGGGACTGCCACCCGGCCGCGGCGCTCGGGGCACCCGCGTCGGCCCCGGGCACGTGACCGATCTTGTCGCGCAGCTCGAGGACGAGGCGCTCGGCCCCCTTCCGCCCGATGCCGGGGACCTTGGTGAGCGCGGTGACGTCGCCGGCGCCGACGGCCCGTGCGACCTCGTCCGGACTGAGCACGGCGAGCATCGCCAGCGCGATGCGCGGGCCGACCCCGGAGACGGTCTGGACGGTCTCGAAGGTGTCGCGCTCCCCCGACGTGTCGAAGCCGTACAGCGTCAGGGAGTCCTCCCGCACGACCAGCGTCGTGGCCAGGGAGGCCTGCGCCCCCGTCCGCAGACCGGAGGCGGTGCGCGGCGTCGTGTACACCAGCACGCCGATGCCACCGACCTCGATGACGGCGCGGTCGAGACCCACGTGCTGGACGGCGCCGGACAGCGACGCGATCATCGGCGGGCCGCCTTCAGCCGGGCCCGCTCGCTCGCGGCAGCCATCGCGACGCGCTCGTCGCCCTGGCCGCGCCACAGCTGGCAGATGGCCAGCGCCAGTGCGTCGGCGGCATCGGCGGGCTTGGGCGCCTCGCTCAACCGCAGGATCCTCGTGACCATGGTGGTGACCTGACTCTTGTCGGCCCGGCCGGAGCCGGTGACCGAGGCCTTGACCTCGGTCGGGGTGTGCTGGACGACGGGAATGCCGCGGCGCGCGCCGGCCAGCAGGGCCAGCCCGGCGGCCTGGGCGGTCGTCATGACGGTGGGGACGTGATCGGCGGCGTAGACGCGCTCGAGCGAGATGACCGCGGGCTCGAAGCGATCGAGCCAGACGTCGAGCTGATCCTGGAGGAAGGCGAGCCGCTCCCCCGTGCTGCTGAGGCTCGGCGTGCGGACGACGCCCACCGCGACCATGGCCAGATTCCCGGCAGGGCCGTCGACGACACCGAGCCCGCATCGGGTCAGGCCGGGGTCGACTCCCAGGACGCGCACGACAACTCCTCCGAACAGGAAACCGAGACGTGCGATCCGAACACACGTTCGGATGACACGCTACACAGCGCCGGGGACGGCTCCGGCCACCGACACGCTGGGTGCGTCGGTGGCCGGTCGCGGACGGTCAGGTGCGCGGTCAGTCGTCCTGCTCGAGCTCCGCCATGACCTCGGCGGAGATGTCGCCGTTGGCGAAGACGTCCTGGACGTCGTCGCTGTCCTCGAGCGCCTCGATGACGCGGATCATCTTGCGGGCGCCGTCGGCGTCGAGCGGCACCTGGAGGTTGGGGACCCACGACGCCTCGGCCGACTCGTAGTCGATGCCGGCGTCCTGGATGGCCTTGCGGACCGTGACGAAGTCGGTGGCCTCGGAGACGATCTCGAAGACCTCGCCGAGGTCATTGACCTCGTCGGCGCCGGCCTCGAGGACGACCTCGAGGATGTCGTCCTCGGTCTTGTCCCCCTTCGGGACGATGACGACGCCCTTGCGGTCGAAGACGTAGGAGACGCTGCCCGGGTCGGCGAGCTGGCCACCGTTGCGGCTCAGCGCCGTCCGCACCTCGGCGGCAGCGCGGTTGCGGTTGTCGGTGAGGCACTCGATGAGGATCGCGACACCGCCGGGCGCGTAGCCCTCGTAGGTGATCGTCTCCCAGTCCGAACCGCCGGCCGTGGCGCCCGACCCGCGCTTGACCGCGTTGTCGATGTTGTTGTTGGGGACCGAGCTCTTCTTCGCCTTCTGGATGGCGTCATAGAGCGTCGGGTTGCCCGACACGTCGCCCCCGCCGGACCGCGCGGCAACCTCGATGTTCTTGATCAGCTTGGCAAAGAGCTTGCCGCGCTTGGCGTCGATAGCCGCCTTCTTGTGCTTCGTGGTTGCCCACTTGGAGTGGCCACTCATCTGGTGATCTCCCTCATCCGCGCCGCTCGAGGGGCGCGAGGTGTCTGACAGTCCGGACGGGTCATCCTATGACAGCGGCGGAGGCCGACGCCGCAGCCGTCATCTCGACGAAGAGGGCGTGCACCCGCTCGTCGCCCGTCACCTCCGGGTGGAAGGAGGTGGCTAGCACGGCGCCCTGACGGACGAAGACGGGGTGGCTCGCGCCGTCGACCTCGACGCTGGCGAGGACCTCGACGTCCGGTCCGTGGTCCTCGACCCAGGGCGCCCGGATGAAGACGGCGTGCAGCGGGGGCTCGCCGAGGACCGGAACGGCGAGGTCGGCCTCGAAGGAGTCCACCTGGCGGCCGAAGGCGTTGCGCCGGACCGTGACGTCGAGGCCGCCGAGGGTCTGCTGGTCGGCGCGACCATCGGCGATGCGCTCGGCGAGCATGATCATGCCGGCGCACGACCCGTAGGCCGGCATGCCGGCCGCCAGTCGCGCGCGCAGCGGCTCGTACAGTCCGAAGGCGCGCACGAGCTTGTCCATCGTCGTCGACTCACCGCCGGGGATGACCAGTCCGTCGACGACCGCCAGCTCCTCGGGGCGCCGGACCGGACGGGCGGTGGCACCGGCCCGCTCGAGGGCGGCGACGTGCTCGCGCACGCCGCCCTGCACGGCCAGGACACCAATCGTCGTCGTCACGGGTGTGAGCGTAGGGCCGTCGACGGCGAGGCCACTGTCGGGCCCCCTTCGTAGGCTGGGATCATGACGATCAGCATCGGCGCCCACGTGGACCAGACCGACCCGGTGGCGGAGGCGATCGCGCGGGGCACGACCCTCGTGCAGTTCTTCCTCGGCGATCCCCAGGGCTACAAGGGTCCGGAGGTGCGCTACCCCGGTGGCGCGAGTGCGCTGCGGGCGGCCGCGGAGGATGCCGGCATCGACCTCTATGTGCACGCGCCCTACATCGTCAACGTCGCCACGACGAACAATCGCATTCGGATTCCCAGCCGCAAGCTCCTGCAGCAGCACGTCACCGCCGCGACGGAGATCGGGGCGAAGGGGCTGATCGTGCACGGCGGTCACGTCGGCAAGAGCGACGACCCGGCCGTCGGGTTCGACAACTGGCGCAAGGCGATCGAGGCCACCGATCTCACCCTCCCGCTGCTCATCGAGAACACGGCGGGCGGGGAGAACGCGATGGCGCGCCAGCTCGACCGGATCGAGGGCGTCTGGCAGGCGATCGCCTCGGCGGACGGCGTCGAGCAGGTCGGCTTCTGCCTCGACACCTGCCACGCGTGGGCCGGCGGGATCCCGCTGACCGAGGCGGTCGAGCGGTTGCACGCCATCACCGGGCGGATCGACCTCGTCCATGCCAACGACAGTCGCGACGCCTTCGACTCCGGCGCCGACCGGCACGCGAACTTCGGTGCGGGGCAACTCGACCCCGACGAGTTCGCGGCCGTCGTGCGCGACGCCGGCGCCCCGGTCATCTGCGAGACGCCGGGCGGAGCCGACGAGCACCGGGCCGACTTCGCGTGGCTACGTGAGCGCCTCTGAGGGCCGGATCACTCGCCACCCTTGGCGAAGTGGCGCGGCTCGGGGATCTCGGCGACGTTGAGCCGTGGTCCACGCGGGCGCACACGCCAGAGCCTCACAGGTCCACCACCCGCCGGAGGCCAGCATCGACTGCGTCCATGAGGCTGTCAGGCAACTCCACGCCGGTGTCCTCGAGGTCGGAGCGGTCCACGGTCATCGGCTGCGAGACGTTGACGACCGAGTCCTTCGGTAGACCGGACGCCGGTGCCGGGAGGAACACGTTGCCCGGATGCCGTGCGAGCGTCGTGTTGGATGTGATTGGCAGAACGACCACCGTGGAGATTCGCGACGCGTTGTAGCGGTCGGACTGCACGATGAGGGCCGGTCGTCGCTTGGCGGGAGCGCTGCCCTTGGGTTCGCCGAAGTCGACCCAGCACACCTCCCCGCGCCGGATCACCACTCGTCCGGCACCTCGACCAGACGGGAATTTGCCATGCGACGCAGCTCGGCCGACTCCTCGCCGGGCTGCCCGAGGGCGTCAATCGCGTCATCGATCTGCGCCGTCAGGTCCGCGTCGGCCAACTCGTCCGCGTACTGCTCGGCAGCGCGCCGATAAAACTCCGACCGCGTCATCCCGTGCCTCTTTGCGACACGGTCGAAACGGGCCGCAGCCTGGTCCGGGAGGCTGATCGCTGTCTTCATGAACCCCATGGTAAAACTTTTTCCACCCGGGCTCCAGAGGTCTCAGCGAAGGGGGACGCCGACCTCGTCGGCGATGACCTCGACCATCCTGGTGAGTCGGGCCGTACGGCTCGGCATCGTGTGCCGGTAGCTCAGGATCGTCAGGAGGCCCGGACCGACGAAGGCCCATGCCCGTGCGCGCAGCCACGTCGCCTCGTCCGCACGCGAGGCGACACGGAGCGCCTCGCGTGCTGGCTCATCGAACATGTCCCAGGCGTACAGCAGGTCGACGGACCGGTCGCCGATACCCAGTCCACCGAAGTCGATGACGCCGACCAGATGCCCGTCAGCGCTCACCAGGAGGTTTTCGGGCGACAGATCCGTGTGCACCCAGCAGGGTGGCGTCGATGCCGAAGGAACGTCACGGATCTTCTGCCACGCCTGTCGGATCTGTCGTGGGTCGAAGACGTCCGACAGACCCTCGGCTGCGGTGTCGGCCCAGGAGTCGATCGTCTCGGTCACCGGGTCATCGCACCGGTATCCCCAGCGCTCTGCTCCGGCGGTCAGCCCGCTGGTGCCCACCGCGTGCAGTCCGCGCATGAACTGTCCAAGGTCGTTCGCGAGCAGACCCTGCTCGGCCGGGCCAAGATCTCCCGGTAGATCGCCCGGCACCCAGGTGACGACGGTCCAGGGCCGGGAGAACAACGCGGACGGCTCGCCCTGGTAGATGACGTCGGGCACCGGGACCGGCAGTTCCGGCGCGAGTCGGGGCACCCACGTGGCCTCCTTCACCACGTCTTCTGCGTAGGAATCCGTCCGAGGAAGCCGCACTGCGTATCGCCGGCCGACTCTGAAGACCCAGTTGCTGCTGCCGGACGTCGAGCTCGGGCGCACCTGCTCCCCGGCCAACTCCGGGACGTGCTCTCGAAGGAGCCGCGCCACCAACGTCGCGTCGGGAGCTCGATCAGTCATTCATCCACCGCATGTCCGCACCCTGCCGGGGCGCGGCCCTTCCGAGCAAACGACGTCGGGCCAGCGCCCCGTCACCGGGGCGCTGGGACGGAATCACCAGCCGCGCTCGGCGAGGCGGTGCGGCTCAGGGATCTCGTCGACGTTGAGACCGACCATGGCCTCGCCCAGGCCGCGCGAGACCGACGCGATCGTGTCGGGGTCGTCGAAGAAGGTCGTCGCCTTGACGATCGCCTCGGCGCGCTGGGCCGGGTTGCCGGACTTGAAGATGCCGGAGCCGACGAAGACGCCCTCGGCGCCGAGCTGCATCATCATCGCCGCGTCCGCGGGGGTCGCGATGCCACCGGCGGTGAAGAGGACGACGGGGAGCTTGCCGGCCTCGGCGACCTCCTTGACGAGGTCGAAGGGTGCCTGGAGCTCCTTGGCCGCGACATAGAGCTCGTCCTCGGGCAGCCCCTGGAGGCGGCGGATCTGCTGGCGGATCTGGCGCATGTGCGTCGTCGCGTTGGAGACGTCACCCGTGCCGGCCTCCCCCTTCGAGCGGATCATCGCCGCACCCTCGGAGATCCGGCGCAGGGCCTCGCCGAGGTTGGTCGCACCGCAGACGAAGGGGACGGTGAACTGCCACTTGTCGATGTGGTTGGCGTAGTCGGCCGGGGTCAGGACCTCGGACTCGTCGATGTAGTCGACGCCGAGGCTCTGCAGGACCTGTGCCTCGACGAAGTGGCCGATGCGCGCCTTGGCCATGACGGGGATCGAGACGGCCTCGATGATGCCGTCGATCATGTCGGGGTCGCTCATCCGGGACACGCCGCCCTGCGCGCGGATGTCGGCGGGCACGCGCTCGAGCGCCATGACGGCGACGGCGCCGGCGTCCTCGGCGATCTTGGCCTGCTCGGCGTTGACGACGTCCATGATGACGCCGCCCTTCAGCATCTCGGCCATGCCGCGCTTGACGCGGTTCGTGCCGGTGCCGGTGGTGGGAGCGCCGGCGGAAGAGGTGGGGGTGGACTGCGCAGTCATCGTCGACCTGGTTCTACTCGTGCGGGGAAAAACGGGAGTGGAGTCAGTCTAGGTCGCGGCCGGTCCGGCCCACGCGCGGCGTGGTCGGCACCACGTCGGCGAACTCGACCGTGTGCGGCAGGTCCGCGTGACCGGCGAGCCGGAAGAGTCGCACGACGGCCTTGCCACGCACCCGCTGGACCTCCTTCACCGCGTCGTTGTGGAAGCGCCGGGCCAGCTCCACCCGGCGCCCCGCAGCATCGAGCCGCGCCAACGCATCCGCCGCGCCGGGGTCGTCGCCGAGGCGCTCCAGCGCCGACGCGCTCAGGGCTGCGGTGAGGGCCTCGGTCAACTCGCTCTCGACGCGCTCACGCCCCGCGAAGTGCTGGCCCTCCAGCGGGTCGTGGGCGAAGGTGTGCGCGTTCGTCTGCTCGAGGGACTCGGCCGCAGCCCCGGCCACGAGCAGTCCGCTCGCCGGGTCCAGTCCGCCGGAGTTGACCAGCTCGAGCGCGGCTTCCGAGCGCCGGACGAGGGCGGCGTCGAGGGCGCTGAGGGCGCCCTCGACCTTGGCGTGCAGGCGGTCGAGTCGGGCGGCGCTGTAGGACAGGTACCACGCCGCCACGAGCAGCAGCGCGACGCCGATGACGATCCAGGTCAGGGTCTCCACGGGCTCTGCTCCTCACGGTGGGCACGCGCGCCGGTCGACGTCGCGAGCACGGTCTCATAGACGGCCAGGATGTCCTCGGTGACGACCGACCAGTCAAAGACCCTCGCTCGGCTGCGGCCGGCGTCCCGCAGGCGGGCGCGCTCGTCCGGGGCCCGGAGCAGCCGCAGGGCGACGTCGGCCAGGTCCTGCGGATCGGCCGCGCGGAAGTGGGCGCCGGCCTCGCCCTGGTCGAGGACCCGGACGAAGGCGGGGAGGTCGCTGGCCAGCACGGGCGCGCCGGCCGCCATGGCCTCGACGAGCACGATGCCGAAGCTCTCGCCGCCGGTGTGCGGAGCGACGTAGACGTCGACGGACGCGAGCAGGGCCGCCTTGTCCTCGTCGCTCACGGCCCCGAGGAACTCGCACGCCGCCGCGACCTCCGACGCCATCCGGGCCTGCGCGGCCTCGGGCACGCCGGGACCGGCGACGAGCACACGCGCGCCGGGCACCTCACGCAGCAGGTGCGTCATCGCCTCGGCGAGGACGGGCAGACCCTTGCGTGGCTCGTCGATCCGGCCGAGGAAGGCGAAGGTCGGTCGCTCGCTGCTCCCCTGCCACTCGGGCCGGGGGGCGACGTCGGTGAAGGCGCCGACGTCGACCCCATTCGGGATGACGACGGCGTCGCCCCCGAGGTGGGTCGTGACGGTGCGGCGCGCGTCCTCGGACACCGCGATCCGGCCGTTGATCTTCTCCAGCGACGGCCGCAGCAGCGGGTAGGCGGCCTGCATCGCCCGCGAGCGCAGGTTGGAGGTGTGGAAGGTCGCCACGACGGGACAGTCGCTGGCCCACAGCGCGAGGATGGAGACGCTCGGGGTGACGGGCTCGTGGATGTGCAGCACGTCGAAGTCACCGCGTTCGAGCCACCGGTTGACCCGGCTGGCCGTCACGGGTCCGAAGGTCAATCGCGCGACGGAGCCGTTGTAGCGCACGGGCACGGCGCGGCCACTGGAGACGACGTAGTCCGGCAGGGGCGTCCCCTCGTCCGCCGGCGCGAGCACCGAGACGTGGTGCCCGCGCCGGATGAGGTCGGCGGCGAGATCGCGCACGTGGAACTGCACTCCCCCGGGCACGTCGAAGGAGTAGGGGCAGACGAGCCCGATCCTCATCGGGGCCGCCCACCCGGCGCGAGGTCCTCGACGAAGACGCGCTGCATCATGTGCCAGTCCGCGGTGTGCTCGGTGATGGCGACGCCGAGGGCGTCGACGCATGCCTGGGTGAGCCGTCGGGTGCGCTCCCGGTCGCTATCGGTGCCGCCGCTCTCGGTGCCGCTCTGCGGGTCACTCCCCTCGGGGGCACCGCCGTCGGCAGGCTCGGTGACCGGCTCGTGGAAGGTGATGACGATCCCCCACCCGCGCTCGAGGCGCTCGTGGCGGATGGAGACGGGGAAGAGGGCCGTGCCGGTGGCGACGGCCAGGGCTGCGGGGCCGGCCGCGACCTTCGCGCGGTGCCCGCAGAGGTCCACCTCGATGCCCGTGTCGGTGAGGTCCCGGTCGGCGAGCAGCGGCAGGACGACGGGGCGGGTGAGGTGCTCGCGCAGCTGGGCGAAGACGTCGCCGCCGCCCGTGAGCGGGAGGATCGTCATGCCGAGACCCTCGCGGAAGGCGAGGAAGTCGCGGAAGAGCTCCTCCGGTTCGAGACGTTCGGCGACGGTGACGACGGGGCCGAGGGCTCGGGTCCCCCACGCCCCGGCGAGGTCCCAGTTGCCCAGGTGCCCGAGGAAGCACAGCACCGGGCGCCCGGCCGCGAGCTCGGCTCGCACCGGCCCGTCCCCGACGACCCGCACGCGCGCGTCGATGTGCGCCCGACTCATCGCGGGCAGCCGGAAGGCCTCGCCGAAGTAGCGCAGGTAGCGGCGCATCCCGTCGCGCACGAGGGCATCGAGCGCGGCGTCGTCGAGCTCGGGACGCACGCGCGCGTAGTTGCTGCGCATCCGAGTGACGCCCTTGCCGCCCCGGCGGGTGACGACATCGGCGGCGCGGTCGAAGAGCGCACCGGCGACGGGCTCGGGCAGGGTCCGCACGAGGGCCCAGCCGGCGCGGAATCCGCCGGCGGTCACCCGGTCGGCCAGCCGACTCACACGCCGACCAGGGCTTGGCGCCGGACGGTGAGCATGCGCTGCGCGACGGTGATGGCGCTGGCGACGAGCAGCAGGGCGAGGACCACCTTGAGCAGCACGTCGGGCACCCCGAGTCCGACGAGGCCGGTCGCGACGAGGGTGGCCACGAGCCGGTCGGCGCGCTCGGCGATGCCGACGTTGGCCGTCAGGCCGACCCCTTCCGCGCGGGCCTTCGCGTAGGACACGAGGCTGCCGAGGATGAGGCAGGCGAGGGCGAGCAGGGCCATGACCCGGTCGTCGCCGCCCTCGAAGTACCAGATCGCCAGGCCGGCGAAGATGGCCGCGTCGCCGAACCGGTCGAGGGTCGAGTCGAGATAGGCGCCCCACACGCCCGTGCGTCCCTGCATCCGCGCCATGACCCCGTCGATCGTGTCGGAGAAGACGAAGGCCGTGATGACGAGGACCCCGACGAGGAGCTGACCGCGGGGGAAGAAGGCGAGGGCGCCGACGACGACGCCGAGGGTGCCGACGATCGTCACGGTGTCGGGGCCGATGCCCAGCCGGAGGAGGAGTCGTGCCACGGGGGTGAAGACCCGGGTGAAGAAGGCGCGCGCGTATCGGTTCAGCATGGTGCGGCAAGCGTATCGACGGATGGTGTGCCCGTCGCACGCCCCACGGCGGCTCGGGTTGCGAGGTCGGACGAGGTGGGTGACCCTGAGAGGGAGCAGTGCGCAACTGTGATTGATTGCTTCACGGATCAATCACTCTCGCGCACGTCGGCAGTGGAGCCGGCCGCTCATGAGTCCCTTGGAGCCACCATGAATCACCTCGACAGGTCACACCCCGCGCCGGGGCGTCGTTCTCGCCGACGCGCCGGCGGCGCGGCCCTCCTCACCGGAGCCCTCGCCCTGACCCTGGCCCCGGCCGCCGGGGCATCGCCCCTCCCCGCGGTCTCCGCCGCCTCCGCGCCGAACGCCGCGGCGACGGCCGCCGCGCCCGAGGGCACCGTCGCCCTGACCTCGGGCGGCCTCGTCGTCCACGCGGCCGAGGACTTCCCGCGGATCGTCTCCTACGACCTTGGCGGGGCGACCTTCCGCGGGCAGGACCGCGCGCTCGACACCATCCGGGTCAACGGCACGGACCGCCACATCGAGGTCGCCGACCTGGCCGTCGACGGTGCCACCGCGACGTACACGCTCACCTCCCCCGACCTGCCGGGCGCCACCCTGACGGCGACGATCACGGCCACCGGCACCACGGCCGAGTTCGCCATCACGGCGATCGACGACGGCGAGGAGCTCGTCCGCACCCTCTCCGTGCCGGACCACGGTCTGCTCACGGTGACGTCCGAGGACGCGGGAGCCACGGTGCGCTCCGCCATCGTCGACGTCTCCCGCAACCGCAACGGCGACACGACGACGAAGGTCGCGGCCGACACCCCGACGAACGACGCCCCGGTCGGCTCGACCTACGCCGTCGCGCACACCGACACCGTCGCCGCCGCGATCGAGTCGAACTCGCTCTACGACAACAGCGGCGACACGGGCCGGATGGACCGCAACCGGATCATGCGGCGCACGACCGCGGGCGACGACGGGCAGAAGCGCCTCTCGCTGTGGTCCGGTGATTGGCTGTATCGCACCGCCGACAGCGACGAGACGCTCGAACTGCCCTGGGCCAAGGTGTCGCTGACCACGGACGCCAACGACGACGGCACGGTCGACTGGCAGGACGGTGGGATCGCGATGCGCGCCATCGCGACGAAGACGCCGCACGCCGAGGACACCCGCAAGAACGTCATCACCCACATCCCCTTCAACATCGTCAGCGAGGCGACGCACCCCTTCCTGCGCACCCTCGACGACGTCAAGCGGGTCTCCCTCGCGACGGACGGTCTCGGCCAGGCCGCGATGCTCAAGGGCTATCAGTCCGAGGGCCACGACTCCGCGCACCCGGACTACGGCGGCAACTACAACACCCGCGCGGGCGGCCTCAAGGACCTCAAGACCCTGGCCGCGGCGTCGGAGAAGTACAACGTCGACCTGGGCGTCCACGTCAACGCGACGGAGGCCGACCCGGAGGCCCACGCCTACAACGACCGCCTCATGGACAAGACCAAGCCGGGGTGGAACTGGGTCGACCAGGCGTACTACATCAACCAGCGCCTCGACCGTCACGAGGGGACGCTCGCCGACCGCCTCAGCCAGCTCAAGGAGGAGACGGGCGACGCCCTCAAGTTCCTCTACGTCGACGTCTACTACGAGTACGGCTGGCTCTCGGACTCCCTGCAGAAGGAGATCGTCAAGAACGACTGGCGCGTCTCGACGGAGTGGGCCTCGCACATGGAGCGCACGACGACGTGGTCGCACTGGGCCAATGACGAGAACTACGGCGGCGCCGACAACAAGGGCATCAACTCGCAGTTGATCCGCTTCGTGCGCAACGACGAGAAGGACGTCTGGAACCCCCACCCCCTCCTCGGCACGGCGCACGTGGTCGAGTTCGAGGGCTGGACCGGGCAGACCGACTACAACGCCTTCACCGACAACGTGTGGTCCAACAACCTGCCGGTGAAGTACCTCCAGCAGGGCAAGATCGTCCGCTGGGAGGACCAGCGCATCGACCTCGACAACGGTGTCCGCGTCACGGGCACCTCGGCGGCCGACCGGGTCATCACCGACGGCGGTCGCGAGGTGCTGCGCGGCGACACCTACCTGCTGCCGTGGTCCTCGGACGCCCAGGGCCCGGCCGACAAGGCCTACCACTACTCCGCCAAGGGCGGCACGAGCACGTGGGAGCTGCCCGCGGACATCGACGGTGCCGCCTCGTACTCGGTCTACGAGCTGACGGACACGGGCCGCACGAAGGTCGCCACCGCGACCCCGAGCGGCGGCTCCATCACCCTGACGGCCAAGGCCGAGACGCCCTACGTCGTCTACCCCGACGCGGCGCCGACCCAGGCCTCCCCCGCCTGGGGTGAGGGCACCGGCCTCGTCGACCCCGGCCACAACGCGGGCACGCTCGCCGCATGGTCCCCGACGGGCGGCGCGAAGGTCGCCCGCCTCGCCAACGGCCACAACGTCGCCCGCCTCGGGACGGGCGTCGAGTCCTCGATCGCCCAGCGAGCCAAGCGCCTCGCTCCCGGCTCGTACGAGGCCACGGTGTGGGCCGAGATCGAGCCCGGCAAGCGCCGCGAGCTCACGGTGCGCGCCCTCCCGCAGAAGGGCACGAAGACCGAGAAGACCATCTCGGCCTCGACGGCCCGCAACTACGTCGCGGCGAGCACCTTCAACGGCAGCTACATGCAGCGCGTGACGGTCCCCTTCACCGTGCCCGCCGGGAGCACGGGCGACGTCACCCTGTCGGCGACAGCGAAGGCGGGCGACGCGGCGGTGACACTCGATGACTGGCGCATCGTGACGGCACCGGCGGCTCCGACGAAGGCCCTCGTCGACGAGGACTTCGAGGGTGACCAGCCCGGCTGGGGCCCCTTCGTCAAGGGCGGCGCCGGCGGCATCACGGACGCCCGCACGCACCGCTCCGAGCTCCACGCCCCGTACACCCAGAAGGGGTGGAATGACGTCCCGATCGACGACGTCATCGAGGGCGACTGGTCGCTGAAGTCGAACGACGAGAACGAGGGTCTGGTCTACCGGACCGTCCCGCAGACGGCCACCTTCAAGCCCGGCCGCCGCTACGAGGTCTCCTTCGACCACCAGTCGGCCGTCGCCGGCGCCTACCAGTGGGTCGAGGGCGTCGACAGCACCCTCTCGGGTGAGCCGACCTCGCGCGAGGTGAAGCGCACGGACCTCCCGCGCGTCACCGAGACGACCCGGCACACCCAGATCGTCGAGGGTTCGACCTGCGGCGACACGTGGGTCGGCCTGCGGCGCACGGGTGTCAGCGGCAACGCGCTCTTCACCCTCGACAACGTGACGATCAAGGACGTC
The DNA here is from genome assembly GCF_050271985.1 of Janibacter zhaoxuefangae. Classification (GTDB taxonomy): domain Bacteria; phylum Actinomycetota; class Actinomycetes; order Actinomycetales; family Dermatophilaceae. The sequence goes on along the minus strand of NZ_CP189849.1, from coordinate 1,168,977 downwards.
GGCGCCGCCACCGGCGTGCCCGAGTGCGCCGAGGTCACCATCGACCCGGCCACCGAGAAGCTCTTCCCGGGCCGCGAGAACACCGTCGCCTCGAGCCTCGAGATCACGGAGCCGAAGGCCGTCACGGACGCGTCCGTGACCCTCACGGCGCCCGAGGGCTTCACCGTCACCGCGAAGGGGGCCACCACGGCCGCCACCCTCGAGCCGGGCGCGTCGCTGGACACGGAGTGGATCGTCACTCCCCCGGCCGACACGACCGCCGACGAGGTCACCCTGACGTCGACGGGCCGCTACACGCGCGCCGACGGCAGCACGGTCGAGCTGACCGAGAAGCGCACGGTGGGCATCGTCCCGCCGCCGCCGTCGGGCACCGTCTTCGCCAGCGACCACCCGTGGCTCTCCGCCACGAACGGGTGGGGACCGGTCGAGCTCGACCAGTCGAACGGTGAGGTCGCCTCCGGTGACGGACAGCCGCTGACGCTCAACGGCGTCCGCTTCGAGAAGGGCCTCGGCGCGCACGCGCCGTCGGAGGTCGTCTACTACACGGGTGGCTCGTGCAACACCTTCCGCGCGGTCGTCGGCATCGACGACGCCCAGCCGACGCGGGGCACGGTCCAGTTCTCCGTGAAGGCGGACGGCAAGACCGTCGCGACCTCACCGGTCCAGACGGCGACGAGCGCGAACCACGAGCTCACCGCCGACATCACCGGCGCGAACGAGGTCACCCTCGTCGCGGACACGACGCCCGACGGCAACGGCAACGACCACGCCGACTGGGCGGACGCGACCTTCGTGTGTGAGTGACGATCGTGCGTGACGCCCAGGGGTGAGACTCCCCGGGCATGAGGAAGGCGGCGGCGCCCATCGGGCACCGCCGCCTTCGTCATGTCGTTCCGGGGCCGACTCAGCTCACGTCGCCGAGGGGGTCCAGGCGCTCCCGCACGCGCGGGTCGCCGGCGTCCGCGAAGTAGTCGCCCTTGATGGTGGCGTCGTGGCCCTCGGCCACCTTCGCCGCCCGCAGGACGACCGTGAGGATCGCGGCCACGATGACGTTGATCGCGAAGGCGGTCACGGCGATGTAGCCCATCTCGGCGATGCCCGGGATCGAGGCGAGCGAGCCACCGAAGTGCTTGCCCGTCACCGGGTTGACGACGTCGTAGGCCGTGATCGTGCCGTAGAGCATGCCGACGGCCCAGCCCGCGATGAGAGCCCACCGGTGGAACCACCGCGTGTAGAGCCCGAAGACGATGGCCGGGAACGTCTGCAGGATCCAGATGCCGCCCAGGAGCTGGAAGTTGATCGCGTTCTGCTTGTCGAGGGTGATGACGAAGATGAGCGCGAAGGCCTTGACGACGAGCGAGACCAGCTTGGAGACCTTGGCCTCCTGGGCCGGCGTCGCGTCGGGCCGCAGCCACTCCCGATAGATGTTGCGGGTGAAGGTATTCGCAGCCGCGATCGACATGATCGCCGCCGGCACGAGGGCACCGATGGCCACGGCCGCGAAGGCGACGCCCGCGAACCACGACGGGAACGCGTCCTCGAAGAGCTGCGGGATGACCAGCTGTGCGTTGGCCTTGCCGTCGAGGCCGATCGGCTGCGTCCCGGCCGCGATGGCCACCCAGCCCAGCAGCGCGAGCAGACCGAGCACGAAGCTGTAGGCCGGCAGGATCGCCGCGTTGCGCCGGATCGTGTTGCGGCTCGAGGACGACAGGGTCGCCGTGATCGAGTGCGGGTACATGAAGAGCGCCAGCGCCGACCCGAAGGCGAGCGTCCCGTAGGCCCAGTACTGCTGGGCGTTGGGCACGAAGGCGCCGTTGGGCTTGCCCGTCGCCTCGTTCGTGGCGCTCATCTTCTCCTGCGCCGCACCGAAGATCGCGTCCCAGCCGCCGAACTTCGAGGGCAGGTAGATGATCGCGACGATGATGACGAGGTAGATCAGGCCGTCCTTGACGAAGGCGATGATCGCCGGCGCCCGCAGCCCCGAGGAGTACGTGTACGCGGCGAGCAGCGCGAAGGCGATGAAGAGCGGCAGGTCCTTGGCCAGCGCGCTCGACCCGCCGACGCCGGCCACCTCGAGCACGGCCTGGATGCCGACGAGCTGGAGTGCGATGTAGGGCATCGTGGCGAGGATGCCCGTGACGGCGACGGCCAGGGACAGGCCGCGCGAGTCGTAGCGCCCCCGCACGAAGTCGGCCGGCGTGACGTAGCCGTGCCGGTGGCTGACCGACCACAGGCGCGACATGAAGAGGAAGATGATCGGGTAGAGCACGATCGTGTACGGCACGGCGAAGAAGCCGCTGACCGCGCCGAAGGCGTACATCGCGGCCGGGACGGCGACGAACGTGTAGGCCGTGTAGAGGTCACCGCCGAGCAGGAACCACGTGACCCACGTGCCGAAGCTGCGGCCACCGAGACCCCACTCGTCGAGGCTCTCCATGCTGCTCGCCCGGCGCCAACGCGACGCCCAGAAGCCCATGACGGTGACGAGCAGGAAGAGGACGATGAGCACGGTCAGCGCCGTGTAGTTGACCCCCGTGTTCGGGGCCGCGACGAGGGTGCTCATGCGTCACCCCGCTCGCGCGGGTGCAGGTGCGAGCCCTCGCCGACCATGGGGCGGTGCGGGCGGGCGACCTTCACGATCCGGTAGGCGGCGTAGGTGGCCGCCGAGCACAGGAAGACCCAGAGGAACTGGTACCAGATGAAGAAGGGGAAGCCGGCGAAGCGCGGTTCGACGCGCGCGTAACTGCCCACCCACGCGAGCGCGATCATGGGCAACGCGAGCAGCAGGCCGGCCAGGGCCAGGAGCCCCTTGTTGGCGGGTGGGACGGTGTCGTGATCGACGACGTCGTCGGGGTCGGGATTCATCGTTGAACCTCCGCGAGGTGGGGTGACGGACCGGATTGTCCGATCGGCACCGTACTCCCGCGCGGCGACGCGGTGCGGGATGCCGCCCCCGTCAGATCGACGTGCGTCGGTGGCGGGTCACGGTGCGTCGAAGGCGGCCACGAGCCGCTGGCGGGTGTCCTCGAGCAGCATCGGCAGCGCCTTCGTCTGCCCGACGATGGGCAGGAAGTTGGCGTCGCCGCCCCAGCGCGGGACGACGTGCTGGTGCAGGTGGGCCGCGATCCCGGCGCCGGCGACCTCGCCCTGGTTCATCCCGAGGTTGAACCCCTGCGGGCCCGAGGCACGCTGCAGCGCGCGGACGCTCGCCTTCGTCAACGCCGTGAACTCGACCGTCTCCTCGTCGGTGAGGTCGACGTAGAGCGACACGTGGCGGTAGGGGCAGATGAGCAGGTGTCCCGGGTTGTACGGGAAGAGGTTGAGCACGACGAAGCAGTGCTCGCCGCGGTGGACGATGAGGCCGTCGGCGTCGTCACGGCCGGGCGAGACGCAGAAGGGGCAGCCATCACCGGGCTCGCTCGAGGGGCGCTCCCCCGTGACGTAGGCCATCCGGTGTGGCGTCCACAGTCGTTCGAAGCCGTCGGTCACGTGCGGGAGACCCGCGGCCGGTTCGGGAGTGCTCGAATCCATGCCGGGCAGCCTATGCGCCGAAGAGGCCACCCGATCCGGGTGGCACCCACTCCATCAGGCGCGGCGAGGGCTCGTGGAACCCGAGGGCCTCGAAAAGGGGGCGCCCGGCAGCGCTCGAGCTGAGCAGGACGTGTCGCACATCCTGGCCGCGGGCCTCCTGCTGGACCGTCTCGAGCAGTGCGCGGGCGATGCCCTCGCGGCGCCGGTCCGGGGTGACGAAGACCTGCTGGACGTACCACCACTCGGCCCGGCCGTCCCAGACGAGCGTCGGCAACTTGCGGACCCGCAGCGCGAGGACGCAGCCGACGGGTCGGCCGTCGTCCTGCTCGGCGAGCCAGACGTGGTAGTCGGCGATCTCGGCGACGAAGGCGGCCGCGTACTCGTCGAGGAACCCCGGTCGGGGCGCGTGGCCTCGGTCACGGTCCTGTTGCAGGCGCAGCGCCGCCAGCGCGAGGGCATCGTCGCTGGTGGCGCTGCGGATCTGCACGTCCATGGCGCGAGCCTAGGTCAGACCTGCGCCTTGGTCTCGATCGCCTCGAGCACCTTCGCGATGGCCTGCTCGATCGGCACGCCGTTCTCCTGGCTGCCGTCGCGGTAGCGGAAGGAGACCGCGTTGTTGCTGCGGTCCTCCTCGCCGGCGATGAGAGCGAAGGGGACCTTGCTCTTGCTCGCGTTGCGGATCTTCTTCGGGAAGCGGTCGTCGCTGTCGTCGAGCTCGACGCGGATCCCCTTGGCCTTCATCTGCGACAGGACGTCCCAGAGGTAGTCGTTGTACTCCTCGGCGACGGGCAGGCCGAGGACCTGGACCGGGCTGAGCCACACGGGGAAGGCGCCGGCGTAGTGCTCGACGAGGACGCCGAAGAAGCGCTCGATCGAGCCGAACTTCGCCGAGTGGATCATGACGGGCTGCTGGCGCGACCCGTCCGCGGCCTGGTACTCGAGGCCGAAGCGCTCCGGCTGGTTGAAGTCGTACTGGATCGTGCTCATCTGCCACGTGCGGCCGATGGCGTCGCGCGCCTGCACGGAGATCTTCGGCCCGTAGAAGGCGGCGCCGCCGGGGTCGGCGACGAGCTCGAGGCCCGAGTCCTGCGCGACCTTCGCGAGGACGTCGGTCGCGACGGTCCACTGCTCGTCGGAGCCGATGAACTTGTCCTTCTTCTCACCGGTTGCGTCGCGGGTCGACAGCTCGAGGTAGAAGTCGTCGAGGCCGAAGTCGCGCAGCAGGGACAGGACGAAGTCGAGCAGGTGCTGGATCTCGCCGGGTGCCTGCTCGGGGGTGACGTAGGAGTGGCTGTCGTCCTGGGTCAGGCCGCGCACGCGGGTCAGGCCGTGGACGACGCCGGACTTCTCGTAGCGGTAGACCGAGCCGAACTCGAAGAAGCGCAGTGGCAGCTCGCGGTAGGAGCGGCCGCGCGACTTGAAGATGAGGTTGTGCATCGGGCAGTTCATCGCCTTGAGCTGGTACTTCGCCCCCTCGAGCTCCATCGGCGGGAACATCGTGTCGGCGTAGTACGGCAGGTGGCCCGAGGTGTGGAAGAGCCCGTCCTTGGTGATGTGGGGGGTGCCGACGTAGTCGAACCCCTCCTCGATGTGGCGGGCGCGGACGTAGTCCTCCATCTCGCGCTTGATGACGCCGCCCTTGGGGTGGAAGACGGGCAGCCCCGACCCGAGCTCGTCGGGGAAGGAGAAGAGGTCGAGCTCCGCGCCGAGCTTGCGGTGGTCGCGCTTCTCGGCCTCGGCGAGCCGGTCGAGGTAGGCCTTGAGCTCGTCCTTCGTCGGCCACGCGGTGCCGTAGATGCGCTGCAGCTGCGGGTTCTTCTCGCTGCCGCGCCAGTAGGCGGCGGCGCTGCGCATGACCTTGAAGGCGTTGCCGAGCACCTTCGTGCTGGGCACGTGCGGGCCGCGGCACAGGTCGCCCCACGCGCGGGTGCCGTCGCGGCGGACGTTGTCATAGATCGTCAGCTGGGCGCCGCCGACCTCGACGTCGGCGCCCTCGGCGGCGTCCGCGGCGGCGCCACCCTTGAGGCCGATGAGCTCGCACTTGTAGGGCTCGTCCTTCAACTCCACGAGGGCGTCGGCGTCGGCGATCTCGCGGCGCACGAAGGTCTGCCCCTCGTTGACGATCTTCTGCATCGCCTTCTCGAGGGCCTTGAGGTCCTCGGGGGTGAAGGGGTCGGCCACGTCGAAGTCGTAGTAGAAGCCGTCGCGCACCGGCGGACCGATGCCGAGCTTGGCGTCCGGGTGGGCCTGCTGGACCGCCTGGGCGAGGACGTGCGCGGCCGAGTGGCGCAGCACGTCGAGGCCGTCCTGCTCGGCGGCGGTCACGGGTTCGACGACGTCACCGTCGGACAGGACGTGCGCGAGGTCGCGCAGTTCGCCGTTGACGCGGGCGACGAGGACGGCGCGGTCGTCGGCGAAGAGGTCCGCCGCCGTCGTCTGCTCGTCCACCGATCGCTCGCTCCCGGCGACGTTCACGGTGATCTGGGCAGACATGTGCGGCTTCTCCTGGCTGTTCGGGAACGGCACGGGCGGGGCGCCCTGCCGGGGTCGATGCTATCTCCCGGCGGGGCGCCCGGTCGCGCGCCTTCTCGGCTCAGGCGTCGAGCGTCAGGACGAGGTGCTCGACGTCCGGCTTGCGGGTGCTGCGCAGTCCGGCGACCACCGGCCGGGCCGCGGGGTCGAGGACGAGGTCCACGGTCGTCGGCAGGAGGACCGGCTTCTTGAACCACACGTGCGAGGTGGACGGACCGCTCGAGCGCGGGCCGATGGCCCCGAGCACGCGGGCATACGTCCACATGCCGTGGGCGATGGCCGACGGGAAGCCCATCGCCCGCGCCGTGAGCCGCGAGAGGTGGATCGGGTTGACGTCGCCGGAGACGGCGGCGTACTCCCGCCCCAGTCCCCCGGCCAGTCGCCACCGGGCGGCGGGCGCCCCGGTCGGGATGGCCGGCGGGGCCTCGCCGCGCGGAGCATCGGCGTCGCCACGCCCGCGCTTGAGGTAGGTGCTGCGACCTTCCCACACCCGCTCACCGGCGACGTCGACCTCGGTGACGAGGTCGACCTGCCGGCCCTTGGCGTGCGGCCGCAGGCCCTCGGCCCGCACCGACACGTCGAGCACGTCGTCGGCGGTCAGTGCCCGGTGGACCGTGATGACGTTCTCGACGTGCACGAGGCCGACCATGGGCAGCGGGAACTGTTTGCGGCTCATCAACGTCGCCTGGAGCGCGAAGCCGAGGACGTGCGGGTAGGTGTGCGGCAGGGTGTCCGAGCCGTCGAAGCCACACAGCCGCTGGTAGGACAGCAGGTGACTGCGGTCCACGGTGTGCCCGGTCAGCACGAGCGTCGTGTCCGGGATGGTGTCTCCCGACGTCGCGCCCGGCAGGGCTGCACGGGCGTACACCCCGGCCAGCGAGGGCACCGACGTATAGGTCTCGATGGCCACGTCAGGCCCCCAGCATCATCTGTCCGCACACGCGCACGACGTTGCCGGTGACGCCGGCGTTGGCGTCCCAGGAGAAGTAGCCGATGGTCTCCGCGACGTCCACGGGCTTGCCGCCCTGCGAGAGCGAGTTCATCAGGCGACCGACCTCGCGGGTGGCGAAGGGGACCTTGGCCGTCATCTCCGTCTCGATGAAGCCCGGCGCCACCGCGTTGACGGTGATGCCGCGAGCCGCGAGCGCCTCGTCGCGGCCGAGGGCCTCGACGTAGCCGATGACGCCGGCCTTGGACGCGCCGTAGTTCGTCTGGCCGCGGTTGCCCGCGATGCCGGCGATCGACGAGACGAGGACGAGGTGGCCGCCGTCGCGCACGCCACCCTCACCCAGGAGCGCCTCGTTCATCCGGATGATCGACAGGAGGTTGACGTCGAGGACGGAGCCCCACCGGTCGGCCTCCATGTTGACCAGGAGCTTGTCCCGGGTGATGCCGGCGTTGTGGACGACGATGTCGATGCCGCCGTGGCGCGCGTTCGCGTGCTCGACGATCTTGGCGCCCGCGTCGGGGGCCGTGACGTCGAGCTGCAGCGCGCTGCCACCGATCCGATTGGCCACCTCGCTGAGGGGGCCGCCGGCGGCGGGGATGTCGACGCAGACGACGGTCGCGCCGTCGCGGGCCAGGACGTCGGCGATCGAGGCGCCGATGCCGCGCGCGGCGCCGGTGACGACGGCGACCTTCCCGGCAAGTGGGCGCTCCCAGTCCTCGGGCGCGGTCGCCGTGCCGGCACCGACCCGGAAGACCTGGGCGTCGACGTAGGCCGAGCGGCCCGAGAGCAGGAAGCGCAGCGTCGCGTCGACGTTGGCGTCCGCCCCGTCCTCGACGAGGATCGTGTTGGCGGTGCCGCCCGCACGCATCTCCTTGGCGGTGGAGCGCACGATGCCCTCGACGGCGCGACGGGCTGCGGCCTGCGCCGGGTCGGTGGCCGTCTCGGGCGGACGGGTGGCGACGATGATCCGGCCCGTGGGGGCAAGGGTCTTCAGCGCCGGCGCGAGGACGGCCCGTGCGGTCTCGAGATCGGCGGGCGTCGCGATGCCGGTGAGGTCGAGGACGACACCGGCCACCGAGGTGGACGGCTGGGTCGCGGTGAGGACGCCGGCCTGCTCGAGCAGGGCTCGGGCGCGGTCGGCGATCGAACCCTGGTCGCCGTGGGCGGCGACGAGGACGGCGCCGTTGATCAGGCTGTCACCGGCCTTGTGGCGACGAAGGGTGGTCGGGCGCGGCAGGCCGAAGGTCGTGGCGACCTTCTTGCCGAGGCCGCTGCTGACGAGGGAGGCGTAGTCAACCATGGGGTGTCCCTTGCTGGTTTCGGTCGGTTCAGGTGGTCAGTGGGGCCGGACTCAGGCGCCTTCGACGATCGCCATGACGCCCTGGCCGCCGGCGGCGCAGATGGAGATGAGGCCGCGGCTGCCGGCCCCCTTCTCGTGGAGCATCTTGGAGAGCGACGCAAGGATGCGCCCACCGGTCGCGGCGAAGGGGTGTCCCGCCGCCAGCGAGGAGCCGTTGACGTTGAGTCGGCTGCGGTCGATGGCGCCGATCGGGGCGTCGAGGCCGAGACGGTTGCGGCAGAAGTCCTCGTCCTCCCACGCCTTGAGGGTGCTGAGCACGGTCGACGCGAAGGCCTCGTGGATCTCGAGGAAGTCGAAGTCCTGGAGCGTCATGCCGTTGCGCTCGAGCAGGCGCGGCAGGGCGTAGGCGGGCGCCATGAGCAGGCCTTCCTCGCCGTGGACGTAGTCGACCGCGGCCGTCTCGCCGTCGACGAGGTAGGCCAGTGGCGTGAGGTTGCGCTCCGCCGCCCACTCCTCCGAGCCGAGCAGCACCACGGAGGCGCCGTCGGTCAGCGGGGTCGAGTTGCCGGCGGTCATCGTCGCGCCCTCGCCCTTGCCGAAGACGGGCTTGAGCTTGCCGAGCTTCTCCATGGAGGAGTCGGCGCGTAGGTTCTGGTCGCGCGAGACGCCCTTGAAGGAGGTCATCAGGTCATCGAAGAACCCGCGGTCGTAGGCGGCCGCGAGGTTGTGGTGGCTCAGCATCGCCAGCTCGTCCTGGGCCTCGCGGGTGATCCCCCACTTCTTGGCCGTCTGGGCCATGTGGTCACCCATCGACAGGCCGGTGCGCGGCTCGGAGTTGGCCGGCGTCTCGATGCCGAGGTCGGTCGGGCGCAGGCCCGCGAGGGCCTTGAGCTTGGCCTGGGTGGTGCGGGCGCGGTTGGCCTTGAGGAGCTTGCGACGCAGCCGCTCGCTGACCATGATCGGCGCGTCCGAGGCGGTGTCGACGCCGCCGGCGATGGCGGAGTCGATCTGGCCGAGGGCGATCTTGTTTCCGGTGAGGATGGCGGTCTCGAGGCCGGTGCCGCAGGCCTGCTGGACGTCATAGGCGGGGGTGCCCTTGCTCAGCGACGAACCGAGCACGGACTCGCGCGTCAGGTTGAAGTCGCGGCTGTGCTTGATGACGGCGCCACCGGCGACCTCGCCGAGGCGCTCACCGGCGAGGCCGTAGCGGGCGACGAGCCCCTCGAGGGCGGCCGTGAACATGTCCTGGTTCGAGGCCTCGGCATAGGGGCCGAACTGCTTGGCGAAGGGGATCCGGTTGCCGCCGAGGACGGCGACGCGACGCGGGCTGGTGGGTGCCACCACATGCTCCTGAGGGTCTGGGTCGAGGGCGACCGTGGGTCACCCCATGTATGTGGTACCGACGGTAGCAGGTACCTTGTGTACCTGCTAACGTCCGTCGATGTGAGCACCACCACCGACGGGCGCAGCGCGCGCTGGGATGAGCATCGGCAGCGTCGCCGTGAGGAACTCGTCGAGGGGGCTCTGCGCGCCATTCGCGAGCGCGGCGCCGCGGTGGGCATGGACGACATCGCCGCTGCGGCCGGCACATCCAAGACCGTGTACTACCGCCACTTCACCGATCGCAACGGCCTGTATCAGGCCATCGCCGACAAGGTCGACGCCATCGTCCTGCGTGACGTGACCCGAGCCCTGGGCGAGACCGGCACCGACCTGACCGAGGTCGCCGGGGACCCCCGACGGCTCGTGGCGGCCGCGATCGACTCCTACCTCGCCCTGGTGGAGAAGGACCCCGAGGTCTATCGCTTCATCGTCTCGGCGCCCCTCGTGGACCGCAGCGCCGGACTCGCCGACCCCGCCCAGACCGTCACCGGGCGCATCGAGCACCAGATCGCCGCCGTGATCACGGCCGAACTCCAGGCCCAGGGCGCGGACGTGGCGCCGGCCGCCATCTGGGGCACGGCCGTCGTCGGTCTGGTCCGCGCGGCCGCCGACGGCTGGATCGATCGCGGTCCCGAGCGGATGCCCCGTCAAGACCTCTGTGACCACCTGACGACGCTCGCGTGGGGCGGGCTCGGATCGATCTGGAAGACGAGGAAGAACACATGACGCTCACGGACTCGCTCAGGGATGCCCTCGATGGTCGTTGGGGGCCCATCCGCCAGCGAGCCCGTGCCGAGCTCGACAGCGGCCTCTTCGCTCCCCCGGAGGCCGACCTCACCATCGAGGAACACCGCCAGCAGACCCTCGAGCGGGTGCTCGACCTGGCGAAGGGGGACTACGCGGCCCTCGGCCTGTCCGTCGAGCAGGGTGGGCTCGGCGACTACGGCGCCTCCGTGACCGCCTTCGAGATGCTCGGCCACGCCGACCTGTCCCTCTTCGTCAAGGCCGGTGTGCAGTTCGGCCTCTTCGGCGGCGCCATCGCCAACCTCGGCACGGCGCGCCACCACGAGCAGTACCTCCCCGGCATGCTCGACGGCTCCCTGCTGGGCTGCTTCGCCATGACCGAGACCGGCCACGGGTCCGACGTCCAGTCCCTGCTGACGACGGCGACCTACGACCCGGAGGCCGACGAACTCGTCGTGCACACCCCGTCCGTCATGGGACGCAAGGACTACATCGGCAATGCCGCGCGCGACGCCCGGATGGCCGCCGTCTTCGCCCAACTGCACGTCGGCGGCGAGCAGCACGGCGTGCACTGCGTCCTCGTGCCGATCCGCGACGAGCAGGGCGACCCGATGCCGGGCGTCACCATCGGCGACTGCGGGCCCAAGATGGGACTGAAGGGGGTCGACAACGGGCGACTCACCTTCGACCGGGTGCGCGTCCCGCGCGCGAACCTGCTCGACCGGTACGGCGCCATCGACGAGGACGGGGTCTACTCCTCCCCCATCGAGAGCGTCTCGCGGCGCTTCTTCACGATGCTCGGCACGCTCGTGCGCGGGCGGATCTCGGTGGCCGGTGGGGCGGCCGCGGCCACCCGCTCGGCCCTGACGCTCGCGACGACCTACGCGCTGCACCGGCGTCAGTTCGCCGGGGGCGACGGGCAGGAGGAGGTCCTGCTCCTGGACTACCGAGCCCACCAGCGCAAGCTGCTGCCGGCCATCGCGACGTCCTACGCCCTGATGTTCGCCCAGGGCACGCTCGTCGAGCAGATGCACGAGGTGCAGGAGGCTGGGGACGCCGGTCCGGACGACCGACGCCGCGAACTCGAGGCGCGTGCCGCGGGGATCAAGGCGATGGCCACGACCCACGCGACGACAACGATCCAGATGTGCCGTGAGGCGTGCGGCGGCGCCGGCTATCTGGCCGTGAACCGATTCGCGGCACTCAAGGCGGACACCGACGTCTTCACGACCTTCGAGGGCGACAACACGGTCCTGCTCCAGCTCGTCGCGAAGGGGATGCTGACGAGCTACAAGGAGGCCTTCCACGAGCTCGACACCCTCGGCACGATCCGCTTCGGGATCCGCAACGTCGCGGAGTCGGCTCTGGAGCACACGGCGGGCGGGTCGCTCATCCAGCGGCTCATCGCCGGCTCCCCCGGCCGGGATGCCGACGATGCGTTGACCGATCGGGGCGGGCAGCTCGACCTCTTCGAGGACCGCGAGCGCCACCTGCTGGAGTCCCTCGCCAACCGGCTGCGGCGCGCCGGCGACAAGGACCGCGACGCCTTCGAGGTCTTCAACGACGCGCAGGATCACCTGCTGGAGACGGCCCGGGCGCACGTCGACCGCGTCGTCCTCGAGGCCTTCGTCGCCGGCATCGACGCCTGCCCCGACGCCGAGGCCCAGGAGTTCCTCGGGCGGGTGTGCGACCTCCACGTCCTCTCGACCATCGAGCGGCACCGCGCCTGGTACCTCGAGCACGGCCGACTCAGCCGCGAGCAGTCCAAGGACGTCACCCGCCAGGTCAACCGGCTCTGTGCCGAGCTGCGGCCGCACGCGAAGACCCTCGTGGACGCCTTCGCCATCCCGCAGGAGTGGCTGGCCAGCGAGCTCCTCTTCCCCGTCGACGAGCCCGCCCCGGTGAGCACGCACACCGTGCCGGCCGCGCGCTGAACGCGCTCAGCGCGCGCGGGTGACGCGACCTTCGTCCCAGACGGGGCCGTCGGTCTCGCGCACCTTGCCGTCGGCGCCGTAGACGAGGAACCGGTCGAAGCCGCGCGCGAACCAGCGGTCGTGAGTGACCGCCAGGACCGTCCCGTCAAAGGCGGCCAGCCCCTCCTCGAGCGCCTCGGCTGACTGGACGTCGAGGTTGTCGGTCGGCTCGTCGAGCAGGAGCAGGGTCGCCCCCGACAGCTCGAGCAGGAGGATCTGGAAGCGGGCCTGCTGGCCGCCGGAGAGCGACTCGAAGACCTGCTCCCCCGCGTGCGCCAGCTCGTACCGATCGAGCACCCGGGCCGCGGCCTCGCGACCGAGGCCGGAGCGGTGGTCGTCGCCGCGATGCAGGATGTCCAGCAGCGTCCGGCCGAGCAGCTCGGGGTGCTCATGGGTCTGGACGAACCAGCCGGGACGCACGCGGGCACCGAGGCGCGCCCGGCCGGTGTGCGCCACCGGCTCGACCGGCGTCTCACCGACGGGCAGGTGCTCGACCTCCGGGTCGGTCCCGCCACCGGCGAGCAGCCGGAGGAAGTGCGACTTGCCGGAGCCGTTCGAGCCGAGCACGGCGACGCGTTCGCCGTACCAGACCTCGAGGTCGAAGGGCTTCATGAGGCCGGTCAGCTCGAGTCGCTCACAGACGACGGCGCGCTTGCCGGTGCGGCCACCCTGCAGCCGCATGGTCACCTGTTGCTCGCGCGGCTGCTCGGTCGGCGGGCCTTCGGCCTCGAAGCGCGCGAGACGCGTCTGCGCCGACTGGTAGCGGCTGGCCATGTCGGAGTTGTACTTGGCCTTCTGCTTGTACATGAGCACGAGCGCCTTGAGCTTGGCGCGCTCCTCGTCCCAGCGCTTGCGCAGTTCCTCGAAGCGGGCGAAGCGCTCGCGGCGGGCCTCGTGATAGCTCGCGAAACCGCCGGGGTGGGTCCACACCCGGTTGCCGGCCGCGCCGAGCTCGACGGTGACGACGCGGGTCGCGGTGTTGTCGAGCAGCTCGCGGTCGTGGCTGATGTAGAGGATCGTCTTGTCGGAGGCGTTGATCTGCTCCTCCATCCAGATCTTGCCGGGCACGTCGAGATAGTTGTCCGGCTCGTCGAGGAGGAGGACCTCGTCGGGGCCGCGCAGCAGATACTCGAGGACGAGGCGCTTCTGCTCGCCGCCGGAGAGGGTCGCCAGTTCGCGGTACTTGGCGCGCTCGAAGGGGACCCCGAGGGCGGCGACGGAGCAGACGTCCCAGACGACCTCCTGGTCGTAGCCGCCGGCGTCGGCGTAGTCGGAGAGCGCCGCGGCGTAACGCATCTGGGTCCGCTCCGACTCGTCCTCCATGAGCAGCAGCTCGAGCCGGTCGATCTCGGCCGCGGCCGCGCGCACCTGCGGCGGCGCGACGGAGCGCAGCAGGTCCGCCACCGTCGGGGTCTCCCCCAGCCCGGCGCCGACGTTCTGACGCATGACGCCGAGCCCGCCCGTGCGCGACACCGTCCCCGCGTGTGGGGCGAGCTCGCCGGTGATGATCCGCAGCAGGGTCGTCTTGCCTGCACCGTTGGCGCCGACGAGGGCGACCTTCGCGCCCTCCCCGACGCGGAAACTCACCTCGTCGAGCAGGACGCGCCCGTCCGAGAGCTCGTACCGGACACCGGCGACATCGACATGACCCACGGGAGGATCATCGCCCGGCGCAGCCTCACCGCGCCAATCCCTTTCCGCCGCAGGCCCGGGAATGGGGCGACCCGGCGGCGGCGTTGGGTGGACATGGACGAGACCCTGTACCTCGAGTTCAACGTTGCGCAGCTCAACTTCGAGCAGAAGCGCTATGTCGAGGCGTCGCGTGCCCTGGAGTTCCTCCTCTCGCACGACCCCGACAACGCCAGCGTGCGCACGCTGCTCGCCCGCTCGTACTACCACGCGGCCATGCTGACGAAGGCGGAGGAACAGGCCCGCGTCCTGCTCCAGCGGGACCCCACGGACCACTACGCCCAGCTCGTCCTCGGCCGCGCCCTGCAGCGGCAGTCGCGCCACGACGAGGCGCGGGAACCGCTCCGGTTGGCGGCCCTCTTCTCCGACGACGACGACACGATCTGAGTCCGGCGGTCGGGTGGGGAACACCGGCGCGGATCCCGTAGTTGATGCTTCAACCACTCATCGTCAACGACAAGGACCACTCATGACCATCGCCGTCACCGGAGCCACCGGCCAGCTCGGAGGCCTCATCATCGACGCCCTCCTCGAGACGCAGGACGCGGCGTCGCTCGTCGCCGTCGTGCGTGACGAGGCGAAGGCCGCCTCGCTCGCCGAGCGCGGCGTCACCGTCCGCGTGGCCGCCTACGGCGACCGTCCCGCCCTCGAGGCCGCCTTCGCCGGCGTCGAGACGGTCATGCTCGTCTCGGGCAGCGAGGTGGGCCAGCGGATCCCCCAGCACGGCAACGTCATCGAGGCCGCGAAGGCGGCCGGCGTCGGCCGGATCGTCTACACGAGCGCGCCGAAGGCGACCACGAGCGACCTCGTCCTCGCGCCCGAGCACAAGGCGACGGAGGAGCTGCTCGCGGCGTCCGGGCTGCGCACGACGATCCTCCGCAACAACTGGTACCACGAGAACTACCTGCAGACCGTGGACCAGGTCGCGCAGACCGGCGTGCTCCTCGCGGCCGCGGGCGACGGGAAGGTCGCCAGCGCGAGCCGCGCCGACTACGCCCGGGGCGCGGCCGCCGTCCTGACGAGCGACCAGCACGACGGGGCCGTCCTCGAGCTGAGCGGCGACACGGCGTGGGACCACGACCAGTTCGCGGACGTGCTCACCGAGGTCGTCGGGCGCCCCATCGTCTACAAGCCGGTCACGCCCGGCGAGCTGGTCGAGGCGCTCGTCGGCGCCGGGCTCGACGAGGGCACCGCGACCTTCGTCGCCGCGCTCGACGCCAACATCGCCGACGGCGCCCTCGGCGACGCCACCCCGACGCTGAGCGAACTCATCGGCCGCCCGACGACGCCACTGGTCGACGTCCTGCGCCGCACCGTCTGAGCGCCGTGGCCTGACGCCGCTCCCCCGCGCGCTCCCGCAGCGCGTCGGGGGAGGCCGGCTGCCGTCCGCGGTCTGGGCGTCAGTCGATGTCGAGTCGCAGGAGGCGGTCGTCGTCGGGCCCGGGGTCGCCGCGCCCGTCGGTGTTGTTGGTCAGAACCCACAGCGACCCGTCCGCCGCCGCGACGGCGTCGCGCAGCCGCCCGTGCTCGCCCACGAGGTGCTCGCGTGAGGTCGAGGTGTCCCCCAGCGGGACCTCGCGGAGCCGCTGCCCGCGCAGGTTGGCGATCCAGATCGAGCCCCCGACGACGGCGATGCCGCTGGGGCTGGCGTCGGCCGGAGCCCACTGCTGCACCGGGTCGACGAACCGATCGTCCCCGTCGATCCCCTCGACCACGGGCCACCCGTAGTTGCGGCCGGGCTGGATGACGTTGAGCTCGTCCCAGGCGTCCTGGCCGAACTCGGAGGCATACATCGTGCCGCCGGAGTCCCAGGCGATGCCCTGGGGGTTGCGGTGGCCGAGGCTGTAGACGGGCGAGCCGGCGAAGGGGTTGTCCTCCGGCACCTCGCCGTCGGGGGTCAGGCGGAGGATCTTGCCCGACAGCGAGCCGCGGTCCTGAGCGGCCTGCGGGTTCCCGGCGTCGCCCACGGTGACGTAGAGCATGCCGTCGGGGCCGAAGGCGATCCGGCCGCCGTTGTGGTTGGTGGCCGAGGGGACGCCGTCGAGGATCACCTCCGGCTCGCCGAGGCGCAGCGAGCCCGGCTCACCCGTCAGCGCGAAGCGCTCGACGCGGTTTTCGTCGCCGACCGTGGCATAGGCGTAGAGGTGATCGTCATGCACGGCGATGCCGAGCAGCCCGCCTTCGCCCATCGGCGTGACGCCGTCGACGGTCCCAATCTGCCGGTGAGCGCCGTCGGTCCCGAGCTCGAGGATCCGTCCGGAGTCCCGCTCGCTCAGGAGGGCGGTCTCGCCATGGACGGCGATCGACCAGGGAGCCTCGAGCCCGGAGGCGAGGGTCGTGGGGTCGGCCGCGGACCCGTTGTCACGGGATTCGGTGCCCGACGTGGTCGACGTTGACCGCCCCGAGGGCGAGACCTCGGGGCTGCCGGTGCAGCCGGACAGTGCCGCCGCCGCGATGAGGGACAGGAGCGGCGCCGCCGCGCGTCCGTTGATCATGGGTGGATCGCCTCGCCATCGTCGGGTCCGGAATCGGGAGGGGCTGACGCGTGAGGGTCTCAGTCAGCCACGACACACGAGTCTCCTCCTGTGGGGCCCATATCCGGATCACCGCGATGGACGTCTCGATCTCGGTCGCCATTGAGCGCACTCAACGCGCAGCCGGGCGCGCCGGAGGGCCGAACTCGTCGCTCACCGCCTGCAGCAGTTGGACGTGCCGCAACGGACTCACGCTGTTCGTAGCCCGGCTCCCGTTCATCGAGTACCCAACCTCGATGTCCATGAATCGCGCGCCGCGGTCCAGCGAGTCCCTCCTGAACTCCCAACGGTCTCCATGCGCGCAGGCGTTCCGGTAATGACGGACGAAGGAGTGGAGCGGGTTCGCCGGATCGTAGGCGGCATTCGGGACGACGAGGTCCCCGAGGCTCACTGCCGTTGCGATCTGAGCGACGCGGAGGACGTGCACATCTAGGACGTCGAAGGCCGACTCCGACAGTCCACGCAACACCTCGCTCATCCGGAACTCCTCGCTGCGGCCATCGGGTGCCTGCAAGCGGAGCGACGGGTCCGGGATATGGGGCCACGCTTGTCGCCAAGCCGCCATCAGTGGCTGCCCCGGCAGGATTACCAACTGGGCCGCGAAGGTGAGGCCCAAGTAGGCAGACCTCAGGTCCAGTGCGGCTCGGCTGACATCAGCGCGGGTTCCTGTCATTCAACGTCCATCAGGAGCTGTCGCTCTCGCCCGGGGACATCAGCCCGTGGAAGCGTTCGAAGAAGTCACCAAGCCTCTGGACGACGCGCTTCTTCTTCTCGGCATGCGCGCCCCCGGCCCCAAAGCGTGAAGTGGGAGGCATGACCTTGGTGATGGCCGTCCCCGTGGTACGGAGCGATCCATCGCGGAACGAGGCATCTACGAAGGAGCGCGCCTCGTCGGCACAGAGGTTCTCCTCGTCGATGATCTTGGTCAGTTCTGCTTCACGACGCTCGGCGATGTAGGCCTGCCACTCGGTGTCGGTGTCGCCCTTGCCCGAGACTCTGTCGACGAAGTCCTCGATGAGGTCACGCTTGTTGCGCAGGGTGGGGCTCGAGTCGACGGCGCGGCTGATCTCGGCGCGGATCTCCTTGTCGTCGCCGTCGCCACGCTCTTCTCGGTATTTCTGGACGAGCATCAGGATGTAGTCGACGTTGATCTCGACTTGCTTGATCAGTTCAATCTCGAAGACGACGTCCTCGTTGATCAGTTCCTTCTCGGTGTCCATGTCCTTGCGGAGCTCCGCGTACAAATCCAGGTAGACACTGCGGTAGTCCTGGTTTTGCCGCTCGGTCAGGATCTCGTTGCCGGTGAACTCGTCGAAGGACGTGAGGATGTTCTGCAGGCGCAGGATCGCGCCGAGCAGCTTGATGAAGTCCTTCTGCGCGGCCTCACCCTCGATCGGCATCCCAAGCGGGAAGCGCTCCAGCAGGTCGGCAATCTTCTCGGCGTAGTCGCCGTAGTAGTCGCCGTAGGGCTTGAGCAGCACGATCCCCTTGGCGTCCTTGTTCCCGAACAGGGCGATCGCGTCGTTGGTCTCTTCCTCGAGATCACGGAAGGTCACGATGTTGCCGTAGGTCTTGACCGAGTTGAGGATGCGGTTGGTGCGCGAGTAGGCCTGGATCAGACCGTGGGAGCGGAGGTTCTTGTCGACGAACAGCGTGTTGAGGGTTGTGGCGTCGAAGCCTGTGAGGAACATGTTGACGACGATGACGAGGTCGATCTCGCGGTTCTTCATCCGCAAGGACAGGTCTTTGTAGTAGTTCTGGAATCGGTCGGCTGAAGTGTCGTAGCTGGTGCCGAAGAGGTCGTTGTAGTCCTGGATCGCGTCCTCGAGGAAGGAGCGGGCGTCGCTGTTGAGCGCGTCGGTGTTGAAGTCCTCCTCGTCGAGCAAGCCATCCTCAAGGTCTGGGTTGGCCGCGAACGAGTAGATGAGGCCGATCTTGAGTTGGCGATCGGGTGTCAGGTCCTGCTGGGCCATCTGAAAGTGGTTGTAGTAGCGCCGCGCTGCGTCGATCGACGCCGTCGCGAACAACGCGTTGAAGCCCTTGACGCGCTTGGCTTCCTTGAGCTCTCTCGCGACCTTGGGGTGACGGCCGACAAGGTCTTCGACGTTGGCGATGACCGAGTGGGTGTAGCCGCTGGTTCGCTTCGTCTTCTGATCGAAGTGCTCGAGGACGTAGTCAACGACCATGCGGATGCGCTCGGGAGCCATGAGCGCCCGTTCGGTGTCGATCGCCGAGACCTGCTTGTCGATCGGCGCGCCGTCCTTGACCTTGATCGTGCGGATGTAGTCCACCCTGAACGGCAGAACGTTCTTGTCGTGGATGGCGTCCTTGATCGAGTAGATGTGCAGCTTCTCGCCGAAGGCCTGCTCGGTCGTCCGCAGGTTGACGTTGCCGCCGGTGCTTGCGTTGGCAGCGAAGATCGGCGTGCCCGTGAAGCCGAACAGGTTGTACTGCTTGAACGCCTTGGTGATCGCGGTGTGCATGTCACCGAACTGCGAGCGGTGGCACTCGTCGAAGATCACGACGACGTGCCCATCGAAGATGGCGTGACCCTTGTTGGCGTTGATGAACGTCGCCAGCTTCTGGATCGTCGTGATGATGATCCGGGCGCCCGGGTTTTCGAGTTGCTGCTTCAGGATCCGCGTCGACGTGTTGGAGTTGGCGGCTCCCTTCTCGAAGCGGTCGTACTCGCGCATCGTCTGGTAGTCCAGATCCTTGCGATCGACGACGAACAGGACCTTGTCGACGCTCGGGAGTTTGCTCGCCAGTTGCGCCGTTTTGAAGCTGGTCAGCGTCTTGCCCGAACCGGTGGTGTGCCAGACGTAGCCACCTGCGTCGACGGTGCCCAGTTGCTTGTAGTTGGTGGAGATGGCGATCTTCTGCAGGATCCGCTCGGTCGCGACGATCTGATAGGGCCGCATCACGAGCAGGGTGCGGTCGGCGGTCAGCACGCAGTAGCGCGTCAGGACGCTCAGCAGGCTGTGCTTGGCGAAGAAGGTCTTGGCGAAGGCCGTCAGATCCAGGATCGGCTTGTTCGTGGCGTCGGCCCACCACGAGGTGAACTCGAACGAGTTCGAGGTTTGGCGGGTGCGCTTCTTGGTGCCGGTCGAGTCCGCGATGTGCTGGCGTCGGGTGCTGTTCGAGTAGTACTTGGTCAGCGTGCCGTTCGAGATGACGAACAGTTGCACGTACTCGAAGAGTCCTGAGCCGGCCCAGAAGCTGTCTCGCTGGTAGCGGTCGATCTGATTGAAGGCCTCGCGGAGGTCGACCCCGCGGCGCTTGAGCTCGATGTGCACCATCGGCAGCCCGTTGACGAGCACGGTGACGTCGTAACGATTGGCGTAGCTGCCCCCGGCCTCGCCCGTGCCGCTCTCGTACTGGTTGATCACCTGCAGGTGGTTGTTGTGGATGTTCTTCTTGTCGATGAGGCTGATGTTCTTCGTCGAGCCATCGTCACGGGTCAGGAGCTGAACGTAGTCGTCCTGGATCCGCACCGTCTTCTCGACGATGCCCTCGTTGGCCCCTGCGATCCGGTCCCGGAAGAACCTCTCCCACTCCGCATCCGAGAACGTCACACTGTTCAACGATTCGAGCTGCTGACGCAGGTTCGCTGTCAGGTCTGCATCGGACGTGACTGGCAGGTAGTCGTACGCCTGCGACTCCAGCAGCTTGATGAACTCGCGTTCGAGGTCCGCCTCTGATTGATAGGCACTCGCCGACTGAGCATCCGGGATGTACTCGGCCACGACAGTGCTCTCGCCTGAGACAGCGATCGGGTCGTACTTGCGCGCCGACACCTCGCTCATGTCGGGAGCTCCTCGAACGTCAACAACTTGTCGCGGTAGTACTCGTACTGCTTGCGGCGCGCACGAAGCTCAGCCGGAAGACCGCTGCTGAGGTCACTCACGAGGCCATCGAGATGGTCGAGGATCGACACAATCCTCTCCTGCTCTTCGATGCCTGGGAGCACCACCGGGACCTTGTTCATATTGCCCTGATTGAGCTTTGGTTGCGACCCGCCAGTTACAAACTCTCGGATGTCACGAGTCTGCAGGTAATGGTACAGGTAGCGCAGGCTGATGGATTCATCCCGGGGCTGCAATACATGGGCATGGTTATTCACCCAGATCTTTCCTGTCGCCCAATTGACCACAGGAGACCCATCCTTCTGAGTGACGCTTCCATCCTCGCCTAGCAACAGGAACGCACCATCGAAAATGTAATCCTCCACGTAGTCCTGTACACCGTTGGCTCCGTAGTACGGGTATTCACCCGATTGACGAACTCCGCGCGTGACGGGCCGGCGCTTGCTATCTAAGTTGGACACTGCCTCGCCCAGCGGGACCGTCCTAACCTCCCCTGCTTCCGGGAAGGTCACAAGCGAGTCGCGATAGTGGGTATATTGCAGTAGCCGCGCCTCCAGCTCTGCCTCCAGCTCTGCCTCCAGCTCCGCCTCCAGCTGTGTGAACTGATCCAATACTCGCACGATTTCGCGCTGAACCTCGAGCGGCGGCACGGGGATCCACAGTTTCGCGAGAGATGTCCCCGAGATTCTTCTGACCTTGGTCCCTGAGATGTGACGGATCTTCTGGTTCTGAAAGTGAACTGACTGAAGGAAGTACGAGACGTATCGGGGGTCCAGCGAATGCCTGTAGATGTAGGCGTCACCGCTCACTGCTACTTCACCGTCACCAATCCATGAAGTTGCTTTCGCGACCGCAGCGTCGTCCTCGCTGGTCGTCGCAATGATGACGTCACCATGCTTAGCGCGGCGTAACTTGCTGGCGGTGCTGGGATCAGTGAATGACTTTGTCGACTTCGCCCATACGCCATAATATGTGTGGATCTGACCATAGTGAATCGCAGGCGTCCCTTCATCGGTAAGGTCTGACTTCTGCAGACCGTTACCGCGTATGAATTCACCCACGTCGCCGAGCGTCTTAGTCGCGACGCCATTCGGGCACATTTCAGCGATCAGATCGTCGATGCGACTCATGCGAAGAAGTCCTCGTCAATCTCGACGATCGTGTAGGTCTCGCTCGCCTGCACTCCCACGTTGAACTGGATCATGAGATCGGTGAGCCTTTTGCCGTCGATCAGCACGATGCGGGTGGGCGAGGAAGCGACGTAGTCCCGCGCTCCTTGCGAGAAGTGGCTCGTCGTGATGAACACCCCGCTGTCGGCTCGCCCGTGGAGCGCTCCGACGAAGGCCTGCACGTCGGGTCGGCCCACGCCGTTGCCGTTGGCATATCGCTTGGCCTGGATGTACACCCTGCTGAGTCCGAGGATGTCCTGGTCGATGACACCGTCGATCCCACCGTCGTTCGTCATCTGGGTGACGGAACCGCTGCCGTTCGCGCCGCCGTACCCCATCCCGACCAGGAGCTTGACGACCGCCTGTTCGAAGAAGGCGGGGTCCTTGCCCTGGAGTCGCTGCAGCAGTTCTCGTGCGACCTTGTCGTGGATGCGCTCGACGCCGTTCTGCACCTGTTCGATCGGCGTGAGAGTTGACGTCTCGGTGTGCACCGCGACCGCGTTCGCCTTCCGGGAGATCGTCGCGACGTATGGGCGGATCGGTGACGACTGGTCCTCGCCCAATGCGTTGATGTCGCGCTCAAGGACGCCGTGCGGGTACTTCTGCAAGAGATACCGCCCCGCGTCCGTGATGACGTAGTTGCCGCGGATCGGACGCGCGAGCGCACCGACATTCGTCAGGAACGACAGTCCCCACCCGATCCGGTTCTCGTAGACCGGCTGGCCGGAGGCCAACGCCTCCTTCGTCTGGGCCTCCGTGAGTCCGCACTCGCGGGCAACGAGCGGGAGAAGGTCACGTCGGGTACGCACCACTCCGTCACTCAACGCGCGCAGCGTGTGTGTCATGAAGCCTTCCCAGGTGGGCAGATCGGTCATCACACAGTTCCTTCCAAGTCCGCGACGATCGCGTCGATCGAGGTGCGCAGCTCGGCCTGACGGGCGACGATTCGCGCGATCTCTGCGTTCAACTCGGTGATGTCGACGGCCTCGCGGGTGTCTTCGGCCTCGACATACGAGGAGACAGCGATGTTGTAGTCGTTCGCCTCGATGTCCTGGCTCGACACGAGCGTGGCGAAGTGGTCCACGTCTTCGCGGGCAGTGAAGGCGTCGAGGACCTTCTGCTGGTGTGGACCAGTCAGCTTGTTCTTGTTGCCGACGCGCGTGAACTCAGCGGAGGCGTCGATGAACAGGACCGAGTTGTCCTTCTTCGACTTCTTCAGGACGACGATGCACGTGGCGATGGTGGTGCCGAAGAAGAGGTCCGGCGGCAACTGGATCACGGTGTCGATGTAGTTGTTGTCGATCAGGTACTTGCGGATCTTGCGCTCCGCTCCCCCGCGGTAGAGCACGCCCGGGAACTCGACGATCGCCGCCGTGCCATTGACGGCCAACCAACTGAGGATGTGCATCGTGAAGGCGAGGTCAGCCTTCGACTTCGGTGCCAGCACTCCGGCGGGTGAGTACCTGGGGTCGTTGATCAGGAGCGGGTTGGCGTCGCCCTCCCACTTGATCGAGTAGGGAGGGTTGGACACGATCGCCTCGAAGGGCTCGTCATCCCAATGCGCCGGGTCGATGAGTGTGTCGCCGTGGGCGATGTTGAACTTCTCGTAGTTGATGTCGTGCAGGAACATGTTGATCCGCGCCAAGTTGTAGGTGGTCAGATTGACCTCCTGGCCGTAGAAGCCTTGGCGAACGTTCTCCTTACCGAGCACCTTCGCGAACTTCAGGAGCAGCGACCCTGACCCGACGGCGGGGTCGTACACCTTGTTCACGGTGGTCTTGCCGACGACCGCGATCCGCGCCAACAGCTCGCTGACCTCCTGCGGTGTGTAGTACTCCCCACCGGACTTGCCAGCCTGGGAGGCATACATCTGCATGAGGTACTCGTAGGCGTCGCCGAAGAGGTCGATGGCGTTGTCGTTGAACTCCCCGAGAGGCAGGTCGCCAATCGCATCCAGGAGACCGACCAACTTCTTGTTGCGCTTCTCAACGGTGTTGCCGAGCTTCGAGCTGTTGACGTCCAGGTCGTCGAACAGACCCTTCAGGTCATCTTCGCTGTCCGTGCCGTTGGCCGATCCTTCGATGTTCTTGAAGACGGCGGCGAGGGTCTCGTTGAGGTTCTCGTCGTGCGGTGCCCGCTTGCGCACATTGACGAAGAGCTCGGAGGGGAGGATGTAGAAACCCTTCTCAGACACCGTCTCCGTGCGCCCGAACTCCGCCTGATCGTCCGGTAGCACCACGTAGTCGAAGTCAGCCGAGCCGGCCATTCGCTCCATCTGGTTGAGGTAGGCCGTCAGGTTCTCCGAGACGAATCGGTAGAAGAGCATGCCAAGCACGTAGCTCTTGAAGTCCCACCCGTCGACGCTGCCGCGCATGTCGTTCGCGATCCGCCAGATGGTCTTGTGCAGCTCGGCGCGTTGGCCTTCTTTGGTGGTGGGCGTCATCGGTGAGGATCTCCTGCGCGGTCAGCGCGTGCGTCGTCTGAACAGCTCATGAATCCGACCCTAGCGATCAGCACCGCCAGCGGATCGAGCGCCGCGCCCAGGACGCGCATCGACCGGGTGCCGACCCCGGACAC
Organism: Janibacter zhaoxuefangae; assembly: GCF_050271985.1. Classification (GTDB taxonomy): domain Bacteria; phylum Actinomycetota; class Actinomycetes; order Actinomycetales; family Dermatophilaceae. Next base: position 1,144,730 of record NZ_CP189849.1, on the reverse strand, counting down.
GACAAAGACCTGGTGACGCATGGCGCCGACCAGGTCTTGGTTGGTGGACGTAAAGGGACTCGAACCCCTGACCTTTCGCGTGTGAAGCGAACGCTCTAACCAACTGAGCTATACGTCCGGCGCCGTCGGGGCGAGCGGTGCGGGACCGCGCTCGACAGCCCGCAAAGACTACCCAACGGCGCGCCGCTCACGAAATCGGCCACGCCGCAGGGCCGCCCGTCGGACGTGCCCAGCGTCGCCCGCCGTGATCAGCCCAGGCCGGGCAGGCGGATGAGTTGCTGCTCGAGGACGTCCGGGGTCCAACTGGGCACGCCGGTGAGGAGCAGCGCGCAATAGAAGCAGAACCAGCCGAAGGCGGCCGACGCGAGCAGGAGCGGCACCTTCGCCGTCCACGGCAGTGCGCGGCTGTACTGCTCGAACGCCTTGACCTCGGCCTTGAGGAACTGGGTCACCTTGCGGGCCCACATGAACTCGGTGCTCCACAGGAAGAGGCCGACGAAGATGATCGCCCAGCCCGGCCCCACGAGCGGGACCATCGGGACGCCGGCGAGGATGAGAGCCAACCCCACGACGGCGATGACGACGCGATACGCCACGGCCGTGACCGGGTTGCTCCGCAGCGCGCGACGCCACCGGATGGGGTCCTCGAAGTCGTCGAGGCGCCCGTTCTCGCCGAACCGCTCCAGCAGCTCCTGCCGCACAATCGCGTGGTGCTCGGCCCGGATGTCGCGATAGCCCCGCCGATGGCCCTGATGGTCTCGACCGGCACCCGGCTCGGCGTCGTCGGGCGTCGGGATGCCGTCGGCCCCGGCCGTGCCATCGGAGGTCGCGGGGCCGTCGGGCGTCGTCTCCTCCGGCACGACCCCCTCCCGACTCACGGGTCCAGCCGCTCCGCGGCGAACCGCGCGAAGGCGGCCGCGGCCGCCTTCGTCACCGGACCGGGCGCGCCGAACTCGACATCGTCGACAGCGTGGATCGGCAGGACGTCCTTCGTCGAACTCGTGATGAAGACCTCGTCGGCCTCCCGCAGGGCCCCGAGCGGCACCGTCTCCTCACGCACCTCGAGGCCGGCCTCGCGGCTCCACTCGATGACGAGCTCGCGCGTGATGCCCGCCAGGCAGCCCGACTCCAGCGGCGGAGTGAGGATCGCGCCGTCGCGCACGAGGAAGACGTTGGAGCCCGTCGCCTCGCACAGCTCTCCTCGGTTGTTGCCGAAGATCGCCTCGATGGCGCCGCGCTCCTTCGCCGCGGCCAGTGCCACGACGTTCTCCGCATAGGAGGTCGTCTTGAGGCCGGCGACGGCGGAGCGCTCGTTGCGGGTCCACTCGACGATGTGCACGGAGGCGCTCTCCGGGGGCCGCGGGAAGGCGGCCGCGGTGACGATGTAGGTCAGCGGCGAGTCGTCGCGGTCGGACCCGAGCGGGCCGGCGCCGCCGGTGACGGTGTAGCGGAGGCGACCGAACTCGATCTCCTCCCCCGCCGCGAGGACGGCCTCGACACCTTCGGCGATCCGGTCGTGGTCGGGCGCCGTCAGGCCGAGACCGGCCATGGTCCGGTCGAGCCGGGCGAGGTGACGCCGGCCGGCGAAGATCCGACCGTGGTCGATCTTGGCCGTCTCGAAGGCCCCGTCACCGACCGTCACGCCGTGATCGAGGGCGCCGATCACGGGATCGCCCTCGCCCACGAGCCGACCATCCACCCACACACGCACACCACTCATGACGCCACCTTCTCACTGGCGAGACGGATGAGTCTCGCGGCTTTCAGCTCGGTCTCCGACCATTCTCCACCGGGGTCGCTGCCCCAGGTGATACCGGCCCCCGTGCCGAAGCGCAGCACGCGACCGGAGGGACCGTCCGTCGACCAGAACGTGCGGATCCCCACGGCGAGTTCCGCGGTGCCCGCGTCGGCATCGATCCACCCGATGGCCCCGCAGTACGGCCCCCGCGGCGCCGGCTCCAGGTCGCCGATGATCCGCAGCGCCGACGACTTGGGAGCGCCGCTGACCGACCCCGGCGGGAAGGTCGCCGCGAACACGTCGGCCCACGTCGTCCCCGCCCGCAGCCGGCCGGCGACGTCCGTGACGAGGTGAACGAGGCCGGGGTGCTCCTCCGGGGCGCAGAGCCGCTCGACGGCCACCGTGCCCGGCTCGCACACCCGGGAGAGGTCGTTGCGGATGAGGTCGGCGATCATGACGTTCTCGGCGACGTCCTTGGGCAGCATCTCCGCCAGGGTGGGCGCCGTGCCCTTGATCGGGCTCGAGACGATCCGCTCCCCGTCCCGCCGCAGGTAGGCCTCCGGGCTCGCGCACACGACGTCCAGTCCGGCCTCGGGCACGACGATCCGACCCGCGAAGGGGGCCGGGTTCGCGGCCCGCAGCCGCGCGGCGAGTCCGTCGAGGTCCGCCCCCGGCGGGAGGTCGTGCTCGAGGACGCGGCAGAGATTGACCTGATAGACGCTGCCGTCCGCGATGTGCTCGCGGATCCGCTCGACGCCGGCGGTGTACGCCGCGCGGTCGAGGCTCGTGCGCCAGGGTCCGTCCAGCCCCGGCCACGCGGGTGTCTCGGGTGTCTCGGGCGTCTCGGCCCGGACGTCGCCCCGTGCCTCGGTGTCGGCCCGGGATTCAGGCAGCACCTCTGTCCGCGTGAACCGAACCGCCGTGAACTCCCCTTCGAAGGTCGCCACGACCGCCCACGAGCCCGACTGGACGTCGGCCGGGTCGTGCGTGATCGCGGCGACGCCCGTCAGGACGCGCTGACCGAACTGAGCCCTGCCCGTGTCCACGGCGGCTGGCGCTCCCCTAGTTGCCGAGGTCGGGTTCGGCGCGCAGCTCCACCGTCGTGCCCGGTGACGCCATCTCGAGGACGACGACCTCGTTGTCCCCGGCCCGCCAGAGCGCGGCCGGGGCGTACAGAGTCACCTGCGGACCCACGTCCCAGTAGCGGCCGAGGAGGAAGCCGTTGAGCCAGACGAACCCCTTCGTCCATCCGGGCAGCGCGACGAACCCGTCGGCGGGCTCGGGCACGCTCAGCGTCGTCCGGGCGAAGACGGGACCGGCCGCCCCGGCCTCGTCCGCGAAGGGCAGTCCGTCGGTGAAGCCGGGCGCGTCGAGCCGGATGGCGTGGCTGTCCCAGCCGTGGATGTGCCGGTGCGCGAGCCGGAAGGCGCGCACGCCCTTGCGCTCGCCGAGCATGGCGGCGAAGTTGATCCGCCCCTGGTTCTCGACGACGACGTCGAGGGCCGTGCGGGACCCGTCGACGCGGGGGCTCAACGGGAGCGCGTGCTGCTCGTCGTTGCGGTCGATCACGCCGAGCACCTCCCCGTCGGCGATGACCGTGGCGCGGTCGGCCAGCCCATCGAGGACGAGGTCGCGGCCGTCCGGCGGCACGAGGACGGAGCCGCGATAGAACACGAGGCCGTGGTCCTGGTCCAGGTCCTCCATCGACAGCGGGAGCGGGGCGTGCCGCGCACCCTCGGGGGCCACGACGTCGAGGCAGTCGCGCAGCGCGACCCAGCCGTCGATCGTCGCCTCCTGCGCCGCGAGCCGCTCCGGCAGCGCCGGCGCCTCCGGCAACGGACCCGGCACGTAGCGCGCGATGACGTCGCGGAAGAGCTCGAACTTGCGGGTCAGTTCACCGGCCTCCCCCACGGCCGCGTCGTAGTCGTAGCTCGTGACGGTCGGCTGGAGCTTGCCGTCCTCGACGTTGCAGCCGTTCCACAGCCCGAAGTTCGTGCCGCCGTGGGCCATGTAGAAGTTGACGCTGGCCCCCGCGGAGAGCATGTCGTCGAGCACCTGCGCCGCGTCCTGCGGGTCGCGGGCGTGATGCGGCTCGCCCCAGTGGTCGAACCAGCCGTTCCAGTACTCCATGCACATGTCCGGCCCCTCGGGCTGGACCTTGCGGAGCTCGGCAAAGGCCTCCTGCGAGCGGGAGCCGAAGTTGGCGGTCGCGAGGACGCCGGGGATCGTGCCCGAGTGCAGCCAGTCCGGTCTGGCGCCGTCGGAGGTGAAGAGGAGCACGTCGACACCCCGGTCGACGAGCGCCCGCCGGCAGTGCTCGAGGTAGGCGGCGTCGTCGCCGTAGGAGCCGTACTCATTCTCGATCTGGACCGCGACGACGGGTCCCCCGTTGGTCGCGAGCAGCGGCAGCATGACCGGCACGACCGCGTCGAACCACGTGTCGAGCGCGGCGAGGTAGTCCGGGTCGGACGCGCGCAGAGCCGCCGGGGCGTCCTTCATGAGCCAGGCCGGCAGGCCGCCGAAGTCCCACTCGGCGCAGATGTACGGCCCGGGCCGAAGGATGACGTCGAGCCCGAGGTTGCCGGCGATCCGGACGAAGGCGGCGAGGTCGCGCGGGCCGGTGAAGTCCACCTGGCCGCGGGTGCGCTCGTGGTAGTTCCACGCGACATAGGTCTCGACCGTGTTGAGCCCCATGGCCCGCAGCCGACGCAGCCGGTCCTCCCACAGGCTCGGGTGGACCCGGAAGTAGTGGATGGCGCCGCTGATGATCTGGTGCGGCTGTCCGTCGCGCAGAAAGGAGCCGCCGCCCGTCGTGAGGAGGGGGCGTGACGTGGGACTCATGGCGCACGATCCTACGGATGATCGAGGTCCGGCTTCGGCTGGGGCGTCCCTCGGCGAACACGCGCTCCACCGGATGCTCCTGACGCACCTGTGACGCACGAAGCCCCCGGCCGTGGAGGGCCGGGGGCTTGTTCGTGCTGGTGGGCGATACTGGGTTTGAACCAGTGACCTCTTCCGTGTCAAGGAAGCGCGCTACCGCTGCGCCAATCGCCCGTGAGGGGTCTTTCATCGAGGTGGAGACGGGATTTGAACCCGTGTACACGGCTTTGCAGGCCGTTGCCTCGCCTCTCGGCCACTCCACCACTGGGGGCGGCTAAACCCTCCGAGCGGATGACCGGGTTCGAACCGGCGACCTCAACCTTGGCAAGGTTGCGCTCTACCAACTGAGCTACATCCGCACAATCCTCGGGGGCTTTCGCTCCCTTGGGTGCGGACAGACATTAGCCCACATCCCTCGCGAAAACCAAACTGAGCGTGAACACCGCCCCCCGGCCCCGATCCGACGGCGCCACAACGTCCCTCGCACGGACGAGACGAGTCGGGATCAGTCGGCCGCGATGCTCCGGTCCGCGTCCATGATCGGGAAGCGCGACCGGATGACGGCGTTGAAGGCCGCCCCCACGAGGATCGACAGGGCGAGGAAGTAGAGCCAGATGAGCAGCACGATGGGTGTGCTCAACGGTCCGTAGATCGACGTCCCGCCGAGCGACATCTCGATCATCAGCCGCATCCCCCACGAGACGGCGGCCCACAGCAGAAGCGTGAGCAGCCCGCCAGGGAGGTCTCTCCGCCAGCGAGACCGCTGCGGTGTCGCGATGTGGAAGAGGGTCGTGATGCTGACGACGGCGAGCACCGAGACGACGGGCCAGTAGAGCAGCGCAAGCCAGGAGGCCTGCTCCGGCAGCAGCGCGGCGAGCCAATCCGGACCGATGAGCAGCAGCGGCATGAGGACGACGCTCGAGGCGATCGCCCCGAAGTAGATCGACAGGCTCATCACACGGGTCTGCACCATGCCGCGGGCGCCGCCCTGGCCGTACATGATGGCGATGGTGTCGAGGAGCACGTTGAGCATCCGCGAGCCCGACCACAGGGACAGCAGGAACCCCACGGAGATGAGGTCGGAACGGCCCGCGCTGAAGACGTCGTCGACGGTCGGGCGCAACAGCGAGTCGATGATCTCGGGCGTGAAGACCCGGCTGGCGTAGTCGGCGATCCGTTCCGTCACCCGGGCGACGTTGTCCTCGCCGATGAGATCGCCGACGTAGCCGACGCCGCCGAAGACCCCGAGCAGGACCGGCGGCAGCGACAGCAGCGCGAAGTAGGCCGCCTCCGTCGCGAGGCCCGTCGCCCGGTGACGCTGACAGATGCGGACCGTCGCGGTGATCAGCTCACCGAGCGCCACACCTCCGGGCACGGGGGCGAGCCACCGCCGGAACGTCTGCCCGAACCACATGGCGCCAACCTATCGGGCTGGGAGCCGCGACCTATCCTGACCCGATGGCGACACACCGCGTGGTCAACCAGGTCCCGCCGATGACCGGACACAACACCTTCCGCAGCGATCCGCTGCTCGGCGAGGCCGTCGACCGGTGGATCCCGGAAGGGGAACGCCCCGCCGCGATCGACGAGCTCACCGAGCTGGGCGCGATCGCCGGCAGCGAGAAGGCCCGGATCTGGGCCGAGCAGGCCGACACCAACCCGCCACGGCTGCGCACGCACGACCGCTGGGGCCACCGCGTCGATGAGGTCGAGTCTCCACCCGGCGTGGCACGACCTCATGGACACGGCGGTCGGCGCGGGCCTCACCGCCGAGCCGTGGACGCGCCCCCTCGGCAGCGGCGCCCACGTCCGCCGCGCCGCCGGCTACCTCGCGTGGACCGGCGTCGAAGCGGGCCACGGCTGCCCCGTGACGATGACGTACGCCGCCGTGCCGGCCCTGCGCCACTCCCCCGACCTCGCCGCGGCGTGGGAGCCCAAGCTTGCCTCGCGCACCTACGACTTCGGGCTGCGCGACGTCACCGACAAGGACGGCGCCATCGCCGGCATGGGCATGACCGAGAAGCAGGGAGGCTCCGACGTCCGCAGCAACGAGACGACCGCGGCCCGCGTGGCGGACGGACCACTCGCCGGCGACACCCACCGGCTCACCGGCCACAAGTGGTTCACCTCCGCGCCGATGAGCGACGCCTTCCTCGTCCTTGCCCAGACGCCCGCAGGTGTCTCGTGCTTCCTCGTCCCGCGCGTCCTCGGCGATGGCACGCGCAACCCCTTCGCCCTCCAGCGACTCAAGGACAAGCTGGGCGATCGCTCCAACGCCAGCAGCGAGGTCGAGTTCGACGGCACGTGGGGAACCCTCGTCGGTGAGGAGGGTCATGGTGTGCGGACGATCATCGACATGGTCGGCGCGACCCGCCTCGACTGCGTCCTCGGATCTGCCGCGACGATGCGGGCGGCCCTCGTGAGCGCCGTGCACCACACGAGCCACCGGAGCGCCTTCGGCCGGCTGCTCGTCGACCAACCGCTGATGCGCAACGTCCTCACCGACCTGGTCCTCGAGTCCGAGGCTGCGTCCCTGCTCGGCCTGCGCCTGGCCACCGCGGTCGACGGCGGCGAGGTCGACCTGGCGCGGATCGGCGTGGCCGTCGGGAAGTACCACGTGTGCAAGCGCACCGCCCCGATGATCGCGGAGGCGCTGGAGTGCCTCGGCGGCAACGGTTACGTCGAGGAGCACGGCCTCGCGCGGCTCTATCGTCAGGCGCCGCTCAACTCGATCTGGGAGGGCTCGGGCAACGTCAATGCCCTCGACGTGTTGCGGGCCGCGACGCGGGAGCCGGCTGCCGTGGCGGCCCTGGTGGCGGAACTCGACCTCGCGCGCGGCGCCGACGCCACCCTCGACCGGGCCATCGACGAGGCTCGCGCAAGCCTCGGGTCGTTGCGCCCCGAGGATGCCGAGACCGACGCCCGCCGCCTCGTCGAGCGACTCGCCGTCACCCTGCAAGCCGCGCTCATGGTGCGCCACTCCCCCACGGCGATCGCGGCCGCCTTCGTCCGCAGTCGGCTCGGTGGCGAGCACGGCATGAGCTTCGGGACCCTGCCCACCGACGTGGTGCGATCCGCGTCCGGGGACGCGATCGCCCGGGCCACCGTCTCCTGACGGCGCCCGGGCGAGGCGGTGGCGACCCGATCGATCAGGTCGCGGCGAGCCGCTCCTTCTGCTCCGCGACGTCGAAGGTGGCCTCGGGCCACTGCGGGTCGAGCGCCCGCAGGTGCTCGAGCAGGAGGTTCATCACGGCCAGCCGCGCGTACCACTTGCGGTCCGCCGGGACGACGAACCACGGCGCGGTGTCGGTGGACGTCTTGTCCAGCAGTGCCTGATACGCCTCCTGGTACTCCTCCCAGTGCGTGCGCTCGTCGATGTCGCCGGGGTTGAACTTCCAGTGCTTGTCCGGGCGCTCGAGTCGCTCACCCAACCGGGCCTTCTGCTCGTCGGAGCTGATGTGCAGCATCACCTTGATGATCGTCGTGCCCTGGTCGACGACCTTCTTCTCGAAGGTGTTGATCTGCCCGTAGCGTCGCATCCACTGCGCGCGCGGGATGAGGTCGTGGACGCGCACGATGAGGACGTCCTCGTAGTGCGAGCGGTCGAAGACGCCGATCAGCCCGGGCTTGGGCAGGGCGTTGCGGATGCGCCACAGGAAGGAGTGCTTGCGCTCCTCCGCGGTCGGCGCCTTGAACGCCCGCAGCGCGATCCCCTGCGGGTCCACGGCGCCGACGACGTGCCGCATGATCCCGCCCTTGCCGGACGTGTCCATGCCCTGGATGACGAGGAGCACAGCGTCCGTGCTGCCGCCCTTCGACGCTGCGAAGAGTCGCTCCTGGAGCTCGCTCACGCCGGCGGCGAGGGTCGCCATCGCCTCCTTGCCCGCGACCTTGTCCCCGTCGAAGCCGGGGGTCGAGCGCGGGTCGAGCGCGGCGAGGTCGAATCCCTCGCGCACGCGCAGCGCGTCCATGAACGAGCCGGGGACGACGTCGATCGCGTCGGCGATGGTCTCCTCCGCGGCCGTGGCGTCGACGGCGATCTCCTCCTTGAGCGTGGCGTCCTTCCCCGCCGCGCCCTTGCCCTCGGTGGTGTCCTTCTTCTTGCCTGCGTCCTTCTTGGCCATGTCGGCATCATGGCATTCCGGGCGCCGCAGAGGGGCCCGCAGCACCGGCGCTCTGGCGGCGCGGCAGGCACACTGGGCCCATGCGCCAACTCCTCCCCGTCCCGGCCACCGCGGGCGAGAGCCTCGACGACGACCGGCTCGCAGCGCTCTACGCCTTCCCCGACACGCCGACCCTGCGGACCAACTTCGTCACGACGCTGGACGGCGCCGCGACCGGCCACGACGGGCGTTCCGGGACGATCAACAACGCGGCCGACAACCGCGTCTTCGCCCTGCAGCGCACGCTCTGCGACGCCGTCCTCGTCGGCGCCGGGACGGCCCGCGCGGAGGGCTACGAGACCATCACCGCGGACGAGGTGAGCGAGCCGCCGCCGCTCGTGGTCGTCTCCCACTCGGGGTCGGTACCGGGCGGCCTGGCCATCACCGGCGATGGTCGCGGTCGCGGCGTCCTCGTGACCTGCCGCGCGGCGGGTGAAGCCGCACTCGACGCGGCCCGCGAGGCACTCGGCGAGGAGGACGTGTGGATCCTCGGCGACGACGCCGTCGACCTCTCGGCGGTGCGCGAGCGTCTGACGGCGCAGGGCCTGCGCCGGGTGCTGTGCGAAGGGGGCCCCAGCCTCCACGCCGATCTGCTCACCGCCGGGCTCGTGGACGAAGTGGCGCTGACGTGGGTGCCGCGCCTGCTCGGTGGCGACCACCCCCGGATGGCGCACGGCGCCGCCGTCGCGGGCGACGCGCGTCTCCTGTCGCTCCTCGAGGAGGACGGGACACTGCTCGGCCTGTGGTCGACGCGCCGCTGACCTCGCGGTTTGTCGAACTCGGCGTTGGACGAACTCAGTCGCGCACGAACTCGCGCACGACACGCTCCCAGCGGGCCGGGTCGACATTCCACTCCTTGCAGTGCCGTGCCAGTGACCACGGCTCGAAGCGGATGAGGTCCGGGCGGGCATCGGCCAGCGCCTCGGACTGCCCCACCGGGACGAACTCGTCGTCGCGGGAGTGGATGAGCAGGATCGGATGGTGCAGCTCCTCGGCGCGCGCCACCCAGTTGGTGCGGGCGACGTCGACGGGGTCGTGGACGCCGACGAGTCGCTTGGACCAGTTCCGACCCATCAGCTGCCGACTGAACCGGCCCATCCGATCGGGGACACGGTGCAGGCGCGCGTGGTGCTCGAGGACGTCGCCCCAGTCGACGACCGGACCGTCGAGGACGACCCGCGAGACCTTGTCCGCGAGCTCGGACTGGTCGAGGAACTGCAGCACGATGGCGCCGCCCATGGACCAGCCGACGAGGACGATCTCGGTCGCGCCCCGCGCCAGCGCGAGCCGGACGGCGTCCTCGATGTCGTGCCACTCGGACAGCCCGAGGTTGTAGCGCCCGTCCGGGCCCGACGGGGCGTCGCCGTCGTTGCGGTACGACGGCACGAGGCACGTCAGCCCCTCGGCGTGCAGGGCGGGAACCGCGCGCAGGGTCTCCTCGCGGGTGGCGCCGCGCCCGTGGACGAGGACGGCCCACCGGGTCGTCGGCTCCTCCGCGGGCACGATCCACGCCGGCATCGGTCCGAGCGCCGCGGGCACCGTGACGTCCTCGGTGGGCAGGCCCAGGGCGCGCTCGGGCGGGGCCGCGTGGAAGTAGGAGTCGAAGCGCGCGGGGCCGGGCTGGAGGACGCCGAAGTCGACACCCAGGAGCCGTCGGCGCACGGTGCCCGCGCGCCGGTTGACCTCAAGCACCTCACCGAACCGCAGGTGCCCCTTCCGCCCGTCGAACCACAGGCCGTAGCGACCGGGGACGAAGGTGTCGGGACCGACCTCGAGGGTGATGCTGTCGGTGTGGATGGCCCGGATGGCCGTGTCGTCGGGTCGGCGCCGATCGGGCGTGAGGACCCGCCGGGCGACGTAGGTGGCCAGGCCGACCCAGGCGGACGTGGCGCCGACCGCGGCCGACCCCGCCACGACGCCGGTGACGACACCAGCCTTGCGCACCCCGCGGTTCCGGGCGACCTTCCGCGGAGCCGAGCGCAGCGCGCGGGAGGCGCGTCGAGGGCTCACCCCGGGACGACTCTCACGCACACGACTGCTCACACCTCGACATTGTGGCAGGTCGGGCGACAATGTCCGATGTGGATCTCCCCGTGCAGCTGCCCCTCCAACCGATGCTCGCCAAGGCCGCGAAGGAGGTGCCCGCCGCGGACGCCGTGGCCGGTGGGTACGCCTACGAGCCGAAGTGGGACGGCTTCCGGTGCCTCGTGGCCCGGGACGGCGACGAGGTCGAGCTGATCAGCCGCGGCAGCAAGCCGCTCACGCGCTACTTCCCCGAGGTCGTCGAGGCCGTCAAGGAACACCTCCCCGAGCGCTGTCTCGTCGACGGCGAGATCGTCGTCCGGTCCGGGGATCCGGGCGCTCAGCACCTCTTCTGGGAGGCGCTGACGGCACGTATCCACCCGGCCGAGTCCCGGGTCCGCAAGCTGGCCGCGGAGACACCCGCGGAGGTCGTGTGCTTCGACCTGCTCGCCCTCGGCGACGACTCCTTGATCGAGGCCCCCTTCGCCGAGCGGCGTGCGGCGCTCGAGGAGGTGCTCCGGTCCCGGGTCGCGGGCTCCCCGATCCACCTGACGCGGATCACGCGCGACGCGGCGCTGGCGAGCGCATGGTTCGAGGAGTTCGAGGGGGCGGGGCTCGACGGCGTCGTGGCCAAGCCGCTCGCGGCGCCGTACACGCCCGGCAAGCGCACGATGGTCAAGGTCAAGCACTCACGCACCGCCGACGCCGTGCTCGTCGGCTACCGCGTGCACAAGTCGGGCCAGGGCGTCGGGTCGCTCCTGCTCGGCCTCTATGACGACGACGGCGTCCTGCGGAATGTCGGCGGCATCGCAGCCTTCACCAACGCCCGCCGACTCGAGCTCGTCGAGGAGCTCGCGCCCCTCGTCCGGCGCGACGAGGGCGGCGAGGTCGAGTCGGCGGCCACCGATCGGTCCCGCTTCTCCTCGAGCAAGGACGTCAGCTTCGTGCCGCTCGCTCCCGAGCGGGTCGTCGAGGTGCGCTTCGACCAGATGGAGGGGTGGCGCTTCCGGCACTCCGTCACGTTCCTGCGGTGGCGTCCCGACCGTGAGCCGCGCAGCTGCACCATCGACCAGGTCGATCGGGCCAGCGCCTACGACCTCTCCGAGGTGCTCACGGACTGACGGACCCGCGCGGGTCCGCCGTCAGCGGTCCTCGCCCGTCAGCGGTCCTCGGGGTCCGGCAGGTCGTTGCGCTTCTTGCTCGGCTGCACGCGCCGCGGCTCACCGGGCATCTTCGGGTAGTCGGGCGGGAAGTTGAGTTCGCCCAGCCCGCGCTCGAGGTCGGCCTCCCAGAGGGCGAGGGCCGTGGTGACGTCACCGACGCTCTCCCCCATCGCCGCCCACGCGTCACCGACCGCCGCGAGCCGGTCTGGGACGGTGTGCACCGTGAAGTCGCCCGGCGCGACGTCGGGCAACTCCTCCCACGACACGGGCGTCGAGACCGGGGCGCCCGGCAGCGGTCGCGGACTCCACGCCGACGCGATGGTCCGATCCCGGCAGGCCTGGTTGAAGTCGACGAAGATCTTGTCGCCGCGCTCCTCCTTCCACCACGACGTCGTCACGAGGTCGGGCAGGCGGCGCTCGAGTTCGCGGGCGATGCCGATGACGCCATGTCGGACGTCGAGGAACTCGTGGGTGGGGGCGATCCGGGCGAAGACGTGCACGCCCCGGTTGCCGGAGGTCTTGGCGAACCCGGTGAGGCCGATGTCGGACAGCTCCTCGCGCAGCGCGAGGGCGGCCTCCACGACGTCGCCGAAGGTGCGTCCCGGCTGGGGATCGAGGTCGATCCGCAGCTCGTCGGGGTTGTCGTTGTCAGCGGAGCGCACGGGCCACGGGTGCAACGTGATGGTGTTCATCTGGACGGCCCACACGGCCGTGGCCACCTCGTCGATGACGAGTTGCGAGTGGGAGCGCCCGCTCGGGTAGGTGCACATCGTCGTGCCCGCCCACTCCGGCATGCCGCGCGGCGGGTTCTTGGCGTAGAACTCCTCGCCCTCGATGCCCGAGGGGAAGCGCTGCAAGGTCACCGGCCGGTCCCCCACGGCCCGCAGGAGCGGCTCGCCGACGGCGATGACGTAACGCGCCAGGTCGACCTTCGTGATCGCCGGCCCCGCCTCCGTCGCCGGCCACAGCACCCGGTCGGGGCTCGACACCCGCACGGCGCGCGTGACGCCGCCCGGTCCGGCGACGTCCAGGGTCTCGGCAGCGCTCATGCGCCGAGGCTACCGGTGCGGCGCGGCGGGGTCAGGTGTCATGATCGAGGCATGGAGCAACCGCGCGAGTACCCGGTCAGCAAGTCGGACGAGCAGTGGCGCGAGGAGCTCAGCCCCGCCGAGTTCCACGTCCTGCGCGAGGCCGGCACCGAGCGTCCGTTCGTCGGCGAGTACACCGACACCACGACCGAAGGGGTGTACGCCTGTCGTGCCTGCGGCGCCGAGCTCTTCACGTCCGAGACGAAGTTCGAGAGCCACTGCGGCTGGCCCTCCTTCTATGCCCCGCTCGCGGGTGACTCGGTGGAGTACATCGAGGACACGACGATGGGCATGAAGCGCGTGGAGGTGCGCTGCGCGAGCTGCGGCGGTCACCTCGGGCACGTCTTCGAGGGCGAGGGCTACGGCACCCCGACCGACCAGCGCTACTGCATCAACTCGATCTCGATGACCCTGCGCCCGGCGAACTGACCGGCCGGCTTCCCCCCTTCGCCCCACGCCCGCGCCCCCGCCCCAACCCCCGCGTCACGCCCCACGCGTCACACCGATATCGGGTCACCCGATATCGGCAGCGTTACCCGGGTTCGCATGTCGGGTAACGCTGCGCAACTGGGGTGAAGCGGGCTGCGCCGCGCCCGGGACCCGCCCCTCGCGCCGGGCATCTGCGTAGCGCTGGACTTCGACCAACTCCCGCAGCGTCCCGATGAGCCAGGTCGGCGCCTCGAGGTCGGGCCACGTCACACGCACGAGCCGCCACCCGAGTCGGCGCAATGATTCCTCGCGCTTCTTCTCTGCCACCAGCGCCGCCGGACCACCCTCCCGGTACTTGACCATCCCGTCGAACTCGAGCAGCACCTTCGTGCCGCGGACGCGGAAGTCGGCCCGTGCCACGAGTCGACCGAGGTCATCGCGGATCTCCACCTGCGGGATGAGGTCAAGCCCGACGGTCGCCGCGACGATCCGCAGTCTCGACTCCCCAGGCGATTCGCTCCGTCCGTCGACGAAGTCGAGCATGGCCATCGCGCGGGACGAGCGCGGCCAGCCCCGCACCTCCCGGACACAGCGCTCCAGCTCGGAGCGCGTGACACGGCCCTCGTGCAGCGCATGGTCGGCCGAGACGACACCGGCGCTCATGCCGTTGTCGAGGGCCAACTGGACGAGTGCCCCAGCCAGGCTCTGGGCGTGGGCACCCCGACCGATCTGCATCGAGGGCGGACGCACGCGGAAGGAGTTCGTGAGCACCTCCGACGTCACCGGTCGGCACAGGAGCGCGCGATCCAGGGTGGCGCCCCAGATCTGGATTCCAGCCTCGGCGAGCCTGCTGACGCCCACAAGGCCGGCGTCGGGATAGAGGAGGAGCCCAGCCCGCGCGAGCAACAGGTGTCGCTCGATGGCTCGCTCGGGCAGCCGGCCGCCGACGACGTAGGCGCCTCGGCAAGCCCGCGCGATGTGCGAGCGGTCCAGCAGGCTGCGCAGGCCCGCCCGCCCGACGCCAGATCGCGCGGCCTGACGCGTCGTGAAGAGCCCATGTTGGGTGGCGCTGAGGGCGAGGAGTTCAGCGGGGACGGCGTCGAGGTCTGGGGACATGCCCCCGAGCGTGGCCGGACGGCGCGTCGCTGACGCGGGCCCGAGGGCGCGTGTGGGCGACCTTCGTCCGTCGTCATCGGGTGTGGACGAAGGTCGCTCGGCCGCTTCACCCGACAAACGTGCGCTTCACCCGACATGCGAAGTCGGGTAACGCAGCGAATATCGGGTGACCCGATATCGGTGTGACAGATGGGGCGAAGGCGGGAAGGGGCGTGGGGGACGGGGCGAAGGCGGGGAGGGGAAGGGGGGTCAGGCGCGGGGCGCCAGGTAGGCGAGCACGTCCGCGGCCGCGCGCTCCCCCGTCGTGATGACGGCCGCGATACCGACCCCGTCGTAGGCGGCTCCGGCGACGGCGAGCCCGGGGTGGCGCGCGACGTCGGCCCGGACGGTTGCGACCCGGTCGCGGTGTCCGACCGCGTACTGCGGCAGCCCCCCGCCCCACCGCTGCACGTGCGTGGCCACCGGCGCGGGCAACTGTCGTCCCAGCGCCTCACCGACTTCCGCGAGCGCCAGGGCGAGCAGGTCCTCGTCGTCGCGCTGGAGCGCCGCGACCTCCCCCGCCCGACCGATCGAGGCTCGGAGCAGGTAGAGGTCGGGGTCGGCCTCGTCGACCCAGGCCCACTTCCCTGACGAGAAGGTGCTCGCCTTGATGGTGTGGCCGTCGACGGACGGGACGAGGAAGCCGGACCCGGGCAGGTCGCCGACCTCGGTCCGCGGGAGCGCGAAGGTGAGGACGGCCATTGACGCCGACTCGATGCCCGCGAGTTCGGCCGCGGCCGCCGGTGCGACGTCGCGCAGGAGGCGCGACGCCGGCGCCGCCGGGACGGCGATGACGACGGCATCGGCCGACCACGATCGAGGGTCCGGCACCGGACCGGTCACGACCTCCCAGGCGTCGGCGCCGTCGACGGTGCGGCGGTGCAGTCCCCGCGCCGTCGTCGACAGCTCGATCCGTCCGCCACGGGCACGCACGTCGTCGGCGAGGGCGTCGGCCAGACCCCCGGTCCCGCCGACGAGCCCCAGCACCATCGGCTGCGAGGCGCCGGCGCCGCCGGACTCGCGCGTGGCGGAGCCGGCGCCGGCGACCGCTGCCGCGGCGTCGAGGAGCGACTCCCCCGTCACGGCTGCCGCGTGCAGCGCCGGCATGGTCGCCGCGAGCGACATGTCGTCCGGCCTCCCGGCATAGACCCCACCGAAGAGGGGCTCGACGATGCGGTCCACGACGGCCCGGCCCACCTGACCGGCGACGACTTCCGCCACGCTGGCGTCCCCGACGAGTGGGGTCACGGGTCGGCGCTCGGCCAGGCGGTCGACCTCGGCGTCGGTGAGCAGACCGCGAGCCGTCTCGGGGTCGCCGGGCACGCCCATGAGCGTGCCGCGCGGGACGGGGTGCAACCGGCCGCGTGACCAGATGGCCGCGGGCACCGGGCGCGGGTGGGTGATGAGGTCACCCAAACCCAGTCGGCGCAACCATGGGTCGGCGTCGGTGCCGCGGGCACGGATGGATTCGGCGCCGACGTCGGCCCGGACACCGGCGACCTCGGCGCGGTGGAGCTTGCCCCCCACGCGTGGGCTGCCCTCGAGAACGACGACGTCCGTGGCGGGATCCGCTTCGAGGAGGGCGCGGGCGCACGACAGCCCCGCCACCCCGGCTCCGATGACGATGACGCGCGACATGCCGCCACTGTGCCACCGGCGTGACCGCACCGTGACCCCGGGGAGGGAACCGGGGGCTGCCCGTGAGGCATCACACCCGACACAGCCACCGACCACCTTGGGAGGGACGTCGCCATGACGACCACACGCACCATTCGCATCGTTCGATCGAAGGCGGCCCTCGCGGCGGCCGCCGCCGCCGTCGTCCTCGCCGGGTGCTCCGGCGCAGAAGGCGGCGGATCCGACGCCGCGGTGTCCGACATGTCCCAGCAGCAGGCCGAGTCCGCCCCGCAGTCAGCGGACCAGCAGGCGTCGGATCAGCAGGCGGCCGGGCAGGAGTCGTCCGGGCAGAAGGCGAACGGCTCCGCCGGCCAGGCATCGGGCCAAGGTTCCACGGCGGCCGCGCCGAGGCCCCGCTCTGACGCCAAACTCGTGCGGGACGCCCGTCTGTCGCTCGAGGTCGACGACGTCACCAAGGCCGCCAATGAGGTGCGTGCGATCAGCCTCGCCACCGGCGGCACGCTCGTCTCCGAGTCCCTCGGCACGTCCTCGCCCTACCCGTACGGGTACGACTACGGGTCACCGGAGTCGGACACGGGCCAGCCAAGCGTGGGCGGCGGCTCGCCGGCTGGGGCAACGGCCCAGAACTACGGGGTGCTCGTCCTGTCCGTCCCGAGCAAGGATCTCGACCAGGTCGTGACGCGTCTGTCTCGGATCGGCGACGTCATCAGCCGCGACAGCAGCACCCAGGACGTCACCTGGGAGTACACCGACACCCAGTCGCGCCTGAAGACCATGGAGCGCAGCATCGCCCGAGTCCGCGCCCTCCTCGACGACGCGACGGCGCTCGAGCAGGTCATCACCCTCGAGAACGAACTCGCCCGACGCGAAGCGGACCTCGAGGCGCTGCAGTCGCAGTTCGACTCGCTGGCGGACCGGGTGTCGAGCTCGTCCGTCACGGTGAGCCTCACCACCGACCCCGCCCTCGTGAGCGCGGTGCCGGACGAGACCAGCACGCTCGGGAGCGCCTTCGCCGCCGGGTGGGACGCCTTCATGGGTGTGACCGCGTTGATCATCACCGCGCTCGGGGGCCTGCTGCCCCTGCTGGTGCTGCTCGCCCTGATCGGTGTCCCGCTCGTGCTGTTCGCGCGTCGCCGCGCCGCCAGGCGCTCGGCCTGACCCGACCGCAGCGCCCCATCCCCGGGTTTGGGACATCAGCGGTCCCCAACCCGGGGTGAGGTCAGCGGGCTCCTCGGTCAGCGAGCACTGATCTCGTGGACGAGGTCGACCACGCGGGTGAGGACCTCGGGGTCGGTGGTCGGCAGGACGCCGTGACCGAGGTTGAAGATGTGGCCCGGCGCCGCGCGACCTTCCTCGACGATCCGTCGGACCTCAACCTCGAGGGCCTCCCACGGCGCGAAGAGGAGCGCGGGGTCGAGGTTGCCCTGCACCGCATACGAGCCGTCGAGACGCGCGAGGGCGTCCGTGAGAGAGACCCGATAGTCGACCCCGACGACGTCGGCGCCGACCGCACCCATGGCCGGCAGCAGCTCGCCGGTCCCGACGCCGAAGTGGATCTTGGGCGCATCGAGCCCGTCGAGGTGGGCGAAGGTCGCCCGCGAGTGCGGGGCGACGAAGCGCTCGTAGTCGGCGAGCGGCAGGGCCCCGACCCAGGAGTCGAAGAGCTGCACGGCGCTCGCGCCGGCCTCGACCTGGACGCGCAGGAACGCACCGGAGATCGCCGCGAGTCGCTCGCACAGGTCCGACCACAGCTGCGGGTCGCCGTGCATGAGCGCCTTCGTGTGCTCGTGGTTGCGGCTCGGACCGCCTTCGACGAGGTAGGACGCCAGCGTGAAGGGGGCCCCGGCGAAACCGATCAGCGGGATCTCCCCGAGCTCCCCGACGATCTGGCGCACCGACTCGGTGATGTCCGGGACGAGGTCGGGCGTCAGCGGCGGCAGCCGGTCGAGGTCGGCGCGGCTGCGCACGGGCTGGGCCACGACCGGGCCGGTGCCCGGCACGATGTCGAGGTCGACGCCGACGGCCGCGAGCGGGACGACGATGTCGGAGAAGAAGATGGCGGCGTCGACGCCGTGGCGGCGCACCGGCTGGAGCGTGATCTCGGTGACGAGGTCGGGCGTACGGCACGCCTCGAGCATCGCGGTGCCCTCACGGACCTTGCGGTACTCCGGCAGGGACCGGCCCGCCTGCCGCATGAACCACACCGGCGTGTGGTCGACGGGCTGACGGCGGGCGGCGCGGACGAGGTTGCTCGACGAAGGGGTGGTCACGCGGGCGATCCTCCCACGGGCCGCTCAGGCACCGGCGAGGGTGGCGGCGCCGAGCATCGTCAGCGCGACCCCCCAGAGCTGGATCGGGCGCAGTCGCTCGTGCAGGAAGGCGCGCGCGAGCAGCACCGTGACGACGGGATAGAGCGACGCCAGGACGCTCACGACGCTGATGAGGCCCGACCCGGCGGCCAGCGCGAAGAGGACGTTGGCGGCGAGGTCGGCCAGGCCGACGCCCGCGAGCACCGGCAGGTCCCGGCGGGTGATCCCGCCCGTCGTGCGCAGCACGAGGGCGGCCGTGGCGAAGAGGGCCGCGGACGTCGTGCGCATGGCCCACAGGGTGTGCAGGAGCGAGTGCTCCGCGCCGAGGTCGAGGAAGACGAAGGTCAGGCCGAAGCCGACGCCGGCCAACGCGGCGAGCGCAACGGGGCGCGCCGAGACGCCCCCTTGCAGCTCCGGACCCGAGGCGAGGACCACCCCGATGACGGCGACGACGATCCCGACGATGGCGAGCGGTCCGGGGCGGTCCCCGGCAGCGAGGCCGACGACCACGGGCACGGCGACGCCCAGTGAGGCGATCGGGGCGACGACACCCATCGTTCCCGCCGCGAGCGCCGCGTAGAAGCAAATCAGGGCCCCCGCCCCGGTGAGCCCGGCAGCGATCCCGGGCAGACCCCACCCACCCCAGGAGAGGTCGCCGCGCACGAGGACGAGCGCGGTGAGGACGACGAAGGCGATGGCCTGGGACCAGCCGACGACCGCCGCTGCCGGTCGGCGCCGGGTGAGGAGGCCACCGACGAAGTCGGAGGTGCCCCAGACGAGTGAGGATCCGAGGCCGAGGAGGGCGAGCACGCGCCGACGGTACCCCGGCGTGGCATCGCAGGACCGGCCCGGTCGCGGCCTACCCTGCAGGCGTGGCTAGTCATTCGATCACCGGCGCACAGTCGCCGGACTTCGCGCAGGCCCTGCGCGGCCTGCACGCGGCACGGCTGCGGCCGGAGGTCCGGCTCACCGAGGTGCCCGCGCCCTCGCGCATCGCGCCCTACGCGGTGGCGATGACCGGCGACGTCATCGATGCGTCCGACGAGGACAACGAGCTCGCCACCGGGCGCTTCGTCCTCCTGCACGACCCCGCCGCCCCCGAGCCGTGGGCCGGCACGTGGCGTGTCGTCACCTTCTGCAGGGCCGAGCTCGAGCCCGAGCTGGCCAACGACCCCATGCTGGGCCGTGTCGGGTGGTCGTGGTTGACCGACTCCCTCGCCGACCACGGCCTCGACTACACGGCTGAGGCCGGAACGGTCACGCGCGTGGTCTCGGAGAGCTTCGCCGACCTGTCCGACCGCCCCGCCACCGTCGACATGGAGATCCGCGCGTCCTGGACGCCCGCAGGACCCGACGTCGGCGGGCACCTCGAGGCCTGGGCCGATCTGTTGTGCACGATCGGCGGGCTGCCGCCACTGCCGGACGGGGTCATCGCGCTCCCCGGACGTCGTCGCTGAGGCGCCCATGACCGACGACGAGACGGCCATCGCACCCGACGAACCCGAGGCTCCCCCGCCGCCCCCGACCGAGCGCCTCGAGGAGCCCGCCGAGGGCGTACCCCCGGTGCTCACCACCGAGCGTGAACTCATGGAGGCGGCCGACGCCATCGCCGGTGGCTACGGCCCAGTCGCGATCGACGCGGAGCGCGCGTCCGGCTACCGCTACGGACAGCGCGCCTACCTCGTCCAGTTGCGCCGCGAGGACTCCGGCACATGGCTCGTCGACCCGATCGCCCTGCCGGACCTCAGCCCGCTCAACGAGGCCATCGGCGGAGCCGAGTGGATCCTGCACGCCGCGACCCAGGACCTCGCCTGCCTCGCCGAGGTCGGCCTGCGTCCGCAGCAGCTCTTCGACACCGAGCTCGCGGCGCGCCTGCTGGGTCTCCCCCGGGTCGGCCTCGCCGCCGTCGTCGAGCACTACCTCGGGCTGGCGCTCGCCAAGGAGCACTCGGCCGTCGACTGGTCAACCCGTCCGCTGCCCGAGCCGTGGCTGCGCTACGCCGCGCTCGACGTCGAGGTGCTCGTCGAGGTCCGCAACCTCATGGGCGTCGACCTCGCCCAGCAGTCCAAGCACGAGTGGGCCCGCGAGGAGTTCGCCGCCCTCACGACGTGGACGCCGGCCGTCAAGACCGACCCGTGGCGTCGCACGTCGGGAGTCCACAAACTGCGTCAGCCGCGCCCGTTGGCCCTGGTGCGCGAACTCTGGGAGACCCGCGACCAGATCGCCCGTGAGCGCGACGTCTCCCCCGGTCGGATCATCCCCGACCAGGCGCTCGTCGACATCGCGACGGCCGTCCCCACGACCCCGGCCGACCTGCCCAGTGGGCACCGCGCCATCCAGCGCCACCAGCGCGCGTGGCTCGCGGCCGTGGCGCGCGCGAGCGAGCTTCCCGAGGACCAGCTGCCCGTTCCCGCCCCGCGCAACGACGGACCGCCCCCGCCGAAGGTGTGGGCCGACCGCGACCCCCTCGCGGCGGCGCGCCTGGCCGCGACGCGGGCCGAGCTGACCGCCTTCGCCACCGATCACACGATCCCGGTCGAGAACGTCTGCTCGCCCGACCCCCTTCGCCGCGTCGTGTGGACGCCGCCGGAGTCGTACACGGCCGACGCGTTCGCGCAGGCGCTCCGCTCCCACGGGGTCCGCGAGTGGCAGACACGGATCGTGTCGCCCATGCTTGAGCGGGCATTCGAGACCCACCCCGAGGACTGATCGACCGAACCTCGCTCCCCACCCCGGAGCACATCCACCCAGAGCGCTCACGTTGCGCTAACTCATATATGAGTTAGGATCCATCCATGAGTACCGACTATCTGGTCCGCATCGGCGGCCTCATCCGTGACGCCCGTCGACACAAGGGCATGAGCCAGCAGGATCTCGCCGAGATCCTCGGCACGAGCCAGGGCGCCGTCACGCGCATCGAGGCCGGCAAGCAGAACCTCAGCCTCGAAATGCTCGCCCGCATCGGCGAGGCCCTCGACAGCGAGTTCGTCTCCGTCGGCTCCTCCCAGCCGCTCAACCTGCGCATCGAGGGCGGCAAGAAGCTCTCCGGCGAGATCGACGTCAAGACGTCGAAGAACGCCGCCGTCGCCCTCCTCTGCGCCTCCCTGCTCAACAAGGGCCGCACGACCCTGCGCAGCCTCGCGCGCATCGAGGAGGTCAACCGCATCCTCGAGGTCCTCCACTCGATCGGCGTCAAGACGACCTGGCTGCCCGGCACGAGCGACCTCGAGATCGTCCCGCCCGCGCGCCTCGACCTCGACTCGATCGACATCGAGGCCGCGCGCCGCACGCGCACCGTCATCATGTTCCTCGGCCCGCTGCTGCACGAGACGGACGCCTTCCGCCTCCCCTACGCCGGTGGTTGCGACCTCGGCACGCGCACGGTCGAGCCGCACCTGGCCTCGCTGCGCTACTTCGGCCTCGACGTCGAGGCCACCCACGGCTTCTACGAGGCCCGCGTCCAGGACGGCGTCGCCCCCGAGCGCGCCATCGTCCTCACCGAGCGCGGTGACACCGTCACGGAAAACATCCTCCTCGCGGCAGCCCGCTACGCCGGCACGACGACGATCCGCAACGCCTCCCCGAACTACATGGTCCAGGACCTGTGCTTCTTCCTCCAGGAGCTCGGCGTCGAGGTCGAGGGCATCGGCACGACGACCCTGACCGTGCGCGGCGTCGCCGACATCAACAAGGACGTCGAGTACTCGCCGTCCGAGGACCCGATCGAGGCCATGTCGCTCATCGCGGCGGCCGTCGTCACCGAGTCGGAGATCACGATCAAGCGCGCCCCGATCGAGTTCCTCGAGATCGAGCTCGCGACCCTCGACGGCATGGGCATGAAGTACGACCTGTCGCCGGAGTACACCTCCGCGAACGGGCGCACCCGCCTCGTCGACATCCGCACGATCCCCGGTCCCCTGCGGGCGCCGATCGACAAGATCCACCCGCTCCCCTTCCCCGGGCTCAACATCGACAACCTGCCGTTCTTCGCGCTGATCGCCGCCTGCGCCGAGGGCCAGACGATGATCCACGACTGGGTCTACGAGAACCGGGCGATCTACCTGACCGAGCTGACGAAGGTCGGCGCGCGCGTGCAGTTGCTCGACCCGCACCGCGTTCTCATCGACGGCCCCACCCGCTGGCGCGCCGCCGAGGTCATGTGCCCGCCCGCGCTGCGCCCCGGCGTCGTCGTGCTGCTCGCGATGCTGGCCGCGCCCGGCACCTCGGTGCTGCGCAACGTCTACGTCATCAACCGCGGCTACGAGGACCTGGCCACGCGCCTCAACGCCCTCGGCGCCACGGTGGAGACCTTCCGCGACATCTGATCGCACTGCTCTCCACGCACGAAGGGGGCCCGGACCGCATCAGCGGTCCGGGCCCCCTTCGTCGTGGTGTCAGTTGACGCGGCGACTCAGTCGGTCAGCGCCTTGACGATGGCGTCCGGGGTGAGGCCCACCGACTCGAGGATCTGACCGCGGGTCGCGTGGTCGATGAACTGCTTCGGCAGGCCGAAGCGGTGGACGCGCACGTCGATCGTGGCGTCGTCGATTGCCTGGGTCACCTGGCTGCCGACGCCGCCCGCGAGCCCGTTGTCCTCGAGGGTGACGACCCGCCCCGCCGTGCGGGCCATGTCGACGAGCGCCGGGTTCACCGGGAGCGCCCATCGCGGATCGACGACACGCACGGACTCCCCCTTCGCCTCGAGTTGCTCGGCGACCGCCAGCGCGGTCGGTGCCATCGCGCCGATCGCGACGAGGAGGGTGTCGACCTTGTCGTCCGTGCCGCTCTCCCGGAGCACGTCCATCCCGGCCACCTCACGCAGCGCGGGCAGGAGGGCAGCGGCGCTCCCCTTCGGGAAGCGGATGACGCTCGGGGCGTCGGCGATGTCGACGGCCTCGCGCAGGGCGCGGCGGATCTGCTGGCCGTCGCGGGGCGCGGCCAGGTGGAGCCCGGGCACAAGACCGGCGAGGCTCATGTCCCACATGCCGTGGTGCGAGGCGCCGTCGGGGCCGGTGATGCCGGAGCGGTCGAGGACGAAGGTGACCCCGGCCCGGTGCAGCGCGCAGTCCATGAGCAGCTGGTCGAAGGCGCGGTTGAGGAAGGTCGCGTAGATCGCGACGACCGGGTGCAGGCCGCCGAAGGCGAGGCCCGCGGCCATCGTCGCCGCGTGCTGCTCGGCGATGCCGACGTCGAAGATCCGGCCGGGGTAGGCCTCGGCGAAGGGGTGCAGCCCGACGGGCATCATCATCGCCGCGGTGAGGGCCACGATGTCGTCCCGCTCCGCGCCGAGGGCGACCATCTCGTCGCTGAACTCGTCCGTCCACGAGCGGCCCGCGATCTCCAGCGGCAGGCCCGTCTCCGGGTTGATCTTCCCGACGGCGTGGAACTGGTCGGCGACGTCGTTGTAGGCGTGGCTGTAGCCGCGCCCCTTCTGGGTGATGACGTGCACGATGACCGGGCCGCCGAAGGACTTGGCCCGACGGAGCGCCTGCTCGACGGCGGGCTCGTCGTGACCGTCGACGGGGCCGAGGTACTTGATGCCGAGGTCCTCGAACATGCCCTGCGGCGCGACGAAGTCCTTGATCCCCTTCTTGGCCGAGTGCATCGCGGCGTAGACCGGCCGTCCCACGAGCGGCGTCGCCGTGAGCTTGTGCTTGCCCCAGTCGAGGACCTGCTCATAGCTGCGCTTCGTCCGCAGCATCGCCAGGTGGTCGGACAGGCCACCGATCGTCGGCGAGTACGACCGCTCGTTGTCGTTGACGACGATCACCAGCGGCAGGGTCTTGTCCGCGGCGATGTTGTTGAGCGCCTCCCACGCCATCCCGCCCGTCAGCGCCCCGTCGCCGATGACGGCGACCGTGTGGGCGTCATCGCCGCGCAGGCGTCGCGCGGTGGCGATCCCCTCGGCCCACGACAGCGAGGTCGAGGCGTGCGAGTTCTCCACGACGTCGTGGGCGGACTCGCCGCGGCTGGGGTAGCCGGAGATCCCCTCGCGGGTGCGCAGGGCGGCGAAGTCCTGCCGGCCGGTGAGCAGCTTGTGCACGTAGGACTGGTGCCCGGTGTCGAAGACGACGGCCTCGCGCGGGGAGTCGAAGACGCGGTGGATCGCGATCGTCAGCTCGACGACGCCGAGGTTGGGGCCCAGGTGTCCGCCGGTCCGGGAGACCTCGGCGACGAGGAAGTCGCGGATGTCCTGAGCCAGCACCTCGAGGCGCTCGGGCGTGAGCTCGGCAAGATCCTGCGGGCCGCCGATGTGCTCCAACTCCGACACGTGGAGTCCTTCCTGACCGTGGATGAGATGACGAGTCTAAGTGCGTCACAGTCGCGGTATGTAGCGGCCACCGCGCAGCGCCTGCGCCACGAGCCCGGCGCCGCGACGCGCGGCGCGCAGGCGCAGACCCTCCCGCTCGAGACAGACGAGCACCTCGGCCACCGCGTCCTGCGGGATGACGTCGGCGAGGTCGACCCGCGCCTCCCGGTACGCCTGGCGCATGGCGACGAGTTGCGCGTCGAGGTGGCGCTCCGCGACCCACGCGAGGACCCCGGGGTGCCGACGCCAGGCGGCATAGGCGCGATAGTCCGGCGGGCAGTGATCGAGCAACCAGGCGAGGGCGGCGCGCTCCCAGCCCGCGGCGCCGGGTGGCGGCACGCGGGCGGGCCATCCCGGCGGGCCGACGGCCGGGCGGTCCATCGCCGGCCGCTCTCGTTGTTCGAACACATGTTCGATTCTACGGCCTCGTGGGACCCCTTCGACACACCAGCGGCCGCCCGGATCAACCGGGCGGCCGCTGGTCAGTGACGGGCTGGTCAGCCGTTGATCAGGCTGCGCAGCACGTACTGGAGGATGCCGTCGTTGCGGTAGTAGTCCGCCTCGCCGGGGGTGTCGATGCGGACGTCGGCCTCGAACTCGACGACCTCGCCGCCCTCCTTCGTCGCCGTGACCGTGACGGTGCGCGGGATCGTGCCCTCGTTGAGGGCGGTGACCCCGGAGACCGCGAAGGTCTCGGTGCCGTCGAGGCCGAGGCTCTCGGCGTTCTGGCCGGCCGGGTACTGCAGCGGGAGGACGCCCATGCCGATCAGGTTGCTGCGGTGGATGCGCTCGTAGGACTCGGCCACGACGGCCTTGACGCCGAGGAGGCGCGTGCCCTTGGCCGCCCAGTCGCGCGAGCTGCCCGAGCCGTACTCCTTGCCCGCGAGGATGACGAGCGGGACGCCCGCCTCCTGGTAGGCGGCCGACGCGTCGTAGATCGTCGTCTGCTCGCCACCGGCGAGGAAGTTGCGCGTGAAGCCGCCCTCGACGCCGTCGAGCAGGAGGTTCTTGAGACGGATGTTGGCGAAGGTGCCGCGGATCATGACCTCGTGGTTGCCACGGCGCGAGCCGTAGGAGTTGAAGTCGCGACGCTCGACGCCGTGCTCGGCGAGGTACTTGCCCGCCGGGCTGTCCGCCTTGATCGAACCGGCCGGGCTGATGTGGTCGGTCGTGACCGAGTCACCCAGCTTGGCCAGCACGCGGGCGCCGGAGATGTCGGTGACCGGGGTCGTCTCCATCTTCATGCCCTCGAAGTACGGGGGCTTGCGGACGTAGGTGGACTCGGGCTCCCACTCGAAGGTCTTGCCCTCCGGGGTCGGCAGGGACTGCCAGCGCTCGTCACCGGCGAAGACGTCGGCGTAGTCGCTGGTGAACATCTCCTTGCTGATGGACTCGGTGATGGTGCGCTCGACGTCGGCGGGCGCGGGCCAGATGTCCTTGAGGAAGACGTCGTTGCCGTCGGTGTCCTGGCCGAGGGGCTCGACGTCGAAGTCGAAGTCCATCGTGCCGGCGAGGGCGTAGGCGATGACGAGCGGCGGCGACGCGAGGTAGTTCATCTTCACGTCGGGGTTGATCCGGCCCTCGAAGTTGCGGTTGCCCGAGAGCACCGAGGTGACGGCGAGGTCGTTCTCGTTGATCGCGGCGCTGATCTCGTCGCTGAGCGGACCCGAGTTGCCGATGCAGGTCGTGCAGCCGTAGCCGACGAGGTGGAAGCCGAGCTTCTCGAGGTAGGGCCAGACGCCCGCCTTCTCGTAGTAGTCGGTGACGACCTTGGAGCCGGGCGCCATGGAGGTCTTGACCCACGGCTTGGACGTGAGGCCCTTCTCGACGGCGTTCCGGGCGAGCATCGCGGCGGCCATCATGACCGACGGGTTCGACGTGTTGGTGCACGACGTGATCGAGGCGATGGAGACGATGCCGTGGTCGATCTCGAACTCGGTGCCCTCGGCGGTCTTGACGAGGACCTTCTTGTTCGGTCGGCCGGAGGCCTGGCCCTCGTCGGCGGGCTTGCTGCCGCCGTTCGTGCCCTCGCTGGAGCCCTGCGGGGTCGGGTCGCTGGCGGGGAAGGAGGAACCCTCACCGGCGTCGCCCTCGTGGTGCGCGACGTAGGTCGGGAGCACCTTGCGGAAGGCCTCCTTGGCGTCGGCGAGGACGATGCGGTCCTGCGGGCGCTTCGGGCCGGCGATGGAGGGGACGACCGTGGAGAGGTCGAGCTCGAGGTACTCGCTGTAGCGGGCCTCGCGGCTCGGGTCGTGCCAGAGGCCCTGCTCCTTGGCGTAGGCCTCGACGAGCGCGACGGACTCGTCGGAGCGACCCGTCAGGCGCAGGTACTCGAGCGTGACGTCGTCGATCGGGAAGATCGCGCAGGTGGAGCCGAACTCGGGGCTCATGTTGCCGATGGTGGCGCGGTTGGCGAGCGGCACGGAGGCGACACCGTCGCCGTAGAACTCGACGAACTTGCCGACGACGCCGTGGTTGCGCAGCTGCTCGGTGATCGTCAGGACGACGTCCGTGGCGGTCGCGCCGGCCGGGATCGATCCGGAGAGCTTGAAGCCGACGACGCGCGGGATGAGCATCGAGACGGGCTGGCCGAGCATGGCCGCCTCGGCCTCGATGCCGCCGACGCCCCAGCCGAGCACGCCGAGGCCGTTGACCATCGTCGTGTGCGAGTCGGTGCCGACGCAGGAGTCGGGGTAGGCGACCAGGGCGCCGTCGATCTCACGGGTCATGACCGTGCGCGCGAGGTGCTCGATGTTGACCTGGTGGACGATGCCGGTGCCCGGCGGGACGACCTTGAAGTCGTCGAAGGCGGTCTGGCCCCAACGGAGGAACTTGTAGCGCTCGCTGTTGCGCTCGTACTCGATCTCGACGTTGCGCTCGAAGGCGTCGGCGCGGCCGGCGACGTCGATGATGACCGAGTGGTCGATGACGAGCTCGGCAGGCGAGAGCGGGTTGATCTTGGCCGGGTCGCCACCGAGCTCGGCGACGGCCTCACGCATGGTGGCGAGGTCGACGACACAGGGCACGCCGGTGAAGTCCTGCATGATCACGCGCGCCGGCGTGAACTGGATCTCGGTGTCGGGGTTCGCCTTCTCGTCCCAGGAGCCCAGCGCCCGGATGTGGTCGGCGGTGATGTTGGCGCCGTCCTCGGTGCGCAGGAGGTTCTCCAGCAGCACCTTGAGGCTGTAGGGCAGCGTCTCGCTGCCCTCCACGGCCCCCAGACGGTAGATCTCGTAGGACTTCTCGCCGACGGTCAGTTCTCCGTGGGCATTGAAGGTGTTCGCGCTGGCCACAGCCGACTCCTTGCTCGTTGTCGATGATGCTCGTGTCGATTTATCTTGACGTCAAGATATCTAACCACACGCGCCCCGTCGAGAGGTGTCCGGGGCTCGGGACCACCCTCTCGCATCCCGGCGCGGCAGGCCAGAGGCCTCCGGTCTGGACCATCGGTGCGAGCGCCGCCGTCCGGGGTCGGCGTACGGATGGGCCGAGACCGTCACGGACGGCGTCACGATCACGCGCCCTCGACGGTCAGTCCCGCATCACCGTCGAGGCGGGCAGCGCCGGCGAGGGCAACGGCGGTGACCACGCCGACTGGGCGGACGCCCAGGTCACCTGCTGACGAAGCGCGCCCGCAGGATCCCGTTGCGACTCGCAACTGTCGGACGAATCGAAAGTCGCCCACCTGTTTCGGCCGACCGCTGTCCGCCCTCTGGGATACGTTTCGCGTCATGGCAATGTATCCGCGGATCAGGCAACAGAACATCGCAGTGTTTGGCGAGTCGGGATCGGGGAAGACCGTCCTGGTGTCATCGTTCTACGGCCCCACTCAGGTGGGGTCCGACACGAACGACCTGTGGCATCTGGTTGCCGACAAGACCGGCCAGGGGAATCGACTCCTCCAGAACTACCTCGGCATGCGAGACAGCGCCACGACCCCCATGCCGACTCGCTTCACAAACACCACTTACGACTTCTCGGTGAAGCTCAAGACTGGCGAGGGCGAGGAGGCAAAGAAGCGGCCCTTCGACGAACTGCGCCTCGCGTGGCACGACTACCCCGGCGAGTGGTTTGAGGAGGATCCCAGCAGTGACGAGGAACACCTGCGTCGAATCGACACCTTCAAGACCCTCCTCAGCTCCGATGTTGCGCTGCTTCTCGTGGACGGACAGAAACTCCTCGACAACCGCGGCGAGGAGGAGCGATACCTCAAGTCCTTGCTGGGCAACTTCCGGCAAAACCTCGTCCGCCTCAAGGACGACCTTCTCGGGGACGACGGACCGCTGACCGAATTTCCTCGGATCTGGATCCTGTCGCTGTCGAAGGCGGACCTGTTCCCTGATTGGGACGTCAACACCTTTCGCGAGCTCGTCATTCTCAAGGCATCCGAAGACATTGAGCGTCTGCGCTCGACGCTCGCGGAACTGGTTGTCGCACCCGAGGCCCTATCGATCGGCGAGGACTTCATGCTGCTCTCGTCGGCCAAGTTCGAACTCCAGCCCAGCAACGGGGAGCCCGCGCGCATCGACCTGACTCAGCGGGTCGGACTTGACCTGGTGCTGCCTATTGCCTCCCTCTTGCCACTCGAGCGCCGAGTCCTGTGGGAGGAGCGCATGACGCTCCCTCGGAAGGTGGTCGACACGCTCGCCGACGGTGCCGACGTGATCGCAGCGGCCTTGACCGGTACCAAGTTCGCGCGCGTTGAGAAACTTCTGCGGAGGGTGGCGAAGTCCTCCCAGCAAGCCGACCTTGTGGCCAAGGTCCTCCCACTCCTCGCTGATGCGATAGAGGTTGTCGGTCCGAAGCTCCAGGAAATGAACGAGCAGGCACGATCGGAACACCAGTACTTGCGCGCCATGGTCACCCAATTCAAGATCGATCTCGAATCCGGGGTGGCTGAAAAGGTCCTCAGGAAGCAGAAGTGACCCGTGTGGCAGCCTCGCGCGCCAACCTCATCTGGGCAACTCGTGGGCGTTCGTGGGGCTTTCGATTCCTGCTCGACGCCGGCCTGAGCGATCCTTTGGACGAGTACGAAAGGGTCTTTGCCGAGCTCGCGGACGAGACGGTCGCCTGGCGGCGCACAGACCGCAGCGTCGCTGTTCGGTTCCTCGACCCGAATGACCGGCGCGATTCAGCGGGACGAATCATCCCGCACGAGTTCGTCGTCCTGGGCGACGGAGCCGAACTGATCGGCTCCGTCGAAGACGGGAAAGAACACCTCTGGCCACTGGTCGAGTCGGCCTTCCAACAGGTGTGGGATGCGGAAACGGCGCCATCGCCCGCTGACCTGCACTTCGAGTGACGTCCGGCGCCTGCCTACTGAATCCGACGTCGCTCCGCCTGCTCTCCGCCGAACCACTCAACCCAGCTGCGGGGGCAAGGGGACAGGTCAGGCGACCGGAGGGTCGAACGTCGCGAGGCACTCCATGTGGTGCGTCATCGGGAAGGCGTCGAGGACGCGCAGCGTGCGCAGCGTCCATCCGTGGTGCAGGAAGCGGGCCGTGTCCCGGGCCAGGGCCGCGGGGTCGCACGCGACGTAGACGACGGCGCGCGGTGTCAGGGCGACGACGGCGTCGACGACGGCCTTGCCCGCACCCGAGCGGGGCGGGTCGAGGACGACGACGTCCGCGGTGACGCCCTGGCGCACGAGCGGCCTCAGGGCCGCGTCGACCCGACCCCGCCGGACCTCGACCTGCGGTCGACCGGCGAGATTCCGGCGGGCGGCCTCCGTCGCCGACCGGTCCCCTTCGATGGCCAGGACCGCACCATCCGCCCCGACCCGGTCGGCGAGCGCGGCCGCGAAGAGGCCCACACCGCTGTAGAGGTCGACGGCGCGCTCCCCCGGCTGCGGGTCAAGCTCGGCGAGGACGTGCTCGACGAAGGTGGCCGCCGCCGCGGGATGCACCTGCCAGAAGCCGCGGGCCGCGACCTCGAAGGTCTCCTCCCAGTCCCCCACGACGACCCGCTCGCGCACGGGCGGAGCACCCTTCTCCCCGGTCGGCACCGGGACGAGGACCGCCTCGCCTGCCCCCGCCCCACCGGAGGGCGCAATGACGTCGACGGCGCGCTCCCCCAGCCACGCCCGCTCGAGGACCCCGCTGTCGTTGACGGCGTCGACGGCGATGAGGCAGCGGTCGACGGGCACCACGTCATGGCTGCGGTGCGCGCGCAGGCCGGGGCGGCCAGCGTCGTCGACGGCAAACTCGACGCGCGTGCGCCAGCCCGGACCGCCCGGCCCGACAGGCAACTCCTCGACCACGGGGGTCACCTCGAGGCGAGCCAGTCGCGCGAACTGCTCGGTGACGACGGCCGCCTTCAGCGCCCGCTGGTGCGCCGGGGTGACGTGTTGGAAGTCGCAGCCGCCGCAGCCGCCCGGGTGCGCGAACCGGCACGGCGGCGTCACCCGGTGCTCGCTGGCTCGCAGCACCTCGACCGCGTCACCGCGCAGGAAGGAGTCGCCCGGGCCGCCGTCGGTGATCCGCACCCGCACGCGTTCACCGGGCAGGGCGTGCCGGATGAAGATGACCCGGCCCTCGTGCCGCCCGACGACGTGCCCGCCGTGGGCGACCTTCTGCGCCTCCACGTCGACGACCGTGCCGACGGCGAGGTCGTCGGCGCCCGGGGTGCTCATTCGCCCCGCCGGACGGAGCCGGCCGCCTCGCCGCCGTAGAGCCGCTCCTCCTGGCCGTCGGCCGAGTGCAGCTGCCACGGCACGCTGGCGACCATGACGCCCGGCGTGAAGAGCAGGCGACCCTTGAGGCGCAGGGCGCTCTGGTTGTGCAGGACCTGCTCGTACCAGCGCCCGAGCACGTACTCGGGGATGTAGACGACGACGACGTCGCGGGGGCTGCCGCGGCGGATCGACTTCACGTACTGCACGATCGGGCGCGTGACCTCGCGATAGGGCGAGTCGAGGGCCTTGAGCGGCACGGGGATGTCGAGGCGGTCCCAGTCGGCCTGCAGCGCCTCCGTCTCCTCGGGATCGACCGAGACCGTCACGGCCTCGAGTCGCGACGGCCGCGTGGCCCGTGCGTAGGCCAGCGCCCGCAGGGTCGGCTTGTGCACCTTCGAGACGAGCACGATGGCGTGCACTCGGGACGGCAGCAGCTGGCTCTCGACGTCGTCGTCATCGACCTTCAGCTCGTCCCGCACCCGGGCGTAGTGCTTGCTGATGCCGAGCATGAGGACGTAGAGCACGGCCATGGCGGCCACCGCGTAGCCGGCGCCGTGCAGGAACTTCGTGATGAGGACGACGACGAGCACCGTGCCGGACATGAGGGCGCCGACGAAGTTGATGGCGCGGCTGCGCTGCATCCGGCCGCGTTCCTCGGCGTCGCGCTCGACGGCGAGGTGCCGGTTCCAGTGACGGAGCATGCCGATCTGGCTCACCGTGAACGAGACGAAGACGCCGACGATGTAGAGCTGGATGAGCTTCGTGACCTCGGCGTCGTAGAGGACGATGAGGACGGCGGCCACACCGGCGAGGATCATGATCCCGTTGGAGAAGGCGAGCCGGTCGCCGCGGGTGTGCAGCTGGCGCGGCAGGTATCCGTCGCGCGCGAGGATCGAGGCGAGGACCGGGAAGCCGTTGAAGGCCGTGTTGGCGGCGAGCACGAGGATCAGGCCGGTCACGATCGACACCAGGACGATCGCCGGGTTGAAGCCCTCGAAGACGGCGCTCGCCACCTGCCCCATGACGGTGTGCTGCTCGTAGGCCTCCCCCACGGGCACGCCGTTGCGCTGCAGTTGGGTGGCCGGGTCCTCGGCATAGACGATGCCGGTCCACCGGGCCAGCATGATCATCGACAGCAGCATGGTGATGGAGATGAGCCCCATCATCAGGAGGGTCGTGGCCGCGTTGCGGCTCTTCGGCTTCTGGAAGGCGGGCACACCGTTGGAGATCGCCTCGACACCGGTGAGCGCGGCACAGCCCGAGGAGAAGGCGCGCAGCAGCAGAAAGACCATCGCGATCCCGCCGAGCTGCTCGTAGCCCGGCTCCGGGGCCAACGTCAGCCCGGCGCTCTCGGCCTGCGGCAGTCCGCCGGTGAGCTGGCGTGCCAGTCCGACGACCGCGAGCGCGAAGATGGCGGCCATGAAGGCGTAGACCGGGATCGCGAAGGCGCGGCCGGACTCGCGCACCCCGCGCAGGTTCATCGCCGTCAGGAGCAGGACGAGGATCACCGCGACGGTCGCCTCGTGCCCCCGCACGAAGGCGAGCGCCGTCCCGGCGTTCTGCACACCGGAGGAGATCGACACCGCGACGGTCAGGACGTAGTCGACGAGCAGGGCGCTCGCGACGGTCAGCCCCGCCTTCGGCCCCAGGTTGACGCTGGCGACCTCGTAGTCGCCACCGCCCGAGGGGTAGGCGTGGACGTTCTGCCGATAGGACGCGACGACGACGAGCATGACGGCGACGACGGCCAGGCCGATCTGCCACGAGTGCGTCATCGCCATGGCCCCACCCGCCATGCCCAGGGTCAGGAGGATCTCGTCGGGCGCGTAGGCCACGGACGAGAGCGCATCGGAGGCGAAGACGGGCAGGGCGAGGCGCTTGGGGAGATGGGTCTCCCCAAGGCGGTCGCTGCGCATGGCACGACCGACGAGGATGCGTTTGATGGAACGACCTGCGGGCACGGCGACAACCATAGGCCCCGTGGCTCGCGACCCGCTCCCCCGCGCCCGTGTACCGTCGGCACGTGCACTTCGTCATCATGGGCTGCGGCCGCGTCGGCGCCTCACTGGCCCGCGCTCTCGAGCGCGTCGGCCACGACGTCGCCGTCATCGACCAGGACCCCTCCGCCTTCCGCCGACTCGGCCCGGAGTTCCAGGGCCGGACCATCGCCGGGATCGGCTTCGACCGGGACACCCTGCTCCAGGCCGGCATCGAGGACACCTACGCCTTTGCCGCCGTCTCCAGCGGTGACAACTCCAACATCCTCGCGGCCCGCGTGGCTCGCGAGACGTTCGGCGTCGAGCACGTCGTCGCCCGCATCTACGACCCCGGCCGCGCCGAGGTCTACCAGCGGCTCGGCATCCCCACCGTCGCCACGGTGAAGTGGACGTCGGACCAGATGCTCCGGCGCCTGCTCCCCCAGGGCCACGTGCCCGACCTCACCGACCCGTCCGGGCGCATCGTCATCGCCGAGGTCGCCATCGACCCCGCGTGGATCGGCACCCGCCTCTC
Source organism: Janibacter zhaoxuefangae (assembly GCF_050271985.1). Taxonomy (GTDB): domain Bacteria; phylum Actinomycetota; class Actinomycetes; order Actinomycetales; family Dermatophilaceae. Next base: position 1,110,651 of record NZ_CP189849.1, on the reverse strand, counting down.
CGCCATCGAGGCCGCGACCTCGACCCGCGTCGCCTACATCACCCGCCTGGGCGAGGGACAGATCCCGAGCCCGGAGGGCGTCTACCAGGAGGGCGACCTCGTCCACCTCGTCATTCGCCGCACCGAGCTCCCTCAGGTCGAGCGCATCCTCGACGCCGCCCCGCCGGCCGCTCACTGACCGCCGCGACCACCAGCACAGAAACGGACACGTCCATGCGAGTCGTCATCGCCGGGGCCGGCAGCGTCGGCCGGTCCATCGCCAAGGAACTGCTCCACAACGGGCACCAGGTCCTGCTCATCGACAAGGACGCCACGGAGCAGCGGATGGCGAAGGTGCCGGAAGCGAGCTGGCTCGCGGCGGACGCCTGTGAGACCTCCACGCTGCACGAGGCCGGGCTGTCCGACGCGGATGTCGTCGTGTCCGCGACGGGCGACGACAAGGTCAACCTCGTCGTCTCGCTGCTGGCCAAGACGGAGTTCGGCGTGCCCCGCACCGTCGCCCGCGTCAACAACCCGCGCAACGAGTGGATGTTCGACGAGTCGTGGGGCGTCGACGTCGCCGTCTCCACGCCGCGCCTCATGACCGCCCTCGTCGAGGAGGCCGTGAGCGTCGGCGACCTCGTGCGCATCTTCGAGTTCCAGACCGGTCAGGCCACGATGGTCGAGCTCATCCTCCCGCCGGGCAACCTGCACGTCGGCAAGCGCGTCGGCGACATCATCTTCCCGGAGGACACCACGCTCGTGGGCATCATCCGCGACGAGCGACCGCTCGCGCCCAGCCCCGACGACCGGCTCGAGGCGAGCGACGAACTGCTCTTCATCACCCGCGCCGAGGTCGAGGACGAGCTCGAGTCGATGCTCAGCCCCGGTGAGCGGCCCGTCCGCACGTCCGACTAGTTGTACTCGGCACTCGCCACGCCTTCCTCGCGTCCCGAGTCCACGTCGTCGTACAACTGGTCAGGACCGTTCGAGGGGTCCTGCCGGCTCGGCGGCTTCGTCAGCCGCTTCGGAGAGGGACGTCTGCGGCTCCGCGTGCGTCTCCAGCGGCGTCTCGCCGCGGACGAGGATCAGGCCCATGACGAAGAGGGCCGCGACCCACAGCGGCCAGCCCAGGACCACCTTCGCCACCCCGAGCACGGCCACGTTGCCGGCGAGGTACGCCGGGCCCATGATCAGCACGCGAATGGCGTACATGACGACCAGCACGAGAGTCAGCCGCGACGAGACCGCGACGATGCCGCGGTCCTTGCGCCAATGGAAGGGGTCCTCCTTGGCCATGGGGTCGGCGACGCCGACCATGAAGCCGACGACGGGCCACTTCACGAGCACGGAGAAGAGCGAGAGCACGAGCCACGCGCAGCTGCCGATGATCCCCGGCAGGAAGGCGTCCTCCGCCTGACCGCTGCGCATGGCGAACCAGGCGGCGAGCCCGGTCGCGAAGACCGACGACAACACGAACTGGAGCGTCTGTCGCTGGACGAGCCGCGCGACCGCCAGCACCGCAATGAGGACGCCGGCGGCGATGAGGGCCGTGCGGCTGTCCTTCGTCGGCGTCCAGATCATGACGAAGACGAGCAGGGGCAGTGCCGTCTCGATCGAGCCGCGCCAGCCGCCCATGGCCGCGGACAGTCGCTCGCGGATCACCTCCTCCACCGTGGCCTCGGCCGTGGACGCGACGTGTCGGGGGTGCTCAGGACTCATGAGGGGCCTCGCTGCCGGCGCCCCGGTCCGGGAGGATCTCGTAGGCGGGGTTGAAGATGGTGGGTTGTCCGCGCAGCCAGGTGACTCGGCCGTTGACGCGCAGGTAGATGCCGGGGTGGATGCCGCGGATGCTGCGCCGGCCGAGCCACACGAGGTTGACCGCGGTCCGGCCGTCATACATCTCGACGAGCAGGGCCGGGACGTTCTCCTTGGGGCGCAGGGTGACCGAGCGGACCACGCCCGCCGCGACGACGAGGCTGCGGTCCGCCGCCTCGTCAATGGTCTGGCCACCGGTGCGGTCGGAGGATTCGCTCAGTTCGGCATCCTCCAAATCGTCGTCGGAGTGGCTGAGCAGCGCTCCGAGACGATCCACGAACCGGCGGCGTCCCATCACCGGACCTCGGTGATCTCGGGTCCGCGCTCGAAGGGGTTGAGGTCGGCGTCGCCGGCGGCCTCGTCGGTCGGCGGGGTGGCCGGGGTCTGCTGACCCTGGGGCTGGCCCGGCTGCGCCGTCTGAGCCGTCTGCGGCACACGCAGCGGGAGCAGCTCACGGGGCGCCATCGGGCCGACACCGCGGCGGACCACGGCGGACTCGATGATCCCGAGCAGCGGCTCGGCGGCCTCCTCGCGCACCGCAGCCTCCCCCGAGAGCACGCCGCGCACGAACCAGCGGGGACCGTCGACCCCGATGAAGCGCACGGGGGCGAAGACGGTCCGGCCGTCGGGGCCGGCGGAGGGCATCCGCGTCAGGAGCTCCGCGCCGAAGGGGCCCTCGGTCTCCTCCGCGGTGCCGCCGGCACCGACCACAGCCGTGGAGATGTCGGCGCGGATCTCGTCCCAGACACCCTCGTCCTTGGGTGCGGCGAAGGCCTGGAGCTGGAGCGCCGAGTCGCCGAGTCCGGCGTGCACGGAGGTGATCTCGTTGCTCGCCTGATCCACCTCGAGCCGCAGGGCGAGCCCGGGGATCGCGCGCAGGCAGAGGGAGCCGAAGTCGATCCGTCCCTCGAGGTCGCTCACCTGCGACTCGTCGAAGGGTCCACGTCCGGTGGGCGCGTCGGCGGCGGTGGCGTCGTCGTCGAGGAACTCCTCGGCTGCCGTCGTCGTCTCGTCCACCGTCGGGGTGGACGGGGCCTTCTTCTTGCGGCCGAACATGGTCACAGTCCTGTCGTCGTCGTATCGGCGGTGGCACCGAAGCCGCCGCTCGAACCGTGGCCTGAGTCGCCACGGTCTGTTGCGTCGAGGGCCTCGACCTCGAGGAAGTCCGCGTGCAGGTAACGCTGCACCACGAGCTGGGCGATCCGATCCCCCGGCCTGATGGTGACACTCTCGCTCGGGTCGAGGTTGATCAGGTTCACCATGATCTCACCCCGGTAGCCGGAATCGATGGTCCCCGGAGCGTTCACCATGCTCACGCCATGTCGGTGGGCCAGACCCGAGCGCGGGTGGACCAGGCCGACGTGGCCCGGCGGCAACGCGAGGGCGATCCCGGTCGGGACGAGCGCGCGGTGGCCCGGCTCGAGGGTGACCTCGGCGACCGAGCTCAGGTCGGCGCCGGCGTCCCCCTCCTTCGCATAAGCAGGCATGACGGCGTCCGGGCGCAGCCGCACGAAGCGGATGGCCCGGTCGCCATCGGTCACGCCGCGCACTCCCGGCAGACCAGGACGCCGCCCTTGTCGGAGGCGAGCTGCGAGCGGTGGTGCACCAGGAAGCATCGCGAGCAGGTGAACTCGTCGGACTGGCGCGGGATGACCGTCACGGACAGTTCCTCGCCCGACAGGTCAGCCCCGGGCAGCTCGAAGCCCTCGGCGTGCTCGGTCTCGTCCACGTCCACGTTCGACGTGTTCTTGTCGACCCGACGCGACTTCAGTTCCTCGATCGAGTCCTCGGACATCTCGTCGTCGGTCTTGCGAGGAGCGTCGTAATCAGTTGCCATCTCGTCCCTTTCCAAACCCGTCTCAACTGCGCCGTCCACTCCCCTGCCGGGGATGCGACGCCAGCCACATCGATGCACAACGCCGAAGTAGGAGAACTTGTGCCCTCGCTCACGCGGAGATTCACGTGCGCGCCGGATTGTGCCCTATCAGTGCCTCCCGCGCCATCACCGGGGTCGGTCGATGGCCTCCGATGTCGGATCGGCTCACGAAGTCTTGACGCTCCGTTGACCTTCCCTTCACCGACGACCGCCTAGGGTGGCCGCACCGCGGGCACGCCGCGGCCGACGAACCACCCGGAGGTTGCCATGACGGAACTGTTCACTCAGCTGCGGGCCCGCGCCACGGAATCGTTGTCATCCCTCGCCGAGGCCCGCCGAGCCGGCGACGACTACAGCGTGCGTCTGGCCGAGGCCGACCTCGAGAACATCGCCCGGCTCGCGAACGAGCACGGCCTCGTCGTACCGGAACTCGCCTCGCGCACCGCCTGACACCCAGCCGCGGTCAGCCCGGCTCCGGCCCCACCCGGCGGACGGCGGACACCACGAGTTCCGCCAACTGACCGTGCAGCGGCTCACCCGCCGCGATCACCAGGTCGGAGGTCGGCGCCCCGCCGGCACCGTCACCGATGACCCCACCCGCCTCCGTCACCACGAGCCAGCCGGCCGCCATGTCCCAGGCGTTGAGCCCCTTCTCGTAGTACCCGTCAAGCGCCCCGTCGGCCACGTGGCAGAGGTCGAGCGCCGCGCTCCCGATCCGGCGGATGTCTCGCACCGACGGCAGCACGTGGGTCAGCACGGCGGCCTGGTGTGCCCGCCGCGTCGACACATAACCGAAGCCCGTCCCAACGAGTGCCACCTCGCACCGGTCCGGCGCCGCGACCCGCAACTCGCGGGTCGGGCCGTCACCGACCTGCACGCTGGCCCCGCCCCCGAGCTGGGCGCGGAAGCACTCCCCCGTGGACGGGTTCACGACGGCCCCAGCGACGGGACGCCACGCGCCAGGCACGGTCACGTCGCCGACGACGGCCGCCACGGAGACCGCGAAGGCCGGGATGTCGTAGAGGTAGTTCACCGTGCCGTCGATGGGGTCGACGACCCACGTGATCTGCGAGGTTCCGATCCGGCCGCCCTTCTCCTCGCCGAAGAAGCCATCCTCGGGCCGCAACTCCGCCAGGCGCCGTGACAGCAGGTCCTGCGAGCGCTGGTCCATCACCGTCACGACGTCCACGACCGAGGACTTCGTGGAGGCGACACCGAGATCGCGTGGGCGTTCCTCGACGATGAGACGGCCCGCCTCGATCGCGACGGTCGCGGCCACGTCGGCGAGTGCCCGGCACTCCTCGGGGGACGGCGGGTTCACGTTCTCCTGGGCGACCATCGACTCAGTCCCGTCCGCAGAGGGCCGGCGCCGTGGCGCGCAGGTTGGGGCAGCATCCCGGCGAGCACACGGACGGCATGGCGTGACCGAGCGGCCAGGTCACCGGCACGACCGGTTCGTCGCGGGCCTCGGCGGCCCGCTCGAGCAGGAGGTCGACGAGCCCGGCGACGAAGGCAGGATGGCCGCCGGCCGTCGGGACCCGGTGCAGGCGCAGCCCGAGCTCGGCGCAGGTTGCGGCGGCCTCGGTGTCGAGGTCGTAGACGACCTCCATGTGGTCGCTGACGAACCCGATCGGTGCCAGCACGATGTCACTCGCGCCCTCCGCGGCGAGCTCGGTGATGCGGTCGTTGACGTCGGGCTCCAACCACGGCTGCGTCGGCGGTCCGGAGCGCGAGCAGAAGACGAGTTCACCGTCGAGGTCCTCGTCGCCCACGACCTCGCCGACGTGGGCGGTGATGGCCGCGGCGAGCGCGACGTGCTGGCGCGCGTACACCCCTTCCTCCGTATCGCCCGGACCGGAGGTGTCGTTCATCGCCTCCGGGACGGAGTGGGTGACGAAGAGGAGTCGCACGCCGGCCGGGTCGCCCGCCGCGGCGCGGGCGGCCTGCACCGCCTCGGTGACGAGGCGGGCGTTGGCGCGGCTGAAGGCCGGGTGGTCGAAGTACGGGCGGACCTTGTCGATCACGAGGTCGGCCGACTCGACCTCCTCGAGCGCGGCGGCGAGGTTCTCCCGGTACTGCCTGCACGAGGAGTAGGAGGAGTAGGCGCTCGTCACGACGGTCACGATCCGCCGGGCGCCAGCCTCCTGGGCCGAGCGCAACGCGTCGGGGAGGAAGGGCTCGCTGTTGCGGTTGCCCCACACGATGGGCGTGCCCAGCCCGCGCCGATCCAGCTCGGCACGAAGGTCGGCGATGAGGGCCCGGTTGAGGTCGTTGATCGGGCTGCGCCCGCCGAAGAGTCCGTAGTGCTCCCCCACGGCGGCCAGACGGTCGTCGGGGATCCCCTTGCCGGCGGTCACCCGTCGCAGGAAGGGCAGGACCTCCTCCGGCGCCTCGGGTCCGCCGAAGGAGAGCAGCAGGATGGCGTCGTAGGGGGCGAGAGCGTCGGTGGTCATCGTTCGGGCTTCCTGGCGTAGGGGGCGTGCAGGTCGAGGACGACGGCGAGCATGCGGACGGCGAAGACGAGGCTGAAGACGAGCCAGACGAGCGCCTGTCCGAGGTGACCGGTGGCCTCGCCGATGGCGAGCACGCTCGCGCCGAGGATGGCCGGGACGGCGTAGAGCTCGCGACGCAGGACCTCCGGGACCGTGCCGGCGAGGAGATCACGGATGATCCCGCCGCCGAAGGCGGTCACGGAGCCGACGAAGACGGCGGCCATGCCCGTCGCGCCCGCGTCGATCGCCTTGAGCGTGCCCACGCAGGCGAAGGCGGCGAGACCGACGGCGTCGAGGACGCGCACGACGCGGGAGATGCGGGGCATCCGCGGGTGGAAGAAGAAGGTCAGCAGCCCGGCGACGAGGGTGGTCGTCACGAGCCGCCAGTCGGAGACACCGGCGGGAGGGGTGAGTCCCAGGAGGACGTCACGCACGACACCGCCGCCCAGTCCGGCGGCCCCGGAGAGCACGAGAATGCCGAAGAGATCGAGTCCGCGACGGATCGCCACGAGACCTCCCGACAGGGCGAAGACGAAGACGCCGAGGAGGTCGAGCACGAGGTTGGCGGTGGGGTTCAGGGGCAGCATGATGATCGGGACAAACGTACTCTCGCGGCGTGGTGGGGCGCGTGGGTGCCCCCGATGATGAGAGAGTCGGGGGGTCCACGAGTTCCACTGGAGGCGAATCAATGCGAGACCTGCGGCTCATCGGGGTCCACGACGACGGCAACCATCTGGTCCTTGCCGACGAGAGCGGCGAGCAGTTCCGCATCCCCCTCGATGAGTCACTGCGTGCCGCCGCGCGTCGCGATCGCCCCCGGCTCGGACAGCTCCAGATCGAGATCGACAGCGGTGTCCGCCCCCGCGAGATCCAGTCGCTCATCCGCTCGGGCCTGTCCGCCACCGAGGTCGCCGACCGCACCGGGTGGAGCCTCGACCGCATCGCCCGCTATGAGGGCCCCGTGCTCGCCGAGCGCGAGCACGTCGCGACCCTCGCGCGCCGCGTCATGCTCCGCGGCCGGGCCGCCGGCTCCCGCACCGAGTCCCTGCAGCAGCGCGTCGAGCACCGGTTGACCGGCCGCGGCGTCGAGCCCTCCGCCGCGGTCTGGGACTCGTCCCGCAGCCCCGAGGGCAACTGGACGGTCAACGTCTCCTTCCCCGCCGGCGGGCGTGACCGCCGCGCCGTGTGGTTCTTCGACGCCACCGGGATGTCCGTCGTGGCCAAGAACGACGAGGCCCGCTGGCTCTCCGAGGACGAGGCCGCCTCCGGCCCGATCCCGACGCCGCACCAGGTCGGCCGCCCCACGTCCGTCTACGACGTCGAGGCCGAAGGTGGGGTGCGCGAGGGTCCGACCAAGCGGGCTCCGCAGCGCGCGACGAAGGACGAGCCGATCGACCTCATGACCTCCATGCGCGAGCACAGCGACGCACGTCGCCGGCGCGGCGGCGGCAGCAGTGGGCGTCGCCGGCGTGCGACCGCGACCCCCGCGGACGCCGCTCCCCGTGAGGACGCGCTGCCGATCGAGGAGCTCGTCGCCGAACCGACCACCCCGCCCCCGCCGGCCCACGGCGAGCACCCCGAGGACGTCGCCCGCCGTGCGGCCGCCGAGGCCGCGCCCGAGGGACAGGAGCGTCTGCCCGAGGTCGCCCCGACGCTGGTAGATGAGCCGGTGGTCGACGAGCCGGTCGTCGACGACACCCCGGTGGTCGACACGACCGTGGCGGACGCCGAGGAGAGCACGGTCGACGCCGAGGCGCAGGAGCGCGAGGCGGTCGCGGCCAGCGAGTCACCGACCCTGCCCGAGGACGAGGACGTCGCACCGGCCGCCGAAACCGAGGCCATCGAACCTGCTGAGGCAGCTGCGGAGTCGGTCGAGGACGCCCCTTCGGGCTCCGACGAGGCTGCGTCCGATGACAAGCCCGACACCGACGCGGCGGAGGACAAGGCCGACACATCGGCGGAAGCGCCCTCGGATCAGACCAGCAAGAAGGGGCGCCGCACGTCCGTGCCCAGTTGGGACGACGTCATGTTCGGCGCGCCCCGCGGCCGCCGCTGACCCACCCCTTCGCCCGAGTTTTGGACATCAGGTGTCCCTTACTGGGCGCCCACCGCCCCCTTCCCCCGAGTTTTGGACATCAGGTGTCCCTTACTGGGCGCCCACCGCCCCCTTCGCCCGAGTTTTGGACATCAGGTGTCCCTTACTGGGCGCCAGCCGCCCCCTTCGCCCGAGTTTTGGACATCAGGTGTCCCTTACTGGGCGCCCACCGCCCCCTTCGCCCGAGTTTTGGACATCAGGTGTCCCTTCCTCGGGGTGGCCGGCGCGGGGGGTCAGCGCGGGGGCACCGCGCACACGTCGAGCTCGAAGGGCAACACGTCGGCGGACTGCGCGGCCGCCTTCGCCGCGTGCGAGTTCATCCGGCGCATGAAGTGCCGGCGACACAGCACCTCATAGTCGACCACGCCGCCACCGCCGCTGGCGGTGTCCCCCACGACGACCTGCTCCCCCTCGACGACCATGGTCCCGTCGACGACGCGGGCGTTGTGTGTGGCGCGGCGACCACACCAGCACAGCGCCTCGACCTGGAGGACCTGGACGCGGTCCGCGAGCTCGATGAGCCGCCGACTGCCGGGGAAGAGCTGCGTGCGGAAGTCCGCCGTGATGCCGAAGCAGTAGATGTCGAGGTCGAGCTCGTCGGTGATCCGGGCGAGCGACTCGACCTGACCCGGGGTGTAGAACTGGGCCTCGTCACAGATGAGGTAGTCGACCCGGCCACCGGCGGTGAGGTGCTCGACCACGTCGTCCCAGAAGTCCAGGCTGTCCGTGACCTCACGGGCGGTCGTCGACAGGCCGAGCCGCGAGGAGAGCACCGACTCCCCCGCGCGGTCCAACTTCGTGTAGATCAGACCGGCGCGACCGCGGGCGGCGTGGTTGTGGTCCATCTGGAGCGCAAGCGTCGACTTGCCGCAATCCATCGTGCCGGAGAAGAAGACCAGTTCAGCCACGATTGAGCAGTCTAGGCGTTGGTCCGGGCGGGGACACGCAGCCACGGAATGGCGAGTTCGTCCGCCGAGAGCGATCCGTGGAGGCCGAGGAGCTCGAGGAGCTGCTTGCGCTGGCGCCGGGAGTCGACGACGGCGAACTGCGCCGTCATGGCGGCGATGACGTCACCGATGCGGGCGGCGTTGACGTCCGTCACTCCGCCGAACCAGCCCGCGGCAATGGCCTCGTCCCGGCTGACGACCGCGGCCGTGCCGGACAGTCGCTCACGCCACGTGGTGAGGACGTCCCCCACCGCCCCGTCCTCGACGTAGAGCTGGAGCGCGCGAGCCTCACCACCGAGGTGACGGACCCCGGCGTCGAGTTCGGCGTCGTGCGCCAGGTCGAGGCGATGGTGCAGAGGGACGTCGACCATGCCGTGGTCGGCCGTGATGTGCAGCGACGTGTCGCCCGGCAGGGACCGGGCCAGGCGCGCCATCTCGGCGTCGATGGCCTCGAGTTCATCTCCCCACTGCCAGGACTCGCAGCCGTGCACGTGGCCGACCTTGTCGAGGTCACCCCAGTAGAGGTAGACGAGGGTGCGGGGGCCGGTGCGCAGGGCCGCGAGCGCCGCGTCGACCCGTTGCGCCAGCGTGTCGGCCGCCACGAAGCGGCCGCCCCGCAGCGCCGCCTCCGTGAGCCCGGAACCGTCGAAGAAACCCGGTCCGATCCGGACGACCTCGATCCCCTGGCGGGCCGCTCCGGCGAAGACCGTCTCGCTCGGCTGCCACATCCGGGGCGAAGGTCCGTCCTCCCACGAGAGCTCGTTGAAGACGCGATCCTCCCCCGGGACGAGGACCTCGTAGCCGAGGAGTCCGTGTTCGCCGGGGGTCCGACCCGTGCCGAAGGACCCCATGGACGTCGCCGTGGTCGAGGGGAATCCGGCCGAGCTCGGCTCGGCCCCGGGCAGGAGAGCGCGGAGGAAGGGTGCGTGCCCGCTGCGGCGACGCAGCAGCCGCTCCCCCAGCCCGTCGACGAGGACGACGACGGACGAGCGGGCGGGCGGCAGGTCGACGAGGTCGCCGTCCTGCCAGCGCTCGTCCACGGGGACGCCGAGGCTCGCCGTGACGGCGGGCAGGAGCCGGGACAGGCTCTGTCGGCCGTAGTCGGGTGCCGCGGGATGCGGGGCGGCGCTCAACCGACGCTCGCGGACAGGGCACGCGAGAAGGCGAGCGCCTCGACGAGCGCCACCTCGCCCTCGGCCTCCGCACTGATCCGGAGCGAGATGTCGTCGGCGGCGATGCTGCCTTCGTAACCGTGGTCCGCCTCGCAGTTCGGGTCGGCGCACACGGCGGGCAGCAGGTCGACGCGGCTCACGGCGCCCCACCCGATGGTGAGGGTGAGCTCGCGGCCGAGGCTCCCCGGGCGGTACTCGGCCGGCTTGGGGATGACGTGGGTGAGCATGACGCCCCGGACGGCGGACAGCGGGATGGACTCCGTCGTCGCGGTCGCGACCTCCTCGCGCCCGCGGGGCACGGGGACGACGGCGCCCTCCGCGTCGGCGGCGTCGTCGTGGTCGTCCGCGTGGGCGACGATCAGGCGGGTCGCGGTGGCGACGAGGACGGTGATGTGACGACGCACGTTGTCGCGGTCGAAGGTCGTCTCCTGGTGGACGAGATGCGTCACCGGGGCCTCGTCACCCAGGGCCGCCCGGACGACGTCGCCGACGAGGGCCGGGTAGTACCCGGCACGCTCGATCGCCTCCGTGAGGGCGTCGGGGAGGGTGATCGAGCTCAGGTCGTGGCCGCGGTCCATGTCGCCATTCTGCCCCAGCCCTACGTCAGCGACCGTCGCCCCGGGTCCGTGCGGCGGTGCGCCGGCGAGATGACGATCTCGGCGCCGAGGACGTCGGCGCCCTCGTGGTGCGCCATGACCGGGTTGAGCACGAGCGAACTCAGCTCGAGCGTCTCCTCCGTCAGCACCGACAACCGGGCGATGACGTCCCCCAGGGCTCGCTTGTCGACGGGCTGGGCGCCGCGGTGGCCGTTGAGGAGCGGGGAGAGCTTGATGGAGTCCATGAGCTCGCGGACGTCGACGTCCGTCAGCGGCGGGATCCGGTAGCCGATGTCCTCGATGAGTTCGGTGGCCGTGCCGGCCACGCTGAAACTGAGGACCGGGCCGAAGAGGGGGTCCTCGTCCGAGCTGACGACGCAGGGCACGCCGGGGGTGGCCATGCCCTGCACGACCAGGTAGTTCGCGTCCAGCGGCGCCAACCGCCGGTCCAGCACCTCGTAGGCGGCACGCAGCGCGGCCTCACCGTTGAGGTCCACCCGGACACCGTCGAGGACGGACTGTCCGCGCACGAGGGGCGAGAGCGACTTGAGGACGACCGGGTAGCCGAGCTGCTCCGCCGCCGCGACGGCCTCGTCGACGTCGGCCACCTCGATCCGCGGCCACAGGTCGATGCCATAGCAGGCCAGCAGGGCGTGGGACTCGTCCGAAGTGAGCGCCCGACCCTCCGGGTACTCGGCGAGGATCCCCTCGATGAGGCGACGTGCCCCCTTCCGGTCGATCCCGTCGGGCGCGACGGTCAGCCCGCGGTCCTTGTCCCGCCAGACCCCGTAGTTCGTCGCCGCGGCGAGGGCACGCACGGCATCCTCCGGCATCGCGTAGAGCGGAATGGCCTCGCCATCGGGGCCTTCGTCCGCGTGCTCGGGCAGCACGGCCGGTCCGCCGTAGACGCTCTTGCCCCGGCCGCCGTCGACGCCGCGCAGGCCGAGCAGCGTGGCCACGCACGGCTTGTCGGAGGCCGCCGCGGCGCCGCGCACGGCCTCGACGACGTCCCGGTCGACGGCGCCGACCGGCGGGATGAAGCACGCGATGACGCTGTCCACGTCCTCATCGGTGAAGGCCGCGTCGAGCGCCCGACGGAACTTCTCGGCGGACGCCTCGGGCGGCACCGAGACCGGCCCGTGGGTCACGTCGAGGCCGGCCGACGTCGCCGCGTCGGCCGAGAGTGCGGACAACTGGCTGGAGTTGCCGACGATGGCGACCCGACGCCCACGCGGCAACGGCTGGTTGAGGACGAGCTGGGCCACGTCGAACATCTGGTGGACGTTGTCGACGCGCACCACGCCCGCCTGTCGCAGCATGGCGTCGAAGGCCTCAGGGCGGACCCGGGTGGCCCGGACGCGGTGCCCGGGCGGGGTGCCGTAGGAGGTGACGCGGGACTTCACGACGATGACCGGCTTGATCGCGGCGAGGTTGCGGGCGATCCGGGAGAACTTGCGCGGGTTGCCCATCGACTCGAGGTAGAGCCCCACGGCCCGAGTGCTCTCGTCGTCGATCCAGTACTGCATGAGGTCGTTGCCCGAGACGTCGACGCGGTTGCCCGCCGACGCGAAGACGGAGATGCCGAGGTTGCGGCGCGCGGCGGACTCGAGGACGGCGATGGCGAGGGCGCCGCTCTGGGAGAAGAGCCCGAGCGGCCCCGGCGGCGGCAGCATCGGCGCGAGGCTGGCGTTGAGCCGCGCCTGCGGCTCGTTGTTGATGATGCCGAAGGAGTTGGGACCGACGACACGCATCCCGTTGCCGCGAGCCAGCCGCAGCAGGTCGGCCTGGAGTCGCTCTCCCTCCGCGCCCGACTCGGCGAAGCCGGAGGAGATGACGAGCAGGGAGCGCACCCCCGCAGCCGCGCAGTCGCTGACGACCTCGAGGACCTCCGGGGCCGGGACACAGACGACGGCGAGGTCGATCTGCGCGGGGATCTCGCTGACCCGGGTGTGGGCCTCGAGCCCGAGCACCTCGAGCGCCTCCCGGTTGACGGCGTGCACGGCGCCCGGGAAGCGGGCGTCGAGGATGTTGCGCAGGACCTGATGGCCCACGGCCTGAGGGCGACGCGAGGCACCGACGACCGCGATCTCCTTCGGGTTGAGGAGCGACGTCATGCTCACGGCCTCGGCGCGGTGCTCCCGGGCGAAGCGCACCGACTGCGACTGCTCGGTCGGCTCGATGTCGAAGTGGACCATGACGACGCCGTCCTCGAGCCGCCGCGACACCTCGTAGCCGGCATCGCTGAAGACCGCGAGCATCTTCCGGTTCTGCGGGAGGACCTCGGCCTCGAAGCGCGTGATCCCGCCCTCCTGCGCGATGGCGGCAAGGTGCTCGAGCATGACCGAGCCGATGCCCTTGCCCTGATAGTGGTCGCTGATGTTGAAGGCGACCTCGGCGCTCGTCGGGGTCACCCGGTCGTAGCGGCCGATGCCGATGATGTCGTCCTGCATGGTCGCCACGAGGGCGACGCGATCGACGTAGTCGACGTGGGTGAAGCGGTGCAGGTCCTTGGCCGACAGGCGCCGCATCGGCGCGAAGAAGCGCAGGTAGACGGACTCCTCCGACTGCCGCTCGTGGAACCGGCTGAGGCGGTCGGCATCGCCCGGGACGATCGGGCGCAGGTGCGCCACGGACCCGTCACGCAGGACCACGTCGGCCTCCGCGTTGCGCAGGTAGCCCGGCGGCAGTCCGGTGTCGGTCATGACGTCAATATGGCACGTCCACTCCCTCGCCGGGCAGAGACCCGGCCAAGGTCGGCCCGCACCGATCTCACCCCCTGCGACGAGGTCAGCCCCGCAGCGACACCCGTGACCAGGACCATCCGCTGTCCGAGCTCGTCCAGTACACGCCCGATCCCGCGTCGAAGCCATTGACGTGGCCCGCACCACCCGCACCGACCCAGCTGAGACTGCCCGGACTGCTGTCGGGGCCAGCCCACGTGACGCCACCGTCGTTGCTGACCTGGAGCGCGCCGTCGGCCAACGCCGCCACCAGGCGATCGGCGCTCGGTGCGGTCACGGAGCGAAGGGCGGCCGGCATGGCCGTCGGCCCCTGCGCCTGCGACCAGGTCTGGCCGCCGTCGTCCGACCGGAGCGACGTGAGGCTCACCCCATCGCCGTCGGTCCGCTGACACAGTGCGCGCAGGGCGTGGCTACCGTCGGCGGCGACCCGCAGGGTCAGTCGCGCGGACTCCTCGCACGGGTTGTCGAGCGTCGCGGTCGCATCGCCGAGCCGCACCAGTCCGACCTTCAGGTCCGAGCCGTGGCTGACGAGGTAGGCGGTCGCCCCGTCGGTCACGAGCTGGATGCCCTCGGTGACCGCGGCGGTCGTGCTGTGCACGACCCGCGACACGCTGGTGTCGGAGACGGCGGCCTCGAGGACGTCGATGGTGCACGTCGTCTCACCGCAGGCGCGCGCCGTGACGAACCGCACGACGCCACCGTCGACCTCGGCCGCGACGACCTTGCCACCGGGGTGGGCATAGTCCTCGAAGGTGCGGCCACCGTCGGTGGTCCGTCGGATCACGTCACCGGTCAGCCATCCGACGTTGTCGTCGGCGAAGCGGAGCGAGTCGACAGCCAGTCCGGGGTGCGAACTGACCGAACGCCACACGCTGCCCCCGGTGTTGCTGCGCAGGACGACCGGGCAGTCGGCGTCGCCGCACTCGGCCGTTCCGAGGGCATAGCGTCCGTCGCTGCTGGACAGGCCGAAGGCGGTCAGCCCGACCGACGTCGGGACGGGCTGCTCCGTCGGGGTGACGTCGGACGTCTCGCCCTCCCCCTCCGACGTGGACGAGTCGTCCGGGGTCGAGGTCGTCGACTCGCCGCCGGTCGGTGCCGTCGTGGACGGTGCCGGGTCGTCCGTGGCCGTGGTGCTCGCGGAGTTCGACGAGTTCGACGCGGGGTCCATCGCTGCCTCGTTGCCACCGAGCTGGCTGCTCCCGAGCGCGATCCCGCCACCGATGAGGGCCGCCGCGGCGAGCCCGATGAGGCCGCGCCGGGCCCAGGAGGGCCGGGCCTCCTCGCGCGCGGTCTGCAGGATCGACTCGAGGTGCTCGGCGTTGCCGGGCAGCTCCTCGATCCCGGCCCGCTCCCGGGCGAAGAAGTCCGCGATGGGGTCGCCGGCCTGAGACGGCTCACCGATGAACGGGATCTCGTCGTGGTCGTGGTCGTTGTTCGTACTCATCGCGCGCTCTCCAGCATCGGGGCCATACGTTTGCGGGCCTCGAAGAGGTCCCGCTTCACCGCGCCGTCGGACTTGCCGAGCTGCGTGGCGATCGTGCTCACCGACAGGTCGGCGAAGTAATGGAGCAGGACACTCGTCCGGAGCCGATCCGGGAGCGCCTGCACGGCGTCACGCACCGTGAGGGTGGTGACGGTGTCCGGCTGGTAGCCGGCATCCGGGTCGATCCCGGCTTCGTGCTTGGCGTAGGCGGTGGCCTCACGGCTGCGCTTGCGCCAGTGGTCGCGCACGAGGTTGGCCGAGACCGTGTAGAGCCAGGCCTTGGGCTCGTCGACGGAGTCCCAGTCTCGGTAGAGCTTGAGGAAGGCCTCCGTGGCCAGGTCGTGGGCGATGTCGGTGTCCCCGACGAGCTTCGCGGTCCAGCCCGCGAGGCGTCCGTAGTGCACCTCGTACACCGATCGCACCGCCTGGTCTCGCGCCACGGGCACTTGCGTACTCACAGCCCACACCCCCACCCTCGGCGGCGCCATCGTCGTGGTTGTCATGACTCGTTGACGCCGCAACGACTTCCCCGGTTGCCCCGCAGTCTGACATTTCTCGGCACGGCGTGCCGGACGGGGTCCGGAGGCGGCCGTCAGCGAAGATGGGAGGGCACGTACCCGTGGTCGAGACCGGCCGCCGCTGTCCCGAGGAGCACCCCCTTCCATGGCCCGACGTCCGACGAACCCCACCCCCGAACCCGACTTCGAGGAGCGGATCGTCGACATCGACGTCGAGGACGAGATGAAGAACGCCTTCCTCGAGTACTCGGTCTCCGTCATCCACGCCCGCGCGCTCCCGGACGCCCGGGACGGCCTGAAGCCGGTGCACCGCCGGATCCTCTACAGCATGAGCGAGCTCGGGCTGCGGCCCGACCGCGGCCACGTGAAGTCGTCCCGCGTCGTGGGTGACGTGATGGGTAAGTACCACCCGCACGGGGACACGGCGATCTACGACTCGCTCGTGCGCCTCGCCCAGCCCTTCGCCATGCGGCTGCCGCTCGTCGACGGCCACGGCAACTTCGGCTCCCTCGATGACGGGCCGGCCGCGGCGCGGTACACCGAGGCGCGGATGGCGGCGCCGGCCATGCTCATGGTCACCGGCCTCGACGAGAACACCGTCGACTTCGTCCCCAACTACGACGACCAGTTGCTCCAGCCGGGCGTGCTGCCCGCCGCCTACCCCAACCTCCTCGTCAACGGCACCACGGGCATCGCCGTCGGTATGGCCACGTCCATGCCGCCGCACAACCTCGTCGAGGTCATCGGCGCCGCCCGGCACCTCATCGCCCACCCGAACGCCACGCTCGACGACCTGATGAAGTTCGTCCCCGGCCCGGACCTGCCCGGCGGCGGACGGATCGTCGGCCTCGAGGGCATCCGCGACGCGTACCTCACCGGGCGGGGCACCTTCCGCACCCGGGCCAGCGTCCGGATCGAGAAGACCTCCGCGCGCCGGCAGGGACTCGTCGTCACCGAGCTGCCCTACCTCGTGGGCCCCGAGAAGGTGATCGAGAAGATCAGCGACCTCGTGCGCGGCAAGAAGCTCGAGGGCATCGCCGCCGTCAAGGATCTCTCGGACCGGCATCACGGCATGCAGATCGTCATCGAGATCAAGAACGGCTTCAACCCCGAGGCCGTCCTCGAGAAGCTCTACCGCCTCACGCCGATGGAGGACTCCTTCGGCATCAACAACGTCGCTCTCGTGGACGGCACGCCCCAGACCATGGGCCTCAAGGAGCTCCTGCGGGTCTACGTCGACTTCCGGATCGACGTCGTCCGGCGCCGGTGCGAGTACCGGCTCGGCAGGAAGCGCGACCGCCTGCACCTCGTCGAGGGCCTCCTCATCGCCATCGTCGACATCGACGAGGTCATCCAGGTCATCCGTACCTCGGATGACGTCGGCATCGCGCGTGAGCGCCTGCGGACCGTCTTCGACCTGTCCGAGGCGCAGGCCAACTACATCCTCGAGCTGCAGCTGCGCCGCCTGACCAAGTTCTCGCAGATCGAGCTCGAGACGGAGAAGGACGAACTCCTCAAGGCCATCGAGGAGCTCGAGGCCCTGCTCGCCGATGAGAAGGCGCTCCATCGGCTCGTGTCCGCCGAACTCGCCGACGTCGCCAAGAAGCACGGGACCCCGCGCCGCACCGTCCTGCTCGAGTCGTCCGGGACGCCGAGCACCGCCGCGACTCCCCTCGAGATCGCCGACGACCCGTGCTGGGTGCTGCTGTCCTCGACGGGGCTGTTGGCCCGCACGACGACTGCCGACCCGGTGCCGACGACGGGTGGTCGCGCCAAGCACGACGCCATCGTCGGCGCGGTCGCCACGACGGCCCGCGGCCAGCTCGGCGTCATCACGACGCGGGGCCGGATCCTGCGCTTGTCGGCGCTCGAGCTGCCGACGCTCCCGCCGACCAACGACGCACCCAACCTGTCGGGCGGCGCCCCGCTGGCCGCCTACGTCGACCTCGGCTCGGGTGAGGAACCGCTGACCCTGACCAGCCTCGACCCGGACTCCCCCGGCCTGGCCCTCGGCACGGCGCAGGGCGTCGTCAAGCGCCTCAACACCGACCATCCGAGTGGCCGCACCGAGTGGGAGGCCATCGCGTTGAAGGAGGGCGACAGCGTCGTCGGCGCCGCCGACCTCGTGACGGGCGAGGAGGATCTGGTCTTCATCACGTCCGACGCCCAGTTGCTGCGGTTCTCCGCTGCCGGGGTTCGCCCACAGGGTCGCACCGCGGGTGGGGTGGCCGGGATCAAGGTCGCCGCCGGCCAGCGGGTGACCTTCTTCGGCGCGCTCGACCCGTCCGCCGAGAACATCGTCGTCACGGCGTCCGGCTCCTCGGACGCGCTGCCCGGCACCGAGCCCGGATCGCTGAAGGTGACCCCCTTCGCCGAGTACCCGACCAAGGGCCGGGCCACCGGCGGCGTCCGCAGCCACCGCTTCCTCAAGGGCGAGGACGTCCTCGTCCTGGCCTGGGCCGGACCCGCGGAGGGCCGCGCGAGCGCCGCCAACGGCGTCGCCCTGGAGCTGCCCGCGGCCGAGGGCCGACGCGACGGCTCCGGCACCCCGGCGAAGGCGCACATCGCGGCCATCGGCGCCGTGCGCCCGCGCGGCTGAGGCCGGCCCGCCCGGACCGACAGCGAAGGGGCCACGTCACCGGTGTGGTGACGTGACCCCTTTCGTCCGCGTGGTGCGAGCGTGTCCGTCAGTTGACGGTCTCGTCGCCGGCGAGCAGCTCCGGGTCACGCATGTACGTCTTCTTGCTGCGCAGCGCGCGGTTGCTCATCCAGGTGATCGCCCAGAGCACGACACCGATGAGCAGGAGCGCCCCGGCGATCTTGTACTGGATGGTGTCGCGGCCGGTCAGGGGCGTGACGAAGAAGAGGCAGGCGAGCGCCCCGATGTAGGGCAGGAACGTCGGGGTCCGGAAGTGCTCCCGGTCGAGGACGTCCTTGCGCAGGACGAGCACGGCGATGTTGACGATGGCGAAGACCGCGAGCAGGAGCAGAGCGGTCGTGCCACCGAGGGCCGAGACGACCTCGCCCTTCGCGTTCTTCGTGACGACCCAGATCAGGCCCAAGGAGAGGAGGGTCGTGAAGATGATGGCAACCCACGGCGTCTGCCGACCGGGGTGCACCTTCCCGAGGAAGGGCGGCAGCACCTCCTGGCGGGCCATGCCGTAGATGAGGCGGCTCGCCATGAGCATGTTGATGAGGGCCGAGTTGGCGACGGCGAACATCGAGATGAACGGGAAGATGGTCTCGATCGGCACGTCGGGAGCCGCGGTCTCCACCACGAGCAGCAGCGGGGTCTCGCTCTCGGCAAGGACACCGACCGGGACGACGGCCACGGCGAAGAGGGCCACGAGGACGTAGATGACGCCCGTGATGCCGATGCCCGTGAGCATCATCCGCGGGAAGTTGCGGACCGGGTCGTGGGTCTCCTCGGCCATGTTGACGGCGTCCTCGAAGCCGACCATCGCGAAGAAGGCGAGGGACGTGGCGGCCGTGACCGCGAGGAAGGCGCCCTTGTCGCTGGGGCTCTCGAAGATCATCGTGCGGGAGAAGTCCGTCTTCCCGGCGAAGGCGGCATAGAAGCCGACGAGGATGACGAGCAGGAGGCCGGAGAGCTCCACGGCGGTCAGGACGATGTTGGCCTTGACGCTCTCGCCGACGCCGCGGAAGTTGATCGCGGCCACGAGGAGCATGAAGCACAGCGCGATCCCGAGGACGAGGTTGGCGTTGTCGGAATCCATCCCGAAGCCGCTCGCGAAGTTGGACGCGAAGGCGCGCGACGCCGTGGACGCCGACGTGATGCCGGAGCACATGACGGTGAAGGCGACCATGAAGGTCAGGAAGTGAATCCCGAAGGCCTTGTGCGTGTAGAGCGCCGCGCCGGCCGCCTTCGGGTACTTCGTGACGAGCTCGAGGTAGGAGAACGCCGTCACGAGCGCGATGGCAAACGCGACGATGAAGGGGGCCCAGGCAGCGCCGCCGACCTCGCCCGCGACCTGACCCGTGAGCGCGTAGACCCCGGTGCCGAGGATGTCGCCGACGATGAAGAGCAGGAGCAGCTTCGGCCCGATGGCTCGCTTGAGTTCGGTCTGCTCCTCACCGTGCACGCCGGCCGTTTCGGTGACCTGACTCATGAGTGGTCCCTCCTTGGGAAAAGTGGCCGTTGCTCGACCCAGAATCCTCATACAGTGGCGCAAGTCACCAGAGCACGCAACGGTAGGCGCGTTCGTGTCGAGAGCGGGTCGCGATCGTGATGAGACCGCTCAGGCGTCGATGCGCTCCGGGTCGAGGGAGTCCGCGGAGGCGACGATGAAGTCGCGACGCGGGCCGACGTCCGACCCCATGAGCAGCTCGAAGACGCGCTCCGCCGCCTCCATGTCCGCCATCGTCACCCGACGAAGGGTGCGGTGGCGCGGGTCCATCGTCGTCTCCGACAACTGGTCCGCATCCATCTCGCCCAGGCCCTTGTAACGCTGGATGGGCTGCTTGATCGAGGCCTTGCGCTTGTTCAGGCCGGCGACCACGCGCCGCATCTCGGCCTCCGAGTACGTGTAGACGAGCTCGTTCTTCTTCGAGCCCGGGTTGATCACCTCGACCCGGTGCAACGGCGGGACCGCGGCGTAGACCTTGCCGGCCTCGACGAGCGGACGCATGTACCGGAAGAACAACGTCAACAGGAGGGTCCGGATGTGGGCGCCGTCGACGTCGGCGTCGGTCATGATGATGACCTTGCCGTAGCGCGCGGCCTCGAGGTCGAAGGACCGGCCGGATCCGGCGCCGATCACCTGGATGATCGACGCGCACTCGGCGTTCTTGAGCATGTCGCCGACGGCCGACTTCTGGACGTTGAGGATCTTTCCTCGGATCGGCAGCAGGGCCTGGAACTCCGAGTCGCGGGCCTCCTTCGCCGTCCCCATCGCCGAGTCACCCTCGACGATGAAGAGCTCGGTGCCCTCGACGTCGTTGCTGCGGCAGTCGCGGAGCTTGGGCGGCAGGGTCGAGGACTCCAGCGCGTTCTTGCGGCGCTGCGTCTCCTTGTGCAGCCGCGCGCTGATCCGCGACTTCATCTCGGCCACGACCTTCTCGAGCAGGAGCGCCGACTGTTGCTTGGCGCCGCGCTGCGTCGAGCTCAGTCGCACCTTCATCTCGTCCTCGATGACCTTGGCGACGATGGCCCGGACCGCGTTGGTGCCGAGGACCTCCTTCGTCTGGCCCTCGAACTGGGGCTCCGCCAGGCGCACCGTGACGACGGCCGTCAACCCGGCGAGGACGTCGTCCTTCTCGACCTTGTCCTGACCGACCTTCAGCTTGCGCGCGTTGACCTCGAGTTGCTTGCGGAAGACCTTGAGCAGCGACTGCTCGAAGCCCGCGACGTGGGTGCCGCCCTTGGGCGTCGAGATGATGTTGACGAAGGAGGTCACCCGCGCGTCGTAGCCGGTCCCCCACCGGACGGCGACGTCCACCTCGCACTCGCGCTCGACGTCGGTCGGGGTCATGTGCCCCTTCGCGTCGAGCACGGGCACCGTCTCGGTGAAGGTGCCGGAGCCCTGGAGGCGCCACACGTCCGTCACGGCCGGGTCCGGTGCCAGGAACTCGACGAACTCGCTGATCCCGCCGTCGTGCTGGAAGACCTCCTCGTGCGGACCGTTCTCCCCCGGTGTCCCGGCGACGCGTCGCTCGTCACGGATGACGATGGCCAGCCCGGGGACGAGGAAGGAGGTCTGCCGGGCCCGGTCGACGAGCGCGTCGTAGTCGAAGCCCGCATCCTTGAGGAAGATCTGGGGGTCGGCCCAGTAGCGCACGCGCGTGCCGGTGACGCCACGCTTCGTCTTGCCGGTGATCTCGAGCTCGCTCCCCTTCTCATAGGGGGTGAAGTCGTTGTCCGGCGACTTGGCGCCGGACGTGCCGGCGACGTCCGAGAAGGTGCCGGGCTCGCCGCGCCGGAAACTCATCGCGTAGACCTTGCTGGCCCGGTAGACCTCGACGTCGAGGCGCGCCGAGAGCGCGTTCACCACGGAGGCGCCGACGCCGTGCAGACCACCGGACGCCGTGTACGAGCCGCCGCCGAACTTGCCGCCGGCGTGGAGCTTCGTGAAGACGACCTCGACGCCGGTCAGCCCCGTGCGGGGCTCGATGTCGACGGGGATGCCGCGGCCGTTGTCCGCGACCTCGACGGATCCGTCCGCGTGCAGCACGACCTCGATCCGGTCGCCGTGTCCCCCGAGCGCCTCGTCGACCGCGTTGTCGATGATCTCCCACAGGCAGTGCATCAGGCCGCGGCGGTCCGTGGACCCGATGTACATGCCCGGTCGCTTGCGGACGGCCTCCAGACCCTCGAGCACCTGGAGGTGGTGCGCGGTGTAGTCGCTGGCCGTCTTCGTCGTCGCGGCCTTCTTGGCTGCGGTGGTGGTGGCGGGGGCCACGAACGTCCCTTCGTCCTGCTGATCGAACTGGCCGGGATGCCGGCCCTCGCCAGCGTAATCCGCGACACCGACGGTCCCGCGCAGGCTCGCGGACCCACCCCCCGCATGTCGAGCGGGTCACGACACGGACGAATCACGCTCGGGAAGCATTCGGCATGTTTGACTGTTCCCAAGGCACCGGGTGCATCACTCGCCCCCGGGGACTGAACAAGGAGGGCCACCGTGACCACTGCTCTTGCAACACCCCTGACCGCAGCCGACCGCTGCGACCGCTGTGGCGCCCAGGCCTACGTGCGTGCCCGACTCAACTCTGGCGGGGAGCTCTTCTTCTGCGCCCACCACGGTCGTGAGCACCTGCCCAAGCTGCGGGACGTCGCCGAGATCACCGACGAGTCCGACCGACTCACCGAGACGCCGGCGCCGGCCGAGATCGACTGAATGGCCCGCCACTCGAGCACGGCGGACTGACCGTGCCTCTCACTGAGCTCGCCCCGATGGGTTTCCTTCCCGACGGGGCGAGCCTCTGGGTTCCGGCCCTGCTCTTCGTCATCGGGCTCCTCGGGATCGTCATCCCGGTCCTGCCCGGCCTGCTCCTGTGCGTCGTCGCCGTGGCCATCTGGGCCGTCGACCTCGGCACCACGGGCGGCTGGATCACGCTCGGCCTGGCCGTCGCGGCCTACGCCGCGGGTCTCATCCTCCAGTTCACCCTGCCCGGACGACGGATGAAGGCGGCCGGTGTCGGCACCGGCACGCTCGTCATCGGCCTGCTCACCGGCGTGGTCGGCTTCTTCGTGATCCCCGTGATCGGGCTGCCGCTCGGTTTCGTGGCCGGGGTCTACGTCGTCGAGTACCTCGGTGCGCGCGACCCGTCCCGGGCCTGGACAGCAACGAAGCACGCCATTCGCGGCGTGCTTCACAGCATGGGCATCGAACTGCTGACCGCCTTCACGGTCCTGGTCATCTGGGTCGTCGGGATCGTCGCGACCTGATCCCCCGTCAGGGTGATCAGCGGCGACGGTGGATCACCAGCCGTTGCCCCGCTCCCGCCGGCGCTCCCAGCGCTCCTCCATCCGGGCGGTGAACGACTGGTTGGGGCGGCCACGCCCCTTCGTCGGGCGCTTGGTCTGGCGCTTGGTCATCGGGTGACGCACCGAGCCGTCCGGGCGGGCCACGCCGAGCTTGGGCTTGCGCGGCGTGGACAGGGCGTAGGCCGCGGAGGCGACCATGGCGGCGAAGCCGAGGGCGCCGACCCAGATCTGCGTGTTCACACCGAGCAGCACGAGGCCGAGGCCGGCGAGGACGCCGACACCGCCGAGGATCCAGCGGTTGCGCTGTGCTCGGCGCTCCGCCTGACCCTGCATGCTCGACGCGAACCGAGGGTCCTCGGCGAGGAGCGCCTGCTCCATCTGGTCGAGCATCTTCTGCTCGTGCTCCGACAGTGGCACGTGCCACCTCCTGTGTCCGCGTCGGCTTGCGTGCCCGACGTCATGTGCTCCCGCCACCCCAACGAGCAACCTGCCTCGCGGGTGCCCGCCGATGGAGTGTTCTCTTCAGGATAGGTCGCCCGGTCGCTTCGTGGAAGGCGAATGGCCACCCTCACGGCCCTCGCCGCGCGCGGGTCGGCCGCCGCTGCCCGGCAGGAGGCTGGCCGGCCGCACACTGCCCGCTCCGAATCGGGCGCTGGCACGGTCCACGGCCCGATCGGCGTCGCGCCAGCCCGTCTCCGGTTCGTCGAGGCGCTCCTGGACGGGCGTGCCGGCGGCCGGCGTCAGCCCCTCCATGCGCACGCCGACGAGACGGATCCGGGCGCGGACGAGGCCGAGGGCGTCGAAGAGCTCGCGGGCGGTCTCGTAGACCTCGCGGCTGACGTCCGTCGCCTCCCGCAGGGTCCGGCTGCGCGTGATCGTCGTGAAGTCGGCGAACCGGACCCGGATCGACACGGTGCGACCGACCATCTCGGCGGAACGCACGCGGGCGGCGGTCCGGTCGCTCAACTTCAGCAGGGCCCGGTGGATCTCCACCGGGTCGTCGATGTCGTGGGCGAACGTCTCGTCGGAACCGATGCTCTTCTCGCGGCGCACCGGCTCCACGCGTCGCGGGTCCCGCCCCCAGGACAGGTCGTGCAGGTGCCGGCCGGAGGTGTCCCCCAGGGCGCGCTGGAGGGTGGCCAAGGGGGTGTGGGCGATGTCCGCGACCGTGCGCAGACCGAGGCGCTGGAGGTTCTCCTCGGTGCGGTCGCCGACGCCCCAGAGCGCCCCGACGGGCAACTGCTGGACGAAGGTGACGACCTCCTCCACGGGGACGACGACGAGCCCGTCCGGCTTGGCCAGTCCGGAGGCGAGCTTGGCGACGAACTTCGTCGGGGCCACCCCGACCGAGCACGTGATGCCCTGCTCGTCGGCGACGGTGTCCCGGATCTGCTGAGCGATCGTGGCCGGCGACCCGAGGAGGCGAACCGCGCCCGAGACGTCGAGGAAGGCCTCATCGCTCGACAGCGGCTCGACCACCGGGGTGATGGCGGCGAAGGTCGCCATCACGGCCTTCGAGATCCGGCTGTAGACCTCGAAGTCCGGAGGCAGCACGGTGGCCGTCGGGCAGAGCCGGCGGGCGCGGGTCATCGGCATGGCCGAGGCGACGCCGAAGGCGCGGGCCTCGTAGGTGGCGGAGAGGACGACCCCGCGATGGCCGCCACCGATGATGACCGGGGTGCCGACGAGTTCAGGGTGTGCCAGGAGCGTCGCCGAGGCGTAGAAGGCGTCCATGTCGACGTGCAGGACGGTGCACCCGGTGTCGTCGGGCGGGTGCTCGGCGGAGCGGGCGGGAAGGGCGAACTGGCGGCGGCTCACGGGCGGCCCCGGACTCAGTTCCGACGGGCGAGGATGTGCACGGAGCTGCCGAGCTCGCCGAGGAAGCCGTAGTCCTCGTGCTCGCTGGACGCCCGCTCGAGCTCGAGCAGGGCGACCCGATCGGTCTCGGAGTCCACGAGTGCGGACGGGACGAGGTCGCTGAAGAGGCGCACGCCGTGGACGACCTCGGCGGTGAAGCCGGCGTCGCCGAGCAGGCGCAAGAGGTGGTCGCGGTCGAACCGACGCGGCAGCGGGTCCTGCGGGCCCCAACGGCCGTCGGCGCTGACGAGGGCCTCGCGGGCCTCGGCGAACCGGCCCGCGAGCGCTCGCGAGAGGACGGCGGCGAGGCGCTGGGCGGTGACCAGGGAGAGGTGGCCCCCGGGGGCGAGCACCTCACCGATCCGGCCGAGCACCGCCGCGGGGTCCTCGACGACCTCAAGCGTGCCGTGGCAGCAGACGAGGTCGATCTCGCCGGCGGCGACGACGTCCGGGAGGGTGTCGGCGTCGCCCTGGACCGCGGTGATGCGGTCCGCGACCCGGGACTCGGCGGCGCGCCGGCTGAGCGAGGCGAGCGCGTCGGCGCTCGGGTCGACGACGCGCACGTCGTGACCGAGCTCGGCGAGGGGGACCGCGAGCCCGCCGGTGCCGCCACCGAGGTCGAGGACGCGCAGGGGACGACCGATCTCGCGGCTGCGTGCCGTGGCGAGGTCACTGACCCGGGACCAGACCGCGGCGGTGCGCAGGCCGGTCTCGACACCACCGCGTCGGGGACGTCGTCGCTCGTCGGTCACCTGCGGTCTCCGTTCGTCGGCTGATGCGTGTCGTGCGCGGCTGGCGCGTGCTCCAGCCTAGTGGCCGGCACTGCCGGGGCTCGCGTGCCACAGCTTGCGCGGGGCGAGGTCGGGCACGCCTCGGCCCTGTCGCGGGTCGCCACCGGCGGGTGAGATGTCGGCGTAGGGCGACTGCTTGAAGCCCGACGCATGCACGAGGACCCGCCGTCCCGCCTGCCTCGTGGCCGCCTCGGCCTGCTCGGCGAGGTCGCGCGCCCGGGCCTCGACCTGTCCCATCTCGGCCTGGACCGCGGGCAGTCCGCCGTGGGACCACGCCTCCCACAACCCCGACAGCTCCCATGCCCCCGTCGCGCGCAGCGAGATGCCGCGCTCGCCGGTGCGGCGCACCACCCCGCGGACGAGGAGCAACCACGAGTGGAAGACCGTCCCGGCGTAGGGACCCTGGACGTCCTCGAAGAAGGTCGTGTCGATCGGCCCGCTCGCGTCGTCGAGCGTGAGGAAGACGACCCGCCGGCCGGTGCGGATCGGCGGGGTCTGGGTGGCGACCTTCACCCCGGCGACGAGGACACTCGACCCGCTCCGCGCCGAGAGGAGGTCGGCCGCCCTGGTCGTCCCGAGCGCCGTGACGAGGGGGGCGTAGGCCTCCATGACGTGGGCACTGACGTCGAGGCCGAGAACGTCCAGCTCGGCGCGGGTGCGCTCCACCGAGGTCATCTCGGGCAGCCCGCTGCCCATCCGCAGTTCGGGGGTGTCGCCGAGATCGAGCGCGAGCTGGACGGGCGTCGCGGCGACCGCCCGCGGGGCTCGGGACTGGGCCGCCGCGAGGGCACGGGTGTCCGCGCCCTCGCTATCGGACCGTAGGTCGGACCGCAGGTCGGGAGGCGCTGGCCGGGACCGGCCCTTCCCGGTGCGCCGGTGGCTGCGGGACCAGCGGTCGAGCTCCGCGACGTGCAGGAGCAGGTCGCGCCGGGTGACCCGGCCACGCCGGCCGACGCCGTCGCCACCGGTGCCGTGCAGGTCGTCGAAGCCACCAGCCATGACGAGTCGCTCGACGACGGGACGGCTGACCGCGGCCCGGGTCCAGAAGTCCGCGAGGGAGACATAGGGCTGCCCGCCGACGATGCGCTCGACCTCGGCGTCGCTGATCCCCTTCACCTCCCGCAGGGAGAGCCGGATCCCGTGCCGGCTGCCGTCGGGGAGATCCGGGTGCCGCGGGACCGGGGGCGCCTCCCACGACTCCACCCTCTCGATGGCGAAGGTGTCCTTCGACGCGTTGACGTCGATGCCGAGCACGTGGATGCCGAGAGTGCGGGCGTCGTCGAGGATGAGCCGCTTCGGATACATCCCCGGGTCATGCGTGAGCACCCCCGCGAGGAAGGCCGCCGGGTGGTGGGTCTTGAGCCAGGCCGAGTGATAGGTCGGGAGGGCGAAGGCGGCCGCGTGCGCCTTGCAGAAACCGAAGGACGCGAAGGCCTTGAGCACGGCCCAGATCCGATCGACCTCGGCCGGGGTGTACCCGCGAGCGGACGCTGCCGGGCGCCACCACGACTCGATCCGATCCTGTCCGTCGGGGCTGCCCATGGCCCGGCGGACCTCGTCCGCCTGGGCCAGGGTCACCCCCGTCGTCTCGGCGATGACGCGCAGCATCTGCTCGTGGAAGACGACCACGCCCTCGGTCTCGGCGAGCGCGGGCACGAGCGTGGGGTGCAGGTGGTCCGCCTCCGCCCAGCCGTGCCGCGCCTCGAGGAAGGGGCGGATCATGTCGGACTTCACCGGGCCGGGGCGGAAGAGGGAGATGTCGATGATGAGGTCCTCGAACCGCTGTGGCCCGAACTTGCCGATGAGCTCCCGCTGCCCGGGGCTCTCGATCTGGAAGCAGCCGAGGGTGTGCGTGCTGCGGATGAGCCGGAAGGTCGGCTCATCGTCGAGGGGGACGCACCGCTCATCGTCGAGGTCGATCTCCGCTCCCTCGACCCGCGCGGCCTCGGCGACGGCGTGGGCCATGGCGGACTGCATCCGGATGCCGAGGACGTCGAGCTTGAGCAGGCCGAGCGCCTCGACGTCGTCCTTGTCGAACTGGCTCATGGGGAACCCGAGCCAGCTCGCCTCGACGGGGGTGCGGTCGAGCAGGCCGCCGTTGGACAGGACGATCCCGCAGGGGTGCAGCGCGATGTGCCGCGGGAGGCCGTCGAGGCGTTCGACGAGGTCGAAGAAGGTCGCCATCCGTGGGGTGTCCAGGCCCTCGGCGCGCAGCTCGGGCAGGTCGGCGATGGCATTCCGGGCGTCGCGGGCCCGGATGTGCGGGAAGGCCTTGGCGATCTGGTCGACCTCCGTCGGGGGCATGCCCAGGGCGGCACCGACGTCCCGGACGGCATGGCGCACGCGGTAGGTGTCCATCATCGACACGCACGTGACCCGCTCCCCGCTGAACCGCTCGAGGATGCGCTCGTAGATCTCGGTGCGTCGGTCGGACTCCACGTCGATGTCGATGTCCGGCAGCTCGGCGCGCAGCGGTGAGCAGAACCGCTCCATGAGGAGGTCGTGCCGGATCGGGTCGACCCCGGAGATGCCCAGGAGGTGGTTGATGAGGCTGCCGGCGCCGGAGCCGCGCGCCGCGACGCGCACCCCCATCTCCCGGATGAGGTCGACGACGGTCGCCACGGTGAGGAAGTAGGTGGGATAGCCGAGCTCGGCGACGACGGCGAGCTCGTCGTCGAGGCGATCGTGCACCCGGACGAGCTGGTCCTCCGTCGCGCCGGGGTATCGGGTGGGGACCGCCTCCCGGCATCGTCGGGCAAGGACCGCCTGCGGGTCCTCGTCCGGCCCCAACCCGAGGACCGCCGGCTCGGGCAGGTGCACCGCGCCGATCCCGAGGTCGTGGCGCGGGTGCTGCGTGGTGCGCACGGCGAGTTCGCGGGTCTCGAGGACGAGTCGGCGCGCCCGCGCACACACCCCGTCGGGTCCGGGGCTGCCGCCGGTGATGTCCTGCGCCCGGGCCCACATCGTCGCCGAGTCGGCGAGGTGGCCGGCATCGGTGACCTGGTCGAGGTGGGCCGCGCGCAGGGGGACGAGGCGGCGCGCGGCGTCGAGGACGTCCGCGGTCCGCGCATCGGCGGTGTCGAGGTGTCGGACGGCCGCCGAGAGGATGGCGGGCACTCCCGCCTCGTCGGCGAGGCCGAGCATGCGGCGGGCGTGGGACCGCGAACCGGGGGTGCCGGCGGGGCCTCCGTGGCAGACGATCTCCATGACGAGCGCGTCCGGCGGCAGGATCCGGCGCCACGCCTGCAGGCGGGCCCGGGCCTCGCCGTCACGGCGGGCGAGGACGGCGCGGCCCACGTCCGAGTCGGGGCCGAGGAGGACGACGAGGGGGCTGGGGACGTCGTCCTCCCCCGTCACCCGACAGTGGCGCGCGATGAGGTGCGGAGAACTGATCGGTGTCCCCCGCTCACCCTTCAGGTGGGTGGCCGTGACGAGGCGGCACAGGGCAGCCCAGCCCGCGCCGGGCGCCAACCCGACCGCAGTCCCCCGGGCGAGCACGGTGACCCGGGGGTGCCGCGGATCGACCTGCGCCCCGCCGCGCACCGGCGTGCGTCGGGGCGCGGGCGCCGGATCACCTGTCGCGACGGCGAGATCCACGCCGAGGACGGCATCGATCCCCGCCGCGGCCGCGGCCCGGACGAACCGGACGGCCCCGTAGAGACCGTCGCGGTCGGTCAGCCCGAGCACCGGCTGGCCGAGCTCGGCAGCGCGGGCGACGAGCGCCTCGGGACGGGCGGTGCCGTACCGCATCGAGAAACCGGAGGCGACGTGCAGGTGGGTGAACTCCTCGCGTGTGCCGGAGCCGGTCACGACCACCCCACCAGCGCGGCACAGGGCACGCCGGCCGCACTCGCCGCCGGCAACCCCAACGTCTCCGCGACGATCACGACGAAGTCGGCGCTCTGCCGCAGCAGGTCGTCCGCGTCCCGCGGGGTGACGTGCTCGACGCCGTGCTCGACACGATGGCGCCGCGACGTGGACAACGCGAAGAAGCTCGACCACTCCCCCAACTCCGGCGCCACCGCGGGGACGAGGTCCCAGACGCTCGTCAGGCCGCGGGTGTCGTCGCGGTGGCCGCGCAGGGCCACGACGGCCGCACCGGCCCGCAGCGCGGCGAGCTGGGAATGCAGGTAGCGAGCGCGGACCCGGTCGGCCCGCCCCGCCTCGACGAGACTGGCCCGGGCGCCGTCGAGCAGGTCCATGGCGGAGGCCGCACGGGCTCCGTCGATCGGTGTCGCCGTCATCCCGCCGCCCTCAGTCCTGGGCTCGCAGGAGCGTCCACGCCGCACCGGCCGCGCCGAGGTCGTAGACCCCCGGGACGCCGTGCCGACCGGCACTGGCGGCGACGCGCCAGACCTGGCGCGGGCCGCCTTCGTCGCTCGCCTCCCCGGGATCACGCCACCAGGCGCCCCGCTCCTGCCACTGGTCGATCACCTCGCGGACGACGAAGAGCCGCCCCCGCCACATGAACTGCTCCGGCTCCCTCGTCGCCCTGACCTCGACCTGCTCCTCGTACCGCCGCACCATGACGCACTCCTCGACACTGACCTGCTCGACCCACTCGAACGGTCGTTCGAACACATGTTCGAATGTACCTGTAGGCGGTGACAGCGCTCAAGTCCGCGAGGGTGGACCGAGGGTGCTCGCCTAGCCGGCGAGCGAACTGCGCTCCAGGCCGAGGTTGTCGTGCACCTCG
Source organism: Janibacter zhaoxuefangae (assembly GCF_050271985.1). Lineage (GTDB taxonomy): Bacteria > Actinomycetota > Actinomycetes > Actinomycetales > Dermatophilaceae. Next base: position 1,080,143 of record NZ_CP189849.1, on the reverse strand, counting down.
AGGGTCGCGGTGGAGCGGTTCATGGTGATGAAGTGCAGCCCCGGAGCGCCCTCGGCGAGCATCCGCTCGGCCAGTTCGGTGGCGATCTCGACGCCGACTTCGCGCACGGCCGCGGGGTCACCCTCGACGGCCGTGAGTCGCGACAGCACCGCGTCGGGCATCGGGGTGCCCATGAGTTCCGCCATCCGCGCGATCTGCCGGACGTTCGTCACGGGCATGAGCCCCGGGGTGATCGGCAGGTCGCGACGGGCGGCCACGGCATCGCGCAGCCGCAGGTAACTGTCGGCGTCGAAGACCATCTGGGTCACCGCGTAGGTCGCCCCGGCATCGGCCTTGCGCACGAGGGTCTCGACGTCGGCCGCGAAGTCGGCGGACTCGGGGTGCCCGTCCGGGAACGCCGCGACGCCCACCGTGAAGTCCCCGAGCGACCGCACGAGGCTGACGAGCTCGTCGGCGTGGCTGAGCCCCTCGGGGTGGGCGATCCACTCCCCGCGCACATCCCCCTTCGGGTCGCCGCGCAGCGCGAGGATGTCCCGGACGCCCGCGGCCGCGTACTGCCCGATGACGCCGCGCAGCTGCGCGATCGAGGCGTCCACACAGGTGAGGTGCGCCAGCGGGGTCAAGGTCGTCTCCGCGGCGATCCGCTGCGTGACGCGCACGGTGCGGTCCTGGGTGGTGCCGCCCGCCCCGTACGTCACGGAGACGAAATCGGGGCGCACCCGCTCGAGCCGGCGGATGGCGTCCCAGAGGACCTCCTCACCCGCGTCGTCCTTCGGCGGGAAGAACTCGAAGCTGATCGAAACCGTGTCCGCGCGCAGGCGGGACGGAATGGAGGAGCCTCTCGTGGCGGGGCGGGGACTACGGGCGACCATGCGGGTGAGGGTAGTCGAGGGTCAGGTCGTAGGCTTCGGGGCGACGACAGGTGAGAACGCCTCAAAGCCACGACCCGGGAGCCATGGTGTCCGACCCCCTCAGCGCCGCTGGGCTGCGCGCTCGGGTGCAGGAGTGCATCGACGCCGAACTGGCGACCCAGGGTGACGTCCTTGCCGAACTCGGACCCGACGTCGACGACCTCCTCGCGGCCATCCGCACCCTGCTGAGCGGCGGCAAGCGCCTGCGCGCCGCCTTCCTCTACTGGGGGCTGCGGGCTGCCGGCCGCCCGGACTCCGACGGCGCCATCCGACTGGCGACGTCGATGGAGTTCTTCCAGGCCGCGGCACTGCTCCACGACGACGTCATGGACGACAGCGACACCCGCCGCGGCGCACCCGCCGCCCACCGCTCGCTGGCCACCGACCACCAGCGCCGTGCGTGGACCGGCGACGCGGACCGCTTCGGGGCTGCCGGGGCCATCCTCGCCGGCAACCTCTGCCTCACCTGGACGGACGAGCTCTATGCCACCGCCGGGCTGCCCGATGCCGACCTCGCCCGCGGGCGGGCCCTCTTCGACCGGATGCGCTCCCAGCTCATGGCGGGGCAGTTCCTCGACGTCGTCGAGTCGGTCCGGCCCTGGGACGCACTGGACTCGGCGGAGCGACTGACCCGTGCGCGGCGAGTCATCCACTACAAGAGTGCGAAGTACTCGATCGAGCACCCGCTCCTCATCGGCGCCCTCGTCGGCGGGCTGGCCAACGAGCCGCTGGCGGCGCTCTCCCGTTACGGCCTGGCGCTCGGCGAGGCCTTCCAGCTGCGGGACGACCTGCTCGGTGTCTTCGGCGACCCGGCCACGACCGGTAAGCCTGCCGGGGACGACCTTCGCGAGGGCAAGCGCACGGTCCTCGTGGCGCACACCCTCGACGGGGCCGACGAGCGGGGTCGCGACCTGCTCGCCCGACGGCTCGGCTCCCCCGACCTCACACCGCAGGACGTCGCCGACCTGCGACAGGTCATCACCGACTCCGGAGCCGTCTCGGCCATCGAGGCCGAGATCACCGCGCTGACCGCGACGGCGCACGAGGCGCTCGCGGCCGCGGAAGGGGACCTCGAGCCCGAGGCCGCCAAGGTCCTGGCCGATCTCGTCGACGTGACGACCGCTCGCGCCACCTGAACCCGCGCCGTCCGAGACGGAGCGTCAGCACGCACCCTCGCCCGGGGTGAGGGTCAGAGCGCCTCTTCCATGGCGCGTCGCCGCACCTCGGTCTTGAAGCCGGCGTGGACGGCGCCCATGGCGCTGCCGCCGGGGAAGGTGTCGTCCGGCGTGAAGAGCCAGCGCAGGATCTCCTCGTCGTTCATCCGCCCGTCGGCGAGGACGGTGAAGGTGCCCGCGAGGGAGGGGATGATCCCCTCCTCGTCGAGGAAGGCGGCGGGCACGGCCACGACCTTGCGCTCACCGATGCGGTGGGCCAGGACCTCGCGGTCGTCGATGAGGCGGCGCACGATCGACAGCGGCAGGTCGAGCCGCTCGGCCAGGTCCGGGACGGTGAGCCAGTCCCCCACGAGGGACTCGAGGGAGACCTCGTCGGTGGCGGCGTCGGTGGCGGGGGTCTCGTCCGGGGTGTTCACGGCGCGAAGCCTAACCCGCGAGCGGTGCGGCACGCGGTCGGCGCGCGTCCCGCACCGCGGCACGGGCCTCGTGTAGCGTCCCGAAACAGCAATCACACAAGTCACACGAGTCCCATCTGCCCCGCTAACAACGTCTGTCACAGCGCCTGTCGTCACAGCGCCTGTCGCGGCGTCGGACGCTCGCTCCTCACGGAAGGCCTCGGCACCCATGGCACCCTTCTTCCTCCACGGCCCCGCCACCGCGCCCCCACCCGTCACCCTCGACATCCCCATGGGCGTGCACACCGCCGCCCAGACGGCCCCGCGCGGGTGGACGAAGCACACCGTTCGAGCCGGCGAGACCCTCTACGACCTCGCGCTCAAGCACAACGTCAGCGTCAACGCGCTCGCGGTCCGCAACAAGCTCGGACCCAACCGGATGATCTACACCGGCCTCGACATCTGGGTGCCGCGCTCCGGATCCGGCGCCGCGCCCGCGCGGGGCGCAGGACACTCGACGAAGGCAGCCAAGGCCCGGCACACCGCGCGCGCCACCGGCGGTTACACCGTCCGCGCGGGCGACACACTCGTCGGCATCGCCGCGCGCCACCACATGAGCCTCGATCGGCTCCGCGCGCTCAACGACATCTCGGGTGACACCTTCATCCACCCCGGGCAGCGACTGCGCGTCAGCGGCACGGCCGCGACGGCCCAGCGCAAGGCCACGGCGACGGCCACGAAGACCCGCCGGGCCGCCCGCTCGACCACGCACCACACCGTGCGGGCCGGCGAGACGCTCTCGGACATCGCGCTCGCGCACCACATGTCGTTGAGCCGGCTCCTCAAGCTCAACCACCGTCCGGCCAGCGCCTTCATCCACCCCGGTGAGCGCCTCGCCGTCACGGGTTCGCGCGCGAGCCGCGCGGCCACCCCGGCACGCCAGACGAAGACCAAGACGAACGGTCACCACAAGGGCAACACCTTCGCCGGCCGCACCTACAGCGGCGCGATCGTCTCCGCCTCGGACCGCAACCGCGCCACGCTCGCCACGCGCTCCGTTCCCACGCGTGAGCAGATGCGGGCGCTGATCTCCCGGACTGCGCGTCAGCACGGCGTCGACCCGCGCCTCGCGCTCGCCATCTCCTACCAGGAGTCCGGCTGGGACCAGCGTCAGGTGTCGGTGGCCAACGCCGTCGGCGTCATGCAGGTCATCCCGTCGACGGTCGAGTGGACCTCGGAGCTCGTCGGCCGCCGCCTCGACCCGCTGGACCCGCAGGACAACGTCACCGCCGGTGTCGTCCTGCTGCGCCAGCTGACCCGGATGACGGACAGCCGCAACCACGTCATCGCCGGCTACTACCAGGGCCTCGGCTCCGTGCAGGCCAACGGCATGTACGCCGACACCCAGCAGTACGTCCGCAACGTCAACTACTTCCGCGCCCGGATGTGACCGAGCCCGGTACGGCCTGAGGAGGTTCGTAGACTTCTGTGGTGTCCGCGCCCGTGAACAGCAGCCTCGTCGGTGAACTCATCGACGGGCGCTACGCCGTGCAGCGACACCTCGCCGACGGCGGGATGGCCGCGGTCTACCTCGCCACGGACACGCGTCTCGACCGCGAGGTCGCCCTCAAGGTCATGCGCCCGGAGTTGGCCCGCGACGAGGAGTTCGTCACCCGCTTCCGGCGCGAGGCCCGCAGCATCGCCCGCCTCTCGCACCCCCACGTCGTCCAGGTTCACGACCAGGGAGAGGACCGCGGGCACGCCTTCCTCGCCCTCGAGTACGTGCCCGGCCGAACCCTGCGCCAGGTGCTCACCGACGAGGGTGCGCTGACCCCTCGGGCCGCCCTCGACCTCCTCGACCAGATCCTCCAGGGTCTCGGCGCCGCCCACCGGGCCGGGTTCGTCCACCGCGACGTCAAGCCGGAGAACGTGCTCATCCGCGACGACGGCATGGTGAAGGTCGCCGACTTCGGTCTCGTCCGCGCCATCAGTTCACAGACCGCCACGGCCCAGTCGGGCGTCGTCTTCGGCACGGTCGCCTACCTCTCCCCCGAGCAGGTCGAGCGCGGCACCGCCGACGCCCGCAGCGACGTCTACGCCGCGGGGCTCCTGCTCTTCGAGATGGTCACCGGCCGGAAGGCGGTCACGGGCGAGTCGCCCATCCAGGTGGCCTACCAGCACGTGCACGGCGGACTGCCGACCGCCGCGAGCGTCCAGGGCTCCGTGCCCCCGGCCGTCGACGACCTCATCGCCCACGCCACGAGCCGCGACCCGCAGGACCGTCCGGCTGACGCCGACGCGCTGCGGGAGGCGGTCCGCGCCGTCCGGGCGCACCTCTCCCCCGCGGAACTGGACGCCCGCCCCACGGGACCCGCCGCGGCGACCGCGTCCCGTGGCGCGGCCACGGCCGCCTTCGTCCCCGGTGGCGCCACGCGCGCCCTCGGCCGGACGGGGCAGACCTCCCCGGTGGCGGCCTCCGGCAACCGGCCCCCTTCCCCTCCCTCGCACTCACCCGCCCTCCGTCCCCGCCGAGGTCGGATCGCCGCGCTCCTGCTCGCGCTGACGATCCTGCTCGGTGGGGGCGGTGCGGCGTGGTGGTTCACCGCCGGTCCCGGCTCGACGACGCTCGTGCCCGACCTCGACGGCACGACGTCGGCCGAGGCCGCGGCCCTCCTCGAGGCGGCCGACCTCGGCCACCGGGAGCGCCGCACGTGGGACGAGAAGGTCGCCGCCGGCCGAGTCATCACGAGCAACCCGGCCTCGGGCACCGAGATCCGTCGCAGCACGACCGTCACGGTGACCCTCTCCAAGGGCCCGGAGCGCTTCCGCGTCCCCGATCTGTCCGGCCTCACGGTCGACGAGGCGAAGGCCGCTCTCGCCGGGGAGAACCTCACCGCCGGCACGACGAGCGAGGAGTTCCACGAGGAGATCGCGGCCGGCAAGGTCATCCGCACCGGCCCCGAGGCCGGCGAGCAGCTCAAGCGCGGCGCCGCCGTCTCCCTCGTCGTCAGCAAGGGCCGCGAGCCCATCGCCGTCCCGCAGGTCGCCGGCAAGGCCGCCGATGAGGCCGCGTCGATCCTCGAGTCGGCCGGCCTGAAGGTCGTGCGCGAGGACCCCGTCTTCGACCCGCAGGTCCCCAAGGGCGCCGTCATCAGTCAGGATCAGGCGAGCGCGACCCTCTTCCGCGGCGACACGGTGACCCTGCGCATCTCGAAGGGGCCCGAGATGGTGACCGTGCCCGACGTCCAGGGCAGGCAGGAGGCGGACGCGATCCGGATCCTCAAGGAGGCCGGCTTCACCGTGAAGGTGGAGCGTTACCTCGGTGGCATCTTCGGGACCGTCCGGACGAGCACGCCCGGCGGCGGCACCTCGGCGATCAAGGGCAGCAGCGTCACCCTCGTGGTCGTCTGACCGATGCCTGATCCCGACATGACCCGGTCCTCCACGGCCCGGGTGACCGCCACAGCGCCCTCGGGCGCGACCCTCGCCACCCTGCTGCTGATCAGCGTCACCGCCGTGTGGGGCTCGACCTTCTTCCTCATCCGCGACCTCGTGGCGCACGTCCCGTCGGCCGACTTCCTCGCCGTCCGGTTCCTCATCGCAGCGGTCGCGATGGGCGCCCTCTTCCACCGTCAGGTCCGCGCCCTCGACCGGCGCCAACTGCGGATCGGCGTCGTGCTCGGGCTGCTCTACGGGGTGGCCCAGCTGCTCCAGACCGTCGGGCTCGAGCACACCGACGCCTCCGTGTCGGGCTTCATCACGGGGATGTACGTCGTCCTCACCCCCGTCATCGGCGCCTTCCTCCTGCGCGATCGGCTCCCCCGGTCGACGTGGCTCGCGGTCGGACTGGCGACCGCCGGGCTGGCGGTGCTGGCCCTACGCGGCGTTGCGGTCGGCACCGGCGAGGGCCTCACGCTGCTGGCAGCCGGTCTGTATGCCCTGCACATCATCGGACTCGGACGCTGGAGCACCGCGTCGACGGCCGTCGGGCTGGCCACGGTCCAGGCCGTCGTCATCGGGCTCCTCTGCCTGGTCATCGCCGCCCCCGACGGCGTCACCCTCCCGGCCGACGGCGGACAGTGGCTCTCGCTGCTCTACATGGCGCTCATCGCCGGCGCCGTCGCGCTGTGGGCGCAGACCTGGGCACAGTCGCACCTCACCGCGACCCGCGCGGCCATCGTCATGACCCTGGAACCCGTCTTCGCGGCCCTCTTCGCCGTGCTGCTCGGGGGCGAGTCGCTCACCGCACGCATGGCGCTCGGTGGTGGGCTCGTCCTCGCCGGGATGTACATCGCCGAGCTGGGCGGTCGCCGCAGCGATGTCCGGGCCGACGTCGACCCGCCTTCGGAGGCCCTGCACCACGAGCCGTGACGCGCGCTGCCGCTCGGGCGGGCGGGCGACGGACCGCGGCGGATCAGTCCTGGGAGAGCAGGTCGATCATGACCTGCGCCGCGAGGTCGGTCGCCTCGTCGTCGACGTCGAGGTGCCAGACGAGGCGGACGCTCGTCGGGGTCACCGGATAGATCCGGACGCCCCGCTCCGCCGCAGCCGCCGTGACCTCCCGAGAGGTCCGACCGGATCCCGTGGCGTCGACGATGACGATGTTGGTCTCCACCGCCGCGGCGTCGAGCGCCTCGGGGACGGCCTGGGAGACGAGCGCGGCGAAGCGGGCCGCGCGCGCGTGGTCCTCGGCCAGCCGCTCGACGTGGTGGTCGAGCGCGTGCAGTCCGGCGGCCGCGAGGATGCCGATCTGCCGCATCCCGCCGCCGTACCGCTTGCGCCAGATCCGAGCAGCGGCCATCTTCTCGGCGGACCCGACGAGCACGGAGCCGACGGGGGCGCCGAGACCCTTGCTGAGGCAGACGCTGACGGTGTCGAACTCGCGGCCGTAGTCGGCGAGCGGGACGCCGGTGGCGACGTGGGCGTTCCAGAGCCGGGCGCCGTCGAGGTGCATCGCGACGCCGGCCTCGCGGCTGACGCGTCGCACCTCGCGGATCGCCTCGATCGGCTGGACGGTGCCGCCGCCGAAGTTGTGCGTGTTCTCGAGGACGATGAGCGCCGTGGACACCTGATAGGGGTCGGCGCCCGGCGCCATGAGGCCGAGGGGACTCTCCGGGTCGAGCCGCCCGCGCGTGCTGCTCCACGAGCGCGAGGTGATGCCCGAGAAGGCGGCTGCGGCGCCGAGCTCGGCGCGCAGGACGTGCGCGAGCTGATCCGCGATGAGCTCCTGGCCGACGTCGACGTGCAGGCGCACCCCGAGCTGGTTGGCCATGGACCCGGTCGGCGTGAAGAGACCGGCCTCATGGCCGAGCAGCTCGGCCACCCGGGACTCCAGCGCCGCCACCGTCGGGTCCTCGCCGAAGACGTCGTCGCCGACCTCGGCGTCGGCCATCGCCGCCCGCATGGCGGGCGTCGGCTTGGTCAGGGTGTCCGACAGCAGGTCGGCGCGGAAGGACGCCACGTCAGTCGCGGCTGAGCATCTCGGCCACGAGGAACGCGAGCTCGAGGCTCTGCTGGTGGTTCAGCCGCGGGTCGCAGACGCTCTCGTAGCGCTTGTTGAGGTCCTCGTCGTTGATCTCGGTCGCGCCACCGAGGCACTCGGTGACGTCGTTGCCGGTGAGCTCGACGTGGATGCCGCCGGGGACGGAACCCATCGCCCGGTGCGCCTCGAAGAAGCCCTCGACCTCGTTGACGACGTCGTCGAAGCGACGCGTCTTGTAGCCGGTCGTCGACTCGAACGTGTTGCCGTGCATCGGGTCGCAGATCCACGTCACGACGGCCCCGGTGGACTGGACCGCCTCGATGACGGGCGGCAGCGCGTCGCGGATCGTGCCAGCACCCATGCGCGTGATGAGCGTCAGGCGGCCCGGCTCGCGGTTCGGGTCGAGGAGGTCGATGACTCGACGCAGCTCGTCCGGCTGGGCCTTGTCCGAGACCTTCATCCCGATCGGGTTGCGGATGCGGGAGACGAAGTCGAGGTGGGCACCGTCGAGCTGACGGGTGCGCTCACCGATCCACACGAAGTGGCCGGAGGTGTCGTAGAGGTCGCCCGTTCGGGAGTCCACGCGCGTCATCGGCCGCTCGTAGTCGAGCAGCAGCGCCTCGTGGGCCGACCAGAACTCGGTCGCCCGCATGGCCTCGAAGTCCGCACCGCAGGCGGCCATGAACTTCATCGCCTTGTCGATGTCGCGGGCCAGACCCTCGTAGCGGGCATTGGCCGAGTTCGCGACGAAGCCGCGGTTCCACTCGTGCACGTAGCGCAGGTCGGCGAAGCCACCCTGGGTGAAGGCGCGCACGAGGTTCAGCGTCGAGGCGGCCGCGTGGTAGCCGGTGATCAGACGCTGCGGGTCGGGCGTGCGCGACTCCGGGGTGAACTCGAAATCGTTGACCATGTCGCCGCGGTAGGCGGGCAGGGTGACGCCCTCGCGGGTCTCGCTCGTGCTGCTGCGAGGCTTGGCGTACTGACCGGCCATCCGGCCGATCTTCACGACCGGCACCGAGGCGCCGTAGGTGAGGACGGCGGCCATCTGCAGGATCGTCTTGACGCGGTCGCGGATGTTGTCGGCCGTCGCGGACACGAAGGTCTCGGCGCAGTCGCCGCCCTGGAGCACGAAGGCCTCGCCGGCTGCGGCCGCGGCCATCCGGTCACGAAGGTCGTCACACTCGCCCGCGAAGACGAGCGGCGGATAGGTCGCGAGCTGCTCCACGACGGACGCGAGTGCGGTCGCGTCCGGCCACTCCGGCTGCTGTGCGGCCGGGAGGGAGGTCGCGTCCGGGAGGACGCTCTTGGGCTCTGCGGGGGTCGTCGTGGTCACCCGGCAAGGATAAGCGCCGCCCCCATTCGTCGTGGACGCGCCCGCCATCCGGGCAAGCCGTGCTCGGTGTCCCGTCCGGGTTCAGTCCAGGCGCGGCTCGTCGAGTCCGCGGCTGATGGCGAAGCGCGTCAGCTCGACCCGGTTGTGCAGGTGCAGCTTGCCGAGGATGTTCTGGACGTGGTTCTGCACCGTGCGGTGAGAGAGGACGAGATCGGCCGCGATCTCCTTGTAGGACATGCCGGTCGCGACGAGGCGCAGGATGTCCGTCTCCCGGGCGGTGAGTTCCGGCGCGGGCCGGCTCCGACGTCCGCTCGCCGGTGCTCCACCGTCGGCCATCTCGCGGAACTCGCCGAGCACCATCCCGGCCAGACCCGGCGTGAACACCGCCTCCCCGCGGGCCGTCGCGTGCACCGCGGCGACGATCTCCTCGCTCGATGCGGACTTCACGAGGTAGCCCGAGGCGCCCGCCTTGATGGCCGCCAGGACGTCGCTCTCCTCGCCGCTCGCGGAGAGGATGAGGATGTGGGTGCTGAGGTCCGACAGGGCGTGGCAGACCTCGTCGCCCCTCAGGTGGGGCAGGTGGAGATCGAGCACGAGGACGTCGGGCTGGGTGGCCCGCGTCCGCGCCACGGCGGACGGGCCGTCGACGGCCGTCCCCACGACCTCGAGGTCGTTGGCCTGAAGGTCGCGCGCCAACGCGTCGCGCCACATGGGGTGGTCGTCGGCGACCAGGACGGTCACGCTCATGGCTGGTTCTCCCTCGTCGTCCCTCGTGTCGCCCCCGGTGACGTCCCTCGTGTCGCCCCCGGTGGCCTGCCGGTCGAGTCCCCCGGGCTGGCCCGGGGGACGGTCAGGCTCACGGTGCATCCGTGCCCCGGGCGCGAGCGCCACTCGGCCCGGCCCCCGAGGTCCTCGATGCGCCCCCGAATGCTCGAGGAGACCCCCATTCGCCCGTCCGACGCCGCCTCGTCGAGGCGGCCGTCGGCCATGCCGGCGCCGTTGTCCCGGACGGTGACGGCGACCTCGCGGCCCAGGTCCTCGACGAGGATCCAGGCGAGCGCACCCTCGCCCGCATGCGCGTCCACGTTGTCGAGGGCCGCCCGCACGGCGGCATCGACCTCGGCCACGACCCGCTCGGGCAGCCTGACCGGCCCCACCGGGAGGGCGACGTCGACGGTCGGCGAGCGGTGGCGTGCCAACGTCGTCGCGAGGTCTCGCTCCGTGTCCTCGGTCCGCTCGGGATCGCCGGCCGCCCGGGCGCGCGTGACGAAGGTGCGCAGGTCGCGTTCCTGGCCGGCGGCCAGGTCGGCGAGCTCCACCGCGGCGCCGCCGATCTGCCCGCCGCGGCGGTGGATGAAGGTCAGCGTCTGCAGCACGCCGTCGTGCACGATCCGGTTGAGCCGCTCGCGTTCGTCGAGGCGCTCCTTGGCCCGCAACGCCTCGACGAGGAGCGCGTGACTGGCGCGGGCCGTCGAGGCCGCCAACCCGACGATCGTCCCGAGGACGATCAGGAGGACGATGTTGTGCCACGTCCCGCCGTTGGGCTCGTGCACGACGACGACGTCGGCGATGGCGATGGGGACCACCGCGGCGAGCCCCCCACGAACGCCCCACAACAGGGCCCCGCCGATGACGGGCGCTCCCGCGACGATGCCCGGCACGGTGGGGGCCCCACCCACGATGACGTCACGCGGGAAGGCGGCCCAGGCCGACATGATGGCCGCGACCACGAGCACGAGTTCGATGGCGACGAAGGCCGGACGCAACCGGCCGATGACCGCCTGGACGACGGCCCACGCGAGCAGGACGACGAGCGCCCCGACGACGACGGCCGGACGCGTCATCTCGTCGCGCCACGTCCACATCAGGACGGCCGCATAGGCCAACGTCAGGAAGCGGTAACCGATGACGGCGCGTTCGCCCGCGACGATGAACTGCTCGCGCCCCGCCGAGACCTGACTGGTCGGGTCGAAGACGCCGACGCGCAACGCGCCCCCGTGCCTGCCCCGTGCGCCGTCCGCGCTGTCGTCGTGTGCCTTCGCCCCCATCAACGGCACCCGTCAGTCGGCGTCGCGCCCGCGCGGCTCATCGCGGTCCGTCGTGGGGCCGTCCTCGTCGAGGCCGAGGGCTTCCTCGAGTTCCTTGGCCGCGCGCCCGGGCTTGGCTGCCTCCTGGACCTGCCGCGCCCGCGCCTTCGCGGCGCTGACGATCCGGTCCTTCATCGACGTGGCGTACATGTCCACGTACTCCTGGCCGGAGAGCTTCATCAGGGCGTACATGATCTCGTCGGTGATCGAGCGCAGGACGAACCGGTCGTCCTCCATGCCCTGGTAGCGGGAGAAGTCGAGAGGCTCGCCGATCTTGACGCCGATGCGCATCACGTTGGGGATGATCTGGCCCGTCGGCTGGGCCTTGTCGGTGCCGATCATGGCCACGGGGATCACCGGGACGCCCGCCTCGAGCGCCATCCGGGCGACGCCGGTACGACCCCGGAAGAGTCGCCCGTCGGGCGAACGGGTGCCCTCGGGGTAGAGCCCGAGGAGCTCACCACGCCGCAGGATGCGCAGCCCCGAGGTGAGCGCCGCCTGACTCGCCTTGCCGCCGCTGCGGTCGATGGGGACCTGGCCGACGCCACGCATGAAGGTCGCCGTCGCGCGCCCCTTGAGGCCGCGCCCGGTGAAGTAGTCCGCCTTCGCCAGGAAGGTCACGCGCCGGTCGAGCACGAGCGGCAGGAAGATCGAGTCAGAGAAGGAGAGGTGGTTGCTCGCGAAGATCGCCCCGCCGGTCTCCGGGACATGCTCGAGGCCCTCCACCTGGGGCCGGAAGAGCACCCGCAGGACCGGTCCGAGCACGATCCGCTTGAGGAACCAGTAGAGCAACGGTGCACCTCCCGTGCGCGCACGCACCTCCCGTAGGTGCGACGCCGGGAACGCTACCGCACGACCGGGCGCTGCACGGCGGTCCTGTCGAGGCTCGTCACGGTCGTGGACGTGCGTGCCCGTGGCCCCCTTCCGCGTGCGAGGATCGGGGCGTCCCACGAACACGACGGAACCACCACGACAGCACGACGGAGATGACATGGGTGTCGCACCGGGAGCCGAGCCATTCGCGCACGACGGGGGTGACGTGGGCGTCCTCGTCGTCCACGGTTTCTCCGGGTCGCCCAAGAGCATGCGGCCGTGGGCCGAGCACCTCGCCGCGCAGGGCTACACCGTCCGGCTCCCCCGCCTGCCCGGCCACGGCACGACGTGGCAGGAGATGAACCGCACGACCTGGCACGACTGGTACGGCGAGGTCGAGCGCGAGTTCCTCGCGCTCCGCGCCACCTGCCGGAAGGTGGTCGTCGTGGGCCTGTCGATGGGCGGCGCCCTCGCCACCCGGCTGGCGCAGCAGCACCACGACGACGTCGCCGGGCTCGTGCTCGTCAACCCGGCGATCAAGGTCGAGGACGTCCGCCTCAAGGCCCTGCCGCTGCTCAAACGTCTCGTCCCGTCGCTGCCGGGCATCGGCAACGACATCAAGAAGCCGGGTCAGGACGAGGGCGCCTACGACCGGGTCCCGCTGCGCGCCCTGCACTCGCAGACGCAGCTGTGGGACACCGTGATCCGTGACCTGCCCGCCGTGTCGCAGCCTGTGCTCCTGCTCCGGTCCGCGGTGGACAACGTCGTGCCGGCATCGAGTTCGGCGCTCCTGCTCTCGCGGATCTCCAGCACCGACGTGACGGAGATCGTCCTCGAGGACAGCTACCACGTGGCGACGATCGACAACGACGCCCCCGTCATCTTCGACGAGAGCGCCGCCTTCATCGACCGCGTCACGGCCTGACGGCGGGCACACGCATGGGTGCGCCCGAGGATGACCTGCACGCGCGCTTCGACGCGATCGTCGCGGGCTGGGACACCACCGCGGATGATCCGGTGGTCGAGCCCCCCGTCGAGCCCCCCGTCGAGCCTGCGGTCGAGCCTGCCGACGACGCACCCGTCGGCTCCGACGACACCGTCAGCACCGGTGACACCGACAACACCGTCAGCACCGGTGACACCGACAGCACCGACACCACGGAGAAGGCGGACGACACCCCCTCGGCCGGCGGACCGCTCAAGGGGTCCACGAACGTGCCGTGGCGCGCGAGTGCCCCGCAGCACTCCATCGCCGACGCCGTCTTCCAGGACGGTCCGTCGTCCCGCGACGACGAGGACGAGGAGCACTGGGCGCCACCGGCGCCCGCGCCGTTGCCCCCGCAGGAGGACCTCCACTTCTGGGGTGCCCTGATCGGTCTCACGACGGGGCCGCTGCTCCTGCTCTGGCTCGTCATCGCCCGACCCGAGGTCTCCGGGTGGTGGACGTGGATCGCGCTCGGCCTGACGGTCGGCGGCATGGCGCTCGTCGTGCTGCGCCAACCCCCCGAGCGCCACGACGACCCGGATCACGGCGCCCGCGTCTGACCTCAGTTCTGGCTGAGGTCCGGGGCGCCGGCGTCCTGGGCGATCTCCTCGACGACCTCACCCACCGCTTCCTCACGGGGCGTCAGCGCGTCGAGTTCGATGTCGATCCAGATGGGGCGATGATCCGTCGCGGCCACGAGGTCCGCGGTCGGCAGGTCAATCTCGACGTGGGGCCGGACGCGGATCGAGGGTGACGCGAAGACGACGTCGATGGCGCTCCGGGGGGCGCGCGCCGGGAAGGTGGGGATGCGCGGCGAGACCACCCGCAGGGGCTGGGCGAGGTAACTCCAGGCCCTGCCGCCCTCCTTCTCGTTGAGGTCCCCCGCGAGGACGATCTGATCGATGTCGCCGAGGGTCTCGAGGATCGTGTGGGCGTGCCGTTCCCGCTCGTCCTCGTCAAGGCTGAGGTGGACGCTCGCGACGTTGACCGGGCGGTACCCCGGCGCCGCGACCCGCAGGACGGCGAAGCCTCGGGTGTCGAGCCGCGAGACGACCTTGAGCGCATGGTGGCGCGCCTCGAGGACGTCGACCCGCATCGACGTGAGGATCGTCGTCTGTCCGCTGCGCCCGGCACGCCCCGACCAGACGAGGTCGCACTCGGCCGCGAACCCGGCGACCCGGTGCCCGACGAAGGGGCCACGCGGCACCTCCTGCAGACACAGGACGTCGGGGTCGATGGCCCGCACGACGCGGGCGAGCGCCGCCCGGTCGTCCTTGAAGGCGCGTGCGTTGTAGGAGGCGATGCGGATGGTCCTCACGCCGGTCCCCCTTCGTGGAGAGCGTGTCGACGGGCCAGATCGGCCGCGCCGATGAGGCCGGCCTCATTGCCGAGCTCCGCGACGACGACGTCGGCGAGGGCACGGTGTCCGCGCCCCGACAGCTGGGTGGCGTAGGTGCGTCGCGCGGGTGCGAGCAGGAGCTCGCCGGCCGCGCTGACCCCACCGCCGATGACGAAGGTCGCCGGGTCGAGGGCCGCAGCGAGGTTGGCGAGGCCGACCCCGAGCCAGTGGCCGATCTCCCCGAAGAGTTCGATGGCGGTGGCGTCGCCCGCCTGGGCCGCCTCGGTGACGAGCGGACCGGTCAGCTGGTGAGGGTCGTTTCCCGTCCGGGCCAGCAGGTCCGCCGCCATCGGGCTGCGCGCGCTGACGAGCGACTGCGCCTCCCGGACGAGTGCGTTCCCGGAGGAGTACTGCTCCCAGCAGCCGCGGTTGCCGCACTCGCAGCGCAGCCCGCCGGGCACGACCTGCATGTGGCCGAACTCCCCGGCCAGGCCGTAGCGGCCACGCACGAGGGAACCACCGATGAGCATGGCGCCACCGATGCCCGTCCCCAGCGTGATCATGACGACGTGGTCGGCGCCTCGGGCCGCCCCGAAGCGCGACTCGGCCCACAGTGCGGCGTTGGCGTCGTTGTCGACGAGGACCGGGACCTCGAGCCGCTCCTCCAGAGCGTGCTGCAGGGGCTCGTCGCGCCACGACAGGTGCGGCGCGAAGACGACGGTGCCGCGCTCCGCATCGACGAAGCCGGCCGCGCCGACCCCGACGGCCACCACGTCCGGGTGCCGTTCCAGCAGCGGCGCCACGGTGCGCAGGAGCGTCTCCTCGACGACGGCCGGGCTCTGCGAGCGCTCGGGGGTGTCGAGGCGGGATCGGTCGTGCACGCGTCCCGTCTCGTCGACGACGCCGGCGGCGACCTTTGTCCCACCGATGTCGACCCCGATGGCGAGGCTCATCGCTCCTGCCCGTCGAGTTCGGTGTGGTCATCCGCATCGTCGTCGGGGAGGTCGTCGTCAGCATCGTCATCGACGACGGGCACGACCCGGCTCGAGCCGCCGCGGTCGGCCGACCCGGAGGGCGCCGCAGACCCGGCATCGGCATCGGGTCGCAACGCCGACGTGGCGACGTCGCGCAGGGCGTCGCCGAGCGCGACGATGGCGGCGCCGAGCCGGTCGAGGCTCTCCGGCGCCACGGCCTGCAGGCCGCGGGCCGCCGAGCACAGCGGGCACCAGCCGCACACTCGGTCGGGGTGCTCCTCGCGCTCCTCGCGCTCCTCGTGCTCCGCGTGATCCGCGTGGGCGTCGTGATCCGCGTGGTCGTCGTGCTCGGCACGGGACTCGTCGCGAGAGTCATCGCGCCGCGGGGCTCGCGATGAGGACGCCTCCGCGTGCTGGCCGAGCGCCGCGAGGAACCGGGCCGCCTCCTGCGCCACGGAGCCGACCTGTTCGCCGTCAGCGGGAGCCATCGGGCCACTCCTGAGGGTTGGGAACGAAGTGAAGGGTGAGCACGCCCCGTCGGACCCCGGCGCGTGCCACGTCGCATCGTCTCAGAACGGCCGGCAGCACGATGACCCGCCGGTGGCCGGCCACCTCGAGGACCATCTCGTCGGCGGTCCGCTCGACGTGCACCTCCCCCGCGGTGACGAAAGGGAGCGGCAGGCGCAGGCGGAAGCCGTCTCCGTCGGGCTCGATCGTCAGGCCACCCGCAGCCCGTCCCGGCGCGCCACGCTCTGGCGCACCCGTCCCGGCCTCCGACCCGAGGTCACCGAGGTGCTCCATCCGCTCCCACGCGTCGACGAGCGCCGCCACCCCGACGGGCTCCTCCGGAAGGTAGGGCACCCGGGGTTGGGCCAACCCGGCGAAGGAATCCGCGATGTCGTCCAGCCCCTTGGCCTGGGCGGCGTTCCACCCCGCGAGCCAGCCCGGTTCGACCCCTTCGCCATCGGCCTCGGGCAGGACCCTGTTGACCACCACGGCGTCGACGCCGTACCCGAGCAGGGAGAGGGTCGTCCACGTCCGGCGGGCCTCGGCGATGACCATCCGCTCCGGCGTGGTGACGAGGCGGATGCGTGCCTCGGGTCCGGTCAGGACGTCGCGCACCCCGAGCATGTCGTCCTGCCATCCACGCACCGCATCGAGGACCCGTTTGCTCGGCTGCGGGATCCCGACGAGCGGCCCGCCCGGCACGCTGAGCACCCGCTGCCAACGGGCGAGGACCGGCACGAGCCGTCCCAGTTGCCGCGCCGCCGCCTCGGGCAGCGACAGCAGGCGCAGGGTCTCGGTCGTGGGCGCGCAGTCGAGGATGATCAGGTCCCACGTCCCCGTGCGGGCCCGCTCGCCCAACTCCAGCAGGCCCGCCATCTCGTCGGCGCCGGGCAGGGAGGTGAGTTCCGAGGCGAGCACGGGATCGACCCCGAGCCGGTCGAGGACCTCCTCGAGGTAGCCCCGCACCACGTCCCAGCCGGGCTCCACGCGCCGGGCCCGCGTCACGTGCAGGGCATCCAGTCCGGCCTCGATCGGCACCGGCTCCCCGTCGCCGTGCGCGAGGTCGACGCCGAGGGCGTCACCCAGCGAGTGCGCGGGGTCGGTGGAGAGCACCAGGGTGCGAAGCCCCGCCCGCGCGGCACCGGCGGCCGTCGCGGCCGCCACCGTGGTCTTCCCGACGCCACCCTTGCCGGTGTAGAGGACGATCTGCGGGGACACGTCCCGGGTCAGCCCTCGACGCGCTTCTTGAGATCCTTCAGCGCGGTGTCCACGATCATCTTCTCGGCCTTGCGCTTGAGCATGCCGAGCATGGGGATCTTGATGTCGACGGTCAGGACATACGTCACGAGGGTGCTGTCCTCGGACTGGGCCTCGAGCCGGTAGGCGCCGTCGAGTTGCTTGAGCATCGTCGCCTCGACGAGGTTCCAGCTGACCTCGCCCGTGCCGTCCTCGGCGATGGCCCAGTCGTACTCGAGGGTGTAGGTGTCCTTGACGGCTCCGGCGTCCAGGGTGAAGGTCACCCGGTCGGCCCAACCGCCGCCGTCCTCACCGAGAACCTCGACGTTCTTGACCTCCTTCGCCCACTCCGGATATGCCTCGAAGTCGGCGATGACGTCGATGACGTCGGCCGCGGGGGCGTTGATGAGGATGCTCGCCTCGGTGCTGTCTGCCATGCCGTGGAGACTAGCGCGCGATCGGTGTGGCCATGCTCCCTCCGGCACGGCCGTCACGCTGGGTATGGTTCGGAGAGAGATCCGCATCCATTAGGAGTACTTCCGTGCAGGACAGCGTCATGCCCCTCATCGTCGAGGGCGCCCCCACCGACAGCCTCGCCGACCTCCCGCGTCGGAATGCGAACAACCAGCCCACGCGAGTGGCCTTCTCCGCGCGATCCGGATCCGGCTGGAGTGACATCACGACGACGGAGTTCGCCGACCAGGTGGACGCCCTCGCCTCCGGCCTCATCGCGGCCGGCGTCGGTCTCGGCGACAGCGTCGCGATCATGAGCAAGACGCGCTACGAGTGGACGTTGGCCGACTTCGCCATCTGGTCCGCCGGCGCGGTGGCCGTCCCGATCTACGAGACGTCCTCCCCCGAGCAGGTCGAGTGGATCCTCAAGGACTCCGGCGCCGTCGGCGCGGTCGTCGAGACCGCTGCCCACGCGGGCGTGATCGAGTCCGTGCGCGGCAACCTCCCGCACCTCGCCCACGTCTGGCAGATCGACGACGGAGACCTCGACGAGCTGCAGGCCGGTGGCGTCGCCGCCAGCGCCGTCGCCGCCCGCCGCGAGGCCATCGGCCGCGACACCATCGCGACCATCATCTACACCTCGGGCACGACGGGGCGCCCCAAGGGCTGCGAGCTGACCCACGACAACTTCCTCGGCCTGGCCGAGAACACCATCGGCAAGCTCGGTGAGGTCGTCCTGCGTGACAACGCCTCCACCCTGCTGTTCCTCCCGCTGGCGCACGTCTTCGCTCGCTTCATCGAGGTCCTCTGCGTCGTTGCCGAGGCCCGGATGGGGCACAGCTCGAACCTCACCGACATCCTCGGCGACTTCGCGTCCTTCAAGCCGACCTTCATCCTCGCCGTCCCCCGCGTCTTCGAGAAGATCTTCAACAAGGCCTCGGAGCAGGCCACGGCCGATGGCAAGGGCAAGATCTTCGACAAGGCCGCCGACACGGCCATCGCCTACTCGGAGGCTCTCGACAAGGGTGCGGTCCCCTTCAAGTTGCGGGCGCTGCACGCGGTCTTCGACAAGCTCGTCTACAGCAAGATCCGCACGAAGATGGGTGGCCAGGTCGGGTACGCCGTCTCGGGCGGCGCGCCGCTGGGCACGCGTCTGGGCCACTTCTTCCGGGGCATCGGCGTCACGATCCTCGAGGGCTACGGCCTGACCGAGACCACGGCACCCGCCGCGGTCAACATCCCGGCGAACGTGAAGATCGGCACCGTCGGCCCGCCGCTGCCGGGTGTCTCCCTGCGCGTAGCCGAGGACGGCGAGATCCTCATCAAGGGCATCAACGTCCTCAAGGGCTACCGCAACAACCCGGAGGCGACGGCCGCCGCCATCGTCGACGGCTGGTTCCACACCGGCGACATCGGCGAGCTGGACGAGGACGGCTACCTCAAGATCACCGGCCGCAAGAAGGAGATCCTCGTGACGGCCGGCGGCAAGAACGTCGCCCCCGCCGTGCTCGAGGACCGCCTGCGCGCGCACCCGCTCGTCTCGCAGACGATGGTCGTCGGCGACCAGAAGCCCTTCATCGCCGCGCTCGTGACCCTCGACGAGGAGATGCTCCCCGGCTGGGCCGCCAACCACGACCTGGCCGGCCTGACCCCCGAGCAGGCGCGCACCAACGAGAAGGTGCTCGCGGCCCTGCAGGAGGCCGTCGACGAGGCCAACAAGGCCGTCTCCAAGGCCGAGTCGATCCGCAAGTTCGTGGTCCTCGAGGGCGACTTCACCGAAGAGAACGGCTACCTCACGCCGTCGCTGAAGCTCAAGCGCAATCTGGTCCTGCGGGACTTCGACGAGCAGATCGAAGCGATCTACGGCTGACCGTCCGTGAGGGCCTCGGCTGACCAGACCGGTCAGCCGAGGCCTTCGCGTAGGTGGGCACGCCACTGGCGGGTGACCTCGTCGATGCCGCTGCCCCACTGCTGCTTCATCGCGGTGTCGATCCGCCGCGTCGGCCCGCCGGATCCGTGAGCGGCTCGTCTCGTGACCTCGCGCACGGCAGCCAGCCCGTGCTCCTCGACGAGGAGGTCGATCGCGATGCGCGCGGCCTGGTACTGGGCGAGGAGGTCCCCGCCGCCGGGTGAGCTCGGATCGAAGTCGGCCTTCGTGGGGAGGTGCTCGGGCAGGCCCCGGGCTGCCAGCTGGCTCGCCAGGGCGTCGGTGCCTCCGGTCCCCGACAGCCCGGCATGGGCGAGGTGTTCGGCGAGCCCTTCGGACCACCAGAGCGGCGTGTCCTCCCCCGTGGTCGATCGGATCGCCACGTGGGCGAGCTCGTGGGTGAGGACGACGAGGCGACCGCGCTCGGTCAGGTCGCCCAGGACGACCGGGTTGAGGACGACCCGCTGCCGGCTGCCGAACCCGGCCGATGCCACCGGTCCGATGGTCACGGCCGCGACCTCGCTCGAGGTCGCGTTCCCGAGCAGGTTGCTCATCTCGCCCGCGTCGCGGGGGACGATGACGACGGCGTGCTCGGTCCAGGCCGGCCACGCGGCCTCGACCCGCGCCGCGGAGCGACGGAGGACGTCCAGATGGGCCAGGGCCTGCGCCCGCGACGGCGCTGCCACGGTCAGTCGGCCGGTGCGCACGACGGCCAGTCCGTCGAGATGCTCCAACGCCCGGGACACACCGTCACCGGACTTGCCGGTGGAGTCATCCCCCGCGCTCGCTCCGGTGCTCTCGTCGTCCGCCGACGCGGACGTCCGCCCCGGCGAGGCCGGTGCCGTCGCCGTGCTCGCACCCGAGGAGTCAGCCGTCGTGGCACCACCCGCGGCAACGCTCGTCGGCGTCGTGGCGGGGTCGGCGTACTCGGATCCAGGGACCTCACATCCGACCAGTGTCACGGCCAGGGCCGCTCCCAGCGCAGACGCGGTCAGGCGACGGCACGATCGGCGGGCGGGAATCACCGAGTCATCGTAGGTGACCCGGCCGGGCCTCCCCTGCACGCAGGAGCTGCCACTCAGCCGGCCACGACGCGCCGCACTTCCCACGGCTCGCGGCGCGCGGTGGCCGTTGCCGCGACGTCGGGGCGGACGAGGCCGGCCCGCACCAGCCGGGTCACGACCATGCGCTCCGCGGCATCGAGCGGGAGCTCGACCCCCTCGGGCATGAGCGCGGTGACCATGCAGTCGTCACACTGCAGGCCCCGGACGGGGCAGGTGCTGCACTCGACGATCATCGTCATCACTCCTCTCGTGGGCGGGGATGTCCTGCCGACACCGACGACGCTAGAGACCGCCACCGACAGCCGTGGTCGAGCACGGAGCACCGAGCCCACCCGAGTAGTTGACGTGTCTTACTAGTCAGTGTCACTATCTAGCAATGACATCGGAACTCGAGTGGCCGAGTGAGTGGCTGCGAGGCGCGCTCGGCGTCTGTGTCCTGCGGATCCTCCTGGAGGGTCCCAGCTACGGCTACGCACTCACCCAGGCACTGGCCGAGGCCGGCCTCGGCACGGTCAAGGGCGGCACGCTCTACCCGCTGCTCAGCCGCCTCGAGCAGGCGGGGCACGTCGAGGTCGAGTGGCGGCCCGGCGACGGCGGCCCCGGCCGCAAGTTCTTCGCGCTCACCCGCACCGGCCGCGAGCACGCACACCGACAGGCGGCCGAGTGGGCTGCCTTCACCACGACCACCCGAGCGCTCATCGATGACGCGCTCACCCAGGAGGGGAACTGACATGGACCACACGAAGAAGTCACCGGCCACCCATCGCGATCCCGTCGCCCTCGCCCCCAGCGTCGACCGCAGCTGGGTCGAGGCGTTCATCCTCGAGCAGCGCCTCCTCGACGTGCCCGGCGACCGGATCGGCGATGCGCTGGTCACCGTCGAGACGCACGTCGCCGAGTCGGGCGAACGGGCCGACGACGTGTTCGGCGACCCGCGTACCTATGCCCGCGACCTCGCCGCCACCGTGCCCGCGTCGACGCCCGGCTCGAACTCCGGCCGAGGCGGCATCGGCGTGCGCACCATCGCGGCGGCCTTCCTCGGCCTGGTCGGCCTGCTCCTGACCAACACGGCCTTCGAGGGTTGGTTGAGCGGCACCGCGGTATCGCTGAGCTGGGGACACCTCGCGGCCTTCGCCCTCACCCTGCTCCTGCTCGCCGTGGTGGTCGGGTGGATCTCCGGAGCCCTGCGCGTGCTCACCACCAGCGTCTGGCTGACCGGCCTGGTCATCGCGCTGTTCGTCGCCGCCAGCGTCGCGCTGATGGCCCGTCTGCCCGGCGCGGCACTCGAGGGGCCAGCGGCCACCTTCGCCGCCGTGGGCCTGCTGTCGCTCGCGGCCGGCGCGGTCCTCACCTGGCGCGACCACACCGACGACCCCGTGCTCGCCCCCGGCGAGCGCCCCTCGGGCGGCGTCGGCGGGCGCCTGCTCGGCGCCCTCACGATGCCCCTGGCGACGGCCTTCGTCCTCGGCCTCACCTGGGTGGTGCACCTGCTCGCCTGAGCTGCCTCAACAGTGCCGTCTCAACACCAGAGCCGTCTCAACACCGGCGCCGTCTCAACACCAGCGCCGTCTCAACACCAGTGCAGGCTGCGCCCGTGCGGGTGCGACCAGGCCCGCACGACCCCGTCGAGCGCCAGCGCGAAGGGGATCCCCGCGGGCGCCGGCGAGGTCGCCGTCGCCGTGACGGCCGGCAGGACCGTGGGCCCCTCGTTGCTGATCCAGTGGCCCGGCAGCTCCCTCGCGAGGGTGTCCCAGGCGCGGCGGCCCTCCGGGTCGAGGTAGGCGATGACGGCCGAATGAAAGACGACGAGGGTCGCGTCCGACGGCGCCTGCGCGGCCAGGGCCGGGACCTCGGCCAACAGATCACCACGCACGAGACGCGGCGGTTCGGCGCGGGCGATGTCGATGGCACCGCGCAGCCGGGCGCGTCGCTCCTCCGCCTCCGGCCAGACGAGCGTCTCGAGCCAACGCATGGCCCCCCGGTCGGTGACGTCCAACGGATTGAGATCCACGCCGGCCCGCCACACGACCTCGACGGGCGCCGTGGGCAGTGGCACGTCCTGCCCCACGCTGCACCGCAGGCGCACGGGGCTCGGGCCGTCGTTCGGGTCGAGCGTCACGCTCTCCCCCGTGTCGACGTCATAGATGTAGGAGTAGCGATCCGGCTGGAGGCACAGCCCGGCACTGGCGCCGACCTCCAGGAGGGCGAGCGGCTGCGGCAGTGAGGCGAGGAGCGGCAGCAGGGTCGCACACCGGCCCACTTCGTTGGTCTGGGTCGCCCGTTCCAGCACGGTGGCCGACACCTCGGGCCAGCGCTCGAGGAGGACCTCGCGCAGCTCTCGGTACGCCCCGGGGACGGCGCCGTGCCAGCGGGCCGCGGCGAAGACGAGGTTGGGCTGTCGCTTGGGCACCGGCAGCGTCGCCAGCAGGGCGAGCACCTCCGGGTCGTCCCGCACGCCCGCCGCCCACGCCGCGAAACACGGAGAGTCCGCCGCCTCGAGCGTGAAGCGGTCGTAGCCAGCCGCGATGTCCTCGAAGCCGTCCATCCCCTGCATGTGCCCTCCTTCGCGCGGCGCCCCGGCGTGTCCGGGACCACGGCTGTCAGTGTCGCCCCCTACCGTCGCAGACATGCACGCGGTCCAGGGCACCCTCGACGATCTGGGCACTCCCCTGTCCGAGGTCACCTTCGTCGTCGTCGACCTCGAGACGACCGGCGGCAGCCCACGCGACTGCGGGATCACCGAGATCGGCGCCGTCCGGGTGCGCGGCGGCGAGGTGGAGGGCGAGTTCCAGACCTTCGTCAATCCCGGCGAGCCCATCCCCGCCTTCGTCCAGACGCTGACGGGCATCACCAACGCCATGGTCGCCACGGCGCCGCGGATCGACACGGCGTTGCCGTCGTTCCTCGAGTTCGCTCGCGGCGCCGTCCTCGTGGCCCACAACGCGGGCTTCGACATCTCCTTCCTCAAGGCCGCGGCCACCGCCACGGACACCACTTGGCCCGATGCGCACGTCCTCGACACCGTCCGCCTCGCGCGCCAGCTCGTCACCCGTGACGAGGCGCCCAACCACAAGCTGTCGTCGCTGGCGAGGGTCTTCGGAGCCACGACGGTGCCGAACCACCGCGCTCTCGAGGACGCACGGGCGACGGTCGACGTCCTGCACGGCCTGATCGGTCGCGTCGGGGCCCTGGGGGTGCACACCCTCGAGGAGTTGTCGTCGTACTCCGGTCGGGTCCCCGCCGCCCAGCGGCGCAAGCGCTATCTGGCCGACGGGCTGCCCTCCGGGCCGGGCGTCTACATGTTCAAGGACGAAGGCGGACAGGTCCTCTACGTCGGCACCTCCATCGACATCCGCACCCGCGTCCGCTCGTACTTCACGGCGTCGGAGAAGCGCTCCAGGATGTCCGAGATGGTCCGGCTCGCGGCGTCGGTGACGCCGATCCTCTGCGCGACCGGCCTTGAGGCGGAGGTCCGGGAGCTCCGGCTCATCGCCGAGCACAAACCCCGCTACAACCGACGCTCCCGCAATCCGGAGCGGGCCACGTGGGTCAAGGTCACCGACGAGCCCTTCCCCCGTCTGAGCATCGTCCGCACGGTCCGTGACGACGCGGGGACCTATCTCGGCCCCTTCGCCACGCGGTCGGCGGCCGAGGCCGCCGTCGATGCCGTCCACGAGGTCGTCCCGCTGCGCCAGTGCGTCCGCCGGCTCCCCCGCTCCGGGAAGGGCAGCGCCTGCATGCTCGCGGAGGTCGGCAAGTGCGGGGCGCCGTGCACCGGCGGGCAGAGCGTGGAGGACTACGCGCCGATCGTCGCCGATGCCGTGACCGCCTTCACCGGTGACGCGTCCCTCGTCCTCGGACGTCTGCGCGCACGGCTGGGAGACCTGTCGGCGCAGGAGCGCTTCGAGGACGCCGGCTCCCTGCGTGACCGGATGATGGCCCTCGTCCGAGGAGCCGCTCGGGTCCAGCGGATCGCACCGTTGGCAGCCACGGCCGAGATCGTCGCCGCGCGTCGCTCGGGCCTCGGCGGTTGGGAGCTGGTGTGCGTCCGGCACGGCCGCCTCGCCGGGTCGAGCCACGCGCCGCGCGGCGCGGACCCGATGCCCTACGTCGAGGCCCTGCGGGCCAGCGCGGAGGTCGTCGCCCGGCCTGCCGGACCCGCGCCGGCAGCCACCCACGAGGAGACGGAGAAGGTGCTCCGCTGGCTCGAGTCCCCCGGCACCCGGATCGTCGAGATCGAGGGCACGTGGACCTGCCCAGTCGGCGGCGCGGCCGGTGCTCGCGCGGCCCTCGAGCCCCTCGAGGTGTCCCGGCGTGCCGTCGCCGGATTCGTCGCGGCGGGGTGAGCGCGGTCGCGGGCACACCCCCTCGACGTCGGACTAGGGTGGGCGACGTGATCACCGCCATCGTTCTCATCAACGCCGAGGTCAACCGCATCCCCGAGGTCGCGGAGGCCATCACCGAACTCGAGGGTGTCACGGAGGTCTACTCCGTGGCCGGCAACTGCGATCTCATCGCCATGGTGCGAGTCAAGGCCCACGAGGACCTCAACGACGTCATCGCCGGCCGGCTCAACAAGATCGACGGCGTCGTCGGCACGGACACCCACATCGCGTTCCGGACGTACTCGAAGCACGACCTCGACGCCGCGTTCAGCCTCGGTCTCGAGGGCTGAGGCTCAGCTCTCGGCGGCTGCGAGGCGCTGCGTCACCGCGACCCAGCGGTCCAGCGCCGCGGACGCCGCACCGCTGTCGATGACCTCGGCCGCGCGGGCCATGCCCTCGCGGACGGCCGCCGCCGGATCGTCGACGGCCCGACCTTCCGCCTGCGCCAGGGCCAGCGCCGCACCCGCGTTGAGCAGGACGGCGTCGCGCACGGGCGAGCGCTCCCCCGCAAGCACGCGCCGGGCAACGGCGGCGTTGAAGACCTTGTCATCCCCGCGAAGCGTCTCGATCGGGTTGCGCTGCAGGCCGACGTCCTCGGGCGACAGCACCGACTCGCGGATCTCGCCCCCGCTCACCCACCACAGATGTGAGGAGTCGGCGATGGTCAGCTCGTCGAGCCCGTCGTCGCCGCGGAAGACGAGCGCGCTGGTCCCGCGCTCGGCGAAAACCCCCGCCATGAGCGGCGCCACGCGGGCATCGGCCGCGCCGATGACGGCGTAGGTCGGCTGCGCGGGGTTGGTCAGCGGGCCGAGGACGTTGAAGGCGGTCCCCACACCCAGGCCAGAGCGCGCCGCGGCCGCGTGCCGCATGGACGGGTGGAAGGTCTGGGCGAAGCAGAAGGTGATCCCGGCCTCCTCCGCGACGGCCACGACGGCCTCGGGGCTGAGTCCCAGGACGACTCCGAGCTCCTCGAGCACGTCCGCGGAACCGGACTTGCTCGAGGCGGCCCGGTTGCCGTGCTTGACGACCTTGAGGCCCGCGGCGGCCATGACGACGGAGGACATCGTCGAGATGTTCACGGTGTTGGAGCGGTCGCCGCCGGTGCCGACGATGTCGATCGACGGCCCGGGCACCTCGATCCGGCGAGCGTGCGCGAGCATGCCGTCAGCCAGGGCCCGCAGTTCCTCGACCGTCTCACCCTTCGCGCGCAGCGCGATGAGGAACCCGGCCACGGCGACGGGGTTGGCCTCGCCCGTCATGATCTCGTTCATCGCCCACGCCGTGTCGTCACCCGTGAGGTCGACCCCCGCGGTGAGGGTCGTCAAGAGATCCGGCCACGTGGGCTGGTGCGTGCTCGGGAGCGTCACGACTCAGGCCGTGGCGGGCTCGACGCCGCGAGCCAACTCGCTCACCGCGTCGGCGAGGGCCACCGGGTCCAGCGGGTGCGGCACGACCGCGTCCGCCAGGGACCAGGCAGCCAGCCAGCCGTCCTGCGGACGACCGGTCAGCACGAGGACGGGCGGGCACTCGAAGATCTCGGACTTGAGCTCGCGGCACAGACCCATGCCGCCGACCTTCGCGGCCTCACCGTCGAGGACGAGGACGTCGAAGGCCCCGGTCTCGACGGCCTCGGTCACGGCTGCGGCGGTCGCGCACTCGTGCCAGCGCACGATCTCGACGTCCCGGGCGGGCCGTCGGCCCACGCCGACGCGGACCGCGTCGCGGGTGGTGATGTCGTCGCTGTAGAGAAGGACGGAGACGCTGTGAGCGGGCGTCGACCGGGAGGTCGCCGTCGCCGCTGCGGGGTTCTCGGACGCGGGCGTGGAACTCATGATGAGGATGCTATCGCCTGCGGCCCGCGAGCCGTGGCGGCCCTCCATGACCACGGATCTGACCCACTTCGGGGGGTCGCCGACACAGCCCACTTGTTTACCGACATAATGGCGCCGTGGCCACTGCATCGACCCTTCACCCAGACCCCGCCGCGACGCTGGCGCACCCGCCCTCGCTGGGCCCGGCAAGCCGACCCAACTTGGTGTCCGTCGGCACCATCGTGTGGCTCTCGAGCGAGCTGATGTTCTTCGCCGGCCTGTTCGCGATGTACTTCACCATCCGGTCGCTCTCGCCCGAGCTGTGGGCTGAGCGCACCGAGATGCTGAACGTCCCCTTCGCCGCGACCAACACCCTGATCCTCGTGATCTCGTCCGTGTGGTGCCAGCTCGGCGTCATGAAGGCGGAGCACGGCCAGAAGGCGCGCACCGGCGGCCTCCTGCAGGTCGGTTCGTGGGGCATGCGCGAGTGGTACGTCCTGACGTACATCTTCGGCGCAGTGTTCATCGCCGGTCAGGTGATGGAGTACGCCGAGCTCGGGCACGAGGGCCTGTCCCTCTCGTCCGACGCCTACGGCTCCGTCTTCTACCTGACGACCGGCCTCCACGGCATCCACGTGACCGGAGGACTCATCGCCTTCCTCCTGATCATCGGGCGCACGTTCACGTCGCGCAGCTACGGCCACCACCAGGCCACGGGCGCGGTCGTGACGTCCTACTACTGGCACTTCGTCGACGTGGTCTGGATCGCCCTCTTCGCCACCATCTACCTGCTGCAATGATGTCGCGGGCCCTCGCCCGGACCAGCCCCCGACGACCCCACTGATGACAGGAACGCTCGTGAAGACTCTGGCCAATCGCCGGCACCCCGCAGCCATCGTGCTGCTGCTGCTCGTCGGCCTCCTGGTCACCGGCACCGCTTATGCCGCCGTGGCTCCCGGCAAGGCCCAGGCGGACGCCTCCTCGGCCTCCGCCTCGATCGACAACGGCAAGAAGATCTTCCTGGCCAACTGCGCCTCGTGCCACGGCACGGGCGCACTCGGCACGGAGGACGGCCCCAACCTCGCCGGAGTCGGCGCCGCAGCCGTGGACTTCCAGATGGGCACCGGCCGCATGCCGATGGCCGCCCCGAACGTCCAGGCGCCGCGCACCACGGAGATCAAGTTCACCGACGAGGAGATCGCCGACGTCGCCGCCTACGTGGCCTCGCTGGCTCCCGGCCCGGCCGTCCCCGACTCGGAGTACACCAGCGCCGAGGGCGGCGACCCGGGCGAGGGTGGCGAGCTCTTCCGGGTCAACTGCGCCATGTGCCACAACTCCGCCGGCGCCGGTGGAGCCCTGACCCGCGGCAAGTACGCGCCGGAGGTGCTCGGCGTCGACGGCAAGCACGTCTACGAGGCCATGGTCACCGGCCCGCAGAGCATGCCTGTCTTCAACGACACCAACATCTCCCCGGAGGGCAAGCGCGACATCATCGCCTACCTCAACGCGATGGACGAGACCGGTAGCCCGGGCGGCAACGCCCTGGGCAGCCTCGGGCCGGTCCCCGAGGGCCTCTTCGCCTGGGTCTTCGGCCTCGGCATTCTCGTCGGGATCGCCGTCTGGCTCGGACAGAAGTCCGCCTGACCCCCCCGTGACGACAACGACTACCCCGACAGGACGAGGACAACGATGAACGAGCAGAACCCCGAGTCGACGGAGGTCACGCCCGCGGGCGCCACCCCTGACTCCGTGGTGCGTCTCGACCAGGGCCACATCGAGGGTTCGGGCGGCGTGCCCGAGCGCTTCGCCAACCCCGGTCTGCCGCCGCACGTGCTGCGCGGTTCCGATCTCGATGAGGCGGGCGCCAAGCGCGCCGAACTGCAGGTGGCCGGGCTCTTCGGCCTCTCGATCGTCGGCACGGTGCTCTTCCTCGCCGCCTACTTCGCCTTCGACACGAGCCACCAGTCGAACGTCCCCGGCATCGGCCACGTCAGCACGAGCAACCTGCTCCTCGGGCTCGGCCTCGGGCTAAGCCTGCTCGGCATCGGCCTCGGCGCCGTCCACTGGGCGAAGACCCTCATGCCCGACCACGAGTCGGTCGAGGAGCGCCACACCATGCGCTCCAGCGACGAGGACCGCGCCGCCCTGGTCGAGACCATGACGGCCGGTGTCGGTGCGTCGCAGGTGACGCGTCGACCGCTCATCAAGGCCACGATGGGTGGCGCCCTCGGCCTCTTCGCCGTGCCGCTGGTCGTCCAGTTGCTCGGCAGCATGGGCCCCCTCCCCCACGCCGACCTGGCGCGCACGTTCTGGGACGGACCGCCCGGCGAGGACGACCACGACAAGCGGGAGTTCAAGCGGCCCCGCCTCGTGCGCGACCCCGAGAACACCCCCATCCGTCCCGGCGACGTGACGATCGGCTCCGTCTACCACATCCTCCCCGAGGGGCTGCTCGACCTGGAGCACCACGTCCTCGAGGAGAAGGGCAAGGCCGCGGTCCTGCTCATGCGCCTCGACCCCGACGACATCAAGTCGAAGAAGGCGCGCGACTGGGGTTACCAGGGCATCGTGGCCTACTCCAAGATCTGCACGCACGTCGGTTGCCCGGTCGGCCTCTACGAGCGCACGACGCACCACCTTCTCTGCCCGTGCCACCAGTCCACGTTCGACGTCACGAACGACTGTGAGGTCATCTTCGGCCCGGCCAAGCGTCCGCTGCCGCAGCTGAAGATCACCGTTGACGACGAGGGTTACCTGATCGCCGACCAGCCCTTCCAGGAACCGGTCGGCCCGAGCTTCTGGGAGCGCGGATGAGCACCACGACCCGCCCGGCGGACGCCCTGCGCGCCGGGGACACCGCAGCGCCCGCCCCCGTGAGTGGTGGCGCGAAGGCGATCGGCGGCGTTGCCGGCTGGATCGACGAGCGCACCGGCGGCGCCAAGGCCATGAACTACCTGATGAAGAAGGTCTTCCCGGACCACTGGTCGTTCATGCTCGGCGAAATCGCCATGTACTCGATGATCGTCTGCCTGCTCACCGGCACGTTCCTCACCTTCTGGTTCGAGCCGAGCATGGCCGAGACCACCTACGAGGGTCCCTACGTCCCGCTTCAGGGCGTCGAGATGTCCCGCGCTTTCGCCTCCACCCTCGACATCTCGTTCGAGGTCAAGGGCGGTCTGCTCATGCGGCAGATGCACCACTGGGCCGCGCTGCTCTTCATCGTTGCCCTCTCGGTCCACATGCTGCGCGTCTTCTTCACGGGTGCCTTCCGCAAGCCGCGCGAGCTCAACTGGGTCATCGGCTGCATCCTGTCGATGCTCGCCCTCGTCGAGGGATTCGCCGGCTACTCCCTGCCGGACGACCTGCTCTCCGGCACGGGCCTGCGCGCGGCGCAGGGCTTCATGCTCTCCGCGCCGGTCATCGGCTCGTACCTCTCGTACGGCCTCTTCGGTGGCACCTTCCCGGGTGAGGACATCATCCCGCGCCTCTACACGGTGCACATCCTGCTGCTGCCCGCCATCCTGGTCATCCTCTTCACGGTGCACATCCTGATGGTGGCGCTGCAGAAGCACACCCAGTACCCCGGCCCCGGCCGGACGAACGAGAACGTCGTCGGCTACCCCGTCATGCCGGTCTACGCCGCGAAGGCCGGTGGCTTCTTCTTCATCGTCTTCGGTGTCATCGCCGCCATCTCGGCCCTCGTCCAGATCAACTCGATCTGGGTGTACGGACCGTACGACCCGAACGCGACCACCGCCGGCGCCCAGCCTGACTGGTACATGGGCTTCGCGGACGGCGCCCTGCGCCTCCTGCCGGGCTGGCTCGAGTTCAGCGGTCTCGGTTACACGTTGAGCCTCAACGTCGCCATCGGCGCCCTCGGCCTCATCCCCGCGATCTACGGCGGCATGATCGCCTACCCGTTCATCGAGCGCTGGATCACGGGTGACACGCGCGAGCACCACCTGCTCGACCGCCCGCGCAACAAGCCCACCCGCACGGCGCTCGGCATGGCCGCGTTGACGTTCTACGGCGTCCTCATGTTCGCCGCAAGCAACGACATCATGGCCGTCAAGCTCCACATGTCGATCAACGACATCACCAACGTGTTCCGCGTGGGCGTCTTCCTCTTCCCCGTGCTCGCCTTCTGGGCGACGAAGCGGATCTGCTACAGCCTCCAGCGTCACGACCGCGACCTGGTGCTGCACGGCCGCGAGTCCGGGCGCATCATCCGCGAGCCGCACGGCGAGTTCCGCGAGGTCCACGAGGACCTCGACCCGTACACGCGCTGGAACCTCGTCCAGCACGAGCCGGACCGCGTGCTCGAGCTGCCCGCGGACACGGACGCCAACGGTGTTTCCCGGCGCGGCCTCGGCGCATCCAAGCTGCGCCAGCGGCTGTCCTCGTTCTACTTCGCGGACGCCATCAACCCGGTCACGCCGGCCGAGCTCGAGGCGGCCCACGTCGGGCCGGAGCACGAATCCATCGGGCTCAGCGAGGACGCCATCGCCACCCGTGACGACGCCGCGCTGCTGACCGCGGGCGAGCACCACCACGGTCGGCACGTGCACGACGACAAGCACTGAGTTCGACCAGCACTGAGTTCGACAAGCACTGAGGTCTCGGTCCTCCCCCGTGGAGGATGAACGGACCGGTCAGGGGCCCAGCAGACGCGAGAGCGTCCGCTGGGCCTCCGCCGTTCCCCCGAGTGCCTCGTCGTCGATGTCGAGGATCTTCGTGCGCGCTCGTGACCCGGACACCAGGGTGACGTGCCGGGGACGAACCCCGAAGGCGCACGCGACCGCCGCGACGACGGCCTCGTTGGCCGCCCCGTCGACGGCGCGCGCCCCGACGGCGACGACGAGGGCATCAGGCTCCCCCGGTGTCGGCTCCCCGTGACGGCCACCGACCTTCTCGCGTGCTGCTCCCGGCTTGGCGCGGACCGTGATCCTCATGGGACAACCCTGCCACGCGTGGCGACACGCCCCACGATGCCCAGCAACGACCCCTGCGCCTAGGCTGGGCCCGTGGTCGAGATGAGCCGGGAAGAGTTCGAGGCGGCCGTCGGCGATGCCCTCGACGACGTCCCCGCGGAACTCCTGGCCATGCTCGACAACGTGGCGTTCTTCGTCGAGGACGAGCCGCCGGCCGACGACCCGGACCTGCTCGGCGTCTACGACGGCGTCCCCCTCACCGAGCGCGACGGGGGCTGGGGACTGGGCGCCCTCCCGGACCGGATCGTGCTGTTCCGGGGGCCGCTCACGCGCATGTGCGAGGACCGGGAGGAGCTCCTCGACGAGGTCGCCATCACCGTCGTCCACGAGGTCGCCCATCACTTCGGGATCGACGACGAGCGTCTGCACGAGCTCGGCTGGGACTGATGGCGGCCCGCGACTGATGTGCAGGCTCAGGCCAGCTCGCTGCGGGCCACCCAGTCGGCGTAGTCGTACTGCCAGACGCCGATGCCCTCGTCGGGCTGGAAGACCCGCTTCGAGCCGCGGAAGTCGACGACGTCACCGACGAGCGAGTTCTCGAACATCCACTTCGCATCCGCCGGCGCCATGTTCACGCAGCCGTGCGAGACGTTCGTGTTGCCCTGT
The DNA here is from genome assembly GCF_050271985.1 of Janibacter zhaoxuefangae. Classification (GTDB taxonomy): domain Bacteria; phylum Actinomycetota; class Actinomycetes; order Actinomycetales; family Dermatophilaceae. The sequence continues at coordinate 1,047,669 of NZ_CP189849.1, read as the reverse complement.
GCACCGACGGACCAGGGCGCCGAGTGGAGGAACTCCCCGGTCCAGGTGACCCGGACATTCCACTTCGTCTTGATCTTGTAGTAGCCGGGCTCCCCCTTCGCGATCCCGACCGTCTCGGAGTCCATGGTCATCGCCGGGTCCTTGCCGATGATGACCTTGGTCCCGCTGCGGGTCTCGGTCTTGGGACCGGGCCGGCCGGTGCTCACCTTGATCGTGCGAATGACCTGGCCGCCGCGGCGCACGACCATCCGGTGGGTGCGCGTGTCGACCATCGCCGACTGGGACCGCCCGATCGCCATACCGGCGGAGTCATCGTTGGACACCCACTTGCCGGGACCGGTCTGCAGCCCGGTGAAGGGGGTCGTCACCGAGATCGACGTCCCGGGCTGCCAACGCTCCTTGGGCCGCCACATGAGCTGCCGGTTGTCGAGCCACCCCCAGTGACCCTCCACCTTCGGCGTCGTCGTGATCGTGACCGCTCGCTCGACGGCCTGACGATACGCGGGATCCGTCACCGCGGAGTCGAACTGCACGGCCACGGGCATGCCCGTGCCGACGGTCATCCCGGCGTAGTTGATCCCGTAGGTCGCCGTGACCTTGGGACGGATGGTGGCGAAGGTGGCGGTCGTGGTCGAGGTGGTCACCCCGTCCGCGCCGGTGGCCTCGGCCGTGACGGTGTAGGTCGTCGCCGGCCGCAGGCGCCTGGCGGGGCTGCTGCGCCACTCGTCGCCCGACAGGCTGCCGGCCACGGCCTCGCCGGCCTCGTCGACGACGCGCACACTCTCGAGGGTGCCGCTGCCCGCCTGGACGACGACCTGCTCGTCCGGTCGGACCCCGGAGGCCTCGTCGGACGGCGTGATCGACAATTCGGCGGGACGCGGGGCCGCGCTCGTCGTGCTCGTCGTGGACGTCGTGCTCGTGTCGTTCGAGGCCGAGCCATCCGGGCCCGTCGTGCTCGTCGCCGACTGGCAGCCGGCGAGCAGCGCCCCGGCCACCAGCGCTGTCGTCAGGCGCTGAGGCGCCCGCCCCCAGCGTCGCCCACCTGTCGAGGTCGTGGCCGACCCGCGAACGTCGTTCATCCGAACCCTTCCGTCAACGGGCCCTCGGGCCCGTCGGTCCTGCGCCCACGCCGTGCATCCCCGCCCGCGTGCGCCTGCCGTCTTGATTGTGCCCCACCCACCCGTGACCACGACGAACCCCGGCCGCGCCGTGTGGCGGGACCGGGGTCGACGTCGTGCTGGTGCGGGTCAGAGCGAGTGCTCGCCCTTGTAGAACTCGAAGGTCCAGCCAACGAGGGCGAAGACGCCGAAGAAGGCGCCGATGATGAAGACCCACCAGCCGACGGCCAGCCCGAGGAAGAGGAGCGAGCCCGTCAGGGCCAGCCACAGCGGCCACCAGCTGTGCGGCGCGAAGACGCCGTACTCGCCGGCCTGCTCCTCGATCTCACCCTCGAGGTTGTCCTCGGGACGGTCCGGGAGGCCCTTGGCGGTCATCCAGAGGTACCAGGCGACCATGAAGCACATTCCGGCCAGGAGCGGGAACCCGAGGGCGCCCACCGGCTCCCCCCACTCCGACCAGAAGCCGTACAGGAGGGTGACGGGGACGAAGAAGATCCCGAGAAGGGCGAAGAGCTTGAACTCGGCCTGCATGGCTCAGTCCTCTCGCGGCGTCAGTGCCACGGACGTGTGGTTGGGGTGGGCCAGGTCGAACGCGGGGCGCTCGGACCGGATCCGCGGGATGGAGTGGAAGTTGTGCCGCGGGGGCGGGCAGGACGTGGCCCACTCGAGCGAGTTGCCGTAACCCCACGGGTCATTCACCTCGACGAGGGGCGCGGTGCGCGCCGTCTTCCACACGTTGTACATGAACGGGAGGAAGGAGATGCCCAGGATCACGGAGCCGACCGTCGAGACCTGGTTGGCGAGCTGGAAGCCGTCCTCGGGCAGATAGTCGGCGTATCGGCGCGGCATGCCGTCGACACCCAGCCAGTGCTGGATGAGGAAGGTCGTGTGGAAGCCGATGAAGAGCAGCCAGAAGTGGATCTTGCCCAGCGTCTCGTCGAGCATCTTGCCCGTGAACTTCGGCCACCAGAAGTAGTAGCCACCGAACATCGCGAAGGTGACCGTGCCGAAGACGACGTAGTGGAAGTGCGCCACGACGAAGTAGCTGTCGGTGAGGTGGAAGTCCAGGGCCGGGCTGGCGAGGATGACGCCCGTCAGGCCACCGAAGAGGAACGTCACGAGGAAGCCGAGGGCCCACAGCATCGGGGTCTCGAAGGAGAGCTTCCCGCCCCACATGGTGCCGATCCAGTTGAAGAACTTCACGCCCGTCGGGACCGCGATGAGCATCGTCATGATCGCGAAGAAGGGCAGCAGCACCTGGCCGGTGCCGTACATGTGGTGGGCCCAGACGGTGACGGACAGCGCCGCGATGGAGATCGTGGCGAAGACGAGCGTCTTGTAACCGAAGATCGGCTTCCGGCTGAAGACCGGGATGATCTCGGAGATCACACCGAAGAACGGCAGGGCGAGGATGTACACCTCGGGGTGGCCGAAGAACCAGAACAGGTGTTGCCACAGCATGGCTCCGCCGTTGTCCGGGTCGAAGATGTGCGCCCCGAAGACGCGGTCGATGCCCAGACCGAAGAGCGCCGCCGCCAGGACGGGGAAGGCCATCAGCACGAGGATGGACGTGATCAGCACGGTCCAGGTGAAGATCGGCATCCGGAACATCGTCATGCCGGGGGCGCGCATGCAGAGGATCGTCGTGATGAAGTTGACGGCGCCGAGGATGGTTCCGAAGCCCGAGAGCGCGAGGCCGAAGACCCACAGGTTGCCGCCCATACCGGGCGAGTAGGCACTGTCGGACAGCGGGGCGTAGGCGAACCAGCCGAAGGAGGCCGCGCCGCCGGGCGTGAGGAAGCCCGCGGTCGCCATCAGGCCACCGAAGAGGTACAGCCAGTAGGCGAACATGTTCAGTCGCGGGAAGGCGACGTCGGGGGCGCCGATCTGCAGCGGCATCAGCGCGTTGGAGAAGCCCGCGAAGGCCGGCGTCGCGAAGAACAGCAGCATGATCGTGCCGTGCATCGTGAAGAGCTGGTTGAACTGCTCGGGGTTGTCGACGACCTGCAGGCCCGGCTTGAAGAGCTCGAGGCGGATCACGAGGGCCATGAGGCCGCCGATGAGGAAGAAGATGAAGGAGGTGATGAAGTAGAGGTTGCCGATCACCTTGTGATCGGTCGTCGTCAGCCACTTCACCGCGAGGGTGCCGGCAGTGACGTCCTTGCTGGGCGCCGCGTCGGTCGTGCGGAGCAGCGTCGTGGGGGTGTCGCTCGTCGCGCTCATCGTCACTTGCCTTCGTTCTCGGAGAGGAGGTGCTCGTCCTTCTCGACGATGCCCTCCCGGTTGAGGTCGTTGCCGAGCAGGCCCGTGTTGCCGGCCTTGCGGAGGTCCTCGAGGTGGGCGTCGTAGGTGGCCTGGTCGACGACCTTGACGTTGAAGAGCATCTGCGAGTGGTACGCACCGCAGAGCTCGGCGCACTTGCCCGCGAAGGTGCCCTCCTCGGTCGGGACGACCTGGAAGGTGTTGACCCGGCCCGGCATCATGTCGAGCTTCTGGAGGAACTGCGGCACCCAGAAGGAGTGGATGACGTCGCGCGCGGTCAGCTGGAACTCGACCCGCTTGTCGACCGGGAGGTAGAGCGTCGGGAGTTCCTCCTCGACACCGGGCTCACCGGTCAGCTGCGCCTGCGTCCCGGACTCGTGCACGTCGGCGTCGACGTAGTTGAAGTCCCAGCTCCACTGCTTGCCGACGACGTTGATCGTCACGTCGGGCTCGGCGGTGGTGTCCATCAACGCGTTCTGGTCCTTGGCCGTCCAGTAGAAGAGCACCGCGATCATGAACATCGGGACGACGGTGTAGAGGATCTCCAGGGGGACGTTGTACTGGAGCTGGAGGGGGAGCTCCTCGTCGCCCTTCTTGCGCCGGTAGGCCACGACGCACCAGAAGGCGAGGGCCAGCACCAGGGCGCCGACGGCCAGGGCCGCGATCCACGCGTAGATCCAGAGGGTTTCGACGCGCTGGGAGTTCTCCGTGACGCCGTGCGGGAGATAGCCGTTACCCAGCTCACCCTGTGCGCCAGCAGCGCCACAGGCACTGAGCGCGGTACCGGCCGCGAGGAGCCCGATCACCTGGCTGGCGGAGCGTCGCCGAGAACGGCGGGGCGCTGTCTGGACGTCGGTGGGACGCACGTGCACCTACTTCTAGCGTGGGGCCAACAGTTGTCGGGCAAACGCTACCGCAGACCCACCATCGGGCATGGGCAGGGTGGGAACTCGGTGCGCCGCGAAGGCGTTCACGCCGCGGCCGGCCCGGGCGAGGCCCGGCCGACTCCCCCACCGGTCCGCGTTCACGCCGTGAAATCCACGTCGGGCGCCTCGAGCGCCCGACGCAGCCGCACGAGGTACTCGGATCGGGGAACCTCCCGCACGCCGAGGCTCAGCAGGTGGTCCGTGGCCCACTGGACGTCGATGATGCGCCGGTCGTCGCCGTCGAAGACGTGCTCGACGAGCGCCAGCAGGGCGACCTTCGACGCGTCGGTCGCGCGGTGGAACATCGACTCGCCGGCGAAGAGCCCGCCCGTGGCCACCCCGTACAGCCCGCCGACGAGCACCCCGTCGTCGTCCCAGACCTCGACACTGTGCGCCCAGCCGAGTCGGTGCAGGCGCAGATAGGCCTCGGCGACCTTCTCGGTGATCCAGCGGCCGTCCCGGCTCGGGTCGCCGCAGGCGGCGACGACGTCGGCGAAGGCGGCGTCCCGTGTCGTCGTGAAGCGTCGCGCGGCACGGCGCAGGGATCGGCTGACGCGCAGGTCCCCCGGCAGGAGGACGCCGCGCGGGTCGGGAGACCACCAGCCGATCGGTGGTGCGCCGTCGTCCCCGACACCCATCGGGAAGAGTCCGGTGCGGTAGGCCGCCAGCAGCGTCCCCGTGGCGAGGTCGGCACCGAGGGCCACGAGGTCCGCCCCGACCTCGGCGCCGTCCAACGACAGTGCCCACGGGCCGGGTGGCGGTTCCCGCGGCGGGAACGGCGGCACGGGTTCCACGGGCGGCACCGGCGACGTCACGAGTGCCCCTATGGGCGCGGGCAGGTGATGTGCGGCGCGATGAGCTGCGCGGAGTCGTCGCCGTAGGCCTCGGCCAGTCGATCGAGGAAGCGCGCCTTGCCCAGCTCGTACTCCTGGGTCCCGACCGTCTCGATGACGTAGGTCGCGAGCATCGACCCGAGCTCCGCGCACTCACGGTGCGGAAGACCGGCCGACAGGCCGGTGATGAACCCGGCGCGGAATGCGTCGCCGACACCGGTCGGGTCCGCCTTCCGGACCTCGCGGGCGACGCCGACGTCGATCGACTCGCCGTCGCGCGAGGTGATGACGACACCGTCCTTCCCCTTCGTCATGACGCGGTGGTTGACCCGGGAGGCGATCTCGTCCGCGGTCCAGCCCGTCTTCTTCTCCGTCAGGTGCGACTCGTACTCGTTGGTGATGAGGTACTCGGCGCCGTCGATGAGCTCCCGGATGGTGTCGCCGTCGCTGAAGGCCAGCTGCTGGGAGGGGTCGGCGATGAAGGGGATCCCGCGCGTGCGGCACTCGCGGGTGTGGCGCAGCATGGCCTCGGGGTCGTTCGCGCCGATGAGCACCATGTCCGCGCCGCCGATCCGGTGCGCGATGGGGCCGAGCTCGATCTGGCGGGCCTCCGACATGGCGCCGGCATAGAACGTCGCGATCTGGGCCATGTCGTCGTCGGTCGTGCAGACGAAACGGGCGGTGTGCCGCGTCTCGGAGACGAGCAGGGACTCGCAGTCGACGCCGTGCCGCTCGAGCCAGCTGCGGTAGGACGCGAAGTCCTCACCGACGGCGCCGACGAGCACCGGCCGCTGACCGAGGTTGGCCATGCCGAAGGCGATGTTGGCCGCGACCCCGCCCCGGCGGATCTGGAGGTCGTCCGCGAGGAACGACAGGGAGACCTTGTCGAGTTGCTCGACGACGAGGGAGTCCGCGAACTTCCCCTTGAACGTCATGAGGTGGTCGGTGGCGATGGAACCGGTGATGAGGATGCGCACCCGAGGAATCTATCCCCCGACACGACGACGGGCCGCCCCCGAGGTGGGGACGGCCCGTCGCGACCGAGTCGGTCAGGTCGTGCTGGGGAACTCCGTCGATCAGCTGAAGGAGTCGCCGCAGGCGCAGGAGCTGCCCGCGTTGGGGTTGTCGATCGTGAAGCCCTGCTTCTCGATGGTGTCGGCGAAGTCGATCGTGGCGCCACCGAGGTAGGGGGCGCTCATGCGGTCGACGACGACCTCGACACCGCCGAAGTCGCGGACGAGGTCACCGTCGAGGGTGCGCTCGTCGAAGTAGAGCTGGTAGATCAGTCCGGAGCAGCCGCCGGGCTGCACGCCGATGCGCAGGCGCAGGTCGTCGCGGCCCTCCTGCTCGAGCAGGGACTTGACCTTGGCGGCGGCGACCTCGGTCAGGGTGACCTCGTGGGCCTCGGTCGCGGCCTGCTCGGTCTGCGGGGTGGTGTCCTGGATGCTCATGCCATCGGGCCCTTCTGGGTGGGAGACGTTCTCAGGGGCCAACCACTCGCTGGTGAGGATTGTTCCCACGGGCAGGATACGTCCGTCACCTGAGCGGTCAACGTCACGGTCAGCGGCGCGGCGACCACGTGGCGGCCACCCGGGCGGTCCGCGCGGCCAGCGTCCCCACGGGATCGGCGAGCGCGGCTGCGACCTGCTCGTCGGTCTCCGCCACGGCGTAGGAGCCGCTGACACCCAGCGACATCGTCTCGCGGCGGCCCACGCTCTTCTGCCCGGCCACGATGACCGTCGGCACGGCGTGCTCGAGACCCAGCCGCGCCACGCCGGACACGACCTTCCCTTGCAGGCTCTGCCAGTCGAAGGTGCCCTCCCCCGTCACGACGAGCTCGGCAGCCGCGACGAGGTCCGCGGCGCCGCACGCCTCGAGGACGAGGTCAACGCCGCTGCGGGTCGTCGCGCCGAGCACGAGAAGCCCGTAGCCGACACCCCCCGCGGCGCCCGCGCCCGGCTGCTTGTCGAGTCGGCGGGGCCGCCCGGTGAGCAGGTCCGAGGGGGCCGGGGCCGTGCGCCCGACGACCTCGACGAACCTGCCGAGGGCCGCCTCCAGCGCCTGGGAGGTCTCGGGCGAGGCCCCCTTCTGGGCGGAGAAGACCGCGCTCGCCCCCTGCAGACCCAGCAGCGGCGAGTCGACGTCCGTGGCCGCGATGATCTCGATGCCCGCGAGCCGTGCCCGCAGGTCGGCAAGGCCGCCGAGGGCGTCGTCGTCGATGGCCGTCAGCCTGAGGCCGCCAGCCCCGAGTTCGGCGCGATCCCCCACCCCGAGGGCCGCCAGCATGCCGGCGCCGGCGTCGTTGGTCCCGCTGCCACCGAGGCCGACGACGATCCGGGTCGCTCCCTCGGCGAGGGCAGCGTCCAGCATCTCGCCCAGACCGGTCGTCGTGGTGACGCCCGGGTCGCGCTCGGGGGCGTCGAGCAGGTGCAACCCGATCGCCTGGGCCGACTCGATCCAGGCGGTCCGGCGTCCGTCGGCGCCGGTCGTCATGAGGAAGGCGGCCGGCACCGGCCGCCCCCGCGGGTCCGAAACGGTGGTCACGACGGTGTCCCCGGGCAGGGCGGAGGCGATGACGTCGACGAATCCGGGACCGCCGTCGGAGAGCGGCAGCAGGGTGAGGAGGTCGTCGGGGGCGCTGCGTCGCCACCCCTGCGCCATGGCCTCGGCCGCCTGGCGCGCGGTGAGGGTGCCGGTGAAGCAATCGGGGGCGAACAGCACGTGCATGGCGCCATGGTCCCACCGCAGCGCCATGTGGTCACAACGAGGGATGGCCGATGGCGGACCGGGCGAGGAGAGTCGAGAGCGACCCATTCGCCGACACCCGGAGACATCATGTCCACGTCAGAGCTCGAACGGTCCCCTCGCACGCCTTCTCGCACGCCTTCTCGCCGCCGTTTCGCGTCGACCGCGGCGCTCGCCCTCGCCCTCGCCACCCCCGTCGCGCTCGCCGCCGCCCCGGCCCGGGCGGACAACCACGTCACCGTCGTCGCCCAGGGCCTCGACAACCCCCGACACCTCTCCTTCGGCACGCATGGCGACCTCTACGTCGCCGAGGCGGGTCGCGGCGGTGAGGGCCAGTGCCTCACGGGGCCCGAGGGCGACGAGGTGTGCCTCGGCGACAGCGGCGCCGTGACCCGCGTGCGCCACGGCGTCCAGCGTCGCGTCGTCACCGGGCTCCCGTCCGTGGCGGCTCCCGGGGGCGCTCAGGCGATCGGCCCGACCGATGTCGCCCCGGCCAGCCCGCGCGCCATCGCCGTCTCGCTCGGCCTCGGAGCCGATCCCGCCGTGCGGGACGCCTTCCCCGCCTCCGCGCACACTCTCGGCACGATCCAGGTCGTCACCGCACCCGGCACCTCGTCCCAGTCCATGCGCACCTTCGCCGACATCACGGCGCACGAGGCCGCCACCAACCCGATCCACGACCCCGACAGCAATCCCGGCGGCCTGATCAAGGACGGCAGTGGCTACGTCATCGCCGACGCCGGCGGCAACACCATCGTGGCCGCAGCCAAGGGCGGCGCGACCTCGACGGTCACGGTCCTGCAGGACCAGATGGCCACCGCTCCCCCCTTCCTCGGGCTCCCCGAGGGGACGCAGATCCCGGCGCAGGCGGTCCCGACCTCGGTCGTGCGAGGTCCGGACGGGGCGCTGTACGTCAGCCAGCTGACCGGATTCCCCTTTGAGGCGGGACTGTCCACGATCCTCCGGATCGCCGCCGACGGCACCCAGTCCGTCTACGCGAGCGGGCTGACCAACGTCACGGACCTCGCCTTCGACGGGGCGGGCACCCTCTACGCCGTCCAGCTCGCGAGCGACGGACTGCTCAACGGACCCGTGGGCGCGCTGGTGCGGGTCACCCCGGGCTCGGCCAGCCACACCGTCGTGGCGGGCGGACTCTTCGCGCCGTACGGCGTGGCGCTGCGTGGCGGAGCCGCCTACGTCACGACGGGCAGCATCGTGGCCGGTGGCGGGCAGGTGGTCCGGGTCAGCCTCTGACGGACCGCACGAGGCCGTCCGGGCCGACGTGGGGGTTGTGCGCGGGATCGACGCGCTCACCCTCCGGCGGTGGCCCGGGCGGCGTTCCGTCGCCGAACGGGTTGCCCCCGAGGGACTCGCGGCCGTGCGGCTCGAGCCATCCGGCCACGTCCGGCCCCGCCGGGACGATGCCCGTGGGATTGATGTCGCGATGGACCTCGTAGTAGTGACTCTTGATGTGCACGAAGTCCGTGGTGTCGCCGAAGCCGGGCGTCGTGAAGAGGTCCCGGGCGTAGGCCCACAGGGCGTCGAACTCGCTCAGCTTCTGCCGATTGCACTTGAAGTGGCCGTGGTAGACGGCGTCGAAGCGCGCCAGGGTCGTGAAGAGTCGGACGTCGGCCTCGGTCAGGCTCTCCCCGACGAGGTACCGGCGGGTGGTGAGGCGCTCGTCGAGCCAGTCCAGGGCGGTGAAGAGTCGCTCGTAGGCGTCGTCGTACGCGCTCTGCGTCCCGGCGAACCCACACCGGTAGACCCCGTTGTTGACCTCGGTGTAGACCCGCCGGTTGACGAGGTCGATCTCCTCGCGCAGCGCCTCGGGGTAGAGGTCGGGGGCGCCCTCCCGGTGATGGGCGCGCCACTGCGTCGAGAAGTCCAGCGTCATCTGGGCGAAGTCGTTCGTGACGACCTGCCCGGTCGGCACGTCGACGATCGCCGGCACGGTGATCCCGCGGGGATAGCCGGGCTGACGCCGCTCGTAGGCGTCCTTGATCCGCGCGATCCCGAGGACGGGATCGACCCCGCCCGGGTCGAGGTCGAAGGTCCAACTGTCGGCGTCGTGCGTCGGGCCGCAGATCCCCATGGACAGGACGTTCTCGAGCCCGAGCAGCCGGCGCACGATGATCGTCCGGTTCGCCCACGGGCAGGCGCGCGCGACGACGAGGCGATAGCGGCCGGCCTCGACCGGCCACTCCCCTTCGCCCATGGCACTCCCGGGGCCGCGATCGACGATCCGGTCCCCCAGGTAGCGCGTGTCGCGCTCGTAGGAGGGTTCGACGTAGCTGCCCTGAGTCATGGCTCGATCCTAGTCAGCGCGGTATCGATCCGAGTCAGCGCGGCATCGCTCCCAGCCGCGCCAGCAGGATCGCCTCGGCCACGCAGACCCGCTCGAACTCGCCGAGGTGGAGGGACTCGTTGGCACCGTGGGCGCGGGTGTCCGGGTCCTCGACACCGGTGACGAGGATCCCCGCCTCCGGGAACTTCTCGGCGAAGGCCGCGACGAAGGGGATGGAGCCACCCACGCCGATGTCGACCGGCTCCCGGCCCCACGCATCGGTGAAGGCGGCTCGCGCCTCGTCGTAGACGGGGCCCTGGGCGTCGGCGGAGAAGCCCTGGCCCTCGTCGTCGAGCTCGATCGCGAGGTGCGCGCCCCACGGGACGTTGGCCCGCAGGTGCTCGGCGAGCAGCTCGTAGGCGCGGGAGGGGTCCTGGTCCGGCGCGATGCGCATCGAGATCTTGGCCGAGGCCGACGGCACGAGCGTGTTGGACGAGCGCGCGACGCTCGGGACGTCGAGGCCGATGACGGTCAGGGACGGCTTGGTCCACTGGCGGTCGAGGATGCCGCCGGTGCCGATGAGCGAGACGCCGTCGAGGAGGCCGGACTCCTCCCGAAGGCGGGCCTCGGAGTAGTCGAGGTCGCTCGCGGTGCCGGCACTCAGGCCCGCGACGGCGACGTCGCCGGCCTCGTCGTGCAGGGTCGCCAGGAGACGCACGAGGGCGGTCACGGCGTCGGGGACGGGCCCGCCGAACATGCCGGAGTGGACGCCGTGGTCGAGCGTCCGGACGGTGACGACGGCGCGGACGAGACCGCGCAGCGTCGTCGTCAGGGCGGGGGTGCCGATGTCCCAGTTCATCGAGTCGGCGAGGACGATCGCGTCGGCGGCGAGCTTGTCGCCGTGCCGCTCGAGGATGGTCGCCAGCGAGTTGGAGCCGATCTCCTCCTCGCCCTCGACGAAGACGGTGACGCCCACGGGCAGCTCGCCGGAGTGGGCGCGCAGGGCGGCGACGTGCGCCATGATTCCGGCCTTGTCATCGGCGGCGCCGCGCCCGTAGAGGCGGCCGTCCCGCTCGGTGGGCTCGAAGGCGGGGCTGTCCCAGTCGGCGTCGTCGCCCGGGGGCTGGACGTCGTGGTGGGCGTAGAGCATGACCGTCGGCGCGCCCTCCGGGCCGTCGATGTGCCCGATGACGGCGGGGCGCCCGCCCTCGCGGACGATCTCGACGTCGAGCCCCTCCGCGCGCAGCAGCGCGGCGGTGGCCTCGGCCGACGCCTCGACGTGCGTCTGGTCGAAGGCGTCGAGGCTGACGCTCGGGATGCGGGTCAGCGCCTCGAGGTCGGCGCGGACGGCGGGCAGCAACTCGGCGACCCGGGTGCGGATCTCCTCGATGCGGGCGGGGCTCAGGGTCTCGTTGGTCACGGCCCGACCATATCGAGTGGCTCGGCGTCACCCGGATCTCGCCTAGAGTTGGCCTCGTGTTCGGACGAAGCAAGAGTGAGACCTCCCCCCAGCAGAGCGCGGCGGCGCAGGCCACCCCCACGCCCCGCGAGGGCGCCAAGAACCGGCCCACGCCGAAGCGTCGTGACCAGGAGGCCGCGCGCCGGCAACCGCTGGTCGTCACCGACCGCAAGGCCGCGCGCCGGGTCGACCGCGACAAGCGCCGCGAGGCCCAACTGAAGCTCCGCGAGGCCATGGCCACCGGCGACGACCGCCACCTGCCGGCCCGCGACAAGGGTCCGGTCAAGCGCTACATCCGCGACGTCGTCGACTCCCGCTTCAGCCTCGGGCAGGCGATCCTGCCGCTCATGCTCGTCGTGCTGGTCGTCTCGCTCTTCGCCGCGCAGTGGGCGACCTACGTCTTCCTCTTCACCTACATCCTGCTCTTCCTCGGCCTGCTGGACGCGATCCGGCTGTGGTTCACGACGAAGCGCAAGATCCTCGCGAAGTTCGGCCCCGACACCAACCTCAAGGGCCACGCGCTCTACCTCGTCATGCGCGCCTTCCAGATGCGTCGCACGCGGATGCCCCGGCCGCAGGTGGCCGTGGGGCAGAAGGTCGACTGAGGCACCCGTGGACGGCGACGTCTTCGGGGGCGGTCGCAGCGCCTGGCTCGATCGGGCCGGGCTGTTGCGCAACGTCCTGCGCCAGGAGATCGTGGCCCGGCAACTCGCCCAACAGCTCCCCGGCGACGCCGACGGTCTGACAGCGCTCGATGTCGGCGCAGGGCAGGGCACGCAGGCCATCTCCCTGGCGCACCGCGGGATCCAGGTCGACGCGGTCGAGCCCGATGCGCAGATGCGGGCCGCCCTGACGGCGGCCGTGGCGGACGAAGGGGACGATGTCCGGGCGCGGGTCCGGGTGCTCGACGGATCGCTCGACACGCTGTCCGAGACCGGTCGTTCCTCCTACGACGTCGTCCTCTGCCACGGCGTCCTCATGTACCTCGAGGACACCGGCCCGGCGCTCGCCGCCCTCGCGGCCAAGGTCCCCGAGGGCGGACTGTTGTCGGTGCTGACCCGTCAGGCCGTCTCCCTCGCGTGGCGACCCGCCCAGCGCGGCGACTGGTCAGGCGTGACGGCCGCGCTCGAGGAGCAGCGGACGGCTCGTGCGGAGTCCCGGCGCCCGGCCTACCTCAACGAATTGGGCGTGCCGGCGCACGCCGACGACCCCGAGTCGCTGGCGGCCGCGCTGACGAACCTGGGCATCACCGGCCACATCTGGCACGGGGTCCGGGTTGCCTCGGACGCGATGCCCGCCGATGCGCCCGTGCCGTCGGACCCCGAGCTCGAGGCACTCATCGCCGCCGAACTGGCCCTCGGTGCGCGCGAGCCCTACCGCCGGATGGCCACCCTCTTCCACCTCGTCTCCCGACGCGCCGCCCTCACCTGAGGGCTGAGGGGCGGGACCGGGTCGAGCGGGTGACTCAGGCCTCGAGGCTCATCGGGCCGTAGACGACGGCCCCGTCCCGGTGCAGCGTGACGGCCGAGACGCCGCGCTCGGCGAGGTCCATCCACGTCTCACCGAACCACGCCTCGGCCTCCGCCTGGGTGGGGAAGGCCGTCGCCAACTCGTCAGTGGTGAGGTCGGTGCCGTCGGCCGCCTGCGCCGTCCACGTCCAGCGTTCACTCATGCGGGCAGCCTAGATGCTCTGCCCGCTCGCCCGTGGTCAGTGCGGACCGGGCCCGCGGTGTTGGAGCTCCGCGCGGGCGACCTTCCGGTCGGTGGCCACGATCCACACGGCGAGGGCCACTCCCGCGCCGGCCGCGACGAGGAAGAAGACGATCGCGATCCCCGGATAGCCGAGCAGCGTCCAGGACGACGGGACCCGCATCATGAAGGCGGCACCGACGAGCATCGCGCTGATGATGAGGCCCAGCGTCACGCGGTTGGCGACCCGCTGCAGGACGACGTGCAGGCGCTGCTCGTCGATGGCGTCGACGCGCACCCGGAACTCGCCGTCCGCCATGGCGTCCAGGATCCGGTTGGCCCGCTTGGGTAGTTGGGCCGTGAAGGTCTTGGCCTCGATGGCCGCCGACAGCAGGCCGCCCGGGCTCGTCTTCAGTCCCGAGGCGAAGATCTCGGTGACGTTCTCGCGTATGGACTCGGCGGGTGCGAAGGTCGGGTCGAGGTGGGACGTCGCCTGGTCCAGATTGAGCATGGCCTTGCCGATCATCGACATCTCCGCCGGCGGCCGCAGTCCGTGGATGCCCGAGAGCCGGCTCAGCTCCACCAGCACCGTCCCGACCTGCAGCCCGGACCCGCTCGCCACCGCTTCCGAGACGAGATGGGTGACGTCGTCGCGGAAGGCTGCCGCGTCGTAACCCGGGAGCGGGTGTCCCATGGCCGCGAGGATCGCCGCGGTCTCCTCGCCATCACCGTCGCCGATCGCGAGGAGGAGTTTCGTGATGTCCTCCTGGATCCGCGGAGGGACGCTCGCCGTCATCCCGAGGTCGAGCAGGGCCAGGCGCCCGTCGTCGGTGAGCAGGAGGTTGCCCGGGTGCGGGTCGGCATGCAGGACGCCGTGGTCGAGGATCATCCGCAGGTAGGCGCGGAAGAGTTCCTCGACGATGGGGCGGGCATCGACGTCGGTCAGCCCCAGGCGCCCCAGGTCGGTGATCTTGCGACCCTCGACCCGATCCATCGTCAGGATCCGCGTCGTCGTGTATTCCATGACCGGCTGGGGCACCGTGAGGTGCTCGTACTCGGCCGTGAGTTCACCGAAGGTGACGAGGTTGCGCGCCTCCCGTCGGTAGTCCAGTTCGCCGGACAGGGACCGTCGGAACTGGGCCAGCAGCGGGCCGAAGCCGAAGCGGCGACCCACCTGGGTCCGGTGGTCGGCCAGCCCCGCCAATCGGGTGAGGACCTCCATGTCGTCGCGGATCGTCTCGCGGACACCGGGCCGCTGGACCTTGACGACGACGTCCCGCCCGTTGCGCAGGGTCGCCGCGTGCACCTGCCCGATCGAGGCCGAGGCCAACGGGTCGACGGAGAAGTCACTGAATCGCTCACCGAGCGTGGCGCCGAGTTCGCGCTCGACGACCGCGCGCACGTCGGCGAAGGGGATCGGGGCGACGGTGTCCTGCAGTCGCGCCAGCGCGGCGGTGTACGCGGGCGGGAGCAGGTCGTAGCGGGTCGAGAGGAGCTGCCCCAGCTTGATGAAGGTCGGCCCCATCCGCTCGAGGTCCGCGGCGAACCGATCGGCCGTGTCGGTGTCCCCGGTGTCCCCCGTGTCCCCGATGTGCCCGGCTGCGGGGTCGCCCGCGCCGGGAGCGTCGTCGACGGCGAACTCGTCCAGCTGGGCACCGGAGACCAGATCGGAGCGCCCGTACCGCGTCAGGAGTCGGACGAGGTCGACGTAGCGACTGTCGAAGGGTGTGCGCATGGGCTCATCCTTGCCGCTCAGCTCGCGGGGAGCCGCAGCACCACCTGGTAGTTCTTGCACATGCCGATGTCGGTGCGCTTGTCGACCAGATCCAGCTCGGCGAACTCGGCCGCGAGCTCGGCCATCAGCGCGCGCCGGTCAGCCATCTCCTTCGGCAGGTGTTTGGCCGCCATCCCCAGCGAGTAGGCCAGGGTGCCGTAGTAGCCCTCCATGGGCTCGATCTCGACGACCTCGAAGCCCGTCTCTGCCGCCAGGTGCTGCCAGCCGAACCGGCTGAATCGGTAGAAGTCCCACGGCTTCTCGTGCTCCTCGTAGAAGAACGGCGCCGTCAGCCAGGCCTCCCCGCCGGGACGCAGCACCCGCGCGAACTCGGCCAACACGCGCCGGGGCTCCCGGCAGTGCTCCAACACCTGGGAGCACCAGACCAGGTCGAAGCGGTCGTCCTCGACGGGGATGTCGACGAGATCGCAGACGTGGTCGATGTGGCTGTAGTCCTTGCCCGGCGTCGCCGCCAGGTCGGCGGTCTCGTAGGCGACATGAGCGAAGACGTCGGCGTAGGGCGCGCTGCCGGCCCCCGCGTCGAGGACACGAAAGGACGACCCGTACCCACGGGCGGCCGCCCGCTCGGCGAAGACCCGGGCGTAGTGACGCGAACTGTTGACGGGCGCCGCCATCTCAGGCCTCCCGGACGCCGACTTCGACGAAGGGCGGCTTGGTGACCTGCGCCTCGAGGGCCCGGCCGCGGACGTCGATGACGACGGAGTCGCCGACCTTGATCGATCGGTCACACAGCGCGAGCGCGATGCCCTGCTTGAGCGTCGGCGAGAAGGTGCCGGAGGTGACCTCGCCGACCTCGTTGCCGTCGGCGTCCTTGACGACGCAGTGCGAGCGCGGGATGCCCCGCCCGGTGACGAGCAGGCCGCGGGTGAGCCGGGTCGCCTTCGCGGCCCGCTCCGCCGCGAGCGCGTCCTTGCCCCAGAAGGTCTCCTTGTCCCAGCCGACGGCCCAGGCCGAGCCGGCCATGACGGGCGTGATGTCGAGGCTGAGGTCGTTGCCGTGCAGCGGGTAGCCCATCTCGGTCCGGAGGGTGTCGCGGGCGCCGAGCCCACAGGGCAGCGCACCGAACTCCTCACCCGCCTCGACGAGGGCGTCCCACACGCTCGCGGTGACCTCCCACGCGGGGACGAGCTCGTAGCCGCGCTCCCCCGTGTATCCGGTGCGGCACACGATGACCGGGTGCCCGTCCCAGTCCGTCTCGACGAACGACATGTAGTCGTGGTCGACCGGCAGCCCCAGCTTCGTCAGCAACTCGTCGCTGCGGGTGCCCTGGACGGCGATGACGCCGTAGCGGTCGTGCAGGTTCTCGACGGTGATGCCTTCGGGCGCGGCGGCGGCGAGCAGCTCGACGACCTTCGCGGTGTTGGCGGCGTTGGGGATGAGGAAGACGTCCTCGTCCGAGCGCAGGTAGGCGATCAGGTCGTCGACCACGCCGCCGTTCTCGGCGCAGCACAACGTGTACTGCGCCTTGCCCTGCTCGATGCGGTTCAGGTCGTTGGTCAGGCAGGAGTTGACGAAGGCGGCCGCCCCCGGCCCCGACACCCGCGCCTTGCCGAGGTGGCTGACGTCGAAGAGGCCCACGCGCTCACGGACGGCCGTGTGCTCGGCGACGACACCCCCGCCCGGGTACTCGATCGGCATCTCCCACCCGCCGAAGTCGGCCATCTTGGCGCCGAGGGAGACGTGGCGCTCGTGCAGGGGGGACGTCTTGAGGGCATCGGTGCTCATGGCGCAGACGCTACCGCCACCTCCGACGCCGTCGGACCCGACCGACGGGATAACCTCGCTGGCGGGCCGATCCGGCCTCCGCTGCATCCTCAACGAACCGGGAGATCCCTGTGACGACCACCCTCACGCTCACCGACCGCGCCGGCGCCGGCCTCCCCGCCGACGCGCTCGTCCTCGGCACGGCCCGCACCCCTTCGGGCGTCGCCCTGGCCGAGGGCCACGGACTCGACGACGTGAGCGTGGAGCACCTGACCAGGGCCCTGCCGGCCCTGGGGGCCGAGGGTCGCCTCGGTGAGACCGTCACCGTCGCGCTCGTCCCGCGGGCCTCGGCGACGCCGGCGACATCACGACGGACGCCCTGCGCCGGGCGGCTGGCGCCGGTGTGCGCACGGCCTCCGCGAGCACCGTCGTCGTGCACCTGCCCGCCGGCGACACCGCCGAACTGGCCGCCGTCGCCGACGGTGCGCACAGCGGCGCCTACGCCTTCACGGCCCACAAGTCCGCGCCGGCGCCCACGTCGGACTCGGCCGGCGTCCAGGCCGCCCGTCGCGCCGCGACGATCCAGATCGTCAGCGGTCTCGGCAAGGGCGCCGCGGTCAAGGCCGTCATCGCGCGCGCCCAGGTCCTCGGCGAGGCGACCACCTACGCTCGCGACCTCGTCAACACCCGGCCAACATCCTCTTCCCCGGCTCCTTCGTCGAATCCGTCAAGGCGCGCGTCAAGGCCTCCCCCGGCAAGGTCACCGTCAAGGTGCTCGATGAGAAGGCGCTCGCCGAGGGTGGCTTCGGCGGCATCGTCGGCGTGGGTCAGGGCTCGAGCCGTCCGCCACGCATCGCCGTCCTCAGCTACAAGCCCTCCGGTCGCGGCAAGGCCCCCTCGGTTGCGCTCGTCGGCAAGGGCATCACCTTCGACACCGGTGGCGTGTGCATCAAGCCCGCCGGTTCGATGCTGACGATGAAGTCCGACATGGCCGGTGCGGCCGCCGTCGCGGCGACGGTCCTCGCGGCCGCCGAGCTCGAACTGCCGGTCGCGGTGACCGGCTACCTCTGCCTCGCCGAGAACATGCCCGGCGGCAACGCCCAGCGCCCTGGCGACGTCGTCACCATGCGCAGCGGCACGACGGTCGAGATCATCGACACCGACGCCGAGGGCCGGATGGTGCTCGCCGACGGGCTCACCCTCGCGGCCGAGTCGGCGCCCGACGCCATCGTCGACATCGCGACCCTCACGGGTGCCTGCGTCGTCGCGCTCGGCACCCGCCTCACGGGTGTCATGGCCAACGGCGAGGACATGAGCGCCACTGTCCTGGCCGCCGCCGAAACCGCGGGCGAGCCGTCGTGGCCGCTGCCGCTGCCGGCGGACCTTCGCTCCGGTCTCGACTCGACCGTGGCCGACATCGCCCACAAGGGCGACCGCTGGGGTGGGGCCCTGACGGCCGGCCTCTTCCTCCAGGAGTTCGCGAAGGCGGCCGACGGTACGCCGATCCCGTGGGCTCACCTCGACATCGCCGGACCGTCCTTCAACGAGGGCGGCGCGTGGGGTCACGTCCCCAAGGGCGGCACGGGCGCCGGCATCGGCACGATGCTCGCCCTGATCGAGGGGCACGCGTCCGCCTGACCCCCCTTCGCGCCTCGCCGTGAACAGCACTCGGCCCCCGGAATCCTCCGGGGGCCGAGTGCTGTTCTGCGTGGTTGGGTCGCTCAGCCGCCGCTCTTGCGGCGGAACATCTGCTGCGACTTCGCCGGGCCGTGGGCTCCGTCCACCTTCGTGCGGGCGTGGTCGTCGGAGACGTCCCGGCCGCCGTGGGCGTGCTTGGCGTCGAGGGCCTCGCGGAACTTCCGCTTGACCTCGTCGCTCGGTCCCTGGCTCGCGTTCTTGTCGGACATCCGCGGCCTCCTTCCCTCTCGTCCCCGGTGGGGCACTGTCCACCCACTCTGTCAGTCTTCGCGACCGGCGGTCCACCCGTTTGGGCGGCGGCGGCCCCTGCGCGGACATGGCAGGATGCCGACCGTCCCGGGTCCACCACCCACGCGACCCGGGCCATCGCACGGACCACCGTCACGCAGCCAGCACGCAAGGGAGCGCGCCATGCCCGAGAACCACCTCGACTCGACCCAGAGGGACGCCACGGAGGGCACCACGCATGACGTGGTCATCCTCGGCGGGGGCAGCGGCGGGTATGCCTGCGCGTTGCGCGCGGCCGACCTCGGTCTGAGCGTCGCGCTCGTCGAGCAGGGCGAGCTCGGCGGCACGTGCCTGCACCGCGGGTGCATCCCGACGAAGGCGCTCCTGCACGCCGCCGAGGTCGCCGACAACGCTCGCGACGGGGAGCGCTTCGGCGTCCGCTCGAGCCTCGAGTCGATCGACATGGCCGGCGTGCACGCCTACAAGGACGGCGTCGTCGGGCGGCTGTACAAGGGCCTCCAGGGCCTCGTCGCGGCGAAGGGGATCACCTACGTCACCGGTCGCGGTCGCCTCGCCGGCGCCCACACCATCGAGGTGACGACCACCGACGGCACGCAGGTCGTCCGGGGCCGACACGTCGTCCTCGCGACGGGCTCCTACGCGCGGACCCTGCCCGGTCTGGAGATCGGCGGCCGGATCATGACGAGCGACCAGGCGCTGCGCCTCGAGAGCGTCCCGGACCGGGTCGTCGTCCTCGGGGGCGGCGTCATCGGCGTCGAGTTCGCCTCCGTGCTGCGCTCCTTCGGCGCAGCGGTGACCGTCGTCGAGGCGCTCCCCCGGCTCGTCGCGGCCGAGGACGAGGCGATGAGCAAGCACCTTGAGCGCGCCTTCCGCAAGCGCAAGATCACCGTGCGCACCGGTGCGCGCTTCGCCTCCGCCAGCCAGACCGACGACGCCGTGACGGTGACCCTCGAGGACGGCTCGACGCTCGAGGCGGACCTGCTCCTCGTCGCGGTCGGTCGCGGTCCCGTCACGGACGAACTCGGCTACGAGGAGGCCGGGATCATCCTCGAGCGCGGCCATGTCGTCGTCGACGAGTTGTGCCGCACCGCCGTCGACGGCGTCCACGCCGTCGGCGACATCGTCGCCGGCCTCCAGTTGGCCCACCGCGGTTTCGCGCAGGGCATCCTCGTGGCCGAGGACATCGCCGGCCTCTCCCCCACCCCCATCGTCGAGTCCGGCATCCCGCGGGTGACCTACTGCGACCCCGAGATCGCCTCCGTCGGCCTCACCGAGGCCCAGGCGCGCGAGGTCCACGGCGACGTCGAGACGATCGAGTACAACCTCGGCGGCAACGGCAAGTCGCAGATCCTCCAGACGCAGGGCGTCGTCAAGCTCGTGCGGGCGACGGGCGGCCCCGTCGTCGGCGTCCACATGATCGGCGCGCGCATGGGCGAGCAGGTCGGCGAGGCCCAGCTCATCGTCGGCTGGGAGGCCTGGCCGGAGGACGTCGCCGCCCTGATCCACGCGCACCCGACGCAGAACGAGGCTCTCGGCGAGGCGCACATGGCCCTTGCCGGGAAGCCCCTCCACGCGCACGGCTGAGAGTCCGCCTAGGGTGGAGGCGATCGGTGGCGGCTCCCCGGGAGCCGCCGTCGGCCGTGACCACCAACGGGGAGGGCTCCATGCCAGACACAGACCGCGTCCGCCAGCAAGCTGATCGGGTGAAACGGCGCGTGAGGCGGGCCGCGAAGGCCGTCATGCAGGACACACCCCAGCAGTTGACCTCCCAGATCGAGGACCTGCGGCTGGAACTGAAGCGTGAGCGCGCCGAGATGCGTCAACTGGAGCTCTCACTGGCAAGGGAACGCCAGAAGGCGACGGGCTTCGGCTACGCCTATCGGGGAATCCGCGCGAACGTGGAGGGCGTCCGCCCGAGCGTCCTGGGCCACGCCCCCGGTTCCCCGCCCACGCCGGAGGTGCGGGCCGAGCACGAGGCGAAGGTCAAGCGCGTCGTCGGTCTGGCCTCGCTCGGCCGCGTCCTCGCCGACGGCGGCGACCTCAACGCGGCGGCGACCGCCATGGTGCGCGACAACACGCACACCGCCGGCAGCGTCAACGCCCGCCGGGTCGCCCAGTCCCTCTACGACAACCCCGCGACCCGCGAGGCGGGCACTCTCGCGACCGGGCTCGTGGCCCACGTCATGGGCCTGCCGAAGTTTGCGTGGGAGCGCTTCTCGGAGTTGCCGGACGAGGTCTGGCTCACCCACGTCCCGAACGAGTACCTGCTCCTCGCCGGGCAGTTCGATCCCGAGCGCTGCGCGGCCGCCCTCGACTATGCCCTCACCCACCCGCACCCCCTCCAGCCGCGGCAGTGGCTCGACCTGTGCCGCCGGGCCATGGGCCTGGGCATGCCCCAGTCCGTGGCCCTCGCCGAGCGTTATGCCGACGCCGTGGAGAACGCGATCGCGGCCGGCGGTCTCTCGGACGAGGACCGGGACAAGCTCATCGTCGACCGCGACTGGGTCCAACGCTGGGCTCCGCGCGTGGCACAGGGCACGCCCGAGCCGGTGCAGGCGCCCGAGGGTGCCGTGGCCTTCGGGATCATGGGTTACGACCAGCCCGACCGGCGCAACACCTCGACCAACATCGGCGACCACGTCCAGACGATCGCCTCGATGACCCACCTCGTGCGCCACACGGGCGCCCGCTTCGACGACAGCGACCTCGGCCGCTTCGCCGCGGACCTTGCCGCGCGCGTCCCCCGGGACCTGCGGATCGAGGGCCCGGAGCGGCAGGTCGCCCTCTACGCCGTCGACCGCGACGCCTCGAGCTACTCGGCCGTCCCCGACGGCACCTGGATGCTGGCCTTCGGGTGGTATGCGCACAAGTTGGCCGGCGTCCGCCACGACTTCCCCTTCACCGACCGGGTCAAGCCGATCTACGTCTCCTTCCACATCAACAAGCGCGCCATGCTCACGCCCGAGGCGATCGAGCACCTGCGCGCGCACGCGCCGATCGGGTGTCGCGACTGGTCCACCGTGGACCTCCTGCTCGGGCTGGACATCCCCGCCTTCTTCTCGGGCTGTCTCACGACGACGGTGCGCTTCGCCAAGCCGGACGATGCTCCCGAGCCCGCGGCCGACGCCCCGGTGATCTATGTCGACACCCCGTCGCCCACGGGTGAGCAAGTGCGCAACGAGCGCTCCGAGGTCGCGTTGGCACCGCTCGCGACCAACCTGCGCGAGGCGCTCGCGGCCCTGGACGTCTACATCTCGGGTGCCTCGAAGGTCGTCACCAAGCGCCTGCACTCGTACCTGCCGGCGCGGGCCATGGGACGCGAGGTCGACTTCGTCCCGGGCAATCCGGCCGACATCCGCTTCAACGGTCTCAATCCCCTCACCGACCAGGAGGTCCACGACATGGGCGCCCGGATCGGCGACATCCTCAGCGCCCCGATGACGGCCATCCTGGCCGGCGCCGGTGACGAGGAGGTCCGCGCCGCGTGGACCGACGCGACCCGTGACCTCGTGGCGCAGGCGCAGGAGCGCCGGGCCACGGAGGTCACGCTCCCGCACACCTTCGACGTCGACGCGGCCGTCGCCTCGATCCGCGAGGGCATCGTCGACGTCCCCGCGAGCGCGCCCGGCCCGGAAGGCGAACCGATCAACGTCGTCCTCGCGCTCGACGGCAACCTCAAGGCGCAGTTCCGGGTCGTCGTCCAGTCGATCCTCGACCACGCCAGTCGCCCCGTGCACCTGCACGTCCTCTCGCGGGATCACGACTCGAGCGACCACGAGCTGATCCGGCGACTCTTCCCCACGCTTCACGTCACGTGGCTGCCGTGCGACGTGGTCGACTACGGCGAGATCCGCGCGATGATCCCGCACATCACCGTCTCGACGATGGACCGGCTCCTGCTCCCCGAGCTGCTGTCGGACCTCGACCGGGTCGTTTACCACGACATCGACGCGCTGCCGCTGGCCGATCTCGCCGAGTTGTACGACATCGACCTCGAGGGGCACCCCCTCGCGGCCCGCGACTCCGAGGCCAACTCGATGATCAGCGGCTACGAGAGCATCTTCGGTCCGGCTCAGGACAAGACGCTCCCGCCCGAGCTCGGGCACGAGGCGATCCGCCTCCTCACCGCCCGCCACCCCTTCGATTGGGTGGGTTTCAACGCCGGGGTCCTCGTGCTGGACCTCGACCGGATGCGCCGGGACGACTTCTGCCGCACCCACATCCCCTTCGCGGGCAACTTCGGGATGCACGACCAGCACATCCTCAACGTCTACGTCGGCGCCGACCGCCTGCCCCTGGGACCGGAGTGGAACGCGAGGCCCACGCAGGAGTCCGTGTCGGAACCGAAGATCGTGCACTGGGCCGGTGGTCAGAAGCCGTGGGACCCGGGATACGTCTCGTACCAACCGGCGTGGCGCGAGATCGAGCAGCGGGTGCGCGCGCACGAGGCCAGTGTGCTCGGCACGGACCCGTCGATCCAGGCGTGACCCGACGCCCCGCCCGTGCCCGCCTCGGGGAAGAATGATCCCGGCACCTGCCCTGACGCTCACCACCAATGCGTGAGAGTCTGGGACCCGCACGACACCACCAGCGACACGTAGGTATGAAGGAGAACAAGGCCCATGTCTGAACGCGTGACCATGCCGGCTCTGGGCGAGTCCGTCACCGAGGGGACCGTGACGCGGTGGCTGAAGAACGTCGGTGACGAGGTTGCCGTCGACGAGCCCCTGCTCGAGGTCTCCACCGACAAGGTGGACACCGAGATCCCGTCCCCTGTCGCGGGCACGCTGCAGGAGATCCTCGTCGAGGAGGACGAGACGGTGGAAGTCGGCGCCGACCTCGCCGTCATCGGCGACGGCGCTGCCGCCCCGGCCGCCGAGGAGGCCCCCGCCGCAGCTGAGGAGCCCGCCGCCGAGGCCCCCGCGGCTGAGGCCCCCGCGGCTGAGGAGACCCCGGCCGAGCAGCCGTCCACCGAGCAGGCCCCTGAGGCGGAGGCGCCGGCTCCCGAGCCGGCCGCCACCCCGGCCGGTGGCGAGGGCACGAAGGTCGCGATGCCCGCCCTCGGCGAGTCCGTCACCGAAGGCACCGTCACGCGCTGGCTCAAGGCCGAGGGCGACGAGGTCGCCATCGACGAGCCCCTCCTCGAGGTCTCCACCGACAAGGTCGACACCGAGATCCCCTCGCCCGTCGCGGGCACGCTGACCAAGATCCTCGTCCAGGAGGACGAGACGGTCGAGGTCGGCGCGGACCTCGCGATTGTCGGCGGCGCCGACGCCCCCGCACAGGAGGCCCCCGCTCAGGAGGCCCCCAAGCAGGAAGCCCCCGCAGCCGAGGCGCCCAGCGCCGCCGAGCCCGCGAACCAGGACCTGCCCGCCGACGGCGAGGGCGGCGACCCCGCCGAAACCCCCGCGGGCCAGGCCGACGGCTCCGACAGCAGCAGGGAGGGCGCCCCCGAGCAGTCGTCCGCGCCCGCTGCTGAAGCGCCCAAGCAGGAGGCCCCCACGCAGGAAGCCCCCGCAGCCGAGGCCCCCAAGGCCGAAGCCCCGAAGCAGGAGACCCCCAAGCCGGCCGACCGCACGGACGCCGCGTCCTACGTCACGCCGCTCGTGCGCAAGCTCGCCGCGGACAACGGCGTCGACCTCGCGTCCCTCACGGGCACCGGCGTCGGTGGCCGCATCCGCAAGCAGGACGTCCTTGACGCGGCAAAGGCCGCCCAGCAGCCGGCGGAGGAGCCGGCCGCCCCCGCGGCCGCCGCTGCCCCCGCCGCCGCGCCGGCCGGGACGGCCGCCCCGCAGCCGTCGGCCGAGGCACAGCAGCTGCGTGGCACGCGCCAGAAGATGTCGCGCCTGCGCAAGGTCATCGCCCAGCGCATGGTCGAGTCCCTCCAGGTCTCCGCCCAGCTGACGACCGTCGTCGAGGTCGACATGACGAAGGTCGCCCGCGTCCGCGACGCGGCCAAGGCCGACTTCGCGCGCCGCGAGGGCACGAAGCTGAGCTTCCTCCCCTTCATCGCGCAGGCCACGGCCGAGGCGCTGAAGGTGCACCCGGGGATCAACGCGAGCGTCGAGGGCGAGGAGATCGTCTACCACGGTTCCGAGAACCTCTCGATCGCCGTCGACACGGAGAAGGGGCTCTTCACGCCCGTCGTGAAGAACGCCGGTGACCTCAACATCGCCGGCCTCGCCCGCGCGATCGCCGATGTCGCCGACCGGACCCGCAACAACAAGATCTCGCCCGATGACCTGACCGGTGGCACGTTCACCATCACCAACACGGGCAGCCGCGGGGCCCTCTTCGACACCCCCATCCTCAACCAGCCGCAGGTCGCGATGCTGGGCACCGGGTCCATCGTCCGGCGTCCCGTCGTCGTCACCGACGTCGACGGCGCCGAGACGATCGCCATCCGCTCGATGATGTTCCTCGCACTCTCCTACGACCACCGGGTCGTGGACGGCGCCGACGCGGCGCGCTTCCTGACCACGGTCAAGGAGCGCCTCGAGGGCGGCGCGTTCGAAGCCTGAGTCGCACCCGCCTCCGATTGAGGAGCACGACATGACGCAGCGCGTCGCCATCACAGGAGCCTCCGGGCTCGTCGGCGGCGCGCTGTCGTCGTCCCTGCGGGCACGCGGTGACGAGGTCATCCACCTCGTGCGCCGGACCCCTCGTGCTCCCCACGAGGTCCAGTGGGACCCCGCCGCAGGCACGGTACCGTCGGCGGCGTTGGCGGGTGTCACGGCCGTCGTGAACCTCGCCGGGGCGCCGATCAACGAGGGTCGCTGGACTCCCGCGCGCAAACACGAGTTGCTGCACTCCCGGACCGACGGCACGTCGGCCCTGGCGAGCGCGATCGCCGCGGGACGAACGGACATCCGCCTGGTCAACGGTTCGGCGGTCGGCATCTACGGCGACCGGGGCGACGAGATCCTCACCGAGGAGTCCGCGCCCGGCACGGGTTTCCTGCGCGAGCTCGTGCAGGCCTGGGAAGGTGCGACGGCACCGGCCGCTGGGGCGGGCGCCTCCGTCGCCCTCGCTCGAACGGGCATCGTGTTCTCGCGTGAGGGTGGCGCCATGGGCCGAGTGCTGCCGCTGGCCCGCCTCGGTCTGGGCGGCCCACTCGGCTCGGGTCGACAGTGGTGGCCGTGGATCTCGCTGGTCGACGAGGTCGCCGCCCTGACGCACCTCATCGATCGGCCCGACATCGTCGGTCCCGTCATCCTCTCGGCGCCGGCGCCCGCCCGGCAGCGCGCGGTGGCAAAGGCGCTCGGAGCTCGGCTCCACCGTCCGGCCATCCTGCCCGTGCCGTCCCCCGCCCTGAAGCTCGTCCTCGGTGGGATGGCCACCGAGGTCCTGGGGAGCAAACGGGTGTCACCCGGCCGATTGGTCGACAGCGGTTTCACCTTCGCCCATCCGGACCTCGGCAGCTGTTTGGAGTGGCTGGTCCCCCGCTGACCCTCATGCGGGGTCGACTGCCAGGACGTCCTCGAGTCGCCACCGGCCCTCGACCCGGCGCAGGACGAAGTCGAGCGGTTCGGCGGTCTCCGGCTGCCGTCGGATCCGGCGACCGTCCGCGGTGACCATGATGTGTCCGCGCAGGTCGACCCTCGCCCGGACGACGGCACGCTCGGCGTCGGCCGCGCGCGTGCTGACCGCACTCACGTCGAAGGCAACCTCCTCGTAGCGGGCCCCGGAGCGCGCGAGCCGCTCCAGCTCCTCTCGGTGCGCCCGCAGCGCCCGTGATCCGGGCGCATCCAACTCCTCGGCGAGGGACAGATCCCCCGTCGTCATCACCTCCGCCCGGGCCCGGGCGATCGCCCGCACCACCGACACCGGGTCCGTCCGCGGTGCGCGCGGGTCGCGCAGGACGGCTGTATCGGCCCCCGTGGCCGACCGGGGCGTGCTCACCTCCGTCCCGGGACTGGGCAACGTGGTCGGCCCCTCACCCCACCCGGGTGACATCGTGAGGACCGCGCAGGCGAGCGCACCCACCAGTCCAGCGGCCGCCCGAGCCGACAGGCGCGGACGTCGCCGGGGGCTCGCGCCCCGGTGCCTGCCGCGGGCGCCCCGACGGCCGCGGCCGACCGGATGTCGCGCCAGCGTCGGCGGCACGACCTCCGCCCGGCTCCGTCGAGGGTGGCCGACGACCCGGCGGGCACCGGCCGCAAGCCGCTCGCTGGCCGTGGGCGGCAGCGGCTCGACGTGGGGCGTGGGGTCGTCCCAGAGCCCCGGCGCCGGCTCCCGCGCGGCGGCCCGGATCCGATGGGTCAGGCCGGCGGCGGCGTCCTCCCCGAGGACGAGGCGCAGGGGCTCGGCCGGCGCGGCGTCAAAGGTCGCGAGCGCGGCGGCATCCGCATCCGGCCGCCTCCCGGGTGACGGATCGAGGCAGGCCTCGATCGCCTCGAGCAACGGCCGTGGGGTCCCGGGCGCGAGCTCCCCCAACGGCACCCGGGCTGTGATGTGTCCCGGCGGGGCACCGGTGAGGCAGAGCCAGCCGAGCACCCCGAGGCCGTGGATGTCGCTCGCGGGCGCGGGTGGCGCGCCGGCCTCGACCTCCGGCGCGATGTGACCGTCGGTGCCGCTCACGGGCAGCCCCTCCTCGCCCGCGAGCCGGGCGACCCCGAGGTCCCCGAGGGCCGGCCTGCCCGCCAGGTCGAAGAGGACGTTGCCGGGCGTCACGTCCCCGTGGACGATGCCGCGCCGATGCAGGGCGGCCAGGGCCCGCGCCAGCGGCACGAGCACGGTGACGGTCTCCCCCGGCGAGAGATGACCTCGTGCGGCCACGACGTCGTGCAGGCTGCCCCCTTCCATGAGGTCGAGGATGAGTGCGACGCCGTCGCCCGCCTCCCGGCCCAGCGGCACGGCCTCATGGCACCGGACGAGGTGCTCACCGCCCCCTTCCGGACCCCACCCGGCCCCACCGGGGTCCATGACGACCTCCCGCAGCGCCCCCTCGAACCCGACCGACAGATCGGCGTCGCCGCCCGGCGAGGCCGGCCGGACGACCTTCACCGCCACCGCCTGTCCGTCGGCGTCGCGGCGGCCGCGCCACACCGTGGCGCTGCCCCCGCACCCGATCACCTCGAGGAGTGTGTAGCCCGGAACAACCGGCGATTCGTCCATGGATCGAGCCTGCCCGAACTCGCGACGACGCCCCCAAAGTTCTCCACAGGCGCTCCGTCATAGCCTGCTGTCATGCCTGCAGACGCTCCCACGATCCTGGCCACGTCCGGAGGTCTCCGCATGGGGACCCGCACGATGATCGAGTTCCACGATCTCGTCCACCACGCCGTCGACCTGTCCGGCGTCACCGGCCGCGCACCTCGGGTGCTCTACGTCGGGACCGCCATCGGCGACCAGGAGCACTACAGCGCCCGCATGCACGAGGCGGCCAGGGTCGCCGGTTTCGACCTCACCGAGCTGCGCCTCTTCCCCATGCCCAACCACGACGACCTCGAGCAGGTCGTGCTCGAGCAGGACGTCGTGTGGACCATGGGCGGATCCGTCGCCAACCTGCTCGCGCTGTGGCGCCTGCACGGGCTCGACGCCATCATGCGCCGCGCGTGGGAGGCCGGCGTCGTGCTCAGCGGTGTCAGCGCCGGCTCGATCTGCTGGTTCGACGGCGGCACGACCGACTCCTTCGGTCCCGAGCTGCGCCCGGTGACGAACGGTCTCGGGCTGCTCCCCTACGGCAACGGCGTCCACTACGACAACGAGGCCAGGCGCCGCCCGCTCGTGCACGCCCTCGTCGCCGACGGGACGTTGGGCGAGACGCACTGCTCCGACGACGGGGTCGGTCTGGTCTACCGCGGCACCGAACTGGTCGAGGCCGTGAGCGAGGTCGACGGCAAGGGCGCGTACATCGTGACGAAGGGGGCCCACGGCTCCGCGGTCGAGGAGCGGATCGAGCCGCGCCGCCTCTAGGCGCGGCGTCTCCGGCGCAGGCGTACCCTGCTCGCATGCGCCTCGTCCACCTCGGATTCGCCCCGGAACTCGTCGACTACTCGGCCGCCTGGGAGTGGCAGAGAGAGGTCCACGCCGCCGTCGTCGCCGGTGAGTCGGAGGACACCGTCCTCCTGCTCGAACACGCCGCCGTCTTCACCGCCGGGAAGCGGACCGAGCCGCATGAGCGCCCCTTCGACGGCACTCCCGTCATCGACGTCGACCGTGGCGGCAAGATCACCTGGCACGGACCGGGCCAGCTCGTCGGCTACCCGATCGTGCACCTGCCCAGCCCCGTCGACGTCGTCGCCCACGTGCGCCGGCTCGAGGAGATGATGATCCGGGTGTGCGCCGAGTTCGACGTCGAGACGACGCGGGTCGAGGGCCGTTCGGGGATCTGGGTCACCGCGGACGAGCGCGGGCCGGACCGCAAACTCGGCGCGATCGGCATCCGCGTCAGCCAGGACGTGACGATGCACGGGTTCTCGCTGAACTGCGACGCCGACCTCTCCTGGCAGGACAACATCATCGCCTGCGGCATCCCGGACGCGAAGGTCGGCTCGCTGAGCCTCGAGGCCGGTCGGACGATCACCGTGGCCGACGCCCTCCCCTACGTGGAGAAGCACCTCCAGGACGTGCTCGGCCCCGTCTCGCGCTGACGACGGCCGGGGGAATGCTCGGCGCGCCGGAGGCGTAGTCTGTTGGGACGCCCGGCGACCTCCGGGCGGTGCTGTGCCCCCGGCGCACCCGGCCGACGACGGGCACCCACGAGCAGGGTGAAGGAGAGACGTGAGCGTCGCACCCGACGGCCGCCGCATGCTGCGAGTCGAGGCCCGTAACGCGCAGACCCCGATCGAGCGCAAGCCCGAATGGATCCGCACGACGGCCAAGATGGGCCCCGAGTACCAGGAACTCCACGCGATGGTGAAGGGCGAAGGCCTGCACACCGTGTGCCAGGAGGCCGGCTGCCCCAACATCTTCGAGTGTTGGGAGGACCGCGAGGCCACCTTCCTCATCGGCGGTGACACCTGCACGCGGCGGTGCGACTTCTGCGACATCGCCACCGGTCGCCCGATGCCGCTGGACCTCGACGAGCCGCGCCGCGTCGCGGAGTCGGTGCAGCGGATGGGCCTGCGCTACTCCACCGTCACGGGTGTGGCCCGAGACGACCAGCCCGACGGCGCCGCCGGCCTCTATGCCGAGACGATCCGTCAGATCCACGCGCTCAACCCCAACACCGGCGTCGAGATCCTGCCGCCCGACTTCGGCGCCAAGCCCGAGCTCGTCGGCCAGGTCTTCGACGCCCGCCCCGAGGTCTTCGCCCACAACCTCGAAACCGTGCCGCGCATCTTCAAGGAGATCCGGCCCGCCTTCACCTACGACAAGTCGCTGCGCGTCCTCTCGATGGCGCGCGAGGCGGACCTGGTGACGAAGTCCAACCTCATCCTCGGCATGGGTGAGCGCGACGACGAGATCGAGGAGGCGATCCGCGACCTGCACGACGCCGGTTGCGACATCCTCACGATCACGCAGTACCTGCGCCCCTCGAAGTTGCACCACCCCATCGACCGCTGGGTCAAGCCGGAGGAGTTCGTCCACTGGAGCGAGCTCGCCGAGGAGGTCGGCTTCAAGGGCGTCATGGCCGGTCCGCTGGTGCGCAGCTCGTACCGCGCCGGTCGCCTCTGGGCGACGGCCATGGAGAAGTGGGGTCGCCCGATCCCCGAGCACCTCAGCCACCTCAAGGCCGCCGCGGCCGACCCCGCACGCCAGGAGGCCGCGTCGCTCGTCGCGCGCGCCGCCACGGCCTGAGATCCTGACGACCCGAACCGCTCCGCCGACGTGTCGGACCACCACCGAAAGCAGAAGACCCGCATGGCCCGCGACAAGACCCCGAAGGCCGACAAGGCCCCCAAGGAGCCGAAGGCTCCCAAGAAGCCGAACGCCTTCAAGCAGATGCTGTCCGTCCACAAGACGGTCAAGACGATCGACCCGAAGATCACGCTCTGGATGGTCGCGGCCGCGCTGGTCGCGTTCCTCGTCGTCGAGGGCATCGGCTGGCTCCTCGGACACCCGCTGATCTCCCTCGTCGTCGCGATCCCGATGGCGCTGCTCGCCGCGATGATCGTGCTCGCCCGCCGAGGTGAGCGGGCCGCCTACTCGCAGATGGAGGGCCAGACCGGCGCCACTGCGGGTGCGCTCTCGGCCCTGCGCCGCAACTGGTACTACTCCCAGGAGCCCGTCGCGGCCGACGCCGCGCGCCCGGGCGACGTCCAGAACGCCGCGCTCGTCTACCGCGCGCTCGGCCGTCCCGGCATCGTCCTGCTCGCCGAAGGCCCGCGTGGCCGTGCCCTGAAGGTGCTCGACAAGGAGAAGAAGCGCGTCGCCCGCGTCGCGCCCGGCGTCCCGATCCACGTCGTCCACGTCGGTTCGGGCAAGGACGAGGTGCCGGTGGCGAAGGTCGCCCGCACCCTCATGAAGCTCAAGCCCACCCTGACGAAGGACGAGATGGCCGTCGTCAACAAGCGGCTCAAGTCCCTGCCCGGCGTCCGGTCCGGGATCCCCGCCGGCGTCGACCCGACCCGTGTGCGGATGGACCGCAAGAACCTGCGCGGCCGCTGAGCCCAGCCGCCCAGTACACGAGAGCCCGTCGACCGTTCGGTCGGCGGGCTCTGGTGGTGCGCCGGGGCCGTCGTCCGCGGCGTTGTCCGGAGGTGGGACGCCCTGAGGGTCAGGTCCGCAGGAGCAGGGTGCCGGCGGCGCGGTCGTGCAGGCCTCGCCCGTCGGCATCCCAGACGACCGCCGGGATGACGAGGCAGAGCAGCACTGCGCGGATCAGCGACTGGAGCCAACTCACCCCTGGACGGTGCGGCGCGACGACGTGCATGCCGAGCAGTCGGTGCCCGAGCGTCGTGCCGGTGAGGGCGACGAGGACGACGTTCTCGACGAGGAAGACGGCCAGTGGCAGGAAGCTGCGGGCGCCAGGGTCGACGTCGATGAGTCGGGTGAGCAGCCCCAGGGCGATGGCCTGACAGGCGAACCAGTCGATCACCAGGGCCGGGACGCGCCGACCCAGTGTCGCGAGGGAACCGGTCCCGCTGGCGGGCAGGCCGAGCCGCGCGCCGTGATGCTGGCCGGCCGTGGCCTCGTGGCTCGTCGGACCGGAGTGTGCGGGTGGGGGTGTCACACCGGGCAACGATAATGGGGCCGTGTGCGCCCGCCGTCACGCCCTCGTGCCCTCCCCCGTCGGCGACCTCACCGTCGTCGCCGACGGCGATGCCCTGGTGGCCCTGCTCTTCGACGGGCACCTGCGTCACCCGGGCGTCGAGGCGCTGGGCGAGCGGGCGTCACGCGATGACCGTCTCATCACCCGGACAGCCGACCAGATGGACGGCTACTTCGCCGGCGAGCGGACGACCTTCGACCTGCCGTTGGCGCCCGTGGGCGAGCCGTTCCAGCTGCGCGTGTGGGAGCAGTTGCGCGCGATCCCGTACGGGCGGACCAGTACCTACGGCGCGCTGGCCACGGCGCTGGGCGACCGGAATCTCGCGCAGGCCGTGGGTTCGGCCAATGGCAGCAACCCGTTGTCCATCGTCGTGCCCTGCCATCGGGTGATCGGCAGCGACGGCTCACTCACGGGCTACGCGGGTGGGCTGGAGCGCAAACGGTTCCTCCTCGCCCTTGAGGAACCGGGCGCCGAGGACGCTGGTCGGCTGTTCTGAGACGTCTCGGGGGGCGGACCAGGTCGTGCCCGTGTCCACATCTCGATACGGTGGAGGACGCGTAACACCCACGAAACATCCGGGTCACGGTCGGGAAACTGCCGCCCGTTAGGTTCGTGGCAACAACCGCGGTCACCTTGGCCGCCCCCACCCCAGGAGGATGGATTGTTCAGCTCCCCTGACGAGGTCCTTGCGTTCATCAAGGACGAGGACGTCAAGTTCGTCGACATCAGGTTCTGCGACCTGCCCGGCGTCATGCAGCACTTCAACGTGCCCGCCGGGTCGATCGACGAGGACTTCTTCACCGAGGGCCAGATGTTCGACGGCTCCTCGATCCGCGGCTTCCAGGCCATCCACGAGTCCGACATGAAGCTCGTGCCGGACGTCAAGACGGCCTACCTCGACCCCTTCCGTGAAGAGAAGACGCTGATCGTCAACTTCTCCATCGTGGACCCCTTCACCGGCGAGCAGTACAGCCGCGACCCGCGCAACGTCGCGGCGAAGGCCGAGGCCTACCTCAAGTCGACGGGCATCGCCGACACCGCCTACTTCGGCGCCGAGGCCGAGTTCTACGTCTTCGACGACGTGCGCTTCGAGACCTCGCCCAAGGGCAGCTACTACCACGTCGACTCCATCGAGGCCGCGTGGAACTCCGGTCGCGTCGAGGAGGGCGGCAACAAGGGTTACAAGACCCGCATCAAGGGCGGCTACTTCCCCGTCCCGCCGGTGGACCACTTCGCCGACATCCGCGACAAGATGTGCCTCAACCTCGCGAAGGTCGGCCTCGAGGTCGAGCGTGCGCACCACGAGGTGGGCAGCGCGGGGCAGCAGGAGATCAACTACCGCTTCAACACGTTGCTGCAGTCCGGCGACGACATCATGAAGTTCAAGTACGTCATCAAGAGCACCGCGTGGGAGCTCGGCAAGTCGGCGACCTTCATGCCGAAGCCGATCTACGGCGACAACGGCTCGGGCATGCACACGCACCAGAGCCTGTGGAAGGACGGCGAGCCCCTCTTCTACGACGAGCAGGGTTACGGCGGTCTGTCCGACCTCGCGCGCTGGTACATCGGTGGCCTGCTCAAGCACGCTCCGGCGCTGCTCGCCTTCACGAACCCGACGGCGAACTCGTACCACCGTCTGGTGCCCGGCTACGAGGCCCCGATCAACCTCGTGTACTCCGCGCGCAACCGCTCGGCCTGTATCCGCATCCCGATCGCGGGCAACTCGCCGAAGGCCAAGCGCATCGAGTTCCGCATCCCGGACCCCTCGAGCAACCCGTACCTGTGCTTCGCTGCCCAGCTCATGGCCGGCCTCGACGGCATCAAGAACCGCATCGAGCCCCCGGAGCCGGTCGACAAGGACCTCTACGAGCTGCCGCCCGAGGAGCACGACGCGATCGACCAGGTCCCCACGACCCTGCCCGAGGTGCTCACCGCCCTCGAGGAGGACCACGAGTTCCTGCTCCAGGGTGACGTCTTCACCTCGGACCTCATCGAGACGTGGATCGCGTGGAAGCGCGAGAACGAGGTTGCTCCCCTGCAGCTGCGTCCGCACCCGCACGAGTTCGAGATGTACTACGACATCTGACGGATGCCGTAACCCCGAAAGGGCCCTTGACCTGCGGAAACGCGGCGTCAAGGGCCCTTTCGCTTGGCCCGATCGGGACGAAATACCGCAGGAGATCCGGATGAGCGGCTGGCGACTGTTCGTCACGGCCGAGGTTGGCGACCGCCGGATCGACTCGCGTGGCCCGCATCCGTCGGCCGGTCCTGCTACCCTTGTGGTGTTCGACAGGAGTGGGCGCACGGCCTACTGGTTCACAGCCAGACACTCCACAGAAGCGCGGAGACCCAGGTTCGAGTCCTGGCCCCTCATCGAGGGTGTAGCTCAATGGGAAGAGCCCCGCTTTTGTTCTCTCTCAGTACCGGCCCAGAGCGGCCTGGAGTTCGGGGTCGGTCAACCGAAGCGGCGCGTAGTCGAACCTCGCGACACCGCGAGCCTTCTTCAAGCGCTCCGGCAGCAGCGGCAGCTTCCCACCGTGCTGCGCGGCGACGTCCGCCACGACGACGTCCGCCCAGAGCTCGCGCGACACGACGGGCTGGATGAGGACATTCGCCTCACGGCTGAGGAATTTCGTGACCGCCAACACCAGGATGAGTTGCTGGTGGCCAAAGCTGATCGGGTCACCGACAGAGATTCCCCGTAGCGATGGAGCAACCTTCGTCCAGAGCGCTTCCGTTGCCGTGGACCATGACGCCACCTTGTTGACCAGGGCACTGTCCGCTCGCCCGCCGTCGTGGATCATGCAGTTGCGCATGAGCCGAAGGGTGTCGAGTTGGACGAGCCGGTCGGCATTGAACGCTCCCCCGGTCAACTGAGCGATCTTCGGGTGCTGTGCCGCGAGCTTGGTGTTCGCGACCGTGCCCGCCGAGCAGAATCCCGACCGATGCAGCAGGTCAAGGCAGGTATTCAGGTAGTCCTCGTGCAGAGCCAGCGCGTAAGGAACGCTCATCGCCCCGAGGTGGGTGTCCGCCGACGCGAGGATCGCTGAGGCTTCTTCGGTCGTCAGATTGAAGCGGCCGATGTGGTCGACCTGCGGGAAGACCTCTGGCAGCAGATGGCTCGATCCCTCCGTCAGTTTCAGGAGGTGGGCAGCCAGTCGTGCGCCGGCGAGCAGACCCATCATGGCGTTGCTCGCTTCGATGCGCTTCTCTTCCCAGTCTCGGTACCCCGGGAACCGGACCAGCTTCGGACCTGCCATCCGGCAATACTCGCAGCCGCCCCCGACAACCGAGCGGTCATTCGTCGAGCGGGTCGCACCAGTCCTCGTAGGGAAGCTCCAAGCCCTTGGCAGCCTGCTCGGCCTCCTCGCCTTGGAGTTCCTCAAGCCGGGCGTGCAGCGCGTAGACGTAAGAGTCGGCCCGGCCCTCGGCCTTGAGCTTCGCGCACCACGCGCGGACGTCGGACGGCTTCACCGCCGAGAGCCGCACGGCATCGAACTCAGCACGGATGATCTTCAGGTGCACCCGGGAGGGGCGCAACGGTGCCCGGCATGTCGAGACGCGTGGGCTCAACGCGACGGCGATCACGCACCGCGACTCCCGGGCGGGTGACCCCGATCTGCACACCCACGTCGCGGTGGCCGACAAGGTGCAGACGGGCTCGGGCAAGTGGCTCTCGATCTACGGCAGGGTCCTGCACGAGCACGTCGTCGCCGCGTCGGCGACCTACAACACGGCCCTGGAGCGGCACCTGGTCGAGACGCTCGGAGTGAGGTCCGTCGAGCGGCCCGCGGGCGCGCGCGGCAAGCGGCCCGTGCGCGAGATCAAGGGCGTGTCGGCGAAACTGTGTGAGCGGTGGTCGCAGCGGCGGACCTCCATCGCCGCGCGGCAACGGGAGCTGGCACGGGAGCTCCGAACGAGGCACGGCCGCC
Organism: Janibacter zhaoxuefangae; assembly: GCF_050271985.1. Classification (GTDB taxonomy): domain Bacteria; phylum Actinomycetota; class Actinomycetes; order Actinomycetales; family Dermatophilaceae. Next base: position 1,011,816 of record NZ_CP189849.1, on the reverse strand, counting down.
CACCGACACCGGTCGAGTCGGTGGCGCTGGCACAGCAGGCGAACCTGGAGACGCGCGAGGCCAAGCACGAGCCGCGGTCGTATGCCGAGCAGCGCCAGGCCTGGTGGAGCGAAGCCGTCGACGCGCTCGGGTCCGAGCGGAATGTCGAATCGATGGTGTCGAAGGCCCTTCGCCCTGCCCCGCGGCCGGAGCAGCAAGTCACGACGGCGTGGATCCACGAAGCCGCTGAGCGGGTGATCGCGGAGATTGAGTCACGACGGGCGACCTGGCAGGTCTGGCATGTGCGCGCCGAGGCACTACGCCAAGTGCGGGGCGTCGCCGTGCCTGCTGACCGGGTGGCTGAGGTCGTCGAGTGGATCGTCGACGACGCGGTCCGTCGCCTGTCGATCAACCTGACGCCGGAACTTGATCTGATCACCGAGCCGTCCGTGCTGCGCCGCTCGGATGGCACCAGCGTCTACCGGCACACGGGCCGGGATCACAACACGAGCTGTCGTGTGTTGGAGGCCGAGCAGCGCATCGTCGAAGCTGCCGGGCGCCCACCGGGCCTCGCGTGGTCTGCCGACGACGTGGAGCTGTCGGTGCTCGCCGCGATCCTTGACGGGGTACCGCTCAACCGCGGCCAGCAGGACATGGTGACCGCGCTGGCGCCCAGCGGCGCGCGCGTGCATCTCGCCCTCGCGCCAGCCGGGTCGGGCAAGACAACGGCGACCGCTGGCAGGTCGAGGCTGTGCGCGCGGACGGCGGCCTGGCCGTGCGACACCTCGCCTCGCGGCTCCATGCGACGCTGCCCGCGGACTACGTCGCCTCCCACGTCGAGCTCGGCTACGCCTCTACGGTGCACACCGCCCAGGGCATCACCGACGTCGTCCACGGCGTCGTCACCGGCGCGGAGGACCGGCAGCTGCTCTACACGGTCCGACAGTCTCGTGACCTGCCACAACGCGGGGTCGAGACGGGAAATCCAGCGGAAGCACCCTCGGACGACTTCGGTCGCTCGGGGGTGCTTCCGGTTGTCACGTCAGAACTCCGTCGTGACTCTGCCGGACGTCAGCGGCTGCTGGCGTCCGGGGCGTGCTTCGGCGGGTGCTCGGCGATGCAGAAGAGGTTGCCCTCCGGGTCTTCCATCGTGGTCCACTGCACGTGCGGGACCTCATCGAGCACGTCCCAGCGTTGCACCGCGCCCAACTCGGTGAGCCGCCGAACCTCGTCGACGCGCGAGCCCCACGGGACCGTGAGGTCGAGGTGCGTGTCCTGGCGATCGGGACGCGGCTCGGTCCGGCGCTGGAAGAACATGCCGAACCCGTCCGGCCCGTTCGGCGCCAGGTAGACGGCGTCGCTCCCGCCCGACGTCTCGCCACCGGTGACCGCAGCCCAGAACCGGGCCAGGTCTGCCGGGTCCCTGGCCTCCATGTTGATCGCACCGAGCGTGACGTGGGAGTGAGCCATACGTCGACACTAGCCGCATCGCCCAAGCGACCGACCCGACCGTCGAAACCTCGGATACCGCTCCGTGGACACGTTTCTGACCAGGTCGCAGGTCGAGGCCGGGCTTCTACTCCTGGCGACTCTGGGCGGGCGCGGCTCCCGGCGGGTCGTAGAGCCCCGTGAGCCGCCGGTCCGGGTCCAGCGCACCGAGCAGGGCATCGGCGATGTCGCCGAGTTGCTCGACCTGGACTGCAGAGAGCCGGTCGATGACGAAGCGACGTACGGCACCGACGTGGCCGGGAGCTGCGCTCACGACGCGCTCCCATCCCCCGTCGGTGAGGCTCGCGTTGGTCGCACGTCGGTCCTCCGGGCAGACCGACCGCATGACCAATCCGGCGTCCTCGAGGCGCCTCGCCACATGTGAAAGGCGGGGCAGGGTCGCGTTGGTGCGACGTGCCAGCTCGGTCATGCGCAGCGTCCGGTCGGGCGCCTCGGACAGCATTGCGAGCACGAAGTACTCGAAGTGCGTCAGCCCGGACTCCTTGCGGAGCTGGGTGTCGAGCACGCCAGGAAGGAGCTCGACCACGGCGACCAGCCGCACCCAAGCAGCCCGTTCGTCCTCGCTGAGCCAGTTGGTGTTCATGCCCCCACACTACCGGCAATGGTTGCTTCTTCAAGTAATGCCGAGTACGGTTACTTAAACCAACAACTTTCTAGGAGCAGGCATGAGCACCATCTCGATCATCGGTACCGGCAACATGGGCCAGGCCATCGCAGCCGTCGCGGGCCGGGGCAACCACACCGTCCAGCTCATCGGTCAGGGCGACACCGACACCCAGGTCATCGGCGACGTCGTCGTGCTCGCTGTGCCGTACCCGGCCCTGTCGGCCGTCATCGCGGAGCGCGGCGCCAGCCTCGCGGGCAAGGTCGTCGTCGACATCACCAACCCGCTCAACTTCGAGACCTTCGACTCGCTCGTCGTCCCGGCCGACGGCTCCGCCGCGGCCGAAGTCGCCGCCGCGCTCCCCGACTCGAAGGTCCTCAAGGCCTTCAACACGACCTTCGCCGCGACCCTGGCCTCCGGCACGGTCGGCAACGAGACCACCACGGTCCTGATCGCGGGCGACGACGCCGACGCGAAGTCGACCCTGGCTGGCATCGTGACCTCCGGCGGTCTCAAGGCCGTTGACGCGGGCGCCCTCAAGCGCGCCCGTGAGCTGGAGGCCATCGGCTTCCTGCAGCTCACGCTCGCCGCGGGCGAGAAGATCACCTGGACCGGCGGCTTCGCGACCATCGCCTGACCCGGCACCCACCATCCACCACCCACAGGAAGCAGGGACAGCATGATCACCCACGTCTGGAGCATGACCTTCACCGACGAGACGACCGACGAGCAGCGCGCATCGTTCATCGCCGCCATGGCTGAGCTGCCGAGCAAGATCGAGGGCGTCGCCTCGTTCCGCTCCGGAACCGACCTGGGCCTCAACCGCGGCAACGCCGACGTCGGAATCGTCGCCGAGTTCGCCGATGCCGACGCCTGGTCGGCCTACATCAAGCACCCGGCGCACGTCGCCTTCGTCGACGACCACGTCACCCCGCTCTGCGCCTCCTGGGGAGCCTTCCAGATCGCCAGCTGAACCAGCCCGCGCTTCGCGGCGGCACCCGCCACGCCGGGTCCCGCCGTGAGGCGCGGGGAAGTCACTCCGGGCCCGCATGGGCCACGAACGTCGAAAGAAGGCACCATGTCCGCGGACCCCGTCCGACCCTGCGAGTCCAGCGCCCGCACCGCTGCGGAGCTCGTTCCCGGAGCTCCCCGATGAGTGGGCAGGCGACCTTCGGGCCACACGTCGTCGCAACGCACGGCGCCACGTCCCCCGATGCACCGCTCGTCGTCCTCCTCCACGGTCGCGGGTCGAACGAGCAGGAGATCATCTCGCTCGCGCCGCACCTGCCGGGCGGCATCGAGTACGCGGCCGTCCGGGCCCCCATCGCCGAGGGCGGCGGGTTCGCGTGGTTCGCCAACCGCGGCATCGGCCGCCCCATCGCGGAGTCGCTCGCGGACACGATGGCATGGTTCCGGGCGTGGCTCGACGACGTCGCTCCCGCCGGGCGTCAGGTCATCGTGGTCGGCTTCAGCGGCGGCGGCGCATTCGCCGGCGGCCTGGCCCTCAGCGACCCAGCGCGTTTCAGCGGGGCTGGTGTCCTCTTCGCCACGTTGCCGTTCGACGCCGGCGTGGCCGTCACCACCGGACGGCTCGCTCACCTGCCGGTCTTCGTCGCCCAGGGCGACCAGGACCACGTCATCCCCGCCGAACTCCTGAGCAGGACGTGGCGCTACCTCCTCGAGGAGTCCGGCGCACCCGTGGTTGCCCACCGGACGGACGGCGGCCACGGGCTGACCATGGCCGTCGTCGCGTCACTCGGGCGGTGGATCGCGGAGCGACTCACGTACGCCACGCACCACCCCGTTCCGGCGCCCGGGCGGCCTGAACACGTCTCATGGGCCACCCTGCCGGATGGCGCCCTACCGATCCGTTCGGGACCGACGCCCGAGATCACCTGGAGGATCCCGCAGCAGCAGACCTCGCAGAACGCTCCGGCCGACCTCCAGGAACGGCTGGCGTCGACCGTGGCGGAGCTTGAGGGCGTCTCGGTTGGACCGTCCCACATCTCGGTGCCGGGGGCTCGCGGGTTCACCATGGCCGACGGCGGAGGCGATGACCAGGCCTTCCTGGTCCCGTCCGTGCGCGAGTTCGCGCACCTCCACCCCCGCGAGGACGGCTCGCTCCACGTTGCGCTCCCACCGGCCCATGCCGCCGACCTCGTCGCGAAGGGGTGGGGACGGGCCCACCCGCTCGCCGGCTCGCGCCTGACTCCGGGGTTCGTCATGGTCTTCGGCCCCCGCGACGAGGATGAGCTGACGGTCGTGCAGGCCATCCTCCGCACGAGCTACCACCACGCACGCGGCGGAGTCGTGCCCACGTAGTCGACTCCCCGGAGCGCCGGATGATTCGCCGTTTGCGCGCGGTAGCCTCGGCCGGTGCACAGAATCTTCACCACGAGCGTCGCCGACGTCCACCCGCTCTACATCGCGAAGGTGGAACGCAAGGGCCGCACCGCCGCCGAGGTGGACGAGGTCATCCGCTGGCTCACCGGCTTCGACCAGGCCGAGCTGCAACGACACCTCGAGGCGGGCACGACCTTCCGTGACTTCTTCGACAGTGCCGACCTCAACCCCAACGTGGGCCTGATCAAGGGTGTCGTCTGCGGCGTCCGGGTCGAGGACGTCGAGGATCCCCTCATGCAGAAGATCCGCTACCTCGACAAGCTCGTCGACGAACTCGCCAAGGGCAAGGCCATGGAGAAGGTCCTGCGCTCCTGACGTCCGGCTCGTGACCCTCGACGTGCCGCCCACCAGAAAGGCCGCCATGCCCACGCACCCCCTCGACCTCTTCGGGATCGACACCCTCCTCGATGCCGACGACCGCACCATGGCGTCCACCGTGCGCTCCGTCCTCGACACCGAGGTCCGACCGCACCTGCCCGCGTGGTTCGAGAGCGGCACCGTGCCGGTGCGCGAGCTCGCGACCGTGCTCGGCGGCCACGGCCTGCTCGGCATGCATCTCGAGGGTTACGGCTGCGCTGGCACGAGTGCCACGGCCTACGGGTTGGCCTGCCTCGAACTCGAGGCCGCCGACTCGGGGATCCGCTCGCTCGTGTCGGTGCAGGGCTCGCTCGCCATGTTTGCGATTCACCACTTCGGCAGTGAAGCACAGAAGGAGGAGTGGCTGCCCCGCATGGCGCCCGGCGAGGCCATCGGCTGCTTCGGCCTCACCGAGCCGGACTTCGGCTCCAATCCGGCCGGGATGCGCACCGTCGCGCGCCGCGACGGGGACGACTGGGTGCTCAACGGGACGAAGATGTGGATCACGAACGCGCCCGTGGCGGACGTCGCCGTCGTCTGGGCACGCACGGACGAGGCCGAGGGCTCCCGAGGCATCCGCGGATTCGTCGTCCCCACTGCCGCAGCGGGCGTCTCCACACCGGAGATCACCCGCAAGCTCTCGTTGCGCGCGTCGGTCACGGGCGAGATCGTCCTCGAGGACGTGCGGCTGCCCGGCGATGCCGTCCTCCCGGGGGCGCAGGGTCTGTCCGGCCCGCTGACCTGCCTCAACGAGGCCCGGTTCGGCATCGTCTTCGGCGCGGTCGGCGCCGCACGCGACTGCCTGGAGTCGGTCCTCGCCTACGTCGGCGACCGCACCATCTTCGACAAGCCGCTCGCCGCCTACCAGATCACCCAGACGAAGCTCGCCGACATGACCCTCGAGTTCGGCAAGGCCATGCTGCTGGCGATCCAGCTGGGCCGGCTCAAGGACGCCGGCACGATCCGGCCCGAGCAGATCTCCCTCGGCAAGCTCAACAACGTGCGCGAGGCCATCGCCATCGCCCGGGAGTGCCGCACGCTGTTGGGCGCCAACGGCATCACGCTCGACTACCCGGTCCTGCGCCACGCGAACAACCTCGAATCGGTCCTCACCTACGAGGGCACCAGCGAGGTCCACCAGTTGATGATCGGCCAGGCGCTGACCGGAGAGGCCGCCTACCGCTGAGCCGGCTCGCGACCTTCGTCAGACCGATGGTGGGGCCACCCGCCGGGGACTACAGTCGAAGGACGGGCCCGGTCGGCCCGTGACGACGGCGACGCCCGTCCGACGTCCCGCCGCCTCGATGCGAGGTCGTGGAGGTCAGCATGCACGGACAACAGCCGGGGTCCATCGTCGTCGGGGTCGACGGCTCACCCAACGGGACCGATGCCCTCGAGTGGGCGGCGGGTCAGGCGTCCGTGCGCGGTCTGCCGATGCACCTCATCCACGCCTTCTCCCCCGACCTGCCGATGGTCGGGTTCGGTGCGGGGACCGACGCCGAGACGATCAAGGAGGCCGGGCGCCAACTGCTCGCGTCCTGCACCGCGCGCGTCCACAGTCGCGACCGCAGCATCCAGGTCTCGACGGCGCTCACCTCGGGCTTCCCGTCGGCGTCGATCATCCGGGCCGGGCGGGACGCGGAGGTCATCGTCGTCGGCGCACACGGCCACGGTCCGGCGAACTTCGCGCCGCTCGGCGGCGTCGCCTACCAGGTCGTCACCCACGCTCCGTGCCCGGTGGCGGTGATCCGCCACCGCGACGCCGATGTCCCCTACGGCCGGGTCGTCGTCGGTGTCGACGGATCGGCGCCGTCCTTGCGTGCCCTCGTCCGGGGCTTCCGGCAGGCGGCACAGCGCGGTGCCGAACTCCTGGTCGTGCACGCCTGGCAGGCGCAGGGGGCCGACGACCCCACCTTGACCTCCGGCTCGGACTGGCCCGCATATGAGGCCGTGCACGAGGCGCAGGTGCGGCGCACCATCGCCGATGCCCAGTCGACCCATCCCGAGGTGAAGGTGATCCAGGAGGTCGTCCGCGGGCTGCCGGCCAGAACCCTGGTCGACCGCAGCGAAGGGGCGGACGTCCTCCTCGTGGGCGATCGCGGGCTCGGCGGGTTCCGGGGGTTGCAGATCGGGTCGGTCGCCATGGGTGCGGTGGCCCGGGCCAGCTGCCCGACCATCGTCTGCCGCGCGCCGCACCACTGACGCCGCCGGCAGCCTTCCCGCTGGTGGCGTCGGCGCTGGCGCTCCCTTCGCTGATGTGCTCGCTTGCTCACCTCCGTTGGGCGAGAAGGGCGGCCTGATCGTCACGCTCTGATCCCCGTGGCCGACGGACCATCCGGACGATCTCGGTCAGTCCGGCGCCGGCGGCATGGGCGGCGACCTCATCGGCGGTGAAGAGGTACCGCTGGAGCTCGACCTCCAGCCCCAACCGTGCGTACGACGCCGACACATCGCGAACGCCCTGGCCGGCCTGCAGCCCGATGACCAGGTGACCACCGGGTCGCAGGACGCGGGCCGCCTCAGCGAAGATCCGCGGCTGCCCCGCGGTCGGGGTGTGGATGGCCGAGTACCAGAGCATGACGCCGGCGAAGGTGCGGTCCGGGAAGGGCAGGTCGGTCAGGGACCCCACGGCGAAGTCGAGGTCCGGGTGGTCCCGCTTCGCCATCTCGACCATGCCGGGCGAGAGGTCGATGCCCCGGACTGCGCAGTCGCGATCGGCCAGGTACCGACTCATCCGACCGGCGCCACACCCTGCATCGAGCACGCCGCCGTCCTGGCCGCCCGCGGTCACTGCCTCGACGAAGGCGTCGACCACGGCGAGTTCCAGGAGCGACTCCGCACGGGTGTCGGGAAGGTGGGTCGCGTAGGTCTCGGCGAGGGTGTCGTATGCCCGCTGCACGCCGAGTTGGTGGCCGTCGCCCTTGTCGAGGGTGGGAGTCATCCGACGATGGTGCCACCCGCCCGACGGGGTCGGGCAGGTCCGGTGCCGGTCCTACTTCGTCAGGTGCGGGCGCGCTTCGCGCACGGCGAAGGTGGTCACGGGCTCGTTCTCGAGGTTCGCCACCGTCGCAATGTCGCGCCAGGCGCCCCCGTTGACCCTGAACTCTCCCGTCAGGCTCGTGTCCACGAACACCTCGACCGCATCCACCGGCTTCACGTAGGTGTGCCGCACGTCCCCCTCGGGATAGGGGCCACCGCGCGAGGACAGCGGCCCCGACGACGACCCGTCACCGAACTGATAGTCGTAGGAGCGCTCCGCGACCCGGAACTCCACGGACCACGACAACAACTGCTGCGGCTCGCTCACCTCGCCCGGTTCAAGACCCGCATCTCCCGGCCACGTCGCCTCGAAGTACGTCGGGAGATTCACCAACGTCCATCCGCGGCTCGGCTGCACCTTGACCGTCGGCTTCGAGAACGGCAGACGCACGAACGCCTCCCGGATCTGTCCCATCGACGGCGTCGGCGGCGGGACGACCGTGTTGGGACCCGCGCCGGTCTGGGCTGGCGGAGCCGTGCCGCACTGCATACCCGCGCTCACCCACTCGCCGCTTCCCCCTGCAGGTCGGCGATAGACCTGCATAAGGTTTGCGCTCTCGCCAGAAGCCGTCTGGCACTGGGCGCCAGCGGCACAGGCAACAGGAACCTCCCCCTGCGCGAGGTCCTCGGGCGTCGCGCTGCATGACTGCGTCATCTTGTACTCGTAGCGAGTGACTGGCGCGGAAATGGGACGCCCGGTCGGCCCTCCAGATCCGGACTGCCCCGTGGCGGACTGCGCCTCCGGACAAGTGATGTGCTGCTCTTGGCCCCAAACGGAAAGCCCCTGGGGTCCAGCGGCACCTGACGTCGTGGTCTCGATGGAGCAGCCATCTGCCCTCGCAACATCGTTGGTTCCATAGAGAGTCAGGGCGAGCGATAGCGCGAGAACGCAAGCACCGATTCTCATGACCCGACCTCAGCGACACTCTGAGCCACTACCCAGTGGTCCCTCTGCCATTTCAGAACGTGGTTGAAGGTGACATCCGTGGAAGTAAACTTCCGAACGACATCTCCATTGCGCTTGCGGTTGCTGTACGGGACCGACTTGATCGTGACTGCTGCCGTGTAACTGGAGTCCGAATTGCGCATCGCGGATGAGCGCAGGATGTTGTCATATGCATTCGCGTCGGCATGGATCCCCTTCTTTCGGTTCCCCTTCACGTCGGCTATCAGCCCTGCGCAAACGCTGCACTTGGGATCCGACATCGCTTCGAGCGGCGCGACGTCATTGGTCTCATACGCCCGCCCGATCTCCACCGTGTAGTACTTACCGAAGGCCTCAGCCCCCGCCTTCGTCTTCGCCCTGGCGGCCTCGGGGATCTCCACGTCGCTCTTGCTCGTCGTCGACGACGAGCTCGAACTGCTGAGGCTCGACGTCGATGACGACGCCGTGCTCGACGTGGACGTCGAGCTCGTCCCCCCACCTTCCCCCTCTCCAGAGCATCCGGACACCGCCCCCACGGCGCCCACCACCATCCCCGCCACAACCCCACGCCTGAACTGAAAGACCTGCACGAGATTCCCCTCGGTCGCGAACCGGGCCACCACCGGCAGCCCCTGCCTTCACGAACACCGTAGGCGAATCGCCCATACCCGGCACCTCGACTGTCCACAGGCCGCCGTCTGTCCACAGCCAGCACGGCCCAGACACGCAGCGAGGGCCGCTCCCCCACAGGGGAAGCGGCCCTCGCTGGTGATTCAGCTGTCGATCAGAGCCCGTCGACGCGGCTGGCCGGGGCGGTGAGGCCCGGGTTCGCCCCGAGGTAATCGACCAGGTTGGCCAGGTCGTCCGCACCACCGAGGACGTTGGTGCCCTTCTTGAAGGAGGTGAAGAGGTCACCGCCCTCCGCGAGGAAGTTCAGCGTGCCGACGCGGTAGGTGGCCGCCGCGTCGAGCGCGACACCGTTGAGCGCGAGGTTGCTGGCACGGCTGCCCTGAGGCTGCGTCGCGTCCCACGTGTAGGTGAAACCCTCCGAGACACCCATCGCGAGCGTCGGGCGGGACCCACGCGCGGGGACCGGCTGGTACTGCTCCTCGAGGATGGCGTCGATGTCGGCGCCGGTGAGGTCCATCGAGACGAGCATGTTGCCGAACGGCGCGACCTTGTAGGCCTCGTCGTAGGTGATCTCGCCCGGCTGCTCGCCGTTGCTGATCTGGTTGACGAGGAAGCTCGAGCGGACGCCACCGACGTTCATGAAGGCGATCTGCGCGCCGCCCTTGTCACCGGACGTGCCGGCGAGGATGGAGTCGGCGACGACATCGGCCATCGGGGTCTCGATGCCGCGGTTGCCGCTCGAGTCACCCGTGATGTCCTCGGCGACCGTGCCGACGACCTTCGAGCGGATCGGACCGGCGAGGGCGCTCCACTTGGCGAGGATCGCGGTCTGTGCGGCGTCGGGAGCGTTGTTGCGGTCGACGAGGTGGTTGACCGCCGTCGTCTCCTCGCGCACGACGTCCTTGGTCTTGCGGTCGATCTTGAGGTCCGTCTTCGTCACGACGCGGCCATAGTCCGCGGCCGAGGTGACCGAGCGGGGGTTACCGGCCGGGTCGGTGACCGTGCAGGTGTAGGGCTGGTGCGTGTGACCGGAGACGACGGCGTCGATGGCCGGCGAGACCGTGGTGGCGATGTCGACGATCGGGCCGGAGATGCCGACGCAGTCGTTGTACGTGCCGGCCTGGTAGCCACCCTCGTGGATGAGGACGACGATGGACTCGACGCCCTTCGCCTGCAGCGCCGCGGCACTCTTGTTGGCCGTCTCGATCTCGTCGGTGAACTCGACGGAGGCGACACCGGCCGGGTTGACGAGGGTCGGCGTGGCCTTGAGCGTCATGCCGATGAAGCCGACGTTGACGCCGTCGATCTTCTTGACGAAGGTGCCCGGCAGGAGCGTGTCGCCGGTGTCCTTGACCACGGTGTTGGCCGCGAGGTACTGGAAGTCCGCGCCCTCGTAGGGCTGGTCGGGGAAGTAGCACCCGTCCTTCCAGTGGCACCCACCGTTCTGGATGCGGAGCAGCTCGTCGGTGCCCTCGTCGAACTCGTGGTTGCCCACGGAGGAGACATCGAGGCCGAGCGCGTCCATCGACTCGATGGCGGGCTCGTCGTGGAAGGCGCCCGAGAGGAACGTCGAACCACCGATGAGGTCACCGGCGGCGACGGTCACGGTGTTGTCCGAACCGCCGCGCAGCTCGGTCAGCTTGGCCGCGAGGTACTCGGAGCCACCGACAGGGGTCTGGGACGGGTCGAGCGTCTTGGCCAGCGGCGGGTCCGTGGCCTCGAGGTGGCCGTGGAAGTCGTTGAACGACAGCATGCTGACGCTGGCGTACCGGTTCTTGAACGCGTTGCCGGCATTCGGCGCCTTGTCGCTCTGGTCGGCCTGGGCCGGGACGGCAACCAGGGCGGCCGCGGACACGAGGGCGGCCGAGAAGGCCAGCCCCGCGAACTGCTTCTGCTTCATGTGTCTGTGCTCCTGAGGAAGGTCAGTCGGCGCTGAGACGCCTCATGTATTCACCCACAGTTCGGAGGCCAGTTGGTTACTACGAAGCAACAAATTGGGGGCGCGCCCCGCCAGCGTCCCCACGGTCGGTCGCCCCGAGCTGGTCGAGCATGAAGGCCCACTCCCACGCGATCTGGTGCCACGCGTCGTAGCGGCCGCTGCGGCCGCCGTGACCGGCGACCATCTCGGTCCGCAGAACGAAGGGGTGCGTGGCCGGATCGTTCGTCGCCACCTCGCGCAGCCGCGCGATCCACTTGGCCGGCTCCGTGAAGAACACGCGGGTGTCGTTGAGCGACGTCGTGGCGAGGATCGCCGGGTAGTCGTGGACGCCGACGTTCTCGTAGGGGCTGTACCCCTTCATGTAGGCGTAGACCTCGGGGTCCTCGAGCGGGTTGCCCCACTCCTCCCACTCCCCCACGGTCAGGGGAAGGTCGGGACGCAGGATGGTCGTCAGCGCGTCGACGAAGGGGACCGCGCCGTGGATGACGCGGAAGCGCTCGGGCGCGAGGTTGGCGACCGCGCCCATGAGGAGCCCGCCGGCCGAGCCCCCTTCCGCGCCGAGTCGGTCCGGCGCGGCCCAGCCGGTCTCGACGAGGTGCTGGGCGCAGGCGATGAAGTCGGTGAAGGTGTTGCGTTTGTGCAGCAGCTTGCCCTCGTCGTACCAGGCCCGCCCCATCTCGCCGCCACCTCGCACGTGCGCCGTGGCGTGGACGACACCGCGGTCCAGCAGCGAGAGCCGCGCCACGGAGAAGTACGGGTCGGACGAGATCTCGTAGGCCCCATACCCGCCGAGGATGACGGGGTTGGAGCCGTCCGGCTCGACGTCCTTGCGGCGCACGATCGACAGGGGCACGCGGGCGCCGTCCGACGTGGTCACCCACTCCCGACTCTGGACGTAGTCGCCGAGGTCGACCTCGCCGAGGACCTCCTGGCGCTTGAGGACCGTGCGCTCCCCCGTGGCGACGACGTGCTCGATGACGGCGCGGGGGCTGACCCACGACTCGTGCACGAGGCGGATCCGGTCGGTCGCCGACTCGGGGTTGTCGCTCAGACCCACGGAGTGCAGGTCGTCGTCGAAGGTGAGGTCCACCGGAGTCCCGAACCCGGCCGCCGAGTCGTCGCGGGGCAGCACGCGCAGCGCCGACAGACCGTCGCGGCGCAACTGGAGGACCGCGAAGTCGTCGAACGCCTCGGTCCCGAGGAACCGCTCCCCCGGCCGCGAGCCGAGCAGCGGTCGCCACTCCTCGTGACTGGTGCAGGTCAGCGGCGCCCAGGCGAGGTCGCCGTCGACGGTGTCGGTGTTGTGGACGATGAGGAGGCGGTCACCGGCGGGCTCGACGTCGTACTCGACGCCCTCGCGGCGCGGGGCCACGCAGTGGAAGTCGCCCGTCGGGTCGGCCGCGTCGAGCAGCCAGGCCTCGCTCGTCGTCTTGGAGCCCACCGCGATGATCAGCTGGCGCTCGTCACGGGAGGTGCCGATGCCCATCCAGAAGCGCTCGTCGGTCTCCTCGAAGACGAGCGTGTCCTCGGTCGTCGGCGTGCCCACCCGGTGCCGCCAGACCTGGTGGGGACGCCAGGCGTCGTCGACGCGGACGTAGAAGAGATGCGTCCCGTCGAGCGAGAAGACGAGTCCGTATCCGACGCCGGTCACGGCGGTGTCGAGCACCTCGCCCGTGCGCAGGTCGGTGACCGTGACCGCGAAGCGCTCGTCGCCCTCGGTGTCGATGGCGTGGGCGAGCAGGTGGTGGTCGGCGCTCGTCACGAGTCCGCCGACGGAGAAGAACTCGTGGCCCGCGGCCGCGTCGTTGCCGTCGAGGAGCACCTGCTCCCCCACCACCGCGCCGTCGCCCTTCTCGCCGTCGTCGTCGAGTCGCGGCGGGTCGGACCGATCGGTCAGTGGGGCCCGGCAGTGGATGGCGTACTGGCTGCCCTCGACCGTGCGGGTGTAGTACCACCACGGCCCGTGAGCCACGGGGACCGACAGGTCGGTCTCCTTCACCCGGGAGCGGATCTCGTCGAAGATCGCCGTCCGCACCGGCTCGAGGTGTGCCGTGCGCTGCTCCGCGTACTCGTTCTCCGCCTCCAGATGGGCGACGACCGCCGGGTCCTCCTTGTCGCGCAGCCACTCGTACGGGTCATCGACGACGTCGCCGTGGTGCTCGCGTCGATGCGGGCGCTGCTCGGCGACCGGGGCGGACGGGATGTGCTCGGCATCGGTGCTGGTGCTCACCCGCAGACCCTACTCAGCCGGAGACGGCGCGGGCGCCGAGGATCACCTTGAGATCACCGAAGAGGGCTTCCGTCGCGTTGACCCGGTAGTTGTCGTCGATGCGCAGCGTCACCGAGCGCCCCGGCTGGACCAGCTTCAGGTAGACCTCGGTGCTGCCCGGGTGCTGGCTGAGGACTGACTTGAGCTCCTCGACCTTCCCCGTCGTGGCCCGGCTGTGGTCCAGGGTCAGGGTGACGGGACCGCGCGGGCCCTCGGACAGGTCCGGCAGGGTCAACTCCTGGGCATAGATCGAGACCGAGTCGTCCCGCCGGTTGACCCTCCCCTTCACGGTGCACACCACGTCCGTGGCGAGCATCGTCGACACCGTCATGTACGTCGAGGGGAAGAACAGGCACTCGATGGCACCCTCGAGGTCCTCGACCGTGGCGATGGCCCACAGGTCGCCCTTCTTCGTCCGCTTGATGGACAACCCCGTGATGAGGCCGGCGACGGTGACGGTCGACCCCTCGGCCTTGCCGTTCTCCTCGTCCATGAGGGCGGCGATGGAGGTGTCGGCCGCCCGCGTGAGGACGTGCTCGATGCCGAAGAGCGGGTGGTCCGAGACGTAGAGCCCGAGCATGTCGCGCTCGTGCATCAGCTTGGTCGCCTTGTCCCATTCGTGGGCGGGCACCTCGGGGAGCCCGTCGCTCGCCGTGACGTCCTCGTCGTCGTCACCGCCGCCGAACATGTCCCACAGTGAGTCCTGGCCGATGGCCTCCTGCCGCTTCACGCCGACGAAGTGGTCGACGTAGACCTCGTGCACGAGGGCCAGGCCCTGACGGGACTCCTGCATGCCGTCGAAGGCACCGGCCTTCACCAGGGACTCGATGGTCCGCTTGTTGCAGACGACCGCCGGGCACTTGGAGAGGAAGTCCTTGAAGGAGGTGAAGGCGCCGTGCTCCTCGCGCGCCGCGACGATCGCGTCGACGACGTTGCGGCCGACGTTGCGGATCGCCTCCATCCCGAATCGGATGTCGGTGCCGACGGCGGCGAAGTTGGCGACGGACTCGTTCACGTCCGGCGGCAGGACCTTGATGCCCATGCGACGGCACTCGTTGAGGTACAGCGCCGACTTGTCCTTGTCGTCGCGCACGCTCGTCAGGAGCGCCGCCATGTACTCGGCCGGGTAGTTCGCCTTGAGGTAGCCGGTCCAGTACGAGACGAGGCCGTAGGCGGCCGTGTGCGCCTTGTTGAAGGCGTAGTCGGAGAAGGGGAGCAGGATGCTCCACAGCGTGGAGACGGCGTCCTTGGAGTAGCCGTTGGCGAGCATCCCCGACTCGAAGTTGGCGAACTCGGCGTCGAGGACCTCCTTCTTCTTCTTGCCCATGGCGCGACGCAGCAGGTCGGCGTTGCCGAGGGTGTACCCCGCCAACTTCTGCGCGATCTCCATGACCTGCTCCTGATAGATGATCAGGCCGTAGGTCATGCCGAGGATCGGGGTGAGCGCCTCGGTCAGCTCCGGGTGGATGAAGTCGAGCTCCTGGCGACCGTTCTTGCGGAGCGCGAAGTTCGTGTGCGCGTTGGCGCCCATGGGCCCCGGGCGGTAGAGCGCGAGGGCGGCGGAGATGTCCTCGAAGTTGTCCGGCTGCATGAGGCGCAGCAGGGTCCGCATGCCGCCACCGTCGAGTTGGAAGACGCCGAGCGTGTCGCCGCGGGCGAGCAACTGGTAGGTCGCCGGGTCCGTCATGTCCTTGCTGAGGACGTCCAGGTCGATCTCGAGGTCGCGGTTGGCCTTGATGTTCTCCAAGGCGTCGTCGAGGATCGTCAGGTTGCGCAGCCCGAGGAAGTCCATCTTGACCAGGCCGAGCGACTCACAGCTCGGGTAGTCGAACTGCGTGATGATCTGGCCGTCCGCCTCGCGGCGCATGATCGGGATGACGTCGAGCAGCGGCTCGCTCGACATGATGACGCCGGCGGCGTGGACGCCCCACTGCCGCTTGAGGCCCTCGAGCCCCTTCGCGGTCTCGACGACCTCCTGGAAGTTGCGGTCGCCCGCGACGGCCGAGCGGAAGTCGACCCCCTCGCCGTAGCGGTCGTGGCTCTCGTCGTAGATCTTCGACAGCGGCACGCCCTTGCCCATGACATCCGGCGGCATGAGCTTGGTGAGCTGGTCACCGACGCTGAAGGGGTGGCCCATCACGCGGGCCGAGTCCTTGACGGCCTGCTTGGCCTTGATCGTGCCGTAGGTGACGATCTGCGCCACGCGCTCCGAGCCGTACTTCTCGGTGACGTAGCGGATGACCTCACCGCGTCGGCGTTCGTCGAAGTCGACGTCGAAGTCGGGCATCGACATGCGCTCGGGGTTGAGGAAGCGCTCGAAGATGAGGCCGTGCGGCACGGGGTCGAGGTCGGTGATCTTCATGGCGTAGGCGCACATGGAGCCCGCACCCGAGCCACGACCCGGACCGACGCGGATGCCGTTGTTCTTCGCCCACTGGATGAAGTCGGCCACGACGAGGAAGTAGCCGGGGTACCCCTTGCCGACGATGACCTCGACCTCGTAGTCGGCCTGCTTGCGCGCGTAGTCCGGGATGCCCTCGGGGAACCGCTCGTGCAGCCCGCGCTCGACCTCCTTCGTGAACCAGCTCGTCTCGTCCTCGCCGGCGGGCACCGGGAAGCGGGGCATGAAGCGCCCTTCGCCCTCGGTGAAGGAGACCTCGCACATGTCGGCGACGAGCAGGGTGTTGTCGCAGGCCTCGGGCAGCTCGCGCCAGATGTGGCGCATCTCCTCGGGCGACTTGAGGTAGAAGTCGTCGGCGTCGAACTTGAATCGGTTCGGGTCCATCATCGTGGACCCGGACTGCACGCACAGCAGCGCGCTGTGCGCCTTGGCGTCCTCGGGGGCCGTGTAGTGCAGGTCGTTCGTCGCCAGCAGCGGCAGGCCGAGGTCCTTGGCCAGCCGCAGCAGGTCCTTCTGCACCCGGCGCTCGATGTCGAGGCCGTGGTCCATCAGCTCGCAGAAGTAGTTCTCCGCGCCGAAGAGGTCGCGGAACTCCGCTGCGGCCGCGACGGCCTTGTCGTACTGACCCAGACGCAGCCGCGTCTGGATCTCGCCCGAGGGGCAGCCGGTCGTGGCGATGAGGCCGTCGCCGTAGGTCTGCAGCAGCTCGCGGTCCATGCGGGGCTTGAAGTAGTAGCCCTCGAGGCTGGCGAGCGAGGCCATCCGGAAGAGGTTGTGCATGCCCTTGTTGTTGCGGGCGAGCAGCGTCATGTGGGTGTACGCACCCGAGCCCGAGACGTCGTCGCCAGGGCGCGACCGCTC
Source organism: Janibacter zhaoxuefangae (assembly GCF_050271985.1). Taxonomy (GTDB): domain Bacteria; phylum Actinomycetota; class Actinomycetes; order Actinomycetales; family Dermatophilaceae. Next base: position 994,900 of record NZ_CP189849.1, on the reverse strand, counting down.
GTCGCCCCACTTCACTCGCGTCTTGTCGGTGCGGTGCGTGCCCGGGGTGACGTAGGCCTCGACGCCGATGATCGGCTTGACGCCCGTCCCCTGCGCCTTCTTCCAGAACTCATAGGCCCCGAAGACGTAGCCGTGGTCGGTCGTCGCGACCGCCTGCATGCCCATCTCCGCAGCACGCTCGAAGAGGTCGCCGATCCTCGCGGCGCCGTCGAGCATGGAGTACTCGGTGTGGACGTGGAGGTGCGCGAAGTTCTTCTCGCGAGGCAGCTGGATGGACATCCCGAGCAGTTTACGTCGCCCCGGGGACAGCCCTCGGCGTGTCGCCGCGGGGAGTCCGCGGCGGGTCGGTCAGCCGGCGCCGATGACGTCGAGAGCGTGCTGGAAGTCGGCCGGGTAGCGGCTCTCGAAGGTCACCCAGTCGCCCGTGGACGGGTGCTCGAAACCGAGGCCCATGGCGTGCAGCCACTGCCGCTCCAGGCCGACCTTCTTGGCCAGCACCGGGTCGGCGCCGTAGGTGAGGTCGCCGACGCACGGGTGATGCAGGGCGGAGAAGTGCACCCGAATCTGGTGGGTCCGCCCGGTCTCGAGGTGGATCTCCAGCAGGGATGCGTGCCGGAAGGCCTCGAGCACCTCGTAGTGGGTGACCGCAGTCTTGCCCGACTCCATGACGGCGAACTTGTAGTCGTGGCCGGGGTGGCGGCCGATGGGTGCGTCGATCGTGCCGACGACCGGGTCGGGCAGGCCCTGGACGAGCGCGTGATAGGTCTTCTCCACCGTCCGGTCACGGAAGGCGCTCTTGAGCCGCGTGTAGGCGAGCTCGCTCTTGCAGACGACCATCAGCCCCGAGGTGCCGACGTCGAGGCGGGAGACGATCCCCTGCCGTTCGCTGGCCCCCGAGGTGGAGATCCGGTAGCCAGCGGCCGCCAGTCCCCCGACGACGGTCGGTCCGGTCCAGCCGACGCTGGGGTGCGCCGCAACCCCTGCGGGCTTGTCGACGACGACGATGTGGTCGTCGTCGTGCACGATCGTCATGCCGGGCACCGGCTCGGCGATGACCTTGAGCGTGGGGCTCTCCTCGGCACCGGGCAACTCGACCTCGAGCATGCTGCCGGCGACGACGCGAGCGGACTTCCCGACCTCGGTGTGGTCGAGACGGACCCGCCCCTGGCTGGCCAGATCGGCCGCCTTCGTGCGGGAGAGGCCGAAGAGCCGGGCGATCGCGGCATCGACGCGCTCACCCTCAAGGCCGTCCGGGACGAGTACTGCGCGCTGGTCAGCCATGGTGTTCGCCGATCTGGGACTGGTCGCCGACCGGGGCGACGGTCCCGTCGCTCACCCGACCGGAGGTGTGGGTGTGATCCGCGTGAGCCGGATGAAGCCCATCGAGCGACACCCCACGCAGGGTCTGGAGGACGAGGAGCCCCGCGCCGACGACGATCGCGATGTCCGCGACGTTGCCGACGAAGAGGCCGAAGTAGTCGATGAAATCGACGACGTGCCCGCGCAGCGGACCGGGCTCGCGGACGAACCGGTCGACGAGGTTGCCCAGCGACCCGCCGAACATGAGCCCGAGGGCGGCCCCCCACAGGGTCGAGCCGACGCGGCGGGCGACCCAGGCGATCCCGATGGTCACCGTGAGCGCCACGAGGGTCATGACCCAGGTGCGACTGTCGCCGAGCGAGAAGGCGGCCCCGGAGTTGCGGAGCAGCCGCAACGAGAGGAGGTCCCCGATGAGGTCGATCGTGCGGCCCTCGCGGAGCGCCGAGGTCGCCCAGATCTTGGTGAGCTGGTCGAGGATCAGGGCAGCAAGTGCGGCGAGGACGAAGGTCGCCCGCGCGGCACCGAGGCGCCCCGTGTGCTCACGGGTTGAGGGCGGAGTGGTCTGGTCGGCGCTCAGCGGCGCTCCTGCTTCGTCTTGCATGTCACACACAGGGTCGCACGAGGGGCGGCCTGAAGGCGAAGTTTGCCGATCGGGTTGCCGCACGACTCGCACACGCCGTAGGTGCCGTCGTCCAGTCGCTCAATGGCGTGCTGGTACTGCTCGAGGATCGCGCGGTGGTTGTTGGTGAGGGTGATTTCCTGCTCGCGCTCGAAGGTCTTCGCGCCCGCGTCGGCCTGGTCGTCGCCCGCTCCGTCGTTGGAGTCCCGCATGAGGTCGACGAGGTCGGACTCCGCCGTGCGGATCTCCGCCTCGAGGTTCGCGACCTCGGCGTCGATCTCCGCGCGGACGGCACGCAACTCCTTCGCGGTCCAGGGGGACTCCTCCTCCTTGACGACGAGGGTGCTGGGGTTGGCGACCGGCGCTGCCGACGGGACGACCTTCTTGGTCGCCGTCGCCTTTGCGGGCGCAGCCTTCTTGGCGGGCGCGGCCTTGGTGGTCGCCGTCTTCTTCACTGGTGCCGCCTTCTTGGCCGGAGCCGCCTTCGTCGTGGCGGCCTTCTTGGCGGGCGCGGCCTTCGTGGTCGCCGCCTTCTTCGCCGGAGCTGCCTTCGTCGTGGCGGCCTTCTTCGCCGGAGCCGCCTTCGTCGTGGCGGCCTTCTTGGCGGGCGCGGCCTTGGTGGTCGCCGCCTTCTTCGTGGCAGCCTTCTTGGTGGTCGCCGCCTTCTTCGCCGGAGCCGCCTTCGTCGTGGCGGCCTTCTTCGCCGGAGCGGCCGAGGTCTCCTCGGCCGCCTTCCCCCCGGCCAGCCGACGGACCGTCGAGCCCGCAGCCTTGCGTGCCGATGAGACGGCACCCACGACGGTCTTCGCGGTGGAGGCCGCGGCCTGAGTCGTCGCCTTACGTGCAGCCATTGCGGCCCCCTTGCATCGCAGTGGCCCGCGAGTCGCGGGCCCAAGTCCGGGCAGGATATGGCACAGGCCGTCTGCCACCAAACACCTTTGGAAGATGCGACCAACCTGTGACACGCCGACGCCCTCACGCCGTGCCGCACATGACGAAGCGGGCCACCGTGACGGTGGCCCGCTTCGTCGTGCGTCTCAGTCCGGAATCAGACTCAGTTCGCGTCCTGACGCTGGTCGAGGTTGACCGACGACTCGTCCAGCGACTTCAGCTGGCCGGTGATGTAGTCCTTGAGCTTCGAGCGGTACTCCTTCTCGAAGCCGCGGAGTTCGTCGATCTTCGACTGGATGCCGTCGCGCTCGGTGGAGAGGGCGGCCAGGATCGACCGCTTCTTCTCCTCGGCCTCGGACACGAGGGCGCCGGCGCGCTCCTTCGCCTCGGCGACGAGCGTGTCGCGCTGGCTCGTGCCCTCGGCAATGAGCTCCTCGTGGCGGCGCTGACCCGTCCCGATGAACTCGTCGTACTTGGACTGGCCGGTGCTGAGCAGCTCGTCGTGCTTCTTCTGGGCAGCGCCCACGAGCTCGTCGTGCTGACGCTGACCGGAGCCCACGAGGTCGTCGTGCTTGGACTGGGCCTCGGACAGCAGTCGGGCGCGGGTCGACTCGCCCTCGGCGATGTGCTCGTCGTGCAGGCGCTGGGCCAGGGCGATGAGCCCGGCGGCACCGGCGCCACCACCGGCAGCGGGGGCGGCGACCATCGTGTTGGAGCCGTCGGCGGGCTGCGCCTTCGCCGTGGACGCGGCGTTGGCCTCGGCGGCGGCCGCGGAGGCGTTGGCTGCCTCGATGCGCTGGCGGGCCGAGGTCTCGGCCTCCTCGGCGCGGGAGTTGAGCAGGGCGATCTTCTCCTGCGACGCGGCGGTGGTGCGCTCGGCCTCGGCCGCGCGGGCCTCGATGTCACGCAGACGGGTCTGCGCGGCCTCGATGCGAGCGTTGACCTCGGCGAGACGCTGCTCACCCTCGTTGAGAGCCTTGTCGCCGGAGGCCTTGGCCGCGGCAGCACGGTCGGCGTCCGCCTGCTTCTGCGCGGTCGTCAACTCGGCCAGCTGGCGCTGGGCATCCTCACGGGCGCTGGTCTCACGCGCGAGGCGCGAGGTCAGGACCTCGTTGCGCTCCTGCAGGGACTTCAGCTCGGCGGGCGAGACGCCCGGCACGGCGGAGGCGGCGTCGGCCTGACCCGGTCGGGCCTCGCGAGTCCCCTCGGAGTCCTTGACCATGCGGCGCATCTCGGCCACGACCTCGTCGAGGAAGTCGTCCACCTCGCGCTCGTCGTAGCCACGGCGGAACTGCGTCTGGGTGAACGTCTTGTTGAGGACATCCTCGGGCGTCAAGGCCATGTCGTCTCCTCGGGAACCACAGGTGGGGGTGAGTGCAAACACTCCATGCTAACTGGAGTCTGAACCGTCACCATACTGTGTCCGAGCGTCCGCCTCACACACTCATCAGGAGTGAGATGACGATCATGAGGACGAAGAACGACAGATCGAGTTGCACGCCGCCCAGGCGCAGCGGCGGGATGAACCGTCGCAGGAACATCAGCGGCGGATCCGTCGCGGTGTAGATGCCCTCGGCGATGACCGCCATCGGGCCCCGCGGCCGCCAGTCCCTGGCGAACATCTGGACCCACTCGAGAACGAGGCGCCCGAGCAGGACGAGGAAATAGAGGAAAAGCAGGAACTGGAGCACCTGCACGATGGCTGTCATGTCAGGACCAACGGTCCGCTCTGCGTGGTTGTTTCGCGGGGCACCTGGTGAGGGTGCGGATCAGCTCTGGTTGAAGAGCGCGCTGGCCGACTTCGGGGCCGCATCCTCGGACGCGATCTCGATGTGGGACGGCGAAAGCAGGAAGACCTTGTTCGTCACGCGCTCGATCGAGCCGTGCAGACCGAAGATGAGGCCGGCGGCGAAGTCGACGAGGCGCTTGGCGTCGGCGTCATCCATGTCCGAGAGGTTCATGATGACCGGGATGTTGTCCCGGAAGTTCTCGCCGATGTTCTTGGCCTCGTTGTAGGTGCGCGGGTGGATCGTCGTGATCCGCGTCAGCCCACCGACCTCGACGTCACGCACGACCGAATGCACCGGCGTGCGGCGCGGAAGGGGCGTCACCTCGGCACCGTGGGACGCGTCGACCTGGGGCTCGTCGCCCTCGTCGAACTCGTCCTCGTAGTACCCGTCGTAGCGCTCGTCCTCCTCGGCGAGTCCGAGATACACCATCGTCTTGCGCAGGGCCCCAGCCATGACCACTCCTCTAGTTCGCACCGTGCTGACCTGGGCGCCGCACGGACAATCCGTTCGCGACCGAAGTTACCTGTGTGACGGACGAGAACCGAGGATTGCCGTCCCGACACGCAGGAGGGTGGCTCCTTCGTGGATCGCGGCCTCGAGGTCGCCGCTCATCCCGGCGGAGATCTCGACGGCCCCCGGATGGTCGACGCGCAGGCGCTCGGACACCTCCCGCAGACGGGCGAAGGCGGCCCGTGGCTCCTCGCCCAGCGGCGCCACGGCCATCACCCCGCCGAGCGTGAGCCCCGCCGAGGCGACGGCATCCGCGAGGGCCGGGACGTCCGCGGGCAGCGCTCCCCCACGCTGGGGGTCGCCGTCGAGACTGACCTGGAGCAGCACGGTGAGGCGGCGGCCCGCGGCCTCGGCTCCGCGCGCCAGCGCGCCGACGAGCTTGACCCGGTCCACGGAGTGCACCACGTCCGCCACCCGGGCGACCGCGCCGGATTTGCGGGACTGCAACTGCCCGATGAAGTGGACCCGGACGTCCTCGGGCAGCGGCGCCTCCCCCATCTTCGCCGTCAGTTCCTGCTCCTTGTTCTCGCCGACGTCGCGGACGCCGAGGCGCACGAGCGCGTCGAGGTCCGAGCGGGGGAAGTTCTTGGTGACGACGACCAGCCGCACGCCGGCGGGTTCGCGCCCGGCGTCGGTCACGGCTGCGGCCATCCGCGCCCGGGTCGAGGCCAGCGCCTCGGCGAGCTCGCTCTCGCGGCCCGGGGCCGGCGTCTCCCCGGCGCTCATGCCGACCGCCGCACGATGACTCCGGCGGTGCGCCCGGTCTGGCCGTCCCGGCGATAGGAATAGAGCTCCGCGGTCTCGCGGGTGCACCCGGGCACCCATTCGACGGCGATGCCGAGGCCGGCCAGTTGCGCCACGACGCCCGCGGCGACGTCGATGGCGGGCGTGCCCGACCATGTGACGGCGTGCGACTCGGGGGCCACGAGGGCGGCCGCGTCGCGCATCTCGGCGGGGACCTCGTAGCAGCGCGCGCACACCGACGGGCCGATGGCGGCGCGGATGTCGCGGGCGCCAAGATCACGCATGGCCCCGACGACGGCCGGGACGATGCCGCCCACCATGCCGGGCCGGCCCGCGTGGGCGGCGCCGATCACGCCGGCCTCCGTGTCCGAGAGGAGGATCGGGGTGCAGTCGGCCACGAGGACCGCGAGGGCCAGATCGGGCGAGGCCGTCACGAGGGCGTCGACCGTCGGCGGCTGCCCGGGCACGGCGTCGACGACGGCCACGTCGGTCCCATGGCACTGGTCCATCCAGACGATCCGGTCGGCCGCCAGGCCCAGGCCATCCGCCAACTCCCGACGATTCGCGGCGACGGCCTGCGGGTCGTCGCCGACGTGACCTCCGAGATTGAGGCCCGACCACGGCGGCTCGCTGTGCCCGCCCACGCGCGACGTGAAGACCCGGTCGAGGACGCCGTCTCGGCTCTGCCAGTTGAACACCAATCCACCGTAGGCCACATGACGAAGGGGGCGACGAGCCGGTGTCTCCACCGGGCTCATCGCCCCCTTCGTCGTGGGTGCGTGCGACTCACTTGAGGAAGTCGGGCACGTCCAGGTCGTCCTCGGTGTCGAAGGTGACCTGACGCGGCGGCTGCTGCGTCTCGGTGGGCACCTTGGCCGGCTGCGCCTGCGGGGCGGGCGTCTGCGCCGGAGCCTGCGCGGCGGGAGCCTGCTGCTGCGCGGGAGCCTGCTGCTGCGCGGGGGCCTGGGCGGGGACCGACTGCGCCGGGACCTGCTGCGGGGCGGCCTGCGTGCGCTGCGGCTGAGCCGCCGGCTGCTGCGGGCGAGTGGCCTGCGGCGACGTCGAACCCTGGATGGTGCCCAGGGCGCGCTCGTCGGAACGCTTCTGCGGGTTGCCGCCGTCGAAGCCGGCCGCGATCACGGTCACGCGCACCTCGTCGCCGAGGGCGTCGTCGATGACCGCACCGAAGATGATGTTGGCCTCGGGGTGCGCGGCCTCCTGGACGAGGCGGGCCGCTTCGTTGATCTCGAAGAGACCGAGGTCGCTGCCACCCTGGATCGACAGGAGCACGCCGTGCGCGCCGTCGATGCTCGCCTCGAGCAGCGGGGACGAGATGGCCAGCTCGGCGGCCTGGACCGAACGGTCCTCGCCACGAGCGGAGCCGATACCCATGAGGGCCGAACCGGCACCCTGCATGACCGACTTGACGTCGGCGAAGTCGAGGTTGATCAGGCCGGGCGTCGTGATCAGGTCGGTGATGCCCTGGACACCGGAGAGCAGGACCTGGTCGGCGCTGCGGAAGGCGTCGAGCATGCTGACGGCGCGGTCGCTGATCGACAGGAGTCGGTCGTTCGGGATGACGATGAGGGTGTCGACCTCCTCGCGGAGCGAGGCGATCCCGGTCTCGGCCTGGTTCGCGCGGCGACGGCCCTCGAAGGTGAACGGGCGGGTGACGACACCGATCGTCAGGGCGCCGAGCCCCTTCGCGATCTTGGCCACGACGGGCGCGCCACCGGTGCCGGTGCCGCCGCCCTCGCCGGCCGTCACGAAGACCATGTCGGCACCCTTGAGGACCTCCTCGATCTCCTCGGCGTGGTCCTCGGCGGCCCTCTTGCCGACCTCGGGGTCCGCGCCGGCACCGAGGCCGCGGGTCAGTTCGCGACCGACGTCGAGCTTGACGTCGGCGTCGCTCATCAGGAGCGCCTGGGCGTCGGTGTTGATGGCGATGAACTCGACACCCTTGAGGCCGACCTCGATCATCCGGTTGATGGCGTTGACTCCACCGCCGCCGATCCCGACGACCTTGATGACGGCCAAGTAGTTCTGCGGTGCTGCCACGGTGGGGCCTCTCCTGGGTTGATGCTGTGCGCTCGAGCGAGGGTGTTTCGGATGTCGACCACGGCGACTCGGGCCCGAACAAACCCTCAACATGAACTAAAGGGTTACGGTTTGGTCACAACGTGATGGCTTGACGTTATGCGGAAGTTCAGGGTGACTGCAACATCAACGCGGGCGTGTCGGCCGCCAAGCCGACCGATTCATCGCTCAGCGGGTCACCGGGGTGTCCGGGGCGGACACGTCGATGTTCTTCGGCTTCTTCTTGATCAGGGCCCGCACGATCGTGGCCTTGAGCTCCGGGCGCTCGGCGGTCCCCCACACGACGTCGGTGCTCCCGACCCGGAGGGTGACGAGATCCGCCGGGCTGACGGAGATGCGGGTGACCCTCTCCTTGCCGACCTTGAGCGCGTTGACGGCGCTGAGGGCCGCCTCGACTCCACGCGGGCTGACGTCGGCGTCATCCTCGGCGTCGACGACCGGCACTCCGGCCGGTGCCTGTCGAACCGTCCGGAAGGCGGTGCCGGACGCGTCCACGACCTGCAGTTGACCCTTCGAGTCGCGCAGGGCGAGGACGGCCTTCCGCACCGTGACGTCGACGGTGAGAGTTCCGGGCAGCGAGCGTGAGACGACGATCCGTGCCGCGGGCGGGAAACGATGCTCCAGTCCCGTGGCGATCTCGTCGACGTCCAGGCGGGCCAGCGGCGTGCCGACCTGCTCGCGCGCCAACACCGCGACGTCCCGCTGGTCCTGACCGCGCACGCCGGTGACGGCCACGTCCCGGACGACAAGGAGCGGGCTGAAGGCGATCAGCCAGACGAGTGCCGCCACGGCCGCGACCGCCGCGACGATGAGTCCGATCCGCCGGAGCGACTGACGCCGCGCGCCGCGCGCACGGTCGGCGAACCGATCCACCGAGCTCTGTCGAGGTCGCTTCGGGGCCCGTGCGGGTGTCGTCGCGGCGGGCCTCGCCGACGTCGGTCGGGACGCCTTGGCGGAGGTCGGTCGGGCACCCTGCGCCGACGTCGGGCGCGCGGACGGCGCCGGTGTCGGCCGTGAGGCAGGGGGCCGTGGCGCGGCCGGTCGCCGCCCCGTCGAACCCGCCGGCATCGCGGGACGGCGTGGCGTGGCCGGACGTCGACCCTGACCGGGAACCGAGGGGCCCGGGGTCATGCCGGGGCCCCTTCGCCCCGGGCCGTCCCTCGCTCCCGCAGCGCGTCGAGCACGAGCGCGCCGAGCGCGGTGACGTCACCAGCGCCGACCGTGAGGACGAGGTCGCCGGACTGGGTCCCCTCGACCGCACGGGCGACGGCGGACTCCTTGTCGAGGACCAGCACGTCGCTGCCCGAGGCCCGCAGCGGCTCGGCGATGAGTTCGGACGTGACGCCGTCAACCGGGTCCTCACGGGCGCCGTAGATGTCGAGGAGGACGATCCGGTCTGCCGGCGCGAGACCCGCGGCGAACTGAGCGGCGAAGTCGCGTGTGCGCGAGTAGAGGTGCGGCTGGAAGATGACGGTCAGCCGGCCCTCGCCGGCGACCTCCTTCGCCGTGCGAACGACGGCCTCGACCTTGCCGGGGTTGTGCGCGTAGTCGTCGATGACCGCGACTCCCCCGACGGACCCCTTCGCCTCGAAGCGTCGCCGCGTCCCACCGAAGGACGCGAGACCGGCGAGCGATGCCTCGGGGTCGACACCGAGGCCGACGGTGGCGGCCAGGTGCGCGGCCAGGGCGTTGAGGAGGTTGTACCGCCGTCCGGGCACGGCGATCTCGAGGCGGCGGGCGACGCCGTCGGCGTCGAGCAGCGTGGCGGCCGCGCGATAGCCGTCGAGCTCCAGGTCGACAAGCCGCGCCGTGACCCCCTTCGCGCCCTCGGTCAGTCCGTAGGTGACCACGCGGACTCCGTCAGCGGCGGCTCGCTCGGCGAGTCGCGCCGATCCGGGGTCGTCGGCGCAGGCGACGAGGACACCACCGGCCTCGATGGTCCCCGCGAACTCGGCGTAGGCCGCCTCGACCGTGGCGAAGTCGCCGTAGAAGTCGAGGTGGTCGGGCTGGACGTTGGTCACGATCGCGACGTGCGGTCGGTAGACGAGGAAGGAGCCGTCGCTCTCGTCGGCCTCGGCGACGAAGACGTCACCCTCACCGATCCGGGCGTTGGTTCCCTCCGTCGTCAGTTCGCCACCGAGCGCGAACGAAGGCCGTTGGCCGGCATCGGCCAGGGCCACGGTGAGCATCGAGGACGTGGTCGTCTTGCCGTTCGCGCCGGCGACGGCCACACGGCGCTGACCGGCCATCGTCGAGGCCAGCCCCTGGGAGCGGTGCAACACGCGCAGGCCACGCTCCCGGGCGGCGGCGAGTTCGACATTCGTCTCGCGGATCGCCGAGGAGATGACCACGGTGTCCACACCGTCGAGGTGGGCCGGGTCGTGTCCGACGTGCACCCGTGCGCCCTCGGCGCGCAGCGCCTCGAGGACGGCGGAGTCGCGCGCATCCGACCCGGAGACGCGGACGCCTCGCTCGAGCAGCAGTCGGGCGACGGCCGACATCCCGGCCCCGCCGATGGCGATGAGGTGGACGTCGCCGAGGTCGGCGCAGTCGGGGACGTCGGCGCGGAAGTCGAAGCGCGGGTTGGTTCCCTGCACGCCCATCACGCCCGTCCACCGGTGGCGAAGGCGGACTCGACGAGGTCGGCGAGCCGCTCGTCCCCGTCGCGCACCCCGATGGAGGCGGCGGCGGTGGCCATGGCGTGGAGACGCTCGCGGTCACTGAGCAGCGGGATGAGGGTCGAGGAGACCCACTCGGCCGAGACGTCGGCGTCGTCGACGACGATGCCTCCCCCGGCCGCGACGACGTCCGTGGCGTTGAGCCGCTGCTCGCCGTTGCCGATGGGCAGCGGCACGTACACGGCGGGCAGGCCCACCGCAGTCAGCTCGCAGACGGTGTTGGCTCCCGACCTGGCCACGACGACGTCGGCCGCCGAGTAGGCCAGGTCCATCCGGTCGGCATAGCTGACGACCTTGTAGGGGGCTCCCACGCCGGTGTCGGCCGGGGTGAAGTCCTTGCCCTCGCCGGTGATGTGCAGGACCTGGATGCCCGCGGCGGACAGGGCCGAGACGCTGGCCTCGAAGGCGGTGTTGAGCCGCTGGGCACCGAGCGAGCCACCCGTCACGAGCAGGGTCGGCCACTGCGGGTCCAGGCCGAAGTGGGCCATGGCCTCGGCGCGGTGCGCCGCACGATCGAGGTGCGTGATCTCCCGGCGCAGGGGCATGCCGACGAGCTGGCCTCCGGCCAACGGAGTCGAGCCGAAGGTGACCCCGACGTGCCGCGAGAAGCGGGCGCCGAGCTTGTTGGCCATCCCGGGGCGCGCGTTCTGCTCGTGCACGACGATGGGGATGCGGCGCTTGCGCGCGGCGAGGTAGGCGGGCGTGGAGACGTAGCCGCCGAAGCCGACGACGACCTGGGCGCCCGCGGCGTCGATGGCGCGGCCGGCCGCCTTCACCGCTGCGTTGAGATTGCCCGGCAGGCGCAGCAGGTCACCGCTGGGACGACGCGGGAAGGGGACCTTCGGCACCGTCTCCAGCCGGTAGCCACGGGCGGGGACGAGCCGCGCCTCGAGGCCCTGCGCGGTGCCGAGGGCGACGATCTGGAGGCCGTCGTGGCGCGCGGTGAGGCAGTCCGCGAGGGCGAGCAGTGGCGAGACGTGCCCGGCCGAACCACCCCCGGCGAGCAGCACGCTGGTCAATCGGTCGGCAGTCATCGGGCACCTCGGCGGATCGGGGGCAGCACGGCGAGCGATCGCCGCACGAGTGACGGACGGGCGGCGAGCGCGGCCTCACAGCCGGGCTCCCGCCGCGCGAAGGACAGCAGGATTCCGGAGGCGAGCATCGTCGTGATGAGCGAGGAGCCGCCGGAGGAGACGAAGGGCAGGGGGACACCGATGACCGGCAGGAGGCCGATCACGGCGCCGATGTTGATGATCGCCTGGACGACGATCCACGTGAGGATGCCGGCGGTGGCGATCCGGACGAAGAAGTCGTCGGTGCGGGCCACGATCCGGTTGCAGGCGAGCACGAGGACGGCGAAGAGCCCGAGGATGAGGAGCGTGCCGGGCAGGCCGAGCTCCTCCCCGATGATCGCGAAGATGAAGTCGTTGTGCGGTTCGGAGAGCCACTGCCACTTCTCGCGGCTGGCGCCGAGGCCCACGCCCCACCAGCCGCCGTCGGCGAGCGCGTAGCGACCGTGCAGCGGCTGGCGGCAGATGCCGTAGTAGAGCTCCGGGTCGGACGTCGGATTGCAGAGCGAGCGGTCGAGCCAGATGCTGATGCGCTCCATGCGGTTGCTGCTCGTGCGTGCCGCCACGAGGCCGAGAGCGACGAGCACGCCGCTGCCGACGAGGAACCAGCGCAGCGAGACCCCGGCCGCGAAGAGCATGCCGACGACGATGGAGGCCAGGACCATGGCCGTGCCGAGGTCGTGTCCGAGCATGACGAGCAACAGGACGAGGCCCGCAGCCGGGAAGACGAAGGGGATCAGGGCGTGACGGATGTCCCCGAGCAGGCGCTGCTTGCGGGCCAGCATGGCCGCGCCGAACAGGACGAGGGCGATCTTGCCGAGCTCACTCGGCTGGACGGACGCCACCCCGAAGTCGAGCCAGTTGCGGTTGCCCTGGTAGCCCATGCCGAGCGGCGTGAAGACGAGCAACTGCAGGACGATGGCGCCGGCCAGCGCCGGCACCGCGAGCTTCTTCCAGAAGGCGATCGAGCGCCCCGCAGCCCAGTACATGGCCACCGCGCCGATCACGGCGAACTGGAGCTGGCTGAGGAAGATCGTGAAGGAGGACCCGTCCTCCTTCAGCGAGACGATCATGGACGCCGAGAGCACCATGATCAGACCGAACGAGACGAGGATCGACGTCACCGACAGCAGCAGGTAGTACGTCGTCACCGGGGACTCGAGACGCTCGCGCACTGCGGCGCCGGCCGAGCGGATGGAGCGAAGGGCGGAGGAGTCAGCGGTCAGGCTCACTGTCACTCCCCTCGATCGGCGTACCGTTCCACGGCCGCGGCGAACGCGTCGCCGCGGGCACCGTAGTTGTCGAACATGTCCATGGACGCAGCCGCCGGTGCCAGCAGCACCACGTCACCCGGCTCGGCCTGAGCGGCCGCGGCGCGGACGACGAGGTCCATGGCCCCAGTGTCCGATGCGTCGATGTCGATCACGGGGACATCCGGCGCGTGTCGGGCGAGCGCGGCCGCGATCTGCGCCCGGTCCCGCCCGATCAGGACGACGGCGCGCAGCCGCGGGGCGGCCTTCGCGACGAGGCCGTCGACGTCGGCGCCCTTGAGCAGGCCACCCGCGACCCAGACGACGTGCTCGTAGGCGCCGAGGGAGGCCGCGGCGGCGTGCGGGTTGGTCGCCTTCGAGTCGTCGATCCAGTGCACGTCGTCGACGGTCGCGACCGAGGCGATCCGGTGGGGTTCGGGGCGCCAGGCTCGCAGACCGTTGCGAACGGCGGACGCGGGGACACCGTGGGCGCGGGCCAGGGCGGCCGCGGCGAGGGCGTTGGCCACGAGGTGCGGCGCGACCGTGGGGGCGTCGCCCCGCAGGTCCTCGAGGGTGCCGAGTTCCGCGGCGTGGTGACGCCGGTCCTCGACGAAGGCGCGGTCGGCCAGCGTGTCCTCGACGAGTCCGACCATCGACGGGTGGGGTGTGCCGAGCGTGAAGCCGATGGCACGGCAGCCCGCCTGGACGTCGGCCTCCTCGACGAGTCGCTCCGTGGCCGGGTCGTCGACGTTGTAGACGCAGGCGATCTCGGTGTTCGCGTAGACCTTGCCCTTGGCGTCCGCGTAGGCCTCGAGCGAGCCGTGCCAGTCGACGTGGTCGGGGGCGATGTTGAGGCAGGCCGAGGCCTGCGGCGCGATCGAGGAGGACCAGTGGAGCTGGAAGCTGGAGAGCTCGACGGCGACGACGTCGAAGGGCTGGGGGTCCTGGACCACCTCGAGGATCGGGGTCCCGACGTTGCCGGCACTGATCGCCCGAAGCCCCGCCGCGGTGAGGATGGAGGTGAGCATCTGGACGGTCGTCGTCTTGCCGTTGGTGCCCGTGATGGTGAGCCACGGCGCGGCGCCGTGGGCCGGACGCATCCGCCACGCGAGCTCGACCTCGCCCCAGATGGGGATGCCGGCAGCGGCGGCCGCGGCGAGGACGGGCTGGTCCGGGCGCCATCCCGGCGAGGTGACGACGAGGTCGATCGGCTCGGGGGGCAGGCCGCTCACGTGCTCGGCGCCGGTGCGGACGTCGATGTCGAGGACCCGCAGGATCTCGACCCGTTCGCGCAGGGACTGGTTGGTCTCGGGGTCTCCCCCGTCGACACCGATGACGATGGCACCGTGTTCGGCGAGGGCATCGGCCGCGGCGAAACCGGACACGCCCAGACCCGTCACGAGCACGCGCAGGCCGGACCAGTCCGCCTCGCGGTGTGTGAGCGTGGCCAGCCGGTCCGTGGGCGTGCCGCCCTCGGTGGTGGCCTCGGTCATGCTCCGCCCACCACCCATTCGGCATAGAAGAGCCCGAGGCCGAAGGCGACGAAGAGGCCAGCGATGATCCAGAACCGGATGACGATCGTGACCTCCTGCCAGCCGAGGAGTTCGAAGTGGTGCTGCAGCGGGGCCATCCGGAAGACGCGCTTGCCGGTGGACTTGAAGCTCGCGACCTGGATGATCACCGACAGCGTGATCGTGACGAAGAGGCCACCGAGGATGACGATGAGCAGCTGCGTCCGGGTGAGGATGGCCAGACCGGCGAGCGCGCCACCGAGGGCGAGCGATCCGGTGTCACCCATGAAGATCTTGGCCGGCGAGGCGTTCCACCAGAGGAAGCCGAAACAGGCACCCATCCCACAGGCGGCGACGACGGCGAGGTCGTGGGCGTCGCGGACCTCGTAGCAGTTCGGTCCCGGGTTGGTCTGGCAGTTCTGGTTGAACTGCCAGATGCCGATGAGGACGTACGACGCGAAGACCATCACCGAGGCACCCGTGGCGAGCCCGTCGAGGCCGTCGGTGAGGTTCACGCCGTTGGAGGTGCCGGCGATCATGAGGTTGGCCCAGAGCACAAAGAGGATGATCCCCAGCAGCGGACCGGCGAAGGCGAGGTCGATGCCTGTGTCGCGGACGAAGGAGATGTTCGTCGACGCGGGCGTCCGGTACTGCTCGTTCGGGAAGTTCAGCGCAAGGATCGCGAAGACGACCGCGACGAGTGTCTGGCCGGCGAGCTTCTCCCCCGACCGCAGCCCGAGGCTGCGCTGCTTGCTGATCTTGATGTAGTCGTCGAGGAACCCGACGAGGCCCAGCCCGGCCATCAGGAAGATGACGAGCAGTCCGCTGACGGTCGTCGGGGTCCAGGTCACGAGGTGCGCCAGCCCGTAGGCCGCGATGGACGCTCCGATGATGACGGCCCCGCCCATCGTCGGGGTCCCGCGCTTGGTGTGGTGCGAGGTGGGTCCGTCGTCGCGGATGAACTGTCCGTACCCCTGCTTGACGAGGTACTTGATGAACATCGGTGTCCCCAGAAGGGACAACACGAGTGCGAACACCGCCGCGAAGAGCACGGCCTTCACTCGGGCACCTCCATCTGGGTCAGTCGGTCTCCGAGCAACCGTAGTCCTGCGTCGCGGCTGGACTTGAACAACACGACGTCACCGGACGTGATTTCGTCGACGAGCAGGTCGTGGGCGGCGTCGGCGTCGGCGACGAAGGTCGCTTCGAGCCGGGCGCCGGCCCCCTCCGCGGCCTGCGTCGCACCGTCGACCATGGGTCGGGCCATCTCACCGACGACGACGAGACGGTCGACTCCGCGCCGGGCGGCCTCGGCGCCGATGGCGGCGTGCTCCGCGTCGGAGTCGGGTCCCAGCTCGAGCATCGAGCCGAGGACCGCCCAGGTGCGGCGCTGGCCGCCCATCCCCTCGAGGGCCGACAGGGCGGCGCGCATCGAGTCGGGGTTGGCGTTGTAGGCGTCGTTGACGATGGTCACGCCGTCGGGGCGTTCGGTGACCTCCATGCGCCAGCGGCTCACCGGCCGACCGGCGCCGAGGCCGGCGGCGATGTCGGGCAGGGAGAGGCCGCACTCCCGAGCGATCGCGGCGACCGTGAGGGCGTTCGCGACGTGGTGGGCGCCGTGCAGTCCGAGCGTGACCGGCGCACGCCCTTCGGGCGTGATCAGCGTGAAGGTCGCCCGCGCGGCCTCGTCGAGCGTGACGTCGGTGGCCCGGACGGTCGCCTCGGGTGCGCCGGCGGCGCTCGTGCCGACGATGCGGGCCTCGGTCGCGGCGGACATGGCGGCGACGGCGGGGTCATCGACGTTGAGCACGGCGACGCCCTCGGCGGGCAGGGCCGCCACGAGTTCGCTCTTGGCTCGGGCGATGGCCTCCTTCGAGCCGAACTCCCCCATGTGCGCGGTGCCGACGTTGAGCACGGCGCCGATGCGGGGTGGGGCGATCTCGGTGAGGTACCGGATGTGCCCGATGCCGCGGGCGCCCATCTCGACGATGAGGAAGCGGGTCGTCGGGGTCACCCGGCAGACGGTCAGGGGCACGCCCACCTCGGAGTTGAGCGAGCCGACGGGGGCGACGGTCTCCCCCACTCCGGCCAGGACGCCCGCGAGGAGGTCCTTCGTGCTCGTCTTGCCCGAGGAGCCGGTGATGCCGATGACGACGAGGCCGTCGACGGCCTCGACGACGTGCCGGGACAGGGCCACGAAGGCGGCCTGGACGTCGTCCACGACGACGCAGGGCAGTCCGTCGACGGGCCGGGTCGTCAGGGCCCCGACGGCGCCGTGCTCCACGGCCGACGGGATGTAGTCGTGACCATCGGCGTGCTCGCCGACCCGGGCCACGTAGAGGCTGCCGGGCACGGCCTCGCGGGTGTCGGTGACGACGGCGCCGTCGACGACGACGTCCGCTCCGTCACCGGCGAGCGTGCCGCCGACGATGTCGCGAATCTCGCTCAGTCGCAACGGAATCATGCGTCCACCTCGGGGGTCGGCGTGCGGTCGGGGGCCATCCTGTTCGGGGACGTGGTCCCCAGCGCGGCGTCGAGCGCGGCGCGCAGCTCCTCGCGGTCGTCGAAGGGATGCACCGTGCCGGCGATCTCCTGCCCGGTCTCGTGGCCCTTGCCGACGAGGGCGACCGTCGATCCGCGTCCCCCTTCGACAGCTGCTCGGACGGCCACCGCGATGGCTTCCCGGCGACCCTCGACATCGATGATCGTGGCGTCCGTGCCGGCGGCGCGGGCGCCGTCGGCCACGGCCGAGCGGATGTCCGCGGGCACCTCGGAACGAGGGTTGTCGTCGGTGACCACGACGACGTCGGCGCCGTCTGCCGCAGCCGCCCCCATGCGGGGACGCTTCTCGCGGTCACGGTCGCCACCAGCCCCCACGAGGACGACGAGTCGCCCGGGCGTCTCGGGCCGCAGTGCCCGCACGAGGGCGGCCACGGCGTCAGGAGTGTGCGCGTAGTCGACGACCGCCGTGGGGGCACCGTCGACCGGGACGGTGGCGGTGACCGGCTCCATGCGGCCGGGGACGTAGGGCGGCGTGAGCACCGCCGCGGCCACGGCGTCCGGGCCGTGTCCGTCCAGCAGGAGCGTGACGGCGGCCATGGCCGTGTTGACCCGGTTGAAGTCGCCCGGCAGAGCCGAGGCGAGGTCGAGGGTGGTCAGTCGCCCGTCGAGGACGCCGGTGAGCGTGAATCGCGCGTCACCGTGGCCAGCCTGCACCGTCCAATCGGCACCCGCGGCCGGGTCGGACGCCAGCGTCGTGACCGGGATGGTGGCGCGCTCGGCGAGGCGTCGGCCCCACTCGTCGTCGATGCAGACGAGACCGGCGCGAGCCCGCTCCGGGGTGAAGAGGGCAGCCTTGGCATCGAAGTACTCGGCCATCGTGCGGTGGAAGTCGAGGTGATCCTGGGAGAGGTTCGTGAAGAGGGCCAGGTCGTAGACGACGCCGTCGACACGGTGCAGGGCGAGCGCGTGGCTCGAGACCTCCATGACGCAGTCGTCCAGGCCCTCCTCGGACATCAGACCGAGGATGCCGTGCAGGTCCGGCGACTCGGGGGTCGTGCGGGCGCTCTTGATCCGCTCCGTGCCGATCCGCGTCTCGACGGTCCCGATGAGGCCCGTGCGCCGGCCGAGGGCCTCGAGCGCGGACGCGATGAGGTAGGCCGTCGTCGTCTTGCCGTTCGTGCCGGTGATGCCGATCAGGCGGGGGGCCATCTCGTCGGTGCCGTAGACGATGGCAGACAGTCCACCGAGCACGGCCCGCGGGTCGTCGACGACGATGACCGGCGGGGTGAGCCCGGCGCCAGCCATGACCCGGATGCCCTCCGGGTCCGTCAGCACGGCGGTCGCGCCGGCGGCCATGGCCTGCTCGGCGAACTGCGCACCGTGGGCGTTCGCACCCGGCAGTGCGGCGTAGAGATCACCGGGCTGGACCCGCCGGGAGTCGAGGGTCACGCCGGTCACCGAGAGCTCGGTGGGGCTGACGTTGGCGGAGGAGGCGAGGGTGCCGGACACATGGGTGGCGAGCCGGGTGAGCCTCGTCGGACGCGGGGTGGCGGGACGGGGTGAGGACACGGGGATCAACCCTAACGCCGGTCGGGGTTGCCGTTGTCCCGCAGGAGACCGGGTGTGGAGGCCTTGGGCGCCTTGCTCAGCTTGAGCTTCAGCTTGGGCGCCTTCGAGTCCTCCGGCGTCGGCGGCACCTGGAGCGCCTGGAGGGCGTAGGTCATGACGTCCTTGAAGACGGGCGCCGCGACCGTGCCACCGAAATATCCCTTGATCGGCCGCTGGAGGATGACGGAGACGACCAGCTCGGGGTCATCGGCCGGGGCGAAGCCGATGAAGCTCGCCGTCTTGCCGGAGTAGCCACCCACCGTGTCGTCGTAGCGGTCGGCGGTGCCCGTCTTGCCGGCCACGCGGTAACCGGGGATGCGCGCCTCGGGCGCCGTTCCCTCGTCGGTGACGACGCCCTCGAGCATCGTGTTGACCGCGCGCGCCGTCTTGGTGGACACGACGCGCTCCCCCTTCGGCGCCGCGACCTCGTCGTAGCCGCCGTCCTCGTTGCCGATGCCCGAGATGAGCCGGGGCGGCAGGCGCACGCCGTCGTTCGCGATCGTCTGGAAGACCCCCGCGGCCTGGATGGCCGTCACGGACAGACCCTGACCGAACATCACCGTGTACCTCTGGGAGCCGTCCATGTCCTCGGTCTTGGGCAGCAGCCCCGCCGACTCCCCCGGGAAGTTGAGCCCCGTCTTCGAGCCGAGACCGAACGTCCGGTAGTACTTCTCGAGCGTGGCCGTGCCGACCTGCTCGCCGGCGAGGATGATGCCGGTGTTGCTCGACTGGGCCAGCGCGCCGGCGAAGGTCAGGTACTCCGTCGGGTGGACGTGGGAGTCGGTGAAGGTCCTGTCCGAGCGGGCCAGGGAGTACGGCACGATCATCGGTGTGGTGGGCGTCGCCACGCCCTCCTCGAGGGCGGCCGCGGCAGTCATGATCTTCGCCGTCGAGCCCGGCTCGAAGACGTCGCTGAAGGCGAGGTTGCTCAGCGAGCCGGAGCCGACGTTGCCGACGTCGTTCGGGTCATAGGTGGGCGCGGAGGCCAGCGCCAGCAGCTCACCCGTCTTCGCGTTCTGGACGACGACGGTGCCCGAGAGCGCCTTCGTCTCCTTGATCTTGTTGACGAGCGCGTTCTGCGCGTACCACTGAAGGTCGTTGTCGATCGTCAGCCGCAGGTCGCGCCCGGTGTGGGCCGAGTCGGACTCGTAGATCCCGTTGGGCAGTCGCGAGCCATCCTGGCCGATCTCGTAGGTCACCTTCCCCGCGCGGCCGGCCAGCGTCTCGTCCTGGAGCAGCTCGAGGCCGCCCCCGGCCGCGCCGTCGTCGGTGACGAAGCCGACCAGGGAGGCTGCGGTCGTCGACTGCGGATAACTGCGCTGGGAGGTCCGCTCGCTGTAAATGCCGGGGATGCCCAGAGCGTTGATCTTGCGCCAGGTGAGCGGGGAGATGTTCTTCTTCAGGACGACGTAGCGAGACTCCCCGTCGAGCTTGTCCTCGAGGCTGGCTTCGCTCATGTCCAGCAGGCTCGCCAGGTCGGCAGCCGCCCCGGCCACCCCGACCTCAGTGAGGACTCCGTCGATCTCCTTCTCGTAGGAGGGGACGGCGGTCTGGTCGACCGTGACCGTGCGCCGCTCGATGCTCGAGGCGAGCACGGTCCCCTTCCGGTCGTAGATCGTGCCGCGCAGGGCCGGGACGACCTCCGTGCGCGTGCGGCTGCTCAGGGCCGAGGCGGCCGTCGTGGCCGAGTCGAAGCCCTGGATCCGGATGAGTTGCGCCCCGAAGATGCTCAGGACGAAGAGGATGGCGATCGTCATCCCGCGCATGCGCGAGCGCGGGCTGCTCGTCGGCGCCGTGGAAGGTCGCCGCCGCGGGGGCCGCGCGGGGCGCTGCGGGCGGGACTGGCGACCGGGACCAGTGACGCGGGGGCTTGCGGCACGGGGGCCTCCGGCCGGCGCCGCGGCCCGGGCCGAGGTACGCGCCTGCGCCGGCCTCCGCTGCGGAGCAGTGCGGCCGCTCGGGGCGGCCTTGCGCGTGGCGGCCGGCTTCGGGGCGGCCTTCCGCGGAGCGGCCGGCTTGCGGGTCGGCGTGGCCTTGCGCGCGGTCGCCTTGCGCGGGGCCGCCGGCTTGCGGGCCGCGCCGCCGGAACGGGCAGGGCCGTTCCGGCGCGTGCTGTCGCCGCTACCTCGCTCAGTCACTGCCGATCCGTCCCGCTCAGTTCTTGCCGCTCTTGTCGGCCTTCTCGGTCCTACCCGCCTTGGCGGTGTTGGTCGTGCCGGCCTTGCTGCTGCCGGCCTTCGTGGTGCCGGCCTTCGTGGTGTCAGCCGTGGCGTTGGCCTTCCCCGCCTTCGCCTTCTTCGTCGTGGTGGTCTTCGTCGTGGACCCGGAGGTCCCCGAAGCTTTGGTCCCACCCGACGTCGTGCCCGATGTCGCGCTCCCGCCAGTGGCACTCTCGCTCGGCCCCGGAGATGCCATCACGCTAAAGCCCTCACCCTTCGTGGCCGCCTTCGCCACGCCGAGGACCGTGCCATCGGTGGCCTTCAGGAAGGCCGCGCTGTCGGCCGGCACCATCCCCATCGACACCGCCTCGCGCGCCAGTCGCGCCGGAGCCCGGCGACCGTCGATCTCGTGAGTCAGCGCCTCCTGCGCGTCGGCCAGCTCCGCGGATCGGGCCTGCAGGCGTCCGAGCTCGAAGGAGTCCTGTGCGAGGGCCGTGTTGAGCACGAGCACGGACAACAGTCCTGCGACGACGATGAGTCCGCAGATCCCGATGAACCACTCGCCGCCCGCGGCGACGGCGCCCGAGACCACGCGGAGGTCCCGACGAACCGGGGCCTGGGTGCGGCGGGCCCGGATCGGTGCCGGACGGGCGGCAGTCATCTGACTCATCTCGCGGTTCCTCCGTGCTCGCGGGTGCTGGTGTCTCGGGTGCGTTCGGCGACGCGCAGGCGTGCCGAGGCGGAACGCGGGTTCTCCGCCTTCTCCGCCTCGGTCGGCTCCTCGGCGCCACGGGTGATCAGGCGCAGGTAGGGGCGGTGCTCGGGGAGCTCGACGGGCAGACCGGCGGGCGCCGTCGACACGGCACCGGCAGCGAAGGCCCGCTTGGTGATCCGGTCCTCGAGCGAGTGGTAGGACAGGACGGCGATCCGGCCCCCGACGGCCAACCGCTCGATGGCGGCCGGGGCGGCCGCCTGCCACACCGACAGCTCGGCGTTGACCTCGATGCGTAGAGCTTGGAAGGTGCGCTTGGCGGGGTGTCCGCCGGTGCGCTGGGACGCGGCCGGGACGGCGCCGCGGAGCAACTCGACGAGGCGCGCCGAGCGCGTGAAGGGCTCCCGCTCGCGCTCGCGAATGATCGCCGAGACGATGCGCTTGGCGAAGCGCTCCTCGCCGTAGTCGCGCAGGACGCGGATGAGGTCTCCGGGTCCGTAGGTGTTGAGCACGTCGGCGGCGGTGATCCCCACGGACTGATCCATCCGCATGTCGAGCGGAGCATCCTGGGCGTAGGCGAAACCGCGGTCGGCCTCGTCGAGTTGGAGGGAGGAGACCCCGAGGTCGTAGAGGATCCCGTCGGCCCGCTCGATGTCCGCCTCCGCGAAGACGGTGTCGAGGTCGTCGTAGATGGCGTGCACCGCCTGGAAGCGGTCACCGAAGGACGCCAGCCGCGCACGGGAGAGGGCGAGCGCCTCCTCGTCCCGGTCGATGCCGACGACGCGGGCCTGCGGGAAGCGCTCGAGCACGCCCGCGCTGTGACCGCCCATGCCGAGGGTGCCGTCCACGAAGACGGCTCCCGGTCGCTCCAGTGACGGGGCGAGGAGGTCGAGGATGCGGTCGCGGAGGACGGGCACGTGCCGGTCGGCGGCAGCTCCGCGATCGGTCATGTGCTCCTCCTCCGGGCGATGTGCGTGCGCCGGTCGTGTTTCGGCGCTGGTCTGTCGTGTGGTGTGGCTGGGTGGCGGTTGTGCGGTGTTGCGAGTGATGCGGTGCTGCGGGTCTTGCGGCGATCCCCGGGTGGCGCCCCGCTGTCGTCAGGTCCCCATCCGCTCGGCCCGGCGCGGGGGAAGTCGCGTCGGGAACGAACGGCTGGAGGCCTGGCGGCAGCCGGGCCGCCGGCTCACAGGAGCCCGGGGATCACCTCCTCGGACTGATCGGCGAAGGCCTGCTCGGTGCTGGCCAGGTAGTCGGACCAGGCGGTGGAGTCCCACACCTCGACGCGGTGGCCGGCACCGATGACGGTGCACTCGCGCGTCAGCCCCGCGTACTCGCGCAGGTTGGCCGGGATCGTCACGCGCCCCTGCTTGTCCGGGACCTCGTCGGAAGCCCCGGAGAGGAAGACGCGCATGTAGTCACGGGCCGCCCGCGACGTCGTCGGTGCCTGCCGCATCTGGTCGGTCACCTGCTGGAACTCGTCCAGGGGGAAGACGTAGAGGCAGCGCTCCTGACCGCGCGTGACGACGAGGCCGGTGGAGAGCCGGTCGCGGAACTTCGCCGGGAGGAAGAGGCGGCCCTTGTCGTCCAGACGTGGCGTGTGCGTGCCGAGGAACACCGTCGCTCACCTCCCCTGTGGTCGCGCTCATGCGGGATGTCCATCCGTTGTCCTCCACATTACTCCACCAATCTCCCCGAATGCGCCCCAGCGAGCAGAAACTTGCCGTTCAATCGCCTGTTTTCGCAGGTCAAGGCAGTGGTGGAAAGTGGGGGGAAATTTCGGAGGTGACGCCACTTCCGGCGATTTGCCCCTGAGATCGCCCCCTTCGTGGCACTCTCGGCCCCGAACAGGGGGCTCCCGGGATGCCGAGTGGTGCGAAGTGGGGGGTGCCCGGACCGCCCACGGTGGAGGACAGTGGGAGAGGATTCGGTGATCGATGGAGGGCAGGACGATGACTGACGACAACGCGGGCCGCGACGGGCGACGATCGATGACGCAGGGCGACACCGAGGCAGGCAGGGCGCAGGGGCCACTGGACCCGGCCCGCGACCTCGAGCACGTGCTCGAGGTCTCCACCGCCCTCGCCGCAGCGATGAACCGCATCATCGAGGGCAAGCCCGACGTCGTCAGGACGGCCATCACGGTGCTGCTCGCCGAGGGCCACCTGCTCCTCGAGGACGTGCCCGGCGTCGGCAAGACCATGCTCGCCAAGACCTTGGCGCGCTCCATCGACTCCTCGGTGCGCCGCGTCCAGTTCACTCCCGACCTGCTGCCGAGCGACATCACCGGCGTCAGCGTCTTCAACCAGGACCTGCGGGACTTCGAGTTCCGGCCCGGCGCCATCTTCGCCAACGTCGTCGTCGGCGACGAGATCAACCGCGCCTCGCCGAAGACGCAGTCGGCTCTGCTCGAGTCGATGGAGGAGGGGCAGGTGACCGTCGACGGTCGGACCTACGACCTGCCGCACCCCTTCATCGTCATGGCGACGCAGAACCCCATCGAGATGGAGGGCACCTATCCCCTGCCCGAGGCGCAGCGCGACCGATTCATGGCGCGCCTGTCCCTCGGCTATCCCAGTCCCGCGAGCGAGGTCGCCATGCTCGCCTCGCACGGTTCGTCCTCGCCCCTGGACGAGCTCAAGCCGGTGACCGACGCCGCCACGGTGTCGCGGATGATCCGCGCCGTGCGGACGGTCCACACCTCCCCCGCGATCCGCCAGTACTGCGTGGACATCTCGACGGCCACCCGCGAGTCGAGCGCCGTCCGCCTCGGGGCCTCACCGCGCGCCACCCTGCACGTGCTGCGTGCGGCCCGCGCACACGCCGCCCTCTCGGGGCGCGACCACGTCCTGCCGGACGACGTCCAGTCCGTCGCGATCCCGGTGCTCGCCCACCGACTGCTCCTCAGCGGTGAGGCGCAGATGGCCCGACGCACCCCGACCACCGTGCTGCACGACCTGCTCGGACGCGTGCGCGTCCCCGCGCCCGGCCACTGAAGCGATCGAGGAAGCCGAGCATGTCGCGCCTGACCGACGTCATGACGACTCGGGGACGCAGCCTGCTCGCCGCCGGCATCGCCCTCGTGGCCTGTGGCGTGCTGCTCGGCTACGTCGACCTCACCCGCCTCGGGGTCCTGCTCGTCGCACTGCCGGCCCTGTCCGCCCTCCTCACCCGACGCCACCCCCTCGACCTGATCGTGGAGCGCCGCATCGTGCCGTCGCGGATCCAGATCGACGAGGTCGCGGATGTCACCCTCACGATCGAGAACGGCTCGTCGCGCACCTCGCCCCTCATGCTGGCCGAGGAGCAGGTCGACTACGCGCTGGGCGACCGGCCCCGCTTCGTCCTGCCGCGGATGTCCCGGGGAGAGGCTCGGACGCTCCACTATCGCGTGCGCAGTCACGCCCGTGGGCGGCACCGTTTGGGCCCACTCGCCGTCCGTGTCAAGGACCCCTTCGAGCTGACGACCCGCGCCACCACCCTCTCCGGGGGCGACGAGGTCATCGTCCTACCCCGGGCCGTCCCCCTCGGCGGTGGTCCACCCGCCAGCGGCACCGGCGGCGAGGGCGAAGTGCCGCACATGGCGGCATTGCACGGCGAGGACGACATCGCGATCCGTGAGTTCCGCGATGGCGACGACCTGCGCCGGATCCACTGGCCCTCGACGGCGCGAACGGGCGAGATGATGGTCCGCCAGGAGGATCGCCCGGCGCGACGGCGCGCCATCGTCCTCCTCGACACGAGCTCCGACGTCCACGCCGGCACGGGCACGGCAGGGTCCTTCGAGTGGGCCGTCACCGCGGCCGCATCCGTGTGCGCCCACCTCATCGAGCACGGTTACGCGGTCCACCTCGTCACGCCGGACACGGCCGCCGTGAGCAGCGAGCCGGTCACCCTCGTGACGGCCCTCGACGTCCTGGCGGTGATGGCGCCCACCGATCCGGACCGCTTCGACGAGGCCCTGAGGGCCTCCGCCCAGCTCTCCGACAGCGGCGGGATCGTCGTGGCCATCATCGGCGAGCTCGACGAGTCGCGCGCCTTCGGCCTCCTGTCCTCGAGGACGGCCGGCGCAACCGGCATGGCGCTGATCATCGACCGGGACAGCTATCGCCATCAGCCGTCGGGGGCCACGCGTACCCGGCCGGACATCCTGGCGATGGACCTGCTGGCAGCGGGTTGGACGGCGACCCCGGTCCGCTCCGGCACGTCCGTGGCCGAGGCCTGGCAGCAACTGCGGACCGGTGCGGGGGTACGACGGTGAACCGGGCCAATCCGATCGGTGGCGTCCTCGCCGGCCTCGCGACCTTCGCAGCCCTGTGTCCGTTGATGACCCTCTTCGAGACGCCGTCCTGGCTCGGCCCGGCGATCTGGACCATCGCCGCCGTGTGTGTCACGGGCGTCGTCGGGCGCTGGCTGGCCCCGCGGCCCGTGCCCGTCGCCCTCCTCCAGATCGCCGTCGTCGCCCTCGTGCTCGCCCAGTTGCACCTCGGCGCGACGTTGGAGAACGGCCTGCCGGGACCAGACACCTGGGATCTCGTGCGGCGCCTCGCCCTCGAGGCCCGGGACACGGTCATGGGGCATGCCGCGCCGGCACCGGTGACACCCGGGATCTCGGCGGCCATCGGCACCGGGGCGGCGCTGGCGGCACTGGCCGTGGACCACATCGGCGTCACCCGCCGCTCCCCCGCCCTGGCGGGCATGCCGCTGCTCGCCTGCTACCTCGTCAGCGCGAGCAACAGCCCCGAGCCGGTGAATGCGCTCTACTTCCTCTTCGCCGCGGCGAGCTGGTTGCTCCTCATGGGCACCGTCGGGGTGGACGGCATGCGGCGCTGGAGCGCCGTCGTCCCCTTGCGCGTGAGCACGGCCGGCCGCACGCGAGACACCGTCGCGGGCCTGTCCGCGGCAGCTCAGGGGCTCGCCATCACCGCCCTGGCGGCCGCCGTGCTGCTCCCGCAGGTGATCCCCCACATGCCGACCACCTTCCTTGCCGACGGCCTCGGTCGCGCCTCCACCGGCCGCGGCAACAGCAGCAGCGCCATCGAGCTCAACGAGGCGCTCGACCTGTCGCGGAACCTGCGCAACCCCTCCGACCGGCCGGTGCTGACCTACACGACCGACGACAAGACGCCCGGCCCCCTGCGTGTCGCCACGGTGCAGCACTTCACCGACAACCTCGACGACATCCCGGCCGATCGCGACGCCCTGCAGCGCGGCTACACCCCGCCGGTGGCGGGGTGGGACGTCGCCTCGAGGGTGCCCACGGAGGCTCGGACCCTCACGGTGACCGAGAACCATCTGCGAGCACCGCAGCTGGCCGTGCCGGAACGACCCGTCGCCGGCGAACTGGGCGGCACACCCTGGACCATCGACAGCCGAGGAACGGCCCTGGTCCAGGCGTCACCGGGGCGCTACACCGTGGACTACCTCAAGGTGGACCCGTCCGCCGCGGACCTGCGTGACCTCGGGGTCGCGTGGCCCTCCGATGATCGCGACCTCGAGCAGTACCTGCCGCTCGACCCCGCCTCCGCCGACGCCATCCGGGAGCTGACGTCCTCCGTGGTCCCCGAGGGAACGAGTCCCCTCGAGGCGGCCACCCTCATCCAGGAGCATCTGCGCGACACGTCGACGTACACCTACTCCCTCGACCTCGCCGACCCCGAGATCGGAGCCGACGGACAACCCGTCTCCGTCGACCCGATCGTCCACTTCCTGCGGACGAAGCAGGGCTACTGCCAGCAGTTCGCCTCGACGATGGTGCTCATGGCTCGCTCGCGCGGGATCCCCGCCCGGCTGGCCATCGGGTTCCGACCCGGGCAACAGGACGGGGACGGGACGTGGTCGGTCAAGGCCTCCGACGCCCATGCGTGGCCGGAGTTGTACTTCCGTGAGGTCGGCTGGCTTCGCTTCGAGCCGACACCCGGGAGCCGGTCGGGGGCGGCGCCGGACTACTCCGTCGTCGACGACGGAGCCGCCGGCTCAGGGACGGATGACACCTCGTCGTCGAGCACGTCCGGTACGCCCGGGGCGAGCGAGTCCGCGGCACCTCGGGTCCCCGAGGCTCAGAACGACGCAGCCGCAACCGGTGACCCGGGCACGGACGCCACCGGCATCGCGGGCGTCCCGGCGTGGGCCTGGGCGCTGCTCGTCCTGACCTTGTTCGCCCTCTTCGTCGCCTCGATCCCCCTGCTGGCACTCGTGCGCTGGCGCCGCGCGCGTGCACGCGCCGTCGACGAGGCCGCCCTGGCCGAGGTCGAGTGGCAGCGGATGATGCGCCGGATCTCCGATCTGGGGGTCACTCCCCCGGACGGGAACACGCCACGGCAGGCCGGTGAGTACC
Organism: Janibacter zhaoxuefangae; assembly: GCF_050271985.1. Lineage (GTDB taxonomy): Bacteria > Actinomycetota > Actinomycetes > Actinomycetales > Dermatophilaceae. The sequence goes on along the minus strand of NZ_CP189849.1, from coordinate 967,105 downwards.
TGCGTCGGCGGGCCCACCTGGTCGGCGAGGACCAGGAAGCGCTCGGCCGGGTCGTCGCCACGTTGGAGCGCGCCCGCTACGCGCCGCCCGGCGTCGAGGTCGACGACATCGGCGACGACGCGACGCGGGTCATCCGGGCCGTGAGCACCGGTCGGCGCCGGTGGGATCGCCTGTGGGCCGCCACCGGCGGAGGCGACGGCATGCGCGGCTGGCGCGAGTTGTGGCACGCCGTGACCGGCGCACCCGGGCGCCTCTGGTCGCGGTGGCGCCAGCGCTGAAGGGGCCGGGACGGGTGCGAGCACCCGTCCCGGAGACCCGTCAGTCCAGGTAGTCCCGCAGGACCTGGCTGCGGCTGGGGTGGCGCAGCTTGCTCATCGTCTTCGACTCGATCTGACGGATGCGCTCACGCGTCACGCCGTAGACCTTGCCGATCTCGTCGAGCGTCTTCGGTTGCCCGTCGGTCAGGCCGAACCGCATGGAGACGACGCCCGCCTCGCGCTCGGAGAGCGTGTCGAGGACCGAGTGCAGCTGCTCCTGGAGGAGCGTGAAGCTCACGGCGTCGGCCGGCACGACCGCCTCGGAGTCCTCGATGAGGTCACCGAACTCGGAGTCGCCGTCCTCGCCGAGCGGGGTGTGCAGGGAGATGGGCTCGCGGCCGTACTTCTGGACCTCGACGACCTTCTCCGGGGTCATGTCGAGCTCCTTGGCGAGCTCCTCCGGGGTGGGCTCGCGGCCCAGGTCCTGGAGCATCTGACGCTGGACTCGGGCCAACTTGTTGATGACCTCGACCATGTGCACGGGGATGCGGATGGTGCGGGCCTGGTCGGCCATGGCGCGGGTGATGGCCTGGCGGATCCACCACGTGGCGTAGGTCGAGAACTTGTAGCCCTTGGTGTAGTCGAACTTCTCGACGGCGCGGATGAGGCCGAGGTTGCCCTCCTGGATGAGGTCCAGGAAGAGCATGCCGCGACCGGTGTAGCGCTTGGCGAGCGAGACGACGAGGCGAAGGTTCGCCTCGAGGAGGTGGTTCTTGGCGTTCTTGCCGTCCTGGGAGATCCACCAGAGCTCGCGCTTGAGCTTCATGTCGATCTTGCCGCCGGCGTTGAGCTGCTCCTCGGCGAAGAGGCCGGCCTCGATCCGCTTGGCGAGCTCGACCTCCTGCTCGGCGTTGAGGAGGGCCACCTTGCCGATCTGCTTGAGGTAGTCCTTGACCGGGTCGGCGGTGGCGCCGGCGGTGACGACCTGCTGAACGGGGGCGTCGTCCTCATCGTTGTCGCGGATGACGAAGCCGGACTTCTCTTCGACCTCCTTGGCCGGGGTCTCGTCGACCTCCTCGACCTCGTCGTCCTCGGTCGCGGCGTCCTCGCTGGGCGTGACGACCTTGGCCGCCGTCTTCTTCGCCTTGCGCGCGGCCGTCTTCTTCGCCGGCTTGGCGGTCTCCTCCGCGTCGACCTCGACATCGGCCTCGACATCGGACAGGTCGGGCTCGAGGGCCTCGAGGTCGATGTCCTCGGGCTCGACGGGCTCGGCGGCCTTGGCCGCCGTCTTCTTCGCGGCGACCTTCTTGGCGGCGGTCTTCTTGGCTGGCGCCTTGGCCGCGGTCGCCTTCGTGGCGGAGGCCTTCTTCGTCGCGGCCTTCTTCGCGGCCGGAGCGTCTGCCGTGCTGTCAGCCTCGGCCGTGGCGGTGGCTGCCTTGGCGGCCGCCTTCGTCGCAGTCTTGGTGGCTGCACTCTTGGTGGCTGCAGTCTTGGTCGCCGGCGCCTTGGTGGCGGCAGTCTTCGTGGCTGCCGACTTCTTCGTGGCGGTCTTCTTGGCCGCCGCCTTCTTGACCGTGCTCGTGGTGCCGCCACGTGCCGAGGAGGCCGCGGCCACCGACGTGGCACCCGCGGGCTCGAGCTCGATGCCCTGCTCCTTGAGCGACTGCAGGATGGCCCGCGCGCGGTGAGGCGTGACATCCGCCTGCGTCATGGCCTCGGCCACCTGCTCGCCCGTCACGCTCCCGTTCGTCGTGCCCAGCTGCAGCAGACGCTGCAGTGCGGCATGGGAGAAATCGGCAGGGACGGACGCCTTGGGCGTGGTGGAACTCGGGGACACAGGTGTCACCAACAACCTTTCATCGCACGGTCATGTTGCGCCTGCGACGCAGCCCGAGGGCCGACGTCTCAGCGCGCCATCATCGCGGTGGGTGTGGAGCGCGGGGCCGAGATCCTCGACCGCGCCGGCTCTTGACGACCATTATAAATCGACACTCGCTCCAACGCCGAAACCGGCCGCCGGATTCCGCGCCCGTCTCGCCGGCCCGCACACTCACGCGCGAGCCGGCGTCGGCTCAGGACGAGGCCTTGACAGCGAGGACGGCGCAGGGCGCGTCGAGCAGGATCCGCTGGGCGTTCGACCCGAGGATCAACTTGCCGACGGGCGTGCGTCGACGCAGACCGATGACGATGAGGTCGGCGTCGAGCTCCTCGGCCACCTCGATGAGGTCCTCGCCGGGCTCGTTGCCTCGAACGACCATGCGCAGCTCGTAGTCGACGCCGGTGTCCTTGAGACGGGCATCGACCTTCGCCTTGCCCTCGTCCTTGGCCTGGGCGGCTTCGTCGGTGAAGCTGCGGCCGCCCCGTTCGGAGTTGATCACGACCAACTTGGTCTTGCGCAGCTGGCACTCCTCGACGGCGCGCTCGAGCGCGGCGTCGCCCTCCTTGGTCGGCACGTAACCCACGATGATGGTCATCGAAACCTCCTGTGTTGCTCCGGTCCGCGGGCGCCATCGCCCGGATGGGCCGAACCTACCCGAAAGCGTCGCCTCGGGTGCCGTGTCCGATGGGCGCGATCGCTGCTGTGGCCGGGCCGTGACCATCGTGCGTTCACGACGTCGCCCACCAGGGTCGCGTCGCCAGGGTCGCGCGGCGAGAGGTCGCGCGTCCTCAGGACAACGCGTCACGCAGGATGACGCCGACCTGGTCGCGCTCGGTGAGGAAACCGTCGTGGCCGACCATCGAGGAGATGGTCCGCAGTCGGGCCCCCGCCGGCGCCTCCGACACGATCTCCTCGGACAGGCGTGGCGGGTAGAGGCGGTCGGAGTCGACGGGCGCCACCACGAGGCGCCCGCGGAAGGGGGCCAGTGCCGCGGCCACTCCCCCGCGTCCGCGGCCGATGTCGTGTGAGTTCATCGCCTCGGCCAGCACGACGTAGGAGTTCGCGTCGAAGCGGCGGGCGAGCTTGGCGCCGTGGTGGTCGAGGTAGCTCTCGACCGCGAACCGACCCCCGCCTCCGAGCGGGTCCGCCGTGCCCTGCGGTCGACGGTCGAAACGGTGGTGAAGTTCGAGCTCGGAGCGGTAGGTGACGTGCGCGATCCGTCGGGCGTTGGCCAGACCGGCCTCCGGTCCGCGCACCTGGTCGTAGTAGTCGCCGCCCCGGAAGTGCGGGTCGTCCCGGATCGCCTGCACCTGCACCTGGGTCCAGGCGATCTGCTCGGCGGTGGCACGCGCGGTCGAGGCGAGCACGACGGCCGACTCGACGCGATCCGGGTGGCTCGCGACCCACTCCATGGTCCGCATGCCACCCATCGACCCGCCGAGGACGGCGCGCCAGCGGGAGATGCCGAGGGCGTCGGCCAGGCGCGCCTCCGCGGCGACCTGGTCGCGGATCGTCACGAAGGGGAATCGCCCGCCCCACGGGGCTCCGTCGGGCGCGGCCGAGGACGGCCCGGTCGTGCCCTGGCAGCCGCCGAGGACGTTGATGGCCACGACGAAGTCTCGCGCCGGGTCCAGCGGCGCCCCGTCGCCGATGAGACCGTCCCACCAGCCCGGCGTCGGGTGCGCCGGCGTCGCGGGCCCGACGACGTGACTGTCACCGGTCAGGGCGTGCTCGACGAGGACCGCGTTGTCGCGGTCGGCGCTGAGCGTTCCCCAGGTCTCGTACGCCAGCGTGACGGCGGGCAGTCGGCCACCGGCCTCGAGTTCGACGGGACCGATGTCGAGGAACCGGCGGTCGCCGGGATCGTCGCCGGGTCGCCAGGCGTGGCTCGAGGTGTCGGGGCTGTGGGAGGTGATCGTCACGGGTCTGCTCCTGCGCTTCGCTTGCCCGACCACTGCGGCCGCGCCAGGTCATCACCCGGGGCACCCCATCGCGAAGAGGGTTGCCGCCCAGCAAGCCGGGGCTGTGTGCTGGAACTCATGACCTTTGCGGGATTCTATCCGAGCAACCGTCCACCATCGGAAGCGTGCCGCACTGCGAGACCGGCCCCCTTCGGCCCCGGCCCTCACCTCGGGACTCGACTCGGGGCAGAAACTCAGCGCGGGGTGCGCGCCCGCACCCCGAAGTCGAGCAGCCGCCCGATGAGCTGAGCCAGCCGGTAGTCCGGCTCGACCTCCAGCGCCCGGTCGATGGCCGACCGCGCCAGTGCGCCGTCGCCGCGCCACCACGAAACATCGGCGAGCAGCGTGAGTGCGGGAGCCGCCTCCTGTTCGGGCAGGGCACGCACGAGGTCGAGCAGCCGGTCGACGAGGACGAGGAAGGCGGCGTCTCGCGTCTGCGCGTCGGGAGGTGCGCCGCCGCCCTCGAGACCGTCCACCGTGGCTCGGAGGCTGAGGAGTTCCACGGCGAGGTGTTCGACCTCCTCAGGCGTGAGGTCGTCCACGTCCTCGCCGTCGGGTCCGAGCGCCGCACGGGCCAGGTCGAGGAGTTCGTCCGCGGTGAGCAGGTCGACGTCGGGTCCGGACCACCATGGCCGGAGGGGCACGGCCGCGACCGCTCGCTCGCGCACGTCACGGTCGAAGACCCGCATGCGCAGGGAGTCGGGGAGGATCCGCCCGATCAGGGCATCGCGGAACACCACGTCCCGCAGCGAGCGGGCCAGCAGCAGCGCCTCGGACGCGGTGACGACGTGGTCTCGGGCCGCTCCGGCGACCCGCACGGGGGCCGCGTCCACGTCCGTCAGCCGTCGCCAGAGGTCGAGGACGGGCCCCTCGCCCGACCCGCCACGGCCGAGCGAACCGACGAGGGCCCCCGCGAGGGCGGCTCGCTCATCGGGTCGCACGAGGTCGGCGACGGCGTCGCGATCCGGCAGCGGCGACACTCCCCGCGCCACGAACTCGCTGACGGCGGGAGTGTCCGCGGGAGCGGGCAGTGGTGTCCCCTCGCCCGGGCAACAGGACCCCGTGCAGGTCGGTGTGAACCAACGGCCGTCGCGCACGACGAGCGTGTCGAGCAGGTCGATTCCGGCCTCGACGACCGCGTCGCCGAGCTGGGTCAGCAGAGGCAGCGAGTCCCCTTCGTGCGTCTCGTAGCCGATGAGCAACACGCCCTCGGCCGCGTCGTGGCGCAGGACGGGTTCAAGCAGGGCGGAGCAGGCCGACGCGACGCGCTCGACGGGCGGTAGGTCGAGTCGCTCCGTGAGCCCGAGCAGCCCGTCTCGCACACAGACGAGGACGACGCAGTCGGACGGCTGGTAGCCGAGGGTGTAGGGCATGAGTGCCAGCACGTCGGCGGCACCTCGAACGGTCGTGGTTGTCATGGCCACGACGGTCGCGCAGCACGCTCACGTTCGCCCGTGGCGTCAGCGCCCTGTGGACAACGAGCGCCCCTCAGGCGGGTCTGTTCATGCCCACGGTCATCCCCCGGTGCGACGCGGCGGCGCCTGGCCCGACACGGTCTCCCCGGGGACGGTCTGGTGCGCCGCGCGGGAGGACGCCGCGCCCGCACCCGCGGGCACGCCGCGCTCCCAGGCGAGGAACTGCTCGGTCTCGTTGACCAGGGTGGCGGCGAGCCAGCTGAGCACCATGGCGTCGTCGGCCAGGCCGAGGACGAGCAGCAGGCTCTCGGGCATGAGATCGACCGGCGAGACGATGTAGGCCACACCGGCAGCGATCAACGCGAGGCGACCCGCGGAGACGCCGGTGTACTGCCCGCGCCGGACCGCCACGGCGAGCCGAGGCAGGGCCACGAGGCGCTCACGCAGGGACGGCGAGCCGGGACGGGTGGCCAACCGAATTGCGGTGGCGAGGTTGCGGGCGGCCGAGACCTTGGCGAATCGGGACATGTGGGCGGGTTCCTTCCCCCTGGGCCACACAGATGTGGGCCGGTCGTCGACATCAACGACCGGCCCCACACCGAAGATTCCCGGCCGTTCCCGGCCGTGCGGATCAGACCGCCTTCGTGACGAACTCCTTGCGAGCCTGGTCGGCGATCTTCTTCAGGAGGTAGCCGTCCATGCCGGCACCGACGACGCCGCCGGCCAGCGGGATCGCGCGTCCGAAGCGGCTCAGGGTCTTGCGACCGGCGCTGGAGAGGATCCGGAAACCGACCGCCTTGTTGACGACCATGAGGGCCGGGCCGGGGAGTCGCTGGGCGGCGAGGTTGGTCAACCGGCCGGCCGGTGCCACGACGCCCGCCTTCGCGAGCAGGTCCTCCGCGTCCGCTCCCACGAGGGTGAGCAGCACGGCGGAGCGGATCTGCTGGTGCTTGAGGTCGTAGCCGCGCAGCTGGGCCACCGCCGCGGTCATGCGGGTGGCGAGCAGGTAGAAGGCGAGAACGTTCGCCGGAAGGGCGATCGGCAGGGTGACGAAGCCACCGACGCTCGTGACGAAACCCTCGGCCGCGGCCAGCTTGAGGTGGTCGCGCACGACCTCGTCGACGGCCTCGTCGACGTTTCCGGCGTGCTTGGCCAGGGCGGACCGGGCCACCTTGTCGGCGGAATCGAACGGGCCCTTGCCGTCGATGCCGCTGTCGAGCAGATTTTCGACGAGTTTGGTCGCGGACCCCCCGATGAAGCCCTGGTCCTCCTGCGGGTCCTTCGCCTGCTCGAGTGCCGAGCGGGTCTGCTTGAGCTGCTTCTCCGCCTCCTTGGCCTCGTCCTTGCCGAAACCGAGTGCGCTCGTGATGAATCCCACGTGTCCTCCTGTGGTCGGGACTGACTGATTCGATCCGTGGACATCCTGCCACCCTCGCGAGGGGGTCCGTCGCGCCGAGGGTCGGAGCACCCGGGCGCGACCCGGCGGTCACGACCTACTGTTGAGGTATGACTCAGGACCCCGCCACCCCCGACACCTCGTCCGCCTTCGCCCACCCCGAGCGCCTCGTCACGACGCAGTGGCTCGCCGACCAGATCGCTGCGGGCGCCACGGCCTCCGGCGGCGACATCGTGGTCCTCGAGTCCGACGAGGACGTCCTGCTCTACGACACCGGCCACATCCCCGGCGCGCTGAAACTGGACTGGCACCAGGACCTCAACGACCCCGTCACTCGTGACTACGTCGACGGCGCCCGCTTCGCCGAGGTCATGTCCACACGCGGCATCGGTCGCGACACGACCGTCGTCATCTACGGCGACAAGTCGAACTGGTGGGCGGCCTACGCGCTGTGGGTGATGACCCTCTTCGGCCATGAGGACGTGCGCCTGCTCGACGGCGGACGCGCGAAGTGGGTCGCCGAGGGCCGCGACCTGACCCGCGAGGTCCCCGCCGTGACGCGCGCCGACTACCCGGTGATCGAGCGCCACGACAACCCGATCCGCGCCTTCAAGGACGACGTCCTCGCCCACCTCGGCAAGCCGCTCGTCGACGTGCGCTCCCCCGGGGAGTACTCGGGCGAACTGCTGCACATGCCCGACTACCCGCAGGAGGGGGCCATGCGCGGTGGCCACATCCCCGGTGCGAAGTCCGTGCCGTGGGCGCGTGCGGCCAACGAGGACGGCACCTTCCGCTCGCGGGAGGAGCTCGAGGCCATCTACCTCGAGGAGCAGGGACTGTCGGCCGGCGACGAGGTCGTCGCCTACTGCCGCATCGGCGAGCGCAGCTCGCACACGTGGTTCGTGCTGACCCACCTCCTGGGCTTCGAGAACGTGCGCAACTACGACGGCTCGTGGACCGAGTGGGGCAACGCGGTCCGCGTGCCCATCGAGAAGTGAGCGGGGCACCCATGACCGCCGACGAGATCAAGAAGGTCGTGCCGTCCTCCCTCGCGCAGATCGCCGAGGACTTCCGAGACATGGACGTCAAGGACCGTCTCCAGTTGCTCCTGGAGTTCTCCGACGAGCTGCCCGAGCTGCCCGAGCGCTATGCCGACGCCCCGGAGAAGATGGAACAGGTGCACGAGTGCCAGTCGCCCCTCTTCCTCGTGGTCGAGGTGGACTCGGAGCCGGCGGAGGCTCCGCTCGAGCGCCAGGTCCACCTCTTCTTCCAAGCCCCGCCGGAAGCGCCGACCACGCGTGGCTTCGCCGGGATTCTCGCCGAGGGCCTCGACGGGCTGACCGTCCGCGAGGTCGTCGGCACTCCCGACGACGCCCCGATGTCCTTCGGTCTCGCCGAGGTCGTCTCGCCGCTGCGCATGCGCGGCATGGTCGCGATGCTCAGCCGGATCAAGCGTCAGGCGGCACTCAAGGCCGGCATCGTCTGACACCCCGTTGCCGCCGACACGCACGCGTGTCGGCGGCTCGGGATAGCGTCACGGCGTGCCCGGTCCTCCGCCCTTCGTTGCGCTCTCCCTCGGGAGGGAGCACGGCGCACTCTGCGGCGTCGTCGACGGCAGTGACGTCTCGGTCGCCGGTCCGGTGTCCGAGGTGGTCGCCGCCGCCCTCTCCCTCGAAGGTCGCGTGGGTCCCCGCTGGGTGTGGTGGTCGGCGGCGTCCGAGGCGTGGCCGCTCGTGCGGGCGCACGTCCCGATCGCCCGCTGCTGGGATGTCGCCGAGGTCCACCGCTTGCGTCACGGCGGGTGGCGGGCCGGCCCCGAGCTGGCCTGGGCCGCCGTGCACGACCTCGACCCGCGGGGTGTCCCCGCCCCACCGGGGGACGACCTGTTCGACCTGCTCGCCGATGACGACGGTCTCGATCCCGAGGCGCTCGTCCGCCCCGACGGTCACCTGCGCGCCGACGCGGTCGTCGGCCGGTGGCAGTCGACGCCGCAGCGGGCGGCTCAGTGGGCCGCCGCGTCGCTGACCGTCGCGGAGCGTCAGCGCGAGGACATCGGCTCCGGCTCACCGAGTCGGTCCCGCGCGCTCGCCACGGCGATCTCCGAGTCGGCCGCGGCCCTGCTCTGCCTCGAACTCGAACGCGACGGACTCCCGATCGACCGCCCGGTGGTCGAAGACCTCATCGCCCGGTCTGCGGGGGTGCGGCCCAGCGACGAGGCGCAGGCGCTGGTGATCCGTCGCGAGCGGGACGCGCGGGTGCTGGCCCATGCGCCCGGTCGCCCGACGACCGACCTGCGCAACCCCGCCCAGGTCAAGGAGATGCTCGCCTCCGCGGGCGTCGACGTCCCCAACACGCGCAAGTGGACGCTCGAGGCGTATCGCGACACCCACCCGCTCGTCGAAGCCCTGCTCACGTGGCGCAAGGACGAGCGAATCGCCACGACCTACGGCTACGGCTGGCTCGACCGCCACGTCGGCGCCGATGACCGACTGCGCGGCGCGTGGACCGCGTGCGACGGGGCGGCCGGCCGGATGACGGCGCAGAACGGGCTGCACAACCTGCCTGCCGACCTTCGTCCGGCCGTGGCGGCCCAGCGCGGCCACGTCCTCGTGCGGGCCGACCTCGGTCAGATCGAGCCGCGGGTCCTGGCCGCCGTGACGGAGGACGACGAGTTCGCGCGGGCCACCCAGGCCGACGACCTCTATGCGCCGGTCGCGCAGCGGCTCGGGGTCGAGCGCGCCGTGGCGAAGGTCGCCGTGCTGGCTGCCATGTACGGCCAGCGGTCCGGTGCCGCGGGCGAGGCGCTGAAGGGGCTCGAGCGCGCCTATCCGGTCGCGATGGCCCACCTCGACCGCGCCTATGAGGAAGGTCGCACGGGCCGGCCCGTGCGCACCCACGGAGGACGACTGGTCCGGACCGACTTCTCCGTCACGCCCCGACCCGCGGAGGCCGAGCCCTCCGCACCCTCACCCGACGCCGGGCCGAGGACCGACTCGGAGGCCGCCGCGGCGCGCGGACGATTCGCCCGCAACGCCGTCATCCAGGGCTCAGCGGCGGAACTCTTCAAGGCGTGGGCTGCCACCGTCCGAGCCGGCTTGCGCTCCCTGCCCCGCGGCGACGAGTCCACCGCCGGCCAGGCTCAGCCGCGCGCCGAGATCGTGCTCTGCCTGCACGACGAACTGCTGATCCACACCCCGGCGGAGTGGGCGCAGGACGTCGTCGACCTCGTGCGGACCGCGCTCGACGACTCGGCCCGTCGGTGGACCGGCTCGACGCGGGTGCGGTTCGTCGCCGACGTGTCGGTGGTCGATCGGTGGTCAGAGGCCAAGGGCTGAGCCCCGGCTCGTCGACAGGTGTCGGTCAGGCGTCGCCGTCGTCGGAGACGGTCCGCAGGAAGTCCTCGAACTCCGCGCCGAGCTCGTCGGCCGACGGCAGCTCGGACCCCTCGGCCGCGAGCAGGTTGGGCCGCTCGAGTCCGCGCAGGTGGACGTCGTACTGGCGCTCCAGCGCGGCCACGGCCTCCCCCACCTCGGGGTTGTCGCGGACCTCCCGCTCGATCTCGAGCCGGTTGCTGCCGGCCGCCGCGACGAGGTCGTCGTTGGGCAGGTTGAGCCCGCTGACGTCGACGATCGCGTTGAGCGCCGTGAGCGCGGCGTCGTGGAACTCGGCCTGCGCGAGGTAGTGCGGCACGTGGATGGCGAAGCCCACCGCGTCCTGGCCGGCCTCGCCCAGGCGAAGCTCGAGCAGGGCGGACAGGGAGGCGGGCACCGCGACCTTCCCGAAGACGGGGTTGCGCTCCCCCACGAGGCGCGTGTCCGTGGCGTGCACCGTCATGCCGACGGGACGCGTGTGCGGCACGGCCATGGGGATGCCGTGGGTGGAGACGGTGAGGGTGACCCCGAGCTGGCCGATGATGAGGCGGATCGCCTCGATGACGCGCTCCCACTGGAAGTCCGGCTCGGGGCCGGTCAGCAGGTAGTAGGTCTGGCCGTCGCGGTCGCGGAGGCGGTAGAGCAGGAGGGCGGGGTCCTCGTAGGACGTCCAGGCCGTCGCCTCGAACGTCATCGCGGGCCGCCGGCCGCGGTAGTCGAGGAGCGCGTCGATGTCGAAGGACGCGACGACCGTCGCGTCCTCCGCCGTCTCAAGGAGGTGGCGCACCAGGAGCCGCTGGGCGCCGCCCGCGTCCATGAAGCCGTCGAAGGCCACGAGGAGGGTGCCCGGGGCGGGCGTCTCGAGGTCGGTGTCGACCTCGAAGCGGAAGAGCTCGGTGGGGTTCTGCACGGGGTGGCCTTTCTCCTGCAGCGCTGGGGACAACTTCTCGGCACAACGCCGGGCGGGGGTCGATGATTCCGGCCTCCGCTCGGGGGTCGGGTGTGGGTGCCCGGCCTGCCGACGGAAAAACTCCGGGGGATCCGGGAACAAGGAGCGCGAGGGCGTCGTTGGCACCCGATGAAACGAAACAGTTTCGTTTCATCGGCCCACGAAGGAGCACCGGATGTCGACCTCGACGAGTGCCATGACACGCCCCCGTGTCACCGGCGAGCGCGAGACCGAGATCCTCGAGGCGGTCATCGAGGTCCTGCGGGACCACGGCTACGACCGGCTCACCTTCGATGCCGTGGCAGCGGCGGGCCAGGCGTCCAAGGCGACGTTGTATCGCCGCTGGCCGCACAAGCGCGACCTCGTGCTCGACGCGATCTCACTGCTCCTGGACTGTCCTGCGGATCGGGACCCCGACACGGGGTCACTGCGCGGGGATCTGCTCGCGCAGGCCTGTGCCGACGGTGGCGTCGCCGACGAGGAGATCGTCGGCGTCTGGGGGGCCCTGCTCCCGGTCATCCACCGCGACCCCGAGCTGCTCACGGCGATCCAGCAGCGGCTCGTGGCGCCCAAGATGGCCGCCGTGCGTCAGATCTTCGTCAATGCACAGGAGCGCGGTGAGGTCGGCCCCGACGCCGACCTCGACACGCTCCTGATGGTCCTGCCCGCGCTCTCCATGCACGAGTCCATGCTCACGGGCAGGCGGCTCGAGCCCGAGCGCGTGGCCCAGATCGTGGACAACGTCGTCCTCCCCGCCTGCGCGGCGACGCTCGCGTCGCCCCGCTGAGCGGCACTCCCACCCCCGCACGACCACCCCCGCCGGCGCCCCTGCTCGGCGGGACCGAGAGGAATCCCCTGATGTCATCCACACCACTGGACGTCGCCGAACCCGCGGCCGCGTCGCACGATCGCCCGCCGCGCCATCTCGGCATCGCGCTGACCCTCATCAGCGCGGCGCAGCTGATGATCGTCCTCGACGGCACCGTCGTGAACATCGCCCTCCCCCACCTCATGGCCGAGCTCGGCTTCACGCCCGACAACCTGTCCTGGGTCGTGACGATCTACACGCTGGCCTTCGGCGGGCTCCTCCTGCTCGGAGGCCGCCTGGGCGACCTCTTCGGTCGCCGCCGGATGTTCACCCTCGGTGTGGCCCTCTTCGCTGTCGCCTCCCTGGCCGGCGGGCTGGCCCAGGACGACCTGACGATGCTGGGCGCTCGCGCCCTCCAGGGCCTCGCCGGTGCGCTCGCTGCCCCGAATGCCCTCGCCCTCATCACCACGACCTTCCCCGCCGGCAAGGAGCGCAACCGCGCCATGGGCGTCTACGCCGCCATGTCCGGGGCCGGTGCGGCCATCGGCCTCATCCTCGGCGGCGCGCTCACCGAGATCGACTGGCGTTGGACCTTCCTCATCAACATCCCGATCGGCCTCTTCGTCGCCCTCATGGCGCCGCGCTTCCTGACCGAATCCGAGGGTGGCGAAGGCGGCCTGGACATCCCGGGGGCCGTGACGTCGGTCCTCGGCCTCGGCTCCCTGGTCTACGGCCTCACGCACGCGGCGTCGCACTCGTGGAGTGACCGGACCACCGTCGGCTTCCTCGTCGCCGGCGTCGTCCTCCTCGTCGCTTTCGTCCTCATCGAGCGCCGCACGACCCACCCGCTCATGCCGGTCCGCATCCTCGCCGACCGCACCCGCGGGGTGTCATTCCTCGTCATGCTCATCGTCGGCGCGGCGATGTTCGCGATGTTCTACTTCCTCGGCCTCTACATCCAGCAGGTCCTCGGCTACTCGGCCCTCAAGACGGGTTTCGCCTTCCTGCCCTTCTCGATCGGCATCGTCGCGGGAGCCCAGGTGGGCTCGCAGCTGATGTCCCGGGTCGACCCGCGCTGGATCGCCGGCGTCGGCACCGCGCTGGCGGCAATCGGGATGTTCGGCTTCTCGCTGCTCGAGGTCGACAGCACCTACTGGCTGCACCTCTTCCCGTGGGTCGTCGTCCTCGCCGCCGGTATGGGCCTCACCTTCGTCCCGATGACGCTCACCGCGGTCCACGGCGTCGACCACGACGACTCGTCCGTCGCCTCGGCGGTGCTCAACACGATGCAGCAGGTCGGCGGGGCGCTCGGCCTCGCCACCCTGAGCACGGTCTTCGTGAATGCGTTGCAGGACAGGGCCGCCGAGCTCGGGGCGGCCGCTCAGGCCGCGGCCGCTCAGGGTGGCACCACCCCGAGCGCGGAGCAGATCGCGGCCGCCACGAAGGAGATCGCCCTCCAGGCTCAGACGCACGGTTCGAGCGTCGCGTACCTCGTCGCCGGCGGCATGATCGCCGTCGCGTCGGTGCTCGTGATGACGCTCCTGACGGTCAAGCACGAGGAGCTCGCGCACGACGGCGCCGAGCCCGTCCACATGGGCTGATCGACCGACGGTCCCCTCGCGGGCCCGCACCGTGGGTCCCGTCCCCGACGCCGCCGCCCCCGACCGCACTGGTCGGGGGCGGCGGCGTGTCCGGCTCGTGCGTGGTCGTCGGGGGTCAGGCCTCGACAGCGGCGATGGCCTTGCGCACCCGCTTGACCGAGACCGGGTGGGCGGTGCCGAGGGACTGCGCGAAGAGGCCGACCCGCAGTTCCTCGATCATCCACGCGATGTCGACGACGTCGTCCGCGGCGCGGCGCACGGGATGGAGCGTCTCGAGCAGGTCCGCATAGGCCGTCTCGACGTCGTCAATCTGGCGCTGGGCCGCTGCGTCCCGTGCCGGGCTCTCCGCAGCGCGTTCGAGGCGGTGGAGCATCGCCCGCAGGTAGCGGCGCAGGTGCGGCAACCGGTCCAGGCCCGTGTCGGCGACGAAGCCGGGGCGCACCAGCGAGGCGAGCTGGGCTCGCACGTCGGCCACGGTCGCGGAGACGGCCGGGGCGGTCATCCGCGCGAGCAGCGCGTCGACCTCGGCCGTCAGCGCCAGGACCGGTTCCACGGCCTCGACGACCTGCAGGACGCGCGCGACCACGTGGGTGCGCACGGCCGTCAGCGCCGCGTCGAAGGCCGCCCGATCCCTGACGACACCCGCGACGTGCTCGCGGGCGATGTCGTCGACGGCCGCGGCGAGGCAGTCCTCGAGCAGCGCGGGCACGCTGCCGTGCGGGTTCCGGCCGAGGCCGACCTTCTGCTCGTTGGTCAGCCGCGCCAGCACGCGCTTCCACGGCGCGGACGTGTTGAGTAGCAGCAGCCGGCGCACGCCGAGCCGGCGCGCGGCCTCCGCCGAACCGGGATCGGGCAGGACGCGCAGCGCCACGGAGCTGCCCTCGTCGACGAGGGTCGGGTAGCCGAGCACGCTGTGACCGCCGAGCTCGGACTCCCACGTCCGGGGCAGTTCGTCGAGGTCCCACGTCGTCAGCCCGGTCCGCTCGATCCCCCGGCCGGCGCGGGCCACGTCGCGGCGGACCTCCCCCGCGAGCTGCTCCCGCAGGGCGTCGAGATCCTTGCCGCTGCCGACGAGCCGGCCGCGCTCGTCCTCGACGGCGAAGGTGATGCGCAGGTGATCGGGGACCCGGTCGATGGCCCAATCCCCTTCCGGCACAGCCGTTCCCGTGCGCGCCTTGAGGACTCGACCCAGCTCGACGGTGAGTGGGACACCGCTCTCCTGCGCGGCCTCGTCGACCCCGGCCAGGGCTGCGGCGGCATGGTCGGGTGCGGGCACGAAGTGGCGCCGGGTCCCCTTCGGCAGCGACTTGATCAGCGCGACGGCGAGGTCGGGGCGCAGCCCCGGCACCTGCCAGTCGAAGCCGGTCGCGACGACCTGGTTGAGCACCGGCAGCGGGATGTGCACCGTGACGCCGTCGGCGGCGTCCCCGGGCGCGAACTGATAGGTGACGGCGAGCTCGTGCTCCCCCTGCCGCCAGGTCGCCGGGTAGTCGGTGGCGGAGAACTCCGTCGCCGACTCGCTCGTCAACATCTCCTCGGTGAAGGTGAGCAGATCGGGCGTCTCGCGCCGGGCCGTCTTCCACCAGGAGTCGAAGTGACGCCCCGACACGACCTCGGCCGGGACGCGCTTGTCATAGAAGGTGACGAGGTCCTCGTCGTCGACGAGGAGGTCGCGCCGTCGGGCGCGCTCCTCCCGCTCGCGCAAGCTGGCGAGCAGTTCCTCGTTCGCCTTCGCGAAGGCGTGGTGGGTGTCCCAGTCCCCCTCGACGAGCGCGTGGCGGATGAAGAGGTCGCGCGATGCCTCGGGGTCGATCCGCCCGTAGTTCACCGTCCGCGCGGCGACGAGCGGCACGCCGTACAACGTCACGCGTTCGGTGGCTTGGACGGCCGCCTGACGGCGCGACCAGCGGGGCTCCGAGTACGTCCGCTTGACCAGGTGAGCGCCGGCGCGCTCGGCCCACACCGGGTCGATCCGGGCGTTGGTGCGGGCCCACAGCCGCGTCGTCTCGACGAGTTCGGCGGAGACGACGAAGGCGGGCTGGCGGCGGAAGAGGGTCGACCCCGGCTGGATCGAGAACCGCGCCCCTCGGGCACCGAGGTAGTCACGCTTGGCCTCGTCCCGGACACCGACGTGCGACAGCAGACCCGTGAGGACGGCCTGGTGGATCCGATCGAGGTCCGGCTCGGCGTCGGGCTCGGCCGTGTGCTGCCTCGGGTCGAGCCGCTGCGCGCGTGCGGCCTGCCGGACCTGCGCGTGGAGGTCCTGCCACTCGCGCACGCGCAGGTAGTGGAGGTACTCGCGCTTGCAGAGCCGTCGGAAGGCGCTGCCGGACAGCTCGCGCTGCTGCTCCCGCAGGTAGCGCCAGAGGTTGAGCAGGGAGGCGAAGTCGGAGTGCTCGTCCTTGAATCGAGCGTGCATCTGGTCCGCCTGTGCCTGCTTGTCCGCCGGCCGCTCACGCACGTCCTGGATGGAGAGCGCGGAGACGATGACGAGGACCTCGGCGGTGCAGCCGAGCTCGTCGGCCGCCAGCAGCATCCGGCCCAGACGCGGGTCGACCGGCAACCGAGCGAGCGAGCGGCCGATGGGGGTGAGCTTGCGGGCACGGCCGCGGGCGCCCCCGTCGAAGGCCTGGAGCTCCTCGAGCAGGCGCACGCCGTCCACGATCTGACGCGGGTCCGGCGCGTCGACGAAGGGGAAGCGGGCGATGTCGCCCAGTCCCAGCGACGTCATCTGGAGGATGACGGAGGCCAGGGACGTCCGCTGGATCTCGGGGTCGGTGAACGCGGGGCGGGAGTCGAAGTCCTCCTCCGAGTAGAGACGGATGCAGATCCCCTCGGCCACACGGCCACAGCGCCCCGCGCGCTGGTTCGCGCTGGCCTGGGAGATCGGTTCGATGGGCAGGCGTTGGACCTTCGTGCGCTGGCTGTACCGCGAGATGCGGGCCGTGCCCGTGTCGACGACGTAACGGATGCCCGGCACCGTCAACGAGGTCTCGGCGACGTTGGTGGCGAGGACGACGCGTCGGCCCGAGTGGCGGCTGAAGACGCGGTGCTGCTCCGCCGAGGAGAGCCGGGCGTAGAGCGGCAGGATCTCGGTGTCGGGCAGGTCCATGCCGGTGAGCGCGTCGGCCGCCTCGCGGATCTCCCGTTCGCCGGACAGGAAGACGAGGATGTCGTGGCTGCCGCCGGCGTGGCCGCTCGCCTCCGTCCACAGCTCCTCGACGGCCTCGCAGATGCCGGTGACCTGGTCCTTGTCGTCGCCGGAGTCCTCGGCGCCGTCGGGGTCCACGAGTGGGCGGTAGCGCAGCTCGACGGGATAGGTGCGGCCCGAGACCTCGATGATCGGCGCCGGCGTGCCAGCGACGGCGAAGTGGGCCGCGAACCGCTGCGGGTCGATCGTCGCCGAGGTGATGATGACCTTGAGGTCGGGTCGACGCGGCAGCAGTTGGCGCAGGTAGCCGAGGATGAAGTCGATGTTGAGGGACCGCTCGTGGGCCTCGTCGATGATGATCGTGTCGTAACGGCGCAGGTCGCGGTCGCGCTGCATCTCGTTGAGGAGGATGCCGTCGGTCATCACCTTGACGGCGGTCGCGTCGGAGCTGTGGTCGGTGAACCGGACCTGGTAGCCGACGAGCTCACCGAGCTCGACCTCGAGCTCCTCCGCGATCCGCTCTGCGACGGACCGGGCGGCGATCCGGCGGGGCTGGGTGTGGCCGATCTGGCCCTCACGTCCGCGCCCGAGCTCGAGGCAGATCTTGGGGATCTGAGTGGTCTTGCCCGACCCGGTCTCTCCCGCGATGACGACGACCTGGTGGTCACGGATGGCGGCGGCGATGTCCTCGCGTCGCGCGACGACCGGGAGGTCCTCCGGGTAGTTCAGCGGCGGGAGGGTGAACTCTCTCGTCGCGGCGGGCATGCGCCCAAGGATAGGTCGCAGCTGCTGCCCCTGGTGGCACCGACGACCGTGGCGACCTTCGCGGTCGTCCGATCGGCCTGCACCGCGCCGCGTGCGGCGAGGGATCCGAGCATGAGGTGGCGCGAGGTCACGTCCGAGCCGAGGACCCGTCGCCAGTCGTCGAGCCCCTCGCGCACGACCTTGCCCTCGGGGGTGCGGGCCGCGAGCGCCGCGACGCGACTCAGGCGAGCGCCACCGACGGCGGTGCTCCCGTTGACGCCGGTCGCCGCCCGTGCACGCCAGGGCCGCATGGTCTCCCCCAGGCCGAGAGCGATACGGCGGCGAGCGGGCAGCGCGGGCCCGAGCGCGCCGGCGATCGGGGCCCCCTTCGTCGCGGCGCGGGCCAGCCCGGCTCCGGCGAAGGCCGTCGTCTGGACGCCCACCTCCTTGAGGACCGCCGCGGTGCCCCCTTCGTCGTAGACCCAGGCGCGGATCCCCGCGATGCCGACACCGGTGAGGCCGCTGCCCGCCGACAGGACCGACCCGGCGGGACCGAGCTTGCCCGCGATCGCCGTCACGGGGACCGTCGCGGTCTGGGCGCGCACGAGCCACCGATAGGTCGCCGAGTCCGTCAGGGAGTCGTCGGCCAGGGCGTGCAGGCGCGCGGCCAGTCGTCGGTCGGTGTCGACGACCTGCTCGTGGATCTCCTTGACCCGGGTGGCCAGGATGACCGCCAGCCGCGCACACTCGTCGCGGCGGGCCTCCAGCACCGGCCGTGTCGGATCGTCGTCGGGCAGGCCGCCGACACGTCCCACGAGGGCGACGTGCTCCGCGTCGTTGGCGTCGAAGCGCTCGACGGCGTGGGCCGCGTCCGCCTGCCGGAGCTCGATCGTGATGGCGTGATCGAGCAGCAGCGACGCGGCCTCGTCGTAGCGCTCGGCGACCGGGACCATGGTCCGCGGGAAGGTGGCCAACCTGGCCGCGAAGGCCTCCCCCGACGCCGAAACCCAACATCCCTCGACACCCGTCCCGCGCAGCTGGTCGAGGACACCGGTGAGGGCGCGCAGATCCTCTGCGGTCCCGGCCAGGGTGCGGGCGCTCTCCCGCAGACGCTGCGGGTCGGCGTCGATCGACAGATGCTCGAACGTCATCGCTCCCCCGCGTGGCCCGGCTCCAGCCCCACCGTGATCCCCGCCTCGACCTCGACGAAGGTCGCCCCGGCCGTCGCCGCGGCCGCGCCGAGTTCGCGCAGCGCGTTCCCCAGCAGGATCCGCTCGTGGGTCCAGTTGCGGACGAGCTCGCCGTAGGCGAGGTGGGAGCCCAACGAGCCGAGCCCGTGCGTGGCGCTCGGGCGCGCCAGCACGTCCAGCAGGTCCGCCGTCTCGATCAGGCGCCCACCCAGCGTCTCCATCCCCTGCGCATCGATCGTCAGCCGCGTCATGCGACCACCGTAGGAAAGTCGCGCCGGCGACCACGAAAGTTCTCCACAGGCGCGGCCTGCCAGACTCATCCCATGACCTTTCACGCCGACGAGTACAAGGCCGCGCCGGGACGTTACGACGGACCGCTCCCCTACCGCCGCACCGGTCGCTCCGGTCTCGACCTGCCGGCGGTCTCCCTCGGGCTGTGGCACAACTTCGGGGACGACGTCCCGCTCGAGCGCCAGCAGGCGATCCTGCGCTCCGCCTTCGACAGCGGGGTGACCCACTTCGACCTCGCGAACAACTACGGCCCGCCGTACGGCTCGGCCGAGCGCAACTTCGGGACGCTCTTCGCGCGCGACTTCCGCCCCTACCGCGCCGAGCTCGTGATCAGTTCCAAGGCCGGCTACGACATGTGGCCCGGCCCCTACGGTCAGGGCGGCGGATCTCGCAAGTACATCCTCGCCAGCCTCGACCAGAGCCTGTCCCGGATGGGCCTCGACCACGTCGACATCTTCTACAGCCACCGCTTCGACGACACGACGCCGCTCGAGGAGACCATGGGCGCCCTCGACACGGCAGTGCGTTCCGGCAAGGCGACCTACATCGGCATCTCGAGCTACTCCGGTCCTCGCACGCGCGAGGCCATCGCGATCCTGCGCGAGCTCGGCACCCCGCTGCTCATCCACCAGCCGAGCTACTCGATGCTCAACCGCTGGGTCGAGGAGGACCTCCTGGACGTCCTCGGCGAGGAGGGCGTGGGCTGCATCGCCTTCTCGCCACTGGCCCAGGGCATGCTCACGAGCAAGTACCTCGACGGGATCCCCGAGGGCTCGCGCGCCTCGCAGGGCAAGAGCCTGAGTCCCGACCTGCTCACGGCGGAGTCACTCGCGCACGTCCGGGCGCTCAACGAGATGGCGAAGGAGCGCGGCCAGTCGCTCGCGCAGATGGCGCTCGCGTGGGTGCTGCGGGATGAGCGGGTCACCTCCGTGCTCGTCGGCGCCTCGAGCGTCCAGCAGCTGCAGGACAACCTGCGCTCGGTCGACAACCTCGACTTCAGCAGCGACGAACTCGCCCGGATCGACCAGCACGCCGTCGACGCCGGCATCGACCTGTGGCGGACCTCCAGCACGTCCTGAGTCGCCGCGCCGACAGCGACGAAACGCAGCGACCCACCACAGCGCCCGCCCACGGATCCCCGTGGGCGGGCGCTGTGGTGGGTCGGATGCTGTGCCGTCGCCGTGGGAGGCGGAGGCTCAGGCCCCCTTCGCGGCGGTGAAGCCCTGCTCGAGGTCGGCGATGATGTCGTCGATGTGCTCGAGGCCGACGGCCAGCCGGACCAGGCCCGGGGTGACCCCCGCGGCGAGCCGGTCCTCCTCGGGACCCTGCGAGTGCGTGGTGGACGCCGGGTGGATGACGAGCGAGCGGACGTCGCCGATGTTGGCCAGGTGGCTGTGCAGGGTCAGACCCTCGACGAACCGCTTGCCGGCGTCGACCCCGCCGGCGATCTCGAAGGAGATCACGGCGCCGGCCCCCTTCGGCGTGTACTTCTGCGCCAGCGCGTGACTCGGGCTACCCTCGAGGGAGGCCCAGTTGACCGCCTCGACCTGCTCGTGGCCGCTGAGGAACTGCGTGACCTTGCGGGTGTTCTCGAGGTGTCGCTCGATGCGCAGGCTGAGCGTCTCGATGCCCTGCCCGATGAGGAAGGCGTTGAAGGGCGAGATGGCCGGACCGAGGTCGCGCAGGAGCTGGACGCGCGCCTTGAGGATGAAGGAGAGATTGGCCCCGAGCGCGCCGTTGACGCCGAGGTCAGGGCCGAACCGCAGCCCGTGGTAGCTCGGGTCGGGCTCGTTGTAGTTGGGGAACTTCTCCGGGTCCGCCGCGAAGTCGAACCTGCCCGCATCGACGATGACGCCGGCGATTGCCGTGCCGTGGCCGCCGAGGTACTTCGTCGCGGAGTGGACCACGACGTCGGCGCCGTGCTCGATCGGCCTCAGGACGAAGGGGGTCGCGATCGTGTTGTCGACGACGAGCGGCACACCCGCCTCATGGGCGATCTCGGCAATCCCGGCGATGTCGAGGACGACGGGCTTCGGGTTGCCGATCGTCTCGCCGAAGAAGGCCTTGGTGTTCGGCCGCACCGCCGCACGCCACTGCTCGAGGTCGCTCGGGTCCTCGACGAAGGTGACCTCGATGCCGAACTTCGGCAGAGTGAACTTCAGCAGGTTGACCGTGCCGCCGTAGAGCGCTGCGCTGGCGACGACGTGGTCGCCGGCCTCGGCGATGTTGACCAGGGCGAGGTGCGTCGCGGACATGCCGGACGCGGTCAGGAGGGCCCCGACGCCACCCTCGAGGGCCGCAATCTTCTGCTCGACGGCGTCCTGCGTCGGGTTCATGATCCGGGTGTAGATGTTGCCGAACTCCTTGAGCGCGAACAGGTTTGCCGCGTTCTCGGTGTCCTTGAAGACGTAGGAGGACGTCGCGTAGATCGGCAGCGCGCGGGCTCCCGTCGTCGGGTCGGGCTCCTGGCCGGCGTGGATCTGTCGGGTCTCGAAGGACCAGTCGGGGGTCGTGCTCATGAGGGTTCTCCTGTCGTGCGCGCTTGCCGCGGGCGGACGCCCGGCAGCCAGGTCCTCACCCGGGGCACCCCACCGCGAGGGAGGGTTGCCGGCCAGCAAGCCGGGGCTTCGCGCTGACACTCATGACCTGCCACGAGCGTAGGAGTGCACGCCACCCCGCGCACCGGGCATCTCTCCATCCGGACGGACCGGGACCGCTCGTCCGAGCCGGGTCAGGCGGCGTGGGAGAGGCGTACCCGTCGCAGCCACCACAGGCCGAGGACGGGCAGGACGAGCGGCACGTAGCCGTAGCCCGCCCCGAAGTGCGACCACACCGTCTTGTCCGGGAAGGCCTGCGGCGCAACGAAACTCGCGAGCCCGACGACGAGGACGCCGAGGAGTTCGATGGTGATCGTCACCGCCGCGAGCCGCTCGCGGCCGCGGGCCAGCGCGAAGGTCGCCACGAGGTAGATCGCCGCGGCGAGCGCGGACAGCAGGTAGGACAACGGAGCACGGTCGAAGTACTCCGTGATCTGGAGGACGGAGCGGCCCGTCGCGGCGAGCGCGAGCACGGCATAGAGCAGGACGACGATGCGACCGGGGCCGGTCCCGGTGTGGGCAGAAGGCACCGGCCCACCCTATGTCGGGACCGCGCGCCGCCGGACACTCACCCGGGCGGCTCGCCGCGTCAGGTCGCCGCGTCAGGTCGCCGGGTCAGGTCCAGGCGGACCAGATCTGGTCGAGGCGGCCGACCATCACGCCGACGGCGGCCGCGCCACCGACGACGACGGCCATGGACCACCGCGTCTTCTCCTTGAGCGCCACCCACAGCACCGCGGGGAGGATGAAGGGCAGGGTGATCGCGTAGGCGACGAAGGTCGCCCCCTCCGCCGAGTCACCGATGTCGCCGACCCGGACCACGGCGATGACCGCCTGGACGAGGAGGGCCACCTCGACGATCGCGGCCACGAGCAGGAGGCGGTCGTCGAGGAGGCGGTCGCGCAGGGTGTACCAACCGGCGACGAGAGCGAGCGCGACGAGGCCGACGACGAGCAGGGTGGTGAGGGGCGCGAGCACCGGCCAAGGCTAGCCGTCCGATCAGCAACGGGTGACCGGGCGCCGTGATGAACGGCTCACTGTCGCTGCCGCTCCCCGGGCCGGTGGAGTGGGACCGTCGTGACATGAGCGAGCCGACCCGCCTGACCTCCGCCGAACTGATCGAGACCGTCATCGACGCCGGCACCTTCGTCAGCTGGGACGAGCCGATCGACCTCTCCGGCGTGCCGGAGGACTACCGTGCGGCGCTCGAGCGCGCCGCCCTCCGCTCGGGCACCGACGAAGCCGTCGTGACGGGGCGCGGCGCCATCCGCGGGCACGAGGTGGCCCTCCTCGTGGGCGAGTTCCAGTTCCTCGGCGGCTCGATCGGCCGAGCGACGGCCGAACGCATCGTGGCGGCCGTGCGGCGCGCGACCACGGAGCGACTCCCCCTCGTGGCCGCGACCTCCTCAGGCGGCACACGCATGCAGGAGGGCACCCCCGCCTTCGTCCGCATGGTCGACATCTCCCGTGCCGTCGTCGACCACAAGCGCGCGGGGCTGCCCTATCTCGTGCACCTGCGCCACCCGACGACAGGCGGGGTCTTTGCGTCGTGGGGTTCCCTGGGGCACATGACGATCGCGGAGCCGGGGGCGCTCATCGGCTTCCTCGGACCGATCGTCTACGAGACCATCCACGGCGAGCCCTTCCCGGCCGGCGTGCAGGTCGCGGAGAACCTCGTGGAGAAGGGGATCGTCGACGCCGTCGTGCCCACCGACCGCCTGGCGGACATCGCCGCGCGAGCGCTGGCGCTTCTCTCCGGGCACGACGTGACCGCCACCGGTGGCCAGTCGATCCCGTCGGCGAGTCCCCGGGCGGACCCCGCCGCGGCGGCCGCGGTCGATGTGTGGGACTCGATCACGCTGACGCGACGGAGCGACCGTCCCGGCGTGCGCGAACTCCTGCGGCACGCCGCCGACGACGTCATCCCCCTCAACGGCACCGGCCACGGCGAGGCGGACAAGGGCGTCATGCTCGCCCTGACGTCCTTCGGCGGGCATGCCTGCGTGCTCGTGGGCCAGGACCGCCGCTATCAGGCACGTCAGTCCATGGGGCCCGCCGCCCTGCGCGAGGCGCGGCGGGGCATGCACATGGCCCAGGAGTTGGGCCTCCCACTCGTCACCGTCATCGACACCCCGGGTGCCGACCTGTCCCCCCGCGCCGAGGAGGGCGCGCTCGCCGGCGAGATCGCCCGCTCCCTCGGCGACATGACCGCGCTGACGGTGCCGAGCGTGTCGGTGCTGCTCGGCGAGGGCACCGGGGGCGGCGCCCTCGCGCTCCTGCCCGCCCGCCGGGTCATCGCCGCCGAGCACGCGTGGCTCTCCCCCCTGCCGCCCGAGGGCGCGAGCGCCATCGTCCACCACGACCTCGAGCACGCGCCGGACATGGCTCGTGCACAGCGGGTCGGTGCCACGCAGATGCTCGAGGACGGGATCATCCACGAGATCGTGCCCGAGCCCGTGCCGGCGCACGAGGACCCCGAGGGCTTCGCCCGCGCCATGGCCGCCGAGATCACCCGGCAGATCGCGGCGCAGCGCGAGAATCAGGGGTTGTGACTGCTAGGCCACGGCGGAGTGTGCCTCCGGCTCGATGAGCCGGACACCCTCCCCCGTGGCGACGAACGTGCCGAGCAAGGTCACCCCGCCTCTCCCGCACACCTGCGCGGCCGCGTGCTGCCAGGCCAGGTCGGCGGCATCCGGCCGGCCGGTGGGCTTCCCGATGGCGACGACGAGCGACCCGAAGGCCGCGCCGAGGTGATCGACGAAGGCGTCGAAGACGGCGAGGCGCTCCCCCTTCGTGCAGTCGTGGTCGACGTCGGTGATGGTGACGGGCTGGATCATCCGGCCGTCGGGATCGCAGAGCAGCAGCGAGATGCACCCCTGCGCGCGCTCCGACTCGCGGACGACGAGATCGACGACGTCGGCACACAGGGTGGTGTCGCGCAGGGATCGGCTGGGCCAATTCGTGGGCAGATCGGTGAAGGTCATGACTCGAGCATGGCCCGATCGTCCGACGAGCCCACGAACTTTTCCACAGGGCCTCGGCGTTGTCCCTGAGGCAAGGGCGGGCATACTCGACCACGGCCCCACCCGGGCCGTTCACCGACCGCCGTGAGATCCACGCGCGGCCCCTGCGACAGGGAGGTCCACCGTGGCCCTGAGCGTCTTCGACCTCTTCTCGATCGGCATCGGCCCGTCGAGCTCGCACACCGTGGGGCCCATGCGTGCCGCGGTGCAGTTCGCCGAGAGCCTGCGTGACGACGGCGCCCTGGACCGGACGGCGCGCGTCCACGCCCAACTCTTCGGAAGCCTGGGTGCGACCGGCCACGGCCACGGCTCCGACAAGGCCGTGCTGCTCGGCCTGTCCGGGGAGCGGCCCGAGCTCTGCGACCCGCGCGCCGTCGCGGGGACGCTCTCGGCGATGCGTGACGCCAAGCGGCTCTCGCTGTTGGGCGAGCACGACATCGCCTTCGACGAGGACACCGACCTCGTCCTGCACCGCCGCAAGACCCTCCCCCTGCACCCGAACGGGATGACCTTCACCGCCTACGACGAGGCCGGCGATCAGGTCGCCGAGCACACCTACTACTCGGTGGGTGGCGGCTTCGTGGTGGGCGAGGGCGCGGACGGGTCGACGCGGATCGTCGAGGACACGACGCCGGTGCGCCACCCCTTCACGACCGGCGACCAGCTCCTGGCGTTGTGCGAGGCCGAGGGCAAGTCGATCGCGCGGATCATGCTCGAGAACGAGCTGTCCTGGCGCACCGAGGACGAGGTCCGCGCCGGCCTGCTCGACATCTGGCGCGTCATGCAGCAGTGCGTCGACAACGGCATCCGGACCGAAGGGGTCCTGCCCGGAGGGCTGAAGGTCAAGCGCCGGGCGCCGCAACTCGCGGCCAGGCTCGCCGCCGAGCACGACACGACCGATCCCCTGCGCGGCATGGACTGGATCACCCTCTACGCCCTCGCCGTCAACGAGGAGAACGCCGCCGGCGGTCGGGTCGTCACCGCCCCGACGAACGGCGCCGCGGGCATCATCCCGGCGGTGCTGCACTACTACGTCAACTACGTGAAGGGGGCTGACGAGGACGGGGTCATCCGCTTCCTCCTCACCGCCGCCGCCATCGGCGTCATCTACAAGGAGAACGCCTCCATCTCGGGCGCCGAGGTCGGCTGCCAGGGCGAGGTCGGGTCGGCCTGCTCCATGGCCGCCGGGGCCATGGCCGCCGTCATGGGCGGCTCCCCGCGTCAGGTGGAGAACGCCGCCGAGATCGGCATGGAACACAACCTCGGCCTGACCTGCGACCCCGTCGGGGGCCTCGTCCAGATCCCCTGCATCGAGCGCAACGCCATCGCGTCGGTGAAGGCGATCACGGCCGCCCGGACAGCGCTGCGCGGGGACGGCTCGCACGTCGTCTCGCTCGACAAGGTCGTCAAGACGATGCGCGAGACGGGTCGCGACATGAAGGTCAAGTACAAGGAGACGGCCCGCGGCGGACTCGCCGTCAACGTCATCGAGTGCTGACCAGCCGCCCAGCCGAGCGCGGGCGACCTTCGGCGTGGGGTGGGGTCGGTCGACCTTCGCTCTGGGGGTGGGGTGGGGTCGGGCGACCTTCGCTCTGGAGCGGGGTGGAGCCACACGCTCGACTCAAGCCGAGGGTGCTTCACCCGACAAAGGTGCGCTTCACCCGACATGCGAACTCGGGTAACGCTGCCAATATCGGGTCACCCGATACTGGTGTGACACTCGGGGCGGGGGCTGGCGTGACACGCGGGGCGGGGGCGGGGGCGGCAGGGGGGCGGGTGGCCTCGTACGGTCGCGGCGCGGGCGCGACCGCCTCAGTAGCCGCTGCCCCCGCCGAGGCTCACGCCGGCGCTCGGGTGCCAGACCGTCTTCGTCTCGAGGAAGGCGCGCAGTCGGGCGGTCCCCGGAGCGGCCGTGAGGTCGGCCCGGGTGTGCGGGGCGTAGACCCGCTTGACGGTCTCCGCGGCGGCGAGCTCCAGCGGCTGACGCTCGTCGGCGTCGAGGGCGGACAGGTCGAGGGCGTTGACGTCCTCGTGGGCGGCCAGGTGCGGCATGACCTCCGCGGCGTCACCGGTGAGGACGTTGATGACCCCGCCCGGCACATCGGAGGTCGCGAGCGCCTCGGCCAACGTGATGGCGACGACGGCGGTGTCCCCCGGCGCGATCACGATGGCCGCGTTGCCGCCGGCGATGATCGGCGCGATCGTCGCCACGAGCCCCAGCAGGACCGGCGACGTCGGCGCGACAGCCGCGACGATGCCGGTCGGCTCCGGCGCCGAGTACGAGAAGAAAGGCCCGGCGACGGGGTTGATCGCTCCGAAGGCGGCCGGCAGCTTGTCCGTCCAGCCGGCGAAGTGCACGAGGCGCTCGACGGAGGCGTCGATCTCGGCGGTGGCCTCCCGGGCGCTCAGACCCGAGGTGGACCGCAGGAGGCCAGCGAACTCCGCACGCCGGGCCTCGACCATCTCGGCGATCCGGTAGATGACCTGCCCGCGGTTGTAGGCGGTCGCGCCGGCCCAGCCGAGCTGACCCTTGCGAGCCGCGACGACGGCGTCGCGGGCATCCTTGCGCGATGCCTGTGCAGCGTTGGCCATGAACGCCCCTTCGTGGTCGGTCACTCGGTAGGTGCGGCCGGACTCCGACCGCGGGAAGGCCCCGCCGAGATAGAGCTTGTAGGTCTTGGCGACCGCGACGTGTGCCATCAGCGCGCCCCTTCGTCGTCGGTGTCGAGGTAGGCGGAGATGCCGTAGGGACCGCCCTCGCGGCCGAAGCCCGACTCGCCGTACCCGCCGAAGCTGGCCGAGGGGTCGAACCGGTTGAAGGTGTTGTCCCAGATGACGCCGGCGCGCAGCGCACCGGCCACGGCCATCGCCTTCGCGCCCTTGTCCGTCCACACACCGGCGGAGAGCCCGTACGGCGTGTTGTTCGCCTTCGCGACGGCCTCCTCGGGGGTGCGGAAGGTCATCGACACGAGCACGGGACCGAAGATCTCCTCGCGGGCCACGCGCATCGACGGCTGGCCCTCGGTGAGCAGGGTCGGCCCGACGTACCAGCCGGCCTCGGGGATCGCGCAGTCCGGGCTGAACCGGACCGCGCCCTCGCGCACGCCGACCTCGGTGAGGTCGGTGATCTTGTCGAACTGCTCCTGCGAGTTCACCGCGCCGATGTCGGTGTTCTTGTCGAGCGGGTTGCCCAGGCGCAACGTCGTCATGCGCTCCATGAGCATGGTGTGGAACTCGTCGGCGATGGACTCCTGCACGATGAGTCGCGACCCGGCGCAGCAGACCTGGCCCTGGTTGAAGAAGATGCCGTTGACGACGCCCTCGACGGCCTCATCGAGCGCAGCGTCGTCGAAGACGATGTTGGCGCCCTTGCCACCGAGCTCGAGCGTGACGTGCCGCCCGGTGCCGGCGAGGGTGCGCTGGATCTGCTTCCCGACGGCGGTCGAGCCGGTGAAGGCGACCTTGTCCAGGCCAGGGTGGCCGACGAGGGCCGCCCCGATGTCACCGGCGCCGGGGAGGATGTTGACGACGCCCGGGGGCAGGTCGGCATCCTGGATGATCTCGGCCAGCACGAGCAGCGACAGCGGGGTCGTCTCCGCGGGCTTGATGACGACGGTGTTGCCGGCGGCCAGGGCCGGGGCGATCTTCCATGCGCCCATCAGCAGCGGGAAGTTCCACGGGATGACCTGACCGGCGACGCCGAGGCTGCGCGGGTTCGGGCCATGCCCGAGGTGGTGCAGCTTGTCGGCCCAGCCGGCGTAGTAGAAGAAGTGCTGCGCGGCCTGGGGGACGTCGAAGTCGCGGGTCTCCTTGATCGGCTTGCCGTTGTCGAGGCACTCGAGGACGGCGAGCTCGCGGGAGCGCTCGGCGATCCCGCGCGCGATCCGGAAGAGGTAGGTGCCGCGCTCGGTGCCGGACAGGGCGGACCACCGGGCGTGGGCGGTGCGGGCGCGCTTGACCGCGGCGTCGACGTCCTCGACGGACGCCGTGGAGAAGGTCGCCAGCGGCGTCCCGTCGCCGGGGTTGAGCGTCGTCAGGTCCGGCCCGTTGCCGTCGACGAACTCACCACCGACGAACATCTGGTAGCGGTCCTTGACCCGCGCGATCGCGGCCGATTCGAGCGAAGGTGCGTACTCGATCCTCATCAGGATGGTGCCTTTCTGTGGGCCTGGCCCGGGCGTCGTGGAGTCTGCGTGGGTCTCAGTAGGTCGAGACGTAGCGGGGAGAGGTGTAGTGACCGGAGGCCTTGGCCCGGCGCTGCATGACGAGGTCGTTGACGACGCTACTCGCGCCGAACCGGAACCACTCGGGGCTCATCCAGTCCGGGCCGGCGAGATCGTGGACCATGACGAGGTAACGGAGGGCGTCCTTCGTCGTCCGGATGCCGCCGGCCGGCTTGACCGCGCGCATCTCGCCGGTCTCGTCGCGCCAGTCGCGCACGGCGCGCAGCATGATCGACGTGACCGGCATCGTCGCAGCCGGGCTGACCTTGCCCGTCGACGTCTTGATGAAGTCGCCGCCGGCAAGCAGCGCGAGCCAGGAGGCCCGGCGGACGTTGTCATACGTCACGAGTTCGCCCGTCTCGAAGATGACCTTGAGTCGGTGGTCGCCGCAGGCCTCCTTGACGGCCGCGATCTCCTCGAAGACGGCGCCGTAGCGGCCCTCGAGGAAGGCGCCACGGTCGATGACCATGTCGATCTCGTCCGCGCCGTTGTCGATGGCCAGGCGGGTGTCGGCGAGCTTGATCTCGAGGCTGGAGCGGCCCGAGGGGAAGGCGGTCGCGACGGACGCGACCTTCACCCCGCTGCCGGCGAGGACCTCCGCGGCCGCGCCGACCATGTCGGGATAGACGCAGACGGCGGCCGTCGACGGCGTGGTCGGGTCGTCCGGGTCGGGCGTGACGGCCTTGACGGCGAGGCCACGGACCTTCTCGCGGGTGTCGGCGCCCTCGAGCGTCGTCAGGTCGACCATGGAGATGGCGAGGTCGATGAGGGCGAGCTTGGTGTCCTGCTTGATCGAGCGGGTCGACAGGTCGGCGGTGCGCTGGGCGACGCCCACCTCGTCGACGGGCGGCAGACCGAGCAGGAAGCGCTTGAGCGCGCTCTCGCTGGCGGTCACGTCGCGGAAGGCGCTCGGGGTCTGGGTCGTGGCCATGGGGTCAGTCTGTCTCATGGCGCGGGATCTCAGGAAACGATCGCGCCCCAACCATCCACCGTCCCGCCGAGGGCGAGCGACACCTCACAGGCCGAGACGCCTGGCGACGTCGGGGCCGCCCATACCGCGCACGACCTCAGGATCACCGACGACGACGAGTCGGTCGGTGGCCCGCGAGAGCCCGACGTAAAGGCGCTCCTTCGCGCGCACCTGCGGCTCACTCTCGTTCAGGCACAGGACGACGGCGCGACGCTCAAGCCCCTTGCAGCCGAGGACGTGACCGTAGAACACGTCCTCCTCGTCCCAGTAGGTCGCCCAATATCCCCGCTGGTCGAGCCGCGCCTGCCGCTCCGCCTGCTCGGGATGACGTTTGCCGGTCGTGAGCATCGCGACGTGCCCCGGGTGCCACCCCTCGTCGAGCAGTGCATCGACCTGCTCGTCGGCGGTGTCGATCGCGGCGTCCCCCGACGACGGGACGAAGGTGACCTCCGGCCCGTCACCGCCACGCAGGTGCATCCGCATGGGCGCGAGCGGACCGAAGACCTGCGCGATCTGGCGGGTGTTGCGCAGATTGTGGTCGAGCACGAGCGGGACGAGCTCGACGGGAGGTCGCCCGAACCGCTGGAAGATGCGCTGATTCTCGTCGGAGTAGACGTAAAGGCCGCCCTGCTCCTCGTCGCGCAGCGCCTTCATCAGCGGCGTCCACCACGCATCGGCGAAGTCCTGGGCCTCGTCGACGATGACGGAGTCGAAGCGGTGCCCCGGATCCAGCCCCGCGGCGAGATCGGCCATGAGCGCCGGCAACTCCTCCTCCCAGAACGCGCTGTCGATCCGGTCGCCCTCGGGGGCACCCCAGGACATTCCCAGCTCGTGGAAGGTGCCGACGAAGGCGGGCCGCTGTCGGCGCGGGACCGTGTCGAAGTAGCGCTTCCACCACTCCGCGAGTCCGATGGAGTAGCAGACGAGGGCGACCCGCTCCGCGGGCCGGTCCGACGAGCCCCGGCTGAGTTCCTTCGCCTGGGTCAGCGCCAGCACGGTCTTGCCGCTGCCCGCTCCCCCGCGGACCTCGACCCGCCGCAGCAGTCGCGTGACCTTCAACAGGATCGCCTGCTCCGCCGTCAGGCGGTCGGCGGCGGACTCGCGCTCGTCGGCCTCCGCGCTCGGATCGAACGCCGTCCCCGCGAACCGTCCCGTGAGGATCTCGACGATCAGGTCGATGTCGTCGACGTCCGGCTTGCGGTTGTTGGACGCCTCGAGCTGCGGCATCGCGCTGAGGCGTTGGGCCAACTGCGCCTGGTCACCCCGGTCGTGCAGCAACCAGCGCGGGCAATCGGGGCTCTCGGCGTCGCCGGGGAAGTCCGAGTAGGGCACGACGACGGCGTGGGCGTAATGAATGCGGCTGTGGGAGGAGTCCCGCCATCGCGGGTCCCGCTCGATGTAGGTGCGGATGGCATATTTCGTCGAACGAGCCTGGTTGACGGGGTCCACGCGCCGCGGCCGGGAGCCGGAGCCCTGCCACCACTCGCCCGCGTCGTCGACCCATACGCTGCCGCCCTTGACCTCGACGACGACGACCCCGGCGCCGGGGATGAGGACGATGGCGTCCGCCTCGTGGTCCTTCCCCTCATCGGTGATCCGCAGGCCAGCGAGGACGACGCACTCCTCGGGCAACGACCGGACGAGGCGCTCCCACACCTCCCGCTCCGACTCCGACTGGAACTGCGGGTCCTCCGGCACTGCACGCGCCATCGCGTTCTCCCCTCACCGGCCCCGAGGGGCATCCGTCGCTTGGGCGTCACCCTAGGGGCGGCCACCGACAACACGAAGGGGGCCGTCGCAGGCCCCCTTCGCGCGCTGGATACGACGTCACATCGGCACGGCCATCGACATGCACTCGGTGAAGTACGTCTCGATGTTGGTCACGCCCTTGCACGGCTGACCGTTGAACTGGGCCTGCAGCGGGATCTCGCCGTCGGGGCCGACGATCCACGTGGAGAGGTCGGCCACGGCGTCGCCGTCCATGTCGAAACCGATGAGCCCGTGGAAGCCCTCACCGGTCTCGGAGTCGACGAGCCCCTGGTCGATCCTCTGCTGGAGACCCTGCGAGATCCAGACGGGGCCGGCGTCGCCGAGGACGAGCTGGACCCCGGCGGACTGGTTCTGCTTGCTGGCGTTGACGCACTCGTGCGCGAGCGCGGGACCGGCCGTGAGGCCCAAGACCCCGACGGACGCAATGGTGCCGATGACGACACGGCGGATGAGACGCATGACGCTGATTTCCTCCCTGACTGTGGCCACCCCCGGTGAGCTGACCGACCACTTCACGGTCCCGCGGCGCCCCCCCGCTCCGGGCCCGTTTCCCGGAGGTGGCACAAGCCCGCCACGGCCCTGTCGGACATGTCCGACGAACCTCCGCACGCAGTGACGCGATGCGACACACTCCCCCGACCGTCGGACCCGAGGTGGGCCATTTGGACGATGCCCCGCTCCGTCGGGACGGCCACGCTGGCTGGTGGTCCCGGCCGGTGCGACGGTCCGGACCGGTCCGCGGCCGCGCGAGGGGGGCGGCCGCCGTCCGTCATCGTCGAGGACACACGACGCAACCGTCAGTCGCCGGGCCGACGCCGCTCGAGGAGCACCGTGTCGCGCCACTCCCCGTCGAGCTGCGCGATGCGGCTGCGGACCGCGAGGGTGGTGAAGCCGGCCGCGTGGTGCAGCGCGATGCTCGCGCGGTTCTCCGGGAAGATCGACGTCTGCAGGGTCCACAGCCCCCCGACATCCGCCTCGGTGACCTGACGGTGGACGAGCGCCTTGCCGACACCCCGGCCCCGAGCGGTCTCGGCGACGTAGACCGACGTCTCCCCCACGCCCGCGTAACAGGCCCGCGTCGAGGTGGGTGCGACGGCCGCCCACCCGACGACGACGCCCTCGCGCTCGGCCACCCAACGGTGCTTCGGCAACCACCGCTGGGCGAGCGTGTCCGCGTCTGGCACGTTCGTCTCGAAGGTGGCCTGACGCGTGGCGATCCCCTGGGCGTAGATGTCCCGCACGAGTGGCAGGTCGCGCGTCCGCATCGCTCGGGTCGTCACGTCGGACGGCAGGTCGCTCGGGCAGCGCGGCGCCTCGGCCAGGGTGCCCATGACGACATCGGCGGCGTGGGGCAGGCCCGTGCAGCACGCCGGGTTGACGGCGACCACGCTCGACGTGCCGACCTTGTCCACCGTGACGAAGCCGACGTCGGCGAGGCGCCGGACATGGTGCGAGCAGGTCGACTGGCTGATCCCGAGGTGCGTCGCCAGGTCACCGACCCGGACCGCCCCGGCCGGGGCGACGGCGACCGCATGCAGAAGGCGCACGCGCGTCGGGTCGGAGAGGGTCGCGAACCACTCCGCATAGGTGGTTGCGGACTCGTCCTCGAGGGGTGGGCGCGAGGCGGTCGAGCGATCGGATGTGGTCACCGCACGATCATAGATCGACACACGTCGATTGATTTGATCGATGAGAATCGATAGATTGTCGTGACCGATCCCAGCCCCGGAGGCCCCATGACCACCCTGCCCATCGCCATCATCGGCGCCGGACCGACCGGGCTCGCCGCCGCCGCCCACGCGCACCAACGGGGAGAGCGCGTCGTCGTCCTCGAGGCCGGCGCCGAGGCCGGCGCGGCCGTGCGCGAATGGGGCCATGTCCGGCTCTTCTCCCCCTGGTCCGAACTCGTCGACGCCGCCGCGCGTCGGGCCCTGGCCGCGACGGGCTGGGCCGAACCGGATCCCATGTCCTACCCGACCGGGGGTGACTGGGCCCGGCACTACCTCCAGCCGCTCGCCGACGCGCTCGCCGTCACCGACGACGTCACGATCCGCTACGGCGCGCGCGTCTCCGGGGTGACCCGGCGGGGGCGTGACCTGGTCGTCGACTCCGGGCGCGACGAGAGCCCCTTCGTCCTGCGGATCCGGACCTCGACCGGCGTGGAGACGATGACGGCCCGGGCCGTCATCGACGCCTCCGGGACCTGGGGCACGCCGAACCCGCTCGGTGGCGACGGGCTGCCCGCCCTCGGCGAGGACGAGGCCGGCGAGCGGATCAGCCACCGCGTGCCCGACCTGCGCGACGAAGGGGTCCGCGCCCGCTACGCCGGCCGTCACGTCGTCGTGGCTGGCACCGGCGCCTCCGCGCAGAACGCCCTCGTCGACCTCGCCGCCCTGGCGGAGCAGGACCGCTCCACCCGCGTCAGCTGGCTCGTCCGGAGGTCGAGCGCGCAGGGGGCCTTCGGCTGCGGCGACAACGACCAACTCGCCGCTCGTGGCGCCTTGGGCACCCGCGCCAAGGACGCCGTCGGGTCTGGCGCCGTCACGACCGTCACCGGTTTCCGCACCATCGACGTGCGGCGCGCGGACGACGAGACCCTGACGCTGACGTCGACCGACGGACAGGTCGTCACCGGGGTGGACGAGGTCATCGTCGTGACCGGTTTCCGCCCCGACCTCGGGATGCTGGGCGAGATCCGTCTCGACCTCGATCCCGTGCTCCAGGCCCCGCGCACCCTCGCCGAGCTCATCGACCCGAACGTGCACTCGTGCGGCACCGTCGAGCCCCACGGCGCGAAGGAACTCGCCCACCCCGAGCAGGACTTCTACCTCGCCGGCATGAAGTCCTACGGGCGGGCACCCTCGTTCCTCGCGCTCACGGGCTACGAGCAGGTGCGCAGCATCGTCGCCGCCCTTGCCGGCGACCGCGAAGCGGCCGAGCGCGTCGAGCTGACCTTGCCGGAGACGGGTGTCTGCGGCGGCGCCGGCGCGTTCGACGACCCGAACGCCGTGGGTGGTGCGTGCTGTGGCGCACCCGCCCCCGTCACGCTGACCCTCGGCGCACCCGTCTCGCGCTGAGGCTCACGTGAGCTCGCCCGGCAGCGGCGGTGTGCAAGGTGGCGGCGGACATGACGGCGGCGTGCATGATGGCGGCGTGCATGAAGTCGAGGTACTCGTCGTCGGAGGAGGGCAGTCCGGGCTCGCCGCGGGCTACCACCTGCGGCGCGCGGGCTTCGAGCCCGGGGAGGGCTTCACGATCCTCGACGCCGACGCCTCCCCCGGTGGTGCCTGGCAGCACATGTGGTCCTCGCTCCACCTCTTCTCCCCCGCCGGCTACTCCTCCCTCCCTGGCTGGCTCATGCCGTCGAGTCCGGGCGAGGAGTTCCCTCCGGCCAGCCACGTCGTCGACTACCTCACCCGCTACGAGGAGCGCTACCGCTTGCCCGTGCGTCACGGGGTGCGCGTCGAGACCGTGCGCCGTGCGTACGACGATCCGCAGGGCCGCCTCCTCGCGACGACCTCGGCGGGGACGTGGTCGGCCCGTGCGCTCGTGTCGGCGACGGGGACGTGGTCGCGCCCCTTCGTCCCGCACTACCCCGGAATGGACGTCTTCGGCGGACGGCAAGTGCACAGCGCCGACTACCGCTCCCCGGACGACCTGGCCGGGCTGCGCGTGGTCATCGTCGGCGGCGGCAACACCGGGGCCCAGCTCCTCGCCGAGGTCTCGGAGGTGGCCGACACGACGTGGGTGACACCGCGGCCGCCGCGATTTCTGCCCGACGACGTCGACGGGCGCGTTCTCTTCGACGTGGCCACGGCCCGCAAGAAGGCGCTCGATGCCGGCGAAGCGGACCCGGGAGGCGTCCGCTCGCTCGGCGACGTCGTCATGGTCCCGTCGGTGCGCGCGGCTCGGGACCGCGGCGTCCTCACCTCCCGCCGTGTCTTCGAGCGGCTGACGCCGACGGGGGTCGCCTGGGCCGACGGGACGGAACTGCCGGCCGACGTCATCCTGTGGTGCACGGGTTACCGTCCCGACCTCGGCCATCTCACGCCGCTCGGCCTGGCCCGGGACGGCGGCCACCCCGCCACCGTCGGCACCCGCGCCCGCGACGAGCCGCGCGTCCACCTGCTCGGCTACGGCGACTGGACCGGGCCCGCCTCGGCCACCCTCATCGGGGTGGGCCGCACGGCCGCCTCGGCCGCCCGCGACCTTCGCGAACTCCTCCGAACCCAGCACTGACCCCGCAGCGTCACGGTGCCGTCACCGCGCTGTCACGGGTGCCATCACGACGCAGCGTTGACGCCCATGGCGATCGCCCGCGCCATCCATCGGGACTTCTCCTCCGCGATCTCGAGGTCCGCGGTCGAGACGACCACCTGGGTGTCCACGCGGGCGGTGACGGTCGTCCGCTTGCCGACGATCGGCTGGCCTGCAGCGACCCACAGTGCCGTGGCCGCGTCGCGGTCGTTGTCCCGAGCCTCGCCGTAGACGACGCTCCGCTCGCGCACGGACCTCTCGAAATGGACGTCGGAAGCACGATGGCCCGCCTGCGTCCGGAGCGCGAGGACGATGCTCGTCGGATCGCCGAGCCGCGTGCCCCACGAGCATTCGCTGCCCGACGCCACGGGGTGCACGGCCCGCCCGACGATGTCCCCGACCTGTCGTGCGCTCAATCCGGCGCACTCTCCCCCGGCCGACCAACCTGAGGTCGGCTCCCCCGTCGTCGACGTCGCAGCGGCGCGGGCGCCGGGTGTCGCGGTGCTGGGCACCTGCCTAGTCCGCTCACCCCCGGCGATACCCACGAGGACGTCCGAGACGGCCCTCGCGATCGACGGCGCGGCCGCCATGAGCGCCAGGGCGAGGACGATCTGGGCGACGCGCCCGAGCGCCCGTCGGGGCGCCTTCCGCCGAGCGCCCGGGCGATTGGTGCGAACGGACCGAGTCCGGGCGGCCGCCCTCCGTCGGCGGCCTCGTCGTCGTGCAACTAGTGCTGGTGGGGCGGCCGAGGCCATGGCCGCGAGCAGGTGGGGTTCCGTCGTCGTCGAGGGGAAGCTCGTCATGAGCGTCAGGACCGCCCGCTCCACGCCGGCCCGATCGAGGCACACCGGCAGCGACCTCAACCATGCCGACACCCGCGAAGCACCGATGACCACGACACCCCGGATGTCCTGCGGCTGGCCGAAGTCCGCCTCGTGGGGCCCGGCCAGGCAGATCACGGGGGTCACCGCCAGGCCCGCCTCGGCAGCCAGGTACCGGGCCATGCCGTGGACCTTGGCCACCTCGGCGTGCTTGCTCTCCGTCCGACGAGCCGCCTGGTTCCCGGTGTGCTGGTAGAGGTTGCCCTCCCACGCCGTGATCGACCCTTTCCAGTTCTTCGCATCGATCAGGAAGACACCGCCCGGTCCGACAACGACGTGGTCGAGGTTGACAGGCGACCGTCCGGGCGCGAGGAGCCGATCGTGCAGGACGGTCCACGCCTCCGGCAGGGTCGCCAAGGCCGCCGCGACGCGTCGTTCACCCTCGGCGCCGGCCGCCCAGGCGCCAGCGGTCTCATCTCCCGCGGCGGCCAGGGCCTCGGCCCGGCGATCCGCGCTGCCCCCGCCCACAGCCATCAGTGCCGACCGTCCCCTCGTCGCCCCATCACGAGACGAGGGTAGGAGGCCCCCGTACAGCTCCGGAGGAGATCGGCAAAAGTGACGGACCATGACGAAGGGGCCCCGCCCGGATCACTCCGGACGGGGCCCCCTCGCTGACCTGGGGTCAGGTGTGGCGGATCAGCTGCAGCCGCTGGTCGAGCCGCAGCCCTCGCAGACGTAGCAGGAGCCGGCGGGGCGCATCTTCGTCCCGCAGGTCATGCACATGGGCGCGTCGGCGGACGTCCCCTGGAACTTCTCCAGCAGCTCGGCCGAGCTGTGGATCTCGCTGCTGACCTCACGAGCGCTGGCTGCGCCGGCGCCGGACTTCACCTCGGCCGCAGCCGCCTTGTCCTCAGCGTGGGTCTCGGCCTTGTCCTCGGTCTTGCGCGAGGAGCCACCGACGCCCTGGGAGAAGGACTCGATCTCGCCCTCGATCTCGTCCTCGTCGTCCGTGGTGGGCGCCGAGTAGGAGCCGGTGTCGAGCTGACGCGCCCGCTCCTCCGCCGTGTGGATGCCCATGAAGGACCGGGTGTCGAAGTCGAGGTAGTCCAGCGCCAGGCGGCGGAAGACGTAGTCGACGAGCGACTGACCCATGCGCACGTCGGGGTCGTCCGTCATGCCGGCCGGCTCGAAGCGCATGTTCGTGAACTTCTCGACGTAGGTCTCGAGCGGCACGCCGTACTGGAGCGCGACCGAGATGGCGATCGAGAAGGCGTCCATGACACCGGCGAGCGTCGAGCCCTGCTTGCCGAACTTGAGGAAGACCTCGCCAAGGCGACCGTCGTCGTAGGTGCCAGCCGTGAGGTAACCCTCGGCGCCACCGATCGCGAAGGACGTCGTCTGCGACGTGCGGCGCTTGGGCAGTCGGGTGCGGACCGGGCGGTACTCGACGACCTTCTCGACCTTGGCCGCCGCGGCGGCGTCGTCCTTGGCCGTCTGGGCGTCCTTCGCCGTGGAGCCACCGTCGGACAGCGGCTGGCCGACCTTGCAGTTGTCGCGGTAGACCGCGAGCGCCTTGAGGCCGAGCTTCCAGCCCTGAATGTAGACGTCCTCGATCTCCTCGACCGTGGCCGTCTCCGGCAGGTTGACCGTCTTGCTGATCGCGCCGGAGAGGAACGGCTGGACCGCGGCCATCATGCGCACGTGGCCCATCGGAGCGATGGAACGCGCACCCATGGCGGTGTCGAAGATCTCGTAGTGCTCGGTCTTCAGGCCGGGGGCGTCGATGACGTGACCCTTGTCGGCGATGTACTCGACGATCGCCTCGATGGACTCGTCCTGGTAACCGAGCTTCTTGAGCGCGCGCGGGATCGTCAGGTTGACGATCTGCATCGAGCCGCCGCCGACGAGCTTCTTGAACTTGACGAGCGAGAAGTCCGGCTCGATGCCGGTCGTGTCGCAGTCCATCATGAAGCCGATGGTGCCCGTCGGCGCGAGCACGGAGGCCTGCGCGTTGCGGTAGCCGTTCTTCTCGCCGAGCTTGACGACCGCGTCCCAGGCCTTGGTGGCGAGGGTGTGGACGTCGGAGTCCATGGCGTCGAGCGTCTTGATGTTGTCGTTGGCTGCCTGGTGCTTGCGCATGACGCGCTTGTGGGCGTCGGCGTTGCGGGCGTAGCCGTTGTACGGGCCGACGACGGCCGCGAGCTCGGCGGAGCGCTTGTACGACGCACCCGTCAGGAGCGACGTGATGGAGGCGGCCAGCGAGCGACCACCCTCGGAGTCGTAGCCGTGACCCGTCGCCATGAGGAGGGCGCCGAGGTTGGCGTAACCGATGCCGAGCTGGCGGTAGTTGCGCGTCGTCTCACCGATCGGCTCCGTCGGGAAGTCCGCGAAGCAGATGGAGATGTCCATCGCGGTGATGACGAGCTCGGCGACCTTCTGGAAGGTGACGCCGTCGAACGTGTCGTCGTCGCGCAGGAACTTCAGGAGGTTGAGCGAGGCGAGGTTGCACGAGGAGTTGTCGAGCGACATGTACTCCGAGCACGGGTTCGACGCGGTGATGCGACCCGTCTCCGGGTTGGTGTGCCACGCATTGATCGTGTCGTCGTACTGGATGCCCGGGTCGGCGCACTCCCAGGCGGCCTTGGCGATCTTCTTCATGAGGCTGCGGGCGTCGACCGTCTCGATGACGGATCCGTCCATGCGCGAGGTGAGACCGAACTCGGCGCCCTCCTCGACCGCCTTCATGAAGGTGTCGTTGACGCGCACGGAGTTGTTCGCGTTCTGGTACTGGACCGAGACGATGTCCTTGCCGCCGAGGTCCATGTCGAAGCCGGCGTCGCGCAGGGCGCGGATCTTGTCCTCCTCGCGCGCCTTCGTCTCGACGAACTCCTCGATGTCCGGGTGGTCGACGTCGAGGACGACCATCTTGGCCGCGCGGCGCGTGGCGCCACCGGACTTGATGGTGCCTGCGGAGGCGTCGGCCCCGCGCATGAAGGAGACCGGGCCGGAGGCGGTGCCACCGGAGGAGAGCAGCTCCTTGGAGGAGCGGATGCGGGAGAGGTTGAGGCCGGCGCCGGAGCCCCCCTTGAAGATGAAGCCCTCTTCCTTGTACCAGTTGAGGATCGAGTCCATGGAGTCATCGACGGAGAGGATGAAGCAGGCGGAGACCTGCTGCGGCGACTTGGTCCCGACGTTGAACCAGACGGGCGAGTTGAAGCTGAAGATCTGGTGCAGGAGCGCGTAGGTCAGCTCGTGCTCGAAGATCTCGGCGTCCTCGTCGGTCGCGAAGTAGCCGTGCTCCTTGCCCGCCTTGACGTAGGTGAGGACGACGCGGTCGATGAGCTGCTTGAGCCCCTGCTCACGCGCCGGGGTGCCGACGGCGCCGCGGAAGTACTTCGTCGTGACGATGGTCGAGGCGTTCAGCGACCAGAAGTCGGGGAACTCGACGCCGCGCTGCTCGAAGATGGTCGCGCCGGTCTTCCAGTTCTGCTGGACGACGTCACGCTTCTCCCAGGTGACCTGGTCGTACGGGTGCACCCCGGGCGTGGTGTAGATGCGCTCGATGGTGATCCCCTGGGGCTTGGTCCCCCTGCGGGAAGTCGGCTTGGCGCCTGCCGTCTCGGTCATGTCCCTCTCCTTGGACTCGGTGCTGCGGTCTCTGGTCTGACTGGTCTGCGTGTGTCTGGTCGTGCGTGCTGTGCGAGCTCTGCTGTCAACGGTGTCACCGGGCACCGACAGCCTGCTCGCGGCCGGTGCCCGGGCGTTCAGGTGCCGGGCGTGCTGGCGATGTCCGGCTCGGTGCCGGTGGCCTCCCGCTCCGCGCGGAGGAGGGTGATGGCGGACTCGAAGTCCTCGAGACCGTCAAAGGCCTGGTAGACGCTGGCGAAGCGGAGGTAGGCCACCTCGTCGAGCTCGCGCAGCGGACCGAGGATCGCCATCCCGATCTCGTGGGCGTCGATCTCGGCGTTGCCCTGCGCGCGGATGGTCTCCTCGACCTTCTGGGCGAGGAGTGCCAGCTGGTCCTCGGAGACCGGCCGGCCCTGGCATGCCTTGCGAACTCCGACGACGACCTTGCTGCGGCTGAAGGGCTCACTCGCCCCGGAGCGCTTGATGACCGACAGGCTGGCGGTCTCCAAGGTCGTGAAGCGACGGTTGCATTCCGGGCACTGGCGGCGACGGCGGATGCAACTGCCGTCGTCGGAGGTGCGGGAGTCGACGACGCGGGAGTCGGTGTGGCGACAGAACGGACAGTGCATGTCGGTCCCTCCTCCTGCTGATCGCGGCGCCGGCTCGTCCGGCTCATGGGCTTGTCCGCCCCCGTCGCATCCGGCCCATCCTGTGGATGGTTCGGTGGACGATGTTGGGGAGAACCTGTGGAAACCTGTCATCCATTGTGCACAACATGTGGACGAATGACAACGGTGTAACCACTAGATGTAGGGATGATTAGACACCTCTGTGACGGCGGACGCAAGACCTGCGGCGTGTCGTCGGCGCGTCTTGGCATTTGCGCAGGTCACGGCCTCGGGCCTCGCGCCGAGCGCCCCTCGAGGCCCTCGACCACGCCGCCGACCGCGCCGCGACGTCACTCCCCCGCGCGGCCGACGCCGTCGGGCCAGGCACCCACAGGCCGTCCGCGGGACGCCCCGCTCGCAGCTCAACCCCGATGGACAGGTTTCGGCGCCGGCCACCTCGCGGTGACCGGCGCCGGATCTCCTGAGCCGGGTCGATGAGCTCAGAAGGGGGTCGACCGGAGCCCAGTCCGGTCGAGCATGGGGGCGGGATCCGGCAGCGGCCGGATCGCCGCTCAGAGCTGCGGGACGATGAGTTCCTGACCGGCGCGCACCTGGCTGCCGGCGAGGTTGTTGACCACCTGGAACTCGGCGATGGCGCGGTCGACCGGCAGCTCGGGCAGCTCGGCCGCGGCGACGGACGAGAGCGTCTGCCCGGCCTCGACGGTCACCGTCGGCGCGGGCGCCGCGGCGGACCCGACACCGGCGGCCATGAGGACGGCGGCGACGAGGGAGATCAGGACGATCATGACCGTGATCGCCAGTCGTCCGGTCCGAGTGAGCCGCAGCCGGACGGCCGGCCGGGCCACCGCGTCGGCGCCGGTGGGCACCAGCACGAGACGCGGCCGCGTCGGCGTGGCCTGACGCCGCGGCAGACGAGCGGGCGAGACGTGGTCGCCGGTGATGGCGCTGTTCGTCATGCTCATGCTGTTCGTCATGCTCAAGGCAACGGCACTCATGGTGGAACCCTTCGGTCAGCGTGTGTCCCATGAACCTGGTCGTTAGAACCTGTGTTCGATAGAACGCTTGTACGATTTCTAGCACGGGTGTTCGAAGAACTGCAAGACACGATCGAACATGTGTTTGATAACAGTGTTCGAACTCCCTAGGCTGCTGCCATGTGGAAGAGCCAAACAGAGGGCTCTGACAACGCTGGTTGAGAGGGACGACATGAGCGACCGGGACAACATCCGCGCCCTGCCGGAACGCGATGCGTCCGATGACCTGACCGTGCGACAGCGGCGCATCCTCGAGGTCATCCGCAATGCCGTCGACCGGCGTGGATACCCGCCGAGCCTGCGCGAGATCGGCGACGCAGTGGGCCTCACCTCCCCCAGCTCGGTCGCCCACCAGCTCGCCGCGCTCGAGCGCAAGGGCTACCTGCGGCGCGACCCCAACCGCCCCCGCGCCATCGAGGTCATCTCCCCCGACACCCCGACGGACA
This sequence comes from Janibacter zhaoxuefangae, assembly GCF_050271985.1. GTDB lineage: Bacteria > Actinomycetota > Actinomycetes > Actinomycetales > Dermatophilaceae. The sequence continues at coordinate 924,695 of NZ_CP189849.1, read as the reverse complement.
TCCGCGGCTACCGCGGCGGGGCGAGTGTCGAGGACGAGGACGCCACCGACCCGACGGGCGAGGGCGACCAGCGCCCCGCCGCCGAGTACGTGCCGGTCCTCGGTCAGATCGCCGCGGGGGTGCCGATCACGGCCGAGGAGAGCGTCGAGGAGGTCTTCCCCCTGCCCAAGCAGATCGTCGGCGAGGGCTCCCTCTTCCTCCTGCGCGTCGTCGGTGAGTCGATGATCGACGCCGCCATCTGCGACGGCGACTGGGTCGTCGTGCGTCAGCAGCCCACGGCCGAGAACGGCGACATCGTCGCCGCGATGCTCGACAACGAGGCGACCGTCAAGACGTTCAAGCGCAAGAACGGGCACGTGTGGCTCATGCCGCACAACCCCGCCTTCGACCCGATCGACGGCGACCACGCCACGATCCTGGGCAAGGTCACCGCGGTCCTGCGGAAGGTGTGACGCTCACGCGTCGAAGGAGGACCGACGCTCACGCGTCGAGCAACGCCACGAGCTCGGCAAGGTGGGCTCCGAGGTCACCGTCCACCTTCGCGTCGATCAGGTCGTCCCCTCGTGTGGGGCCACGGGTGATCGCGGCGACGGGGATGCCGCGACTGGCCGCGCGCCGCACGAACCGCAGCCCCGAGAGGACCTGGAGCGACGATCCGAGCACGAGCAGCGCCGGGGCCGCCTCGGTGAGGGCGAAGCATCGCTCGACGACGGGCTTGGCAACCGAGGCGCCGAAGAAGACGACGTCGGGCTTGAGCGCGTCGCCGCCGCACGCGAGGCACAGCGGCATCCGGAACCGCTCGACGTCGACCTGCTCGAGCGCGATGTCACCGTCGGGCCTGATCTCGTCCGACGTGACGGTGTAGTCGGGGTTGTCCTGCCTCATGCGGGCATCGAGATCACGGCGGGCCGTGACGTCCCCGCAGGCGAGACACACGACGCGGCTGAGCGAGCCGTGCAGGTCGATCACGTCGGTCGTCCCCGCCGCCTGGTGGAGACCATCGACGTTCTGGGTGATGACGTGGCCGAGGAGGCCCGCGCGCTGCAGCGCCGTCACCGCGTGGTGCGCCCCGTTGGGTCGGGCCGCGTGAAAGCGCTGCCAGCCCACGTAGGAGCGCGCCCAGTAGCGCTGGCGCGCCTGCGGCGACCGCACGAACTCGGAGTAGTTCATCGGGGTCACCCGTCGCTGGCCATCCGGCCCCCGGTAGTCCGGGATGCCGCTGTCGGTCGACATGCCCGCACCCGTGAGGACGAGGGCCGGCCCGCGCCGCAACAGCGCAGCGATCTCCGACAGGGCTGGGTCGGTCGTCGTCGCGGAGGCGAATTGTGCGGAACTCACCGGACCAGTATGCGGCGGTCCTGGTGTCGGACTTGCGGGAGTTGAGTACCGGCACTCATGCAGGGAGCCGCCGAACCGCGGGAGAGTCGTCCCGCAGACGAGCGGCGTGCCGGTTCAGGGGGAAACGAGCAGACCGCCCGTCTCGATGAGGAAAGAGGCTCGGGACGCGAGGAGGGACGTGTCCCGAGCCTTTCTCTGTGCCCGAGCCATCGCCCCTCAATCCGAGGCAACTACGCCCGTTTCGGATAACGTCGCGTTATAGGATGTCCTCATGATCGATGCCGCCGGACTCCGCGTGATGCGGGCCATCGCCGACGAGGGCAGCTTCACCGCAGCCGCCCTTGCTCTCGGCTACTCGCAGCCCGCCATCTCGCAGATGGTCAAGCGCCTCGAGCAGCGCACGGGGACAGTGCTCGTGGAGAAGCTCGGGCGCTCGGTCCGGCTGACCGAGGCCGGTCAGGTCCTCGCCCGCCACGCGACCCCGGTCCTCGCCGCCCTCGACGCCGCCGAGGAGGAGGTCGCCGCCATCGCGGGGCTGCGCGCGGGACGCGTGCGCCTCATGGCCTTCCCGTCCTCGTCCGCGACCCTCGTGCCGCGGGCCCTGCGCACCATGCGCGAGGAGTTCCCCGACGTCTCGATCTCGTTCACCGAGGCCGAACCGCCCGAGTCCCTCGCGGCCCTGCGCGCTGGCGAGTGCGACCTGGCCGTCGCCTTCAGCTACGACGGCGCGGACGTCTCTCGCATGGCCGACCTGGACGGCTTCGTCAGCCGCCGGCTCCTCGAGGACGACGTCCACCTGGCGCTGCCGCCGAACCACCGTCTCGCGGGCTCGGAGGTCGTCGACCTCGCCTCCCTCGCCGACGACCCGTGGATCGCCGGGTGCGCCCGGTGTCGCGGGCACCTGCTCCAGCTCTGCCACGACGCCGGCTTCAACCCCGAGGTCACCTTCGAGACCGAGGACTACGTCGCCGTGCAGGGCTTCGTCGAGGCCGGGTTGGGCGTGGCGCTCATCCCCGATCTGATCCTGCGCAACCTCAAGGCCAGCGACGTCGTCATCCGGCCTCTCAACCCCGCGTCCCGCCGCAGCATCCACCTGGTCACGACCCCGGATCTCGCCCGAGTCCCGGCGGTTCGCTCGGCCATCAACGCCCTCGTCCTGGCCGCGTCTCTGGAGCCGGGGTTCGTCGGGGACCAGGCCGACCAGGAGCTGCAGCCCCTCACCTGATCGCCCATCGCCGATCGATCACGACTCATCGGCCGGCAGGCCGCCCGCCGTTCTGGGCCGGCAAACGATCACATGGCCGGGTTGGTCTGCCATGGCCGGGATATTTCCCGGCCATTCCTGACCACCTCGGCCATCACCGTGCAGGCCGGCCGACAGCGTCGGTGGGGGCCGTCCACGGCGGTGACTGGCCCGAGCAAGTGGCTCGGTCACTTCTCGCTGACCATGCCGAGCCCCTCGGCCGTCTCGACGAGCGCGACCGACCCGTCGCGATCGGTCCGCCAGACCCGGGAACCGTTGCGGCGCACCACGTCCAGGTGCTTCACGGTGGGATGGCCGTAGTCGTTGTCCACCCCGACACTGATGACGGCCTCGGGCGCCGCGACCGCCTCCATGAGGTCCTCGTCGAGGTTCGCCGAGCCGTGGTGCGGCGTCTTGACCAGGTCGAAGGTGCCGATGCGCGCCGCCATCCGCGGATCGCGCCGGGCCTCGAGCCAGATCGCGTGGGCGGCCTCGCGTTCGACGTCGCCGAGCAGGAGGACGTCCGCCCCACCGGTGCTCGCCGCGAGGACGAGACTCGCGTTGTTGGGCACCGAGCCCTCCCCCAGCCGGCGGGCGGGCCACCACACGTCCGCCGACATCTCCCCGAGGGCGAGCCGGTCCCCCGCGACCAGTGAGTCCGCCTCCACGCCCGCGACGCCGAGCAGGTGCGCGACCTCCTTCGCCTGGAAGGCCGGGTCGGCGACGGGGGTGACGAGCACGCGGCGAACGACTCGACCACCGAGCGCCCCGGCGAGACCGTGGACGTGATCCGCGTGGAAGTGGCTCAACACGATCGCGTCCAGCGTGCTGACGTCGAGCGCGTCGAGGCAGCTGTCGACCGGTCCTGGCTCGGGTCCCACGTCGACGAGCACCGCCCGTCCGGGTCCACTCCGCAGCACGATGGCATCGCCCTGCCCCACGTCACAGACGACGACCCGCCACCCCACGGGCGGCCACGTCAGCGGGCGGGTGGGCACCGCAGCCCCGGCCACCAGCAGGCCGATGAGGCACACCGTGACGGTGCGGGTCACGACCTGGTGGCCGAGCCAGCGACCGGCGAGGACCAGCAGCAGACTCACGGCGGTCAGCAGCCACGCACCCGCGGCGCCGTCAGGCCAGGGCAGCGTCCCGCCGGGCAGATCCGCGAAGGTGCGGGCGATCCTGGCGATCCCGAGGGTCGGCAGGCCGCCCGCCCAGGCGAGCACCGCCGCCGCCCGGTCGGACACGAGCGCGACGAGGGCGACGCCGACCCCCGCGACCGTCGACGGCGGCACGAGTGGCGCGGCGAGCAGGTTGGCGAGGACGCCGATGATGCTGACCGACCCCTGGAGCAGGACGACGACGGGGGCGCACATGAGCTGCGCTGCGACGGGGAGGGCGAGCGCCGGGCCGAGATGGCGAAGGCGGCGCGGCAGGTGCGCCGCGATGGCGTCACCCCAGGGCCGCACGAAGACGAGCAGCCCCAGGGTCGCGAGCGTCGACAGCGCAAATCCGAAGCTGCGGGCCAGCCACGGGTCGACGAGCAGGAGCACGACGATCGCCCCGGCGAGCACGGGCAACCCGGCCGCACGGCGCGAGCGACTCAATCCGATGAGACCGATCGCCCCCATCGTCGCGGCCCGGATGACGCTCGGCTCCGGTCGGGCGAGCACGACGAACCAGGCGAGCAGGGCCATGGCGAACCACGGTCTGGCCCACCGGCGCACCCCGAGCCCGCGAGCCGCGAGGACGGCGGCTGCGAGGATCACCGCCACGTTGCTCCCGGACACGGCTGCCAGGTGCGTCATCCCCGTGGTCCTCATGTCCTCCTCGAGGTCGAGCGGGGTCTGCGACGTGTCGCCGATGACGAGTGCGGGGAGCAGGCCCCGCGCGTCGGCGGGGAGCCCGGCCACTGCCTCACGCAGCCCGGAACGCATGTTCTCGGCGAAGGCGCGTGCCGCTCCCGGTGGTGCGCGACCCTCCGGCGGACCGGCGGCGCGGAAGGTCGCCACCGTGTCGCTACCGGGATCGTCCGGGGCGAGGCGCCCGCGCACGGTGATCTCGTCGCGCCAGTGAAGTCCGGCCCACGCCTCGTCGGCCATGACGAAGACGGGCGCCCGCGTGCTCGTGACGCTCCCCCGCGCCTCGACACGCGTGAGCCGAAGTCGCAGCATGACCACTGCGTCCTCGCGCCCGGGCTGAGTGCGGACGATGGGTTCGGTCAGGACGATCGCGCGAGCCGTCACGCTCGAGTGCCCCGCCGCGAGTTCGTCCACGGGTCCGGCTCGTCGAGCCAGGTCGTGACCCGCCGACGCGACGGCACACAAGGCCCCGGTGGCCAGCACAGCGACGACCCAGGCCATCCGTCCCGGATCGGCCCGGCCGTGCCGTGCCCGGCGGACCAGGACGAACGCCGCGACAGACGTCGTCGCGAGGAGGCCGACGCCGAGGAGGGCGCGTGAGCCCGTGGACCACGAGAGCGTCGCCGCGGTGAGGGCCCATCCCGCGAGGGCGGGCACCATGAACCGCAGGTCCAGGCGGGATCGGGTCACCGGGCCACGGTCAGACACTGCACAGCGGTGCGAGCTGAGCGAACGTCTTCTCGCCGATGCCGCTGACGTCGTCGAGTTCGGCGACGCTCGTGAAGCCGCCGTGCTCCGTCCGCCAGTCGAGGATGTGTTGAGCCAGGACGGGGCCGACGCCCGGCAGCGTCTCGAGGGCCGCGAGGTCCGCGGTGTTGAGGTTCACCGGTGTCCCGGCCGCCCCCGCGCCCCCCGCCGCACCGCTGGCAGCTCCCCCGGCAGCCGGCGCGGAGGCACCCGACACGCCCGCGGCCCCGGTCTCCCCCGGCGCGGGAACCGCGATCTGCTCGCCGTCGACGACCACCCGCGCGAGGTTGACCGCGGCCAGCTCCGCCTTGCCCTTGATCCCGCCCGCCTTCGCAATGGCGTCACCCACCCGGGAACCGGCCCGGATCGTCACGAGCCCGGGCTCGGCCACCTGACCGACGACGTGCACGACGACCGAGCCCTGAGCCGCCGAGGCCGTCCCCCCGGACGTCATGGCACCGGAGCCCGTGCCCACCGTGGCGTCGGCCCCCTTCGCCGCACTGCCGTCGACGCCGTCGAACTGGCTCCGGTCACCGGCCTCCGTCACTCCGTCGGCCCCGTCGCCCTCGGCGCCGCCGACCGGCTGCGGTCGGCTCGCGTCCTGCGCCCACACGACCCGGGCCGCGAAGACGCCACCCCCGACGAGCGCCCCGAGCGCGAGGGCGAGGGCCGCCAGCCAGGCGACGCCGAATCGCCCGTTGCGTAGGACCTCGGGCACCGCCAACACTGCGGGCGAAGGGGGCCGCCGGCGCCGATGCCGCCCCGGCGACAGGTCCGGCGCCGCCCGCGCGGTCGGGTGAGCGACCTCGCGCGGCTCCTCCCGCACGGGCACCCAGGCCAGATCCCCGCCGGTGTCGCTCCCCGCATCCGGGGCATCGCCCTCACCCTCGGCGAGGAGAGCGAGCAACCGCGGAGAGGGCTCGTGACGGCGGCGTAGGGACATGACGACGACGCTAGGCAGGCCCGACCCGACGACACCCCGGCCGACCGCTCCTGTGGACCGCGCGCCGGTCGAGCACGCGCCTGTGGAGCGTCAGTCGTCGGTGCGTCAGTCGTCGGTGCGTCAGTCGGTGCGCCGGCTCGGCGCGACGACGACGGCGAGCGTCCCCGGCCCGACGTGGGCGCCGACGACGGCCCCGAGTTCGAGCAGCAGGATCTCGCCCGCGTCCGGAACCCGCGCGGCCAACCGGTCGACGAGCTGGGCCGCCTTCTCGGGCGAGCCGAGGTGGTGCACCGCAATCTGCGGGCGATCGGACCACGCGGGCAGCGCGGCCGCGGCCTCGACGGCCAATTCCTCCAGCCGGGCCAGAGCGCGCCCCGTCGTGCGGACCTTCTCCAGGGGCGAGATCTGACCGTCCTGGAGGCTGAGGATCGGCTTGATCGCGAGCGCCGAGCCGAGGAAGGCCGAGGCCGCGCCGATCCGACCGCCGCGGCGCAGATACTCCAACGTGTCGACGTAGAAGATCCCGCTCGAGGCCGCGCAGTCCTCCCGCGTCATCCGGGCGACCTCCTCCAGCGAGGCACCCCGCTGGGCGGCCGCCGCGGCATCGAGCACCGCGAAGCCCATCGCCATCGCCATCAGCCGGCTGTCGACGACCTCGACGGGCACCGAACACTCCGCTGCGGCGAGCTGCGCCGACTGGATGGTGCTCGACATCGCCGCGGAGATGTGGACCGAGACGATGGCCTCGGCCCCGTCCGCCACCGCGGCCTCGTAGGCGTCGAGGAAGGCCTGCGGCGATGGGCGGGCCGTGCTGACGACCGTGTACGCCTGCAACGCCTGCGCCACCTCGTCGGCACCGACGTCGACCCCTTCGAAGCGGTCGACACCGCCGATCGTCACGTGCAGGGGCACGCTGCGTACCCCGGCCGCCTGCGCCGCGGCAGCGGGCAGGTAGGCGGTGGAATCGGTGACGACGGCGACCTTCACGCTGGCCAACCTAGTGGCGCGACGATCAGAGCGGCACGATGTTGACGAGCTTCGGGGCCCGCACGATCACCGTGCGGACACCGGCCTCGACGAGCGGCCGAATCTTGTCCCGGCCGAGGGCGAGCTCACGCAGCTCGTCCTCGCTGATGTCCGCCGCCACCTCGACGCGGTCGCGCACCTTCCCCTTCACCTGGATGACGCAGGTGACCTGGTCATCGACGGCCAGGGACGGGTCGGCGACCGGGAAGGCGACGTAGGAGATGCCACCCTCGTGTCCGAGACGACTCCACAGCTCCTCGGCGAGGTGTGGCGCGATCGGCGAGACCATGAGGACGAGCGCCTCGACGACCTCGCGCGACGGGCGCTCCGCCTTCGTCACGGCGTTGTTGAGCTCGATGAGCCGCGCGATGGCGGTGTTGAACCGCAGCGCCTGGTAGTCCTCGCGGACCTGGGCGATCGTCTTGTGCAGCAGCGTCGTCGTGGCGGCGTCGGGGGCCTCGTCGACGACGACGATCGCACCGGTCTCCTCGTCGACGACGTTGCGCCACAGGCGCTGGAGGAAGCGCTGCGCACCGACGACGGCGCGCGTCTCCCACGGCTTGCTCTGCTCGAGCGGCCCCATCGACATCTCGTAGACACGGAAGGTGTCCGCGCCGTAGGCGTCGTACATCTCGTCCGGGCTGACCGAGTTCTTGAGCGACTTGCCGATCTTGCCGTACTCGCGCTGGACGGTCTCGCCCTGCCAGGTGAAGGTGGGCTCGCCGTCCTCGCCGACGCCCTCCTCGACCTCGGCGGCCGGGACGTACTGCCCGCGCGCGTCGGTGTAGGCGTGCGCCTGGATCATGCCCTGGCTGAAGTACGTGCGGAACGGCTCCTCGGAGGAGACGTGCCCCAGGTCGAAGAGGATCTTGTGCCAGAAGCGCGCGTACAGCAGGTGCAGCACCGCGTGCTCGACGCCGCCGATGTAGAGGTCGACGCCGCCGGGGTCGCGGGTCCCGGCGGGGGCGCCGGCCACCGCCTCCTCGCGCGGACCGATCCAGTACGCCTCGTTCTCCGGGTCGACGATGGCGTCGTCGTTGGCCGGGTCGATGTAGCGCAGGTAGTACCAGCATGATCCGGCCCAGTTGGGCATCGTGTTGGTCTCGCGGCGGAAGCGGCGCAGGCCGCGCCCGTCGCCGAGGTCGGCCTCCAGATTGACCCACTCCGGGACGCGGGACAACGGCGGCTCCGGCGAGGAGTCGGCGTCGTCGGGCGCGAAGGTCTTCGGGCTGTAGTCCGGGACCTCGGGCAGCGTCAGCGGCAGCTCCGACTCGGGCACGGCGTGGGCGATGCCGTCCTCGTCGTACATGATCGGGAAGGGCTCACCCCAGTAGCGCTGACGGCTGAAGAGCCAGTCGCGCAGGCGGTAGTTGACCGTCCCCTCACCGAGACCGGCGGCCTCGACGTGGGCGATCATGCGCGCCTTCGCCTCGGCCACGGGCAACCCGTTGAGGTCGATGTCGGCGTTGGCGGAGTTGATCGCCGGGCCGTCACCGACGAAGGGCTCGTCGTCGGGATGACCCTCGCTCGGCTGCACGGTCCGGATGATCGGCAGCTCGTAGGCGGTGGCGTAGTCCCAGTCGCGCTGGTCCTGCCCGGGCACGGCCATGATGGCGCCCGTGCCGTAACCCATGAGGACGTAGTCGGCGATGAAGACGGGGATCGACGTCCCGGTCAGCGGGTTCGTCGCCCAGGCACCGGTGAAGACGCCGGTCTTCTCCTTGTCGTCCATCTGACGCTCGACGTCCGATTTGCGGGACGCCGCGAGTCGGTAGTCGGCGACGGCCGCGGCCGGGGTGGCCCCGCCGTGGGTCCAGGCCGCCTTCGTGCCCTCCGGCCATTCACCCTGCGGGACGAGCGCGTCGATCAGCGGGTGCTCGGGCGCCAGGACCATGAAGGTCGCCCCGAAGACGGTGTCGGGTCGGGTCGTGAAGACGTCGATGCCGGCGGACTCGCCGGCGGCCGTCGTGACCGGGAAGGTCAGCCGCGCGCCGTGGCTGCGACCGATCCAGTTGCGCTGCATGATCTTGACCTTCTCGGGCCAGTCCACGCGGTCGAGGTCGTCGGCGAGCCGGTCGGCGTAGGCCGTGATCCGCATCTTCCACTGGCGCAGGTTGCGGCGGAAGACGGGGAAGTTGCCGCGCTCGGAGCGACCTTCGTTGGTGACCTCCTCGTTGGAGAGCACCGTGCCGAGGCCGGGGCACCAGTTGACCGGGGCCTCGTCGGTGTAGGCCAGGCGGAAGCCCTCGAGGACCGCGGCGCGCTCGGCGTCGGTCAGATCGGCCCAGGCCGCGCCGTCGTGACCGGGCACGGGACGGGCACCCGAGGCGAAGGCGGCCTCAAGTTCGGCGATGGGGCGGGCTGCCCCCTTCGCGCCGTCCGGGCGGACGGCCTCGGGGTCGTACCAGCTGCCCCAGATCTGCAGGAAGATCCACTGCGTCCAGCGGTAGTAGTCCTCGTCGATGGTCGCGTAGACGCGGCGGTTGTCGAAGCCGAGGCCGAGGCGGCGCAGCTGCCGCTTCATGACGACCATGTTCTCCTCGGTCGTCTTGCGCGGGTGCTGGCCGGTCTGGACGGCGTACTGCTCCGCGGGCAGTCCGAAGGCGTCGTAGCCGAGGGTGTGCAGGACGTTGCGGCCCAGCATGCGGTGGTAGCGGGAGAAGACGTCCGTGGCGATGTAGCCCAGCGGGTGGCCGACGTGCAGGCCGGCGCCCGAGGGGTAGGGGAACATGTCGAGGACGAGCAGCTTGGCACCGAGGCCGGCGACCTTGTCGGGCTCGGCCCAGGGGCCGGCCGGGTTGGGGGCCTCGAAGGTGCCCTCGCTCTCCCAGCGGTCCTGCCAGGCGACCTCGATCTGGCCGGCCAGGTCGGCCGTGTACCGGTGCGGCGTCTCGCTCATGTGTGTCCCTGTCGTCTCAAGTGGTCGTGCCCCTACATGACAAAACCCCTCGCTCAGGAGGGGTCGGCCGCGGTGACGTGTGCCCGGTGCGGGCTCGTCAGCGCGGCTGCGGAAGGAGCAGCGTCCGTGCCATACCCGTCAGGTTACCGCAGGTCCGTCGGGCTCCGACCCGCGCTTCCAGTAGCCCATGAAGGCGATCCGGCGCCGGTCGAGGCCGTGATTGCGGACGAGGTGCCGGCGGATGCCGGTCACCATCGACGACTCCCCCGCGACCCAGACGTAGTACTCCCCGCGCCCGGTCGTCGCCGGGGCTGTGGTCGGGGCCTCGCCCAGCCCGGCGAGGACCTGGCGATAGCGCTCGGTCTCCCAGATGACGCCGTCGTCGAGGAGGAGCTCCCCCTCGGGCACGACGGTGGGCGCCGGCCGGTCTCCCGCGGACTCGACGGCGGGCGGTAGCAGGCCACGGACGAGCTCGTCGACGACGGCACGCGTGCGCTCCCCCACCGTCGAGTCGCCGCGATGCACCCAGTGAACGGCGACACCGGCGGGCGCACCGACCGGCAGTTCGTCCTCGGGACCGGGGACTTCGAGCACGATCGCTCCCCGCTGGTCGACGGGCATCGCGCGGGCGATGCCGAGGGCTGCGGGGACGGCGGTCTCGTCGGCGGCGACGAGCACGCTCGGCGCCCCCGAGGGGCGGTACTCGATGCCCTCGTCGGCGAGCGCGCCGGCCGACGGATCGGGCCCGAGCAGGCCGATGACGTCCCCAGGACGGGCCGCGACCGCCCACGCCACGGCCGGACCTGTCGCAAGACCGTCGTCGAGGTGCACCACGACGATGACGTCGACCTCGGTCCGCCGCCCTGTCGGCCCGTCACTCTCGATGACGTCGGCGATGGTGTAGGTCCGGACGACGCCACGCGTCTGGACGGGCAGGGCCATCCACGCGGCGTACCACCCATCGCCCGCGCCCCTCAGGTCCGGCACGGGATGTCCCGGCGACGGCAGCAGCAACTTGACGCGCGCATCCCACGACTCGCCACCCGGCAGCACCGACCGCATCCCGGCGAAGCTGTCGGCGGCGAACCGGATCCGCAGGAAGGTCGGGCTCAGCCGCTCGACCTCCGTGACGGTGGCGAGGTGGACGGTGTAGGTCGAGGCGGTGGTCACGAGGCGTGCTCCGGCTGGTGATGGGACTGGTGTCGGCGGCTGCGGGGGACGACCAGCGGGGCGCCGGTCACGGGGTCGGGGACGACGACCGCGTCGATCCCGAAGACCTCTCGCACGAGGTCGGCGTCGAGGACGTCCCGGGGTGGACCGGCGGCGACGATCCGGCCACGGGAGAGCGCCACGAGGTGATCGGCGTAGCGGGCGGCGAGGGCGAGCTCGTGCAGCACGATGACGACGGTCGTGCCGCGCTGTTCGTTGAGGTCGGCCACGCAGTCGAGGACGTCGATCTGGTGCGCGACGTCGAGGTAGGTCGTGGGCTCGTCGAGGAGGAGAACCTCAGGCTCCTGGGCCAGCGCCATGGCGATCCAGGCCCGCTGACGTTGTCCCCCGGACAGCGCGTCGACCGGCCGGTCCGCCAGGTCGGTCACCCCCGCCGCGGCGAGGGCGCGGGCGACGGCCGCGGCGTCGTCCGCGCTTGCGGCGCGGAACAACCCCTGGTGCGGGTGGCGCCCCCGGCTGACGAGGTCACGCACGGTGATGCCGTCGGGAGCGAGCGGCGACTGGGGCAGCAGGCCGAGCACCTTCGCCAACTCGCGGCTCGGCGTCTCGTGCACGGCACGCCCGTCGAGCGTCACCGCCCCGCTGGCCGGGCGCAGGATGCGTGCCATCGTCCGCAGGAGCGTCGATTTCCCGCTCGCGTTGGCACCGATGATGATCGTCACCTCTCCGGGCGGCACGGCGAGGTCCAGGCCGTCGATGACGGGCCGCTGGCCGAAGGAGACGCTCAGTGCCTCTGCCGCGAGCGTGCGTGTGCGGGTCATGCGGACTCCTTGCGATCGTCTGCGGCGAGCAGCCACAGCAGGAAGGGGGCGCCGAGCGCGCCGGTCAGTGCGCCCACCGGGAAGGGCGAGTCGGCGAGGGCATTGGCGGCGACGAAGTCCGCACCCACGACGAGCAGTGCGCCCACTGCGGCCGCCGTGCCGAAGGCGGTGCCGCTGCGGGTGAGGCGGCGCGCGGCCGACCCGGCGAGGAAGGCGATGAAGGAGATCGGCCCCGTCGCGGCCGTGCACGCCGCGGCGAGGAGGACCCCGACGACGACCCCGCCGACGCGCCAGCGCGTCACGGCGAGCCCCAGGCCGACGGCCGCGTCGTCGCCCAGTTCGAGGGCGCGCAGGGCCGGGCGCAGCAGGGCCGTCAGCGGTAGCAGCACGGCGAGGGCCGCGCCGAGGACGGCGACCCGCTCCCAGTTCGCCGGCGCGAGGCTGCCCGTCGTCCACACCAGCGCGTCCGCCGCCGTGCGCAGGTCGCTGCGGCTGAACAGGAAGGTGATGACGGACTGGAGCGCCGCCGCCGTGCCGATCCCGACGAGCACGAGGCGGTTACCGTGCAGCCCCTCGCGTGCGGCGAGGGCGAGCATGAGGCCGGCGACGACCAGGGCCCCGATCATGGCGACGAGCGACACCGGCGCGCCGCGCCACCCGAGGACGACGATCGCGATGACGGCGCTGACGCTGGCCCCCGAAGCGATGCCGATGATGTCGGGGCTCGCGAGCGGATTCCGCAGCAGGGACTGGAAGAGGCTGCCCGCAACCCCGAAGCCGACGCCCGCCAGCGCCCCGAGCAGCGCACGCGGCACCTTGCCCTCCATGACGATGACGCTCGCCCCCGGGATGACCTCGCCGCGCAACATCGCGACGAGGTCGACGAGGCTCACCTGGAACCGCCCGAAGAAGACCGAGGTGACGACGACGGCGAGCACCGCTAGCCAGGCGAGCGGGGCGACCTTCGGGCGGGTCATGCGCCCACCCGCGATCCACGCACGACCGCGATGAAGACGGGCGCCCCGACGAGGGCCGTCATGACGCCCGCCTGGACCTCGCCCGGCGGCATGACGACGCGCCCGAGGACGTCGGCCGCGAGCAGCAGCACGGGGCCGAGGAGCGCACACAGCGCGAGCATGGCGCGGTGGTCGGGGCCCACCAGACGGCGTGCGGCGTGCGGCACGACGAGGCCGACGAAGCCGATCGGACCGGCCAGGGCGACGCTGGCCCCGCACAGCAGGACGACCCCCATGCCGAGGACGACGCGGGTCGGGCCGACCCGCTGACCCAGACCGCGGGCGACGTCGTCGCCCAGAGCGAGAGCGTCGAGGGCACGGGCGCCGCCGAGGACGATGAGCAGCCCGACGACGACGAAGGGTGCCGTCGCCCGCAGCAGGTCCCCGTCGCGGCCGGCGAGCGACCCGAGCTGCCAGAAGCGGTAGAGCTCGAGGGACTCGCTGCTGAGGACCAGCAGGAGCCCCGTCACCGAGGTCAGGCCGGCGGTGACGGCGGCCCCGGCCAACGCCAACGTCAGTGGGGTGGCGCCCCCACCGCCGAGGGAGGCGATGAGGTGCACGACGAGGGCCGCGAGCGCGGCGCCGGCGAAGGCGAACCACACGTATCCGCCGATGTCACCGATCCCGAGCAGATGGATGGCAGCCACGACCGCGGCCGTGGCGCCGGCGTTGAGACCGAGGATGCCGGGATCGGCGAGCGGGTTGTGCGTCATCCCCTGCAGGGCGGCGCCGGCCAGGGCCAGCGCCGCCCCGACGAGGACACCCACCAGGGTGCGGGGGATGTGCTCCTGCACGACGGCGTGGTCGAAGAGGGTCGGGTCGGGGTCGACCAGCGCGGCCCACACCGTCGAGACGCTCAACCGGCGTGCACCGACGCCGAGGGAGACGACGCAGGCCGCCACGAGGGCGGCGGCACCCGTGGCCAACGCCATCGCCGGTCGGGAGGCCAGCACCGACACTCAGTTGGCCTTGGCGGCCTTGGCCGCGGCGGCGACCTCCGGGATGAAGTGCTCGAAGGCGTAGTCGAGCGACAGCGGCGAGACGGCCGACATCGCGAGACCGACCTGCTTGTCCTCGGTACCGGCCATGGCCCCCGCCGCGACGGCGGGAATCTTGCCGAGGAGCGGGTCGGCCTCGATGTCCTCCTTGCTCGTCTTCGTCGCCGCGTCGTAGTAGGTGACGAGGACGTCGGACTCGAGCGCGTCGGCCTTCTCCGTCGAGTAGTTCGCGAAGAACTCCTTCGTCCCCTTCGCCGTCTCCTCGATGACGGGCGGGATCGTCATGCCCAGCGCGGTGAGCACGTCGACACGGGCGTCACCGGGCAGATAGAGGTAGAAGTTGTTCTTGTTGACCGCGTCGGGCGAGCCGTAGATCACGCTCGTGCCCTCGAGCTCGGGGTGAGCCGCGGCGGTCTCCGCGAAGGCGGCCTCGGTCTCCTCCACGAGGTCCTGCGCCTGCTCGGACTTGCCGAGTGCCGTCCCGATCGTCGTCGTGAGGTCCTGCCACGGCACGATGTAGGGGTCGCCGGGCTGGGCGACGACGGGCGCGATCTTGGAGAGCTTGTCGTAGTCCTCCTGGCTGAGGCCGGAGTAGACGGCGAGGATCACGTCGGGCTGCAGCTTGGCGATGGCTTCGACGTTCACGCCGTCGGCCTCGGAGTACTGCGTCGGTGCTGTCTCCCCCTCGATGGCGGCGTCGAACCAGTCGGTGGATCCGTTGTCGTTGCCTCCCCACTCGATCGTCGGCACGCCCACCGGGACCACTCCGAGCTGGGCCGCGACGTCCTGGTTGGCCCAGGCGACCGTGGCGACCCGCGTCGGCTGCTCCTCGATCGTCGTCTCGCCGAAGGCGTGCTCGATGGTCACCGGGAAGGCGTCGGTGCTGGCGGCGGTGGCGGTGGTCGAGGAACCGTCGTCGGCGACGCCGGTGGTCGAGCAGGCCGCGAGGCCGAGGGCAGCCGCGAGCGCTGCGGCGAGCTGCAGTCGCCGAAGGGGACGAGGACGGGACGAACGGGACATCCGGACTCCTGTGTTAGGTAAGCCTTTATTAGGTAATGCTTACCTAAGCACATCGACGCGACGACGCGTCAATCAGGTCGCCGTCGCGACCACGATCCGGACGAGCGGGGATCGCCCCGTCAGGGGCGCAACTCGCGCACGTAGTGATCGCCCTCGAGTCGGAAACCCAGCCGTTCGTAGTACGGCCCGACCATCCCGGCCGGCGTGCGGACGCGGCTGTACCCCTCACCCGTGAACGGCCCCTGCGGGCCGAAGACGAACTCCCCCGGCGAGCGGTCCCGATAGCGCGGCGTGACGTAGTCGAGGGTCACCTGAGCCGTACCCTCCCCTTCGTCGCGCACGAGCACGACGCCGACGGTCTCGTTGCCGAGGAGGACGAGGTAGGCGTCCTGGGGCGCGAAGGGGTCGTGCACGAACTGCGGGTTGTAGCGCCGGATGTCGGTCTCGTGGACGCGCAGGACGTGGCGCAGGTAGTCGTCGTCGCCGCCGACCTCGATGACCTCGTAGAGGGCCGCGTCGTGCCGCTCGCGGCTGAAGCGCCACAGGTACCAGACGTTGATGATGGCCAGCACGATGTTGAGGCCGACCATGGGCCAGACGCCGAGCACGGCGTTGTAGCCGATGAGGATGAGACACCCCACCAGGTTGATCACCCGCAGCCGGAAGAGCTCCGTCTGGAGCAGGGAGACGACGAGGATCGCGGAGCCGACCCAGCCGATGGTCTCGAGCAGGATGCCGTTCATGACGCGAGGCTAGTCGCGTGTGGGTCCACCTTCGTCGTCGACGGGCGGGCGACCGCCCAGGAAGGACTCGAGGACGGCCCGGGTCGGGACAAGTCCCCCGCCCCGGGCGGCGTCGGCCGTCGGGAGAGGACCGTCGAGGTCACGCACCTGCTGGTGCAGAGCCTCCATGCGCGCGTCCAGCTCGCGCGCGGTCTCCGCGGCCCGGGCGAGCTCGAGCCGCAGGTGCTCGGGGATCTCGTGGTCGTACTTGTAATAGATCTTGTGTTCCGTGCTCGCCCAGAAGTCCTGGGCGATCGTGCGGATCTGCACCTCGACCGTCACGTCCTGCGGGCCCCGGCTGAGGAAGACGGGGACCTGGACGATGAGGTGCAGGCTGCGGTAGCCGTTCGGTTTCGGCGAGGCGATGTAGTCCCGCTCCGTGATGAGGGTGACGTCGGACTGGGCGAGCAGCACGTCGCGGATCGTGTAGACGTCCTTGGGGAAGCTGCAGGTGATCCGGACACCGGCGATGTCGAGGACCGTGCGGCGGATGACCTCGAGATCGAGCGGCAGCCCCTTGCGGCGGGCCTTGGCCACGATGCTCTCGGGCGACTTCAGTCTCGAGCTGACGTGCTCGATCGGGTTGTCCCGATGGAGGTGCAGATACTCCTGGCGGAGGATCTCGACCTTCGTCAGGACCTCGTCGACGGCGAACTTGTACGCGAGCATCGTCTGCGTGAACCGCTGCCGGAGGTCCTCGAGCTCGGCCAGCTCGAAGCGGGCCACCGCACTCGCTTGATCGATTTCCTGATCCGTGGTCACCCTCGCCACGCTAGCCGCGGAGTCTGAGAGCCGGCTTGGTGCCCGCTGAGCGCCGCGCACGCGGGGCGTTCGGGCGTGGCATCGTCACAGGTCGGACAGGGCAATGGCCTCGTCGCGCAGACGCTCGGCCGGGATCACCCGACCGATCAGGGCACGCAGGTCGTCGATGGTGTCCCAGACGTTGACCTGCATCGCGGCGGTGACCCGGCCCTCCCGCTGCCAGAAGGCGATGAAGGCGCTCGTGGCGTCCCCTTCGCGCAGGTCACCGCGGATGACGACCTCGTCGTCGCCGCTGCCGCGCCCGACGTACTCCATGCCCAGCTCGTACTGGTCGGTGTAGAAATAGGGCTGCCAGTCGTAGCCGCCGTCGCGGCCGAGGATCGACGCGGCGACGAGCTTGCCCTGCCGGATCGCGTTGTCCCAGTGCTCGACGCGCAGTGGGCCGAGGGTGGCGTTGAGGGCGTTGGCGACGTCGCCGGCGGCCCAGATGGCCGGGTCGCTCGTGCGCAGGTGGGTGTCGACGACGATGCCGTTGTCGACCGGCAGTCCCGCGCCCTCGGCGAGTTCGGTCGCGGGGGCGGCACCGACGCCGACGATGACGACATCGGCGGGGACGACCTCGTCGTCGCCACCCACGCCATCGCCGACGCGCACACCCGTCACGTGCCCCTCCGCCCCTTCCACGGCAGTGACACCGACCCCCGTGCGCAGGTCGACCCCGTGCGCACGGTGCATCGCCGCGACGTGCCGGGCGAGGCGATCCCCGAGGACGCGCAGGAGCGGCTGGGCGGCGTACTCGAGGACCGTGACGTCGGCGCCGGCGAGCCGGGCGGCGGCCGCCACCTCGAGGCCGATCCAACCCGCGCCGACGAGGACGACGCGGCGTCCCGGCACCAGCTCTGCGGCGATGGCCGCGCTGTCACCCATCCGGCGCAGGGTGAGCACCCCGGCCAGGTCGGCGCCCGGGATGTCCAGGAGGCGGGGGCGCGCGCCCGTGGCGAGCACGAGCGCCGCGTAGGCGATCCGCTCGCCCGAGGCGAGCACGACCTCGCGCGCCTCACGATCAATCCCCTCGACGCGCTCGCCGAATCGTGTCGTCACGTCGTGCTCGGCGTACCAGTGCTCCTCATGGACGAAGAGGGTCTCCGCCTCGTCCTGGCCCAGGAGGACGCCCTTGGAGAGTCCGGGCCGTTCGTAGGGTCGCTCGTCCTCCTCACCGATGAGGACGATGGGATCGCTCCAGCCGTCGGCGCGGAGGGTCTCGACGGCGTGGGCAGCGGCGAGGCCGGCGCCCACGATGACACACGCGTGGTGTTGGCTCATGGACCCACCATGGTCCTGCGGCGCTGGGAACTCAACGGTCGCCAGCCCGGAGCGAGGGTGTCGAGGAAGGATGGGCGGGTGACCTCACGTTCCGGCCGTGGGGAGCGTCTACGAGGTGTGGAGATGAGACAACCCTTCGAACGGGCCGTCGAGCAGCACGGGGCCACCGTGCTGCGGGTCTGCCGCGCCGTCCTCGGCGTCGGTCCCGACGCCGACGACGCGTGGTCCGAGACGTTCCTCGCTGCCCTGAGGGCGTGGCCGGGCCTCGACGCCGACACCAACGTCGAGGCGTGGCTCGTCACCGTCGCGCACCGCAAGGCCATCGACGTGACGCGCTCGAGCCAACGTCGCGCGCAGCCGACGGATGTCATCCCCGAGGAGGCGTCGACGACGGGGCTGCCCGGTGCCGGCGAGCACGACCTGTGGTCCGCCGTCGCCGCGCTGCCCGAGCGCCAACGGCTTGCCGTGGCGTACCACTACCTCGGCGGCCTCCCCCACACCGAGACCGCGACGCTCATCGGCGGCACCCCCGACGCCGTGCGTCGCGCCGCCGCCGACGGCATCGCCAGCCTGCGCCGCACGCACGGCGCCCCCGAGAGAGGACGAGCACGATGACCGGACCGACCCACCCCGACGGCATGCTCAACGCTGACGAGGACGGCGGCCTGCGAACGGCCCTGTCCCCCAACGCGATCGAGCTCGCCGCTCTGCACGAGCGGCTCGCGGCGAAGGCGGACGCCGACGGCCTCGTCGACGTCGCCTATCGGACGGTCGACACCCCCGTGGGCGCGCTGCTCCTTGCGGCGACGCCCCGGGGCCTGGTCCGGGTCGCCTTCGAGCGGGAGGGCTTCGACGCCGTGCTGACGGCGCTCGCGGAGCGGCTCAGCCCGCGCATCGTGGTCTCCCCGGGGCGGCTCGACGTGGCCGTCGCCGAACTGGACGAGTACTTCGCGGGCCGGCGGACCGCCTTCGATCTGCCGTTGGACCAGTCGCTCTCCAGCGGCTTCCGGGCGACCGTCCGGGAGCACCTGCGCGCCATCGCCTACGGGAGCACCGAGTCGTACGCGGAGGTCGCCGCGCTCGTCGGGAACCCGCGCGCGGTCCGTGCCGTGGGGTCGGCCTGCGCGACGAATCCCCTGCCCGTCATCGTGCCCTGCCACCGAGTCGTGCGGGCCGACGGCAGCCTCGGTGGGTACGTCGGCGGCCTCGACGCGAAGGAGTCGCTGCTCCGGTTGGAGCGTGGCGCGGCCTGAGCGCGGGCAGGCCGAACGCCCCGGGACGGACGAAGGGCCAGACGAGAATCTCGTCTGGCCCTTCGTGCACTGGTGGAGCTGAGGGGATTCGAACCCCTGACCCCCTCCATGCCATGGAGGTGCGCTACCAACTGCGCTACAGCCCCTAGTGCGGGACGCCCCCCGAAGGGGACTGCGGAAGTTTACCCATGACCACCCCCGATTCACCAAATCGGCTCCCGCGCGGGGCGATCGGCGACCGCTGGAGGCTCCGGCGCTAGGGCGCGTCGGGTGCGGACGCGTTCCAGGTCTGGATCCGCCACCCGCGCGAACCCTCGACGAGCTCGGCCCAGTGGCAGTTGCCGAAGCCGCCGAGGATGGTCCACGCGACCTGCTGGTCGAGCCCGATGAGGTCGGCGACAAGAGCACGGGCGGTCACGCCGTGGCACGCGAGCACCACGCACTCCCCCGGCGCCATGCCAGCGATGACCTCACCGGTCAGCTCGCGCACCCGCAGGGCCACGTCGGCGACGCTCTCGCCGTGTCCGCCGCGGCGGAAGTCCTCGCCCCGCAGAAGACGCTCGGCGTCCTCGGGGTAGCGCTCGGCGACCTCGTCGCTCGTCAGCCCCGACCACTCCCCGACGTGCATCTCGCGCAGTCGAGCGTCGTACGTGATGGGGATGCCGCACTCGCGGGCGAGGTCGGCGCCGGTGTGCGCGGCCCGCTTGAGGTCCGAGGCGACGACGCGCGTCGGTCCGATCTCCGCGAGCGCCCTCGCCGCGGCGCGCGCCTGGGCGTGGCCGCGCTCCGACAGGTCACTGTCGAGCTGGCCCTGCCAGATCCCCTTCGCGTTGTGGTCGGTCTGGCCGTGCCGCAGCACGATGAGCCGGCGCGGCCCCGCGGGAGCCACGGGCTCGGCGCTCGAGGCCTCGCCGCCGCTCACGACTCGTCGGCGACGCTGTCCGTGGCGCCCTGAGCGCTGGGAGCCCCGGCGGGGCCGGTGGCCAGCCCGAGGTCGATGACGGGGCAGTCCTTCCAGAGCCGCTCGAGCTCGTAGAACTCCTTCTCCTCGTCGTGTTGGACGTGCACGACGATGTCGCCGAAGTCGATGAGGACCCAGCGGCCCTCACGCTCCCCTTCGCGGCGCAGCGGCTTGTTGCCCCGCTCGCGCAGCTTGTCCTCGATCTCGTCGACGATGGCGCCGACCTGGCGCTCCGTCGGCGCGGAGACGATGACGAAGACGTCCGTGAGGGCGAGCTGCCCGGAGACGTCCAGGGCGGTGATCGAGGACGCGATCTTGTCCTCAGCGGCGAGGCCCGCGATCTTCGCGAGCTCGACGGCGTTCGGCGTTGCAGCCATTGGGTTACTCCCCTTCGGCCTGCGCGCCGAGCCCATTGCTCGGCGTGTAGAGGCCGTACTTGTTGATGTATTGGACGACGCCGTCGGGCACGAGGTACCAGACCGGCTCACCGTCGGACACGCGCGCCCGGCAGTCGGTGGAGCTGATCGCCATGGCGGGCACCTCCTGGAGGGTCACCCGGTCCTCGGGCAGCCCCTTGTCGCTGAGCACGTGCCCGGGCCGCGTGACCCCGATGAAGTGGGCCAGGTCGAAGAGCTCGTCCGCGTCCTTCCACGAGAGGATCTGCGCGAGCGCGTCGGCGCCGGTGATGAAGAAGAGCTCCGCGTCCGGGCGCTCGGCGTGCAGATCGCGCAGCGTGTCGATCGTGTACGTCGGCCCGTCGCGCTCGATGTCGACGCGACTGACCGTGAACCGCGGGTTGGACGCGGTCGCGATGACGGTCATCAGGTAGCGGTGCTCGGCCGGACTGACCTGCTTGTCCGCCTTCTGCCACGGCTCACCCGTGGGCACGAAGACGACCTCGTCGAGATCGAAGCGCGCCTGGACCTCACTGGCGGCCACGAGGTGACCGTGGTGGATGGGGTCGAAGGTGCCACCCATGACCCCCAGTCGGGTCAGTGGTGACCCGATCCGTGACCGTCGCCCTGGGCGGCGCGGGCGCGGCTGCCCGGGGCCGGCACCTTCTGCGCGGTGTTGCGGAAGCTCCACAGCACGGCCAGCGCGAAAGCGAAGGCGAGCAGGGCAATGACCGCGAAGACAACCGGCGGGAACGGGAGGTGGTTCTCCTCGAGGACCGGGACCTCTTCGGCAAGGCGAATGAACGTCGTCGACATGCCCCGAAGCCTACCGCGCGTTGGGGTGACCGTTGGGCGACGGTTGTCCACCGGGTCCGTGCACAGGGGTGTGCACAAGTCCGGACGAGAGCGGACGTTGCTGTGGACAAGCCTGTGCATCGCGATGGCCCGAAAATCTGCCCCGCCAGCCGACTTGCGACACGCCCGAATCGCCCGCTACACAGGTGGACACGCCTCCACGGGGGACCTGCTCTCCGGCCCTGCCGGACCAGGTCGTCCTGGAGGGGATCAAGGGGATAACGGAGTTCGCGGCTGCCCATCAGCAGTCGACAACGGCCCGTCACTTCGACGGGTTGCCGTAGGCGAGACGCGGGGAACTCCGAGGCTGCTTGGTCCACTGCAGTTGCCTGCCGACCGTCGGGAGACGGCCACCGGCACCACCTCGTCGTGGGGTCGATAAGCGACCGCCAACTGCGCACAGTCGAGAGCCCCCTCGGTGGCACCAGCCGCCGAGGGGGCTCCACTGCCTTTCCGGCCGGCCCCCCTCGAGGAAGGGACACCTGATGTCCCAAACCCGGGTGCGATGCCCCCTTCACACCCAGAAAGGGACACCTGATGTCCCAAACTCGGGTGTGAGGCCCCCTTCACGCCCAGAAAAGGACACCTGATGTCCCAAACTCGGGTGTGAGGCCCCCTTCACGCCCAGAAAGGGACACCTGATGTCCCAAACTCGGGTGTGAGGCCCCCTTCACGCCCAGAAAAGGACACCTGATGTCCCAAACTCGGGTGCGACGCCCCCTTCACACCCAAAAAGGGACACCTGATGTCCCAAACTCGGGTGCGAGGCCCCTTCACGCCCAGAAAGGGACACCTGATGTCCCAAACTCGGGTGCGAGGCCCCCTTCACGCCCAGAAAGGGACACCTGATGTCCCAAACTCGGGTCAGGAGCGGATCTGGCCGTCGCCCTCGACGACCCACTTCGTCGTCGTCAGCTCGGGCAGGGCCATGGGGCCGCGGGCGTGCAGTTTCTGCGTCGAGATGCCGATCTCCGCACCGAAGCCGAACTCGCCGCCGTCGGTGAACCGGGTGGAGGCGTTGACGAGCACGGCGGCGGCATCGATCTCGTTCACCCAGCGACGCGCGGCCGCGCGATCCTCGGTGACGACGGCCTCGGTGTGCCCGGTGCCGTGGACGCGCACGTGCTCGATGGCCGCGTCGAGGTCGTCGACGACGGCCACGCTCATGTCGAGCGTGAGGAACTCGGTGTCCCAGTCCTCCGCCGTCGCGGGCACCGTCTCGACCCCGGCGTCGCGCGCGATGTCCGCGACCTCGTCGTCGACGTGCAGCACGACCCCGGCGTCGGCCAGGGCGCGCAGCGCGCGCGGCAGGAAGGTGGTCGCCACGTCCGCGTGCACGAGCAAGCTCTCCGCGGAGTTGCAGACGCTGGGGCGGTGCGTCTTGGAGTTGAGGGTGATCGCGAGCGCCTTGTCGAGGTCGGCCGCGGCATCGACGTAGACGTGGCAGTTGCCGACGCCCGTCTCGATGACGGGCACGGTCGACTGGGTCACGACGGTCTCGATGAGGCCCGCTCCCCCGCGCGGGATGAGCAGGTCGACCTTCCCGCGGGCCGTCATCAGCGCGCGGACCGCGTCGCGGTCCCCATCCAGCAGGCCCACGGCGTCCGCGGGCAGCCCCTGCTGCTCGAGGGCCGCGCGAAGGACGCCGACGAGGGTCCGGTTGGTCGAGGCGGCCGCGGAGCCGCCGCGCAGGATGACGGCGTTGCCGCTCTTGAGGCCGAGACCGGCCGCGTCGACCGTGACGTTGGGGCGCGCCTCATAGATCATGCCGACGACGCCCATGGGCACCCGCACCTGGCGGATCTGCAGGCCGTTGGCGAGGGTCGAACCGCGCACGACCTCCCCCACGGGGTCGGGCAGGGCGGCGATGTCCCGCAGTGCCTGCGCCACCGCCGCGACGCGCTGCGGAGTCAGGGTGAGGCGGTCGACGAGGTTCTCGGTCATCCCCTCGGCCCGGCCCCGGTCGATGTCCTCGCGGTTGGCGGCGACGACCTCGTCGGTGGCCGCGTCCACGGCGTCGGCCAGAGCACGCAGCGCGGTGTCCTTGTCGGCCCGCGAGAGCAGCGCGAGGCGGCGGGCCGCGACGCGTGCGCGCCCGGCGAGCTCCGCGACGAGCTCGATGGAAGCGGGGGTGATCGGGGCTGTGCTGACGGCCATGGGATCAGCGTAGGTCGGCGACCCGATGCGACAGTCCCCCGCCCGGACCGTGGACGCGTCGGGGTCGGTGGGAGGATGGCCGGCGTGACGACGATCCTCTCCATTCAGTCCTCGGTCGCGTACGGGCACGTCGGCAACAGCGCGGCCGTCTTCCCGCTGCAGCGTCTCGGTGTCGAGGTGTGGCCGGTGCACACGGTCAACTTCTCCAACCACACCGGCTACGGCGCGTGGCGTGGCCCCCTGCTGGCCGCCGACGACGTCCGCGACGTCATCACCGGCGTCGAGGAGCGCGAGGCCTTCCCCGAGGTCGATGCCGTGCTCTCGGGCTATCAGGGCGGCGAGGAGATCGGCGACGTCATCCTCGACGCCGTGGCCCGCGTCAAGGCCGCCAACCCCGACGCGATCTACGCCTGCGACCCCGTCATGGGCAACGCGACGAGCGGCTGCTTCGTGCACCCCGCCATCCCGGTCCTCCTGCGCGAGAAGGTCGTCCCCCGCGCCGACGTCATCACGCCCAACCAGTTCGAGCTCGGCTTCCTCACCGGCACCGAGCCGCACACGCTCGAGGAGACCCTGGAGTCCGTGGACCGGGCCCGCGACCTCGGTCCGCGCACGGTCCTCGTCACGAGTGTCCTGCGCCCCGACGCACCCGAGGGGACCATCGAGATGCTCGCCGCCGACGGCGATGAGGCATGGATCGTGCGCACGCCCCGCCTGCCGATGAAGGCGAACGGTTCCGGCGACGTGACGGCGGCCCTCTTCACCGCGCATCTGCTGGAGACCAGTCGGCTGGACGTCGCACTCGCGCGCACGGTCTCGTCGGTCTTCGACCTGCTGACGACGACGCACGAGTCGGGTCGCCGCGAGCTCCAGCTCATCCAGTCCCAGGACGCCATCGCCAACCCGCGCCTGCAGTTCGAGGTCGAGCAGGTCCGCTGACGGGCCCGAGCGGACCGGCGACGGGGGCCCCACGCACGAGGGCTCAGGCAGGGCGGAGGCGAAGCCTCAGAGGATGACGAGGTCGTCGCGGTGGATGACCTCGCGCTCGAAGCCCGAGCCGAGTTCCTCCGAGAGCTCCGCCGTCGACCGGCCGGCCAGGCGCGGGATGGCCCGCGCCGAGTAGTTGACGAGACCGCGGGCGACGACCGCCCCGTCCGGGCCCACCACGTCGACGGGGTCGCCCTCGTGGAAGGTGCCCGTCACACCGGTGACGCCGGCGGCGAGCAGGGAGGTGCCTCGCTCGACGAGGGCACGCACCGCTCCCCCGTCGACGACGACCTGCCCCTTGGGGGTTGTCGCGTGGGCGAGCCACAGGGTGCGGGACGGGCGGGGGCGACGGCGCGGGAGGAAGACGGTGCCGACCGTCTCCCCGGCCAGCGCCTCGGCCGCGCGATCGGCGGAGGTGAGGACGGCGGGGATGCCGGCGGCGTTGGCGATCCGGGCGGCCTCGACCTTGGTGACCATCCCGCCGCTGCCGACTCGGGAACCGGTGCCGCCGATGCGCACCCGCTCCAACTCGGCCTGGTCCTGGATGAGGTCGATCCGCTCCGCCCCGGGCCTGCCCGGGTGGTCGGTGTACAGCGCGTCCACGTCGGTGAGCAGGATGAGGGCGTCGGCGTGGACGAGGTGGGCGATGAGCGCCGCGAGCCGGTCGTTGTCGCCGAACCGGATCTCGTGCGTGGCCACGGTGTCGTTCTCGTTGACGATCGGCACGATGCCGAGGTCGAGCAGACGCGAGAGGGTGCGGCGGGCGTTCGTGTAGTGCGTCCGGCGGGTGACGTCGTCGACGGTCATGAGGACCTGGCCGACGGTCAGGCCGTGACGCCGGAAGGCGGCCTGGTAGGCGGCGACGAGCAGGCCCTGCCCGACGCTCGCTGCGGCCTGCTGGGTGGCGAGGTCCTTGGGCCGGGTCTCGAGACCCATCGGGCCGATCCCGGCCGCGATGGCCCCGGAGGACACGAGGACGACCTGGGTGCCCCCTTCGCGCGCGGCAGCGAGCACCTCGACGAGCGCGTCGAGTCGCTCGAGGGCGAGCGCTCCCCCGGCCGACCCGGTCAGGGAGCTGGAGCCGATCTTGACGACGACGCGCTGGGCGGCGGCGATGGCGGCGCGCACCCCGTCACGCGAGGCGGCACCGGTTGCGACGGGCTCCACCGACTGCTCGGCGCGCTCCTCCCCACCAGCCATCCCTGCGGTCACTCGTCGTCGACCCAGTGACCGGCCCGACGCTCTTCCGCGAGCTCCTCGCGGGCCGCGGTCTGGGCGTCCTTGCGGGCGTGGAAGTCGGCCCGGCGCTCGCTGGCGGTGCGCCGGTTGGCCTCCTCCTCGAGACGAAGGTCGGTGCCGCGCGAGCCGAGCAGCTCCGCGCCACCCACGAGGGTCGGCTGCCAGTCGAAGACGACGGCGTTGTCCTCGGGGCCGATGAGCACGACGGAGCCGGCGACGGCACCCGCCTTGAGGAGCTCGTCCTCGACACCGGCGCGGGCCAGACGGTCCGCGAGGTAGCCGACGGCCTCGTCGTTGGCGAAGTCGGTCTGCTTGACCCAGCGTGTGGGACGGTCGCCGATGACCCGGAAGACCTCGCCGTCGGAGGTGTTCTCGCGGCGGACGCGGAAGCCCTGGTCGTCGACGGCCTTGGGCCGGATGATGACGCGCTGCTCGACGATGGTCTCGGCCAGCTCGCTGCGCGCCTGCGCGACCTGCTTGGCCATGGCGAAGGTGAGTTCCTTGAGGCCCTGGTGGGCCACGGCCGAGACGATGAAGACCTCGATGCCGCGGGCCTCGAGGTCGGGCTTGACCATCTCGGCGAGCTCGCGCGCCTCGGGGACGTCGGCCTTGTTGAGGACGACCATGCGGGTGCGCTCGGACAGGGGCCGCCCGCCGAGGGTGTCGTCGGCGACGTAGGCCGCCAACTCCTGCTCGATGACCTCGAGGTCGGTCATGGGGTCGCGGCCCGGCTCGAGGGTCGCGCAGTCGATGACGTGCACGAGCACCGAGCAGCGCTCGACGTGGCGGAGGAACTCCAGGCCGAGGCCCTTGCCCTGGCTCGCGCCGGGGATGAGGCCGGGCACGTCGGCGACGGTGAACCGCTCGGCGCCTGCGGTGACGACACCGAGGTTGGGCACGAGGGTGGTGAAGGGGTAGTCGGCAATCTTGGGGCGGGCGGCCGACAGGACCGACACGAGGGAGGACTTGCCGGCGGAGGGGAAGCCGATGAGCGCGACGTCCGCGAGCGACTTGAGCTCGAGCTGGACGTCGACCTCCTCACCGGGCTCACCGAGCAGGGCGAAGCCGGGCGCCTTGCGACGCGCCGAGGCGAGGGCCTTGTTGCCCAGGCCGCCGCGGCCGCCGCGGGCGACGACGAAGGTCGCGCCATCCCCGACGAGGTCGGCCACGACGTCGCCACGGGCGTCCTTGACGACGGTGCCGGCGGGCACGGGCAGGACGAGGTCCTGACCCTGGGCGCCGTTGCGCTCGTCGCCGGCGCCGGGGGCGCCGTTGCCGGCCCGACGGTGCGGGCTGCGGTGGTAGTCGAGGAGGGTCGTCGACTGGGGGTCGACCTGGATGATGACGTTGCCGCCATTACCCCCGTTGCCGCCGTCGGGGCCGCCGAGGGGCTTGAACTTCTCACGGTGCACCGAGGCGACGCCATGGCCGCCGTTGCCGGCGGTGACGTGCAGGACGACGCGATCGACGAAGGTCGTCATGGCTGGATTCTCCTTGGTGCTGTGGGGATGCGTCGAGGGGCGGGCCGAATCCATCGGCCCGCCCCTCGACGGTGCATCACGCGGTGTGCGCGAGGCGACGTCGTCAGCTGGCGGACTCCGCCGGGACGACGTTGACGACCTTGCGGCCACGCTTGCTGCCGAACTCGACCGCGCCGGGGGCGAGGGCGAAGAGGGTGTCATCGCCACCGCGGCCGACGTTGTCGCCCGGGTGGAAGTGGGTGCCGCGCTGGCGGACGATGATCTCGCCGGTGCCGACGACCTGACCACCGAAGCGCTTCACGCCGAGGTACTGGGGCTTGGAGTCGCGACCGTTGCGGGTCGAGGACGCGCCCTTCTTGTGTGCCATGTCAGTTCCTGCCTTCTGCTCGTCGTGCCTGAGGTCAGGCGTTGATCTCGGTGACCTTGACCTGGGTCAGGTGCTGACGGTGACCCTGGCGCTTCTTGTACCCGGTCTTGTTCTTGTACTTCATGATCGTGATCTTCGGGCCCTTGGCGGGACCGACGACCTCGGCCTTGACGGACACCTTGGCGAGCTTGTCAGCGTCGCTGGTGACGGTCGAACCGTCGATCACGAGCAGTGGGGTGAGCTCGATGCTGTCGCCAGCCTGACCCTTGACCTTGTCGATGAGGAGGACGTCGCCCACGGAAACCTTCTCCTGACGACCGCCTGCGCGAACAATCGCGTACACGTTGAACTCACTTTCTTGCTTTCGGTTGTGCGTTCTCTCTGTCTGAACCGGCCGATAGCGACCCCGCCGCCGACCACCACGAGGACGTGATGGGACTGCACGGGACATCCGCTCGGTGGACGCACCGACTGTCAAGATTACCGGTGGGACAGGTGATTGACCAAACTCAGGCGTCGAAGCCCTCGAATCCCGTCGCCGGGGCGGCCACGGGGATGGACGGAGCGGCCTGCGGTGCAGTCTCCCCCGGGGTGTCGCCGGCCTTCGGGGGGCCAGCCGGGGCGACGACGCGCCCGCGCTTGCGGCGGCGGGGCTGAGCGGCCGGAGCGGGCTCGGCGACAGCGGGAGCCGGAGCGGGCTCGGCGACAGCCGGAGCAGCCTCGACGACCGGGGCGGCCTCGACGACAACAGCCTCGGCGGCCATGGTTTCGGACGTCTCAGTCTCGGACGCCTCAGGCTCGGAAGCCTCGGGCGTGGACGTCACGTCCTCGGCCGTCTCCTGGGTGACGGACGTCGGGGTCTGCGGGCGGTCCTGCTCCCCCGCGTCGGTGACGCCGTGCTGGACGATGTGGTCGCCATCGTCACCGTCCGCGTCGCGAACGGTGTCGGCCGGCAGGTCCTGGGTGCCCTTGAGCGCTGCGGCGTGAGCGGCCGCGGCGATCTGCGCCGGGGTCGGTCCGTGGCGCTCCGGCTCCGGAGCCTTCTCGGCCGGCGTGGAACGACCACCGCGGTCGGTGCCCGCGTTGCCGCCGCGCTCGTTGCCGCCGCGGCCACCACGACCGCGCCCGCGAGCGCTGCCGTCGCCGGAGCCATCGGACTGGCTGTGCCGGTCGACGGGCTCCGCGTGGACGATGAGGCCGCGGCCGTTGCAGTGTTCGCACTCCTCGGAGAAGACCTCGATGAGGCCGGCACCGACGCGCTTGCGCGTCATCTGCACGAGACCGAGCGAGGTGACCTCGGCGACCTGGTGCTTGGTGCGGTCGCGCCCGAGGCACTCGAGGAGGCGACGCACGACGAGCTCGCGGTTGCTCTCGAGGACCATGTCGATGAAGTCGATGACGATGATGCCGCCGATGTCGCGCAGCCGGAGCTGACGCACGATCTCCTCGGCCGCCTCGATGTTGTTCTCGGTGACCGTCTGCTCGAGGTTGCCTCCGGCGCCGACGAACTTGCCGGTGTTGACATCGACGACCGTCATGGCCTCGGTGCGGTCGATGACCAGCGAGCCACCCGAGGGCAGCCAGACCTTGCGGTCCATCGCCTTCGCGATCTGCTCGTCGATGCGGTGGTGGGCGAAGACGTCCTCCTCGCTCGTCCACTTGGTCAGGCGCGGGGCGAGGTCGGGCGCGACGTCACCGACGTAGTCGCTGACCTCCTGCCACGCCTTGTCACCGGAGACGACGAGCTCGGCGAAGTCCTCGTTGAAGATGTCGCGGATGACGCGCACCGTCAGATCGGGCTCACCGTGCAGCAGGGCCGGGGCGCCACCGTTGGCGGCCTTGGCCCCCTTCTTCTTCTCCGCCTTCTCCTTGATCGACTCCCACATGCGGGTGAGTCGCTCGACGTCGGCGCGCAGCTCCTCCTCGGAGGCGCCCTCGGCGGCGGTGCGCACGATGACGCCGGCGTCGGCGGGGACGACCTCCTTGAGGATCGCCTTGAGGCGCGCGCGCTCGGTGTCGGGCAGCTTGCGCGAGATGCCCGTCATGGAGCTCTCGGGCACGTAGACGAGGTAGCGGCCCGGGAGGGAGATCTGCGACGTCAGGCGGGCGCCCTTGTGGCCGATCGGGTCCTTCGTCACCTGGACGAGGACGGACTCCCCGGACTTGAGGGCACTCTCGATGCGCTTGGGCTCACCCGAGCGCAGGCCGGCGGCGTCCCAGTTGACCTCACCGGCGTAGAGCACGGCGTTGCGGCCCTTGCCGATGTCGAGGAAGGCGGCCTCCATCGACGGCAGCACGTTCTGCACGCGGCCGAGGTAGATGTTGCCCGCCATGGACGAGGTGGTCTCGCGCGAGACGTAGTGCTCGACGAGGACGCCGTCCTCGAGGACCCCGATCTGGGTGCGGTCGCCCTGCTCGCGGACGACCATGATCCGCGCGACGCTCTCGCGGCGGGCGAGGAACTCGGCCTCGGTGATGATCGTGCGGCGACGGCCGGCCTCGCGGCCCTCGCGGCGGCGCTGCTTCTTGGCCTCGAGACGCGTGGAGCCCTTGACTCCGGTGGCCTCCGCGCGGCGGCGCGGCTCGCGGACGCGGGTCACGGTGCCGGGCGGGTCCTCGCCCTCGACCGGTGCGGAGTCGCTGCGGCGACGGCGACGCCGGCGACGCGTGCTCGAGGACTCGCCCTCGCCACTCTCGTCCGAACCGTCGATGTCATCGCGCTCGTCGGACTGGTCGTCCTCGGAGCCGTCGTTGTCGTCGGACCGGCTGGCGTCCCCACGGTCGGTGTCGCCACGGTCGGAGTCGCCACGGTCGGCGGAGTCGGAACGCCCGCGGCGGCCCTTGCCCCCGCGGCGACGGCGGCGGCGACCCCCGGAGGACTGACCCTCGTCGTCGGACGCGCCGTCCTCGTCGGTGTCGTCGTCCTGGTCGTCCGCGGACTGCTGCGGGGCCTCGACCGGCTCGGAGCCGTCGGACTGCTGGTCCTGGGCGGCGCCGCGCGAGCGACCACCGCGCGAACGGCTGCGGCGGCCACGGGAGCGGGAAGGACCGTCGGTCGCCGACTCCTCGGTCTCGGCGTCCGCGTCCTGCTCGCCGTCCTGCGCGTCCTCGGCGGGCTCGGTCTCGAGGACGGGCTCGGGGGCGGCCACGGGACGGGTGGCCCGGCGCGAGCGCGGAGCCACGGCGGCGGGCTGCTGGAAGAGGAGGCCGAAGGTCGGCTGCGGAGCCGCCTCCTGCTCGTCCTCGGTGTCGTCAGCGTCCTCGGCGTCCTCGGCCTGGACGGCGCTCGCGTTGGCGGCCTCGCGCTCGGCGCGCTCCTTGGCGGCCTGCTCGCGGGCGGCCCGGCGTGCCACGGCGGCCTCGGCGATGGCGTCGAGGACGATCTCGTCCTCCGCGGCGATCGTGGTGGGCGCGTCGGCGGGCGCGTCGAAGGCAAAGGGCTCGGTCTGGGGCAGCTCGACCTGCGGCTGCTCGGTCGCGGCCTGCTCAGCGGCCTCCAGCGCGGCGGCAGCCTCGGCCGCCTTCGTCGCGGCGCTCTTGCGCGTGC
The DNA here is from genome assembly GCF_050271985.1 of Janibacter zhaoxuefangae. GTDB lineage: Bacteria > Actinomycetota > Actinomycetes > Actinomycetales > Dermatophilaceae. Next base: position 893,503 of record NZ_CP189849.1, on the reverse strand, counting down.
GCTTGGGCGCGTCGGTCGTGGCGGCGCTCTTGGGGGCCGTCGTCTTGGCCGTCGCGCGCTTGCGCGTCGCCCGCTTCTTGGGGGCGGCCTCCGCCTGCTCGATCGGGGCCTGCTCGATCGAATCGCCGATCTCGGCGGTGGTGTCGTCATTCTGGGAAGCCATCTGGGCGTCCTTCCCGGGCCGGGTCGAACGCCACGTCCTAGACCTTGTTGGTCCGTCCAACCGCAGTCCGCGGTGTCAATCGTGGCCGGTGTGCCACGGAAGTCGGGGGTTGCACCGTCGTGGCTCGCGCAGGCGCGTCACCGCTCAGGTGCCGGCGGCGTGCTTGTCGGCGGCCAAGGGATCAGCCACCCGCGCGGCTGCGGGGTCCCATGTTCCCTGGATGACGCGGGTCACACGAGGTGACCGCGCCGGGGAGAACTGGGCCACGAGTCGCAGTGCGGTCAGAACGTCGTCGGGGCGGACGGCAGGCGTGGTGTGCCGTACGACCATTCGTAGTATCGCACACGACGGGTCCGAGGACTCGGTGAGCCACGCGCGTTCGACGGCCTCACGCGCGTCGAAGGTGCGCGGACCGCGCTTGAAGGTGCGAGTCACCTCGACCTGGTCCGCCGCGAGGAAGGTGGCCACGGCTGCCTCCAACTCGGCCGCGTCGACGTCGGGGAACTCGAGCTGCCACTCGCTCGCCTCGAGCCGGTCGGCGAGGGCGCCCGTTCCCCCGGCCTCGACGACCTCGAGGACGTCGATGCCGTCGGGCAGTGCCTCATCGAGGGCCTTGCGCACCGCCTCGGGGTCGACGCGCTCGGTCACGTGGATCTCGAAGTACTCCGCCTCGCTCGCGGCACCGGTCGCGGCGCCGTTCGCGTAGGAGATCTTCGGGTGCGGGTGGAAGCCCGCGGAGAAGGCCATCGGCACGCCCGAGCGGCGCAGCGCACGCTCGAGAGCGCGGGCGAAGTCTCGCGTCGAGGAGAAGCGCAGCCGGCCCCGCTTCGCGTACCGCACGCGCAACTTCTGGACGGCGGGCGGCGGTGGGGGTCCCTCGGGGGTGCGCTGACGAGCCATGCGCCCAGCCTACGGCGCGGTCCGCGAGGCCTGCGGAGGGTGCTCCTCGCGCAGGTGCGACGTCTTCCAGGTCGCGACGAGGACGAAGGAGACGACGACCAGCAGCGCCCACGACCCGAACTTCCCGACGTGCACCATCGACCAGCCGTCGGCCTGGTCCGGGTACTGCCAGGCCCGGAAGATCGTCGAGACGTTCTCCGCGAGCCAGAGGAAGAAGCCGATGAGGACGAAGGAGAGCGCGAGCGGCATCCGGTAGCGCTCCTCCCCCACGGTGAAGTGCACCCATGTGCCCCAGGTGACGCCGATGAGGACCACGGCCAGCAGGACGCGCACGTCGGGCAGGACGTGATGGGTGATGAAGTTGGCGTAGATGGCGGCGGCCACGACCGCCGTCAGGCCGTGGCGATACTTCGTCAGCCGGAGGTCGAACAGACGCCACGCTCGGGCGATGTAGGACCCGACCGCCGCGTACATGAACCCGCTGTAGAGCGGCACGCCGGCGACCTTCGTCAGGGCGTCCTCGGGATAGGACCACGAGCCGAGGTGCACCTTGAGCACCTCGAAGACCAGCCCGACCACGTGGAAGGCGCCGGTGGCGAGCACCTCCCGCCCCGTCTCGAGCCGCAGCGCCCAGAAGGCGGCCGTCGCCGCGATGCCGTAGAGCAGGAGCGCGTCGTAGCGCGCGATGGGCAGCGGCACGATCGTCGACAGCGCGAGCCCGGCGAAGATGACGACGGCGAAGGCGCAGGCCGACGCCTCCAGCCACGCGAACCGCAGCAGTTGCGCGGCCGCGTGCCGCAGGCGACTCACCCGCGACTCAGTGCGAGTGCTCGCCGACGACCATGTCGGCGCGGCCGGCGCCGAGCACGGTCAGCGGCAGCAGCGACTTGCCCGTGGGGCCGATCTCGATCTCCGTGCCCATCTGCGGGCACACGCCGCAGTCGAAGCAGGGGGTCCAGCGGCAGTCCTCGACCTCGACCTCGTCGACGGCATCCTGCCAGTCCTCCCAGAGCCAGTCCTTGTCGAGGCCCGAGTCGATGTGGTCCCACGGCAGGACCTCGGTCTCGCCGCGCTCGCGCGTCGTGTACCAGGCGAGGTCGACCGGCTCGTCGGCCAGGCCCTGCTCCGTCGCCGCCATCCAGCGCTCGTAGGAGAAGTGCTCGCTCCAGCCGTCGAAGCGGCCACCGTCACGCCACACGGCCTCGATGACCCGGCCCACGCGACGGTCGCCGCGGCTGAGCAGTCCCTCGACGATGCCGGGCTTGCCGTCGTGGTAGCGGAACCCGATCGACGAGCCGTAGCGCTTGTCCGAGCGGATCGCGTCCTTGAGCTTGTCCAGGCGGGCGTCGGTCTCCTCGACGCCGAGCTGGGAGGCCCACTGGAAGGGGGTGTGCGGCTTGGGCACGAAACCGCCGATGGAGACGGTGCAGCGGATGTCCTTGCGGCCGCTGACCTCACGGCCCGTGGCGATGACCCGCTTGGCGAGCTCGGCGATCTGGAGCACGTCCTCGTCGGTCTCCGTCGGGAGCCCACACATGAAGTAGAGCTTCACCTGACGCCAGCCGGCGCCGTAGGCGGCGGCGACCGTGGCGATGAGGTCGTCCTCGGTCACCATCTTGTTGATCACCTTGCGGATCCGCTCGGAGCCGCCCTCGGGGGCAAAGGTGAGTCCGGACCGGCGACCGTTGCGGGTCAGCTCGTTGGCGAGGTCGATGTTGAAGGCGTCCACGCGCGTGCTCGGCAGGGACAGACCGGTGTTGGTGCCCTCGTAGCGGTCCGCGAGCCCCTTCGTCACCGCGGCGATCTCGGAGTGGTCGGCCGAGCTCAGCGAGAGCAGGCCGACCTCCTCGAAGCCCGTCGCGGCCAGGCCCCGCTCGACCATCTCGCCGATGCCGGTGATGGAGCGCTCGCGCACCGGGCGGGTGATCATGCCCGCCTGGCAGAAGCGGCAGCCGCGAGTGCAGCCGCGGAAGATCTCGACCGACATGCGCTCGTGCACGGACTCGGCCAATGGGACGAGCGGCTGCTTGGGGTAGGGCCACTCGTCGAGGTCCATGACGGTGTGCTTGCTGACGCGCCACGGGACGCCGGGCGCGTTGGGCGCGACGCGCTGGATGCGGCCGTCGGGCAGGTAGGTGACGTCGTAGAAGGCGGGCACGTAGACGCCTCCCGTGCGGGCCAGCCGCATGAGGAGCTCGTGGCGGCCGCCGGGACGACCGGCCGCCTTCCACTCGGCGATGATGTCGGTGACCGCGAGGACGGCCTGCTCGCCGTCGCCGATGATCGCCGCGTCGAGGAAGTCCGCGACCGGCTCCGGGTTGAAGGCGGCGTGGCCGCCGGCCACGACGATCGGGTCCTCGTCCGTGCGGTCCTTGCTGTGCAGCGGGATGCCGGCGAGGTCGAGTGCCGTGAGCATGTTGGTGTAGCCGAGCTCGGTGGAGAACGACAGGCCGAAGACGTCGAAGTCGCGCACGGCGCGGTGACCGTCGACGGTGAACTGCGGCAGCCCGTGCTCACGCAGCAGCGCCTCCATGTCCGGCCACACCGCGTAGGTGCGCTCGGCCAGGGCGTCGGGACGCTCGTTGAGCACTTCGTAGAGGATCATGACGCCCTGGTTGGGCACGCCGACCTCGTACGCGTCGGGGTACATCAGGGTCCAGCGGACGGTCAGGTCCTCGCCGCCGGGGCCGGTTCCGCCGACGTTCCAGTCCTTGACCGTGGAGTTGAGCTCCCCGCCGACGTACTGGATGGGCTTGCTCACCTGCTCGAGAAGGGGCTCGAGGGCAGGGAAGAGGGAGTCACCGGACATGGGTTCAAGGGTAACCGCGCGGAGGGGGTGGCCCGAATCCCGCGCGGTCACCCCCTCCGTGGCTCAGCCGTAGAGGCCGTCGAGGTCGTCGCGGAAGCGCTCGGAGACGACCTTGCGCCGCAGCTTGAGGCTCGGGGTGAGCTCGCCCTCCTCGACGGTCAGGTCCCGACCGAGGATCGTGAACTTCTTGATCTGCTCCCAGCGGTTGAGGCCCTCGTTGAGCTGGTCGACGTAGGACTGGACCATGTCGCGCGCCTGCGCCGAGCCGACGACCTCCGCGTAGGGACGGCCGCCGAGGCCGTTGGCCTCCGCCCACGGTGCGATGGCCTCCTCGTCGAGCGTCACGAGCGCCGTGACGAAGTTGCGGCCTTCGCCGTGCACGACGAACTGGCTGACGTAGGGGCACAGGCCCTTGAACCGGGACTCGATGATCGACGGCGCCACATACTTGCCGTTGCTCGTCTTGAAGAGGTCCTTCTTGCGGTCGGTGATCTTGACGAACCCGCGGGCGTCGATCTCACCGATGTCGCCGGTGTGGAACCAGCCGTCCTCGGTGAGCACCTCGGCGGTTGCCTCGGGGTTGTCGTGGTAGCCCTGCATGACGTGCGCGCCGCGCACGAGGACCTCGCCGTCCTCGGCGATCGTGGCCTCCGTGCCGGGCACGGGCCAGCCCACGGCGCCGATCCGCAGCGCGCTGGGCCGCACGAGCGTCGCGGCGGCCGACGTCTCGGTGAGGCCGTAGCCCTCGAGGATCGTCAGCCCGGCGCCCTCGAACCAGCGGGCGACCTCGGGGTTGAGCGCCGCCGAGCCCGAGATGAAGAAGCGGATGCGGCCGCCGAAGCGGTCGCGCACCTTGGACAGGACGAGCTTGTCGGCCAGGGAGTGCTGGAGGGCCAGGACGCCGCTCGGGTCCTTGCCCTCGGCCCGGAGGGTCGCCGCGCGGGCACCGACACCGGTCGCCCAGTTGAAGAGCTTCTCCTTCACGCCACCTTCCTGCTGGATGCCGAGGGTGACGCGGCCGTAGGCCTTCTCGAAGATGCGCGGCGCCGCGGCCATGAAGGTCGGCCGCACGACGGCGAGGTTCTCGACGATCTTGTCGATCCGCCCGTCGACCGCGGTCTCGAAGCCGATCTGGAGCGGGAGGATGACGAGCAGCTTGCCGAAGACGTGGGACAGCGGCAGCCACAGGTACTGCAGGTCCGCCTCCGACAGGGTCGACAGCGACGCCTGGCTCGCGCACTGGAAGGTCCACGTGCGGTGCAGCAGGCGGACCCCCTTCGGCCGGCCCGTGGTCCCCGAGGTGTAGATGATCGTGGCGAGGTCGTCAGGCCCGAGAGCGTCGATGCGCGCGTCGACGACGTCCGGCTTCGCCTCGAGCAGCGTGGCGCCGCGGCGCTCCAGCTCCTCGAGGGTGATGACCCAGCCGTCGTCGTCCCCGCCGCCGTCACCCTCGAGGACGACCACCTTCATCACGTCGGGGATGGAGTCGCGGACCTGACGGACCTTGTCGACCTGCTCGGCGTCCTGGGCGATGACGACGCGGGACCCGGAGTTGGCGATGATGTAGCCGACGTCGTCGGGGATGGTCGTGGGGTAGATCGTCGTCGTCGCGGCGCCCGCCGCCATGATGCCGAGGTCTGCCACGATCCACTGGTAGCTCGTGGCCGCCGCGATGGCGACGCGGTCCTGGGCCCCGATGCCGAGATCGATGAGGCCGGCGGCGAACTGCCACACCTCGCGCCCTGCCTCTCCCCAGGTGCGGACCGCCCAGTCGTCCCCCTCGGGGAAGCGGAACGCCACCAGATCAGGGGTGCCCGTGACCCGGTCACGCAGGAGATGGCCCACGCTCTGGGCAGGGTTGTTGAGGATGTCCCAGTCGATGGGCTCGTCGGTGGGACGCTGCAACTGCGGCTGTGCCATGGGCGAACTGCTCCTTCGTGATCCGCACCCGACCACGTCGTGGGGTGCAAGGCACGCGTCGGTGCGTGCCTCGTCCGGCTGAGAATCCCACACCGGGACGCGGCGCGGGGGCTCATCGGCACACCGTGATCCGTCGGTGACCCGCTCGGCGTCGCCTGGTCACCGATGCCGACTCAGCGGCGGGTGGAGTCCCGGTGGTCCCCGACGTGGATCGCGTTGACGAGCCCGACCGCGAGCCAACACGCGAACATCGACGAGCCGCCGTAGGACACGAAGGGCAACGGCAGCCCGGTGACGGGCATCATCCCCAGGTTCATCCCGATGTTCTCCAGCGCCTGGACGGCGAACCACGTCGCCACCCCGACCGCGACGAGCCGGCCGAAGGGGTCGTCCGCGCCGTTGCCGATGAGGACGATGCGCGCCACCAGGGCCGCCACGAGCACGATGAGCAACCCGGCTCCGAGGAACCCCAACTCCTCCCCCGCGACGGAGAAGATGAAGTCCGTCTCCTGGAAGGGGATGTAGCCGCCCTGCGTGCGGGTGCCGGCGTGCAGTCCCTCCCCCTGCCAACCCCCGGCGCCGATGGCCAGGCGCACCTGCCGGGTCTGATAGCCGATGCCCTCGGGATCGAGGCTGGGATCGATGAAGGCGAGCAGCCGGTCTCGTTGATAGGGCGAGAGCAGTGGTGTCGTCAGGGCCGCGGTGACGACCGCTGCCCCGACGGCGCCAGCTCCGACGAGCCAGCGGGCGGGCGCCCCCGAGAGGGCGACGACTCCCAGGGTCAGGGCGGCGAGCACGAGGGCCGACCCGAGGTCGGGTTGCAGCAGGACGAGCAGGATCGGCACCCCGGCGACGGCGAGCGCGGCGAGGATGGAGCGCGCTCCCGGGCGGCGGTGCCGCTCGAGCGGATCGGCCAGGACCATGGGGAGACCGACGCACAGGCCGACCTTCGCGAACTCGCTCGGCTGGAGGGAGAAGCCGCCGGGCAGCTGGATCCACGAGCGCGACCCGTTGATCGTCGAGCCGAGGGGGCTCAGGACGAGGACGAGTCCGACGACGGAGGCCGCGAGGACCAGCGGCGCGAGGGCGCGCAGGGTCTGCCGGTCGAGACGACCGACGAGGACCGCGAGCGTGACCCCGAGACCGAGGTTGAGCAGGTGGCGCAGGAGATAGGCCGACCCGCTGTCGACGCGGGTGGCCGAGTGGACGAGCAGGGCACCGAGCACCGAGAGCGCGAGCGCCGCCGAGACGAGCAGGACGTCGCTGCGCAGGAGGAGGTCACGCACTCCGGCGCGACCGGGCGAGCGGCTCAGACCGAGGCCGTGGGCGCCAGCACGAGCCGACACTGCTCGACGTCCTTCGCGATGGCGACGAGCAGTTCGTCGACCGAGTCGAACCGCAGCGTCGGCCGGATGTGCGCGACGAACTCGATGCGCACCTGCTCGCCGTAGAGGTCGAGGTCGGTGCGGTCGAGGACGTAGGCCTCGACGGTGCGCTCGACGTCGTGGAAGGTCGGGTTGGAACCCACCGAGATGGCCGCCGGCAGGCGCCGCTCGGGGTCGTCCGCGGCCAGGTCGAGTCGCACGAGCCAGCCGGCGTAGACGCCGTCGGCCGGGACGAGGCCGAGGCTGTCCTGGGATAGGTTGGCCGTCGGGAAGCCCAACTCCCGGCCCCGGTGGTGACCGTGGACGATGGTGCCGCCGACCCGGTGCGGGCGACCGAGGATGCGGGCGGCGGCCTCGACCTCGCCCGCGCCCAGGTGCTCACGCACGAGCGAGGAGGACCAGCGGTCCGCTTCGTCGTCGCCGCGGTCGCTCAGCGCGACGACCTCGAAGCCGTGCCGCTCCCCCAGTTCGCGCAGCAGCGTCACGTCGCCGGTGTAACCGGCGCCGAAGCCCTTGGTGTCCTCGCCCACGACGAGGGCTCGGGCGCCGAGGCCCTCGACGAAGGTGGAGACGATGAACTCCTCCGCCGTCTGCGACGCGAACTCGAGCGTGTAGTCGAGGACGAGCAGGCCGTCGAGCCCGGCCTCCTCCAGCAGTTCGTCGCGCAGGACGCCCGGCGCGATGAGCTGCGGGGCGCGCTCCGGGTGCATGACCTGCACCGGGTGGGGATCGAAGGTGACCGCGACGGCCGGGAGGCCGAGCTCGGCCCCCTTCGTCATGAGGGCACCGAGCACCGCCTGGTGGCCGAGGTGGACCCCGTCGAAGTTGCCGAAGGTCGCCACGCACGGACGAAGGTCCGCGGGCGTCTGGGTGGGGTCGGTCCAGCGGTGCACGGGGGCCACTCTACGAAGTGGCCGGAGCGAAGACGACATGGGAGCGGGCCGTGTGACTCGACTCATCGAGGATGGCGACGAGTTGACCGTCGGGGCCGAGCGCCGCGACGGGCGTCGCGCGTCCGGCCACGGCCGACGTGATGCGCTGGCCGTAGCCGAGGCTGCGGGTCTCCGCGTCGGTGAGTTGCCGGACCGGGAAGGCTGCGGCGGCCGCGTCGGCGAGCGGGATCACCGGCATGGGTTCTCCGGCCTCGTGGCGCGCCGCGAGGTCCGCCAGGGGCGTCGCGTCGGTCAGGGTGAAGCCGCCGACCCGCGTCCGGCGCAGCGCGGTCAGATGGCCGCCGACGCCCAGGGCGGCGCCGAGGTCGCGGGCGAGGGCGCGCACGTAGGTGCCCGACGAGACGTCGACGGTCACGTCGACATCGACGATCTGGGCGTTGTCCGTGGCGCCCGGCGCGTCAGCCGCGGCGCGGTCCGCGCTGGCCGACCGCACGTCGTGAACCTCGAAGCGGTGCACCGTGATCGGCCTGGCTGGCAGGACGACGTCCTCCCCCGAGCGCACCCGGTGGTAGGCCCGTTCGCCGTTGACCTTGATCGCGCTGACGGCGCTCGGGACCTGCTCGATGGCGCCCGTCAGGGATGCCACCGCGGCGGGCAGGGCCGCCTCGATGGCCGCGAGGTCGACGGGGGTCGTGGCGGTGACGTCACCCTCGGCATCGTCCGTGACCGTGGACTGACCGAGCCGGATCGTGGCCGTGTAGGTCTTGTCCGCGCCGACGAGGAAGGTGAGCAATTTCGTCGCGCGGCCGACGCCCAGGACGAGGACGCCCGTGGCCATCGGGTCGAGCGTGCCCGCGTGGCCGACCTTCCGAGTGGCGCAGAAGCGCCGCGAGCGGGCGACGACGTCGTGGCTCGTCCAGTCGGAGGGCTTGTCGACCACGAGCAGCCCGTCCGGGGCCGGCTCGGGTCGGGGGCGGGAGGTCGGCGGCTGGGCCGTCATCCGCGCTGGTCGGCGGTCTCGTCGTCGGAGTCTGCGTCGTCGAAGGCTGCGACGTCGTCCTCGTCGCCGAGGTCGTCGAGGTCGTCGTCGTCGTCGGCTTCGTCGCCCAGGGGCGCGTCCTCGCGGTCGGTGCGGTAGGCGTCCTCACCGGCGGCGTAGGTGGCCCCGCTGGCGGCGGCGGCGACGGCGGCGTCCTTCTCCCGCGCGACCCGCAGGAGGTCCTCGATCGCCGAGACGTTCTCCGGGAGGGCGTCGGGCAGGATCTCGAGGCTCGGGGTCAGGCGGATGCCGAGCTGACGCCCGACGAGCGAGCGAAGGCGGCCCTTGTGGGCCTCGAGGACCTCGGCCGACTTCGCGTGTTGGGCCTCGTCACCGAAGACGGTGTAGAAGACGGAGGCGTGCTGCAGGTCCCCGGTGACCCGGACGTCCGTGATCGTGACGAAGCCGAGGTCGGGGTCCTTGATGACCTGCGTCAGGTTGGCCGCGATGACCTCCTTGATGCGGTCGGCGATCTTGCGTGCGCGTGCCGGGTCAGCCATCACGAACCTCCGTGGACGTGTTGTGGGGACGATCGCCCAGCCTAGGTGATCGGCAGGGCGGCGAAGAGGGGCCGCACCGGGTCGGTGCGGCCCCTCTCCGTGGTGCTACTGGTGACGCATCAGGCGCTGAACGTGTCGCGCGCCTTCCTTCGTCAGGCGCGAGGCTTCTCGCGCATTTCGTACGTCGCGATGAGGTCGCCGATCTGCAGGTCGTTGTAGCTGCCGAGGTTGATACCGCACTCGAAGCCGTCACGCACCTCCGTCACGTCGTCCTTGAAGCGGCGCAGGCCGGCGATCTCGACGTTCTCGGACACGACCACACCCTCGCGGGTGATCCGCGCCTTCGTGCCGCGCTTGATCTCGCCGCTGCGGACGATCGAGCCGGCGATGTTGCCGAACTTGCTGGACCGGAAGATCTCGCGGATCTCCGCGGTGCCGAGCTCGACCTCCTCGTACTCCGGCTTGAGCATGCCCTTGAGCGCCGCCTCGATCTCCTCGATGGCCTGGTAGATCACCGAGTAGTAGCGGATCTCGACGCCCTCGCGCTCGGCGACGTCGGCGTTCTGGCCCTCGGCCCGAACGTTGAAGCCGATGATGATGGCGTCGGAGGCCATCGCGAGGTTGATGTTGTTCAGCGTGATCGCGCCGACGCCGCGGTCGATGATGCGCAGGTCGACCTCGTCGCCCACATCGATCTGGAGCAACGCGTCCTCGAGCGCCTCGACGGAACCCGACACGTCACCCTTGAGGATGAGGTTGAGGGTGTCCACCTTGCCAGCGGCGAGAGCCTCGTTGAGGTCCTCGAGGCTGATCCGCTTGCGCGCCTTGGCCAGCGAGGCCTGACGGTCCGCGGACTCGCGCTTCTCGGCGATCTGACGGGCCGTGCGGTCGTCCGGAGCCACGACGAACGTGTCACCGGCGCGCGGCACCGAGGAGAGACCGAGGACCTGCACCGGACGGGACGGACCCGCCTCGGACACGTTGTTGCCGTGCTCGTCGAGCATGGCGCGGACGCGGCCGTGAGCCGAGCCGGTGACGATGGCGTCACCGACGCGCAGCGTGCCGGACTGGACGAGGACGGTCGCCGTGGCGCCGCGGCCCTTGTCCAGGTTGGCCTCGATCGCGACACCGCGGGCGTCGCGGGTCGGGTTGGCCCGCAGGTCGAGAGCGGCGTCGGCCGTGAGGAGCACGGCCTCGAGCAGCTCGTCGATGTGCAGCCCCTGCTTGGCGGAGACGTCGACGAACATCGTTTCGCCGCCGTACTCCTCGGCGATGAGGTTGTACTCGGTGAGCTGCTGACGCACCTTCGCCGGGTTGGCACCCTCGACGTCGATCTTGTTGACGGCGACGACGATCGGCACGTCCGCGGCCTGGGCGTGGTTGAGCGCCTCGATGGTCTGCGGCATGACGCCGTCATCCGCGGCGACGACGAGGATCGCGATGTCGGTGACCTTCGCACCACGGGCACGCATGGCGGTGAACGCCTCGTGACCCGGGGTGTCGATGAAGGTCAGCGCGCGGTCGATGCCCTCGTGCTCCTTGCGGACCTGGTAGGCACCGATGTGCTGGGTGATGCCACCGTGCTCGCCGCCGGCGACGTCCTCGTTGCGGATCGCGTCGAGGAGTCGCGTCTTTCCGTGGTCGACGTGACCCATGACGGTGACGACCGGCGGGCGAGCCGCCAGGTCCTCTTCCTCCTCGGCGTCGACGCCGATCTCGAGGTCGATGTTGAAGGAGTCGAAGAGCTCCTTCTCCTCCTCCTCCGGGGAGACCAGCTCGATGTCGTAGCCGAGCTCGGCGCCGAGGACCTTGAAGGTCGCCTCGTCCAGGGACTGCGTGGCCGTGGCCATCTCGCCCAGGTTGAAGAGCACCGTCACGAGCGACGCCGGGTTGGCGTTGATCTTGTCGGCGAAGTCGGTCAGGGACGCACCCTGACGGACGCGAACGAGCGTGTCGCCGGTGCCGCGGGGGACGATGACGCCACCCAGCGACGGAGCCTGCATCTGCTCGAACTCCTGGCGCTTTGCGCGCCTCGACTTGCGCTGCTTGTTGCGGCCACCGCCGCGCCCGAAGGCGCCCTGCGTGCCGCCACGACCACCGGGGCCGCCGCGGAAACCGCCGCCGCCACCACCGGGTCCGCTGCGGAAGCCACCGCCGGGGGCGCCACCGGGACGCCCGGGGGCACCGGGACGACCGCCACGCGCGGGACGCTCACCGGGGCGAGCAACCGCGCTCTTGCCGGGCATCATGCCCGGGGTCGGGGCGCCGGGGCGCGGACCCGCGGGACGCGGGCCAGCCGCACCGGGGGCACCGGTGCGCGGGGCCTGCGGGCCGCGCGGACGCGGCATGCCCTGCGAGGGGGCGAAGGGGTTGTTGCCGGGACGGGCGTCGCCGCCACGCTCCCGGTTGTCACCGCTGCGCTCGGTGCGCTCGGTGCGCTCGGGGCGCTCCGCGCGGTCACGGGACGTGCCCATGCCCTGACGGGGAGCGAAGGGGTTGTTGCCGGGCCGCGGGGCACCGCCACGCGACTCGCGCGCGGCCGGAGCCTTCGGGGCCGGAGCCTTGGGCGCCGGGGCCTTCGGCGTGGGGGCGCCCGGGGTGGGCGTCGCCGAGGCGGCCGGGGCCTGCGTCGTCGAACCCGGGGCAGCCGGGGCCTGAGTCGTCGACCCCTGAGCCTCCGGAGCCCGCGTCGTCGAACCCTGAGCGGCCGGGGCCTCCGGAGCCTGAGCGGCCGGAGCCTGGGCCGCGGGGGCCTGTGCAGCCGGAGCGGCCGGGGCCGCCTTCGGACCCGGGGTCGCCTTGGCGGCCGGAGCCGGAGCGGCCGGGGTGGCCGACGGCGTTGCGGACTTCGGACCCGGCGCGGGCGCCTTCGGGCCCGGCGTCGCAGCGGCGGGCTTGGCGGCCGGAGCCGCGTCCTGCGCTGCGGAGTCCTTGCCCGAGGCGCTGCCGCGCAGCTCATCGGGGAAGTTCTGCTTGATCTTCCGCACCACCGGCGGCTCGATCGTCGAAGAGGCGGAACGGACGAACTCGCCCTGCTCCTTGAGGTGGGCGAGCAGCGTCTTGCTCTCAACCCCGAGCTCCTTGGCGAGCTCGTACACACGGACCTTTGCCACGTTTCTCCCTGTCTCGGTCCGTGCCGGACAGGCGCGGACCGTCTTTACTGCGAGGTGTTGCTCATCGCTGAGTACTCATCGGGTGCTCATCAGCGTCAAACCCGCTCTCGGTTTCTGTTACGACGGTTGATCTTGCTGGGTGGACAACGCCCTGACGTGTGCCGCCACTGCGGACATCTCGCAGGCTCCACCGAGGTGAAGCGCTCGCGAGAAGGCCTTGCGGCGAACGGCGAGGTCGAGACAGTCGTCCGTGGGGTGCAGCCATGCGCCGCGCCCCGGTAGACGGTGCCGCGGGTCCGGTGTGAGCACGAACGGTCCGTGCTCCGCCTGGATCGCGACGACCCTCAACAACTCCGACCAGCTATCCGCGCGACGGCATCCGATGCAGGTGCGCACGGGCGTCATCGACGGAGTCCAGTCCGGTCGGTTGCCACAAGTCTAGCGTGTCCGGGCCGGAACGCGGTCACCCGGCCGTGGCGGACGGGCCGGAGGAGCGCTGGTCCGCGCCACCCTGGGAGGCCGCCTCGGTGTCCGGTCGGATGTCGATGCGCCAGCCGGTCAGCTTCGCGGCCAGGCGGGCGTTCTGGCCCTCCTTGCCGATGGCCAGCGACAGCTGGTAGTCCGGCACGACGACGCGTGCGGCGCGCAGCTTCGGGTCCACGATGGTGACCGACTCGACGCGGGACGGCGAGAGCGCGGCCGCGATGAAGGTGGCCGGGTCCTCGGCGTAGTCGACGATGTCGATCTTCTCGCCGTGCAGCTGGGTCATGACCGCGCGCACGCGGGCACCCATGGGGCCGATGCAGGCCCCCTTCGCGTTGAGGCCGGGGACCTTGGTGTGCACGGCGATCTTGGTGCGGTGACCGGCCTCGCGGGCCAGTGCGGCGATCTCGACGCTGCCGTCGGCGATCTCCGGGACCTCGAGGGCGAAGAGCTTTCGCACGAGGTTGGGGTGGGTGCGCGAGAGGCCGATCTCGGGGCCGCGCATGCCGCGCTTGACGCTGACGACGTAGCAGCGGAGGCGCTCGCCGTGCCGGTAGGTCTCCCCCGGCACCTGCTCGGCCAGCGGGAGGATGCCCTCGACCGTGCCGAAGTCGACCGTGACGTGGCGCGGGTTCGGGCTCTGCTGGATGACACCGGTGACGATGTCCCCTTCGCGTCCCCTGAAGTCGCCGAGGATCGCCTCGTCCTCGATGTCGCGCAGGCGCTGGACGATGACCTGGCGGGCCGTCGACGCCGCGACGCGGCCGAAGCCGGTCGGGGTGTCATCGAACTCCGGGCCGTACTCCCGGATCATCCGCGGGCGGGCCGGCGTGCTCGGCGCGGCCGAGCTCGCTGCGGTGGCGTCGTCGTCCGCGGCGTCGGTGGTGTCGGCGGTCGCGGCGCCGTCGGTGCCGTCGGCGTCGCTGGCGGCCGTGGGGTCCACGTACTCGGGCTCGGCGGGGGCCTCGACGAGGGTCTCCTCGCGGGCCCAGACGACGACGTGCCCGGTCTTGCGGTCGAGTTCGACGCGCGCGTTGCGGTGGGCGCCCTCGGTGCGGTGGTACGCCATGAGGAGGGCGGACTCGATGGCGGGGACGAGCACATCGAGGCTGATGTCCCGCTCGCGCTCGAGAGCCCTGAGGGAGGCGAGGTCGATGTCCATGGTGTCCTTCTGTTCTGTTCTGTTGTCGGGTCAGGCGTCGTCGGTGGAGCCGGCGAGGTCGTCGTCGGCGAACTCGCCGTCGTCGACCAGGTCGTCGGCGGCGTCGGGGCGGTTGAACTCCACCTGGACGACCGCCTTCGTGATGTCGGCGTAGGGGTGGGTCGCGCGCGCGGCGGGCGTCTTGCCGGCGGCGGGGATCTCGAGGGTGACCTCGTCGGGGCTGGCCTCGACGATCCGACCGGTGACCGGCGCGGCGTCGTCGAAGGAGAGGGTCACGAGCCGACCGACGTTGCGCTGGTGGTGTCGCGGCAGCGTGAGCGGGCGGTCGACCCCGGGCGAGGAGACCTCGAGCGTGTAGGGCTGGCTGCCCATGGCGTCGGACTCGTCGAGCACGTCGCTGACGACGCGCGTGGCGTCGGCGATCTCGTCGAGGGTCAGGGCCTGCGTGGGGGCGGTGACGGCGCCGTCCGCGCCCGCGACGGGGCGGTCCACGGCAACGCGCACCAGCCGTCGCCGTCCGGCCGCCGTGACGTCGACGCTCTCGAGGACGAGGCCGGCGTCAGTCAGCGGGGCCTCGATCTGTGACCTGACGGTCTCCTGCACGCTCATGTCGTGGCCCTCTCTGAAGTTGCCCTGCTGGTCCGCGACCACTCTAACGGGGTGGAGGGCCCGCGCCGAGTCGATCCGCGAGTCACTCCCCCTTCCCTCACCCGAGGAAAGGACACCTGATGTCCCAAACCCGGACCAAAGGGGGCCCCGGACCCCAGAAAGGGACACCTGATGTCCCAAACCCGGACCGAAGGGGCCCCCGGACCCCAGAAAGGGACACCTGATGTCCCAAACCCGAGAGCGTGGGACCATGCTCGGCATGTCGACCCCCGGTGCTCACACGCCTTCGCGGCGCGTCATCCTCGGGTCGCTGCCGCTCGCGCTCGCCGCCACCCTCTTGACGGGATGCGACGTCGAGTTCGAGGAGGATGCCCCCTTCGCCCCCGCGCGCACCCCGATCCCCGGCGAGACCGACCTGCTCGACCTGCTCGCCTCGACCGCCGTCGGGACGCGGATGAGTGGCGTCGACCCGCGCGTGTCCGGCGCGGTCACGGGCCAGGTCGCCCCGCTGAGTGCGGCGCTGCTGGCGGCCGAGGTCCCCGACGACGTCATCGCCGTGGCGGAGGGCACGAGCGTGGCGTCCGCGCCATCGACCACCACGGCCACTCCGAGCGGCGAACCCACGGCCGCCACCCCGCCCCCTGACCCCTTGAGCCAGCCCGGCCTCGACCTCGGCCTCGCCGCCCTGAGTGGCGCCGACACCAGCCTCGTCCCCCTCATCGGCTCGCTCGTGGCCCAGCGGATGGCCGGGTCCGAGATCGCCGGTCTCGACCTCACGTGGGCGGCGCCCGGCGACGACGCGTGGGTCGACCCCACGGCCGCGGTCGACCTCGTCAAGGCCACCCGCGAAGCGGTCTACGCCTTCGAGGTGGTCACCGCCCAGAGCAGCGAGGGCAGCGCCCAGCGCAAGCGCGCCGGCAAGACCCTCACGTTCCTGCGCGCACTCGAGGCGGCCCAGGCCGGCGCGAGCGGCCCGGCCACTCCCCCGCACGACCTCGGCGGCGAACTCCCCTTCCCCGTCACGTCCGCGAGCGCCGCGAAGCGTCTGGCGACGCGCACCCTGGACCGGCTCGCCGACGCCCACGCGGCGACCTTCGCCGCGAGCGCGACACAACGCGGATCCACGCTGGCCATCGCGACGTGGCTGGCGCGCGTCGAAGTCCAACGGCACGGGTGGGGGCTCGCCCTCGAGCCCTTCCCCGGGCTGACGGCCTCTGCCTGACCAACCCGCCTGACGAAGCTGTCTGACGAGCTCCCTCGGAGCGGCTTGGCTCCGCCTCGTGGGCGCTGTCGGCGCACCTCGTTAGGGTCTGCGACATGACCCTGGTCCTGCACCGCGAGGCCGACCCCCAGTTGCTGGTGGACGGGCTGGCCGAGGTGCTTGCGACGCCGCTGGCGGACCCCTTCGCGGAGGAGGTCGTCGTCGCGCCAGCACGCGGCGTGGAGCGGTGGTTGACCCAGCGCCTGTCGCATCGACTCGGTGCGGGTCCGCGCGGCGGTGATGGCGTGTGCGCCGGGGTCCGATTCCTCACACCGGCCTCGCTCGTGGCGATGGTGCTCGGGCGTGAGCACGACGACCCGTGGGCGCCGAGCCGGCTCGCGTGGACCGTCCTCGCGGTGATCGACGACAGCCTGGGCGAGGACTGGTGCGCCACGTTGTCCGCGCACCTGGGCCACGGGCTGGAAGGCGAGGACGGCGACCTGCGCCGCGGTCGACGCTGGTCGGTCGCGCGGCGCCTCGCTGGGCTCCTCGCGTCCGCCGCCGTGCAGCGTCCGCAGCTCATCGCCGACTGGCGCGAAGGTCGCGACACCGACGGTCTCGGCGCGCCCCTACCGCAGGACCTCCGCTGGCAAGCGGAACTGTGGCGACGCGTGCTCGAGCGGACCGACGACGCCCCGCCGGATGTGCGGCTGGAGCGGACGATCGCGGCGCTCCGATCGGGTGAGGACGGGCTGGCGTTGCCGGGCCGGTTGTCCCTCTTCGGACACACGCGCCTGGCCCTGTCCGAGCTCCGCCTGCTCGAGGCGCTCGGCGAACGCCGGGACGTCCACCTCTGGCTGCCGCAGACCTCACCCGCACTCTGGGACGCCCTGACTCCGATCGTCGCCGACGGCCCCGTGCCGCGCGTCGACGACCGCTCCGCCGAGGCCGTGGGTCACCCGCTGCTGGCGGCCCTCGGACGGGACGCCCGCGAGGTCCAGCGGACCCTGGCCACCGCCGCGGCGCGCGACGACGGGCCGAAGGGGGTCGCCCCCGACCCGAGCACGCTGCTGGGGTGGTTGCAGGCCGACCTTCGCGCCAACCGTGCGCCGTCACCCGAGGAGGCGGCCGCGCGCGTCGTGGCGACGGGCGACCGGAGCGTGCAGGTGCACGCGTGCCACGGCCCAGTCCGACAGGTCGAGGTGCTCCGCGAGGTCCTCACCGGGCTGCTCGAGGACGACCCGACGCTGGAGCCGCGGGACATCCTCGTCATGTGCCCGGACATCGAGGACTACGCGCCGCTCGTGCACGCCGGGTTCGGGCTCGCGGACGTCGCGGCGCTGCCGGACGTGCTGGGTGTTGGTGGGGCCGATGTTGGTGGGGCCGGGGTTGGTGGGGCAGGTGCGCCGGTCGCCCACCCGGCGCACCGGCTGCGGGTGCGGCTCGCCGACCGGGGGGCCGCTCGCACCAATCCCCTGCTCGCCCTCGCGGCCGACCTCGTTCGGCTCGCCGGCGGCCGCGCCACGGGTGGTGAGGTGCTCGACCTCGTGCGCTCGGCGCCGGTCCGTCAGCGGTTCGCACTCGACGAGGACGACCTCGAACTCGTCGCCGAGTGGACCGCGCAGGCAGGGGTGCGGTGGGGCCTGGACGCCGCCGACCGCGATCGCTATCGGCTCGCCGACATCGCCCAGAACACGTGGGCATTCGGCCTGGACCGCATCCTCACCGGCGCCGTCGTCGACGGGGACACGTTGCGCCGCGTCGGCGACGCTCTCGCGCTGGGCGCGCTCGACGGGGAGTCGCTCGACAGCAACGACCTCGACCTGGCCGGGCGGCTGGCGGAGCTCATCGACCGGCTCCGGCACACGCTGGAGCGATTGCGCTCGAGCAGCTCACCCGCGGACTGGGCCGAGGCTCTCGTCGACGGGGTCCACGCGCTCGCCGACGTCCCGGCCCGCGACGTCTGGCAGGTGACGCAGTTCGAGCGCGAGGTCAGCCAGATCGTGCAGGCCGCGTCCGGGGGCTCATCCGGGCGGGGTGTCGGCACCGGGCTGGCGCTCAGCGACATCGCCGCCGTGCTCGACGACCGACTGGGCGGGCGGCCCACACGGGCCAACTTCCGCACCGGCACCCTGACCGTGTGCACCCTCGTGCCGATGCGCTCGGTGCCCCACCGGGTCGTCTGCCTCGTCGGTCTCGACGACGGCGCGTTCCCCCGCAACTCGACCCTCGACGGTGACGACGTGCTCGCACGCACCCCCGTCACGGGTGAGCGTGACCCGCGCAGCGAGGACCGACAGCTCCTGCTCGACGCCGTCATGGCCGCACGCGAGACGCTCGTCATCACCTACACCGGGGCGGACCCGCACAGCGGGCACGAGCGCCCGCCGGCGGTCCCGCTGGGCGAGCTCGTCGACGCGACCGAGGCGACCGCCGCCCTGGCGAGCCCGCTCGTCGTGCGTCACCCTCTGCAGCCGTTCGACCTGCGCAACCTGCGCCCCGGGGCGCTCGTGCCGGGGTCGACGCCCTTCTCGTTCGACGCCCTCTCGCTCGCCGGGGCTCGCGCGGCCGCCACCACCCGCACGGCCGCGCCGACGATGGTCGACACCCGACTGCCCGCACCGGACTCGGACACCGTGGCGCTCCCGGACCTCCAGTACTTCCTCGAGAACCCCGCGCGACAGTTCCTCCTCCAGCAACTCGGGGTGCTCCTGCCCGAGGTCACCGAGGAGGCCCGCGACGGCATCCCGATCGACCTCGACAACCTCGAGAAGTGGGGTGTCGGCGACCGGCTGCTGCGCGACCTTCTCGCCGGGCGGAGCCTGCCCGAGGCCCTCGCGGACGAGAAGCGTCGTGGTCAACTGCCGCCGCTGCAGCTCGTCAACCACGTCGTCGGCGACGTCCCGGCGGGTGTGGCCGACCTCGCGGCCGCCGCGGCGCCGCTGATCGCCGGAGACCGGCACGCCGTGGACGTGGACGTCGACCTCGGGGACGGCCGTCGCCTCGTCGGCACGCTGCCCGTCATCGACACCCGCATCGTCACGGCGACCTACTCCTCGCTCGGGCCGAAGCAGCGCCTACGCGCGTGGACGTCACTGCTGGCGCTGGCCGCGACGGCCCCCGAGGTCGAGTGGACGTCCCACGTCATCGCGCGGCACCGCCGCCGACCCACGCACCTGACCTACGGCCCGATCGACGCCGCGACGGCGAGCGCCACCTTGCGCGACCTCGTCGACATCCGCGACCGGGGGCTGCGCGAGCCACTGCTGGCACCGCTGAAGACGGCCGCGGCCTGGGCCAGTGCCGCACTCGAGGGCGACGACGTCCTCGCGCAGGCTCGCGGCGAATGGGAGGAACGAAACAAGGGGTCGTGGACGAGTGTCGGCGAGGGCGCCGATCCCGCGCACGTGCGCCTCTTCGGCGAGCGGCGGGCCCTCATCGACCTGCTCGGGGTGCCGAGGGACGACGAGCGGTGGTCGCCGTCGGAGGAGACCCGCCTGGGGCAATACGCCCTGCGCATCTGGGCTCCCATCCTCACCGGTCCGGCCAGGCAGGTGACGCCGTGAGTGCGGACTCGACCTTCGCCATCACCGACCCGCTCCCGTCGGGCACGACACTGCTCGAGGCGAGCGCCGGGACGGGCAAGACGTGGACCATCGCCGCCCTGGTGACGCGGTTCGTCGCCGAGGGGCACGCGCTGCTGCCCGAGATGCTCGTCGTGACCTTCAGCCGCGCGGCGAGTCAGGAGCTGCGTGCCCGCGTGCGCGCCCAACTCGTCGAGGCCGAGCGGGCGCTGCTCCACCCGCCGGCGCTGGATGAGCGCGACGGCCTGATCACCCTGCTGCTCGACGCGGACGAGGCCGAGCTGACGCGACGCCGGGAGCGGCTGCGTGCGGCCCTCACCGAGTTCGACGCGGCCACCATCGCGACGACCCACCAGTTCTGCCAGATGGTCCTGCGCAGCCTGGGCGTCGCCGGCGACACCGACAGCAACGTCCAGCTCGTCGAGGATCTCGACGACCTCCTCGTCGACGTCGTCGACGACCTCTACCTGCGCGGGTTCGCTCGGACCGGCGACCCGGTCTTCAGTCGTGACGACGCCTTGACGATCGCCCGCAAGGCGGTCGACGACAGCCACGCCGTGCTCGCTCCCCGCGACCCGGTGCCCGGCAGCGTCGCCGCCCGGCGCGTCGCCTTCGCCGAGGCCGTGCGCGCGGAGGTCGACCGGCGCAAGCGTCGCCTCGGGGTGCTGCACTACCAGGACCTGCTCACCCAACTGGCTGCCGCGCTCGACGCCCCCGAGTCCCCCGCGCGTGATCGGATGCGGGCCCGCTGGCGCGTCGTGCTCGTCGACGAGTTCCAGGACACCGACCCCGTCCAGTGGCAGGTCCTCGACCGCGCCTTCACCGGCCACGCCGTCATGGTCCTCATCGGCGACCCCAAGCAGGCGATCTACGCCTTCCGCGGCGGCGACATCGTCACCTATCTCGAGGCGGCCCGGTCCGCGGGTACCCGCAAGACGCTCGGGACCAACCACCGCTCCGACGCCCCGCTCGTGGAGAGCCTGCAGACCGTGCTCGGTCGTGCCCGCCTCGGCGACGCCGACATCGACGTCAAGCCCGTGCAGGCGCACCACGAGGGGTCACGGCTGGCCGGGGCGCCGTGTGGGGCCCCCTTCCGGCTGCGCGTCATGGACCGCGCCCACGCGGGGAAGTCCGGGACGGGGACGGTGCTCGTCGCCGCCATGCGTGAGCACGTCAGTCGGGACTGCGCCTCCGAGATCGCCGCGCTCCTCGCATCGGGCGCCACCCACGCCGGGGAACCGTTGCGCCCCAACCAGATCGCCGTGCTCGCGTATCGGGGAGCCGACCTGGCGACGATGCAGGCCGCGCTCGCCGACGTCGGGGTGGCCTCGGTCATCGGTGGCGGCGGCAGTGTGTTCCAGACCCTCTCGGCCACGGAGTGGCTCACCCTCCTCGAGGCCCTCGTTGCGCCGCACCGCTCGGCCCGCACTCACGCCGCCGCCCTGACGTCGCTCATCGGGCTGACCCCCAGCGCGTTGCACGCCGGCGGCGACGACCTGTCCGACCGCCTGTCGACGCACATCCGCGACCTCGCGGAGCTCGGCGAGCGGCGCGGCCTGGCCGCCGTCCTCGAGCGAATCACCATCCAGGGTCTCGCGCAGCGGGTGCTGTCGCGTACGAACGGTGAGCGACACCTGACCGACCTGCGGCACGTCGCCCAACTCCTGCACGTCGCCGGCACGAGCGAGGCACCCGGGCTCATGGCGCTCACGACGTGGCTGCACTCCCAGATGGCCGACCGGGGACCCGCCGGCTCCTCGACCCGCACGCGTCGCCTCGACAGCGACGCCTCGGCGGTCCAGCTCGTCACGATCCACGGGAGCAAGGGACTGCAGTACCCCGTCGTCCACCTGCCGTTCCTGGCGGACCGGTGGGTGCCGAAGTCGCCGGAGATCCCGCTCTTCCACGATGCCGAGGACACCCGCCTCATCGACGTCGGCGGTGAGGGCCACCCGGGGTGGCGCGACTCCGTCACCGCGCACCAACGCGAGGATGCTGGCGAGTCGCTGCGGTTGCTCTACGTCGCGCTGACCCGTGCCCAGTCCCAGGTCGTCGCGTGGTGGGCGCCCGGCTACAACACGGCCACGTCAGCCCTCCACCGGATGCTCGTCGGCCGGGCGCCGGGGTCCCCCTTCGTGCCGGACATGTTCCGGGTGCCGGCCGATGCCGCTGCCCACGAGGCGCTCCAACAGTGGGCGGCCGACCCCACGACCGGACGGGCCGGACTGCACCTCGAGCGGGCCGACCTCGCGACCGCCGCTCCCCCGGTCCCGCCGGTGCCCGTGGGCGCGTTGGGGGTCCGCACCTTCGGCCGGGCCATCGACACGGACTGGCGCCGCACGTCGTACACGGCGCTCACCGCGCCGAGCGACGGCCTGGACGTGCACGGCGGGGTCGGCAGCGAACCCGACGTCACCCCGCGCGACGACGACTCGGGCGGGCACGACGCGGAGCGCCTCCTGGAGCACGGCCTGGTCGACACGACGACGCCCGAACCGGCTGGCACCGGGACGCTCCCGGGTCTGGCGCTCCCCGGCGCCGACGTGCCCTCGCCGATGGCCGACCTGCCGATGGGGGCGACCTTCGGCTCCCTCGTGCACGCCGTCCTTGAACACACCGACCCGCGCGCCGAGGACCTGTCCGACGCACTGCTCGAGGCGGTGCGCGAACAGCTCGTGGCCTGGCCTGTTGATCTCGGGGCGGACGGCGCGGCCGTGCTGGCGCGAGCCCTCGTGGCCGTGCTCGACACCCCCCTGGGCCCGCTCGCGCCCGGGGCGACGCTGCGGACGATCGGGACGGACCGGCTCTGTGAGCTCGATTTCGAGCTGCCGCTCGACGGGGGCGACGAGGCGGCGGCGCTCGACGCTGGGGCGACGAATGCACGGAGCCGGGCCCGCGGAGCGGTGACGCTGGGCGATCTCGCCCCGCTGCTGCGGCGCCACCTACCCGAAGGGGATCCGGTGCGGGAGTGGGCGCGGCTGCTGGCTCAGCCCGCGTTGGGCGACCAGGTGCTGCGCGGCTACCTCACGGGGTCGATCGACGTCGTGCTGCGCGTGACCGGACCGGCCGGCGTCGTGCGCTACCTCGTCGTGGACTACAAGACGAACTGGCTCGGCCCCGTCGACGAACCCCTGACCGCGGCCGCCTACGGCCCGGCCGAACTCACGGCGGCCATGGGTCACTCGAGCTATCCACTCCAGGCCCTGCTGTACGCCGTCGTCGCGCACCGGTTCCTGCGGTGGCGACTGCGCGACTACGACCCCGAGAAGAACCTCGGGGGCGTCCTCTACCTCTACGTGCGCGGCATGTGTGGCCCCGACACCCCCGTCATCGACGGGCACCCGACCGGAGTGTTCTCGTGGCGTCCGCCGGTCGCGCTCGTCGAGGCCGTGTCGGACCTGCTCGATGGGGAGGCGTCATGACGGAACCCACGGCGGCCACCCTCGCCACGCTGCCGCCGCACGATCGTCGGCTCGCCCGCTCGGCCCAGGGGCGGCTCGCCACGCTCAACGCGACCGGGGCCCTCACGGCCGCCGACGTGCACATCGCGACGACGCTGGCCCGGCTCGCCGGGGAGGAGGACGACCTCGTGGTCCTCGCTTGCGCTCTGGCCGCGCGCGCCGTGCGCGAAGGGTCCGTGGGCGTCGATCTCGGCCACGTCCTGCCAGCGCTCGCGACCGTGCTGGATGAGGCGGGTGAGCCGCTGGTCGAGCTCGGTGGCGGCAGTGACGCCGACTCCAGCGCTGACTCGGAGACCGGCCCCGACAGTGCAGGCATCGCGACGGCGTGGCGCGACCGCGTCGCCGCGAGCGCGCTGGCTGCCTCGGGCACCCTCGTCGTCGATCTCGGCCTCGTCTACCTCCAGCGGTATCACCACCAGGAGGTCGCCGTCTGCGAAGCCTTGGTCGCGCGCGACGCGGTGGCGCCACCGGAGGTCGACGAGGACGTCCTCGCCGCCGGTCTGGAGCGCGCGTTTCCCGGCGCCGGCTGGGCGGAGCAGCGGGCCGCGGCGGAGACCGCGGTGCGGTGCCGGACGACGGTGCTCACCGGCGGGCCCGGCACCGGCAAGACGACGACCGTGGCCGGAGTGCTCGCCCTCGTGGCGCTGCAGCACGCCCGGACCGGCGGACGTCCGCTGCGTGTCGCGTTGGCTGCACCGACGGGGAAGGCGGCCGCGCGCCTGCAGGAGGCGGTCGCTTCGGCACTGGCGTCCTTTGGCGTCGTGGTGACGACGGGCGAGGTCCCGACGGCGGAGGTGTCCGCGCTGGCCGCACTGCGGGACGTACCGGCGATGACGCTGCACCGACTGCTGGGGCGACGCCCGGGCGGCGGCAACCGGCCGCGGCATGACGCGATGAACCGTCTCCCCCACGATCTCGTCGTCGTCGACGAGGCGTCGATGCTCTCCCTGACGATGACCCACCGACTGCTCGACGCGGTCCGACCGGATGCGCGGCTGCTGCTCGTCGGCGACCCCGAGCAACTCGTGTCGGTCGAGGCCGGTGCCGTTCTCGCGGACCTCGTTGCGGGGCTCGAGGACAGTGCCGACAGGGGCAGCACGCACACCGACGGCGCGGAGACCGGCAGCGCGGACACCGGCCCTGTCGCCCGCGCCAGCGCCCCGTCGCGGGTGCGCGTGGCGCGGCTGACGACGGTGCACCGCTACGGCGATGACATCGCGGCACTGGCGAGGGCCCTGCGCGCCGGGGACGCCGACGCCGTCGTCGGCTGCCTGCGGGCTGGCGGCTCGGGCGTCCAGTTCGTCGAGGACGACCCGGTGCTTCACCTGCGGGACGAACTGACCCGGCGCGCGGTCGACCTTCGCCAGGCGGCGCTGCGTGGCGATCCTGCCGCGGCGCTGGAGGCGCTGGAGCAACACCGCCTGTTGTGCGCCCACCGCGACGGCGACCACGGGGTGCGGACGTGGAACCGCCGCATCGAGCGATGGCTGACGGAGGCCACCGGCGATCCACTCCGGGACCCGATGTACGTCGGTCGGCCCCTGCTCGTGACGACGAACGACTACGGCCTCGGCGTGCTCAACGGGGACAGCGGCATCGTCATGGAGGGGCCGGACGGGCACCCGCGCGCCGTCATCGCCGGCTCATCCGGGGACGACGCGTCGGGTGCGCGGGAGTTCGCCGTGAGCCGCCTCGGCGACGTCGAGACCATGCACGCGCTGACGATCCACAAGTCCCAGGGCAGTCAGGCCGAGCAGGTCACGGTCCTCCTGCCGGACGAGGAGTCGGCGCTACTGACACGGGAACTCTTCTACACCGCAGTGACGCGTGCGAAGGCCACCGTCCGGGTCGTCGGCAGCGAAGCCACCGTGCGGGCTGCCGTCACTCGCCGAGTTCAGCGTGCCAGCGGGCTGCGCGAGCGGCTGCGCCGCGTCGAGGAGGGCTGACTGCCACGATAGGCAGAGGTCCGTTCAGTCGACGGAGGCGTCCCTGGTGGGCGAGGCCCCTCCGTAGCGGCTTATGTCGGTGACGGTCGCGGCGTGGAGGGCATCGGGACGTTGGGGGTGAGGAAAGGCATGGGCGGACGCCTCCATGGCCAACCCCCTCGCCGACGGCACGAGCCCCTACCTCCAGCAGCCAAGCCAAGCCGGGGGCTGCGACAAACCCGCGAGGCAGACGGCAACGGTGCGCAGCGGCAACTACATGCCACGCAACTCGTCGTGACGGGCGAGGGCCTCAAGGTAGCGCTGCCATGCCACCTCGACTGCACGGTCCGCGGCCGCGAATGGGACTGCTGCACGAATAGGTGACAACTGAACTGGCTTGCCCGACGGGCAGGCTTGAGAGGATGTCGCTGTGCCCAAGCCCTACCCCCGCGAGTTCCGTGACGACGTTGTTCGTGTCGCCAGGAGCCGGGATCCGAAGACCCCGCTGGAGCAGATCGCGAAGGACTTCGGGATCCACCAGACCACGTTGAACTCCTGGATGCGCGCCGCCGACGTCGAAGACGGCACCAAGCCCGGGATGACCGAGGACCAGAACGCCCAGCTACGCGAGTTGAAGCGGCGCAACCGGCTCCTCGAGCAAGAAGTCGAGGTGCTGCGCCGGGCGGCTGCCTACTTGTCGCAGGCCAATCTGCCGGGAAAATGATGTACCCGCTCGTCCGCGAGCTGGCCGTCGACGGGATCCCCGTCACGGTGACGTGCCGGGTACTCAAGATCGCTCGCCAGCCCTACTACCGCTGGCTCCAGGCGCCGGTCACCGACGCAGAACTGGTCGAGGCCTACCGCGCCAACGCGCTGTTCGACGCCCACAAGGACGACCCGGAGTTCGGGTATCGGTTCCTGGTCGACGAGGCCGCTATCGCAGGTGAGGCGATGGCGGAGCGGACAGCGTGGCGGATCTGTTCCCAGCTGGGGTGGTGGTCGGTGTTCGGCAAGCCCAAGCACGGCAAGGCGAAGAAGCCCGGTCCACCGGTCCACGACGACCTGTGCGCCGTGGTCGACAAGCACGGCGTCGTCCGGCACGAGTTCAAGGCTGATGCCGCGAACGAGTTGTGGCTGTCGGACATCACGGAGCATTGGACCGCGGAAGGCAAGCTCTACGTCTGCGCGATGAAGGACGTCTACTCCAACCGGATCGTGGGCTACTCGATCGACTCGAGGATGAAGTCGCGACTGGCGGTCGCGGCGCTGAACAACGCGGTCGCCAGGCGCGGCGACGTGGCCGGCTGTGTGGTTCACACGGACAGAGGATCGCAATTTCGAAGCAGGAAATTCGTCCACGCACTCAACCGGCACGGCATGGTCGGATCCATGGGCCGCGTCGGTGCGGCCGGGGACAACGCGGCCATGGAGAGCTTCTTCTCACTGCTCCAAAAGAACGTCCTCGACCGCCGCGCCTGGGCCACCCGCGAGGAGCTCCGGATCGCGATCGTGACCTGGATCGAGAGGACCTACCACCGACGCCGACGCCAGGCCGGCCTCGGACGATTGACCCCTGTTGAATACGAAGCCATCATGACCACGCCCGCCACTCAGGCTGCGTGACCCAACCTGTCACCCGTTCGTGCAGCAGTCCCAATCGCCGTTCGGCCTCGGTGACGAGCTGCTGCGCGTTCTGAGCGCGCTCTCGAGCCTGGCGGATCTCCGTCGAAGTCTCGTAGTCGGTGACGTTGAAGTGCGCCCACGGATCTTCAGCGAAAGCCATCGCCTCGTCTAGCTCTTCGCCGGCGAGATCCCCCGCTTCCACCGCGAGATCGTGGGCGAGATCGGCCGCGGCGAGCTCGACCGCGGCGGCCTCGATTGCCGCCGCGAACCTTTCACGCAAGGCTGGGCGCGAACGCGCTGGGTCGCTGTCTTCGCCGAACCGCGTTCGCAAAGTGTCCGCTACGGGCGCTCCCTCAGCGACGACGTTCTCGATGAGGGACTGCCACCGACGGACGTGCCGCCGCATGGTCGTGATCTCCACGCTGACCTCGGTGTCCTGAGTGTCGGTCGACCAGCCGAGGTAGTAGCCAGAGCCTTGTGGTTGGGACGTCGTGGCCTGCAGATCTTTCGCGCGAAGGCCCGCCAGTGTGGCCCCGTCGGACACGCTGGCGAACTGGACGTCGTTCTCCGTATGGTGCCCTCGTGCCCACCACCGGGATCCGGGCCGGAAGGCGTCCACAGCCTCTCGCAGCGTGCTGCCAGGAAACACCCCTTGGTAGTAGCCGCCGACAGGCGTTGACACGAGGTCTTCGGTGATGCCGTCAAAGTACTTGAATGGCTCACGGTCAAAGCCGTCGAAGACGACAATGCGACTGCTCGTGCCATGGAGGACGAGCGCCGGTCGGTCACGTACGTAGAACTTGCTGCCGCGCTCCCGGAGCGACTCAGCTCCGAGTTGGGCTGACCGATGATCGGCGAACAAGTGGCTGTTGTGGAACCAGTGGCGCACCCAGATACTGCGCCAGGCGTTCCTGCCCCGCACGAGAACGGACACCGTACATCCCGTGATGTCCAGGAGCACATCGTCGGCATCGGGATGATCCGCCCACGCAAGTTCTGTAAGTTTCATCGGCCGAACCCTCCGAGCGTGTGACGCCATGGCTTGCCAAGGCCCCGCTCCGTCATGGCGTCGCAACGTGTGGCGAGCGATCCTGCGACGGCGC
Source organism: Janibacter zhaoxuefangae (assembly GCF_050271985.1). GTDB lineage: Bacteria > Actinomycetota > Actinomycetes > Actinomycetales > Dermatophilaceae. Next base: position 865,630 of record NZ_CP189849.1, on the reverse strand, counting down.
CCGCGAAAGCTGCATACGCCCAAGGGAAGTCCCCCTTGCTGCGCGCCATCAACCGCGCCAGCCGCTGCGGGTAAAGGACGGCACTGTCTGCGCTGACGACATCGTCCGCGTAGCGCGCGCTGATGGATCGGGAAATTGCACCCAGGTTTTCGGTCCCCGCTGCCCGCCTGCCGCTTGAAACCCACCATTCAGTGCACCTCACGCGACTTCCTCCGGAACTGCAGTGCGCTTGATGTGGTGAAGCGTGTCGACGATGACCGCGACGTCGACATCGGGGAAGAGATAGTCCGGACCAGTGGGAGCGTGATCCGTGTACGGGAACTCGAAGAGGCGCGATGGCTCCATCACGCCGTTCTTCGTGAGCTCTTGGACGATCAGATTGATGAATCGCACCTGATTGACCGAGTACGCGGTCCCGTCCAGGTAGTGCGCGAAGGCGTCCATCGCGGCGGCGTGATCCAGACCCACAAGTTGGCGCACGAAGACGCCCAAGCCACCCTGCTCGGCAGCCCACGCGAGGTCGACTTGCTGGCCACCCGACTCGATGAGCATCCGCTCGAGTTCCGACAGGTCGTCGGTCGTGAGCTGCTTGTTGCGGCGCAGCCGTTGCAACGCGAGGTTCTCGAGGTGCTCCCGCAGGTAGGCCTCGGCCTTGGCGCGGAAGCGCTCGAAGTCCGTCCCCGGCGTGACCCTCGGGAGCACGATCTCGACGCCCTCGCTGAGGGTGTCCTCGAAGTCGGTGTAGATCGGGTTGCGTGACGTCCTCTCGATGAAGCGGACCAACCCGCGAAGCCGCAGGCGCACGAGTTCGAGCATGGGCAGCGTGACGTCGACCCACCACTCGTCTCCGGCGACCGACTCCAACAGCACGGCCTGCTCGGCGACGCTGGGGATGGCCGTCTTCCCGAGCAGTGCCTCCGCGATCCGCTGTACCGTCTCCCGCAGGCGCTCCCCCAGTACCAGGTCCCCGTCGAGTTGAGCGAGTTGGCGGCGCAGGATGACCAGGTCGAAGCGCTTGGCCTCCTCGTCGTCGTCACGGACCGAGGACGGCAGTCCGGCGAGGCCGAGCAAGGTTTCGGAGTCCTCGGGACCCAGGGTGCGCCATGCGTCCGCCGACGCGTATTTCTCGACAGCCCGGCGGTGCGGCCGCACGACGAAGTTGTCGAGGTTCATCCCCGCGACGATGTCGTGCAGGGTCGACACCGTCGATGTCCGCAGGTCGGGCTCCTCGCCATCCAACGCTGTGACGAGTCCGAGCCGCGCCTCGAACAGTCGCTGGGCCAGCGACTTCTGCGTCTGACCCTGCGAACCGGGCAGGTCCTGACTGAAGTATTCGAGATTGCCGCAGAAGTCGAAGACGAGGAAGTCCTGCTTGTCCTCGCCCGGCCCGAAGAGGTCGGGACAGAGCCGGGTGCCGCGCCCGATCATCTGCCAGAACTTCGACTTGGACCGCACCATCTTGAAGAAGACGAGGTTCACCACCTCGGGCACGTCGATGCCCGTGTCGAGCATGTCGACACTGATGGCAATGTGCGGCGCCTTGTCCCTGATCGAGAAGTCGTCGATGAGGGACTGGGCGTACGGCGTCCCGTGGGTGATGACCCGAGCGAACTCGCCCGCCAGTTCGGGATAGGCAAGGTTGAACCGCTTCTCGATGAACTCGGCGTGCTTCTGGCTCTTGGCGAAGACGATCGTCTTGCCCAGCCGATCGCCACCAGCGACCTTGTACCCCTGCGTCATGAGTGTTCCGAGGACCTTGTCCACGGTGTCCTCATTGAAGAGGAAGCGATTGAGCTCCTCGGCGCCGACCTCGTCGGGAGGCCCGTCCTCACCCCAGTCGAGGGTGTCCCACTGGTCCTTCTCTTCCTCGGTGAGCTCGTCGTACCGGATGCCCGAGCGGAGGAACTGGGTACCGACGCTGACGCCCTTCGGCGGCACGAGGTAGCCCGCGTCGACGGCCTCATCCAAGGAGTAGTTGTCAGTGGGGACGCCGTCCTCGAGGTGGAACAGGCGGTAGGTGTTGTGGTCGACCTCGTCCTTCGGAGTCGCAGTCAGGCCGACGAGCAGGGAATCGAAGTAGTCGAAGATCGCGCCGTACTTGGCGTAGACGGAGCGGTGCGCCTCATCGATGACGATGAGGTCGAAATAGCCCGGCCCGAAACGGCGAGTGCCGGCGTCGAGTTCGTCGATGAGGTTCATCATCGTGGGATAGGTCGAGACGTAGACACGGCCCTCGATCGCCTTCTCGGTCACGAGGTTGACCGTCGTCGAGCCAGGCAGGTGTTGCTTGAAGGCGTTGGCCGCCTGGTTGACCAGGGCGGTGCGGTCGGCGAGAAAGAGCACCCGCTTGACCCAGCTCGCCTTCTGCAACAGGTCGACGAGCGCGATGGTCGTGCGGGTCTTGCCCGAGCCGGTCGCCATCACAAGCAGGGCCTCACGCTGCTTGCGGTCGAACGCATCGCCCACAGCCTTGATCGCTCGCACCTGGTAGGACCGACCGGCGATATCCGTGTTGGTCTGCGCCGACGACAAGGCGAGCTTGGTCTGGCGGCGCTGGACCAGCAGCTCCAACTCGTCGCGGGTGTAGAAGCCCTGGGCCTCGCGCGGTGGGTAGCCGCCGGCGTCGTCCCAGATCCGGTGTTCGTAGCCGTTGGTGTAGAAGATCACGGGGCGACGGCCGAACTGCTTCTCAAGGCAGTCGGCGTAGAGCTTGGCCTGCTGCTGGCCCACTTCCGGCGACTTGGAGGTGCGCTTGGCCTCAACCACGGCCAACGGCAGACCATCGGCCCCCCACAGGACGTAGTCGACGTAGCCCTTCCCGTCGGCGTTGGGCATGCCGGCGACGGGGTACTCGCGGTCCCGGGTCTCCGACAGGGTCCACCCGGCCTCGTGCAGCAGGACGTCAATGAAGAGGTCACGAGACGCGGCCTCGTCGTAGTCGCGGGTATCCGGTGCGGCCGCCGCCTGCGCCGCAGCGATCTGCTGCTGCAGGCGCGCGATCTCGGCCTCGTGCGCGGCAAGGCGCTCGTCCTTCTCGACGAGCGCGCGGGCGTGGGCCTCGTCCTGCTCCTTGAACTTCGCAGCGAGACGACCGATCTCCTCTCGAGACAGAGGCGCGGCCTTGGCGGCGATTGCGGGGTCGAACTGCGCCTGCAACGGCACCGCGCTCGGCTCCGGTGAGTGGTGGTACGACGTCCAGACCACGACATGGAACACCTCACGCAGAACCACAAGGGACACGTCGGGACGGATCTGGCGGCTCTCGTGGACGGCTGTGTTGGCGATGCGGCGGATCGCGGTCAGCTTTTGCGTGATGCTCTGAGGCACTTTTGCCTTGAAGGCCGGGTCACTGATCTTTGCGGCCAGGTCGTCCCGATAGGGCGTCTGCAGGGAGAGGACGTTGTAGAGGTAGCCGACAAGCTCCTCGACCACGCGGCGGCTGTAGAAGCACGCGGAGCGGGGATCCGACGACAGGTATGACTCGGCCCGGGCGCAGTCGTCATGCAGCGACGGCAGCGTCTGACGGACGAAGTCGAAGTTCCCCATGGCAGTCGGTTACTCGCCCTTGTTCTCGATGCCGAAGTGATCAGCGAGGCGTTCCAGGGTGAACTCCTGTCGGAGCTTGCACGCACTGTGTTGGCTGGCGAACATGCCCTTCTCCCAGTAGGCGTCCAACTCCGGGCGGGCCTCGATCCAGTTGACCGGGACGACCCACTCGACGTCATCGTCATCGAACACGTCACCGGCGTTGTAGGTGCCGGCGAGCGTTTGTGCAGAAAGATCAACCCACGTGCTGCCGACCTGGACCTTGGCGGACTCGAAGCGAGACGCGGGTGCGAGGGTCGTGCCGACGGCGACAAAGCCGGTGCCCGGGATGTTGACCCAAATGCGTGCGCCTTCGGGCAGAGAGCGCATGGTCTGCGAGTAGAACTTGCCGCCTCCCGCAGAGACGAAGCCGAGCCTGCGGGCGTCCTCCCAGGGGCGATTGCCACCGAAGGAGACGTACCAGTCAATGCCGTTCCACGGCGCACGCTTGCTCTTCTTACTGCCCTTGAGCGCGGGCTGCGCGTCCTCGTCCGACGCCGCGAGCCAGGAGCGGGCGAGGTAGCGACGCCCGTCGTCCTCGAGGTAAGAGAAGAAGACCGCGTTGACCGGGACACCGAAGTCGCGCAGGTAGTTGACGATCCGCTCGGAGCTGGCGTCGAGCTCGGCCGCGACGATGGTGAGGCTGAGGTCGCCATTCAGCTCATCGGGTGGCGCGCTGCCGAACACGTCCTCGAAAGCCGCCTCGAAGGGCTGGTCCAGGTGCTTGGTGGCGATGTCGATGATGTCATCGCGCGAAAGGGTCGACACCCAGGAGCCGTAGTCGAGCACTTGGGCCACGACTTCGCGCGGCGTCTTGTCCCGCTTGAGTTCCAGCAGGTTCAGGTTTCCGTCGACATCGATCCCGAGCAGGTCCAGGCGAGCGCCGAACGGCGTGATCACCTCACTGCCGATGACCAGCAGGCGTTCGCCCAGCAAGGACGGGTCACGCTTGAGGAACTCGTGCAGGTCCTTCTCGGCGGGAAGCACCGACGTCGTCAGTGGCTTCGGCTCGTCGCCGTCGATACGCCACATTCTCATCTCAACTGGCATCGGTCACAGCTCCCCTCGGAAGGCGCGGGACTGAAGAGAGGCGAAGAGGTCGTCATCCAGCGCCTTCGCGTGAACGACATCGGAACGTCGTGCGTCGATCGCAGCAGCCTGACTGGCGAATCGCTTCTGGTCATCCAAGCTCGGCACAGGGATGTCGATGTCGCGAACGATTCCTTGGCTGAGGTTGGGTTGCGCCCCGCCAGCTGCCTTCGCGACGAGTTGCACGGCTTGAGCTCGCAGCGCCGCGATGAGGTAGTCGGCGTCCAGGGAGGGGCCCGGAGTGATTGCGCAGATGGCCTGATTAGTGGCAGCGTCCACGCCGAGTCGTCCAACCACACCGGCGGTTGCCCCGTACATCGCCAGGAGGACCGTGCCCGCCGGGAACACCTTCGCTGAACTAGACGAGAGACCCTGCGCGGAGATGGTCTCCTCTGTCTCCGTGACTAGCCCCGCGTGAAGCTCTCCTGACTTGACCCAAGGTATGCCGCCGCCGTAGTTGGACGAGACTGATCGGTTGGGCGTCCCTCCGCTCGTCGTTGTCGCCAGATCGCCGAGTCGAGACGTTTCTGAGACGTCCGCGAAGGCAGCGCGGAAGGTTGATCGAATTAGCGCCTCGAGGTGGGTGAGGACTTGGCGGCGCTTGGCGCGGAGGGCGTCGGCGTGGTCGAGGATCGCGGCGATGCGGCGCTGCTCGGGGAGGGGCGGGAGCGGGATCTGCAGCTCCTGAAGGAACGCGACAGGAACACGCCGCTGGCCCGCGCTTCCGGTCATTCGCAGTTCTCCTGTAGCGCGCACTGACGGCTGACGCAGGAAGTGGAGCAGATATCGGTGATCGAGCGACGAGGTTGGGCGCAGCACATGGAACTCTGTGGAGCCAACGCCGATCGGGTGGTCGAGTCGGGCCTGCCCGACCTTGCCGTTTTCCCAGCACGGAGTGATCTTGGCTGCGAGGACGTCTCCATCGCGGAAGACGGTGTATCCCTTGGAGACCTCCGCGAACTCACGGTCTTCCAGTGGTTGGGCGACAGCAGTCTCGGCGTTGAGCTCGGCCATGCCAACGAATGAAACGACATCGGTGGCCTTAACTCGCTCGCCCCGAGGATTGATCGAGGCGACCTCGCCGAGTGCAATCGTCGTCACGAAAGCATCGCTTTCAACTCCGCTAGCCCCTTGGCGATCTCGTTCTCCAGCAACTCGATGTCGGCGATGATGTCGAGCGGGGCGCGGTGCTCGACCTCGTCGTACTCAATCTCCTTGTAGCGGTTGAGGGACAGGTCGTAGCCCTGGGCGACGATGTCGGCCTTGGGCACCAAGAACGACTGCTCGGTGCGGCCACGGTCCTTCTCGGGGCTGGGTTTCGAGGCTCGCTCCGCTCGCGCCTCAACCAGCGAAGTCCAACGACTCGCGACATCGGGGAGGTCGTTGGCCTCGACGGGGTTGCGCTTGTCGTCCAACGAGAAGCCGTCGGCGCGGACGTCGTAGAACCAGACGTCGTCGGTGCCACCGGAGTTGGTCTTGGTGAAGAAGAGGATCGCCGTCGAGACACCGGCATACGGGCGGAAGACACCCGAGGGGAGCTTCACGACGGCGTCGAGCTTCTGGTCTTCAACAAGGGCCCTGCGTAGTGCCTTGTGTGCCGTGCTGGATCCGAAGAGCACCCCATCGGGGACGATGACGGCCGCGCGACCACCTGGCTTGAGCAACTTCAAGAAAAGCGCCAGGAAGAGGAGTTCGGTCTTCTTGGTCTTGACGATCCGCTGGAGATCCTTGGAAGTCGCCTCGTAGTCGAGCGAGCCGGCAAACGGCGGGTTGGCCAGGATCAGTGTGTACTTGTCGGCGTCCCCGGCCGCGCCCTCCGAGAGGGAGTCGCGGTAGCGGATGTCGGGGGACTCGATGCCGTGGAGCAGCATGTTCATGCTGCCGATGCGGAGCATCGTGGAGTCGAAGTCGTAGCCGTGGAACATCGAGGCGTGGAAGTGCTTGCGCTGCGCAGCGTCGAGCAGCGCATCAGCGTGGGTGTCGCGCACGTACTCGCTCGCGGCCACCAGGAAGCCGCCGGTGCCACAGGCCGGGTCACAGATCTCGTCGGTCGGCTTCGGGGCGGTCATCGTGACCATCAGATCGATGATGTGGCGCGGCGTACGGAATTGGCCGTTGACGCCAGCCGCTGCGATCTTGGAGAGCAGGTATTCGTACAGGTCGCCGTTGGTGTCGCGGTCGGCCATCGGGATGTCGTCGAGCATGTCGACGACCTTGCTCAGCAGCGCCGGGGTCGGGATGGTGAAGCGGGCGTCCTTCATGTGCTCGCTGTACGTGGAGCCATCCCCCAGGCCACGCAGGAAGGGGAACACGTCGTCGGCGATCGTCCGGTGCATCACGTCGGGTGCGGCGTTCTTGAACTGGCTCCACCGCAGGTGGGCCTGCCCGGGAAGGAACACCGGGTCCTCGATGACGCCGCCGGTGACGCGCGCCTTCCTTTCGGCCAATGTCTGGATGTCGTCGAGACGCCGAATGAAAAGCAGATAGGTGATCTGCTCGATGACCTCGAGGGGGTTGCTGATGCCCCCCGACCAGAAGGCGTCCCAGACGCGGTCGATCTTGCTCTTCAACTCACCGGTGATCACGCTCGCACCTTATCGACGCGCGCCGACAGCCGTGCACTTCCGCACGGCGTGCCCGTGACACGCTGACGCCATGGCCAACCGTCTCGCCGACAGCACGAGCCCCTACCTCCAGCAGCACCGGGACAACCCCGTCGACTGGTGGGAGTGGTCGCCCGAGGCCTTCGCCGAGGCCGCGCGGCGCGACGTGCCGATCTTCCTCTCCGTCGGCTACGCCGCCTGCCACTGGTGCCACGTCATGGCCCACGAGTCCTTCGAGGACGACACGGTCGCCGCGGCCCTGGCCGACGGCTACGTCGCGATCAAGGTCGACCGCGAGGAACGCCCCGACGTCGACGCCGTCTACATGGCCGCGACGACCGCCCTCTCCGGGCACGGCGGCTGGCCGATGACGTGCCTGCTCACCCCCGGCGGCGACCCCTTCTTCGCCGGCACCTACCTCGCGAAGGGGCAACTCCTGCAGCTCCTCGACGCCGCCGGCGCGGCCTGGCGGGACCAGCGCGAACAGGTGCTCGCCTCGGGCTCGCACATCGCCCGGGAGCTGCGCGCCGCCACCGACCGTTCGTCCTCCCGCGCCGTCACCGACGACACCCTCGCCCGCGCGGCGGCCGCCCTTCGCGGCCTGCACGACGACGCCCGCGGCGGCTTCGGTGGGGCGCCCAAGTTCCCGCCGTCGATGGTGCTCGAGTTCCTCCTGCGCCACCACGCCCGCACTGGCTCCCCGGACGCCCTGGCGATGGCCGAGTCCGCCCTCGAGGCGATGGCGCGCGGCGGCCTCAACGACCAACTGGCCGGCGGATTCGCGCGCTACAGCGTCGACGCGGCCTGGGTCATCCCCCACTTCGAAAAGATGCTCTACGACAACGCCCAACTCCTGCGCGCCTACGCCCACTGGCACCGCGCCACCGGCTCGCCACTGGCGGCCCGGGTCGCGCGGGACACCGCGACCTTCCTGCTGCGCGACCTGGGCACCGACCTCGGCGCCTTCGCCTCCGCCCTCGACGCGGACACCGATGGCGTCGAGGGGCTCACCTACGTGTGGACCCCCGAGCAGCTCGTCGAGGTCCTCGGCGAGGAGGACGGCGCCGCCGCGGCGCGCCTGCTCGCCGTCACGCCCGAGGGCACCTTCGAGCACGGCGCGTCCACGCTGCAGCTGCGCCGCGATCCGGACGACGGCACCTGGTGGGAAGGGGTCCGCGCGCGCCTGCTCGCGGCCCGCGACGAGCGTCCGCAGCCGGCGCGGGACGACAAGGTCGTCACCTCGTGGAACGGCCTCGCCATCGCGGCCCTCGCCGAGGCCTGCGTCCTCCTCGACGAGCCGACGTGGGTCGACGCGGCGGTGACGTGTGCGACCTTCGTGCTCGACACCCACGTCGTCGACGGTCGCCTGCGACGCGCCTCCCGCGACGGGGCCGTCGGACGCGCCGACGCCGTCCTCGACGACCACGGCAACCTCGCCGACGGCCTCCTGGCGCTGCACCAGGCCACGAGCGACCCCCGCTGGCTCGCCGCGGCGGGTGACCTGATCGACGCCGCGGTCACCCGATTCCGGGACGACGACGGGGTCTGGCACGACACGGCCCACGACGCCGAGCCCCTCTTCGCCCGCCCGCGCGGCGCCACCGACAACGCCGAGCCGGCCGGTCCCTCGGCGATGGCGCACGCCCTGCTGACGTACGCCGCCCTGACCGGCTCGACCCGGCACCGGGAGCTCGCCGAGGAGGCGATCGCCGTCGGCGGCCCCATCGCCGACCAGGACCCGCGGTTCGCAGGGTGGACCCTCGCCGCGGCCGAGGCGGCCGTCGCCGGCCCCCTCCAAGTGGCGATCGTCGGCGACGGACCCGACGCCGAGGCCCTGTTCGACGTCGCGCGGCGCTCCACCTCCCCCGGGCTCGTCATCGCGCACGGCACCCCGGACGCCCCCGGCCAGCCGCTGCTCGCCGACCGCCCGCTCGTCGCCGGGCGCGCAGCGGCCTACGTGTGTCGCGGGTTCGTCTGCGACGCTCCCGTCACGGACGTGACGGCGCTGCGGGCGGCGACCGCTCCGGGTGGGGCTCAGCCACCTCACATTGAGCGGTCGTAGGTTGGGCGCCATGAGCACGCGAAACGGAATGACTCTGTTGCCGGCACAGGACGTGCAGACCGCACCGGTGGTCGCCCTCGGTCTGGTGGGCGGTTACCTCGTCGCCCGAGAAAGCGGCATCCGGCCCTTGGGCGGCGTCCTGCTGGCCGGGTGCGGGGCGCTGGCCGGACGCACGTGGCTGGCGAAGGGCGGTCCGGTCACGGCCGGCGCACTGACTGCGCTCTACGTCGGCGGCTTCGGCGCGTCACACCCGCTGGCCAAGAAGATCGGCGCGTGGCCCTCGGTCCTCGCGGTGACGGCACTCGCCGCGGGTGCGGCGCACGTCGTGTCCGACCGCCGCTGACGCTGGCGGTCAGTCCCCGAGGACGACCGTCGTGACGCTGCCCGGCGTCACCGGCTCATCCCAGTCCACGTCCCGCCAGGTGCGTCCGCGCAGCCACGCGAGGGCGGCCCGGATGGTGTGCTCGTGGCTGACGACCACGAGATGCCCCGGCGCTGCGAGTGCGGGAGCCAACCACGCGCCGACCCTCTCGTGGACGTCGCGCAGGGATTCGCCTCCGCCCCAACGGATCTCGCTGATGTGCCGCCCCTCCCCCGGCTCCTCCGCGACGAGGGACCCGGCGGAGCGACCCTCCATCGAGCCGAGGTGCTGCTCGCGCCACGCGGGCTCCTGGTGCACGATCGCCCTCCACCCCATGGGGCGCAGCGCGACCGCGAGGACCTCGGCGCTCTCCCGCGCGCGGGCGAGATCACTGCTCCACAGGTCGACGGTGCGGGCTCCTGACGGCAGGCCCAGGACCCCGACCACCTGCCGCCCCGCCTCCGCGATCTGCTGACGCCCCGTCGCCGTCAGCACCGGTTCGTCGTCGCCGCGATACGACCCCTGCACGCGACCGGCGGCGTTCCACGTCGACTCGCCGTGACGGACGAAGTGGAGGTGCGTGGCGGCCGTACCCACGCGCCGGGTCAAGGGCGTCTGCTCGCGCGGAACTCGCGGATGAGGATCCAGATGATCCACAGTCCACCGGTGACAAGCGTGAGGACGATGTCGAGCATGAATCTCCAGAATCCATAGCGCGCCATGTCGCAACCCCCTTCATGGTGACGATCGTGATGATGCCCATCATGGACGAGCCGAACGGGAGCCTCGTCAGCACCCGCGAGGCGTGGACGGGGACACGCCTGGCACTGGTGATCGCGGGCACGGGCGCCGAGCCAGCGGTCCGTAGACTCACCCCCCGTGAGCGGACTGCTGGTGACCGGGACCTCCTCCGACGCGGGCAAATCCCTCGTCGTGACGGGACTGTGTCGCGCGTTCGCCCGGCGTGGTCTGTCCGTCGCGCCGTACAAGGCGCAGAACATGAGCAACCACTCCATGGTCTGCCGCGACGGCGCCGAGATCGGGCGGGCGCAGTACCTCCAGGCGCAGGCCGCCGGCGTCGAGGCGACCTCCGCGATGAACCCCGTCCTGCTCAAGCCCGGCAGCGACCGGCGCGCGCACGTCATCGTCCGAGGCCGACCCGCCGGGGAACTGCGCGCGGGCGAATACGCGACCGGCCGCACGCATCTGGCGGAGGCCGCCTTCGCCGCCTACGACGAACTCGCGTCCCAGGTCGACCTCGTCGTCTGCGAGGGGGCCGGATCCCCCGCGGAGATCAACCTGCGCGCTGGTGACTACGTCAATCTCGGTCTGGCGCAACGGTTCTCGCTGCCGACCGTCCTCGTCGGTGACATCGACCGCGGCGGCGTCCTCGCCGCGCTGTACGGCACGTGGGCCCTTGTCGACGACGCGGACCGCGCCCGTCTGGCGGGGTTCGTCATCAACAAGTTCCGCGGCGATGCCAGCGTCCTCACCCCCGGCCTGGACGAGATCACCCGGCGCACCGGGATGCCGTCCTTCGGGGTCCTGCCGTGGCTCGAGGACGTCTGGCTCGACTCCGAGGACGCGCTGTCCGTCGGCGCGTGGGGCACGAGCGACGACGGCGTCCCGGCCGACCGCCGGCTGTCCGTGGCCGTCGTCCGCTTCCCCCGCACGTCCAACGCGACCGACGTCGACGCCCTCGCCGCCGAGCCCGGCCTCGACGTCCGGGTCACCCGCGACGCCGACACCGTGCGCGAGGCCGACCTCGTCGTCCTGCCCGGGTCGCGCGCGACGACGTCGGACCTGTCGTGGCTGCGCGCCAGCGGCCTCGCCGACGTCGTACTCGAGCGGGCGCGGCGCGGGGCTCCCGTCCTCGGCATCTGCGGCGGCTACCAAATGCTCCTCGACGAGATCGTCGACGACGGGATCGAGGCCACCGACACCACCACAGCCACCACCACCATGAGCGAAGGTCGCTCTGCGACAACGGTGGCCGGCCTCGGCCTGCTCCCCGGTCGCGTCGTCTTCGCCGCCGACAAGGTGCTCGCCCGACCGTCGGGCACGTGGCGCGGACACCCCGTCGAGGGCTACGAGATCCACCACGGGGTCGTCACCCCCGGCGAGCGCGCCGACGTCACCGAGTTCCCCGGCGGGCACGCCGTCGGCGCCGTCCACGGCTCGATCTGGCACGGCACGCTCGAGGGCGACGACTTCCGCCGGGCCTTCCTCGCCGACGTCGCCGCCGCCACGGGTTCGGCCTGGCGCGCGCAGGCGGGCGGGGCGACCTTCGCCTCCCGCCGCGAGGCGATGATCGACTCCCTCGCCGACGCCCTCGAGACCCACGTCGACGTCGACGCCGTCCTCACCCTTGCCCTGGAGTCCCGATGACCGCCAAGCCCGTCCATCGCATCCACGTCATCGGGATCGGCGCCGGCTCCCCCGACCACGTCACCGCCCAGGCCGCCGCCGCCCTCGCCGAGGTCGACGTCTTCCTCGTCGCGGACAAGGGCGAGACGAAGGACGAGCTGGTCGCCGTCCGCCGCGCGATCTGCGAGCGCTTCATCCCCGCCGGCCACCCGTACGAGTTCGTCACCGTGCCCGACCCGCAGCGCGGCCCGGACGCCGAGCGCGACGGCACCGACTACGCCGCCGCGGTGACGGCTTGGCACGCGGCCCGGACCGACGCCTACGTCCGAGTGATCGAGGGACTCCCCGAGGGCGCCGTCGTCGGGTTCCTCGTGTGGGGCGATCCCGCCTTCTATGACAGCACCATCCGGGTCGTCGACGCCATCGCCGAGCGCCTGCCGACGGAGGTGACGGTCATGCCCGGGATCTCCGCCTTCCAGACGCTGGCCGCCGCCCACGGCATCGTCCTGCACCGCGTCGGCGAGCCCGTCCACATCACGACCGGTCGACGCCTCGTTGCGCAGTGGCGCGCCGCCGCGGAGGCCGACCTGACCCTGGGCACCGTCGTCGTCATGCTCGACGGCCACCTCGCCTGCCGCGAACTCGCCGCCACCGACCCCGACACGACGATCCACTGGGGCGCCTACGTCGGAATGCCCCAGCAGGCGCTGCGTCACGGCCGGCTCGCCGACGTCATCGACGACATCGTCGCCCTGCGTGCGGAACTGCGCGAGCGCCACGGCTGGATCATGGACGTCTACGCGCTGACGCCGGCGTCGGCCTGACCGCGCCGCCTGACTGCGCCGCCTGACTGCGCCCTCCAACCCTGCCGCGGCGTCTGGACGACGTCAGACGGTGCGGGCCGCGACGGCCCGGACCGCCAGGCCCTGCCGGACGAGCGACGCGGCGAGACAGGCGCCGACCCCTTCACCGGCGCGCAGCCGCAGCGAGAGCAGCGGCTCGAGGCCGAGCTCGCGCAGCACCAACGCGTGTGCCCGTTCGCGGCTGACGTGGCCGGCGAGCACGTGCCCCTGGACACCCGGCTCGAGTCGCGCCGCGATGACCCCGGGCAGGGAGGCCGCGAGCCCGTCGAGCACGACCGGCGCCCCCGCCCCGGCCGCACCGAGCACGACCCCCGTCAGCACGGCGATCTCGGGACCACCGAGGGCGGCCAGCAGGCGCAGCGGGTCACGCTCGCCCGCGGTCCGCTCGAGCGCCGAAGCGACGACGGCGCGTTTGCGCGCCACCATGGCGGCGTCCGACCCGGCGCCCAGTCCGACGGCGTCCTGCGGTTCGAGACCGAGGAGGGCGCAGGCGAGCGCGGCGGCCACGGTCGTGTTGCCGACGCCGACCTCACCGAGACAGACCAGTCCGCGCTCGGCCGAGCGCACGCCGATCTCGCGCCCGCGCGCCACCAGCGCCTCGACGTCGGCGTCGGTCAGGGCGTCGCCCGTCACGAGGTCGCCGCGCTCGCCCGTGGGCCGCGCGTCGATGCTGCCGGCAACGTGGTCGCCGTCAACCCCGGCATCGACGGCGACCACGCCCAGTCCGGCCCCGGCCGCGGTGGCGGCGCCCAGGGATACCCCGGCGACGGTGGCGGCCAGGACGTCGCGGGTCGTCGAGGCCGGGTAGGCGCTGATGTCGCGCACGGTCACGGGGTGATCCGCGGCGGCGACGACGAGCGTCCCGCCGGTGACGCCGCCGGCCCCGACCGCGAGGACGCGGTTGAGTGCCCGGTCGAGGACACCGAGGGACTCCGGCGGCGAGAGCAGCTCGTCCGCGGCGTCCGTGGCCGCCACGAGACGCTCCGCCTCCGGGCCGCGCAGGTGCGAGACCGGCTGCCGCGGGGCGGACTCATCGGCCGGCCAGCGCTCACGGAGCACGACGTCGGACAGCGGCGCCTTCGCCGACCATGCCGCCCGCTCGAGACCGGGCGACGGCGGGCGCTCGTCGGGCCACCCGAGACACAGCCATCCGAGGGTCTCGACCCCGTCGGGCAGCCCGAGCAGGTCGGCGAGGTGGGCCGGCTCGAAGAGGGTCACCCAGCCCATGCCGAGGCCGTGCGCGCGGGCAGTGAGCCACATGTTCTCGATGGCCGTCGCGCAGGACCACAGGTCCGCATCGGGGAAGGTCGCCCGCCCCAGCACGCCCGCCGCGGGCGTGCGCCGGTCGCACGCCACGACGACACCGACGGGCGCCTCCCGCAGGCCCTCGAGTTTGAGGTCGAGCATGCGGGCCGCGCGCTCCGACGACAGGTGCGCGGCCTGCGCGAGCCGGGCGCGGTCGGCGAGGTGCGCGGCGCGGTCACGCGTGGCCGGGTCGGTGACGACGATGAAGCGCCACGGCTGCGAGTGCCCGACGCTCGGGGCGCGATGGCCCGCCTCGAGGACCCGCTCCACGAGATCCTCCGGGACGGGGTCAGGGCGGAAGCGGCGGATGTCGCGACGGCCGGCGACGACGTCGGCCAGCGCCGCCGTCACGTTCTCCCCCATGGCCCAGCCGGCCGGGTCGTCCCGGCGCTGCGCGGCGCTCGTGGTGTCGCCGACCGTTGGCACGGGCCGGGGATACGCCCCGACGCCGTGCCCCTGCGGCCCGCTCACGCGTCGTCCTCGTCGCCCTCGAGGTCCCCTTCGACGTCGAGGTAGACCTGTTGCATCGCGGCGACGACCTCGGGGTCGGGCTCCTCCCACAGTCCCCGGTCGGCGGCCTCCGCGAGCTTCTCGACGATGCCGCGCAGCGCCCACGGGTTGGCCCGCCGCATGAAGTCCTGGTTCGTCTTGTCGAGGACGTAGTCCTGGGCGATCCGGTCATACATCCAGTCGTGCACGACGCCGGCGGTGGCGTCGAAGCCGAAGAGATAGTCGACGGTCGCGGCGAGCTCGAAGGCGCCCTTGTAGCCGTGCCGCTGCATCGCGGCGATCCAGCGCGGGTTGACCACGCGGGAGCGGAAGACGCGGTTCGTCTCCTCCTGCAGCGTCCGCGTGCGCACCTGGTCGGGGGACGTGGAGTCGCCGACGTAGGCCTTCGGCTCCGAACCGGTCAGCGCGCGAACGGTCGCGACCATGCCGCCGTGGTACTGGAAGTAGTCGTCCGAGTCGAGGATGTCGGACTCGCGATTGTCGACGTTCTTCGCCGCGACCTGGATCCGGCGATAGGTGCGCTCCATGTCCTCGCTGGCCGGCGCCCCGTCGAGGTCGCGTCCGTAGGCGAAGCCGCCCCACGCGGTGTAGACCTGCGCGAGGTCGTCGTCGCTGCGCCACGTCCCCGACTCGACGACCTGGAGGATGCCGGCTCCGTAGCTGCCGGGCTTGGAGCCGAAGATCCGCGTGCGGGCCCGCCGCTCGTCGCCGTGCTCCGCGAGGTCGGCCGCGGCGTGCGCGCGCACGAAATTGTCCTCGTCGGACTCGTCGAGCCCCGCGACGAGCGCGACCGCGTCGTCGAGGAGCGCGATGACGTGCGGGAAGGCGTCCCGGAAGAAGCCGGAGATACGGACGGTGACGTCGATGCGTGGCCGCCCGAGCTCGGCGAGCGGGATCGGCTCGAGGCCGGTGACGCGCCGGGACTGCTCGTCCCAGATCGGGGTGACGCCCAGGAGCGCGAGCACCTCGCCGATGTCGTCACCGCTCGTCCGCATGGCGCTCGTGCCCCACATCGACAGGCCGACGGAGCGCGGGAGCTCGCCGGTCTCCTCGCGGTAGCGAGCCAGCAGCGAGTCGGCCATGGCGCTGCCGGTCTGGTAGGCCAGCCGCGACGGGATCGCCTTCGGGTCGACGGAGTAGAAGTTGCGTCCGGTCGGCAGGACGTTGACGAGCCCGCGCAGCGGCGACCCGCTCGGTCCCGCCGGCACGTAGCCGCCGTCGAGGGCGTGCAGCACCATGGACAACTCGCGGGTCGTGCCCGCGAGCCGCGGCACGACCTGGGTGGCGGCGAAGGCGAGCACCGAGGCCACCTCCTCGGCTGCCGTGTCGTCGAGGTCCGGCTCCTCCCGCGCGACGACGTCGCGCGCGGCGTCGGCCGACCAGTCGGCCGCGGCGAGCGCCTCGACGAGGCGACGGGCGCGGCCTTCGATCGCGTCGGTCTCGACGGTGCCGGCATCCTCGACGAGGCCGAGCGCCGCCCGCAGGCCCGGCACGGAGCCGACCTGCCCGGCGAAGACCTGGGACGCGCGCAGGACGGCGAGGACGAGGTTGACCAGCCCCTCCCCTTCGGGTGCCTGTCCCAGCACGTGCAGACCGTCGCGGATCTGCACGTCCTTGATCTCGCAGAGCCAGCCGTCGACGTGCATGACGAGGTCATCGAAGCCGTCGGCGTCGTCGAGGTCGACGTCGTCACCGAGGCCGAGGTCGACGTGCATCTGGGCGGCGTGCAGGAGCTGCCAGATCTCGCCGCGCAGCGCGGGCGCCTTCGCGGGGTCCATCGCCGAGACGTTGCCGTACTCGTCGAGGAGCTGCTCGAGCCGCGCGATGTCGCCGTAGGACTCGGCTCGGGCCATCGGCGGCACGAGGTGGTCGACGATCGTCGCGTGCGCGCGGCGCTTGGCCTGCGTGCCCTCGCCGGGGTCGTTGACGAGGAAGGGGTAGACGAGCGGCAGGTTGCCCAGCGCGGCGTCGGTGCCGCACGACGGCGACATGGCGAGGTTCTTGCCGGCGAGCCACTCGAGGTTGCCGTGCTTGCCGACGTGGACGACGGCGTGCGCGCCGAACTCCTGCTCGAGCCACCGGTAGGTCGCGAGGTAGTGGTGCGTCGGGGGCAGGTCGGGGTCGTGGTAGATCGCGATGGGGTTCTCGCCGAACCCGCGCGGCGGCTGCACGAGGAGCACGACGTTGCCGCGCACGAGCGCCGCGGTGACGATCTCGCCGTCGGCGTCGCGGGTCGTGTCGACGAAGACCTCCCCCGGCGCGTCGCCCCAGTGCTCGGTCATGGCCTCGCGAAGGTCGGCCGGCAGCGCGTCGAACCACGGCCGGTAGGTCGCGGCCGGGATGCGGACCTGGGCGCCCTCGACCTGCTCCTGCGTCAGCCATTCCTCGTCCTGACCGCCGGCGGCGATGAGGGCGTGGATGAGGGCGTTGCCGCTCGTCGTGTCGGGCGCCTCGCCCTCGACCTCGGGCAGCGGCTCCATCCCGGGGAAGCCCTCACCGAGGTCGTAACCCGCCTCCCGCATGGCGCGCAGCAGCCGGATCGTCGAGACCGGGGTGTCGAGCCCGACGGCGTTGCCGAGGCGGGAGTGCTTCGTCGGGTAAGCCGACAGGACGACGGCGATCCGGCGCTGCTCCGGTGGGGTCGAGCGCAGGCGGGCGTGGGCGACGGCGATCCCCGCGACCCGGGCGCAGCGCTCGGGGTCGGCGACGTAGCGCGGCAGCCCCTCGGCGTCGAGCTCCTTGAAGGAGAACGCGACGGTGATGAGCCGCCCGTCGAACTCGGGGACGGCGACCTGGGTCGCGACGTCGAGCGGGCTCATGCCGTCGGCGGAGTCCAGCCAGTCCTGGCGCCCCCACGTCAGGCACAGGCCCTGGAGGATGGGGATGTCGAGGGCGGCCAACTGCTCGACGTCCCAGGCCTCGTCGTCCTCGCCCGCGGACGCCGTCGCCGGGCGCGTACCTCCGGCGGCGAGGACGGTCGTGACGAGCGCGTCGAGGGTGCCGAGGTGCTCGAGGAGGCCCTCGGGGACGTCGCGCAAGGAGCTGGCGTGGATGACGACGCCCTGTCCGCCGGCGGCATCGACGGCGTCGGCGAGGGCGTGCGCGTAGTCCGTGTTCCCGGCGACGAACTGGGCGCGGTAGATGAGGATCCCCACCCGCGGGCGCGGGCCACCACCGGGAAGGGGTGCCGGCGCCGGCCGGTCCAGCTCACCCCAGAGCGGCAGCGCGAGCGGCGGCTCGAAGACCTCACCGGTCAGCAGCAGGGTGTCCCCGAGGAAGGCGTGCAGCGCCGCGAGGTTGGCCGGGCCGCCCTCGGCGAGGTAGCGGTGCGCCTCGGTGGCCGTGCCGGTCGGCACGGACGAGAGCTCCATCAGCGCGGCGTCGGGCTCCTGCGTCCCGCCGAGCACGACGAGCGGAGCCGGGCCGCGGCGAAGGTCGGCGAAGCCGGCCCAGAGGGTCTGCGGGCTGCCGAGGTAGCGGACGAGCACGATGTCGGCGCCGGCGACGCGCTCGGCGATCTGCTCGTCGGTGAGGCGGGCGGGGTTGCCGACGACGTAGTCGGCTCCGGCGCTGCGCGCGCTCAGCAGGTCGGTGTCGGACGTGGACAGCAGGGCGATCGTCGGCACGGGCAGTGTGCTCCTCAAGCGGGGTCCGCGCCCCGCAGTCATCGGACCTGCACGGTGTCGCGCAGGTGGTCGACCCGACGTGTCTGACTCGGCGAGCGGCTGCTCGCATCACAGTGGCGGGACCGTCCCGGACTTGCACCGGGTTCCGTACTGGATCAACCACGGGCACTCTAACGCCCCGTCGGACGACAGGGCCGGCGCGTCCGTCCCAGTGCGTATGCTGCGCCACCGTGACGTCCGCCAGCCCGCCCCGCACCGGGGCCGACCGCTGCCCGGGACTGCTCGCGCCCTTCCAGGCCGCGGACGGCGCCATGGTCCGGCTGCGACTGCCGGGCGGTCTGGTGTCGACCGCCGCACTCAACGAGATCGCTTCTCTCGCAATGCGATTCGGTGACCCCGAGGTCACCTTGACCTCCCGTGGGAACCTCCAGCTGCGGGGGCTGCCCGCGGTGCTACCGACCCCCTTCGTCGAGGGCATCGAGGCCACGGGATTGATGCCGCCGGCCACCCACGAGCGTGCCCGCAACATCGTCGCCGACCCGCTTGGGGACGACCTCGAGCCGCTCGTCGCGGCCCTCGACGCGGGCCTGACTGGTGATCCGCGTCTCGCCGAACTGCCGGGCCGGTTCCTCTTCGCCGTGGCGCGCCCCGGCGGTCCCGTCCTCGCCGAGCCGTGGGACGTGGCGATCGTTCTCGACAGCACTGCCATTCCGGCGACGAAGGGGGTCGGTCGCGTCCTCGTCGACGGCCGCGCGGTGACGCTGGCCGACGACCTCCTCGTCCCGACCGCGCTCGCCGCGGCGCGCGCGTTCCTCGAGGCCCGGCCCGATGCCCGCACGTGGAACGTGACCGATCTGCCGGTCGAGGCGCGCGCCGCGCTGCTGCCCGAGGCCATCCCGCTCTCCCCTGCCGACCAGACCGAGCCCGCAGCCCCGCCGCGACCGGGGCCCCACGGCGACGACCTCGTCGCCCTCGTCCCGCTCGGTCTGCTCACCGCGACGCACACGGCCGCCCTGATCGACGTCGCCGACGTCGTCCAGGTGACCCCGTGGCGGACCCTCGTCGTGCCCGGCGGCGCGGCCCACGCCGACCGGCTCGCGCGGGCGGGCTTCGTGGTCACGCCGGACTCCCCGTGGACGGTGGTGACCGCCTGCGCGGGCGCGCCCTCGTGCGCACGGACCGACACGCCCACCCGCGAACTGGCCCGCGAGGCGGTCACCGTGCTCGATGCGTCGACACACGACCTGCCCGCGCTCCCCATCCACGTCATCGGATGCGACCGCGCGTGCGGGCGACCTTCGAGGCCGCACACGATCGCCCTCAACCCGAGCTCCGCCGCGGACATCGTTGCCGCACACAGCAACTCGCACGCTGCCACCCGACACGAGAAGGCCTGATGGACTCCCTTCGCCCTCCCCAGCGCCGCTACGACTACGTCACCGACGGGCAGGAGATCTATCGCCGCTCGTTCGGCATGATCCGGGACGAGGCCGACCTCGCAGGCCTGCCCGCGAGCCTGCACAGCGCCGCCGTCCGGATCATCCACGCCGCCGGGGACGTCGACATCACGCGGGACATCGCCGGTCATGCCGGCGTCGCCGCGGCGGCGCGCGCCGCGTTGCACGCCGGGGCGCCCATCCTCACCGACTCCAACATGCTCGCCTCCGGGGTCACCCGACGCCGACTGCCCGCCGACAACGAGGTCCTCTGCACCCTGCGCGACGAGCGCGTCCCCGCGCTGGCGACGGCGTGGGGCACGACCCGAGCCGCGGCCGCGGTCTCGCTGTGGACCGACCGCCTCGAGGGCAGCGTCGTCGCCATCGGCAACGCGCCGACGGCCCTCTTCCACCTCCTCGAGATGATCCGCGACGGGGCGCCGCGGCCGGCGGCGATCGTCGGGATGCCCGTCGGCTTCGTCGGCTCCGCCGAGTCGAAGGTCGCCCTCGCCGAGCACGACCTCGGCGGCGACCAGGTGCCCTGGCTCGTCGTGCACGGCCGCCGGGGTGGCTCCGCCATGGCCGCCGCCGCGCTCAACGCCCTGGCCAACCCGGACGAGCTGGCATGAGCGGCACCGCGATCGGGCGCTTCTACGGGGTCGGGATCGGCCCCGGCGACCCCGAGCTCATCACGCTCAAGGCCGCGCGCCTCATCGCGGAGGCCGATGTGATCGCCTTCCACGCGGGCACCGGCAAGCAGTCCATGGCACGCGCCATCGCCGCCGACCTCATCCCCCAGGGCGTCATCGAGGAGGAACTGCGCTATCCGGTGACGACCGGATTCACCGACCACCCGCTGGGCTACTACGGGGCGCTGGCCGACTTCTACGACGAGTGCGCGCAGCGTCTGGAGGTGCACCTGTCGCGGGGGCGGACCGTCGTCGTGCTCGCCGTCGGCGACCCGCTCTTCTTCGGGTCCTTCATGTACGTCCACGACCGGCTCAGTCCGCGCTACCCCACCGAGGTCGTCCCCGGCATCACCTCGCTGTCCGCGGCGACGGCAGCCGTCGCGACCGGCCTCTGCCGGCACGAGGACACCCTCACGGTGCTGCCGGGCACCCTCCCGGTCCCCGAACTCGCGCGGCGGCTGGCCGACACCGACGCCGCGGTCATCATGAAGTTGGGTCGCACCTTCGCCGGTGTGCGCGAGGCGCTGCGCCAGGCCGGAGTCCTCGAGCGGGCCGTCTATGTCGAGCGCGCCTCGGCGGCCGACGAGCGCGTCCTGCCGGCAGCGGAGGTCGAGCCCGGGCGGGTGCCGTACATGTCGCTCGTCGTCGTGCCCGGCGAGGGATTGCGTGCCGATGCGGCCGGACGCGCGGCCGAGCACGAGGTCCTCACCAGCGCCGCTCCCACCGGCAGCGACAACGGCACCGACACCAGTGGCACCGACACCAGTGGCACCGACACCAGCGGCACGACCGGCACCGTCCACGTCGTCGGGCTCGGCCCGGGACCGGCGAAGTGGGTCACGCCGGAGGCGAGCGCGGTGCTCGACTCCGTCGCACACGTCGTCGGCTACGGCCCCTACGTCGCCCGGGTGCCCCAGCGCGAGGGCCTGACCCGGCACGCCTCCGGCAACGCCGTCGAGCTCGACCGCGGTCGATTGGCGCTCGACCTCGCCCGCGGCGGCGAGGACGTCGCGCTCGTGTCCGGGGGCGACGCCGGGGTCTTCGGGATGGCGACCGCCCTCTTCGAGGCCCGCGAGTCCGCCGTGGCGGACGATCCTGCGTATGGCGATCTTCCCGTGCGCGTCGTGCCCGGGGTGACCGCCGCGCACGCAGCGAGCGCACTCGTCGGTGCGGTGCTCGGCGGCGACCACGCCCTCGTCAACCTCAGCGACAACCTCAAGCCGTGGGAAGTCCTCGCCGACCGCCTCACGGCGCTGGCGACGCGGGACGTGACGATCGCCCTCTACAACCCGCGCTCCCGCTCGCGTCCCGACACCCTCGGCGCCGCCCGCGACCTCCTCGTCGACGCGGTCGGCCCCGAGCGGGTCGTCGTCGTCGCGCGGCACGTCGGCCGCGACGAGGAGTCGTCGTGGGTGACGACGCTCGGCGATCTCGACGTCGAGGCCGTCGACATGGGGTGCCTCGTCGTCATCGCCGCCTCGACCGCACGCGTCACCGACGACGGACGAGTCTGGACGCCGCGCTCGGTGGGCTGAACCGGTCCTCGCCGCCGTCTCCGCCCGTGGCGTTCGGTTCGCTGTTACGGTCCACGATGTGACGCAGCCCACGAGCTCGAGCACCACTCCCCCCGCGGCCCCGGACTGGGACCTCGTCCGACTCGCGGAGACCTCCCGCTCCGCGCTCACCGGCCGCGTGGCGGCCGAGATCGCCCGCGGCCGACGCGACTACCGGACCCTGCCCGAGGGCCTCGTCGGGCCACGCGTCCGCAGCGTGCAGGAGAACGCGGCCAACCGTGCCCGGCTGGAGCGGTTCTCCGACCACGTCCTCACCGGCGAGCGCGTCGTCGAGGTGGGACCGGGATGGGGGTTCGTCGGGGCGCGGATGCTCGCGGCCGGTGCCACCTCCTATCGGGCGATGGACCTCGATCCGGCCTGCGTGAAGCGCACTACGCGGGTGCTCACGGCGCTCGGTCTCGAGGACCGTCTCGGCCCCATCACCGAGAAGGACCTCTACACGCTGACCCCGGCCGATCTCGAGGACGCCTCGCTCGTCGTCTGCTCCGAGGTCATCGAGCACGTCCCCGACCCGGAGGCGGCCCTCGCCACGCTGGGCGCGGCCCTGCCCGCCGGGGCCGACCTGCTCTTCTCCGTGCCGCTGCTCGGCCGCATCGAGCACGTCTGGGGCCACCTGTCGATCTTCACCGCCGACCGGCTCGAGGCCATGCTGCGCGCCGCCGACCTCGAGGCCGTCCACGTCGAGCCGCTGGCCGACCACTGGGTCGTCGTCCTCGCCTCGCGGGCCGGCGGCCTCGACGCCGCCGAGGGGCGCACGCGAGAGCGCCTCGATCGACTTCGCGTCGGCGCGCAGGAGTACGGGGACGTCCCGCGCGACATCACCCCCGCGGACAGCGTGGCTCCGCTGCCGCCGCAGCCGACCCACTTCGACAATGTGCCCCTCGAGTCCGTCCGGTTCGGGCCGCTCCCCCATCCGGGCTCGGCCCGGGTGACGATCACGCCGGCGGACGGCCCGAAGGGGGTCGTGACGGCCGAGATCGGCGCCCGACGTTCGCTCCTGCGTCGCCCCGCGACGGGTGGCGTCGCCCTGTCGCTCGCTGGTCTCGACCCCGTCCAGGGGATCCGGCTCGAGCTCGCGCTGGATGCGCCCGCGGACGTCGAGGAGGTGGTGGTCACGGCCCGCGGCGGGTCGACACCGCTCGCGAGGTGGACGTGGCGACTCGACGCGCGCGACCGCAAGCGGACCGGACCCAAGACCTTCTCGTTGCGACCGGGGCCGGACCAGGCCCCCTTCGTCGCACCCCGGACCGCAGACCTGACCGGCGCGGATCGGTTCGAGGTGACGGCCACCGTGCGGGCCGGCCGCACCGTGCGGATGGAGATCTCGCGCGTCGCCTGGGTGAGATGAGACACAGGTGAGATGAGACACAGGTCAGATGAGACGCAGGTTCGCTGATCCGCTGAGTCAGCTCAGGTGCGGCCAGCCTCCCCCGCCACCGGCGTGACGCCGGCCCGGGCGAGCACTGCGGCCACGTCGGTGTGCGTGCGCGGCCACCCGTACTGCGCGGGTTCCATCCCGAGCGACCCGAGCAGGGCCAGCGGCCACGGCTGCTCGAGGCGGGCTCGGGCGAGCAGGTCGGCATCCCCGAGCGCATCCCGCACGCTCCCCTGACTCACGACGCCGTCGACGACGACGACGACCTCATCGGCCCACCGCCAGGCCAGATCGACGTCGTGCGTCGAGAGGACCACGGTCGTGCCGTGCCGCTCGAGGGCGGCGACGGCGTCGAGCATCTCCGCCACGCCGACGGGGTCCAGGCCGGCGGTCGGCTCGTCGAGCAGGAGCACGTCCGACCGCATGGCGAGGGCGCCGGCGACCGCCACCCGCTTGCGCTGCCCGAAGGAGAGCCGGTGGACCGGACGATCCGCGAGGTCGCACAGCGACAGGACGTCGAGGGCCTCGTCGACGCGAGCGACGACCTCCTCCGGCGGCAGACCGAGGTTGGTCGGTCCGTAGCCGACATCGGCGCGGACGTCGGCGCTGAAGAGTTGGTCATCGGGGTCCTGGGTCACGAGCTGGACCCGCTGGCGGTGGGCGGTCAGTCCACGCCGCCCGTGATCGAGCGGTCGCCCGCCGGAGATGACGGTGCCCGCCGCCGGCCGGTGGGCGCCCGACAGCACCCGCAGGAGGGTGGTCTTCCCGGACCCGTTGGCGCCGAGGACGGCGGTGCGCCGGCCCAGCCCGATCGTCAGGCTGACGCAGTCGAGGACGTCGGCGGAGGCTCCGGGATAGCGGGCGTGCACGCCGCGCAGGGCCAGTGCGGTGTCGGCGTCGTCCGGCGGGGTCCAGGAGCCGAGGCGGTGCGTCATCGCAGCCCCCCGACGACGGACAGTCCGGCGAGACCGACCACGAGGACCGCGCTCACGGCGACGAAGGGGACCGACACCGGCCGGGCCGCGGTGAGCGGCGCGGCGGCGACACCGCCCCGCCCGGTCAGGCCCTCGTCGAGGCGGCGCGCCCGGTCCCAGGCGGACACGAGGACGGCGGCGGCGAGTTGACCCACCGACCGGCGCGCGGCCCGGCCGCTGGCGTAGCCGAGGCGCCCGGCCTGCGCGGCCCGGATGGCGCTCGCGGCCTCGAGCAGGGCAAAGATGCTCCGATAGGTCAGCGCGGCGACGTCGACCGCGACCTCGGGGACTCCGGCCCGGCGCAGCCCCGACAGGATGTCGGTGACGGGCGTCGTCGCCGCCAGCAGGACCATCGCCGCCGTCGCCGCGAGCGCCCTGGACGCGACGAGCCCGGCCAGGGCCAGGCCGTCGGCGTCGACGCCGATCCGTCCCCACCGCAGGAGGTCACCGGGCCGCGCCGGGCCGAGCGTGACCGCGATGGTCAGTGCACCCAGGGCGACGAAGGCGAGCGGTCCGACCATCGCCGCCGCCCACGTGCGCACGGGCACGCGAGCGGCGGCGAGGGTGAGCGCGATGACGACCACGCCGACGACGATCGCCACGACCGGCGTCGTCGTGGTCGCGGCGACGAGCAGCAGGCCGAGGCACAGGAGCGACTTCTCCGCCGTCGAGCGGTGGCGCCACGGCGACGACCAGGCTGCGTCGTCGAGCGAGAGCCTCATGGCCGACGCCGTCCGCGCAGGCGCCCCAGGGTGTAGCCGAGGACGCCACCGCCGAGGCCGGCCTGGAGCGCGAAGAGGCCCGACTCGACCTGCGCCCCGGCGGGGACGAAGAGCGGCTCGAACCACGGTGTGTGGCCGGCATCCTCGAGTTGACTCGTGACCTGGGCGTCCGATCCGGCGAAGGGGTCGGCGGGGTCACCCCGGTGACCGCCGACGAGGACGGCGATGACGAGGACCGCGAGGGCCAGGGCGAGGACGAGCGCGACACCTCGGCGGCCGAGCGTGCGGGTGGGCGCGACCACGTCAGACATGGCTCGCCTCCCGCTCCCGCGACACGACACCGAGATCCTCGAGCTCCGGCCGCGCCCACGACAGCAGGGTGTTGATGAGGAGCACCCCCACGAGCCCCTCGACGATCGCCAGCGGCACCTGCGTCACCGCGAAGACCGACAGGAACCGGCCCCAGGCCGCGAGGAAACCCCCTTCGGGGAAGGCCAGCGCGAGCTGGGTGGCGGTCGTCACGTAGGTCGCCAGGTCCGCTCCGGCGACGGCGGCAAAGACCTTGAGCGGCAACGGTGCCCGCTCGAGCAGGCGGTAGAGGCCATACCCCACCCACGGGCCGACGACGGCCAACGAGACGGCGTTCGCGCCGAGGGTGGTCAGGCCGCCGTGGGCCAGCAGGAGCGCCTGGAAGAGCAGCACGATCGTGCCGAGGAGCGCCATGACCGGGGGTCGGAAGAGGATGGCACCGACGCCTGTTCCCGTCGGGTGCGAGCTCGACCCGGTGACCGAGGGCAACTTGATCGCCGACAGGACGAAGGTGAAGGCGCCGGCCGCCCCGAGCAGCAGACGCGCGCTGGGATTCTCGCGGACGATGCGGCCTGCGGAGCGCGTGCCATGGATGACGAAGGGGGCCGCGACCGCCGTCCAGGCCGCGGCGTGCAGGGGTGGCAGGAAGCCCTCGGCAATGTGCACGATGGGTGCTCGCTCTCTCCGGGATTGCGCGTCCCGGCCGTCACACCATCGCCCTGAGTTCCTGACTCGCGGAAAACCCGCTCACAGTGGCGCGACCGTCCCGGACTCTCACCGGGTTCCTCATCGAGAGGCGATGGCTCGCCGTACCCTAGCGAACCTTCACGAGCCGCGGGGAGGGGTGATTCAGCGCTCGCGGCGGCACGAGTAGAGGTGCGACTCGGCGAAGCCCTCGGCCTCCAGCGCCCAGCCGACGATGATGACGGCGGCCTGCCGCAGGTCGTGCTCCTCGACCCGGTCGGCGATGTCGGCGAGCGTGCCGCGCACGATGAGCTCCTCCGGCTGCTCGACGCGGTGGCCGACGGCCACGGGGCAGTCGGCGCCGTAGCCGGGGGTGAGTCGCTCGGCGAGTTCCCGCATCCGGCCGATCGCCAGGTGCAGCACGAGGGTGGCGCCAGTGGCCGCGAAGGCCTCGAGGCTCTCCCCCGCGGGCATTCGCGTCGAGTCACGGTGCACCCGTGTCAGCACGACCGACTGGGCGACCTCCGGGACGGTGAGCTCACGACCGAGCAGGGCCGCGGTCGCGGCATAGGCGGGCACGCCGGGGGTGATGTCCCACGGCACGCCAGCCTCGTCGAGCCGCCGGGTCTGCTCGGCCACGGCCGAGTACACGGACGGGTCGCCCGAGCACAGCCGGGCCACGTCCTCGCCCCGCTCATGGGCGGCGACGAGTTCGGCGGTGATCTGGTCCAGGTCGAGACCCTGGGTGTCGACGAGCCGCGCCCCCTCGGGGCAGTGCGCGAGGACGGCCGCGTCGAGGTAGGTCCCGGCATAGAGGCACACCGCGCTGCTCGCGAGCAGGCGCGTGGCGCGCACGGTGAGCAGGTCGGCGGCACCGGGGCCGGCGCCGATGAAGTGGGCGGTCATGAGTCTCCCTTGATGACGGCGAGTTGGACGACGGCGCGCGCGGGCGTCCACGACAGGTGGCGGCCGAGCGGGGCGGCCCGCTCGACGGTCAGGCGGGTGAGATCGCCGCCGGTGCACCCGTGCGTGGCGAGCAGCGTGGCCTCGCCGCCGAGCGTGACGGCGTGGGCGACAAGGCGACCACCGGGAGGAAGGGCGGACCAGGCCGCCTCCAGCACCGGCTCGCTCGCGCCACCGCCGACGAAGACCGCGTCGGGCTGCGGGAGCCCGCCCAGGTCGGTGTTGGCCAGGTCGGCCTGGACGACCTCGACCCGCCCGGCGAGGCCGAGGGCGGCGGCGTTGGCGATGATCCGCTCGGCGCGGGTGGGGTCCTGCTCGACGCAGGTGGCGGTGGCGCGGTCGGCGCCCAGGCACCACTCGAGGGCGACCGTGCCATTGCCGGCGCCCAGATCCCACAGGTGGGCGCCGGGTGTCGGACGCAGCCGGGCGAGGGCACTGGCACGCACGTCGCGCTTGGTCACCTGCCCGTCGTGCTCGATGAAGTCCTCCGCGCGACCGGGCATCGTCCCGGCGGTCCCACCCGCCACGGTGGCGGCGTCGGAGCGCACGTCGAGGCAGCAGACGACGAGGTCGGCGGTGGTCTCGGTGAAGGCGTCGGCTCTCGTGGCGAGCGCGCCCTCATCGGGTCCACCAAGATGCCAGCGGGCGGTGAGCTGCGTTGCGCCCCAACCGTGGTCGGTCAGCATTCCGCCGAGACGAGCCGGGTCCGAGCCGCCCGAGCACAGGACGACGATGCGCGCGCCGGGCGCCAGGTGCGGCAGCACCGCCCGCAGGTCGCGGCCGACGGTCGTGACGACGACGGTTTCCTCGGCGGACCAGCCCTGCCGCGCCCGAGCGAGGGTGTCGGCGGAGATCGCCGGGTGGATGCGCACCCGGTCCGCGCCGAGCAGGTCGATGAGGGTCGAGCCGATCCCGGAGCGAAGGGGGTCCCCGCTGGCGAGCACGACGACGCCACCGGTGGCCTCGGCCGCTTCGACCAGGCCGGGCAGCGCCGGGCGAAGGGGGCTGGGCCAGGCGCGCACGTCCGCGCCGGGCGCGGTCTGCTCGGCAACGAGGTCGAGATGGCGCCGACCCCCGAGGACGGTCGCGGCGTCACGGACGAGGCCTCGCCGCCCTTCGTCGAGGCCGACCCAGCCGTCATCACCGATACCCACGACGTCGATCACGGGGGCCCACCCTAGAGGTAGGGACCCTGTGGCATGCTGTCGCCCGACGCACGAGCAGAGGAATCCGGTGTCATTCCGGAGCGGTCCCGCCACTGTGAACGGCAGCTGTCACCAGCCTCGCCGAAGCCAGAACATCTGCTCGCGTCAGCCGGCGCGGACCCGTGCCGGATCCACCACACGGCGAGCGCGGACACTCGCCGAGGAGGCTTCACGTGGCTGCCCCGTCGTTCCCCTTCACCGCAGTCGTCGGCGCCGACGACCTCGCGCGGGCGCTGCTCCTCAGCGCCGTCTCCCCCGAGATCGGTGGCGTCCTCGTGCGCGGCGAGAAGGGGACCGCGAAGTCGACCATGGTCCGTGCCCTCGCGGCCGTCCTCCCGCCGCAGGACGTCGTGGAGGGGTGCCGCTTCGGCTGCGACCCCTCCCGGGACGAGGGCTGCCCCGACGGCCCCCACGACGACCACCGTCACACGACCCGTCCGGCCCGGCTCGTCGAGCTGCCCGTCGGCGCCACCGAGGACCGCGTCGTCGGCGCCCTCGACCTGCGCCGCGCGCTCGGTGAGGGCGAGGCCGCGTATCAGCCGGGCCTCCTGGCCGAGGCACATCGCGGGATCCTCTACGTCGACGAGGTCAACCTGCTGCACGACCACCTCGTCGACGTCCTGCTCGACGCGGCAGCCATGGGACGCAACAGCGTCGAGCGTGACGGTGTCTCGATCTCGCACCCGGCCCGGATCACGCTCGTCGGCACGATGAACCCCGAGGAGGGTGAGCTCCGGCCGCAGCTGCTCGACCGCTTCGGCCTGACCGTCCACGTCGCGGCGAGCCGGGACCCGCACGAGCGCGCCGAGATCGTCCGCCGCCGACTCGCCTTCGACGCCGACCCGGCCGGCATCTCCGCCCGGTTTGCCGACGCCGAGCGCGCCCTCACCGAGCGCCTCGCCGCGGCCCGCTCGGCCGTCGGCCGGATCAAACTGGATGACCGGACCATCCGCACCATCGCCCGCGTCTGCGCCGGCTTCGACGTCGACGGCATGCGCGCCGACATCGTCACGGCCCGCACCGCCGTGGCCCACGCCGCGTGGTCGGGCCGGGATCACGTGACGCGCGAGGACGTCCGCGCCGCCGCGCTGCTCGCGCTCCCGCACCGCCGGCGCCGCTCCCCCTTCGACGCCCCCGGCCTCGACGAGGACCTGCTCGACGCCCTCCTCGACGACGAGGACCCGCAGGACGACCCGCCGGAAGGGGGGCCCGACGGCGGCGGCGAACCCTCGACGCCGGACGACGGCGACCAGAGCCACCCCGCCCCTGGCAGCGGCGACGCCCCGGAGTCGAGCCAGTCCCCCGCGACCACCCAGGCTTCCGACGCCTCACCATCGGACTCCGCCGCGCAGTCCGACAACTCCGCGCAGTCCGACTCCGCCGAGCAAACAGACGCCGTCCCCACGCCGGGCACCGCGGCACCGATCGGCGTGGCCGCGGCCACGGCCCCCTACCGCACCCGCCGGCTCGAACTGTCGGGCGTCGGATCCGGCCCGAGCGGCCGGCGCAGCCCCGCCCTCACCCCGCGCGGGCGCGCCGTGGGGGTCCACCCGACCGGGCGTGAACCCGCCGGCGCCCCCGTCCACCTGCCGGCCACCCTTCGCGCCGCCGCGGCTCGGCGCACGACCCTCCCCGCCGGGGCGGACCATCGGGTCTCCCCGAAGGACCTGCGCCATGCCGTGACCCGGGGCCGCGAGGCCAACCTCGTCCTGCTCGCCGTCGACGCGTCCGGCTCGATGGCCGCCCGGCGCCGCATGGAGGAGGTCAAGACGGCCGTCCTCTCGCTGCTGCTCGACGCCTATCAGCGGCGCGACCGCGTCGGCCTCATCACCTTCCGCGGCGCGAAGGCCGACCTCGTCCTGCCGCCGACGTCGTCCGTCGACGCCGCCGCCGCACGCCTGGCCGACCTCGCCCACGGCGGCCGCACCCCCCTGGCTGAGGGGTTGACCGAGGTCGCGCGCGTCCTCGCCCGCGAGCGCATCCGCGACCGTCGCCAGCGCGCCCTCGTCGTGCTCGTCACCGATGGCCGCGCGACCGGAGGCAGCGACGCCCTCGCCCGGGCCCGCCGCGTCGCCGACGCCTGGCCCGGCCACCACGCCAGCGCCGAGGTCGTCGTCGTCGACTGCGAGAGCGGCCGCTTCCGCATGGGCCTCGCGGCCGATCTGGCCCGCCGGATGGGCGCCGAGCACGTCCCCCTCGACCGGGTCGCCGCCGGCAGCCTCGTCGACATCGTCACCGACCGCACCGGCGCCGGCACCCGCCCCGGCGTCACCACCCCGACCAGGAGCGCCGCCTGATGGCCAAGGGAGTCACCCCGATCACCCCCGACGACGGCCGCACCACCCGGCAGCGGCGCAACACCCCCCTCGTCGTCGTGCACTCGGGCCAGGGGAAGGGGAAGTCGACGGCCGCCTTCGGGCTCGCGCTGCGCGGCTGGAACCAGGGCTGGTCCATCGGCGTCTTCCAGTTCGTCAAGTCCGCGAAGTGGAAGATCGGCGAGGAGGCCGCGCTCACCGCACTCGGTCGACTGCACGACGAGACCGGCGAAGGGGGCCCGGTCGAGTGGCACAAGATGGGCTCCGGCTGGTCGTGGTCGCGCAAGGCCGGCGCCGAGGAGGACCACGCCGCCGACGCCCAGGAGGGCTGGGCCGAGATCAAGCGCCGCCTCGCCGCCCAGACGCACACGATGTACGTCCTCGACGAGTTCACCTATCCGATGAAGTGGGGCTGGATCGACGTCGACGACGTCATCGAGACGCTCACGAACCGGCCCGGTCACCAGCACGTCGTCATCACCGGACGCGACCCGCACCCGCGGCTCGTCGAGATCGCCGATGTCGTGACCGAGATGACGAAGGTCGCCCACCCCTTCGACCGCGGTCAGAAGGGCCAGAAGGGGATCGAGTGGTGACGCGCCCGGAGACGTCCTCGTGACGCACCTGCCCCGGATCGCCATCGCGGCGCCCGCCTCGGGTCAGGGCAAGACGACCGTCGCCGTCGGGATCATGGCCGCGCTCAGTCGATCCGGCCACGTCGTGGCCCCGGCGAAGGTCGGCCCCGACTATGTCGACCCCGGCTATCACGCGCTCGCCACCGGCCGCCCCGGACGCAACCTCGACCCGTGGCTGACGAGCGAGGACCTCATCGCCCCGTTGCTGCTGCACGGCGCGCTCACCCCGACGCCCGCCGACGTCGCCGTCATCGAGGGCGTCATGGGGCTCTTCGACGGGCGGATCGGCGGTGACGGATTCGCGTCGACGGCGCACCTCGCCCGACTGACGCGCACCCCCGTCGTCCTCGTCGTCGACATCTCCTCGGCCTCGCGCACCATCGCCGCGACCGTCCACGGCCTGCGCTCCTACGACGCCGTCGTCGGCCCGGACGGGCAGCCGCGGGTCGAGGTGGTCGGGGTCGTCCTCAACAAGTCGGGCAGCCCCCGGCACGCCGACGAGGTGCGCCGCAGCGTCGAGGCGCTCGGGGTGCCGGTCCTCGGGGTCCTCCCGCGCGACGCCGGGGTGTCGGCGCCCTCGCGTCACCTCGGGCTCGTCCCCGTCGCCGAACGGGACGACGCCGTCGCCGCGCTCGACCGGCTCGCCGAGCAGACGGCACAGTTCGTCGACCTCAGGGCGCTCCTCGAGCTCGCCGGCCAGGCCCCGGACATCGACGCCCAGCCCTGGGTCCCGGCGGTCGCGCTGCGCGCCGGCAGTGGCGCCGCTGTCGACCGCGCCGGCACGGATCCCGCCGACCGACCCGTCGTCGCCGTCGCCGGCGGGCGCGCCTTCACCTTCCGCTACGCCGAAACGGAGGAACTGCTCGCGGCCGCGGGGTGCCGGCCGGTCCCCTTCGACCCGGCCGTGGACACGCAACTGCCAGCGGGGACGGCCGGTCTCTACCTCGGGGGCGGCTTCCCCGAGGTGCACGCCGTCGCGCTCGCTCGCAACGCGTCCCTCCTGCGCGAGGTCCGCGAGGCCGTCACCGACGGTGTGCCGACCGTGGCCGAGTGCGCGGGTCTGCTCTACCTCGCCCAGTCGGTCGACGGTCACGACCTCGTCGGCGCCGTCCCGACGCGGGCCGCGATGCACCCGCGGCTGACCCTGCGCTACCGCACGTCCTCGACGACGGTCGACACCGTCCTCGGCCCGGCCGGGACGACCGTGCGCGGTCACGAGTTCCACCGGACCCGCACCGACCCGATCGCCGGTGTCGTGCCCGCTTGGCTCACCGACGGCGACGGCGACGGCTGGGCCCTCGACCCTGCCGGGACGGGCACGCCGACGCTGCACGCGTCCTACCTGCACACGCACTGGGCGGGCGCGCCCGATCTCGCGGCCTCCTTCGCCGCGGCCGTGCGGGCCGGGACTCCCCGCCGCTCGGCGCCCGCGTCCATCCCGGGAACGACGCGGCCCGGGACGGCCCGGGTGACTCCCCCGCTCGACACCGAACCGCTCGACACCGAACCGCTCGACACCGATCCAATCAACCACGATCCGCTCGACCACGATCCGCTCAACCACCATGGCGACGCGGAGCTCGGACCCGGGCTCGTCGATCTTGCCGTCAACGTCCGCCAGCCCCAGCCCCCGCGATGGCTCGCCGCGCAGATCGACGCGACGACCCCCGGCCTCGGCGCCTACCCCTCCACCGCCCGGGCGCGCACGGCGCTCGCTCGCCGCCACGAAGTGCCCGAGGAGATGGTCCTGCCCACGGCCGGCGCCGCGGAGGCCTTCACCCTTGTCGCCCGCGCGCTCACCCCGCGACGCCCGCTGATCGTGCATCCCCAGTTCACCGAGCCGGACTCCGCACTGCGTCGCGCGGGCCACGACCCCGCCCACCACGTGCTCGACGCGGCCACGGGGTTCGTGCTCGATCCGACCGCGCTGCCCACCGACGCCGATCTCGTCATCGTCGGCAACCCGACCAACCCGACCGGGGTCCTGCACCCTCGGGAGGCCCTGCTGGCGCTGCGTCGCCCCGGCCGCGTCCTCCTCGTCGACGAGGCCTTCCTCGACGCCGTGCCCAGCAGCCCCGAGTCCCTCATCGGCCCGGACATGCCCGGCGTCCTCGTCATCCGCAGCCTCACCAAGACGTGGGCGCTGGCCGGGCTGCGGGCCGGCTACGTCGTCGGCGACCCCGCCCTCATCGCGGAGCTCGCGACCCAGCAGCCGCACTGGTCGGTCTCCTCCCCCGCGGCCACGGTCATGGAGGCCACCGCCACGCCCGCGGCCCTGGCCGAGGCCGATGGCCTGGCCCGCGAAGGGGTGGGGTGGCGCGAGCACCTCGTGCGCGGCCTCACCCGCCTCGGGCTGACACCCGTGGCCGGGGCAGCCCCCTTCGTCCTCGTCGCCGTCGGACCGGGGGTCCATCCGGCCCTGCGTGCGCGCGGTTACGCCGTTCGCCGGGGTGATACGTTCCCCGGGCTCGATCATCACTGGGTGCGCATCGCGGTGCGAGACCCGCTGACCACCGACGGGCTGCTGCGCGAGCTGGCTGCCCTCCTCCCCACGGAGCGCACCCCATGAGCCTGACCCTGCCCGGCACGCCCCGCTCGGCCCTCGTGCGCGACCCCGGCCCGCAGGCCCACGTGACGATCCACGCGCTCGTCGACGCCGGCGTGGAGGTCACCGTCGCCGCCGCGGCGCCCGACCCCAGCCTCGTCGACCTCGCGTCCCGCGGCCTCATCACGCTGACCGCCGACGCCGACACCGATGCCTTCGACCTCGTGCTGCGGGACACCCGCGAGCCGTCGTCGGCGCCGGCCGCGTCTACCGGCGAGGTCGTCCTCGTCGGCGGCGGTCCCGGCGCGCCGGGGCTGATGACCCTCGACGGGCTCGCCGCGCTCGAGGCCGCGGACGTCATCGTCTATGACCGGCTCGCACCGCTCGGGCTGCTCGAGCGGGCCCGGGCCGACGCCCTGCTCGTGCCCGTCGGCAAGATCCCTCGCGGGGCCTTCACTCCGCAGGAGCGGATCAACCAGGTGCTCGTCGAGCACGCGCTCGTCGGACGGCGGGTCGTGCGGCTCAAGGGCGGCGACAACTTCGTCTTCGGTCGCGGCGGGGAGGAGTGGAACGCGTGCGTGTCCGCGGGGATCCCGGTGCGGGTCGTCCCCGGCGTCACCTCGTCGGTCGCGGTCCCCGCGCTCGCCGGCATCCCCGTGACCCACCGCCAGCTGACCCCCGGCTTCGTCGTCGTGACGGGCCACGTCGGCCCCGACGACGAGCGCAACACGGTCGACTGGGATGCCCTGGCCGGACTCGGTCTCACCCTCGTCATCCTCATGGGAGTCGGCACGCTCGAGTCGATCGTCACCCGGCTCATCGCCGCCGGAATGGACCCGGCCACGCCCGCAGCCTCCGTCGCCGACGGCGGACTGCCCACCCAGCGGGTGGCCCGGGCCACACTCGCAACCTTGCCGGCGGCCGCGGATGCCGCCGACGTCTCGGCCCCGGCCGTCACCGTCATCGGCCCCAGCGTCGCCGCCCTCGACCAGCCGGATGGTCGGTCGTGAGTGGTGGCCTGCGGCTGGCCGTCGGCACGCTGACGACCATCCCGGTGGGCGACCTCGGCGTGCCCGATCGCCGCACCGGCCGGGACGCCATGCTGCTCGCCCCGATCGCCGCCCTGCCGCTGGGCCTCCTCGCCGCCCTCGTCGTGGCGGCCGGCACGGCGCTGCGTCTGCCCGACGCCGTCATCGGCACGCTCGTCGTCGCCGCGCTCGCCGTCGCCACCCGGGGCATGCACCTCGACGGCCTCGCCGACACCGTCGACGGCTTCGGTGCCGGCTGGACCCGCGAGCGCGCCCTCGAGGTCATGCGCCGCGGCGACGTGGGCCCGATGGGCGCGGCCGCCCTCGTGCTCACCCTGCTGTGCCAGGTCGCCGCGATCGATGCGCTGCTGGTGGTGCGCCAGTCGTGGCTCGTCGTCGGCGCTGCGGTCGTCGTCTCCCGCACCGCCTGCCCGCTCCTCTGCGCGAAGGGGGTGCCTGCTGCCCGACCCGACGGGCTCGGCGCCGTCGTCGCGGACACCGTGCCGGCCCCCTTCGTCGTCGGTTGGGTGCTCGCGGGCGCGGGAATCATGACGGCTGCCACCCACGTCGCCGGGGACTCGCTCCTGCGCGGCGCGGACGCCGTCCTCCTCGCCACCATGGCTCTGCTCTGGCTCGCCCGCTCCGCCCGACGCACCTTCGGCGGCGTCACCGGTGACGTCATCGGCGGCGGCATCGAGCTCCACTGGACCGTCCTGCTCATCGGCCTCACCCTGGGAGTCGTCTCGTGAAGACCCTTGTCACCGGCGGCATCCGCTCCGGCAAGTCCGCGCACGCCGAACGCCTCATCACGGCGTCCTCGGTCATGGGCGCGGTGACCTACGTCGCCGCGGGTGCCGCCGCCGAGGGCGACGCCGAGTGGGCGGAACGCGTTGCCGCACACCGGCGCCGGCGCCCTGCCACGTGGCTGACCATCGAGACGATCGACCTCCCGGAGGCCCTCCTGAAGGTCGAGGAGCCCGCCCTCGTCGACTCCCTCGGCACGTGGCTCACGGCGCAGTTCGACGACCTGGACGCGTGGAACGCCCCCGTCGAGCAGTGGCGACCCGTGTGGGAGGCGCGCTCGGAGTCCGCCGTCGAGGCCCTGCGCGAGCACGACCACGACCTCGTCATCGTCACCGAGGAGGTCGGCCTGTGCCTCGTGCCCGACAACCGGGCCGGCCGGATCTTCACCGATGCCCTCGGGTCGCTCAACCAGGCCGTGGCGCAGGCCTGCGACCGCGTCGATCTCATCGTCGCTGGGCAGGCCCTGACGATCACGGACCGCAGCGGCTCGTGAGCGCGGACCGCGCGCGCGGCTCGGCCCTGATCGACCCCGTGGGCAGCGGGCTCGTCCTCGGCTTCGTCCTGGACCGCCTCCTCGGCGACCCGGAGCGGCTCCACCCCGTGGCCGGCTTCGGCCAGATCGCGCTGGCCGTGGAGCGCCGCCTGTGGGCGCCCTCGCGCGCTCGCGGCGTCGCCCACGAGGCGCTCCTCGTGACGCCGGTCATCCTCCTCGGCGCACTGCTCACCCCCGGCGCTCGCCCGTGCCGCCGTGCGGGCACCGACCTGGGGCAGAAGGCGGCCACCGCCCTCGTCGTGGCCGGTTCGACGTGGGTCGTGCTCGGCGGACGCTCCCTCGAGCGCGAGGCGGACCTGCTGCACGGCATGCTCACCCGCGGCGAGCTCGACGCCGCCCGCGACCGCATCCGGCACCTCGTCGGCCGCGATCCCACGGAGCTCGACGCGGACGAGGTCGCCCGGGCCTGCCTCGAGTCCGTCGCCGAGAACACGGCCGACGCCGTCGTGGCGCCGCTCTTCTGGGGCGCCCTCGCGGGCGCACCCGGACTGCTCGGCTACCGCGCGATCAACACCCTCGACGCCATGGTCGGCCACCGCACCGAGCGCTACCGCTCCTTCGGCTGGGCCGCCGCCCGCGTCGACGATGCCGCGAACGTCCTGCCGGCCCGACTCACCGTCCTCGCGACGGCCCTCGCCCGGCCTCGCGCGTTGCACGCCATTGCGCGTGCCGTCCGCGAGGATGCCCCCGCCCACCCGAGCCCCAATGCCGGCCCGGTCGAGGCCGCCGCCGCCGCGGCCCTGGGGGTTCGACTCGGCGGCGCCAACACCTACGAGGGGGTCGCGGAGGACCGGGGCCACCTCGGTCGGGGGCCGGCGCCGAGCGCCACGGACATCCCTCGGGGCACGGCCCTGCTGCGCTCGACGACGTGGATCTCGCTCGGTCTCGTCGTCGTCGGCCGCATGCTCGTGCGGGCGGCCCGCCAGCGCAGACTCTGGTCCTGAATCAGGCTTCGCTCAGGACGTCCGAAGCCAGGCGAGGACGTCCTCGACGGTCGTGACCTCACGCGCGCCGCTCGGGATGCTCGGACGGGCGACGACGACGACGGGGATGCCCAGCTCGTGCGCGGCCTCGAGCTTGGCCGCGGTGTACGCACCGCCCGAGTCCTTCGTGAGCAGCACGTCGACGCCGTGCTCCCGCATCACCGCGAGCTCGTCCTCGAGCCGGTGCGGACCACGGTCCTCGAGCACGGTCCACCCCACGGGAGCGTCCTCGCCCAGCGGCTCGACGACCCGCACGAGCACGCGCCTGCCGGCCCAGTCCGCGAACCGGTCCAGGGTCTGTCGGCCCGTCGTGACGAACGGGGCCTCCCCCAGCCCCTCGGCCGTGCGACGCGCCTGCTCGATGTCCTCCACCCAGTGCCACGACCCCGCGTGCGGGTGCTCCCCCCACCCCGGGCGGGCCAGCCGCAGCACGGGCACGCCCGCCTTCTCCCCCGCGGCGACGGCGTGCGCCGTCATCGTCGTCGCGAAGGGGTGCGTCGCGTCGACGAGGTGAGTCACCCCTTCGCCCGCACACCACGCCGCCAACCCGTCGACGCCGCCGAACCCGCCCATCCGGACCTGTCCGACGGGCAGCCGGGGTCGCGTGACCCGCCCCGCCAGGGACGAGGTGAAGGTCGCCCCGGCGTCCGCGAGCGCGGCCGCGAGCGCACGGGCCTCGGCGGTGCCGCCGAGAACGAGGACGCGGGCGGAGGAGAAGGGGTCGCTCACGTCAGTCGCCGACCGCGTCGATGCCGCGCTTGACGATGAGGGGGTCGGGGGTGCCGACGATCTCGGCGTCCTTGCCCTCGTAGTCCACGGTCGAGAGGAAGTGGCGCATCGCGTTGAGGCGAGCGCGCTTCTTGTCGTTGCTCTTGATCGTCGTCCACGGCGCGATGTCCGTGTCGGTCGCGAGGAACATCGCCTCCTTCGCGGCCGTGTAGTCGTCCCACTTGTCGAGCGACTCGAGGTCGATGGGCGAGAGCTTCCACTGCCGCACGGGGTCGACCTGCCGGATGATGAAGCGCGTCCGCTGCTCCGACTGCGTCACCGAGAACCAGAACTTCGTCAGGCTGATGCCGCTCTCGACGAGCATCCGCTCGAAGAGCGGGACCTGCGCGATGAACTGCTGGTACTCCTCGTCAGTGGCGAACCCCATGACCCGCTCGACACCGGCGCGGTTGTACCAGGAGCGGTCGAACATGACCGTCTCGCCGGCCGTTGGCAGGTGCTGGACGTAGCGCTGGAAGAACCACTGATTCGACTCGCGGTCGCTCGGCTTCGACAGGGCGACCGTGCGGGCGTAGCGCGGGTTGAGGTGCTCCATGAAGCGCTTGATCGTGCCGCCCTTGCCGGCGGCGTCGCGCCCCTCGAAGAGGAGGACGTGCTTGCTGCCGGTCTCGACCGACCACGACTGGAACTTCAGCAGCTCGACCTGGAGGAGGTACTTCTGCTCGTCGTAGACGTCCCGGTCAAGGCGCTCGTCGTAGGGATAGTTCTCGCGCCACGTGTCGACCGCGCGGCCGTCGGGGTCGATGAGGACCGGGTCGTCGTCGTGGTCGTCGGTGACGGAGTACCCATTCGTCTGGAGACGATCGATGTACTCGCGAATGTTCGTCAGCATGCGGCGGAGAGTAGGGGTCGCTCGTGAACGGCAGGTGTCACGTTCACGCCCCGCGCGACGCCGAGCGCCCCTCGACGATGGCCAACTCGCGGGCACGGTCGAGACCGGTACGCCGGCCCGTGCGGGCGAGCCCGAGGTGCCGCTCCCACCCCAGGGCATCGGCGACGGACTCGGCGAGCGGCCGGCAGGTGAGCCCCTCGCGCCGAGCGGCGCTCACGTCGCGCGCGAAGAAACCGGCCCACTCGGCGTCGTGGACCCACATCGGCATCGAGTCCGGGCCCATGGTCTCCGCGATCCCCGCGGCGAGCAGCGCCTCGTCGCCGAGCGCCACCCGCTCCCCCGTGAACCCGGCGACCCGGGCCGAGGTGTCGAGCAGGTCCGCCAGCGTCGTGACCGGGCCGGAGGTGTTGAAGGGCCCGGTGACACCCCGCAGGCCCGCCTCGACGATCCACGCCGCGAGGTCGTCGACGTGGATGGCCTGGAAGTGCTGCGCGCTCGCCCCGGGCACGAGCACCGGGCCGCCGTCCTCGGTCGCCAACGCGAAGCGGGACGGCCAATAGCCGAAGCGGTCGCTCGGGTCGCCGCGCCCCACGATGAGACCCGAGCGGACGAGGAGGACGTCCTTCCCACGCGCGCTCTCGCAGGCGATCTCGCAGGCCACCTTCCCGGCGCCGTAGTCCTCCGGACCGATGACGTCCCCCGCGACCGGTCGCAGCCGGCGCGCTCGCTCGTCGGCGTCCGGCCGCGACTGGTCGGCATACACGGAGCAGCTGCTGATGAAGGCCCAGTGGAGGGCCCGCGGCGACAACGCCGCGAGGGCGGACCGGACCTGCCCCGGCTGGCGCGCGAGGTCGACGACGAGGTCCCATTCCCCGCCGCCCAGCTCGTCGTAGGAAGCGGGCTGCTCGCGGTCGCCGGGCACGAAGGTCGCCCCCTCCGGGACGGTGCCGCTCTCGCCACGGGCGAAGGCGGTCACCTCGTGCCCGCGGCTCAGCGCCGCCCGGACCACCGCGCGGCCGAGCCACGCGGTGCCGCCGAGGACGAGGACGCGAGAGGTCATGACGCCATGCCATCACCCGGGCGGACCTCAGTCCAGCCCGGGCCCGCCCGACGGGCGGAGGGCGTCAGCGGCCGAGCTCCGCGAGCACCGCGTCGACGGCCTCGTCGACGGGCACCTCACGCTTGTCACCCGTGCGGCGGTCCTTGATCTCGACCGTACCGTCGGCGAGGCCACGACCGACGACGAGGATCGTCGGGATGCCGATGAGCTCGGAGTCCTTGAACTTCACGCCGGGGCTCACCTTCCACCGGTCGTCGAAGAGGACGGAGACGCCGCGCGCCTCGAGCTCGCGGGTCAG
Source organism: Janibacter zhaoxuefangae (assembly GCF_050271985.1). Classification (GTDB taxonomy): domain Bacteria; phylum Actinomycetota; class Actinomycetes; order Actinomycetales; family Dermatophilaceae. The sequence continues at coordinate 825,486 of NZ_CP189849.1, read as the reverse complement.
CTCCTCGCCCTTGTCGAAGACGGACTGGTCCTTGCCCGTGGCGACGATGTGGATGTCGGCCGGGCTGAGCTCGCGCGGCCAGACGAGACCGAGCTCGTCGTGGTTGCCCTCGGCGACACACGCCACGGCGCGCGAGACGCCGACGCCGTAGGAGCCCATGGTGACGACGACCTGCTTGCCGTTCTCGTCGAGCACCTTGAGGTCGAGCGCCTCGGCGTACTTGCGGCCGAGCTGGAAGATGTGACCCATCTCGATGCCGCGGGCGGTCTCGAGGTCGTGCCCGCACGACGGGCACGCATCGCCGGCGCGCACCTCGGCGGCCTCGATGGTGCCGTCGGCCGTGAAGTCGCGACCTGCGACGAGACCGATGACGTGGCGGCCGGCCTCGTTGGCGCCGGTGACCCAGCTCGTACCGGGGACGACGCGAGGGTCGAGGAGGTAGCGGACACCGCTCGTGCCCTCCTCGCCGAGGGCGCCGGGCCCGATGTAGCCCTTGACGAGCTCGGGGTGGGCGGCGAAGTCCTTCTCCTCGAAGGCCGCGACCTCGGCGGGCTCGACCTGGGCGCCGAGGCGCTTCTCGTCGACCTCGCGGTCGCCGGGCAGGCCGATCGCCAGCGGGGTGCGGGTGCCGTCGGGCTGGACGAGCATGACGATGACGTTCTTGAGGGTGTCACCCGCCGTCCACGCGCGGTCCTCGCGCGGGTAGGCCTCGTTGAGGTGGTCGACGAGCGTCTGGATCGTCGGGGTGTCGGGGGTGTCCTCGACGTGCGCGGCCGGGAGCCCGCTCGCGTCGACGGCGTCGGGCACGGGCACCCGGACGGCCTCGACGTTGGCCGCGTAGCCACACGAGGTGCAGCGGACGTAGGTGTCCTCGCCGTTCTCGGCCGTCGCGAGGAACTCCTCGGACCGGCTGCCGCCCATGGCGCCCGCCATCGCCTCGACGATGACGTAGTGGAAGCCGAGGCGGTCGAAGATCCGGATGTAGGCGTCCCGGTGCAGCGTGTAGGCCTTGTCGAGACCGGCGTCGTCGACGTCGAAGGAGTAGGAGTCCTTCATGACGAACTCACGGCCGCGCAGGATGCCGGCGCGCGGACGCGCCTCGTCGCGGTACTTCGTCTGGATCTGGTAGATCGACAGCGGCAGGTCCTTGTAGGAGCTGAAGAGGTCCTTGACCGCGAGGGTGAACATCTCCTCGTGCGTCGGGCCGAGCAGGTAGTCGTTGCCCTTGCGGTCCTTGAGCCGGAAGATGTTGTCGCCGTACTCATCCCAGCGGCCACTCGCCTCGTAGGGCTCCTTGGGCAGCAGCGCCGGGAAGAGGAGCTCCTGGGCGCCGATGGCGTCCATCTCCTCGCGGACGATCTGCTCGACGTTGCGGAGCACCTTCAGACCCAGCGGCAGCCAGGTGTAGATGCCAGGCGAGACGCGGCGGATGTAGCCCGCCCGCACGAGGAGCTGGTGGCTCGGGACCTCGGCGTCCGCGGGGTTGTCCCGCAGGGTCCGCAGGAAGAGGGAGGACATGCGCATGGCCACGGGGCTGACTCCTGGTGCTGGTGGGGAACTGACGAAGGATATCCGGCGCGGCGGGCGCCGACGTCAGAGGCGGCCGGCAGCGCGCAGGGCGGTGCGGATCATCGGCCACTGCAGTGGCAGCCGCGCGAGGGTCCCGGCGAAGAGGGCCGTCGACCCGGCGTCCTGCTTGCGCTGCGCGCGCTTGGCCTGGTCGGCGCTCATCTGGATGTTGGCCGGCAGGACGCCCACGAGCAGCGCGGCGCTGGCGAGGCCGGCGACCTTCCGCGTGCGGGGGTGGAGCAGGGCGGCGCCGCAGGCGAGCTCCGCGACCCCGGAGGCCAGCACGAGCTCCCGGCTCCGGGAGGCCAGCGGCGTGGGGATGATCGCCTCGTAGGTCCGCGGGCGGATGAGGTGGGCGGCACCCGACGCGAGCAGGATCGCGGCCAGTCCGGCGACGTCCTTCGAGAGCGGGGCGGCCGGGGTGGTCAGGGCGTGGGCGGGGCGACGTCGGCTCATGGGTACATCTCAGCAGCACACTGCGTGTCCGTCACAACCGGTACGTCCGGAACAACCGGTGCGTCCCTCACAACAGGATGGTCGCGTACTCGCCGATCTCGACCATGCCGATCCGGCGGTAGGTCGCCCGCGCGGCGACATTGAAGTCGTTGACGTAGAGCGTGACGAAGGGCGCGTGGTCCGCGCGGATCTGTTCGATGACCGCCGCCATGAGCCCGGCCGCGAGCCCCTGTCCCCGCAGCCCCGGCGCGAGCCACACCCCCTGGACCTGGGCACAGCCGAGGGCGACCGACCCGACGTCGGCCTTGAAGATGACCTCACCGCGCTCGACGACGACGTAGGTCTGACCCGCCTCGAGGAGTCGGCGCAGGGCCGCGCGGTAGGGGCGCTCGTCGCCGACGTAGGGCGGGTAGCCGATCTCGTCGGTGAACATCCGCGCCGAGGCGGGGAGTACGAGGTCGACCTCGTGCGGGCGGCCGGGGCGCACCCGCGGGTCGATGGCACCGAGCGGCGGCCCGGTGATGCCCATGAGCGGCTGGCTGGCGCGGATCGCGCGGGGCCGCAGGAGATGCGGTCCGGTGAGCTCCCACAGCGGCAGGACCTGGTCGCTCGGTCCGAGGTAGGACGCACACCGGCGACGGTGGCGACGGACCCGGTCGGCCAGCACCGCCCGCGACGACGCGGTCGTCTCGACGGGCACGACGTTGGCCAGTGCCCACACCATGGCGGCGAGGTCGCCGTCCTCGTCGACGCCCCACAGCGACGGCACCCCGGAGTCCAGCGCACCGTCGAGGATGCGTGCGGCGACGAAGACGTTGGCCGCGGGATCGCGCGCGCAGAGCTCCAGCGCCTTGTCGCGGTCGGCCGACGTCAGGGCGCGAACAGGCGTCGACGTCGTCCGCAGCACGAGGTCAGACTACGACGCGCGCCGCTCCGGCGTGGGCAACGGCGGAAGGTCGGTGTCCACCAGCCACGCGCTGAAGAGTTCGTCGACGCCCTCGCCGCGGTGGAAGCCGCGCACGTGCTCGCGGAAGAGCTCCGTCGTGACGTTCCCGTGCCGGTGCGTGGCCACCCAGTCGCGCAGCATGTCGAAGAAGGTCTCGTCGCCGAGGGCGCAACGGATGGCGTGCAGGGTCACCGCCCCGCGCTTGTAGAGGCGATCGTCGAACATCAACTCCGGACCGGGGTCCGCGATCGCGAAGTCCTGGTCGAGGCGGGCCAGCCGCTGGTGGTGCTTGCGGACGGACTCCTCGATCGGCACGTCGTCGGCGCGCGCAGCCCAGAGCCACTCGGCATAGCAGGCGAAGCCCTCGTTGAGCCAGATGTCGCGCCAGTTGCCGACGGTCAGGCTGTTGCCGAACCACTGGTGCGCCAGCTCGTGGGCGACGAGCCGCTCCTCGGTCCGCTTGCCGTCGACGTAGTTGGCGCCGAAGGTCGACATCCCCTGGGCCTCGAGCGGGATCTCGAGGTCGTCCGCGGTGACGACGACGGTGTAGTGCCCGAAGGGGTAGGGCCCGAAGAGCTCCTCGAAAAGGCGCATCATGGCCGGCTGGCGGCCGAAGTCGGTCGTGAATCGCTCGCGCAGCCCCTTCGGCAGCGCGGCGCGCTGGCGCCCGCCGTCGCCGGGGACCTCGATGACGTCGTACTGGCCGACGTGCACCGCCGCGAGATAGCTGGCCATCGGCTCCGGCTGCTCGTAGCGCCACGTCGTGCGGCTGCCACTGGACTTGCGCGAGCGCAGCGTCCCGTTGGCGATGACGGTGTAGGGCGAGTCGGCGATCACGGTGATGGCGTAGGTCGCCTTGTCGCGCGGGTGGTCGTTGCACGGGTACCACGACGGCGCACCGCTGGGCTGGCTCGCGACGATGACCCCATCCTCGAGCTCCTCCCAGCCGACCGAGCCCCAGTCGCTCTTGAGCGGAGTGGGGTTCCCCGCGTAGCGGACGACGACCTCGAGGTCGGTCCCCTTCGCGACGTCGTCGGGGAGAGCGATCCGCAGGCGGTCGCCCCGGTGCTGGTACTTGGCGGCGCGTCCCCCCACGGTGACCTTGGCGACGGTGAGGCCGCCGGCGAGGTCGAGCTCGAGTCGGCCCACGGAGCGCCGGGTCGTCACCTCGAGACGGGCCCGACCGACGAGCCTGTTGCTCGACATCCGGTAGTCCAGCTCGAGGTCGTAGTGGCGGACGGCGAAGGTCGCGTCGCCGTGACCCGGGACGTAGGGGTCGGTGCCGGCCTCGTCCTGGCGCTTGGGGCTCACGCGTCGACCACCCAGGGGGCGATGGGGTTGCCGGTCCAGCGCGTGTGCGCGGGCACGACCTCGCCGCGCAGGACGAGCGACCCCGGGCCGATGGTCGCCGCCGTGCCGAGGCCAGCGGCCGGCAGGATGACGCTGTGCGGCCCGAGGGTCGCACCGTGGTCGAGGGTGACGGTGTCCATGCTCATGATTCGATCATGGAAGAGGTGGGTCTGGAGGACGCACCCCCGGTTGACGGTGACGCCGTCGGCGAGCGTGACGAGGTCGGCCTCGGGCAGCCAGTAGGTCTCACACCAGACCCCCTTCCCAATGGTCGCCCCGAGGCTGCGCAGCCACACGTTGATGGCCGGCGTGCCGGTCGCGGCCCACGCGAACCACGGCCCGGCGACGGTCTCGACAAAGGTGTCGACGACCTCGTTGCGCCACACGAAGGAGCTCCACAGTGGGTGGTCACTGGCCGGGATCGGGCCGACGACGACGCGCTTGGCCAGGGTCGTGACCGCCGCGGCGACGGCGCCCGCGACGGCGAGCAGGACCCCGCCCAGGAGGATCGCCGCGACCGCTCCCCCGCGCTCGACGAGCCACAACTCGGCGATGAGGACGGCCGCGCCGATGGCGACGCTGACCATGACGGGCACGACCCGGCACAGCTCGACGAGGCCGCGCAGCACCTTGAGCTTCGTCGGCGGCTTGTAGGTGCGCTCGACGTCGGCGTCGTGCGCCTCGCGCCGCAGCCGCACCGGCGGACTGCCCAGCCAACTCGACCCGCGCTTGGACTTCTCGGGGGCGGCCGACAGCACGGCGACGAGCCCGTTCTTGGGCACGCGGCGGCCGGGGGCGGTCATGCCGGAGTTGCCGAGGAAGGCGCGCTTGCCGACCTTCGCGGCGGCCACGTGCATCCATCCGTGGCGCAGCTCGTAGCCGGCGATGAGCGTGTCGTCGGCGAGGAAGGCCCCGTCGGCGACGGTCGTCATGCTCGGCAGCAACAGCACGGTCGACGCCTCGACGTCCTTGCCGATCTTCGCGCCGAGGGCCCGCAGCCAGACCGGCGTGATGAGGCTGGCGTAGAGCGGGAAGAGGAGGGTGCGGGCCTGGTCGAGGAGCCGCTCGGTGACCCAGACCTGCCATCCCACGCGGCTGCGCACGGGGTGGTAGCCCTCGGTGAGTCCGATGGCGAGCAGACGCACGATGACGATGGTGAGCAGTGCCAGACCCAGCATGCCGAGCACCGTCGCGAGGGGCACGACGGCGAAGGTGCGTCCGATCGCGGATGCCGCGTCGTCGGCACGCAGGACGATCTGCCCGGCCAGCAGCAGCGCCGGGGCGACGGCGATCAGGGGCAGGAGCGCAAGCAGGCCCGACGACAGCCCGTAGACCCATGCCCAGTGCACGGCGCGGCGCGGTCGCTCGGTCGGCCAGCCCTTGGCGGCGCGCGAGGCCTCCACGCGCACGGCCGGCGAGCCGGACCAGACCTGCGCCGCGGGGACGTCCGCGAGGACCGTCGAGCCGGCCTCGACGGTGGCGCCGCGGCCGACCTTCACATCGGGGCCGAGGGTGCTCCGGGCGCCGACGGTCGCCTCGGCGGCCACCTTCACGGTGCCGACGTGGAGGACGTCGCCGTCCATCCAGTAACCGGAGAGGTCGACCTCGGGCTCGATGGAGCAGCCGTCGCCGAGGGTGAGCATGCCGGTGACCGGCGGGAGCGAGTGCAGGTCGACGCCGCGGCCGATGTCGGCGCCGAGCGCGCGAGCGTAGTAGACGATCCACGGGGCGCCGGCGAGGCTGACCGCCCCGAGCGCCTGGGTGAATCGCTCGGCGGCCCACAGCCGCATCTGCACGTTCCCGCCGCGCGGGTAGGTCCCCGGGCGCACCCCGACCAGGAGCAGCCGGGCACCGACGGCCGAGAGGGTCATCTGGCCCACCGGGCTGAGGAAGAGCAGCCAGCCCAGGCCGACCCACCACCAGGACAACTGCGGCAGCCACGTCGCCTCGGTCGTCGTGGCCAGGACGTTGCTGATCGTGACGGCGCCGGTGAACCACTTCAGAGCCGTGATCGTCAGCAGCACGAGCGTGATCGCCGTCTGGAAGAACTGGGCCGAGGCGGGGATGGGCCGCACGTCGCGGGTGGGGCTGGCCGGTTCGTCGGCGCCGGGCTCCATGGCCTCGAGCATCGCCGCCTGGGCCCCCAGGCGCGGGTGCGCGTAGAGGTCGGCGACGGTCACCGTCGGGTAGCGACCCCGCAGGAGGGAGACGAGGCGCGCCGCGGACAGGCTGCGGCCGCCGTGATCGAAGAAGTCCGCCGAGGGGTCGGCGACCTGGACCCCGAGCACCTCGGTCCAGGCGCCGGAGAGCCACGACGCGGTGCCGCTGAGTGCGTCGGTCGCGCCGGCCTCGGCGGGCAGGGGCCATGGCAGGGCCGCGCGGTCGACCTTCCCGGAGGTGCGCGTGGGCAGGTCGTCGACGACGGCGAGCAGCGGCACGAGGGCGGCCGGCAACTCGGCCCGCAGGCGGGTGAGCGCGGCCTCCTTGTCGAAGGTCGCCGGGTCCGACGGGACGACGTAGCCGACGAGGACGTCGGTGCCGGCGCCGGTGCGCTGCACCGCGGCGGCGGCGCCGTGCACGGAGGCGAGCGCCTGGAGTGCGGCGTCGACCTCGCCGAGCTCGATCCGCCGCCCGCCGAGTTTGATCTGCTCGTCCGCGCGGCCGACGAAGAGGAGACCCTCCGGGTCATTCACGACGAGGTCGCCGCTGCGGTAGGCCCGCTCCCAGCCGAGCGTCGGCATGGGGGCGAACTTCTCCGCGTCCTTGGCGGGGTCGAGGTAGCGGGCGAGGCCGACGCCGCCGATGATCAGCTGCCCCGTCTCCCCCGGTCCGACCGGCTGCTCGTGCTGGTCCACGACGACGAGGTCCCAGCCGTCGAGCGGCAGGCCGATCCGGACGGGTGCCTCACCCGTGAGGAGGGCGCCGCACGCGACGACCGTGGCCTCGGTGGGCCCGTAGGTGTTCCAGACCTCGCGACCGTCGATCGCGAGCCGCTCGCCGAGCTCGGGCGGGCAGGCCTCCCCGCCGAAGATGAGCAGGCGTACGTTCTCGAGGGCCTCCGGCGGCCACAACGCGGCGAGGGTCGGGACGGTCGAGACGGCGGTGACGCCCTGGGTGATGAGCCACGGGCCGAGGTCGACGCCGCTGCGGACGAGGGCCCGAGGCGCGCACACGAGGCAGGCGCCGTGCGCCCATGCGAGCCACATCTCCTCGCACGAGGCGTCGAACGCGACGGACAGCCCCGCGAGCACGCGGTCGCCCGGCGCGAGCGGTTCGGCCTGGAGGAACATCCGCGACTCCGCGTCGACGAAGGCGGCCGCCGACCGGTGAGTGACGGCGACCCCCTTCGGGACGCCGGTGGAGCCCGAGGTGAAGATCACCCACGCGTCGTCCTGGGGCGTGACGACGGGCAGGTCGTCGGCGGCGGGCGCCTCGGCGTCCGCCGCCGTGGGGCGCAGCGTCGTGATGGCGCGCTCCGCGCCGACGATGGCCGCGACCTGCGCCTCGCCGAAGACGAGGTCGGCCCGCTCCTGCGGGTCGTCCGCGTCGACGGGGACGTAGGCCGCCCCGGCGCGCAGGGCGCCGAGGATGGCGACGTACAGGTCATGGGTGCCCGAAGGGGCGCGGACGCCGACCTTGTCACCGCGGCGCACACCGGCGGCAGCCAGCGCTCGGGCCATGGCCTCGACCTCATCGGCGAGCTCGGCGTAGGTCAGGACCGACCGGGTGTCGTCGAGCGCCGGCGCCTCGGGATGCGCCGCGATCTGCTCGTCAAGGATGTCGAGGAGGGTGCGCGGTCGCGGTGCTCGTTCGCCCGCGAGGAGGGACGGGACCTGCGGGGTGACGTTGTCGGGTGTCACGTCGTCCACGTGGGGAGGCTCCTGCTGGGTGGGATCGGGTCTCGTGTCGGCCCGATCCTAAGGAACTCGGGTGAACGGGCGGGGTCGGCGTTCACGGGTGGACACGGCGTTCACCCATGGACCACGACGGGCCGGCTCAGGTCGGTGTTGTCCAACACCCACGTCGCTCGGCCGCGGGGGTCGCACTCGCGGAGGTAGCGCCGCTGGCCCTCGACGTAGCGGCGGTTGGACTCCGCCTCGGGGTCGTCGTCGTGCTCGCCGGGGAACCGGCCGTTGCCCCGGGGCACCGACACCGTGAACGGGACATCGACGAAGAGGACGGCATCCCACACCGCGGCGAGCTCCGGCCGCTGCAGGAAGATGCCGTCGACGAGAAGGACGCTCGTCGGAGTCACCTCGAGGGGAGCCGGCGTGACGGGCCGGTCGGCCGCGACATCGTGCACGGCGGGCACGACGTCACGGCCCGAGCGGAAGGGGTCGATCACCGATCGGAGGAACGCCCCGTCGTCGTACGAGTCGAGGTAGAAGGAGTCCGGGCCGCGACCCCGTGCGTAGCGCTCGGCCGCCGGGCGGTGGAACCCATCGATGCTGACCCGCACGACGTGACGTCGCGGCGCGAGGACGGCGGCGAGCTCGTCCGCCAGGACCGTCTTGCCCGCACCGTCGACGCCGTCGATGGCCACGGCGACGCGCTGAGGCGCACCGACGCCAACAGCACCGATGCGGGCTGCGAGATCGGCGAGCACCTCGGCCCGCGAACCCATCGCGGGCCGGGCGTCAGCCAACCGTGACGGAGGGGGCGCCGGCGGACTGACCGTCGGCGCCCTCGCCCATCTCCTCGGCGATGCGCATGGCCTCCTCGATGAGGGTCTCCACGATCTGGCTCTCGGGCACGGTCTTGATGACCTCACCCTTGACGAAGATCTGGCCCTTGCCATTGCCGGACGCAACACCGAGGTCGGCCTCGCGGGCCTCCCCCGGACCGTTGACGACGCAGCCCATGACGGCGACGCGCAGCGGCACCTCCATGCCCTCGAGCCCAGCGGTCACCTGCTCCGCGAGCGTGTAGACGTCGACCTGGGCGCGACCGCACGAGGGGCAGGAGACGATCTCGAGCTTGCGCGGCTTGAGGTTGAGCGACTGGAGGATCTGGTTGCCGACCTTGACCTCCTCGACCGGCGGGGCCGAGAGGGAGACGCGGATGGTGTCGCCGATCCCCTTCGAGAGCAGTGCGCCGAAGGCGGTCGCCGACTTGATCGTGCCCTGGAAGGCCGGACCGGCCTCGGTGACGCCGAGGTGGAGCGGCCAGTCGCCGCGGGCGGCCAGCTGCTCGTAGGCCTGCACCATGACGACGGGGTCGTTGTGCTTGACCGAGATCTTGAAGTCGTGGAAGTCGTGCTCCTCGAAGAGGCTGGCTTCCCAGACGGCGCTCTCGACGAGGGCCTCGGGGGTCGCCTTGCCGTACTTCTCGAGGATGCGCTTGTCGAGCGAACCGGCGTTGACGCCGATCCGGATCGAGACGCCGGCGTCCTTCGCGGCGCGGGCGATCTCCTTGATCTGGTCGTCGAACTTGCGGATGTTGCCGGGGTTGACCCGGACAGCCGCACACCCGGCGTCGATGGCCGCGAAGACGTACTTCGGCTGGAAGTGAATGTCGGCGATGACCGGGATCTGCGACTTCTTCGCGATCTGCGGCAGGGCATCGGCGTCGTCCTGGCTGGGGCACGCCACACGCACGATGTCGCAACCGGCGGCCGTCAACTCGGCGATCTGCTGGAGGGTGGCGTTGATGTCCGTCGTCGGCGTCGTCGTCATGGACTGCACCGAGATGGGCGAGTCGCTGCCGACGCCGACCTTCCCGACCTTGATCTGGCGGGTCTTGCGGCGCGGCGCCAGCACGGGCGGAGGCAGGGGCGGCATTCCGAGTCCAACAGTCATGCCGCCAGTATCCCCCACCTCGCCGGATGCGGCTCTCAGGCTCCGGCACTTCTCCACGCGGCGCCGCCACCCGCCTCCCCCAGTGGCACACCGTTTGCCCAGTGGCACACCGTTGTCGGTGTGCTGCTGACCAAACGGTGTGCTGCTGGCCAGCGGGGGGCTCAGGTGATGCGCTCCCCCATCAGCGCCGCCCCGGCCCGAGCGAGCTGCCGGGTCACGAGTCGCACCGCAGCCCGCTCGGCCCGGTCCGGCCGGGACAGCGCGACGATCCACCGCGCCGACGGGACCCCGGTGAGCGGAAGCAGCACGAACTCGTCGGCGCTGCGAGTCGTGTACCTCGGGAGCAGGGCGAGGCCCTCCCCGTGCGCGACGAGGGCGGCGACGAGTTGGTTGTCCCGGACGCGCATCCGACGACGAAGGGGGCGCGCGCAGCTGGACTCGATGCGCTGGAGCACGGTGTCGAAGGGGTAGTGCTCGGGCACGGCGATCCACGCCTCGTCGACGACGTCGCGCGGCCGCAGCTCGGCGCGCCGGGCGAGCGGGTGGTCCGGTGGCACCGCGACGTCGAGGGGCTCCCGGACGAGGACCGTGCTGTGTAGTCCCTCGCTGCCGACGGGCACCTCGCCCAGGAGGGAGTGCGCCACGACGATGTCGGCGTCGGCGACGGCAGCGGCGTAGTCCTGTTCCGCGAGGTCGCGGTCGTCGACCTCCAGCTGCACCTCACTGTCGCCGAGCAGGGTGAGCGCCCCGGGTAGCAGGGCGGTGAGCCCGCTCGGGAGGCCGGCCACGCGGACCGTGCCGTTCGGGGTCCCGCGGTGCTCGTCCAGCCGCGCCTCGACCCGAGCCAGGGCGGACGCGACGTCGTCGGCTCCGTCCGCGAGCAGTTCGCCCGCCTCGGTCAACCGCAGCCCGCGGCCGTCCGGCTCGACGAGCGGCACCCCGGCCGCCCGCTGCGCCGTCCGCAACTGCTGCGACAACGCCGACGGGGTGCGGTGGGTGGCCGCCGCCACCGCGGCGAGGCTCCCCCGCTCGCGCAGGTCCCGCAGCAACTCGAGGTGCCTGATGTCCATGTAGGAAGCCTACGTTGATCATCCAGAATGATTCGCTTGTCCTACATGGCCCTCGCGGCGCACCATCGGGGCGTGCCCATCCGCCACCGCCTTCTCGCCGTCGTCGTCGCCGTCCTCTGGGGCGCGAACTTCATCGCCATCCACGCCTCGCTCGAGATCTTCCCGCCCTTCCTGTGCTCGGCCCTGCGTTTCTTCCTCATGGCGATACCGACGCTGCTCTTCGTCCCCCGCCCGCAGGTCCCCACACGCTGGCTCGTCGGCTACGGCATCGGCTTCGGCATCCTGCAGTTCGCCTTCCTCTACCTCGCCATGGACGCGGGCATGCCGACCGGTCTGGCCTCGCTCGTGCTGCAGAGCTCGGCCCCCTTCACCGTGGTCCTGGGCGCCCTCCTGCTCGGTGAGCGGCTCTCCCCGCGCGCCGCGGCCGGTGTCGCCGTGGCCGCCCTCGGCATGGCGGTCGTCGGTTCGCAGCGCCTCGACGCGCAAGCGGGGCTGCTCCCCTTCGTCCTGACGCTCATGGCCGGTCTCGGCTGGGCCATCGGCAACTTGGCCTCCCGCCAGGCCGCGGCCCCGAAGCCGCTGCACCTGACGATGTGGATGACGGTCATCCCGCCCGTCCCGATGCTCCTGCTCTCGCTCCTCGTCGAGGGCCCGCAGCGGATCGGGACCGCCCTCGCCGACTCGATGACGACGGCCGCGATCCCCGCCTGGGTGGGGCTGGCCTACACGACCCTCCTGGCCACCGTCGTCGGCTCGGGCATCTGGACCTGGCTCATGGCCCGCCACCCGTCCGGGACCGTGGCGCCGTTCTCCATGCTCGTCCCCGTGACCGGCATCGCGCTCGCGTGGCTGCTCCTCGGCGAGGTGCCCGCGCCGCTCGAACTCGTCGGTGGCGCGCTCGTCGTCGGCGGCGTGCTCGGGGCGTCACGCCAGCGCCGGGCCAGTACGCCGGCAATCACGGCTCAGCCGGTGATGGCTCAGCCGAGCAGCCGGACCGGGTTGACGAGGTCCGCGTAGACGAGCAGCACGGTCATGACGATGAAGGCGCTCGCGACGGCATAGGCGACCGGCAGCGCCTTCGCCACGTCCACGTGCCCCGGATCGGGCAGGCCGCGCAGCCGGGCCCAGGTCCGCTTGAGCCCCTCCCACAGCGCCCCCGCGACGTGACCGCCGTCGAGCGGCAACAGCGGGATCATGTTGAAGACGAAGAGCATGTAGTTGAGCGAACCGATGAGGCCGAGCAGGAAGATGGCCTTGTCGGTGACGCCGCCGAGCTCCTCGGCGGAGACGACCTCGCCGGCCACGCGCCCGACGCCGACGACGGACATCGGCGACTCGGCGTCACGTTCGGCGCCGGAGAAGGCGGCGTGATAGACGCCGACGAGCTTGCTCGGGATCTGGGCGACGGCCACGACCGTCTGCTTGACCTGGTCCCCCAGGAGCGCGGGGACCGCCGTCACCGGCTGCCGCTGGAGCACCTGAGTCCCGGTCGTGCCGAGGAAGCCCGCCTTCTCGGTCACGGCGTTGCCGTCCGCGTCCTCCACCACGCGGCCGCTGTCGTCGTAGACCGGCAGGTCGAGGACGATCGGCTCGGCCGTCTTCGTCAGCTCCTGCCCGTCCCGGTCGACGACGAGCCGCATCGGCTTGTCGAGGTTGGTGCGGATCGCGGCCCGCACGTCGTCCCACGTGCGGGTGGGCGTCCCGTTGATCGAGCGGATCGTGTCACCGGGCAGGAGGCCGGCCGCGTGCGCGGGCGAGTCCTGCATGTCCGGGGTGCACTCGGTCTTCGTCGACTGCGCGGCCGTCGTGAAGTCGACGCACTCGGAGACGCTCGCGAGCTGCGGGGTCGTCGTGGAGATGCCGTGCAGGGTGAAGATGCCCGTGAAGATGATGACGGCGATGAGCAGGTTCATCAGCGGTCCGCCCATCATGATGGCGACCTTCTTGGGCGTCGACAGCCGGTAGAAGACGCGGTTCTCGTCGCCGGGGCGCATCTCCTCGAGGCTGGCCTTGCGGGCCTCGTCCATGAGCTGATTGAAGCGGCCCGTGCTCGAGCTCCGCATCATCATCGGGTCCTGCCCGGGCCGGGGCGGGAACATCCCGATCATCCGGATGTAGCCCCCGAGCGGGATCGCCTTGACGCCGTACTCCGTCTCCCCGAACCTGCGCGACCACAGGGTCGGACCGAAACCGATCATGTACTGCGGCACGCGGAGCCCGAACTTCTTCGCCGGGACGAGGTGGCCGATCTCGTGCAATCCGATCGACAAGCCGATGCCGACGGCCACGAGCAGCACGCCGAGGAGGTACGTCATGGTCCTAGGGTCTCACTTCCGGCTGGGATCGAGCCCGAGCAGGCGACGGGCGGCCGCGCGCGCATCGGCGTCAGCGGCGATCACCCCGTCAACGCTCGAGGCGTCGAAAGCACTCCCGTCGTGTGCCTCGACGACGCGCTCGACGGTGTCGACGATGGCCGTGAAGGGGATCGCACGGTCGTGGAAGGCGTCGACCGCGACCTCGTTCGCCGCGTTGTAGACGGCGGGGAAGGTGCCCCCGGCCTCCCCCACGCGGCGGGCCAGGCGGACCGCCGGGAAGGCCTCGTCGTCGAGCGGGGCGAACTCCCACGTCGCGGCCGTGCTCCAGTCGCACGGGACGTCGACGTCGGGCAGCCGCTCCGGCCAGGACAGCCCCAGCGCGATCGGCACGAGCATCCGCGGCGGACCGGCCTGGGCGAGGGTGGAGCCGTCCACGAACTCGACCATCGAGTGGATGATCTGCTGCGGGTGGACGGTGACGTCGATCCGGTCGAAGGGGATGTCGAAGAGCAGGTGCGCCTCGATGACCTCGAGTCCCTTGTTGACGAGGGTGGCCGAGTTCGTCGTGACGACCCGACCCATGGCGAAGTTCGGGTGCTTGAGGGCCTGCTCCGGCGTCACCTCGGTCAGTTCGTCCCGAGTGCGGCCACGGAAGGGGCCACCGCTCGCGGTGACGATGAGCCGCCGGACCTCCTGGGCGCGGCCACCGCGCAGGCACTGGGCGATGGCGCTGTGCTCGGAGTCGACCGGGACGATCTGGTCCGGCCGGGCGACGGCCTTGACCAGCGGGCCGCCGACGATGAGCGACTCCTTGTTGGCCAGGGCGAGGGTGCTGCCCGCGGCGAGCGCCGCCAGCGTGGGGCGCAGGCCGATCGACCCGGTGATCCCGTTGAGGACGACATCGGCGTCACGGCCGGCGACCTCCGTCGCGGCGTCCGGGCCGACGAGGATCTCGGGGTGGTACTCCGGCCCCGGCGTCGCACTGGCGGCGACCTTGGCCGCGATGGCGTCGCGCACCTGCTCGACCGTGCCGGTGGCGGCGGCCACGACCGGCGCCCTCGTGGCGACGGCCTGCTCGGCGAGGAGGTCGAGGTTGGCCCCGGCCGCGAGGGCGACGACCGTGAACCGGTCGGCGTTCCGCCCGATCACGTCGAGCGCCTGGGTGCCGATGGAGCCGGTGGAGCCGAGCAGGATGATGCGGCGGGGTGCAGTCACGGCGTCATTCTCTCAGCCGCGCGAGCACCCTGTACTCCCAGCCGAGCAGTCAGTCGGTCGTGCGCGAGCTCGCGATGGCGTCGCGGCGGGCGAGGCGGTGCTCGCGGCGGATCTGCGCCTCGCGGTGGCGACGGTGCTCCTCGTCCGTGACGATCTCGAGGGCGGGGACCTCGCGTGTCTCCCCGTCGGGGCCGATGGCGACGAAGACGAGGTAGGCGGAGGAGACGTGAACCCGCTCCGTCACGGCGTCCCAGCGGTCGCACTCGGCGCGGACGCCGATCTCCATCGAGCTCCGGCCGGCCCAGTTGATCTGCGCACTGACGTGCAGGACGTCCCCGACGCGCACGGGCGCGAGGAACGTCATCTCGTCCATCTGCGCCGTCACGGCGGGCCCCTGCGCGAAGCGGTTGGCGACGACGCCGGCGGCCTCGTCGACCAACTTCATGATGTTGCCGCCGTGGATGTTGCCCAGGAGGTTCGCATCCGCGGCGCTGAGGATGCGGGAGAGGGTCACGCGGCTCTGCTCGGGTGTCGTCACGGGCTCATCCTCAACGTTCGAGGACGGTGATGCCAATGCCCGGATACTCCTCCACCCAGTCCTCGAGCACGAGCAGGAGCATCGCGTAGTCGTCGGGGTGGTCGTTCGCGAGCGCGGCCGTCCCGTCCCAGACGAGGTCCCAGTCGGCATCGCCGGCGACCTGGTGGAGGCCGTCGAAGAGGGCATCGAGGTTGCCCCCGAACCAGTCGGGGAAGTCGAGCGCCGCGGCGAAGGCGGCCATCGCGCCCGCCTTGTCGGCGCCACCCTGCACGACCTTCACCTCGCGTCCACGCGCCTGCGCCTCACGGACGATCGCGCTGAGTTCCGCGTCGGGTCCGAGCCTGGTGATCATGCCGCTCACCGTCCTTCCTCGATCTGGCGGAACGAGTCGTAGTGGTCGTCGGTGTAGTAGCGGTCGCCGTCGGCGCCACCGACGATCCGCCGCGCTCCCCGATCGCTCTCGCCGGGGGTGGGCACCGTGTACTCCTTGTAGTAGCCGCGCTGCTGCGCCGGGAGGATGCGCTCCCGGTTCCTGAAGGTCACGCCGTCGCGGTCGTAGCGGTAGGGACCGCCGACGCGGATCAGGGCGAGCACCTCGCGGGCCTCGTCCGGCAGACGTGACTCGGCGACCGTCGCCAAGCCGGAGTCCGGGGTCGATCCCCCGGACGAGCCCTGGGTCACCGAACGGCTCGAGGACGTCTCGGAGCCGGAGCGGTTCGTGCCGTCATCGCCCCCGCTCGAGGATGCCCACCACCACAGCGCGAAGACTGCCGCCGCGAGGAGCAGCAGCAGGATGTCGCGGGTGCGACGGCTCAGCCGCAGGGGGTCGCCCGAGCGGGGCGAGGTGTCGCGCCGACTCACAGGGCGATGCCGACGTACTTGGTCTCGAGGTACTCCTCGATGCCCTCGAAGCCACCCTCGCGGCCGAAGCCGGAGTGCTTCACCCCACCGAAGGGGGCGGCCGGGTTGGACACGATGCCCTGGTTGATCCCGACCATCCCGAACTCCAGCGCCTCGGCCACGCGGAAGACGCGCGCGTTGTCGGTCGTGAAGACGTAGGCGACGAGCCCGTACTCCGTGCTGTTGGCCAGCCGGATCGCCTCCTCCTCGGTCGCGAACGTCGCGATCGGCGCCACCGGTCCGAAGATCTCCTCGCGCATCATCCGGGCGTCGGCGGGCACGTCCGCCAGGACGGTCGGCTCGTAGAACCAGCCCGGACCGTCGGCGGCGCGGCCGCCGGTCAGGGGGCGGGCCCCCTTGGCCACGGCGTCCTCGACGAGGTCCGCGACACCGGTGCGCGCCTTCTCGGTGATGAGCGGGCCGACGTCGACGCCCTTCTTCGTGCCCTTGCCGAGGGTGAGCGCGCCCATCCGTGCCGCGAACTTCTCGGCGAAGGCCTCGGCGACGGACTCGTGGACGTGGAAGCGGTTGGCGGCCGTGCAGGCCTCGCCGATGTTGCGCATCTTGGCGAGCATGGCGCCGTCGACGGCGCGGTCGAGATCGGCGTCCTCGAAGACGAGGAAGGGGGCATTGCCGCCGAGCTCCATCGACACCCGCAGGAGCTGCTCGGCCGACTGCTCCACGAGCCGCTGACCGACGGCCGTGGACCCGGTGAAGGTGAGCTTGCGCAGGCGGGGGTCGCGGATGAGCGGCTCCATGACCTCACCGCTGCGGCTCGTCGTGACGACGTTGAGCACACCCTTGGGGAGGCCGACCTCCTCGAGCAGACCCGCGAGCGCGAGCATGGTCAGCGGCGTCTCGGCCGCGGGCTTGACGACCATGGTGCAGCCGGCGGCGATGGCCGGGCCGATCTTGCGGGTGCCCATGGCGAGCGGGAAGTTCCACGGCGTGATCATCAGCGTGGGGCCGACGGGCTGCTTCATCGTCATCAGCCGCGTGGCGCCGTTGGGGGCGGTCGAGTAGCGGCCACCGATCCGGACGGCCTCCTCGGCGAACCAGCGGAAGAACTCGCTGCCGTAGGCGACCTCACCGCGCGCTTCGGCCAGGGGCTTGCCCATCTCGAGGGTCATGAGCAGAGCGAACTCCTCGGTCCGCTCGACGAGCAGCTCGAAGGCGGACCGCAGCAACTCGCTCCGGTCGCGCGGCGGCGTGGCCGCCCACTCGGCCTGCGCGGCCACGGCCGCGGTCAGCGCCGCGTCTCCGTCGGCGACCGAGGCGTCGGCGACCGTGGCGATGGTGCGACCGGTGCTCGGGTCGTGGACGTCGAGGGTCGCGCCCCCGCTGGCGGCGCGCCATTGCCCTCCGATGAAGAGGCCGGTGGGGACGGCGGACAGGACGGACTTCTGCGTCGGGGCCATGCTCTCGATCCTAGGTGTCAGTCGGTCTCGGGCCACTCACTCGGTTGGCAGGTCAGTCGGTCTCGGGGCGCTGCGCGGTCGCTATCGGCTCCCGCACCGGCTCCCTGTCCTCAAGCCCCCAGGCCGACCCGTAGCCCTCCGGCTTCGGCGCTGCCAGCAGGTCGAGGAAGGGCTTGGCGTCGAAGGCCTCCGGGCCGAGCACACCGCTGGCCCGCCAGGTCCCCTTCGCCAGCAGCTCCAGGGCCACGACGGGGTTGATCGCCGTCTGCCAGACGACGCACTGGGCGCCGTACTCGCGCATGGAGACCTCGTTGTCGACGACGTGGTACAGGTAGGTCGCCCGAGGCTGCCCGTCCTTGCCGGTGCCCGTGACCCACAGTCCGGCACACGTCTTGCCGGTCATCTGCGGGCCGATCGTGGCCGGGTCGGGCAGGCAGGCCGCGACGACGTCACGCGGGCTCACCGAGACACCCTTGACGTCGACGGGCTGGGTCGAGTCCAGACCCAACTCGTGCAGGGCACGCAGGATCCCGATCATCTGCTCGCCGAGCCCGTACTTGAAGGTGACCTTCTTCGCGTCGAGGAAGCGCGGCATGAGGAGCACCTCCTCGTGCTCGACGTTGACGCACTCGACCGGGCCGATGCCCTCGGGGAAGTCGAAGATCTCCCCCTCGCTGAACGGCGGCGTCGTGTACCAGCCACGCCCCTTCTCCCAGACGACCGGAGGATTGAGGCACTCCTCGATGACGGTCCAGATGGAGAAGCCCGGAGCGAAGATCTCGTTGCCGTGCTCGTCGTGCACCGTGAGGTTGGCACCGTCCCGGGTGCCGAGCTCGTCGATCTCCGAGAAGAGATGGTCGCTCGCGTAGCGCGCGAAGACGTCCGACAGGCCCGGCTCGACACCGATCCCGACCAGGGCGAGCCGGCCAGCCGACTCCCACTGCGACGCGGCCGCGAACTGCTCGTCGCCGAGCTTGACCCCGGTGAGCTCGTGCGGGCGTTCCGGGTGACGCTGCGACAGGCTCATCGCCATGTCGAGGTAGTCCGCCCCGGCTGCGAGCGCGCCCTCGAAGATCGGCATGACGAAGCGCGGGTCCACGGCATTGAAGACGTGCGTGGCGCCGTGCTCCCTGGCCAGCGCGCTGACGGCGTCCGCCGAGGAGGCGTCGACCTGCGCCGCCACGAACCGGGTCTCCCCCGGGCGCCGCGCGCTGGCCGCGGCCACCGTCGCCTCGGCCCGTCCGAGGTCGTAGTCGGCGACGACCCAGCGCTCGAAGTAGTCGCGCTCGACGGCTGTTCGGGCTGCAGCGTCCCCGACGCCGCCGGCGCCGATCATGAGGACTCTCATGGGTTCTCCTGCTCGTGGGTGGGACGTTCAGTGGGTGCTGGGGCTGGCCGTGCCGCCCCCGCGGTCAGGCGGTCGCGCCGCTGCGCCGCCGCGACAGGACGAACTGTCCGAGGACGACGAGCACCACCGCGATGGCGAACATCGAGAAGCCGATGACGTTGGCCTGGGCCGGGATGCCGCGCAGGTAGGAGACGTAGACGAACTTCGGGAAGGTCGTCGTGTCACCCGAGACGAAGCTCGTGATGATGAAGTCGTCGAAGGACAGCGAGAAGGCCAGCAGGGCCGCGCCGACGATGCCGGGCATGACGAGCGGGAGGGTCACCCGCCAGAAGGTGCCGCCCGGTCCGGCGTAGAGGTCCTGGGCGGCCTCCTCGATCCGGGGATCGAGGCTCTGCAGGCGCGCCTTGACCGTGACGACGACGAAGCTCAGACAGAACATGATGTGGGCGATGACGATCGTCCAGAAGCCGAGGTGCAGACCGACCCGCGAGAAGCCCTGGACGAAGATCGTCAGCAGGCTCGCACCGAGGACGATCTCCGGCGTCGCCATCGGGACGAAGACGAGGACGTTGCCGGCCTCCTTCCCGCGGAAGCGGTGCCGCACGAGGGCGAAGGCGAGCATCGTGCCGAGCACGGTCGCGATGACGGTCGCGAGCACGCCGACCTGCAGCGACGTGAGGAGCGAGTCGCAGACGCCCGGCGCACCACAGGGGTCCTTCCAGTGCTTGAGCGTCGGCGGCGCCGAGCTGTTCCAGACGATGTTGGACTTGCGGTAGTCGTTGAAGGAGAAGGCGAACGTGTACGCCACCGGCACGAAGAGGTAGACCAGCACGAGCAGTGCGGCGATCATCGCGAAGCGGTCGCCGATCCAACGGGTCACGGTGCGCACTCAGACCAACTCCTCGGTGCCGAAGCGGCGCACGTAGACGAAGACCAGCGCGAGGATCATCGCCATGAGCGTGAAGGAGAGCGCGGCGGCGGTGGGATAGCCGCCCGGCACTCGGAAGAACTGGCTCTCGATGACGTTGCCGACCATCTTCGTGCTGCGGTCCGACCCGAGCAGTTCGGCGTTGACGTAGTCACCGGCCGCGGGGATGAAGGTGAGCAGGGTGCCAGCGAGGACGCCGGGCATGCTGATCGGCAGGGTCACCTTGCGGAAGGTCGTGAAGCCGTTGCCGTAGAGGTCGCCACCGGCCTCGATGACCTTGGGATCGGCCCGCTCGAGCGAGGCATAGATGGGCAGGACCATGAAGGGCAGGAAGTTGTACGTCAGACCCGCCACGACGGCGATCCAGGTCTCGGTGATGCGGTCACCGGGCAGCAGGTGGATGGTGCGCAGCACGCTGGCGACGGGTCCGTCGTCGGCGAGGATCTGCCGCCACGCGATGGTGCGCAGGATGAAGCTCGTGAAGAAGGGGGCGATGACGCAGATGAGCATCACGGCCCGCCACTTGCCGGCCTTGAAGGCCATGGCGTACGCGAGCGGGTAGGCCAGCACGAAGGCGAAGAAGGTCGCCAACCCGCCGAAGAGGAGGGAGCGGCCGAAGTGCCCCGCGAAGCCGGTGATGGCGTCGACGTAGTTCCCGACGTTGAGGTCCCGGTAGTAGTAACCCGGGTAGCCCGGGAAGTCGCTCTGCAGCGAGACCGTGAAGAGCTGCACGAGCGGCACGACGAAGAAGACGATGAGCCACAGCACTCCCGGCAGGAGCAACAGCCACGTCATCCCCCCTCGGCGCTGGGGCTGCTCGAGGTGCGGCTCGCCGCCGACGCCGCCGGCCGGGGCTGCGGCGCCGATGCCCTGGGCGACGCTCACGACGGCGCTCCGGCGCTCCCGGCGACGGCCTCACCCAGGCCGATGCCGCGCGGGCTCTCGGCCCCGTCGAGACCCGACCCGTCCACGGCGAAGGCGTGCCCGCTCTCCCACGAGAGCCAGACCTCGTCGCCCGGACGGATCGAGTTGCGCTCGACGTCGAGGTTCTGTTCGTAGACGCCCCACACGGCGCCGCTGGGGACCCGCACGAGGTACTGGGTCGCGACCCCGGTGAAGGAGACGTCGAGAACCGTGGCGCGCACGTCGTTACCGACGTCGACCGGTCGGCCCTCGCTGATCCGCACCTTCTCCGGCCGGACACCGAAGAGGATGCGGTCCCCCTCGACGTGGGAGCGGTTCAGCGGGACCCGCACGCTCGTACCCGCCACCTCGGCGATGAGGTTGGCGCCGTCCCGGCCCGTCACGCGGCCCTCGCCGAGGTTGGACTGGCCGACGAAGGTCGCGACGAAGGCGGTGCGCGGCAGGTCGTAGAGCTCCTCGGGGTGACCCATCTGCTCGATCCGACCCTGGTTCATCACGGCGACGGTGTCGGCCATCGTCATGGCCTCCTCCTGGTCGTGTGTGACGTGGATGAAGGTGAGCCCGACCTCTGTCTGGATCCGCTTGAGCTCGACCTGCATCTCGCGACGCAACTTGAGGTCGAGGGCGCCCAGCGGCTCGTCGAGCAGGAGGACCTCCGGGCGGTTGACGAGCGCCCGAGCCAAGGCCACGCGCTGCTGCTGACCACCCGAGATCATCGACGGCTTGCGGCCGGCCAGGTGCCCCATGCGCACGAGCTCGAGGGACTCGTCGGCGAGCCGCTCGGCGTCGGCGAGTCCGCGCCGCTTCGGGCCGAAGGCGACGTTGTCGCGCACGGTCAGGTGCGGGAAGAGGGCGTAGGACTGGAAGACGGTGTTGACCGGTCGCTCGTAGGGACGCGACCCGGT
Organism: Janibacter zhaoxuefangae; assembly: GCF_050271985.1. Taxonomy (GTDB): domain Bacteria; phylum Actinomycetota; class Actinomycetes; order Actinomycetales; family Dermatophilaceae. The sequence goes on along the minus strand of NZ_CP189849.1, from coordinate 803,806 downwards.
GAGGTCGGTCTCGCCGATCCGGATCCGGCCGGAGGTGGGCTGTTCCAGACCTGCCACCATCCGCAGGGTCGTCGTCTTGCCGCAGCCCGATGGACCGAGCAGGGCGAAGAAGGAGCCGCGAGGGACAGTGAGGTCGAGGTCGTCGACGGCGGTGAAGTCACCGAACTGCTTCGTCACCGACTCGAGGTGGAGGTCACCGGTGGCGTCGCGAAAACCGCCGGACGAGGAGCTGCCGAAGAGGCCCATCAGTTGCCCACCACCTTGGCCCAGAGGGCGCTGTAGTCCGAGTCTTCCTGGGGGTCGAGGGCGCGGAAGCCCTGGACGTTGTTCTCACGCAGATAGCTGTCGCTGGGGAAGATGAACGGACTCTCCGCGAGCTCCGGATCGATCTTCTCCATCTCGGCCTGGGCTCCCTTGACGGGACAGACGTAGTTGACCCACGCCGCGACCTCGGCGGCCACTGCCGGGTCGTAGTAGTGGTTGATGAGTTCCTCCGCGTTGCGGCGGTGCGTCGACGTGATCGGCACCATGAGGTTGTCGCTCCACAGCGTGCCGCCGGACTCGGGGATGACGAACTCCCAGTTCTCGTCCTCGGTCTCGGCCCGCAGGATGAAGAGGTCGCCGCTCCAGACGATGCCGGCGACGGCGTTGCCGCTCTTGAGGTCCTCGAGGTAGGAGTTGCCCTTGACGCGGCGGATGTGACCGTCGGCGATCCGCTTGTCGATCTCCGCGACGGCGGCCTCGAACTCGGCCTTCCCGAAGGCGGAGGCGATGTCCACGCCCTGCTGCTGCATGATCAGGCCGAGCGTGTCGCGGAACTCGCTGAGCACGACGATCTTGCCCTTGAGATCGTCGGCCCACAGGTCGTCGAGCGACTTCAGTTCGCGGCCGACCTTCTCCTTGTTGTAGCCGATCCCCGTCATGCCGGACTGCCACGTGATGGAGTTGTTGCGGCCGGGATCGAAGGAGACCTCCTTGAGGGAGTCGAGGAGGTTGGCGCAGTTCGGCATCCGGATCAGCTCGAGCGGCTGACAGAGCCGGTCCCGGATGATCCGGTTGGCCATCCAGTCGGTGAAGGTGAAGATGTCCTTCCCGATGTCCTGGCCGGCGCGCAGCTGCGGCGCGATCTTGTTGAAGTAGAGGTCGTTGTCCTCGATGTCCTCGGAGTAGGTCGGCGTGAGGCCGCTCTTCTTCGCGAAGGCGTCGAGGGTCGGGTAGTTCTTGCCCTCCTCGTCGTAGTCGAGGTACGCCGTCCAGTTGGCCCAACGGACCACCTTCTCCGTCGCCGACAGGTCCTTGGGCAGCGTGAGCGCCTGGACACCGCCAGCCGGCGGCTCGGGCGGCGCGCACCCCGTGAGGGCCGCGGCGCCGCCCCCGAGCAGGGCGGTGCCGAGCAGGGAGCGGCGGCTGAGGCCACTCCCCCGGGCGGTGCTGCGGGCCGCGCGCACGAGAGCGGCCGTGGTGGGGTCCTGTGGGAGCCCGCGGCGGGGCATTCGGGGAGGCGTCATGAGCGCGTCCTTCGGTTCGGGCGGACTTGTGGGGGCGGGGTGCCGGCTGGACCCCGGTGGTGCGGGTGGTGCGTGATCAGCTGTCGATGTTGGCCATCACGTGCTTGATCCGGGTGTAGTCCTCGAAGCCGTACATCGACAGGTCCTTGCCGTAGCCCGAGCGCTTGAATCCGCCGTGGGGCATCTCGGCGACGATCGGGATGTGGGTGTTGATCCACACGCAGCCGAAGTCGAGCCGCTTGCTCATCCGCATGGCGCGACCGAAGTCCTTGGTCCAGACCGAGGAGGCGAGTCCGTAGTCCACGCCGTTGGCCCAGGCGACGGCCTCGTCCTCGTCCGTGAACTTCTGGACGGTGATGACCGGTCCGAAGATCTCGTTCTGGCTGGCCTCGTCGTCCTGGAGCAGCCCGGAGAGCACGGTCGGCTCGAGGAAGAAGCCCTCGCCGAGGTCCGTCCGGCGGTGGCCACCGGCCGCGATCGTGGCGTGGTCGGGGAGACGGTCGATGAACCCCGTGACGTGGGCGAGCTGGTTGGCGTTGTTGACCGGACCGAAGAGGGCATCGGGGTCCTCGGGCAGGCCGACCTTCGCTTCGTTCGTGGCGTACTCCGCGAGCGCGGCGACGAAGTCGTCGTGGATGCCCGGGGCGGCGAGCACGCGGGTGGCCGCGGTGCAGTCCTGGCCGGCGTTGAAGTAGCCGGCGACGGCGATGCCCTCGACGGCGGCCTCGATGTCAGCGTCGTCGAAGACGACGACCGGCGCCTTGCCACCGAGCTCGAGGTGCACGCGCTTGACGTCGGTCGCGGCGCTGCGCGCGACCTGGACGCCGGCGCGAACCGAGCCGGTGATGGCCACCATGGCCGGGGTGCGGTGCTCGACGACCGCGCGACCGGTCTCGCGGTCACCGGTGACGACGTTGAAGGTGCCCGGCGGCAGGTACTGCGCGGCCAGTTCGGCCAGCCGCAGGGTCGTCTCGGGGGTGGTGTCGCTCGGCTTGAGGACGATCGTGTTGCCCGCCGCGAGGGCCGGGGCGATCTTCCAGATGGCCATCATCATCGGGTAGTTCCACGGGGTGACCTGACCGATGACGCCGATGGGCTCCCGGCGGATCCACGACGTGTGGCCCTTCATGTACTCGGCGGACGCGCGGCCCTCGAGGATCCGGGCGGCTCCCGCGAAGAAGCGCACCTGGTCGGCCATGACCGGCACCTCCTCCGTCGCCGTGAGTGCGTGCGGCTTGCCGGTGTTCTCCCCTTCGAGGCGGATGAGGTTCTCGGCGTCCGCCTCGATGGCGTCGGCGAAGTCGAGCAGCGCCTTCTGTCGCTCGCTCGGCGTGGTCCGGCCCCACTCCCCTGCGAAGGCGGCCGACGCGGCGGCGTAGGCGGCGTCGACGTCGGCCTCGGTGCTCACGGGCGCGGTCGCGACGACCTTCCCGGTGACGGGGCTGATGACGTCGGAGGTGGCGTCGGACCGAGACGCGACGAACTCCCCGTTGACGAAGTTGCGCAGCGTGCGGGGGCTGCTGGTGTGGGCGTTGCTGTTCTCGGCACTGCTCACGGCACGGCACTCCTGAGATCGACTCGCGGATGAGGTTCACCCGACCCTACTCACGTGAGCGTCGGTTTCAAGGGCTGAATGGACACAATCGATACGAATGCCGCGCTTTCCATCCCACTGGTCGCCGGAATCCGACGTGCTGGCGCTTGCATGCCTCGCTGGAGTAGTCCACGATCGGGGGCATGAGTGTGGTCCTCGACGAGATCTCGAAGGAGATCATCGGCTACCTGCAGCAGGACGGGCGGGCGGCCTACTCGACGATCGCCAAGCACGTCGGACTCTCCGAAACCGCTGTGCGACAAAGGGTCCAACGCCTCCTCGAGGCCGACGTGATGCAGATCGTCGCCGTCACCGATCCCCTTCAGGTCGGCTTCCGCCGACAGGCGATGATCGGGCTGCGCGTCGAGGGCGACCTCCAGCGGGTGGCGCGGGCCGTCGACACGATCGACGAGGTGGCCTACTCCGTGACCACCGCCGGCAGTTTCGACCTGCTCATCGAGGTCGTCTGCGAGGACGACGAGCACCTCCTGCGCCTGCTCAACGACCAACTGCGCGCGATCCCCGGGGTCGTGCGCACCGAGACCTTCATGTACCTGCACCTCAACCGACAACGCTATGACTGGGGCACGAGATGACGACCGACCCGACGACGACCACCCCCGCCTCCCGCCAGCCGGGGACCACCCCGCTGGGCACGTCCTACCAGGACGCCGCGCGCGACAACCTGTGGATGCACTTCACCCGGCACTCCGTCTTCGAGGAGGGCGGTCAGGTCCCCATCATCGTGCGCGGTGAGGGCCACAAGATCTGGGACGCCGCGGGCAAGGAGTACATCGACGGCCTCGCCGGCCTCTTCGTCGTCCAGGTCGGCCACGGCCGCGCCGAACTGGCGGAGGCCGCCGCCAAGCAGGCCGAGCAGTTGGCCTTCTTCCCGATCTGGTCCTACGCCCACCCCAAGGCCATCGAGCTCGCCGAGCGGCTCGCCGCCGGGGCCCCGGGCGACCTCAACCGGGTCTTCTTCACGACGGGCGGCGGCGAGGCCGTGGAGTCCGCGTGGAAGCTCGCGAAGCAGTACTTCAAGCTCACCGGCAAGCCGACCAAGCACAAGGTCATCAGCCGTTCCATCGCCTACCACGGCACGCCCCAGGGCGCCCTGTCGATCACCGGCCTGCCGCCGCTGAAGGAGGCCTTCGAGCCCCTCGTGCCCGGCGCCCACAAGGTCCCGAACACCAACATCTACCGGGCTGCCGAGCCGCTGCGCGACGACCCGAAGGCCTTCGGCCGCTGGGCGGCCGACCGGATCGCCGAGGCGATCGAGATGGAGGGCCCCGACACCGTGGCCGCCGTCTTCCTCGAGCCGGTCCAGAACGCGGGCGGTTGCTTCCCGCCGCCGCCCGGCTACTTCGAGCGCGTCCGCGAGATCTGCGACGAGTACGACGTCCTGCTCGTCTCCGACGAGGTGATCTGCGCCTTCGGCCGGATCGGCTCGATGTTCGCCTCCGACGACTTCGGCTACCAGCCCGACATCATCACCTGCGCCAAGGGCATGACGAGCGGCTACTCCCCCATCGGCGCGATGATCGCCAGCGATCGCCTCTTCGAGCCGTTCAAGAAGGGGACGACCTCCTTCCTGCACGGCTTCACCTTCGGCGGGCACCCGGTCAGCGCCGCCGTCGCCATGGAGAACCTCGACATCTTCGAGCGCGAGGGACTCAACGAGCACGTCAAGAAGAACTCCCCCGCCTTCCGCGCGACGCTCGAGCGACTGCTCGACCTGCCGATCGTCGGCGACGTCCGCGGCGAGGGCTACTTCTTCGGGATCGAACTGGTCAAGGACAAGGCGACCCGCGAGACCTTCACCGACGATGAGGCCGAGCGCCTGCTGCACGGCCATGTCAGCAAGGGCCTCTTCGACGCCGGCCTCTACTGCCGCGCCGACGACCGCGGCGACCCGGTGATCCAACTCGCCCCGCCGCTGACGATCGGCCAGCCCGAGTTCGACGACATCGAGCAGCGGATCCGCTCGGTGCTCGACGGGGCTCTCGACAAGCTCTGACCCCACCGTGACCGCACTCTGGTCCGAGGGCGCGGGCGGCGCCCTCGGCTCCGCCCGACCCGTCTCGGCCGACCGCGGCGCCGCCGATCTCGCTGCGTCCGATCTCGCTGCGCCAGAACTGCCCAGCCAGGTCGACGTCGCCATCGTCGGCGCGGGCTTCACCGGGCTGTGGACGGCCTACCACCTGCTCACCCGGCGACCCGAGGCCCGGGTCGCCGTGCTCGAGGCCGAGCACGTCGGCTTCGGCGCCAGCGGACGCAACGGCGGCTGGGTCTCGGCGCTCTACCCCGTGGGCCCGACCGTGCTCGCGCGTCGCCACGGAGCCGAGGGTGCACGGGCGATGTTCGGTGCCCTGCGCGAGGTCGTCGAGGACCTCGGCGCCATCGTCGAGGCCGAGGGCATCGACTGCGGCTATGTGCGAGGCGGCTCGATCGCCGTGGCGCGCAACGCCGCCCAGGCGAAGCGCGCCCTCGCGGAGGTCGCCGAGTCGGACGAGTGGGGGCTGGGCACCCGATGGCTCGACCGGGACGAGGCGCACGAGCGGCTGTCGGCCGCGGACACCCTCGGGGCGACCTTCACACCCCACTGCGCGCGGGTGCACCCGCGCGCTCTCGTCGACGGTCTGGCCGAGGCCGTGCGCCGCCGTGGCGGCACCATCCACGAAGGGGTCCGCGTCGCCGACGCGGCTGCCGGCCGCGTGGTCCTCGCCTCGGGCCAGGTCATCCGGGCCACCCAGATCGTGCGGGCGACCGAGGCCTATGGGGCCCGGCTCCCCCGGCTGCGGCGCAGCATCGCCCCGGTGTACTCGCTCATGGTCGCGACGGAACCGCTGTCGCCGCAGATGTGGGCCACCATCGGCCTCGAGCGTCGAGAGACCTTCAGCGATCACCGGCACCTCATCATCTACGGCCAGCGGACGGTCGACGACCGCATCGCCTTCGGTGGGCGCGGGGCGCCCTATCACCGGGGCTCGGCGATCTCCCCGGCGTTCGACCGTGACGAGGCCGTCTTCGCCGAGCTGCGCCGGACCCTGCTCGAACTGCTCCCGCAGCTCGGCGACGTCAGCTTCACCCATGCCTGGGGCGGCCCCCTGGGCATCGCCCGTGACTGGCATCCCTCGGTCGCCTACGACGCGAGCTCGGGCGTCGCGCGCGCCGGCGGCTACGTCGGCGACGGCGTGGCCGCGACCCAACTCGCCGGGGCGACGCTGGCCGACCTTCTGTGCGGCCTCGACACCCCGCGCACCCGACTGCCGTGGGTGGGCCATCGCTCGCCCGACTGGGAGCCCGAGCCGTTGCGGTGGGCCGGGATCAACGCCGGCCTGCGACTGGCCTCGCTCGCCGACCGCGAGGAGCAGCTCACCGGCCGACCCGCCGTCGTGGGTCGGGTCCTGTCCCGGCTGACGTCCCACTGACCTCAGGGGTTCCCTTGCCGCACCACGAGATCGAGACCCTCACCGAACTCGCCGACCTCCTCGGGACCGGCGCGCCGCTGCACGGCCACCGCCTCCAGGGCCTCGACCTTCGCGGTCCCGTGGGCACGGAACTGGTCGGACGTGACGTCTCCGGCCTCGTCGTCCTCGGCGGCCACCTCACGCCCGTCCTGGAGCACCGGCTGCGCAAGGGCGGCGCGACGATCTTCCCGGGCGACCCGCACGCCCCGATCGACCCCTATCGGCCCCACGCGTACACCGCCGCCGAGCTCTACGACACGCTCGAGGACCCGGGCTACGCGGACAGCGTCGATGCCCGGGCCTACCGCTGGCTTCAGGGCAACCGCGACTCCCCCGATGTCTTCGACACCTTGCTGCAGTCCATCCACGACCACTCGATGACCGACTCGCTCGACGAACTCGTCGAGGGGCGCGACGTGGTGGGCATCATGGGCGGACACGCCGTGCCGCGCGGGAGCGACGACTACGGCGATGCTGCGCGCCTGGGTCACCGCCTCGCCGACGCCGGCCTGCTCGTGGCCACCGGCGGCGGCCCGGGCGCCATGGAGGCCGCCAACCTCGGCGCCCTGTGCCAGCACGAGGCGGCCCTCGCCACCGCGCTCACGACGCTCTCGTCCGTGCCCTCCTTCCGACCCAGCATCGACGCCTGGGCGAAGGTCGCGTGGGCCGTGCGCGAGGGCGTGCTCGCGGCCGGCGGTCGCCTTCCCGCGGCCGAGCACGACGTCCGCAGCATCGGCGTCCCGACCTGGTTCTACGGACACGAGCCGCCCAACCTCTTCGCCAGCGCGATCGTGAAGTACTTCTCCAACGCCCTGCGGGAGGACGTGCTGCTCGCCCGCTGCACCGCGGGAGTCGTCGTTCTCCCGGGGGCCGCGGGCACGGTGCAGGAGATCTTCCAGGCGGCGACCCGCCTCTTCTACGGCGACGACGCGACGGACCTGCCGCGGATGGTGCTCGTGGGCCGTCGCCACTGGGAGGAGGAGGTGCCCGTCTGGCCGCTCCTGCGCGCGCTCGGCGAGGGGCGCCGGATGGGCGAGGTCGTGCACCTCGTCGACGACATCGACGACGTGCTGCCCGTCCTCCTCCACGGTGACCCGATTCAGGGTCGGGAATAATGTCGCGTTATCGTTTGTCCAACATCGCGTAATACCCGAACGCCGGTCGGCCGCGGCACGCCGCCGACCACCCAGCCCCAAAAAGGACACTCCGTGAAGACCTCCCGGCTCACCGCCATCGCCACCGCCGCCCTCCTCACCTCCGTGCTCGCCGCCTGCGGCTCGAGCGACGACGACGGGGCCGCGACGTCCGAGCTCGCAGCCGTCAAGGAGGCCGGTGTGCTGAAGGTCGGCACCGAGGGCACCTACGCCCCCTTCACCTTCCACGACTCCAAGACCAACGAGCTCACGGGCTACGACGTCGAGGTCGCGAAGGCGATCGGCAAGGAGCTCGGGGTCGAGGTCGAGTTCTCCGAGACGCCGTGGGACGCGATCTTCGCCGGCCTGACGTCCAAGCGCTTCGACATCGTCGTCAACCAGGTGACCAAGAACGAGGAGCGCGCCGGCCTCTACGGCCTGAGCCAGACCTACACGTGGTCCGAGGGCGTCATCGCCACCCGCTCCGACGACGACAGCATCAACTCGCTCGCCGACCTCAAGGGCAAGAAGTCCGCCCAGAGCATCACGAGCAACTGGGCGCAGGTCGCCAAGGACGCGGGCGCGAACGTCCAGTCCGTCGAGGGCCTCACCCAGGCGGTGACGCTGCTCAAGCAGAAGCGCGTCGACGCGACGGTCAACGACAGCCTCGCGATCCTCGACTACCAGAAGTCGACCGGCGACGACTCGATCAAGGTCGCGGCCAAGACCGGCGACATCTCCGAGCAGGTCGTCGCGACCCGCAAGGACTCCGACCTCGTCGCGGCGATCGACGAGGCGCTGACGACGCTGACGAAGGACGGGACCCTGGCGACGATCTCGAAGACGTACTTCGACTCCGACGTGACCGTCGCTCCGTGACCCTCGACGCCGTGGCCCCCTTCGCTGAGCAGGCCCGCCGCCGCTCTGGGACGATGCCGGGGTGAACGAGCAGACCCTCACCCTCATCCGGGACTCCCTCGTCCCCATGCTCGGCGGGCTGCTCAAGGGCACGTTGACGCTGACGGCGGTCAGCTTCGTCCTCGGGCTCGCGGTCGCCCTCGTCGTGGCCCTGATGCGGATCTCGCCGAACCGGCTCGCGTCCGGGGTGGCGCGGTTCTACATCTCCGTCATCCGCGGGACGCCGCTGCTCGTCCAGCTCTTCATCATCTTCTACGGGCTGCCCTCGCTCGGGGTGAACTTCGACCCCTTCATCGCCGCGACGATCGCCTTCACCCTCAACGTCGGTGGCTATGCGGCGGAGGTGATCCGCTCGGCGATCCTCACGGTGCCCAAGGGTCAGTGGGAGGCCGCGTCGACGGTCGGCATGGGCTACGTGACGACCCTGCGCCGGGTGGTGCTCCCCCAGGCCACCCGCGCGGCGATCCCACCCCTGTCGAACACGCTCATCTCGCTCGTCAAGGACACCTCGCTCGCCTCGACGATCCAGGTCGTCGACCTGCTGCGGATCGCCCAGGAGCGGGCCGCTCCGTCGTACCAGTTCCTCCCCCTCTACTCCGTGGCTGCGGCCTACTACTGGGTCGTGTGCCTCGCCCTCTCCTTCGGCCAGTCGCGCTTCGAGGAGCGACAGAACAGGTACGTGGCCCGATGAGCACGCCCTCCTCCCGCCCGTCCGACGACGCCGCGCCGCTCGTCAGTGTCCGCGGCCTGCGGAAGGCCTTCGGCGACCACGAGGTCCTCACGTCGATCGACTTCGAGGTCGCGCCGGGATCGGTCACCGTCCTCATCGGCCCGTCCGGCTCGGGCAAGACGACCGTGCTGCGCTCGCTCAACGTCCTCGAGACCCCCGACGCCGGGACCATCCGCATCGGCGACGTCGAGGTCGACTTCGGCGCGGGCCCGGTGACGACGAAGCGGGCCGCCGATCTGCGCGCGCAGAGCGGGATGGTCTTCCAGGCCCACAACCTCTTCCCGCACCTCACGGTCCTCGAGAACGTCACCTCCGGTCCCGTCCTCGTCCAGCGACGACCCCGGGCGGAGGCGGAGGCGGATGCTCGCGACCTGCTCACGCTCGTCGGCCTCGCCGACAAGGCTGACGCCTACCCCTACCAGCTGTCGGGCGGCCAGCAGCAGCGCGTGGGGATCGCCCGGGCCCTGGCCATCAAGCCGCAGCTGATGCTCTTCGACGAGCCGACGTCGGCCCTCGATCCCGAGCTCGTCGGCGAGGTCCTCGAGGCCATGAAGAACCTCGCCGCCCAAGGCTGGACGATGGTCGTCGTGACCCACGAGATGCGGTTCGCCAAGCAGGTCGCCGATCAGGTGCTCTTCATGGACGGCGGCGTCATCGTCGAGCGCGGCGCTCCGGCGGACGTCCTGACCAACCCGCGGTCCCCCCGCACGCGGCAGTTCCTGCACCGCATCCTCGACCCGCTCTGAGCCTGAGCGCGCCCCTCAGTCGAAGACGACGGTGCGGCGCCCGCGCAGGACGACGCGTCGCTCGACGTGCCAGGAGACGGCCCGCGCGAGCGCCATGGCCTCGAGTTCCTGACCCGTGCGGGCGAGTTCCGCCGGCGACATCCGGTGGTCGACGCGGCGGAAGTCCTGCTCGATGATCGGACCCTCGTCGAGGTCGGCGGTGACGTAGTGCGCGGTCGCGCCGATCACCTTCACGCCCCGATCGTGCGCCTGCGTGTAGGGCTTGGCGCCCTTGAAGCTCGGCAGCAGCGAGTGGTGGATGTTGATGATCCGGCCCGGCATCTCCGCGCACAGCTCCGCCGAGAGGATCTGCATGTAGCGGGCGAGCACCACCGTCTCGACGTCGTGCTCCGCGATGAGGCCTCGGAGGATCGCCTCCGCGTCCGCCTTCGTCTCCTTCGCCACCGGCACGTGGTGGAAGGGGATCCCGTGCCACTCCGCCAGCCCGCGGAAGTCCTCGTGGTTGGAGACGATCGCGGGGATGTGGACGTTGAGCTGACCGCTGCGCACCCGGAAGAGCAGGTCGTTGAGGCAGCGCCCCTGCTGGCTGACCATGACGAGCATCCGGTGCGGCACGGCGAGGTCGTGGACGGCGACGTCGGCGGCGAAGGTGGCCGCGAGCCTCCCGCGGGCGGCCTCGACATCGGCCAGGTCGGTGCCCGCACCGCGGCGCAAGTGCATCCGCAGGTGGAACTCCCCCGACGTCGGGTCGGCGAACTGCTGGCTGTCGGCGATGGACATCCCCAGCTCGAGCATCTCGCCGGCGACGGCGTGCACGATGCCGGGCCGGTCCACGCAGGACAGCGTGAGCACGACCTCCTGGGCGGGGCGGGCGGGTTCGGTCGTCGCGGCGGGCACGGACCGGATGTTACTTGAGGGTGCCGGACCCACCGAGCGCACCGGGGTCGCCGTGGACGACGTTGAGCGCCGACCCGCCCGCGGCGAGGACCTCGAGCTGCCGTCGCAGGAGGGCACGCATCCGCGGAGCCATCGCCGTCGAGGCGCCGCCGACGTGTGGGGTGATGACGACGCCGGGGGCCTGCCACAGGTCGTGATCGGCCGGCAGTGGCTCGGGGTCGGTGACGTCGAGGGCGAAGCGCAGACGCCCGGCGTGCGCGAGGATCGCGTCCGTGTCGGCGACCTGCCCGCGGGCGACGTTGACGACGAGCGCGCCGTCCGGCAGCGCGGAGAGGAACGTCTCGTCGACGAGGTTGCGAGTGTCCTCCGTGAGCGGGACGACCACGACGACGAGGTCGTGCTCGGGCAGCAGGGCCGGCAACTCGTCCGTGCCGTGCACGCGCTCGACGAGGTCGTCACCGGCGCGGGCCCGGGTCGCCACGGCAGTCACCGCCACCTCGAAGGGGATCAGCCGCGCCGCGATCGCCTTGCCCACCGAGCCGTATCCCACGACGAGTGCGCGACGATCGGCGAGGGAGGTCGACGGTGTGCCGTGGGGTCGCTCCCAGCGGCCCTCGACCTGCGCGCGGGCGTGCGCGTCCAGACCGCGCAGGGCCGTGATGGCGAGTCCGACGGCGAGCTCGGCTGTCGAGGCGTCGTGCACCCCGGCGGCGTTGGCGAGGGCCACGTCCGCCCGGCCGATGCCGGCGAGCACCTCGGGGATGCCCTCGTAGCCAGCCGACTGGAGCTGGACGAGCCGCGCGTTCGGCGTGTGGCGGACCGCTGCGAGCGACGCCTTCGGCGTCATGTACGGGGCGACGACGACCTCGATCTCACCGGCCCTCGGAGGGATCCCGGAGAGGTCCCAGACGACCGTCTCGATCCCCTCGATTCCGGCTCCGGACGGCGCCATTGACGAGTCAGGGATGCTCACGACCACCATGACGCCACGCTAGTGGGCTACGTTGACCTCACGAGCGGGGGGCCATTGAGTGGTCCCGCCGACGACCCGACCGGGAGGCAGACTCCCGAACCGACAACAGTGAGGTCATCGATGTCCGACGCTACGAACGAGATCCTTGCCAGCCTGCCCATCGACCAGCTCGCGCAGCAGGTCGGTGCCTCGCCGGAGGAGACCCAGCAGGCCGTCCAGGCCGCGCTCCCCGCCCTTTTCGGCGGGCTGCAGGCCAACGCCGCAGACCGCGACGGGGCCAGCTCCATCCTCGAGGCACTCACCCAGCACGACCCGTCGCTCGTCGAGGGCGGCGTCGACCTGGGCCAGGTGGACCCGACCGACGGCGAGAAGATCGCCTCCCACATCTTCGGCTCCAACCAGGAGCAGGTCGTCAATCAGCTCGGCGGCATCGGCGGTGGCTCGGGGCTCGTCAAGAAGCTCCTGCCGATCCTCGCGCCGATCGTGCTGTCCTACATCATGAAGCAGATGAGCCAGAAGACCGGCGGCAGCATCAACCTCCCCGGCCAGAGCGGCTCGACGGGCGGCTCCGGGGGCGGCGTGCTCCCCGGCAGCGGAGCCGGGACCGCGGCCGGCGCGGACGCCGCCGGTGGCATCAACGTCGAGGACATCCTCGGTCAGGTGCTCGGCCAGGCCACCGGCCGCGGCCAGGAGACGCAGGCCCAGCAGGGTGGCGGCTCGATCATCACCGACATCCTCGGCGGCCTGCTCGGCGGCGGGCGCCGCTGACGGCACGTCCGACGGGCCGGCCACGGCACGTCGGACACGTCGCTCCTCGCGGAGGACATGACGAAGGGCGGGTGCCCCCGATCGGGGGCACCCGCCCTTCGTCATGTGGTCGGGCTGGGGCGACGGCTCAGCTGGCGCCGAGTCGCGCGAGGATGAGCTCCCGCGCCTTGCCCGCGTCCGCCTGGCCGTTCATCTCCTTCATGACCTGACCGATGAGGGCGCCCGCGGCCTGGACCTTGCCGTCGCGCACCTTCTGGGCGATGGCGTCGTTCGCGGCGATGACCTTGTCGACGGCCGCCTCCAGTGCGCCGTCGTCCCGGACCAGCTGGAGGCCCCGCGCGTCGGCGACGGCCGTGGGGCCGCCCTCGCCGGCGAGAACACCGTCGAGCACCTGACGGGCCATGGAGTCGTTGAGCCGGCCACCCTTGACGAGGCCCTCGAGCTCGGCGACCGTCGCGGGCGTCACGCCCTTGTCGGCGGCGTAGTCCGCCAGCGGCTGGGCCTGCTCGTTGGCCCGACGCGAGATCTCGCCGAGCCACCACTTCTTCGCTCCCCCGGCGCTCGCGCCGGCGGCGACGGTCTCCTCGATGATCCCTGCGGCGCCCGCGTTGAGGACGTCACGCATCTCGAGATCGCTGTAGCCCCAGTCGGCCTGGAGGCGACGACGGCGAGCCGCCGGGTCCTCGGGCAGCGTGGCCCGCAGTTCCTCGATCCGCTCGGCCGTCGGGGCGACGGGGACGAGGTCCGGTTCGGGGAAGTAGCGGTAGTCGTCGGCGTCGGACTTGGGGCGACCGCTCGTCGTGACGCCCGTGTCCTCGTGCCAGTGCCGCGTCTCCTGGAGGATCGAACCGCCGCCGGAGAGGATCGCGGCGTGCCGGCAGATCTCGTAGCGCACGGCCCGCTCGATCGAGCGGAGCGAGTTGACGTTCTTGGTCTCGGTGCGGGTGCCGAGCGGCACGTTCGCCTGCTCCGCGGAGGTGGGCTCGCCGACCTTCGGGCGCAACGAGACGTTGGCGTCGCAGCGCAGGGAGCCCTGCTCCATCTTGACGTCGGAGACGTCGAGGGCGCGCAGCAGGTCCCGGAGCGCGGCGACGTAGGCGCGGGCCACCTCGGGAGCCCGCTCGCCGGCGCCGGCCAGCGGCTTGGTGACGATCTCGATGAGGGGGATGCCGGCACGGTTGAAGTCCACGAGCGAGTAGTCGGCGCCATGGATGCGGCCGGTCGACCCACCGACGTGGAGGCTCTTGCCGGTGTCCTCCTCCATGTGGGCGCGCTCGATCTCGACGCGGTAGGTCGAGCCGTCGTCGAGCTCGACGTCGAGGTGACCCTCGAAGGCGATCGGCTCGTCGTACTGGCTCGTCTGGAAGTTCTTCGGCATGTCCGGGTAGAAGTAGTTCTTCCGGGCGAAGCGGCACCACGAGGCGATCTCGCAGTTGAGCGCCAGGCCGATCCGGATCGCCGACTCGACGGCCGCCTCGTTGACGACCGGAAGGGCGCCGGGCAGGCCGAGGCAGACGGGGCAGGTCTGGGTGTTGGGCTCCGCACCGAAGCCGGTCGCGCAGCCGCAGAACATCTTCGTGGCGGTGCCGAGCTCGACGTGGACCTCGAGGCCCATGACGGGGTCGAAGGAGGCGAGGGCCTCGTCGTAGCCGAGCACCTCGTCGGTGGTCGTGCTCATGGTCAGGCTCCCTTCGCGGTGAGCTCGGGGGCCTGCGCCAGCAGGGGGCCGCCCCAGCGGTCGGTGAGGGCGCGCTCGAGGGCGGCGCCGAGGGTGTAGAGCCGGTCGTCGGCCATGGCTGGGGCGAGGATCTGGACGCCCGCGGGCAGACCGTCCTCGTCGGCGAGGCCGCTCGGCAGGGACATGCCCGGGACACCGGCGAGGTTGGCCGGGATCGTCGCGATGTCGTTGAGGTACATGGCCATCGGGTCGTCCAGCTTGTCGCCGAGGCGGAAGGCGGTCGTCGGCGCCGTCGGGCTCAGCAGGACATCGGCCTGGGTGAAGGCGGCGTCGAAGTCCTGAGCGATGAGGCGGCGGACCTTCTGCGCCGAGCCGTAGTAGGCGTCGTAGTAGCCGGAGCTCAGCGCGTAGGTGCCGAGGATGATGCGTCGCTTGACCTCGTCACCGAAGCCCGCGTCGCGGCTGGCCGCCATGACCTGCTCGGCGCTCGGCGAGGCGATGCCCTCGGGGGCGACGCGCAGGCCGTAACGCATGGCGTCGAAGCGGGCGAGGTTGCTGCTCGCCTCGCTCGGGAGGATGAGGTAGTAGGTCGCCAGGGCGTACTCGAAGTTGGGGCAGGAGACGTCGACGACCTCGGCGCCGGCCTCGACGAGCAGCTCGATGCTCTCGTTGAAGCGGGCCAGGACGCCCGGCTGGTAGCCGTCGCCCGTGAGCTCCTTGACGATGCCGATCTTCAGGCCCTTGACGTCGCCGCGGCGGGCGGCCTCGACGACGGGCGGGACCGGGGCGTCGATGGACGTCGAGTCCATCGGGTCGTGGCCGGCCATGACCTCGTGGAGCAGGGCGGTGTCGAGGACGGTGCGGGCGCACGGGCCGGCCTGGTCGAGGGACGAGGCGAGCGCGACGAGGCCGTAGCGGGAGACGCCGCCGTAGGTCGGCTTGGTGCCGACCGTGCCGGTGACGGCTGCGGGCTGGCGGATGGAGCCACCGGTGTCGGTTCCCGTCGCCAGCGGGGCCTGGAAGGAGGCGAGGGCGGCGGACGAGCCACCGCCGGAGCCGCCGGGGATGCGGTCGAGCTCCCACGGGTTGTGGGTCGGGCCGAAGGCGGAGTGCTCCGTGGAGGAGCCCATGGCGAACTCGTCCATGTTGACCTTGCCGAGCAGCGGCAGACCGGCGCGACGGATGTTGGCGACCACCGTGGCGTCGTAGGGGGGGATCCAGCCCTCGAGCATCTTGCTGCCGGCGGTGGTCGGCAGGCCCTTCGTGGCCATCAGGTCCTTGATGGCGATGGGCACACCGGCCAGGGCGCCGAGCTGCTCGCCGGCCTTGCGGCGGGCGTCGATGTCCGCGGCGGCGGCCAGTGCCCCTTCGCCATCGACGTGCAGGTAGGCGTGGACCTGCTCGTCGACCGCTGCGGTGCGGTCGAGCAGGGCGCGGGTGACCTCGACGGACGAGGTCTGTCCGGAGGCCATGAGCTCGGAGAGCTCGGCGGCCGAGGCGCGGGTGAGATCAGTGGTCAACGTGGGTCCTTCGTCGCAGCGGGCGGGCCGGCGGATGGCAGGGGTGGCAGCGGGTTGGTGTGCGGTCGGGCGCGGGTGTCGCGGTGGCCGCGGGTGTCGCGCCTCAGTCCTCGTCGAGGATGCGGGGCACGGAGAAGCGCTGCTCCTCCGCGAGCGGGGCGCCGCTGAGCGCCTCCTCCGCCGTGAGGGAGGGACGCACCTCGTCCGGGCGGGTGACGTTCGTCAGCGGCATCGGGTGGGACATCGGCTCCGCGTCGCCCACTGGGGCCTGCTGTACCTGGGCGACGGACTCGAGGATGACGCCGAGCTCGCCGACCATGCGGTCGAGCTCGCTCTCGGACAGGTCGATGCGGGCGAGACCGGCGATGTGGGCCACGTCGTCGCGGGTGAGTTCAGCCATGCGGGTCAGTCTAGGGCCCGGTTGGAGGCGGGACCGCAGGCCCGGTCGCGGGCACGTCCGGACGGCTGCCGACCCCCTTCGACGTGCCGTGACCTACTTGCCGATGACCTTGTCGATGGACATGACGAGGATGACGCGATCAGCGGCGTCCGGGGGCACGGCGGTGTCCGGGGCGCCGTACCGCGCGCCGAGCACCGGATAGAAGGCACCCTCCGGGTCGGGGATGGTCTCGACGAGTCGCCCGCGCACCTCGATGAAGCGGTACGGGTCGTCCGGGTCAATGACGCACAGGCTCATCCCGGGGTTCGCCTGCAGGTTGCGGTACTTCCCTCGCTTCATCGTGTGCGTGAAGCGGATCGTCGTGCCGTCGAACAGGAACCACATCGGGTTGACCTGCGGCGAGCCGTCGGGCCGGGTCGTGCCCAGGGCGCCGAAGAGCGGCCGCTCGAGCATGTCGATGAGGTCGGGCCGGATCGTGGTCATGACCTCCACGCTAGTCGTCCGAGAGTCGAGGGGCGCCCCTCAACCCCGTGGCCAACGCCAGCGGGATCCACAGCCCTGGTGCGCCCCGACGGGTTCTCCACAGATGTGACGTCGTACCTCGTCGACGCGCACCGACGGCCCCGCATGGCGTAGAATCGAACACATGTTCGACTGAGGTGTCGGACGGGTGGGGACAGCCGGACGAAGGGGCCGGCACCCCGCGTGGACACCAGCTCTGGGGAGGGCAGCACGGTGGCGATCTCGACGGGATGGCTCGATGGGGCGGGGGCGATCGTGGCTTCCAGCCGCGCGACCCGGGTCCACGCCGCCGTCGAGGAGTTGCTCAAGGCCACCCGTGAGGAGGTGTGGCAGCAGTCCGACCACGACGTCGCGGCAACCCTCGGTCTCGTCGGGATCGCCCGTCACGCGCTCGACGTCCTCGAGGTCGGCCAGACGCGCGAAGCACTCGAGCGCGGCCTGCCCGCGGCCGCAGGGGCCGGCGCCGTCGACTGGGTCGTGGCCGCCCAGGGTGCAGCGGCACCTGCTCCCGATGCGTTCCACGCAGCGAAGGTCGTTCACGTCGCGTCCGCGGGACTGCGCGCGACGCCGACCCACGACGTCGTGGACCCGTTCGCGCTCGACGCGGACGGGACGAGCCAGTCCCGCACCGCCGGCACCGATTCCCCCGCCTCCGCGGGTGGCACGAGCGACCGGGGGGACGAGGAGCCGAAGGCCGGGCCGATCGAGGTCTGTCGCGCCTTCGCCGAGGGTGACCTGTCCCTGGGGAAGGCCGCCCAGCTCATCCGGTTCGAGGGGCGGGTGCGGCCCACTGCCGACCGCGACCAGCTCGCCGCCGACCTCGCCATCCTGCTCGATGCCGCCTCGGACACGACCCTCCCCGACGAGACCGGCGACGGTGCACAGGCTCGCGAGGGAGCCCGGGCCGTCGACGGTGCATCGGCAGACCACGGAAGGCCGACTGGTGGGGAGACCCGGATCGGCGGCCTGACCGATCGACAACTTGCGACCGCCATCACCGTCACGGCTCGGATGTTGACCCCAGCACGGGATCTCGACACCCAGGACCGGGTCGGCCACGCGTCGCGATCGGTGACCCGCAGCCGAGGGGCGTGCGGGATGGCGCTCTACCGCCTCGAGGTTCCCGCCGAGGACGCAGCCACCCTCGAGGCGATGTTCTCCACGTACGCGGCACCCACGCCCGGACCCGACGGTGAGCGTGATCCGCGTACGGCACCGCAACGCCGCGCCGATGCCCTCATGGAGACCGTCCGGCGCGGCGTTCAGGCCCCCGGTCCCGGCCGGCCCGGTAGCGCCCGATCCCAGATCGTCGTCACCATCCCGCTGGCCACCCTCGCCGGAGAACTCGCCGGTGCTGGGCTCACGGACACGGGTGACGTGTTGCCTCCCGACGTCATCCGCCGGATGGCCTGCGACGCGGAGTTCATCCCGATGGTGCTCGGTGGCCGCGGCGAGGTCCTCGACGTCGGCCAGGCAGCGCGACTGTTCACGCCCGGCCAACGACGTGCGCTCATTCGACGCGACGCCGGGTGCACCTTCCCCGGTTGCACCATCCCGCCAGCGTGGACGCAGGCTCACCACGTCGACTGGTGGAGCCACGGCGGCCCCACCGACCTGTCGAACGCTGCGCTGCTCTGCCAGCGTCATCACACGCACGTCCACAAACATCACCTCACGGCCACGGTCACCGCCGCCGGCGTCACGTGGGAGGGACATCTGCGCCCACCCGGCACGGTTCCACGGCCACGCGGGAGCGCGCCACCACCCGCAGCGCCACCAGCCCCAGATCGACCGAGCGGGTGACCGTCGCCCGGGGTGAGGGCTGTCCCGCGTGACGGGGCACAGACTCCGAGCCCGGTTGAAGGCGGGCGGCTCAGAGGATCGGCGTGACCTCCCGCACCTTCGCGACGACGGCACGATCGATCGTCGCGACGAGCAGATCCGGTTCCCCGCCGAGCCGCGCGCGGACGGCGCCGGAGGGGTGGACGAGCGCCGAACGGCCGATCCCGTACGGACCCTTCGTGGAGTGCGAGGTCCAGGCCTGCCCGCACGACAACAGCCACGCCTGGGCATCGTGCGCCCTCGCCTGACAGAGCAGGTCCCACTGCTCGGCCTTGCCCGGGCCGTCGCCCCACGACGCCGGCAGGACCACCAGGTCGGCGCCACGGCGACCGAGCTCCGTGAACTGCTCCGCGAACCGCACGTCAAAACACGTCGCGAGCCCAACGGTCCATCCGTCAACCTCGACCGTCACGTACTCGTCCCCCGGCGCGACGGTGTCCGACTCCTTCGTGCCGAAGGCGTCGTACAGGTGCACCTTCCGATACGTCGTCTCCTCCACGCCCGGACCGGTGACGAGCAACGTGTTGTGCACGCGTTCCCGGCCGTCGGGCCCCGCCTCATCCGCTGGCGTGAACATCCCCGTGACGAGGACGACCCCGTGACGCTCGGCGATCCCCCGCAGTGCATCGGCGAACGGCCCGTCGAGCGGCTGGGCCACGACCGACAACTTCATCTCGAACGAGGCCATGGCGGCCTCGGGGAGCACCACGAGACGCGCCCCGGCCGCCCCGGCACGCGCGACGACCTCGGCGATGGACGCGAGGTTCTCGCGGGTGTCGCGGGTGCTGGAGATCTGACCGGCCGCGACCCGCAACGTCGTCACCTGCTTCACAACTGCTCCTCCCGGCTCGCCGACGTCGTCCCCCGGTTCACCGACATCATCCCCAGACTCGCGGCAAGCGCCGCCGGGTCGACGCAGGCGCGAGCGAACTCGTCGACCCGGCGCCGCACCGCGCGGCGAAGCGACCGTCCGCTGATCCGGTCCGTGACGGAGCGCAGCCGCGCAGGGCGAGTCGTCACCTCACCGGACCAGGTCGCCCTCGTTCCCGGCCCCTCCGCCGCGAAGTGCCAGCCGCCCTGCAACTCCTGGACGAAGGGGTCCCAGCGCACCTTCACGGCCTCCACCGTCCTCGAGACGGCGAGCGCCACCTCCGGGCGAACGGGCACGTAGACGTCGGTGCTGACCTGTGGCATGGCACCACGGTAGGTCAGACCCGTCTCACTCGCCGCCCGGTCCCCACCGTCGCCCGGTTGGTCCTCGGTGCCCGCGTTGCCGACCTCAGGGCGGGCAGCCCGAGGGCGTCCGGCGCACCGCGTCCTACTCGTCCTCGCCATCCTCCGCCGCACCATCCCCCGCTGCGGCGAACCGAGCGACGTCACCCGTCTCCAGCAGTTCGACGAACTCCTCTTCGGTGAGGATCGGCCGGCCCAACTCCCTCGCCTTGTCCTCCTTCGACCCGGCGTTCTCCCCGACGACGACCCAGTCCGTCTTCTTGCTGACCGACCCCGACGCCTTCCCGCCTCGCTCGAGGATGGCCTCCTTCGCCTCGTCCCGGGAGAACCCCTCCAGCGAGCCCGTCACGACGACGGTCCGACCCTCCAACGTTCGCTCCACGGACGCATCACGCTCGTCGGCCATGCGCACGCCGTCCTGAGCCCAGCGATCCACGATCTCGCGGTGCCAGTCGTTGCCCTCCCCGTCGAACCACTCCCGCACGGCCTGGGCGATCACGCCACCCACGCCCTCGACGCCCGAGAGGTCCTCGACGGTGGCCGCCCGGATGGCCTCCATCGTCCCGAAGTGCCCCGCGAGCGCCCGGGCCGCGGTCGGGCCGACGTGACGAATCGACAGCGCCACGAGCACCCGCCACAGGGGCTGCTCCTTTGCGGCGGCGAGGTTGGCGATGAGCTTGAGGCCGTTCGCCGAGAGCACCCGGCCGTCGACGACCGCGTCCTCCGGGTCGGTCTTCTTCGCCACCCGGGTGAAGAGGGGGACGCGGGCGAGGTCGTCCTCGGTCAGGGAGAACAGGGTCGACTCGTCGTGCAGGACCCCCGACTCGAGCAGCGCGACCGCGCCCTCCCAGCCGAGCGCCTCGATGTCGAACGCTCCCCGCCCGGCCAACCCGGCCAGCCGCTCACGCAGTTGGCTCGGGCACGAGCGGCTGTTGGGACACCGAATGTCCTTGTCGCCCTCCTTCTGCGGAGCCAGCCGCGTCCCGCACGACGGGCAGTCGGTCGGCATGACGAACTCGCGCTCGCTCCCGTCGCGCAGCCCGACGACCGGCCCGAGGATCTCGGGGATGACGTCGCCCGCCTTGCGCAGCACGACCGTGTCCCCGATGAGCACGCCCTTGCGCTTGACCTCGTGCGCGTTGTGCAGCGTGGCCATCGCGACCGTCGACCCGGCCACCGTCACCGGCTCCATGACGCCGAAGGGGGTCACCCGCCCCGTGCGCCCGACGTTCACCCGAATGTCGAGGAGGGTCGTGTTGACCTCCTCCGGCGGGTACTTGAAGGCGATGGCCCATCGTGGCGCACGCGACGTCGCGCCGAGCCGGCGCTGGGTGGCGATCTCGTCGACCTTCACGACGACACCGTCGATCTCGTGCTCCACGCTGTGCCGGGCCGCGCCGGTCTCGTCGATGAAGGCGAGGACCTCGTCGATCGTGTCGAGCACGCGGTAGTGCGTCGACGTCGGCATTCCCCAGGCGTGCAGCAGTTCGTACCCGTGGCTCTGGCGGTGGAGGTCGAAGCCCTGACGCGCACCGATGCCGTGCACGAGCATCCGCAGCGGACGCGCCGCGGTGACACGCGGGTCCTTCTGCCGCAGTGAGCCCGCGGCCGCGTTGCGCGGGTTGGCGTAGGGCGGACGCCCCGCCTCGACCTGCGCGGCGTTGAGGTCGGCGAAGGCCTCGATCGGGAAGAAGACCTCGCCGCGGATCTCGACGAGCTCCGGGATGTCCTCCCCGTGCAACACCTGCGGGATCCCCTCGATCGTCCGCACGTTGAGCGTGACGTCCTCCCCGGTGCGGCCGTCGCCACGGGTCAGGGCGCGGGTCAGGCGCCCCCCTTGGTAGAGCAGGTTGATGGCGAGGCCGTCGATCTTGAGCTCGCAGAGGTAGTGCAGGCCGCTCGTGTTGGCCTCACGCTCGACCCGGGCGGCCCACTCCCGCATCTCGTCCGTGGTGAAGGCGTTGTCGAGGCTCAGCAGGCGCTCGAGGTGGTCGACCGCCGTGAAGTCCGTGGAGAACACCGCGCCGCCGACGGCCTGCGTCGGACTCTCCGGCGTCCGCAGCGACGGGTGCGCCTCCTCGATCCCGCGCAGCCGGCCGATGAGTTCGTCGTAGGCCCCGTCACTGATCGTCGGGGCATCCTTGACGTGGTACGCGAACTGGTGGGCGGTCGCCTGCTCGGCGAGGTCGTTCCACTCCTGCCGGACCTCCTCCGGCACGTCGGCGGGCACCTCGGGCTGCACGTCGGTCTCGCTCACACCCCAATCCTGCCGCACCGCACCGACAGCGCGACGCGCCGAAGGGGACCACCACTCGGGGTGGGTCTACCCCTGCGTCCCCGCATGTGGTGGCATGTCACTCCACCCCCGCCACCACCTGCACGACATCCCCTTCCCCCAGGAGGCCCCCTTGAGTCACCTCGCCGGCAACCTCGTCGCCACCGCGGCCGCGCACCCCGACCGCACCGCCATCAAGCTCGACGACCTCTCCCTCACCTGGTCCCAGCTGCACGAGCGGGCCGCGCGCGCCGCGGGCGCCCTTCGCGCCGCCGGCGTGGAGCCCGGCGACCGGGTCGCCCTGATCCTGCCGAACGTCCCCGCCTACCCGGTCCTCTACTTCGGCGCGCTCCTCGCCGGCGCGATCGTCGTCCCGATGAACCCGCTGCTCAAGGCCAACGAGGTCGAGTACTACTTCACCGATTCGGGCGCAAAGGTCGCGCTCGTCTGGGAGGAGTTCGTCCCCGAGGCCGCCAAGGCCGGCGAGCGCACCGGCACGCGCGTCGTCACCTCCGGCGTCCTCGGGCCGAGCGACGAGGACCTGCCGCCGGGCACGGCCATCACTGAGCCGACCCCGCGGGAGGCCGACGACACCGCCGTCATCCTCTACACCTCCGGCACCACGGGACGACCGAAGGGGGCCGAGCTGACCCACCGCAACCTCGACCTCAACTCGCTGCGTTCGGCCGAGACGATCATGGGGATGACCACCGAGGACGTCATCATGGGTTGCCTCCCCCTCTTCCACGTCTTCGGTCTGACCTGTGGCCTCAACGCCGCCACCCAGGTCGGGGCCACCCTGACCCTCATCCCGCGCTTCGACCCCGCCAAGGCGCTCGAGGTCATCGAGCGCGACACGGTGACGATCTTCGAGGGCGTCCCGACGATGTACGCCGCGATGCTCCACAACCCCGCCGTCGAGACCACGGACAAGAGCAGCCTGCGCGTCTGCATCTCGGGCGGCTCCGCCCTGCCCGGCGACACCCTGCGCGCCTTCGAGGCGACTTTCGGGTGCCGCCTCCTCGAGGGCTACGGCCTGTCGGAGACGTCCCCGGTCGCCTCCTTCAACCTGCCCGACCGCGCCAGCAAGCCCGGCACCATCGGCGTCACCATCCCCGGCTGCGAGATGAAGCTCATCGACGTCGCCGGCAACGACGTCCCCGCCGGCGGTGGCATCGGCGAGATCGCCATCCGCGGCGACAACATCATGAAGGGGTACTGGGGCAAGCCCGAGGAGACGGCGACCGCCATCCCGGACGGCTGGTTCCGCAGTGGCGACCTCGCGACCGTCGACGAGGAGGGCTTCTACACGATCGTCGACCGCAAGAAGGACATGATCATCCGCGGCGGGATGAACGTGTACCCGCGCGAGGTGGAGGAGGTCCTCTACGCCCACCCCGACATCCTCGAGGCCGCCGTCGTCGGCGTCCCCGACGAGATGATGGGCGAGGAGGTCGGCGCCGCGGTCGTGCTGCGAACGGGCACCGAGACGACGCTCGCCGACGTCCAGGCCTACGTCAAGGAGAACCTGGCGGCGTACAAGTACCCGCGCCGCATCTGGCAGCTCGGTGAACTCCCCAAGGGGCCGACGGGCAAGATCCTGCGACGCGAGGTGCACGCCCCGCAGGAGGGCTGATCCCCGTCAGCCGTCACGACCTGGCCAGGTCGGTCGCCGCCTTCGCGATCTCGCGAGCCGCTCGCTGGGCGGCGACCGCCTCGGCCTGGGTGGACCAGGCGAGCCCGCAGGCCGGCGTGATCACGAGCCGGTCGAGGTCGCTCGCGGTCAGCCCGAGTCGCACCCAGCGGGCGTGCAGGACGTCCCACGACGTCCGCCAGTCCCGACCGGCCCCGCCGCCGTTGCTCGGGTGAATGCCGGCCCACAGGGCGACGGGCGACTCGATGATCTCGGCGATGGTGTCCCACAACGGTTCCGGGGCGAGGCGCTCCCACTGGTCGAGGTCGACCGCGATCGCCGAGGCGCCCGACTCCCGGAGCAGCGCCAGCGGGGCGTCGGGGTGGCAGCAGTGGACCACGGTGGTCCGCTCCCCTGCCGCGGCGAGGACCTCGGACAGTCCGGCGGCCACCTCCTGCCGGTCCACCGCAGCCAGGCGGCCGTAGCCCGAAACGGTCGGCAGGCGACCCTCCAGCACGGCGGGCAACCCGGGCTCGTCGAGTTGCAGGACGAGGTCGGCACCGGGCACGAGCCGAGCGACCTCGGCGAGGTGCAGGCGGACCCCTTCCGCGAGCGAGGCGATGACGTCCGCACGCGCGGCCGGGTCACCGGCCGCCTTCTCCCCGCGGTTGAGCTCGACGGACGCGGCGAGTGTCCACGGCCCCGTCACCTGGAGCTTGAGGGGGCCGGTGTGCCCGTCGTAGGCCTCCGCGATCTCGTCGAGGTCCTGCCTCCAGAAGGACGCGGTGCGCGCGGCATCCCGACCGGGCCGGTCGACGAATCGCCAGCCCGACGGCTGCAGGTCGACCGGCAGTTCGACGAGCAGGCCGGTCGCCCGCCCGATCATGTCGGCCCCGGGTCCGCGCGCGGGCGTCTCCGGCAGGTAGGGGATCCCGTCCTCGACCAGCAGGTCCCGCACGATGCGGATCGCCTCCCGGGAGTCCGTCCCCGGCCACGAGCCGATCCCCGATGCGTTGGTCACGGCCTCGACTCTAGGCGACGCGGCGGCGGCGACCGGTACGTGCGATGACGAAGGGGGGTGCGCTTCCGGACGTCTTCGGCTTGACTGGAGGGACGGGCACGCTCGACCCAGCCCGGTCCCGATCGCGAAGGAGCACCTCATGCCCACCCGCACCGCACGCACCGCCTGGAAGGGCGGCCTCCAGGACGGCTCCGGCCAGGTCGAGCTGAGCAGTTCGGGCGTCGGCACCTTCGACGTCTCCTTTCCCAAGCGCACCGCGGAGGCGGCCGACGGCACGACGAGCCCCGAGGAGCTCATCGGTGCCGCCCACTCGTCCTGCTACGCCATGCAGTTGTCCGCCCTCCTCGGCAAGGCCGGCGGCACGGTGCACGCGCTCGACGTCCAGGCCGACGTCACCCTCGGCGAGGACCCCGCGGGCGGCTTCCGGCTCACGGGCATCACCCTGACGGTCCGCGGCGAGGTCGAGGGCGTCGATGCCGCTGCCTTCGAGAGCGCGGCCCAGGAGGCGAAGGCGGGCTGCCCGATCAGCAAGGCCCTGACCGGAGTCGAGATCACGCTCGACGCCGCGCTCGAGGGCTGATCGCCACGCGGGCGCCGCATCACGAGGGCGCCCGCAGCTCCAGCAACCTGACGCACTGATTCGTCCGATCGTGGGTGCTCATCGCGCTCGCGATCGGACGAGTGTGCGCGAACACTCCCCCGGCCCCTCTTGTCGTGGCATCCTACCGAGACGTAGGTTTACATCTCCGCCGAACCGACAAAGGAGTCGACATGGCCCCGCCCGCTGTGGCCGCCCCCGCGACGCCCGCGTGGCGCGACCTCAAGCGCCCCATGTGGGTGCTCGGTCTGATCATCCCGCTGCTCCCCTTCCTCGCGTGGGGGCTCGTGCTCCTCACCGGCCAGCCGATCTTCTGGTGGTCCTGCCCCGTCGTCGTCTTCGGCATCATCCCGCTCATCGACCTCGTCGCGGGCATCGACCCGAACAACCCCCCGGACGAGGTCCTCGACCAGCTCGAGAACGACCGCTACTACCGCTGGGTGACCTACCTCTACATCCCACTCCAGTACGCCTCCCTCGTCGCCGGCGCCTGGCTGCTGTCCCGCGGAGGGGCCGGCGACATGCCCCCGATGACATGGGTCGACAAGGTGGGTCTGGCCACCGGCATCGGCACGGTGGCCGGCATCGCCATCAACACCGCGCACGAGCTCGGTCACAAGAAGGAGACGCACGAGCGCTGGTTCGCCCGCGTCGCCCTGGCCCAGACGGCCTACGGCCACTTCTTCATCGAGCACAACCGGGGCCACCACGTCCGCGTCGCCACCCCCGAGGACCCGGCCAGCTCGCGGGTCGGCGAGTCGGTGTGGGAGTTCCTCCCCCGGACCGTCATCGGCAGCCTCCGCAGCGCCTGGGGCATCGAGAAGCGGCGCCTCCAGCGGCGTGGCGAGAGCCACTGGACCCTGCGCAACGACGTCCTCAACGCGTGGGCCTTCACGGTCCTCATCTGGGGCGCGCTGATCATCGCCTTCGGCTGGGGTGTCCTGCCGTACCTGGTCATCCAGGCGATCGTCGGCATCTGGCTCCTCGAGTCGGTCAACTACCTCGAGCACTACGGCATGCTCCGCGCGACGACGAGCGCCGGCCGCTACGAGCGTGTCAACGCCAGCCACTCGTGGAACAGCAACAACATCGGGACCAACGTCCTGCTCTACCACCTGCAGCGTCACAGCGACCACCACGCCAACCCCGTGCGCCGCTACCAGACCCTGCGCGACTTCCCCGAGTCCCCCGTCCTGCCCACGGGCTACGCCGGGATGATCGTCCTCACCTGGGTGCCCGCGATCTGGCGGGCCGTCATGGACAAGCGCGTCGTCGCCCACTTCGACGGCGACATCACCCGCGCCAACATCCACCCGCGCAGGCGGGCCGCCGTGCTCGCCCGCCACGCGCGCGGGGCGTCCGCCGCGAGCACCACCACGACCAGCGCGAAGGGGGTCGCCGCGTGAGCGTCTTCGCCTGCCCCGGCTGCGACTACCGCTACGACGAGTCCGCCGGCGACCCGCGCGAAGGGTGGCCGGCCGGCACCCCACTGAACGAGGTCGACCCCGACTGGCCGTGTCCCGACTGCGGCGTGCGCGAGGCGCAGGACTTCGTCCCGGTGCCCCAGTGAACGAGCCGCTCCGCCCACCCACCGGGCGTGACGCGACGCCCCTGATCTCGCCGCTGCTCGTCGCCATCGCCCTGCTGGCGATCGTCGCCGGCCTGGTCGCCTTCGCCGGGAGCACCCGGAGCGCGACGTACTTCGCGTGGCCCTTCACCTCCCCGGTCAGCTCGGCCCTCATGGGCGCTGGCCTGCTCGGGGTGGTCCCGATGATGTTCTCCGCGGCCGTCCGGCCGCACTGGGAAGGGGTGCGGATCGCCGTGCTCCCCGCGGGCGTCCTCGTGGCGACCATGGCGGTGCTGGCCGTCGTGCACCGCGGCGACCTCGCGCTCGACGGCGGACCCGTCGTCGCCGTCGTCCTGGCGTGGGGCTGGCTGCTGGCCATGGTCGCCCTGACCGTCGCCATCCTCGTCGTGCTGGTGGCCCAGTCCCGCGAACCGGGGTTCCCGCTCGCCCGGACCGCTCCCCTGCCCCGTTGGGCTCTCCCGCTCGTGGCCGTCCTCGGCTCGGCGTTCTTCGGCCTCGGGGTCGGCCTGCTCGGCGGGACGACCTTCTGGGCCGCCGTGATCCCCTGGGAGACCTCGACCCTCGACGCACGCGCACTCGGCGCCTGGGCACTCACCCTCGGCGTCGCGCTCCTGCAGGCCCTGGCCGAGGACGACCTCGAGCGCGTCCGCCCGGGCCTCCACGCCATCGTGCTGATGGGCTTCCTCGGTCTCGTGGGCCTCGTGTGGCACGCCGGCGAGATCGACTGGGCGACCTGGGGCGCCGCCTCGATCGTCGCGCTCCTCGCGGGGCTCCTGACGACGGGGCTGGTGGGCCTCGCGCTGGCTCAGCGGGCGAGCGTGGCCTCCGCGATCGTCGCCGAGCCGACGACCCGCGTCCCCTCGTAGAGCACGACGGACTGACCCGGGGCCACCCCGCGCAGCCGCTCGTCCAATTCGACGTGCACGTCGTCGCCGTCGGCCCAGGCCGTGGCCGGGAGTTCCTCGCCGTGGGCCCGCACCTGCGCACCGACCCGCACGCGCCCCGCCGGCGCCGGTCCGCACCAGCGCGCGTGGTCGCCGCGGATCCGGTCGACGCCGAGCAGGTCCGCCGTGCCGATGGTCACGGTGTTCGTCGCGGCGTCCACACCGGTGACGTAGCGCGGCTGCCCGTCCTGACGCTCGCGCGCGATCCCGAGGCCCCGCCGCTGCCCGACGGTGAACCCGTAGGAGCCCGAGTGCCGTCCGACGACGTCACCGTGCTCGTCGACGACGTCGCCCGGCTGCTCCCCCAGACGTGACTCGAGCCAGCCGCGGGTGTCCCCGTCGGCGATGAAGCAGATGTCGTGGCTGTCCGGCTTGGAGGCGACGTAGAAGCCGCGCTCCTGCGCCTCGCGGCGGATGTCCGGCTTCGTCGTGTCCCCGAGCGGGAAGAAGGAGCGCGCGAGCTGCTGCGCGTCGAGGACACCGAGGACGTAGGACTGGTCCTTGGCGCTGTCGACGGCGCGGTGGAGCTCGCGGGTGCCGTCGGGGCGCTCGACGATCTGGGCGTAGTGCCCGGTCGCCACGGCGTCGAAGCCGAGGGCGACCGCCTTGTCCAACAGTGCGGCGAACTTGATCCGCTCGTTGCAGCGCAGGCACGGGTTCGGGGTGCGGCCCGCGGCGTACTCCGCGACGAAGTCGTCGACGACGTCCTCGCGGAAGCGCGTGGCCATGTCCCAGACGTAGAAGGGGATGCCGATCCGATCGGCGACCCGCCGGGCGTCGCCGGCGTCCTCGATGGTGCAGCAGCCTCGGGCCGACTCGCGCAGCGTCGCGGCGCTCTGCGAGAGCGCCAGGTGGACGCCCACGACGTCGTGGCCAGCCTCGACCATGCGGGACGCCGCCACGGCCGAGTCGACCCCACCGCTCATCGCGGCGACGACGCGCATCAGCGCGCTCCGCCGGCGGCGCGCCGGGCCCGCTCCACGGCGGCCGGCAGGACCTCGAGGAAGTGGTCGACGTCGGCGTCGGCCGACGTCCGGCCGAAGCTGATCCGCAGAGCACCCCGGGCGTCGACCTCGTCGATCCCCATGGCGAGCACGACGTGACTCGGGCGCGGGACCCCCGCCTGACAAGCCGACCCGGTCGAACACTCGATGCCCTCGGCGTCGAGCAGGTACAGCAGGGAATCGCCCTCGCAGCCGGGGATCAGCAGGTGAGCGTTGCCGGGCAGGCGACGCGTGACGTCCCCTTCGTCCCAGCAGCCCGTGACCCGAATGCCGTAGTCCATGGCGAGGGCGCCCTTGATCAGCCGGTCCCGCAGCCCGACGAGTCGCACCGCCTCGGCCTCGAGCGTCGCCGCGCTGTCCTCGATGGCGACCGCCAGGGCCCGGATCGCGGGTACGTCGAGCGTGCCGCTGCGCACCCGACGCTCCTGACCGCCACCGTGGGTGAGCGGGACCAGTTGGGCGTCGCGGCGGGCGACGAGGGCGCCGACCCCGACCGGCCCGCCGAGCTTGTGGCCGGTGAGGGTGAGCAGGTCGACGCCGCTCGCGGTGAAGTCGACCGGCAGGTGACCGACCGCCTGGACGGCGTCGGTGTGCACGGGGATGTCGTGTGCGTGGGCCACTTCCGCGATGGCCGCGATGTCCTGGACGGTCCCGACCTCGTTGTTCGCCCACATGACGCTGACGAGGGCCACGGAGGAGGGGTCACGGTCGATGGCCTCGCGCACCCCGTCCACGGGGATGATCCCGCAGGCGTCCGGCTCGACCCAGGTGACCTCGGCACCCTCGGCCTCGACGAGGTGCTCGACGGCATCGAGCACGGCGTGGTGCTCGACCCCGCTCACGACGAGGCGCGTCCGGGTGGGGTCCGCGGTGCGTCGGGCCCGGTAGGTCCCCTTGATGGCGAGGTTGTCGGACTCGGTGCCGCCCGAGGTGAAGATGACCTCGCTGGGCCGCGCCCCGATCGCCTTCGCGATCCGCTCACGCGACTCCTCGACGACGCGACGGGCCGCGCGGCCCGAGGTGTGCAGCGACGACGCGTTGCCCGGGATCCCCATCTGCTCGAGCATCGCGGCGCTCGCCGCGGGCAGCATCGGCGTCGTGGCGGCGTGGTCGAGGTACGTGGTCACCCGCGCAAGTCTAGATCTCGGCCCGGCAGGGTCCGAACGGTCGCCAGTTGCCCAGCGGGAGGCTCAGGCGTGGATCAGGAGACGGAGACGTGCACGTGGTCGTAGTGGTTGGCCGTGGCGCTCCCGCGGTCCTCCATCGGGCTCCAGCCACCGCCCGGGAACCAGATGCGCTGCTGCCAGATGACGTACGCGATGTTGAGCTCCCCGGCATGCGCCTGCATGTAGGCGGCGATCGAGTCGCCGAGGCTGCCGGTCACCATGATGTCGACGGCACGGCCCGAGCCGTGGTCGCCGCCGTCGCCGGCGCGGTAGCCGCCGATGGTCGAGATCTGGGGGAAGTTGTTCTTCACGGCCGCGTAGACGAGCGAGGCGTTGGGGCCGAGGCCCTTGGCCGCGGCCTCCGCCGCCCACTGTCCCGCGCCCGTCGGCGCCTGGGTCGTCGGGGCTGGCGCCTGCGTCGCCGTCGGCGTCGTGGTCTCCGTGGGCGCTGCTGCGGCGGCGTCCGCGGCGGACTCGCTCGCAGTGTCGGACGGCGTCTCGGTCGGCGTGGGTGTCACCGTCGGCTTGGGCTTGGGCTTGGGCTTGGCCTCGACCGTGACGATCCGGCGCACGGAGGTCGGTCCGGCCGCCTTCGACGAGGCGGTCAGGGCTCCACGAGCGCTCGAGCGCGAGGCGACGTGGTCGACGCGGTCGTTCGCGACCGTGGCGAGCGCGACGGGCTGGCTCCCGGCCGCCGTGGTCGCAGCACGGCCGAAGGAGGTCAGGTCCGCGGACGGCGCCGCGACGGCGGCCGTGACGCCCGAGACGAGGCCGAGACCGACGACGGCCTTGGCACCCGTACGAGCGAGGACGCTCGTGGCGGGATGACGGTCGCGCGGTGCCCCGGGAGCGGGCGCATGGCGACCCTGATAGGAACGACGAGACACGGAGGGGACCTTCAGGCAGGGGAAGACGTTCCTCGCCACCGTAGCGGTCGCGCGCTCGAATGTCACACAACGATAACGGCGATCAGGACACTCCCGACGACAACGACAACACCGGCATCACCACAATTCGCCCACGCACGACATCACCGGCAGCCAGGACGGCGACGACGACGAAGGGGACCCCGGCCGAGTCGGCCGGGGTCCCCTTCGGTGCAGGTCGTGCGGGTCAGCCCTTGCGGGCGCGAACCGCCTCGGTCGCCTGCGGGAGCACCCGGAAGAGGTCGCCGACGACGCCGAAGTCGACGAGCTCGAAGATCGGCGCCTCCTCGTCCTTGTTGATGGCGACGATCGTCTTCGAGGTCTGCATGCCGGCCCGGTGCTGGATGGCACCGGAGATGCCGCAGGCCACGTAGAGCTGCGGCGAGACCTGCTTGCCGGTCTGGCCGACCTGCGAGGTGTGCGGGTACCAGCCGGCGTCGACGGCGGCGCGCGAGGCACCGACGGCAGCGCCGAGGCTGTCGGCGAACGCCTCGACCGGCGAGAAGTCGCCACCCGTTCCACGGCCGCCGGAGACGACGATCGCGGCCTCGGTGAGCTCCGGGCGGCCCGTGGACTGCTTGGGCTCGGAGGCGGTGATCTTGGCGCCCTTGGCCGTGTCGGACACGGTGACCTCGACGAGCTCGACGGCGCCCGCGGCACCGACCTGCTCCGGGTCGGCCGAGTTCGGCTTGACCGTGATGATCGGCGTGCCCTTGGTGACGGAGGCCGTCACCGAGTAGGACCCGGCGAAGACGGACTGCGTCGTGCGCGGGCCGTTCTCGCCGGCCTGCACGTCGACGGCGTCGGTGATCAGGCCGGACTCGGTCTTGATCGACAGGCGCGCGGCGATCTCCTTGCCAGCCGGGTTGCTCGAGATGAGCACGGCCGCCGGGGAGGTCTTCTCGACGAGCTGGGCGAGCACCTCGGCCTGCGGCGCGACGAGGTGGCTGGTCACGTCGGGGTTCTCCACGACGTAGATCTTCTGGGCGCCGTAGCGGCCGAGCAGCTCGGTGGACGCCTGGGCACCCTCACCGATCCAGACGGCGGACGGCTCGCCGAGGCGACCCGCGATGGCGAGCATCTCGGCGGTGGTCTTGCGGACCTCGCCGGCAGCGTGGTCGACGAGAACGAGAACTTCGGTCATGTCTGTTCCTCTCCTACTTCTCAGCCGACTCAGACGAACTTCTGGGCGGTCAGGAACGCGGCGAGCTTCGTGCCGCCGTCGCCCTCGTCGGTGACGATGGTGCCCTGCTCACGCGGGGGACGCTTCGCGAAGGACTCGACCTTCGTCCAGGCGTTCTCGAGACCGACCTGACCGGCGTCGACGCCGAGGTCGGCGAGCGACCAGGTCTCGACCGGCTTCTTCTTCGCGGCCATGATCCCCTTGAATGAGGGGTAACGCGGCTCGTTGATCTGGTCGGTGACCGAGATCAGCGCGGGGAGCGTCGACTCGATGGTCTCGCTCGCGGCGTCGCCGTCACGGCGGGCCTTGACGGTCGTGCCGTCGATGGTGAGGTCGGACGCGAAGGTGACCTGGGGCAGGCCGAGACGCTCGGCGAGCATGGCGGGGACGACGGCCATGGTGCCGTCGGTGGAGGCCATGCCGGTCAGCACGATGTCCGGGGTGCCGATCTTCTTGACGGCCTCGGCCAGGAGCAGCGAGGTGGCGGCGGCATCGGAGCCCTTGATGGCGTCGTCCAAGATGTGCACGCCCTTGTGGGCGCCCATCTGGAGGGCCTTCTTGACGGCCTCGGCGGCGGCCTCGGGACCAACGGTGACGACGGTGACCTCACCCTCGCTGGCCTCGACCAGCGTGAGGGCCTGCTCGACCGCGTACTCGTCGAGCTCGCTGAGGAGGCCGTCGACGCTCTCGCGATCGGTCGTGTTGTCGGACTCGTTGAACGACCGGTCGGACTGGGCGTCCGGGACGTACTTGACGCAGACGACGATGTTCATCGGTGTGATCGTCCTCTTCCTTGTGGGATGACGGATGGTGGGCCGCTGTCATCCTGCCAGCCGCTCCGGGGGGGGGCGGAGCAGGTGTCTGGAGGGTGACGCCCAACGAAGACGACCCTAACCAGCGACCGCCGCAGCAGCCGCATCAGGACGGGGTGATGATGCGCACAGGAGGCCGGATCGGCGGTGTCCGCCGATCCGGCCTCCTGTGGTGTAGCTCAGACGTTCCTGAGATTGCCGCGGGTGCGTCAGGCGCCCTCGAAGGTCGCCTTGCCCGGGCCGCTCTCGATGAACGAGGCCATGCCGATCGTGCGGTCCTTCGTCGCGAAGAGGCCGCTGAACTGCAGCCGCTCGATCTCCAGGCCGGTCGCGAGGTCGACCTCGAGGCCCTTGTCGATGGCCTCCTTGGCCGCGCGGATGGCGTAGCTCGCAGCGCCGGTGTACGGACGCACGAGCTCCTTGGCGGCCTCGAGGACCTCCTCCGGCTCGACGACCCGGTCGACGAGGCCGATGGCGAGCGCCTCCTCGGCGTTGACGAACCGGCCGCTGAAGATGAGGTCCTTCGCCTTCGCCGGGCCGATCAGCCGCGGCAGACGCTGGGTGCCACCGGCGCCGGGGATGAGGCCGAGCAGCACCTCGGGCTGGCCGAGCTTGGCCGTGCGGCCCGCCACGCGGAAGTCGCAGGTCAGCGCGAGTTCGCAGCCGCCACCGAGGGCGTACCCCGTGATGGCGGCGACGGTCGGCTTCGGGATGTCGGCCACGGCCGTGAAGCAGGCCTGGAGTTCACGCGAGCGGTCGACCATGTCCGTGTACGACATGTCGGCCATCTCCTTGACGTCCGCGCCCGCGGCGAAGACCTTCTCGCCGCCGTGGACGATGACCGCCTTGATGTCCGCCCGGGAGGTGGCCTCACGGGCGAGGCGGCGGATCGTCTCCTGGAGCTCGGTGTCCAGGGCGTTCATCGGGGGCCGGGTCAGCCGGAGGACGGCGATGCCGTCCTCCACCTCGAGGACCGCGAGGTCGCTCATGCCTGCGGGTCCACGGGGGTGCCGTCAACGGGGGCGCCGTCGGGGGTGCCGGCAGCAGCGTCAGCACCATCGGCAGCGCCGGAGCCGTCCTCGCCGGTCGCGCGCTGGTGCCACAGCTGGACACCCTGGAGGACGAGCGGCACGGAGAGCTGCATGAGACCGCGAAGGTCGGCCCCGCGCGGCAGGATGTGCTCGCTCGTCACGAGGAGGGTCTCGTTGGCGACGGCCGCCTTGATCAGGTTGAAGGCGACGTTGACGTCGTTGCACACCTCGAGGCGGGTCTGGGCGTCGGTCGGGACGGGCGGCTGCAGCTGCCACTGGCCGAAGACGCGGATGACCTGCGACTCGTCGTCGGCGCACCGGACGAACATCTGCTGCTCCTCGAAGCGGAAGCTGACGTCACCGTCCTCGTCGATGGCCGGCTCGAGCCCGAGGTCGGTCAGCGCCGCCTGGATGCGGTCGCGCAGGGGCGCCTCGTCGGCTGCCGCATCCGGCTGGGGCTGCTGCGGGAAGTTGGGCAGGGCGGTAGGATCAGTCATGGGCACCACGGTAGCCACAGTCCGACCGTGCGGCCACGCCGCCCGCCCCGCTGGACCGCACCCCGGACGTCCGGCGACTGCGCCGCACCCACCCCTAGGGTGGTCGCCATGGTGACCACAATCGTCCCCGACCTTCCCCCTGCCCCGGGCATGACGCTCGTCCCGGGCGGTGCGACCTTCTGCGTCTATGCCGGGCACGCGGACACCGTCTGGGCCTGCCTCTACGACACGGGCGACACCGCCGGCACGAGCGAGCGACGCATCGAGCTGACCGAGCGGGCACACGGCTGGTGGTACGGCTTCCTCGAGGGGGTCGGGCCCGGCCAGCGCTACAACGTGCGCGTCGACGGACCGTGGGACCCCGACAACGGTCACCGGCACAACGTCGAGAAGGTCCTCCTCGACCCGTATGCCAAGGCGATCGAGGGCGACGTCACCTGGGGTCCGGAGGTCTTCGGGCACCGGGTGGACGAC
The DNA here is from genome assembly GCF_050271985.1 of Janibacter zhaoxuefangae. Classification (GTDB taxonomy): domain Bacteria; phylum Actinomycetota; class Actinomycetes; order Actinomycetales; family Dermatophilaceae. The sequence continues at coordinate 768,722 of NZ_CP189849.1, read as the reverse complement.
CACTTCGCCGGGGACGACGGCATCATCTCGCCGCTGGACTCGCGCGGACACGTGCCGCGCTGCGTCGTCGTCGACGACTCCTTCGACTGGGGTGGGGTCGAGCGCCCGAACCGACCGCTCGTCGAGTCGGTCCTCTACGAGGTCCACGTGAAGGAGATGACGCGCCTGCACCCGGACGTGCCCGAGCACCTTCGCGGGACCTATGCCGGCATGGCCCACCCGGCGGTCATCGCCCACCTCCAGCGGATGGGTGTGACGACGGTCGAGCTCCTGCCCGTCCAGGCGCACGTCGACGAGCGCGAGCTCGTCCAACGGGGCAGCGCCAACCACTGGGGCTACAACACGATCGGCTTCTTCGCCCCGCAGGCCTCACTCGCCTCGAGCGACGACCCGCACGAGGTCCTGCGGGAGTTCAAGGGGATGGTCCGCCTGCTCCACGAGGCCGGCATCGAGGTCATCCTCGACGTCGTCTACAACCACTCCGGTGAGCAGTCGGTCCACGGCGCGACGCTGGCCTTCCGCGGCCTCGACGGGCGCGCCTACTACCGTCTCGACGGCCGCGGCCGCGACATCGACGTCACGGGCTGCGGCAACACGATGGATCTGCGCCATCCCGTCGTCGCCCGCCTCGTGCTCGACTCCCTGCGGCACTGGGTCACCGAGTACCACGTCGACGGGTTCCGCTTCGACCTCGCGGTGGCCCTCGGCCGCGGCCGCAACGACGAGTACGACCCGGACCACCCCTTCCTCGTCGCGCTGCGCACGGACCCGGTCCTGTCGCGGGTCAAGCTCATCGCGGAGCCGTGGGACGTCGGCATGCACGGCTGGCGCACGGGCCAGTTCCCTCCCCCCTTCAGCGAGTGGAACGACCGCTATCGCGATGGCATGCGCACCTTCTGGCTGACCGACCTCGACCACGCCGTCACGGGCGAGGAGGCGCACAGCGGCCACGGGGTGCGCGAGGTCGCGACCCGGCTCGCGGGATCCGACGACCTCTTCGGCACCCGGGACCGCGGCCCCCGCGCCTCGGTCAACTTCGTGACGGCCCACGACGGCTTCACCCTCGCCGACCTCACGGCCTACGAGCAGAAGCACAACGAGGCCAACGGGGAGGACAATCGCGACGGGTCGTCGCACAACCGGTCGTTCAACCACGGCGTCGAGGGACCGACCGACGACGAGGCCATCCTGATCCGGCGGCGCCGCTCGATGCGCAACCTGCTGGGCTCGCTGCTGCTCTCGACGGGCGTGCCGATGCTCAGTTCCGGCGACGAGTACGGCCGGAGCACGCTCGGCAACAACAACACGTACAACCAGGACAACGAGCTGACCTGGCTGCGCTGGGAGCACGAACCGTGGGAGGAGGACCTCCTCGAGACGACCGCCTTCCTGTCGCGGTTGCGACGCGAGAAGCCCGCGCTGCACCAGCGTCGCTTCTTCTCCGGGCGCACGGTCAACGAGGACGGCTCGCGCGACCTCGCGTGGTTCGGCGCCGACGGTCAGGAGATGTCGGACGGGGCCTGGGCCGACCCGAGCGCGCACACCCTGCAGATGTACCTCAACGGCGCGTGGATCGACGCCGAGTCGATCCTGCTCGTCATCCACGGCGGGCCGCACGACACCGAGGTGACCCTCCCCTCCCCGCCCGGGCTGAGCGCCTACTCCCTGCTCTGGGACAGCGCCGCCGAGCGACCCGCCGAGGCGGGTGCCGCGCAGGCGCCGGGACCGGTCACGGTGACCGGGTCGAGCCTGCGGGTCTACTGCGCGACCGACCCCACCTGACACGCCGCCCGGCGCACCGAGGCGACGGACGAAGGGCGGCCACCGGGATGATCCCGGTGGCCGCCCTTCGTCGGTGTCCTTGAGCTGCCTGTGTCCTTCAGCTGCCTGTGTCCTTGAGCTGCCTGTGTCCTTCAGCTGCTCACATCACTCAGGCGTTGGCGACGAGCCCCAACTCGCTCGGGGCGGCGAGCGCGGGGTGCTTGGGCACGATGCGGACCGTGTAGCCGAAGGCGCCCGTGCGACCCAGCGTGAGGTCGCCCGAGTACTGGTGCTTGCCGTCGGGGTAGGACTCGGTGTGCGTGAGCGAGACCGTCTCGATGTCGGTCAGGTCGTCGCTCGTGCGGCCGGCCGTGCCGTGGACGACCTGGACGTCGATCGCGTCGGGGGCGAGCCCGTCGATGGCGACGTAGGCGGTCACGTGCAGGACGTCACCCACCTGCGGGGAGTCGGAGACCCCGGCGGACTCGACGTGCTCGACGTGGACGCTCGGCCAGGCGGAGCGGACGGCCGCCTTGTACCCGGCGAGGTCCTTCGCGCCGGCGAAACCGTCGCGCGCCCGGTCCCAGCCGGCGCGGGCCGCGGGGACGTAGAGCTGCTCGGTGTAGTCGCGCACCATGCGGGTGGCGAGCACCTTCGGACCGAGGTCGGCCAGCGTGTGGACCACGTTGCCCAGCCAGGTCTGCGGCAGGCCTGCCTCGTCGCGGTCGTAGAAGCGCGGGGCGACCTGCTGCTCGATGAGGTCGTAGAGCGCCGCGGCCTCGAGGTCGTCGCGGCGGTCGGCGTCCTCGACGCCGTCGGCCGTCGGGATGGCCCAGCCGTTCTCGCCGTCGAACCACTCGTCCCACCAGCCGTCGAGGATGGAGAGGTTGAGGCCACCGTTGAGGGCCGCCTTCATCCCGGACGTGCCACAGGCCTCGAAGGGGCGCAGCGGGTTGTTCAGCCACACGTCGGTGCCCGGGTAGAGGTACTTCGCCATGGCGATGTCGTAGTTCGGCAGGAAGACGATGCGGTGGCGGACCTCCGGGTCGTCGGCGAACCGGACCATCTGCTGGATGAGCTGCTTGCCCGTCTCGTCCGCGGGGTGCGACTTGCCGGCGATGACGAGCTGGATGGGCCGCTCGGGGTGGAGCAGGAGGGCCTTGAGCCGCGCCGGGTCGCGCAGCATGAGCGTGAGCCGCTTGTAGGTCGGCACGCGTCGTGCGAAGCCGATGGTCAGCACGTCGGGGTCGAGCACGGAGTCGGTCCAACCGAGCTCGGCCGGGGACGCGCCGCGCTTGATCCACGAGCTCTTCAGGCGCCGGCGCGCCTCGACGACGAGCTGCTCACGCAACTCGCGCTTGGTGGCCCAGATCCGGTCGCGCGGGATGGCGTCGATGCGGCTCCAGGCGTCGCTGAGCTCGATGTCGCGGGTCCCGAGGAACTCGTGAGCGAGGCGGTAGACCTTCTCGTCGACCCACGTCGGCGCGTGCACGCCGTTGGTGATGCTCGCGATCGGCACCTCGTCGTCGTCGAAGCCCGGGAAGAGTCCGTCGAACATGCCGCGGGAGACGACCCCGTGCAGTTGCGAGACGCCGTTGGCACGCTGGGCCAGGCGCAGGCCCATGACGGCCATGTTGAAGGTGGTCGACGAGCCCCCTTCGTAGGTCTCGGCGCCGAGGGCGAGGAGCTGGTCCAGCGGCACGCCGGTCAGGGCCACGTCCCCGCCGAAGTAGAGCTGGATGAGCGAGGCGTCGAAGCGGTCGATGCCGGCCGGCACGGGGGTGTGCGTCGTGAAGACGGTGCTGCCGCGGACGGCCTCGAGGGCCTGTGCGAAGTCCAGCCCCTCGTCGCGGGTCAGCTCGTGGATGCGCTCGATGCCGAGGAAGCCGGCGTGGCCCTCGTTGGAGTGGTAGACGTCGGGCGTCGGGGCGCCCGTGAGTCGGGACCACAGGCGGAGCGCACGCACGCCGCCCATGCCCAGCAGCATCTCCTGCTGGAGGCGCTGCTCACCGCCGCCGCCGTAGAGGCGCTCGGTGATGCCGCGCGCGGCGTCGTCGTTGCCGGGCACGTCGGAGTCGAGGAGCAGGAGCGGCACGCGGCCGACCTGCGCGCGCCAGACGTGGGCGCGCAGCTCGCGGCCCGCGGGCAGCGCGATGGTGACGACGCACGGGGTGCCGTCCGCCTCGCGCAGGAGGGACAGCGGCAGGCCATCGGGGTCGAGGACCGGGTAGGTCTCCTGCTGCCAGCCGTCGCGGTTGAGCGACTGCTTGAAGTAGCCGGTCTTGTAGAAGAGGCCGACGCCGACGATCGGCACGCCGAGGTCGCTGGCGGTCTTGAGGTGGTCGCCGGCGAGGATGCCGAGGCCGCCGGAGTACTGCGGGAGGACCTCGGTGATGCCGAACTCGGGACTGAAGTAGGCGATCGCGGCCGGCGCCCCGGCGTCACCCTGCTCCCGGGCCCACTGCTGGTACCAACGGTCCTGCGTCAGGTAGGTGTCGAGGTCCGCCTTGGCCTCGTGGACGCGGGCGACGAAGCCCTCGTCCGCGGCCAGGCGACCGAGCTCGTCCGGCGAGAGCGCCGAGAGCAGGGCGACGGGATCCTTGCTCACCCGCGCCCAGCGCTCGGGGTCGATCGACTCGAAGAGATCGCGCGTGGGCCCGTGCCAGGACCAGCGCAGGTTGCTCGCGAGGTCGCCGAGGGGCTCGAGGGGCTGGGGCAGGACGGTGCGGACGCTGAAACGTCGGATGGCCTTCACGAGGGGTCATCCTACGGCCCGCCCCCGGTGGCCCTGTCAAGATCTTGCAACCCTTGCAGCGATCTTGCGGCCGGGACATCACCGCGGCCCGTCCATCGGGTGCGCCGAGGGTGCAAACGGATGAACTTTCGCTAACGTCGACCCGTGAAGACCGACGCGACGCCCTCCCCCGCCCCCCGTCCCGTCCGCGGCACCCGACCTGCCACACCGCCGAGGTCGACGTCACCGCAGACGCCACTGGGCCGGATCCCGGTGCAGGACGTGCGGCCGTGCGTCGACAACGGCACGCGTCCGGCCAAATCCGTTGTCGGGGAAGCGTTCCCGATCACCGCGACGGTCTTCCGCGAGGGCCACGACGCGGTCAACGCCACCGCCGTGCTCGTCGCCGCCGATGGCACGCGGCACGCGCACCGGATGGACTGCGTCAATCCCGGGATGAGCCACTGGGAGAGCGAGGTCAGCGCGGACGCACCCGGCGTGTGGACTTATCACGTCGAGGGCTGGTCCGACCCCTACGCGACCTGGCGCCACGACGCGACGATCAAGGTCCACGCGGACATCGACACCGAGCTCATGCTCGAAGAGGGTGCGCGCGTCCTCGAACGCGCCCTCGCCGAGGTCGACCGGCCCACCGAGGGCCGCGCCCTCCTCGAGAAGGCCGTCACCGGGCTGCGCGCCACGGCGGACGCCCCCTTCGTCCGCCTCGGCGCGGGCACGGACGGCGCCGTCGCCGGCGAACTCACCGAGCGACCGCTGCGCGATCACGTCACCTCGAGTCCCGACCTGCCGCTGCTCGTCGAGCGCGAGCTCGCCCTCAGCGGCGCCTGGTACGAGTTCTTCCCGCGGTCCGAGGGCGCCCACATCGACGAGGCCACCCAGCGCTGGGTCTCCGGGACGTTCGCGACCGCGGCCGAGCGGCTCGACGCCGTCGCGGCGATGGGCTTCGACGTCATCTACCTCACCCCGATCCACCCCATCGGCACGACCGCTCGCAAGGGTCCGAACAACACCCTCAACGCCGGCCCGCTCGACCCCGGCAGCCCGTATGCGATCGGCTCCCCCGACGGCGGGCACGACGCCATCCACCCCGACCTCGGCACGTTCGACGACTTCGACGCCTTCGTGGCGCGCGCCGGCGAGCTCGGCCTCGAGGTGGCGTTGGACATCGCGCTGCAGTGCTCCCCCGACCACCCGTGGGTCACCGAGCACCCCGAGTTCTTCACGACCCGCGCCGACGGCACCATCGCCTACGCCGAGAACCCGCCGAAGAAGTATCAGGACATCTACCCGGTCAACTTCGACAACGCCCCGGCGGCGGCCTACGCCGAGGTCCGGCGCGTCATCCAGGTGTGGCTCGACCACGGCATCCGGATCTTCCGCGTCGACAACCCGCACACCAAGCCCGTCGAGTTCTGGCAGTGGCTCATCCAGGACGTCGCCCGCGAGCACCCCGAGACGATCTGGCTCTCGGAGGCCTTCACCCAGCCGGCCATGATGCACACCCTGGCGAAGGTGGGCTTCCAGCAGTCGTACACGTACTACGCGTGGCGCAACACGCCGGCCGAGCTGACGGAGTACGTCACCGAGCTCGCCGGCGACGCCGCCGCCTACATGCGGCCCTCCTTCTGGCCGACGACGCACGACATCCTCACGCCGTACATGCAGTTCGGTGGCCCGGCGGCGTGGAAGGTGCGCGCGGCCCTGGCCGCCACGCTCGTCCCGACCTACGGCATCTACGCGGGCTACGAGCTCATGGAGCACGTGGCGCGCCCCGGCGCCGAGGAGCAGATCGACAACGAGAAGTACGCCTACACCGATCGTCGCTGGGCCGACTACGAGGCCGGCGGGCCGAAGGAGGGGCAGTCGCTGGCCGGGTGGCTCACGATGCTCAACACGATCCGCCGCGAGCACCCTGCGCTACAGCGGCTGCGCAACATCTCCTTCCACCACGTCGACGACGCGAACCTGCTCGCCTTCTCCAAGCGCCGGGTCCTGCCCGACGGCGGCGAGGACGTCGTGCTCGTCGTGGCCAACCTCGACCCGCACAGCACGCGTGAGTCGACCGTCCGGCTCGACATGCCGGCCCTCGGGCTCGACCACCACGACCGCTTCAGCGCCCACGACCTCGTCACCGGCGAGACGTGGGACTGGGGCCAGGAGAACTACGTCCGGGTCGGTGTCGGCACCGAACCGGTCCACATCGTCCACGTCGGGAGGTACTGATGCAGGGTCTGAACCTCAACCAGCCGGGACTCAAGCACGACCCCCAGTGGTATCGGAAGGCGGTGTTCTACGAGGTCCTCGTCCGCGCCTTCGGCGACAGCAACGGCACGGGCGCCGGTGACTTCACCGGCCTGATCAACCGGCTCGACTACCTGCAGTGGCTCGGCGTCGACTGCCTGTGGATCCCGCCCTTCTACGCCTCCCCGCTGCGCGACGGCGGCTACGACATCGCCGACTACACGGCGATCCTGCCGGAGTTCGGGACCCTGCCCGACTTCACCGAGCTCGTCTCCCAGGCGCACGCCCGCGGCATCCGGATCATCACCGACTTCGTCATGAACCACACGAGTGATCAGCACCCGTGGTTCCAAGCCTCGCGCAGCGACCCGGACGGCCCGTACGGCGACTTCTACGTGTGGTCCGACACCGACGAGCGCTACCCCGACGCACGGATCATCTTCGTCGACACGGAGACGTCCAACTGGTCGTTCGACCCGATCCGTCGCCAGTTCTACTGGCACCGCTTCTTCTCCCACCAGCCCGACCTCAACTTCGAGAACCCGGCCGTCCACGAGGCGATGTTCGACATCGTCCGGTTCTGGATGGACATGGGCATCGACGGTTTCCGGCTCGACGCGGTGCCCTACCTCTACGAGGAGGACGGCCACAACGGGGAGAACCACCCGCGCACCCACGAGTTCCTCGCCCAACTGCGCAAGCTCGTCGACGAGGAGTACCCCGGCCGCATCCTGCTGGCCGAGGCGAACCAGATGCCGCACGAGGTCGTCGACTACTTCGGGACGCCCGAGGCGCCCGAGTGCCAGATGTGCTTCCACTTCCCCGTCATGCCGCGCCTCTACTACGCGCTGCGCGAGGAGAAGGCGGCCTCGATCGTCGACGTCCTCGCGGACACCCCGGACATCCCGCCGGGCGCCCAGTGGGGCACCTTCCTGCGCAACCACGACGAGCTGACCCTCGAGATGGTCTCGCCGGACGAGCGCGCCGCCATGTACGGCTGGTACGCCCCGGACCCCCGGATGCGCGCCAATGTCGGCATCCGGCGGCGGCTGGCTCCCCTCCTCGACAACAGCCGGGCCGAGATCGAACTCATCCACGCGCTGCTGCTCTCCCTGCCGGGGTCCCCGTGCCTCTACTACGGCGACGAGATCGGCATGGGCGACAACATCTGGCTCAACGATCGCGACTCCGTGCGCACGCCGATGCAATGGACCCCGGACCGCAATGCGGGCTTCTCGGGCAGTGACCCGGGCAAGCTCTATCTGCCGGTCGTCACCTCGCTCGTGCACCACTACAACAACGTCAACGTCGAGGCCCACATGGCCAGCGGGTCCTCGCTGCTGCAGTGGGTGCGGGCCATGCTCGCGGTCCGCAAGCGGCACCCCGCCTTCGGCCTGGGTGACTACGTCAACGCGACGTGCGCCAACGACGCGGTCCTCGCCTTCACCCGCTCCGCCGTGCGGGACGAGAACGACGAGGACAGCATCGACGAGTCGATCCTGTGCATCAACAACCTCTCCTCGCGTCCGCAGGCGACCGTCATCCAGTTGCCCGAGCAGTTCGCCGGGTGCCAGGCCATCGACCTCTTCGGCGGCAGTGGCTTCCCCACGGTGGACGAGGACGGGCGGCTGTCGGTCATGCTCGGATCCCGCGACTTCTACTGGCTGCAGCTCGCGGGGGCGACCTCCCGTGGCTGAGATCCACGAGGCGACGCTCACGCCGTCCAAGCTCGAACTGCTGCCGGAGTGGCTGGCCCGCCAGCGCTGGTACACGGCCAAGGGCCGGCTGCCGACGCTGCGGCTGCTCGGCCGTTGGCGCCTCGACGACCCGGCCGGCGAGGTCGGCATCGAGACCCTCATCGTGCTCGACGAGGGCGCCCAACACGTCACCGGTCACGTCAGCGCCCGCGAGCGCCACCGCGGCGAGACGGGCACCCACGACCGGGCGAAGGGGGCCGGCACCGTCTATCAGGTGCCGCTCACCTATCGCGGCGCCCCGCTCAAGGGCGCCGACCACGCGCTCGTGGGCACCCTCGAGCACAGCGTGCTCGGCCGGCGCTGGGTCTACGACGCCTGCCACGACCCCGTCTACGCCGCCGAGGTGCTGCGCCTGGCGCAAGGCCTCGTCTCGGCGACGTCGAGCACGATCAGCGACACCCCCGAGCCCGAGGTCGAGGCCTCGCCGTCCACCACGTGGCCCGGTCCGATCACGCTGACGCGTTCGCGCGTCCTCACCGGCGAGCAGTCCAACACCTCGATCATCGGCACCGGCACGCTGCCCGACGGCCACGAGGTCTCGGTCGTCTGCAAGGTCTTCCGGGCCGTCGACCACGGTGACAACCCGGACGTGACGCTGCAGAGCGCCCTGACCGCCGCGGGATGCACGCGCGTCCCCGCGACGATCGGCGTCGTCTCCGGCGCATGGGAGCGACCCGACGGCGCGCGCCGCTCGCGCGGCCACCTCGTCCTCGCCCAGGAGTTCCTCACCGGGGCCGAGGACGCCTTCCGGGTGACCACCCGCACGGCCGCAGCCGGCACCCCCTTCGGCGACCGGGCCCGCGCCCTCGGCGAGGCGACCGCCGAGGTCCACGAACTCCTGGCCCGCTCGATGCCCACCGAGCCCGCACGGCCCGAGCGGGTCGACGAGGTGATCGCCTCCATGGAGGAGCGGCTCGTCGCGGCCCTCGCCGAGTCCCCGGGCCTGGCTCGACACGAGTCGGCGATCCGCCGCGTGTTCGCGCGCGTGCGCGACGTCCCGTGGCCCGCCTTCCAGCGGGTGCACGGCGACTACCACCTCGGCCAGGTCCTCGACGTCCCCGGCCGCGGATGGGTGCTCATCGACTTCGAGGGCGAGCCGCTGCGGCCGCTCGCCGAGCGCAACCGCTCGGACCAGTGCCTGCGCGACATCGCGGGCATGCTGCGGTCCTTCGACTACACGGGCGCGACCGTCGAACTCGCCCAACCCGGTCACAGCGCCGCCGAGTGGGTGGCCGACGCGCAGAGCGCCTTCCTCGACGGCTATGCGCATCGCGCCGGCCACGACCCACGCGATGACGCCACGCTGCTGACCGCGTTCCTGCTCGACAAGGCCCTCTACGAAGTGGTCTACGAAGCCCGACACCGCCCCACGTGGCTGCCGATCCCCACCCGGGCGATCGACGCACTCGTGGGCGCCGACGACAAGGACCCGCGATGACCGCTCGCACTCCCCCCGATGCCCTCCCCCAGTCGCTCTGGGCGGTGGCGAACGGTCGCCACCAACAGCCGCACGACCTGCTCGGCCAGCACCTCGAGCCCGGCGGCCTGCGCTTCCGCGTCCTGCGCCCCCTGGCCGAGGGCGTGACGGTCCTGCTCCAGGACGGCACGGAGCTGCCGCTGGAGCACGAGAGCGAAGGGGTGTGGACCGGCCTCGCGAGCACGCTCACGGCGACGGTCGACTACCGCGTGCGCACCACGTGGGCCGGCGGGATCGTCCACGACGGCGACGACCCCTATCGCTTCGCCCCCACCCTCGGCGACATCGACCTGCACCTCATCGGCGAAGGTCGCCACGAGGAACTGTGGACCGTCCTCGGGTCCCACGTGCGCCGCTACTCGGGACCGATGGGTGAGGTGACCGGCACGTCCTTCGCGGTCTGGGCGCCCCGGGCCAAGGCGGTCCACGTCGTCGGTGACTTCAACGCCTGGGACGGCCGCACCCACCCCATGCGACTGCTCGGGCAGTCGGGTGTCTGGGAGCTCTTCGTCCCGGACGTCGGCGCCGGCACGACCTACAAGTACTCCATCCGCGGCGCCGACGACATCGTCACCGCGAAGGCCGACCCGATGGCGCGGCGCACCGAGGCCCCGCCGGCGACGGGGTCCGTCGTCGAGGCGACCGAGCACGTCTGGGCCGACGACGAATGGATGACCCGTCGGCGCGAGAGCGACCCGCACACCGGACCGATGAGCGTCTACGAGGTGCACCTCGCCTCGTGGCGTCAGGGCCTGAGCTACACGGAGCTGGCCGAGCACCTCGTCAACTACGTCAGCGACCTCGGCTTCACCCACGTCGAGTTCCTCCCGGTGATGGAGCACCCCTACGGACCGTCGTGGGGCTACCAGGTGACGGGCTACTACGCCCCCACCGCGCGCTTCGGCACCCCGGACGAGTTCCGTCACCTCGTCGACCGCCTCCACCAGGCCGGCATCGGCGTCATCCTCGACTGGGTCCCGGCCCACTTCCCCAAAGACGCGTGGGCGCTGGCGCGCTTCGACGGTCTGCCGCTCTACGAGCACCCGGACCCGCGCCGTGGGGACCAGCCCGACTGGGGCACGCACATCTTCGACTTCGGTCGTCTCCAGGTGCGCAACTTCCTCGTCGCCAACGCGTCCTACTGGCTCGAGGAGTTCCACATCGACGGCCTGCGGGTCGACGCCGTCGCCTCGATGCTCTACCTCGACTACTCCCGCAAGGACGGGGAGTGGCTCCCCAACGTCCACGGCGGCCGCGAGCACCTCGAGGCCATCGGCCTGCTGCAGGAGGCGAACGCGACGGCCTACAAGCGCACTCCCGGCATCATCACCGTGGCCGAGGAGTCGACGTCGTGGCCCGGCGTCACGCAACCCACGAGCCAGGGCGGCCTCGGCTTCGGCCTGAAGTGGAACATGGGCTGGATGAACGACTCGCTGCGCTACCTCGGCGAGGACCCGGTCAACAGGCAGTACCACCACAACCTGCTGACCTTCTCGATGATGTACGCGTGGAGCGAGAACTACCTCCTGCCGATCAGCCACGACGAGGTCGTGCACGGCAAGGGGTCCCTCCTGACGAAGATCCCCGGCGAGCGCTTCGACCAGCTGGCGACGCTGCGCGCCTACCTCGCGTACATCTGGGCGCACCCGGGCAAGCAGCTCCTCTTCATGGGGTGCGAGTTCGCCCAACCCAACGAGTGGGGCGACGGGCGCTCGCTCGACTGGTGGCTGCTCGACGACCCCGCGCACTACCGGGTGCACAACCTCGTCAAGCAGCTCAACGCCACCTACCGCGACCACCCGGCCCTGTGGGCGCAGGACTCCTCCCCCGCGGGCTTCGAGTGGCTCGACGCCGATGACAACACGGGCAACACGTTCTCGTTCGTGCGTTTCGGCCGCAGCGACCGGTCCGGTGATGACGTCCTGGTCGCCGTGATCAACTTCGGCGGCTCGGAGCGGTCCGGCCATCGGATCGGGCTGCCGCGCGACGGGGCGTGGCGCGTCATCCTCGACACGTCCGGCTACGACGCGCACGGCACCCCGAGCCAGGCGGACATCGTCGTCGAGGCCGAGGCCACGCCGTGGGAGGGACAGCCGTGGTCGGCCGTCATCCACCTCCCCAAGCTCTCGACGCTCTACCTCGCCCCCGACGCGGCGGAGTCCGACGGGCCGAGTGAGATGCCCGCGCAGGAGCCCGAGGCCCCGCCGGAGGCGGCCGTGCCGGCGACGCCGGAGCCAGCGGCCACCGAGCCCACCCCGGCCGAACCCGCAACACCCACCGCAGCCCCAGCCCCGTCCACCCCCCTTCCGCAGGAGCCCGCATGACCTCGGAACGCGCCGGCACGCCGGCCCAGCCCCAGGACCTCGTCGACGTCCCCCGCCTCATCACGTCGTACTACGCGCTCACCCCCGACCCGGAGGACGTGAGCCAGCAGGTCGCCTTCGGCACCTCGGGCCACCGTGGGTCGAGCCTGAAGACGGCCTTCAACGAGGCCCACATCCTCGCGACGACCCAGGCGATCTGCGAGCACCGCCGGTCGGAGGGCACGACGGGGCCGCTCTTCCTCGGCAAGGACACCCACGGGCTGTCGGAGCCGGCCTTCACCACCGCGGTGGAGGTGCTCATCGCCAATGACGTGCACGTCGTCATCGACGCGCGCACGGAGTACACGCCGACGCCGGCCATCTCGCACGCCATCATCACGGCCAACGTGGGGCGCTCGCAGGCGGATGGTCTCGCCGACGGCATCGTCGTCACGCCGTCCCACAACCCGCCCACCGACGGCGGCTTCAAGTACAACCCGCCCCACGGCGGTCCCGCGGACAGTGATGCCACCTCCGCCATCGCCGCCCGCGCCAACGCGCTGATGGCCGGCGGGCTGACGGAGGTGCGGCGCATCCCCTTCGCGCGGGCCCTGGCACAGTGCGAGCGACGCGACCTCATGGGCGCCTATGTCGCCGACCTCCCGAACGTCCTCGACCTCGACGCCGTCCGCGAGGCCGGCGTCCGGATCGGCGCGGACCCCATGGGTGGTGCGAGCGTCGACTACTGGGCCGAGATCGCCGAGGTCCACCGCCTCGACCTGACGGTCGTCAACCCGCTGGTCGACCCGACGTGGCGCTTCATGACGCTCGACTGGGACGGCAAGATCCGGATGGACTGCTCGTCGCCGGCGGCCATGGCCTCGCTCATCGCCGCCCGCGACGACTACGACATCGCCACCGGCAACGACGCCGACAGCGACCGGCACGGCATCGTCACTCCCGACGTCGGGCTGCTCAACCCCAACCACTTCCTCGCGGTCGCGATCGGCCACCTCTTCGGCGGTGCGCGCCCGGGTTGGCCCGAGGCCGCGGCCATCGGCAAGACCCTCGTGTCGTCGTCGATGATCGACCGGGTGGCAGCCGATCTGGCTCGGCCCCTCACGGAGGTCCCCGTCGGGTTCAAATGGTTCGTCCCCGGCCTGATCGACGGCTCGTTCGGCTTCGGCGGCGAGGAGTCCGCCGGGGCGTCCTTCCTGCGCAAGGACGGGAGCACGTGGACCACCGACAAGGACGGCATGCTGCTGGCCCTGCTCGCCAGCGAGATCCTCGCCACGACGGGCAAGACCCCCAGCGAGCTCTACGGCGAACTCACCGAGCGGCACGGCGCTCCCGCCTACGCGCGGATCGACGCGCCCGCGAGCCGGGAGCAGAAGGCCGCGCTGGCCGCGCTCACCCCGGAGGGCGTGACGGCCGAGTCGCTCGCCGGCGAGCCGATCACGGCCCGCCTCACCGAGGCGCCCGGCAACGGCGCGCGCATCGGCGGCCTCAAGGTCACGACGGAGTCGGCGTGGTTCGCCGCGCGCCCGTCCGGGACCGAGGACGTCTACAAGATCTATGCCGAGTCGTTCCGCGGCCCGGAGCACCTCGCCCGCGTGCAGGAGGAGGCGAAGGAGGTCGTCGCCACCGCACTGGGCAGTTGACCAAGGACGCCGACCGCTGGCGACAGGGCACTGACCACTGGTCAGCGCCCTGTCAGCGTCTGCGGATCAGCGCGGGCGCAGCGTGCCGTACGTGACGCCGGACGTCGTCCAGGGCTTGCGCTTGGTGACGTATCGACCCGAGCCCGGAGCGTCGACCATGTAGCCGTCACCGACGTAGATGCCCATGTGGTAGGTCCGGCCGCCGGAGTTGAAGAAGATGAAATCGCCGCGGCGCAGCCAGGCGCGGGAGATCGCACGCATCGACAGCCGCTGGTCGTTGGCGGTCCGCGCAAGGGAGACGCCCTTGTTGGCGAAGACGGCCTTGGAGAACCCGGAGCAGTCGGCCCCGGTGTAGAGGCTCGTGCCGCCGTAGCGGTAGGGGGTCCGACTCACGCGTGTGACGGCGAGGTCGGCGGCCGCGTCGCGGGCCCAGGCGGACGCGGTGCGCTCCGTGGCCTGGGCGGCGGGTGCCGCGGCGATCGAGGTGGCGGTGACGCCGAGCGAGCCGGCGAGCGCGGCCGTGGCGAGGGCGGAACTGAACTTCAGGACGGGGAGGTGGGGACGCACAAGGAAGTCTTCCGACGGGGACAGGACAGGTCCACACGTCTGTCGGTGAGGACAGACACCGCCGCCGGGGGAACGTGGTGGGGCCGTGAACAGTCATCCACGATCACGGATGAGTAACGAATGGTCAAATAGTCAGTTCGTCTATGGCGCTCAGAGGGGCCATACAGTAATGACTTTTCCCCGCCATTCCGGGGCGAACGACCGGGGGTGGCGGATCTCCGCCACCCCCGGTCGATCAGGTGCCGTCCGTCCCTCTGCGACGCTGCTCAGAAGAGGGCGCTCATGAGCGCCGTGCGCGCCTTGCGGACGCGCTCGTCGTGGTTGCCGACGACCGCGAAGAGCTCGAGCAGGTGAGCCCGAACCCGCTCACGGTCCTCGTCCGCGGTCCGCACGACGAGGTCGATGAGGCGGGTGAACGCGTCGCCGATGTGTCCGCCGAGCACGTCGAGATCGGCCACGGCGAGCTGGGCGTCGACGTCGTCCGGCGCCTCGGCCGCGGCGGACCGGATGGCCTGCGGGTCGACGTCGCTCGTGCGACGCAGCAGGCCGACCTGGGCGAGCCCGATCTCGGCGTCGTGGTCCTTGGGGTTCTGCTTCAGCGCCTGGGTGTAGGCCGCGACGGCCGCATCGAGGTCGCCTCGGTCGATGGCGTCGTAGGCCTCGGCGTGGAGCGGTGGCAGCGGCGGCATCTCGTCGACCTGGGTCGCGGAGCCCAGCTCCACGCGCCCGGTCACGCCGTGCTGCACGGCGAGGGCGAGGAGCTGGTCGAGGACCCCGCGGAGCTGATCGGCGGGGATGGCACCGGCGAAGAGGGGCACCGGCTGGCCCTGCACGAGCCCCAGGGCGATCGGCAGCTGCTGTGCCTGGAGTGCCTGGAGGATGCCCGGGTTGGTGTCGGCGTTGATCTCGACGACCTGCAGACGGCCCTCGAGGCTCGCCGCGATCGTGCGCACGTCCTGGCGCAGCTGCTCACTCTCGGGAGCGCTCGCCGACCAGATGACGACGACGGCCGGGACGCGGACGGTCCCACTGACGACCTCGTTGAAGGTCGCGTCCGTCGCCTCGATGACGAGGCCGGCGGGGACGCCGGCGACGGGGCTCGTGGCAGCGCCAGCGGCCGGACCCCCTGCCGGACCTCCGGCGCCGGGGGCTGGTGCCGAGGCGGCAGGGTTCGTGGGGCCGGACAGCCGGCCGAGGTCGATCGCACCGCGGCCGAAGCCCGCTCCGGGGGTGTGCTGAGTCATGTTGTCGATTCTCCCTCATCGCCCCGTCGCGGGGCGCCACCGGGGTCGGCGTCTGCCGACCCCCTTCCGAAGGTCAGTCCGTCACCGGGTCACAGCTCACTGCGTCCAGGCGGAAGCCAACTGCTCGTGGGCACCGACGATGCGCGCGGTCCCCTTCTTCGCCGGGATGGTCATCGCCAGGGTCTCGACGTTGCGGATCTTGACGATGTCCGCGGCGCGACGCACCTTGAGCGCCTTGGCGAGGTCGTCCGGCAGGACGAATCGCTTCGTGCTCTTGCTCGACCGGATCGTGTCGTGGCGCGAGAGGCTGCCGAAGGCGAGCGCTCCCCCGTCGGCGAGACGGAAGCCGATGATCTGCTCGTCGAGCAGCAGGTGCCGCTGCCGGTAGTAGCCGAGGTCACGCAGGCTCTTGCGCTGGGCCGCGGCGTTCTTGCGGACCGCGGTGGAGAACGAGTCGCCCAGCGAGACGGTCTTGGCGAAGCTCCGCGGACGCGGCCAGCCCATGTCCTTGGCGTAGTCGCGGAAGAGGCTCTTCGGCGACCCGGCCATACCCTTGCCGTCGATCACGAGCGGGCTGCCGGAGGCGAGCTCCCCGAGGGAGGGGACGCTCGCGCCGGGTGCCATCTCGACCGAGGCGAAGAGGCGGTACGGGTTGCGGGCGTCGTCGGAGATCAGCGCGTGCAGCGACTGGACGTTCTTCTCCCGCGTCGTCACGAGGATCGCGCGGGGCCATTCGGTGCCGCGGGACACCGCGAGGACCTGGGCCTTCTCCGGCTCGGACACCTCGGCGATGGCCTTCTCGCTGGCGGACCGGTACTTCGCCCGGGCGTGCGCCTCGAGCAGTGCGGGTCCGGCGAGCGCCTTCGAGCGCGCCGACCACGATCCCTTGCCGGTGGCTTCCTGGGCCTTCTTGGCCGCCTCGAGCGCCGTGACGGCGAGGTCCTTGGCCGAGCCGGCGGGCACGGCGGCACCGGTCGTGGTCTCCGTGGGGGCGTCCTGCACCCCGACGATGGACGAGCCGAGGCCGCATCCGGTCAGCGCGAGCGCCGCCACGGCGGAGCCGGCGAAGAGTCGAACTCGGCGGCTGAGGGTGGTCGTCTGCATGGTCACTGCTCCTGATCGACGGCCACGCGGGGCGCCGGGTCGGTGTCGCGGATGGGGCGGTCGAGGCGCGCGAAGGGGCGGCCGCCTCGGAGGATGAGCCAGGCGCCGGTCCCGATCAGGGCCAAGCCGAGGAGGGTGGCCGCGAGCGCCATGGCGAACCACGACGAGCGCGTCCACGTGAGCGTCACCTCGGTGAGCTCGCCGTCGCTCGCGGCGATGACGGTCTCGGGCGCGTTCTCCTGGCGGATGACGAGCTCGGCGCTGTCCTTGCCGGTGTCGGTCCCACGCCAGAGGTCGATGCCCGCGAAGTCCGGCGCCTTGGCCTTGCCGCTGGTGACGGTGGCGGCCGACCAGCCGTCGACGTCGACCGCGGTGACGCGGGCGACCTTCGTCGTCTTGAGCACGGCCTTGGCGTCGGACGGCGAGGCCGACCCGATCCAGACCTCGCGACCGTCGGCGGCCTTCGCCGTGATGCGCACGGGGGTGTCGACGCGGTTGAGCACGGACGGCTCGATGACGACGACGCCGGCCTTGTCGGGCTTCGCGGTGAACTCCGCACTGCCGTCGCTGCCCAGGTGGGTGGCGTAGGGCAGCGCGAACCAAGCGAG
This sequence comes from Janibacter zhaoxuefangae, assembly GCF_050271985.1. Taxonomy (GTDB): domain Bacteria; phylum Actinomycetota; class Actinomycetes; order Actinomycetales; family Dermatophilaceae. The sequence goes on along the minus strand of NZ_CP189849.1, from coordinate 751,244 downwards.
CGCGAGACCGGCCAGCGCCAGGACGGCACCGACGATCTTGAGGGGGCTGGACACGGGTGGATTCCTCACTTGCCGATGGGCCCCGTCGGCACGTACTCGCCGTCGGGGCAGACATCAACTTTCGCAAAGATCCGTCAGGTCACAAAATCGTCACGGTCGTTCGACGTCGAAGTCTCCGGCCCCGGCCCGCACCCGCCGGAGCAGGTCGAAGAGCTGCGCGTGCTCGTCCGGCGTGAGGTCGCCGAGGGCGAAGTCGAGTTCCTCGAGGTCGCGGGTGACGGCCTCCATGGCCGCTCGGCCGGCCGGGGTGAGGACCGCGAAGGTGCTCCGCCCGTCGTCGGGATTGGGCACCCGCTCGACGTATCCCTGACTCGCCAGGCGCTGGATCGTGTTCGTCGCGCTCGTCGGGTGCACCATCAACCGCTCCCCGATCCGGGACATCGGCAGGCGCCCGTCCCGGCTGAAGGCGAGCAGCACGAGCGCCTCGTAGCGCGCGAAGGTCAGGCCCTGGCGCGCGGCCACGGCGTCGTAGCGCGTGATGAGCAACTGCTGGACACGCATGATCGACGTCCCCGTGGCCATCGACACGGCGTGGCTCTGCGGGCCCCAGCGCCGACGCCACAGCTGCGCGGCGCGCGCGATGGGGTCGAAGGGGAGCACGTGCGACAACCTAGTGCGGGCGGGACCAGGTCGTCAGCCGTGGTCCGCCGCGAGTCGTTCCTCGACCCGCTCCACCTTCGCCGTGAGCTGGCCGGTGTGACCGGGGCGGATGTCCGCCTTCATGACGAGCCCGACGCGGTCACCGTGCTCGGCCATGGCGTCGACGCACTGCTTGACGACGGCCATCACCTCGTCCCACTCCCCCTCGATGGTCGTGAACATCGCGTCGGTGCGGTTCGGGAGGCCGGAGGCGCGCACGATCCGGACGGCCTCCGCGACGGCCAGGGAGTAGGAGCCATCGGCGGCGGGACCGGACGGGGCAATGGAGAAGGCAAGAAGCATGCGCCCAACCTAGCGTCGCCCGTCAGGACAGCGCGGCGACGATCTCGTCGGCCGCGGTGTAGGCGTCGGTGCGGCCGTCGGCCACGTCCCCGGCGAGCACCTCGAGCCGCGCGCCGTCACGACGCACCCCCATCCGCCGCCGCACCTCGGCGACGGCGAGCGCCTCGATCTCGTCCGCGGCGCGGCGGACCCGGCGCACGCGCAACTGCCCGGTGTCCTCGAGCCAGGCGCGGTGGGCGTCGAGGCCCTCGAGCAGGTCGTCGATGCCGGTCCGGTTCAGCGCACTCGTGCGCACGACGGGCGGGCGCCACAGCCCGGGCGTCGTGCGGTCGGAGAGCTGGATCATGTGGCGCAGGTCGCGGACCGTGTTGTCCGCGCCGTCCCGGTCGGCCTTGTTGACCACGAAGACGTCGCCGATCTCGAGGATGCCCGCCTTCGCCGCCTGGATCCCGTCGCCCATGCCGGGCGCGAGCAGGACCACGGTCGTGTCGGCGAGCCCGGCCACCTCGACCTCGGACTGCCCGACGCCGACGGTCTCGACGAGGACGACGTCGCAGCCGGCCGCATCGAACACCCGGATCGCCTGAGGTGTCGACCATGACAGCCCACCGAGATGCCCGCGGGAAGCCATCGAGCGCAGGTAGACGCCGCGGTCGGTGGCGTGCTCCTCCATCCGGATCCGGTCGCCGAGCAGGGCACCGCCCGTGAAGGGGGAACTCGGGTCGACCGCGAGGACCCCGACCGTGCTGCCGCGGGCCCGCAGTGCCCCGACGAGTGCGTTGGTCGTCGTGGACTTGCCGACTCCCGGCGGACCGGTCAGCCCGATGACGTGCGCGGTGCCCGAGTGCGGCGCGAGCGCCGTCATGACCTCGCGCAGGGCGGGGTGGGCGTCCTCGACGAGGGAGATGAGGCGGGCGACGGCCCGGGGCGTCCCGGCCCTGGCGGACTCCACCAGGGCCGGGACGTCGACCGGACGGACCAAGGTCAGACCTGCGCCGGGACGCGCACGATCAGGGCGTCGCCCTGACCGCCGCCGCCGCAGAGCGCGGCCGCGCCGACGCCGCCACCGCGACGCTTCAGCTCGTGGGCCAGGGCGAGGGTGATCCTGGCCCCGGACATCCCGAGCGGGTGACCCATGGCGATGGCGCCACCGTTGGGGTTGACCTTGTCCGGGTCGATGCCGAGCTGCTTGGTCGAGGCCAGGCCGACGGCCGCGAAGGCCTCATTGATCTCGACGACGTCGAGATCGCTGGGCGCGATGCCCTCCTTGGCGCACGCCGCTGCGATGGCGTTGGCGGGCTGAGCCTGGAGCGAGGAGTCGGGGCCGGCGACGACGCCGTGGGCGCCGATCTCGGCGAGCCACGTCAGGCCGAGCTCCTCCGCCTTCGCCTTGCTCATGACGACGACGGCGGCCGCGCCGTCGGAGATCTGCGAGGCGGAGCCGGCGGTGATGGTGCCCTGCTTGGAGAAGGCGGGACGCAGGCGGCCGAGGGACTCGACGGTCGTCTCGACGCGCACGCCCTCGTCGGTGGCGAAGACGACCGGGTCGCCCTTGCGCTGCGGGATCTCGACGGGCACGACCTCGTCGGCGAAGGCGCCCGCCTCCCACGCGGCCGCGGCCTTGCGGTGGCTGGCGGCGGCGAACTCGTCCTGCTCCTCACGGGTGAAGGCGGACTCGTCGACGTTGTGCGCCTCGGTGAGCGCACCCATCGCCTGGTTGGTGATGACGTCGTGGAGACCGTCGTAGGCCATCGAGTCCTTCATGGCCACGTCGCCGTACTTGAAGCCCTCGCGGCTCTTCGGCAGCAGGTGCGGCGCGTTGGTCATGGACTCCTGACCACCGGCGACGACGATCTCGAACTCGCCGGCGCGGATGAGCTGGTCGGCCAGCGCGATGGCGTCGATGCCGGAGAGGCACACCTTGTTGACGGTCAGCGCGGGGACGTCCTTGGGGATGCCGCCCTTGATCGCGGCCTGACGGGCGGGGATCTGGCCCTCGCCGGCCGTCAGGACCTGACCCATGATCACGTAGTCGACGTCAGCGCCGGAGATGCCGGCCTTCTCGAGCGCACCCTTGATGGCGAAGCCACCGAGGTCCGAGCCGGAGAAGCCCTTGAGGGAGCCGCTCATGCGACCCATGGGGGTGCGTGCCCCCGCGACGATGACGGAAACGGGACGGTCAGACATGCGGCTGTGCCTCCAACGACGGTGATGGTCCCGCGCCGGACCGAAGGGGGTGCGCGCGGCTCCTCTTCACCTTAGCCACGGGGCCGGTGCGTCGACACCCGCCCGAGAGGTGGCATCCATCACGAGCCGCCCCGATCGAGGGGGTCCCTCACTAGCCTGACGCCATGACCGCGCAGACCACTGATCTCTTCACCCACATCGACCACGTCGGGGTGGCCGTGACCGACCTCGACGACGCCATCGCCTTCTACCGTGACGTCTACGGGATGACGCTGGCCCACGAGGAGGTCAACGAGGAACAGGGCGTACGCGAGGCGATGATGAGCGTCGGGGCCTCGGGCTCGTGCATCCAGCTCCTCGCGCCGCTGTCCCCCGCGTCGACGATCGCGAAGTTCCTCGACCGCCAGGGTCCCGGCATCCAGCAGATGGCCTACCGGGTCGCGGACATCGACGCCGTCTGCGACACCCTGCGCGAGCGCGGTCTGCGCCTCCTCTACGACACCCCCAAGCGCGGGACGAGCAACTCCCGGGTCAACTTCATCCACCCCAAGGACGCCGGCGGCATCCTCGTCGAGCTCGTCGAGCCGGCCGCGGACACCGCCCACTGACCCACCGCCGATCCACCCACTGACCCGACCGGGTCGGCGGTGACGCTCATCACCGGTGAGCAGGGTCTCACCGCCTCCCGAGTTACTTGACCCATGGGTAGGTTTCTCAGGATCCCAGCCCCCGACCCCCACCACCACGGCCGAGGAGCCATCCCATGCAGCAGATTCGCGACGCCATCCTCTCCGGCGACCGCAGCGAGGCGACGTACGCCGGCCTCGCCATCCCGCAGACCTACCGCGCCACCACGGTCCACAAGGACGAGGTCGGCATGTTCGAGGGCCTCGCCTCCCGTGACAAGGACCCCCGCCGCAGCCTCCACCTCGACGACGTCCCGGTCCCCGAGCTCGCGCCCGGTGAGGCCCTCGTGGCCGTCATGGCCAGCGCCATCAACTACAACACCGTCTGGACGTCGATCTTCGAGCCGGTGTCGACCTTCGGCTTCCTCGAGCGCTACGGCCGCACCTCCGAGTACGCCAAGCGTCACGACCTGCCGTACCACATCGTCGGCTCCGACCTGGCGGGCGTCGTCCTGCGCACCGGCCCCGGCGTGACGAAGTGGAAGCCCGGCACCGAGGTCGTGGCCCACTGTCTCTCGGTCGAGCTCGAGGACGCCGACGGCCACAACGACACGATGATGGATCCCCAGCAGCGCATCTGGGGCTTCGAGACGAACTTCGGCGGTCTGGCCGAGCTCGCCATCGTCAAGGCCAACCAGCTCATGCCGAAGCCGAAGCACCTGACGTGGGAGGAGTCGGCCTCCCCCGGCCTCGTGAACTCCACCGCCTACCGTCAGCTCGTCTCCAAGAACGGTGCCGCGCTCAAGCTCGGTGACCGCGTCCTCATCTGGGGCGCGTCCGGTGGCCTCGGCTCCTACGCCACGCAGATGGCTCTCGCTTCGGGTGCCGAGCCGATCTGCGTCGTCTCCTCCGCGGACAAGGCCGAGATCTGCCGGAAGATGGGCGCCTCGCTCATCATCGACCGTCGCGCCGAGGACTACCGGTTCTGGAACGAGGAGGGCACCCAGCAGAACCCGAAGGAATGGCAGCGACTCGGCAAGAAGATCCGTGAACTCACGGGCGGCCACGACGTCGACGTCGTGTTCGAGCACCCGGGTCGCGAGACCTTCGGCGCCTCGGTCTACGTCGCGCGCAAGGGCGGCACCATCGTCACCTGCGCATCGACCTCGGGCTACATGCACGAGTACGACAACCGCTACCTGTGGATGAACCTCAAGCGGATCGTCTCCAGCCACTTCGCCAACTACCGCGAAGCGTGGGAGGCCAACGAACTCATCAACCGCGGCCTCGTGCACCCGACGCTGTCGAAGACCTACACCCTCGAGGAGGTCGGTCAGGCCGCTCTCGACGTCCACCGCAACCTGCACCAGGGCAAGGTCGGCGTCCTGACGCTCGCCCCCGAGAGGGGCCTCGGCGTCAGCGACGAGGAGAAGCGCGCCCTGCACCTCGACGCTATCAACCGGTTCGCCGACGCCTGAGCGAGCGCGAGCCTGACGAAGGCGCCCGCACCGTCCTGACGGTGCGGGCGCCTTCGCGTGCCACGCCACCGTCGAGGGGTCCCAGGAACTAGGGTCGTCACGACCAAGGAGGTGGCCGGTGGGCCGAGTGTCGACGTTTGCGCGGACGCGGGTACGGGCCGCGCTCGACTACCGCGAGCGCCAGCGGGCCAGTCTGCGAGCCCGCCCGGCGCGGCCGCGGCTGCCGGCGCCCGAGGTGGACGAGCAGCTCGAGCGTGCCCTGCACGCCGATGCCGAAGGCGGCGTCCCCGCACCCGGGCCAGCGGGGACAGCGCGTGGCTACGGCCCGCTGGGGCGCCCGCTCAACAAGCACTCCCCCTTCTACATCGGCTTCTTCGGCGGTGTCGGCGCCCTGCTCGCCATCACGCTGTGGAACAGCATCGGTCGGCTCACGACGACGCTGACGATCCTCGTCGTCGCCTTCTTCCTCACCCTGGCCCTCAACCCGCTCGTCGAGTGGTTCACCCGGCGCGGCTGGCCCCGCTCCGGCGGTGTGGCGGTCGTCTTCGGCGGCCTGCTCCTCTTCTTCGTGCTGCTCGGGCTCGTCGTCGTGCCGCCGGTCGTCTCCCAGGGCACCGACCTCGCGCAGAGCGCGCCGACGTACCTGCAGCGGGTGCTCGACAGCGACTGGGTGCAGCGGCTCGATCGCGACTACGACGCGCTGCACCGAGCGCAGGCGGAGTTCGAGCAGACCATCACCGACGGGTCCTTCGCCCAGCGCGTCCTCGGAGGCGTCCTCGGCGCGAGCAAGGCCGTGGCGACGGGCACCTTCCAGTCGCTGACCGTCCTCGTCCTGACGCTGTACTTCCTCGCCTCCTTCCCGCAGGTGAAGCAGGCCGCCTTCGAGCTCGTGCCGGCCTCGCGCCGGCCTCGGTTCGTCCTCCTCAGCGAGGAGATCATGCGTCGCACCGGCTCCTACGCGATCGGGCAGGCCGCGGTGGCGATGATCAACGCTCTCGCCAGCTACGTCGTCCTGACGATCATCGGGGTCCCCTTCCCCGCCGTGCTCGCCGTCGTCGTCGGCTTCCTGGGCCTCATCCCGCTCGTGGGTGCCACGCTCGGCGCTGTCATCGTGGGCCTCGTGGCCTTCTTCAACGAGCCGAAGGACGCCATCACCGTCGGCATCTACTACCTCGTCTACCAGCAGATCGAGAACTACGTCATCGCCCCGCGGATCATGCAGCGCACGGTGTCGGTGCCGGGCGCGCTGACCGTCGTCGCGGCCCTAGCCGGCGGCACCCTGCTCGGCGTGCTCGGCGCCCTCCTGGCCATCCCCGTGGCCGCGGGCCTGCTGCTCATCTACGACGAGGTCGTCGTCCCGCGCCAGCGGAGCAGCTGACGCATCTCGACGCCATCCGCCGCGAGGCTCGCCTCAGAGCACCGAGCCGGGGGTGTGCACGCCGTCGCGTCGATCCCAGCACGGGTTGTGCCAGTGCCGTCGTTCCTCGATGCCGGTGATGCCCTCGGCCGGCCAGACGACGACGTGCGGCGTGCCCGGGACGATCTCGTGCTGGCAGCCCGGGCAGCGATAGGTCCGCTCCGAGCTGGCGCCGGTGAGGCGGCGGACGTTGAAGGCGCGTCCGCGGAAGGTCGCCCGCTGGGTGAGGCCGCCGAGCGCCCGATCGACGCTCAGGGGTCGACTCTCGGGGCGACGACGGTTCGAGCGGGCCATGGCCTCATTCTGTCACCGGCTGACACGAGCGAAGCCCGGGCCGACGTGGTCGGCCCGGGCTTCTCACCTCCCCCGAGGCTTGGAGAAGCGCCCCCTCCTGCGCTTCTCACCACCTAAGACGCCGATGGGGGGTGATCCGGTTGCGTGCGTTCCGAAAAAAAGTTCGTGGCCCGGTTCAGCCGTGGTCGCGGAAGCCCCGGCCGGTCTTCCGACCGAGATGCCCCGCGGCGACGAGGTCGACGAGCATCCGCGCCGGCGTGAATCCCTCGTGGCCGAACTCGGCGAGCAGCTCGCGCTGGATCGCGAGGGAGACGTCGAGGCCGACGACGTCGAGGAGGGCGAAGGGCCCCATCGGGTAGCCGTGGTGCTCCGTGATGGCGGCGTCGACCTCGTCGATCGTGGCCGCCCCGGACTCCACGAGCTTCACCGCGTCGTTGAGGTAGGGGAAGAGGAGTGCGTTGACGATGAAGCCCGAGCGGTCGGAGCAGCTCACCGCGACCTTGTTCGTGCGCCGGCACAGGTCCGCCACCGTGGCCAGGACGTCGGCCGCGGTCTCGTCGGTGCGGACGATCTCGACGAGCTTCATCACCGGCGCCGGGTTGAAGAAGTGCATGCCGACGACGTCCTGAGCGCGCGTGGTGACGGCCGCGAGCTCCGCAATGGGCAGGGAGCTCGTCGTCGTCGCGAGGATCGTGCCCGGCGCCGTGACGCGGTCGAGGTCGCGGAAGAGCTCCTGCTTGACGCTCAACTCCTCGGCGATGGCCTCGACGACGAGGTCGACGTCGGCCAGGGCCTCACGCGAGGTGGCCAGCGTCAGGCGAGCGAGGACGGCGTCGGCCTCCGCCTGCGTGGTGCGCCCGCGCTGGACCGCCTTCGCCAGGGACGTGCCGATCCGCGCGGTGACGGCCTCGACCTTGTCGGCGGAGCGACCCACGACGGTGACGGGCCAGCCGGCCTTCGCGAAGACCTCGGCGATGCCGGACGCCATGGTGCCGGTCCCGACGACCCCCACGGTCGCCACGTTCCGCAGTTCGACACCCTCGGGCACGCCGCCGGATGGGGTGAGGTCGTCCGCGACGACCTCGTCCGCGCCGGGAGCTGCGTAGGTGTAGAAGCCGGCGCCCGCCTCGCGGCCGCTCCGACCTTCGTCGATCAGCTGGTCGAGCAGCGGGCGCGGTGCGTGCAGCGGGTCGCCGGAGGCGGCGTGCACGGCGGCGAGCTCGTCCCGGACGGAGGTCAGCCCCAGCGCGTCGACGCGCGCCAGCGGCCCGACCGGCAGACCGCAACCGAAGATCATCCCGTTGTCGATGCCCTCACGCGAGGCGTAGCCCGCCTCGTACATCGACACGGCGTGGTTGAGGTAGGGCAGGACGAGGACGTCGGCCAGCCGGGCGGCGGCGTTCCCCGCCTCGGTTTCGGTGGCGGAGGGGACGTCGGCGGACAGGTCGGTTGCAGAAGTGGCTCCCATTCATGAAGTGTCGCAACGGTTCCCGCGGTAGGTCGCGTGGCCGTGACGGTCCCCACAGGTGACGGCCGCCACGATCGCCTCGTCTATGGTGATCCGGTGCGACTGGTGATCGCGACGTGCAGCGTCGACTACGAAGGGCGGCTCAACGCCCACCTCCCGCTGGCGCGCAGGTTGCTGCTCGTGAAGGCGGACGGGTCGGTCCTCGTGCACAGCGACGGCGGCTCCTACAAACCCCTCAACTGGATGTCCCCGCCCTGCGCCATGGCCGAGGTCGAGCCCGAGGAGCACGAGGCGGCCGAGGGCACCACGCTGATCTGGAACGTCCAGCACGCCAAGTCGGAGGACCGGCTGCGGGTGCGGATCCATGAGGTCCACCACGACAGCGCGCACGAGCTCGGTGTCGACCCCGGCCTGGTCAAGGACGGCGTGGAGGCCCACCTGCAGCGACTGCTCGCCGAGCACATCCACACCCTCGGCGAGGGCTGGTCGCTCGTGCGCCGCGAGTACATGACGGCGATCGGCCCCGTGGACATCCTCTGCAAGGACGAGACGGGCGCGAGCGTCGCGGTCGAGATCAAGCGCCGCGGTGAGATCGACGGCGTCGAGCAGCTCACCCGCTACCTCGAGCTGATGAACCGCGACAGCCACCTCGCTCCGGTGACGGGTGTCTTCGCCGCCCAGGTGATCAAGCCACAGGCCCGCACGCTCGCCGAGGACCGCGGGATCCGCTGCGTCGTCCTCGACTACGACGGCCTGCGCGGCATCGACGACACGGAGTCGCGCCTCTTCTGAGCGCGCTCAGACGGCGTCGTCGTCCGCGACGCCCGGCCAGTGCACGACGCGCCACCCGTCGTCGCCGACGAGGAGTTCCGCGGCCGCGCAGTTGGCGAGGAACCGCTTGTCCGCGAGGTCGTCGCGCACGTTGCCGGAGACGCGCGGGAGCACGAAGGACATGACGCCGCCGTGGCTGATCACGAGGGTCGTCTCGCCGCGGTGTTGGTCCGCGATCGCCTGCAGCGCCCCCGTGTAGCGCTCGATGATGTCCGCGCCCGACTCCCCGCCGGGGATCCGCCGCGCGAGGTCGCCCGCCGACCAGGCGTCCTGGATGGGCTGGAGCGGACGGTCCTCCCACGCCCGACCCGCGAGGGTGCCGACGGAGTACTCCTCGAGGCCGCGCAGCGCGACCACGGGGACGTCGAGCAGGGAGGCCGCGAGCTCCGCGGACTCCCGTGCCCGGTCGAGTTCACTCGTGAAGACGCGTGCGATGCGCCGGTCACGCACGCGCTCCACGAGCGCGGTCACCTGTTCGCGCCCCGTCGGCGTCAGCCACCCACCGTGGTCGGACAGGATGCCGCCCTCGTGCGGGTAGTCGGCGTCGCCATGCCTGGCCACGAGGAGCGTCGCGTCGCAGAAGAGGGCCATGGCGGCAGACTAACCAGCGCTCGTCCGGCGGCCGCGGCTCAGTCGGTCAGCTGACGGGACTCGCGGATGATGTCGACGAAGCGCCCCATGATCTCGTTGAGACCGAAGTCCTTGGGCGTGAAGACGGCCGCCACACCCTGCTCCCGCAGGCGGGCCGCGTCGGACTCGGGGATGATCCCGCCGACGATGACGGGGATGTCACCGGCGCCGGCCGCCTTGAGCCCGGCGAGCACGTCGGGCACGAGTTCCATGTGGCTGCCCGAGAGGATCGAGATCCCGACCAGGTGGACGTCCTCGGCCACGGCCGCGGACACGATCTGATCGGGCGTCAGGCGGATGCCCTGGTAGACCACCTCGAAGCCGGCGTCCCGCGCGCGCACCGCGATCTGCTCGGCGCCGTTGCTGTGGCCGTCGAGGCCGGGCTTGCCGACGAGGATGCGCAGCGTCTCGCCGAGCTCCTCGCCGGTCTGCGCGACGCGGCGACGGACGGCCACGAGCTCGTCGCTGCCGCCGTCGGCCACGCCGACCGACCCGGACACGCCGGTCGGGGCACGGAACTCGCCGAAGACGTCGCGCAGGGCCTGGGTCCACTCACCCGTGGTGACGTCGGCACGCACGCACGCGAGGGTCGCCTCCATGAGGTTCTCGTCGGTCGCGGCGACCTCCGCCAGGCGCGCGAGCGCGGCGGCGGCGGCATCGCGACGCGCGGGGTCGGCGTCCCGAGTCTCCCGCCACGCGGCGACCGCCGCGGCCGCCTTGGCCTCGACGTCGGCGTCGACGGTCTGGATCGCGGCGTCGAGGTCGGCGGTCAGGGGGTTGGGCTCCGTCGTCTCGAAGCGGTTGACGCCGACGACCACGTCCTCCCCCGCCTCGATGCGCTGACGGCGCTGGGCGTGCGAGGCGACGAGGGCCGACTTCATGTAGCCTGACTCGACGGCGGCGACGGCGCCGCCGAGCTCCTGGACGCGCGCGATCTCCTCCTTCGCTCCCTCGACCAGCTCGGCCACCTTCGCCTCGACGACGGTGGAGCCGGCGAAGAGGTCGTCGTATTCGAGCAGGTCGGACTCGAAGGCGAGCACCTGCTGCAGGCGCAGCGACCACTGCTGGTCCCACGGTCGCGGCAGGCCGAGCGCCTCGTTCCAGGCGGGGAGCTGCACGGCGCGCGCGCGGGCGTCCTTGCTCAGGGTCACGGCGAGCATCTCGAGGACGATCCGCTGGACGTTGTTCTCCGGCTGCGCCTCGGTCAGGCCGAGGCTGTTGACCTGGACGCCGTAGCGGAAGCGTCGCTGCTTGGCGTCGGTGACGCCGTAGCGATCGCGGGTCACCTCGTCCCACAACTGCACGAAGGCGCGCATCTTGCACATCTCCTCGACGAAGCGCACGCCCGCGTTGACGAAGAAGGAGATCCGACCGACGACCTCGCCGAACTCCTCTTGGGGCACCTGCCCGGAGTCACGCACGGCGTCGAGCACGGCGATGGCCGTGGACATCGCGTAGGCGATCTCCTGCACCGGGGTCGCCCCGGCCTCCTGCAGGTGATAACTGCAGATGTTGATGGGGTTCCACTTCGGGATGGTGGAGACGGTGTAGGCCACCATGTCCGTGATCAGCCGCATGGACGGCGCCGGCGGGAAGACGTACGTCCCGCGCGAGAGGTATTCCTTGATGATGTCGTTCTGCGTCGTGCCAGCGAGGCGGCGCACCACCTCCGCGGGGTCCTCCCCCGCGGCCACGGCCTGGTCCTCGGCCGCGACCTGGTACATCGCCAGCATCCACATCGCGACCGCGTTGATCGTCATCGACGTGTTCATCTCGCCGAGCGGGATCTGGTCGAAGAGGGCTCGCATGTCCCCGATGTGACTGATCGGAACGCCAACCTTGCCGACCTCACCACGGGCCAGCACGTGGTCGGGGTCGTAGCCGGTCTGCGTCGGGAGGTCGAAGGCGACCGAGAGGCCCGTCTGACCCTTGGCAAGGTTGCGCCGGTAGAGGGCGTTGCTGGCATCGGCGCTCGAGTGGCCGGCGTAGGTGCGCATCACCCACGGGCGGTCGCGCTCGGGCCGCGCGGGCGCGGCGGCTGGGGTCACGGGAGTGTCAGCGGGCATGGTGGGAAACTACCTGTGTGCCGCGGGTCCCGACACCTCTGCGGCCTGTGGGTGTGACCACATGGGGCTGCGTCGGGTCCCGTGTGACCAGACGCAGCCCGGCTGGGACCATGATCCGAGCGGGCTGACACCCCGACCGCAGGCGCGTCGTAGGGTGGGCGCGCCCGACTCGTCCGACCGAGGAGCCTTCAGTGACCGACGACCTCCTCGCCCTGCGCGCCGCCGCCGACGGGGTCCCGGACGCGGAGTTGACACTCGCCCTCCGCCGGGCCGGCGTCGAGGTCGACGACTCCCTCCTGGCCCGCCAGCTCTACTCCAGCGACGCGTCGCTCTACCGGATCCCGCCGCGCGTCGTGGTCCTGCCTCGGCACCGTGACGAGATCGCCGCCACCCTCGCCGTGGCCCGCGACCTGGGCGTGCCGATCACCGCCCGCGGGGCCGGGACGTCGATCGCCGGCAACGCCGTCGGCCCCGGCATCGTCATCGACCACAGCCGCCACCTCGGGCGCGTCCTCGAGATCGACCCGCTCACCCGCAGCGCGCGGGTCGAGCCGGGTACGGTGCACGCCGCCCTCCAGCGTGCGGCCACGCCGCACGGGCTGCGATTCGGCCCTGACCCGAGCACGCACACCCGCTGCACGATCGGCGGAATGATCGGCAACAACGCGTGTGGCTCCCGGGCCCTCGGCTACGGGCGCACCGCGGACAACGTCCTCGCCCTCGACGTCCTCACCGGCACGGGTGAGCGACTCGTGCTGACCGGCGCCGACCAGGACCTCGGGTCCTCCCCCCAACTCGCGGCTCTGCGGGACCTCCGGGATGCCCACCTGGCGACGATCCGGCAGGGCTTCGGACTGTTCCCGCGCCAGGTCTCCGGCTACTCCCTCGAGCACCTGCTCCCCGAGCGCGGCTTCGACGTGGCCCGGATGCTCGTCGGCTCCGAGGGCACGCTCGCGCTGGTCCAGGAGGCGACGGTCCGGCTCGTCGAGGACGCCCCGGTGCGGATCCTCGTCGTGCTCGGCTACGCCGACATGGCCGCCGCCGCCGACGCGACTCCCGGCGCACTCCCCTTCGGTCCCGTGGCCGCCGAGGGGATGGACCGGCGCATCGTCGATCGACTTCGCGCAAGCGGCCCGGCCGACATCCCGGAACTGCCGAGCGGCAACGGCTGGTTGCTCGTCGAACTCGTCGGCGACGACGTCCTCGAGGTCACCGAGCGCGCTCGTCGCCTCGTCGCCGCGGCTGGCGCGCTCGACGCGCAGATCGTCACGGACGCGCGCACGGCCGCGGCCCTGTGGAAGATCCGCGAGGACGGCGCCGGCCTGAGCGGCCGCACCCCCGACGGTCGGCCCTGCTTCAGCGGGTGGGAGGACGCCGCGGTCCCCACCGAGCGCCTGGGCGACTACCTGCGGGAGTTCGATCGCCTGCTCGAGGCACACGGCGTCACCGGCGTGCCCTACGGCCACTTCGGCGACGGCTGCGTCCACATCCGCATCGACTTCCCCCTCGGCGAGGGCGACGACCGGGGGCGCGCCCTCTTCCGCACCTTCCTCGAGGACGCCGCGGCGCTCGTGGCGCGCTATGGCGGGTCGCTCTCGGGCGAGCACGGGGACGGTCGCGCCCGCTCCGCGCTCCTGCCGCACATGTACTCGCCGGATGCCCTCGCGCTCCAGGCCGAGGTCAAGCGCATCCTCGACCCCGAGGGTCTGCTCAACCCGGGAAACATCGTCGACCCGGACGCGCCCGAAGACCACCTGCGCACGTCCACGATCGCCGCGCAGCCCGCGACCACCTTCCGGTTCGAGAGCATCGGGGGCTTCGCCGGCGAGGTGCACCGGTGCACCGGTGTCGGCAAGTGCCGCGCGGCCGGCACGCCGACGACCGTCATGTGCCCCAGCTATCAGGCGACGAAGGACGAGAAGGACTCCACCCGCGGCCGCGCCCGCGTCCTCCAGGAGATGCTCCAGTCCCCCGTCCCCCGGTGGGACGCGCCGGAGGTGCACGACGCCCTCGACCTGTGCCTCTCCTGCAAGGGGTGCTCCCGGGACTGCCCGACCGGCATCGACATGGCGACGTACAAGGCGGAGGTCCTCGACCAGACCTACCGTGGTCGCCGTCGGCCGCTCTCGCACTACACGCTCGGCCGGCTGCCGGTGTGGGCCGACCTCGCCTCGCGCGTGCCCCGCCTCGCCAACGCCGTCCTCGGCAGCGGCGTCTCCCGCCGGTTCGCGACGGTCGCGGGGGTGTCCTCGGAGCGCCGGGTCCCCGCCTTCGCGCGGCACACCTTCCACCGCTTGGCCCGGACCCGACCGACGCCGACGACCCCCGCCACCGTCGCGCTCTGGGTGGACTCCTTCACGAACCACTTCTCCCCCGAGGTGGCCGTGGCCGCCGTCCGCGTCCTCGAGGCGGCCGGACACACCGTCGAGATCGTCGCCGACGAGGGCTGCTGCGGGCTGACCTGGATCAGCACGGGCCAGCTCGACGCGGCGCGCCGGATGCTCGGCGAGACCGTGACGCTCCTGGGAGACGCCGCGGCCGGCGATCTGCCGATCGTGGGGCTCGAGCCCTCCTGCACGGCCGTCCTGCGCCACGACGCCGTCGAACTGCTCGGCACGGAGGCCGCCCGCGTCGTGTCGTCCGCCACGCGGACCCTCGCGGAGGTGCTCGCCGCCACGCCCGGGTGGGAACCGCCGGACCTGACGGGTCTCGACGTCGTCGCGCAGCCGCACTGCCACCACCACGCCGTGATGGGGTGGGAGACCGATGCGGACCTGCTCGCACGGGCCGGCGCGAAGGTCGACCGCGTGGGTGGCTGCTGTGGCCTCGCGGGCAACTGGGGCGTGGACCCCGACCACCACGACCTGTCCGTGGAGATCGCCGAGCAGCAGCTGCTCCCCGCCGTGCGTGCCCTGCCCGCCGACGGCATCGTCCTCGCGGACGGCTTCTCGTGCCGGACCCAGCTCGAGCAGACCTCGCAGCGCCAGGGCATCCACCTCGCCGAGTTGCTCGCCCAGCACCTCTGAGTTGTCGCACCGCTGAGTTGTCGCACCGCTGAGTTGTCGCACCGCTGAGTTGTCGCACTGCTGAGTCGTTGCACCGCTGAGCCGTCCGGACAGTGGTGCGCCGCCCGACCCCCTCGGGGGTCGGGCGACGACGAAGGTGGGTCGCCCGAAGGGTCAGGCGATGAGTGCAGCCTCCCGCGTCGACCGGGCCAGGCCCAGGACGCGGTCGAGTCGCCCGCGGACGAGGACCCGGCGACCGCGCTCGTCGACCCCGACGAGGCTCATCGCCCGGCCGCGCCGACGCGCGCGACGGCTCGCCTCCAGCAGGAGACCGACGGCCGGCGCATCCCCGATCTCCGCATCGGCCATGTCCACGACGAGGGGCCCCTGCCCGGCGTCGATGGCTGCGTGCAGACCCTGACGGGCGTCCGCAATCGTGCGCACGTCCAACCTGCCGTGCACGGTGATGCGCTGTTGACCCTCGTCGTCCCGGACCTGCACCGGGATCGGCGTGATGGTGATGTCGGTCATCGGTGTCCCCCTCCCAGACCTCTGACTGGAATCCGGTGTTCCAGTCCTATCGATAGAGACGCCCGGGTTGGGCAAAGAGTTGTCCCGGAAATGATCACGGATTGGTCACGGGAGGTCAGTCGTGGCCCGGCGGACAGTCCGACGGCGCGTCTGGAAGGCTGGGGGGATGGTCAACCTGACGAAGATCTACACCCGCGTCGGAGACGACGGGACGACCGCCCTCGGCGACTTCAGCCGGACGAGCAAGACGGACCCGCGCCTGCAGGCCTATGCCGACGCCAACGAGGCCAACGCCGCCATCGGCGTGGCGGTGACGTCCGGCGGGCTGCGCGACGATGTCATCGAGACGCTGACCAGGATCCAGAACGACCTCTTCGATGTCGGCGCCGATCTGTGCACCCCGCTGCAGACCGTGTACGAGTACCCGCCGCTGCGGGTGCAGGCCGAGTGGATCGACGAGCTCGAGGCCGACTGCGACCGCTACCTGGCTGAGGTCGAGCCGCTCCGCTCCTTTATCCTCCCGAGCGGGACGCCGGGCTCCGCGCAGCTGCACCTCGCGACGACGGTCGTGCGTCGTGCGGAGCGCTCCGCTTGGACCGCCCTCGAGGCGTATGGCGACGCGCCGGGCACGGCGAAGGGGCAGGGCGGGATCAACGTGCTCACGGCCAAGTACCTCAACCGCCTGAGTGACCTGCTCTTCATCCTCGCCCGGATCGCCAACCTCGAGATCGGCGGCGACGTGCTGTGGCAGCCGGGCGGTGGCCGACGTCAGGCTCCGGTCCGACGCCGACGCGGTCCGGCCCCGGCGGCACAGGTCGCCGACGACCCGCGCACCGACGACGACTGACGCCCCCACGCGGGACGGCGACACGCGACCGGACAGCAGGAAGGGGTCCGCACCAGCTGGTGCGGACCCCTTCCTCGTCAGGCGACGTAGCTGGTGTGTCCCGGTGGGGCGCTCTCGGCCCACGACCGGACGGCCGTGTAGTTCCCCGGGGCGATGGCCAGTTGGACGGTGCCCTGGCCGTCCTGCGCCGTCACGGACACGGCGTCCGGCAGCCCGGGGACGAGCTCCGTCACCTCCGTGGGCAGACCGAGGTCGAGCTCCGGACGCTGCCAGGTCCGCTCGGCCCGGAGCGACACCCCCGCGAGCGGGAACCACTCGAGGGTGCCGCGCCCGAAACGCACGAACCCGAGCCGCCAACGACGGGACTCGGGTGTGCGCATGGCGCAGGGCATGAGCGCCTTGTGGCCAGCCAGTGCTCGGCGTCGCACGAGGGTGGCGACGATGACGAGCAGGACGAGCAGGCACAGCGCAGCGATCACGACCTCGGTGGCGACGAGGGGTGACACGGCGCGCCTGGCTCAGGCCGTGAGCGAGGAGGCGTCGACGGACTCGGCGACGATCGTGACGTGGTCGTGGTCCACCGAGAGGAAGCCGCTGTCGATGACGGCGACCTTGCGTCCACCCTCGGTGTGGATGCCGATCTCGCCCTCGACGAGGACACCCAGCAGGGGCGTGTGACCGGGCATGATGCCGAGCTCACCCTCGATGGAACGAGCGGTGATCATCGACGCGTCACCCTCCCAGACCTTGCGGTCGGCGGCAACGACTTCAACCTGCAGCGAGCTCACGGGGCGTCCTTCACTTCTCGGTTCTTTGGATCCAGTCTAGCCACGACGCTGACGTGCTCAGGACGCAGCGGTCTCGGGGTCGGGCACGGCGCCGGTGACCCGGTTGATCGCGCGCATCCCGTGATAGCAGAGCAGCGCCGCGGCCGTGCCGAGCGCGATCCCGGCGAAGGTCAGATCGCCGATGACCCAGGTGTAGTCGGCGATGCCGATGATGAGGGCCACCGCACCGGTCATGAGGTTGATCGGGTTGCCGAAGTCAACCTTGTTCTCGACCCAGATGCGCACGCCGAGCAGGCCGATCATGCCGTAGAGGACGGTGCCGGCCCCGCCGAGCACACCGGCCGGGACCGTCGCGATGAGGGCGCCGAACTTCGGGAGGAAGCTGAGGCCGAGGGCGACGAGGGCCGCGACCCAGTAGGCCGCCGTGGAGTAGACCCGCGTGGCCGCCATGACGCCGATGTTCTCGGCGTAGGTCGTCGTACCCGACCCTCCGCCGAACCCGGCCAGCGTCGTCGCGAGTCCGTCGGCCATGAGGGCGCGACCGGTGACGGGGTCGAGGTCCTCCCCCGTCATGGCCGCGACGGAGCGCACGTGTCCGACGTTCTCGGCCACGAGCACGAGGACGACCGGGACGAAGAGGCCGACGACGCCGAGGTGGAAGGTCGGGGTGGTCAGGTCGGGCATGCCCAACCACCCGGCGTCACCCACCTTCGTGAAGTCGACCTCGTCGCGCAGGACCGCGACGAGGTAGCCGGCGAGGACGCCCAGAAGGATGGCCAGACGGCTGAGCAGGCGCCGGGTGGCCACGGTGACCAGCAGGACGACGAGCACGGTCACGGTGGCCGTCACGGGCGAGGTGACGACATTGTTCTTCGCGGCGGGCGCGAGGTTCAGCCCGATGAGGGCGACGATGGCGCCCGTGACCATGGGCGGCATGAAGGCGCGCAGCCACGCGTGACCGAAGGCCTGGACGAGGGCGCCGACGGCGGCGAGGACGACACCGGCCATGACGACGCCACCGAGGGCGGCGGACATGTCATGGCTCTGCGTGGCTGCCGTGATCGGGGCGATGAAGGCGAAGGAGGACCCGAGGTAGCTCGGGACCCGGCCGGCCGTGAGGACGAGGAAGATCATCGTGCCCAGGCCGGAGAAGAGGAGGGTCGTCGACGGCGGGAAGCCGACGAGCAGCGGGACGAGGAAGGTCGCGCCGAACATCGCGACGACGTGCTGGAAACCGAGCCCGATGGTGCGGGGCCAGGTGAGTCGCTCGGAGGGTCGGACGACCTCCCCGGCACGCACCTCACGACCGTCGCCGTGCAGGGTCCATCCGATCCCGAGAGGGTTGTTGGGCAAGGGTTCTCCTTCGTCGCCGGCCCCTCGCACCGTGCGAGGACCGAGCGGCATCCTGCCGCATGTCCGTCTCGGACCGTGCACCGGGTCGGGTCAGCGCAGCACGGCCCCAACGGCGTCATCCCCGACGCCGAGCGCCAGGGCGACCGCGCGGATCGCTCCCCAGGCCAGCCAGAGCACGATCGGCGCGAGGGTCCACGGCGAGCGGAAGGGGGCCACGGCCGGCGCGGGCGTGCGCCCGCGGACCAGACGCAGGAGGACGTAGCCGACGAAGGCGGCCACCGCCGCCATGAGAGCGGGCCCGAAGAGGTTCAGCGAGAGCGCCGTGGACAGGTCCCCGTGCGCGAGGTGAACCCACGACCGGGTCAGGCCACAACCGGGGCAGGGCAGCCCCGTGAGGCGCCTGACGGGGCACAGGACGGGGCCGTCGTCGACGCCCGCGGGTGTGAGCACGAAGGCGGCCGCCAACCCGGCGGCACCGGCCGCCGCGACGGCGAGGGCCGTGCCCCCGAGGACCCGCTCGGTCGACTCCATGACGAGATCCTAGGCCGGACATGCCACCGGGCCGGATCCCGTGAAGGGGTCCGGCCCGGTGTCGGTTCCGATCGCGGTGTCCCGCGGTCAGGTCCTGTGTCAGAGGCTCTTCTGGATCTCCGCCCACTGGCGCTCGACGTCGTCGAGGCCACCGCACATGAAGAAGGCCTGCTCACCGATGTGGTCGAGCTCGCCGTCGGCGATCTTGGTGAACGCCTCGATGGTGTCGACCAGCGGCACCGTCGAACCCTCGATGCCGGTGAACTGCTTGGCGACGTAGGTGTTCTGCGACAGGAAGCGCTGGATGCGACGCGCGCGGTTGACGAGGATCTTGTCCTCCTCGGACAGCTCGTCGATACCGAGGATCGCGATGATGTCCTGCAGCTCCTTGTTGCGCTGGAGGATCTGCTTGACGCGCACCGCGGTGTTGTAGTGGTCGTCCGCAATGTAACGACGGTCGAGGATGCGCGACGTCGACGTCAGCGGGTCGACGGCCGGGTAGATACCCAGCGAGGCGATCTCACGGGACAGCTCGGTCGTCGCGTCGAGGTGCGCGAACGTCGTCGCCGGCGCGGGGTCGGTGTAGTCGTCAGCGGGCACGTAGATGGCCTGCATCGACGTGATCGAGTGACCGCGCGTCGAGGTGATGCGCTCCTGGAGCACACCCATCTCGTCGGCGAGCGTCGGCTGGTAACCCACGGCGGACGGCATGCGACCGAGGAGGGTGGAGACCTCGGAACCGGCCTGCGTGAAGCGGAAGATGTTGTCGATGAAGAGCAGCACGTCCTGCTTCTGCACGTCGCGGAAGTACTCCGCCATCGTCAGGGCGGACAGGGCCACGCGCAGACGCGTGCCCGGCGGCTCGTCCATCTGGCCGAAGACGAGTGCCGTCTGACCGAGGACGCCCGCCTCCTCCATCTCAGCCATGAGGTCGTTGCCCTCACGGGTGCGCTCACCGACACCGGCGAAGGTGGAGACACCACCATGGTCGCGGGCGACGCGGGCGATCATCTCCTGGATGAGGACGGTCTTGCCGACACCGGCACCACCGAAGAGGCCGATCTTGCCACCCTGGACGTACGGGGTGAGCAGGTCGATGACCTTGATGCCCGTCTCGAACATCTGGGTCTTGGACTCGAGCTGGTCGAAGGCGGGAGCCTTGCGGTGGATGCCCCAGCGCTCGGTCACCTCGAGCGTCTCGCCCTCGGCGAGGTTGAGGCAGTCACCCGTCGTGTTGAAGACGCGACCGAGGGTCACGTCGCCCACGGGCACCGAGATCGGGCCGCCGGTGTCCTGCACCTGCGCACCGCGGACGAGTCCGTCGGTGGGCTGGAGCGAGATGGCGCGCACGAGGTTGTCGCCGATGTGCTGGGCGACCTCGAGGTTGATGTTCTTCTTCTCGCCCGCCAGTTCGACCTCAGTGGTGAGGAGGTTGTACTGGTGGGGCATGGCGTCGGTGGGGAACTCCACGTCGACGACGGGGCCGATGACTCGGGAGACACGGCCCACGCCACCCACCTGGGGCACCTGGGTCTCTTCGGAAACAGTGGCAGTCATTGGGTTCTCTCTATCTCACTTCGCATCGGCGAGGGCGCCGGCGCCGCCCACGATTTCGCTGATCTCTTGGGTGATCTCGGCCTGACGAGCCTGGTTCGCCAGACGCGTGTACTTCTTGATGAGGTCGTCCGCGTTGTCGGTGGCCGACTTCATGGCCCGCTGACGCGCCGCGAGCTCCGAGGCAGCCGCCTGGAGGAGGCAGTTGAAGATGCGGGCGTTGACGTACTTCGGCAGCAGGGCGTCCAGGACGTCCTCCGGGCCGGGCTCGAACTCGTAGAGCGGGAAGAGCTCCGACTCGTCGGGCTGCTCCACACCCTCGACGACCTCCAGGGGCAGCAGGCGGATGACCTCCGGCTCCTGGCGGACCATCGAGACGAAGCGCGTGAAGACGATGTGGACCTCGTCCACGCCGCCCTCCTCGAGCTCCTTCTGGAAGTCGGCGACGAGGCGCTCACCCATCTCGCGGGCGTCCTCGAAACGCGGCTTCTCGGAGAAGCCGCTCCACTCCGCAGCCCATTCGCGCTGGCGGAAGCGGTAGAAGCCGATGGCCTTGCGGCCGACGAGGTAGGGGACGACCTCCTTGCCCTCGTTGCGCAGCTCAGCGGCGAGCCGCTCGCTCTCCTTGAGCACCGACGAGCTGTAGGCGCCGGCGAGGCCGCGGTCGGAGCTGATGATCAGCACCGCGGCGCGCTTGACGTCGTCCTTCTCGCTCGTCAACGGGTGGTCGACGTCCGAGAACGTCGCCACGGCCGAGACCGCGCGGGTCAGCGCGCGGGCGTAGGGGCTCGACGAGCGGACCGCTTCCTGTGCCTTGACGACACGGGCCGCAGCCATGAGCTCCATGGCGCGGGTGATCTTCTTCGTCGAGCTGACGGCGCGGATGCGCTGCCGGTACTCCCGGATCTGCGCTCCCATACGTTTCCGCCTCTCCTGGGTTCGTCTCTGGGTGTGGGGTCGTCATGCAGTGCTCTGAGGTGGCCGGGCGCGGGGCGCCCGGCCACGACCTCAGCGCTTCTGCTTGACGATCTGCTCCTGCTCGGGCTCCTGCGCGAGCTCGGCGGCCTTGTCCTCGGCCTCGTTGCCCGCGTGGACCCCGCCGTCACCGGGCTGGAAGCCCTTCTTGAATTCGGCGATGTCGGCCTCGAGCGCCTCGCGCGTCGAGTCCTCGAACTTGCCCGTCTCGCGGATCGCGTCGAGCAGATCCTTCTTCTCGCGACGAAGGTGGTCGAGGTACTCGTCCTCGAAGCGCGAGATGTCCGAGATGGCGATCTCGTCCAGCTCACCCGTGGTGCCGGCCCAGATCGAGACGACCTGCTCCTCGGTGGGGAACGGGTTGGCCTGGCGCTGCTTGAGCAGCTCCACCAGACGACCACCGCGCGCCAGCTGCTGCTTCGACGCGGGGTCGAGGTCGGAGGCGAACATGGCGAAGGCCTCGAGGGCGCGGAACTGGGCCAGGTCGAGCTTGAGTCGACCGGACACACCCTTCATCGCCTTCGTCTGCGCGGCACCACCGACACGGGACACCGACACACCCACGTCGATGGCCGGGCGGACGTTGCTGTTGAAGAGGTCGGCCTGGAGGTAGATCTGGCCGTCCGTGATCGAGATGACGTTGGTAGGGATGTACGCCGAGACGTCGCCCGCCTTCGTCTCGATGATCGGCAGACCGGTCATCGAGCCAGCGCCCAGGTCGTCCGAGAGCTTGGCGCAACGCTCGAGCAGACGCGAGTGGAGGTAGAAGACGTCACCCGGGTAGGCCTCGCGGCCCGGCGGGCGGCGGAGCAGCAGGGACACCGCACGGTAGGCCTCGGCCTGCTTGGACAGGTCATCGAAGACGATGAGGACGTGCTTGCCCTGGTACATCCAGTGCTGGCCGATCGCCGAACCGGTGTAGGGAGCGAGGTACTTGAAGCCGGCCGAGTCGGACGCGGGGGCGGCGACGATGGTCGTGTACTCCATCGCGCCGGCCTCCTCGAGCGTGCCCTTGACGGACGCGATCGTGGAACCCTTCTGGCCCATGGCGACGTAGATGCAGCGGACCTGCTTCTGCGGGTCGCCGGACTCCCAGGCGGCCTTCTGGTTGATGATCGTGTCGACCGCGACCGTGGTCTTGCCGGTCTGGCGGTCACCGATGATGAGCTGACGCTGGCCACGGCCGATCGGCGTCATGGCGTCGACGGCCTTGAGGCCGGTCTGCAGCGGCTCGTGCACCGACTTGCGCTGCACGACGGTCGGGGCCTGGAGCTCGAGGGCGCGACGACCCTCGGAGGCGACCTCACCCAGCCCGTCGATGGGGTTGCCGAGCGGGTCCACGACGCGGCCGAGGTAGCCCTCGCCGACGGGGACGGAGAGGACCTCTCCGGTGCGCTTGACCGCCTGGCCCTCCTCGATGCCGGCGAAGTCACCGAGGACGACGACACCGATCTCGTGGACGTCGAGGTTGAGCGCGAGGCCCAGCGTGCCGTCCTCGAACTGCAGCAGTTCGTTGGTCATGGCCGAGGGCAGACCCTCGACGTGGGCGATGCCGTCGCCGGCGTCGATGACGCGGCCGACCTCTTCGCGGGAGGCCGCGCCGGGCTCGTAGGACCGGACGTTGGCGTCCAGCGCGTCCCGGATCTCCTCCGGACGGATCGAAAGCTCCGTCATGTGATCTCTTCTCCTCGGTTACGACCCCGGTACGAGGTCGGCGTCTGCTGTGGGTTGATGCTGTGGTGCGAGCCGGGGTCAGCCGGCGAGGTGGCGTCGGGCGCCGTCGAGCTTGCGAGCGATCGTGCCGTCGATGACCTCGTCACCGACCCGGACCTTCAGACCTCCGACGACGTCCTCGTCGACGACGACCTGGAGCAGGACCGGCTTGCCGTAGAGCGTGGTGAGCGCCGTGGACAGACGTCCGCGGCTGGCCTCGTCGAGCGGAACAGCGCTGGTGACGACCGCGGTGAGCTGCTCACGCCGCGCGGCCGCGACCTGCAGGAACTCCTCGATCGTCCGGGAGAACTTCCGGCCGCGCGGGGCCAGGACGGCCTGGCGGGCGAGTCGCACCGTCTCCGGAGCGACCTTCCCGTCGAGCAACTGGCTCACCAGATCGGCCTTGCCCTCCGCGACACCCTGCGGGTTCGTGATGGCGTCCCGCAGCGCGGGGTCACCGGCGACGATCCGCTCGAAGCGGAAGAGCTCCTCCTCGACGGTGTCGAGGCGACCTTCCCGCTCGGCCGTCTCGAGGACGGAGCGGACGGCGAGGCGCTCGGTCGTGTCCGTGAGGTCACGCTCCGTGCTCCAGCGCTCCGCGGCCAGATCGGCGAGGACGCCCAGGGCGCCCGCGCCGAGCTTGCCTGAGAAGAGCCGGCCCACGAGGTCACGCTTGGCAGCGCCCTCGCGAGACGGGTCGGCCAGCGCGCGCCGCAGCGTCGCGTTGGCGTCGACCGCGCCGGTCACGGCAAAGAGCTCCTCGGCCAGGTCCGACGCCGAGGCGCCACCCGCGAGGGCGGAGGCCAGGGCCCGCTCCCCCGCGAGAGCGGCACCCCGAGAGGCCCCACGCATCAGTGACCGACCTTCTCGGGCTTGATGTCGCCGGCCTCGAGCTCGGCGAGGAAGCGCTCGACGATCCCCTTCTGACGGGTCTCGTCCTCGAGCGACTCCCCGACGATGCGGGAGGCGAGGTCGGTCGAGAGGCGGCCGACCTCGGAACGCAGCGACTGGGACGCCTGCTGGCGCTCCGCCGCGATCTGCTTGTGCGCCGACTCGGTGATGCGCGTCGCCTCGGCGTTCGCCTGCTCGCGCATCTCCGCGACGATCTGCGCACCCTGGGCCCGTGCGTCCTCGCGGATGCGCGCGGCTTCGGTGCGCGCCTCCGTGAGCTGCGCCTCGTACTGCTGCTTGGCGGCCTCGGCCTCGGCCTGGGCCTGCTCGGCCTGCTCCATGCCGCCCTCGATGGCCGCACGACGCTCGTCGTACGCCTTCTCGAGGTTGGGAACGACCTTCTTGGAGACGACGAAGAAGAGGATGCCGAACATGATGAGCCCGAAGATGAGCTCAGGGATGTGCGGAAGCAGCGGCATCTTCGCGCCCTCGGCGGTCGCGAGACCGACGACCGACGTGGCGGTGGCGGTGATGTGCACGGGTACTCCTTGGACCTAGTGCCGGATCAGATGGTGTGCCGTGGGAACGGCGGGTGGATCAGGCGCCGGGAACGAAGTAGAGCACCAGGCCGAAGATCGCGAGCGCCTCGGCGAGAGCGAAGCCAAGGATGGCGATCGGCTGCAGGAGGTTACGGGCCTCCGGCTGGCGGGCGACACCGTTGATGTAGGCGGCGAAGATCAGACCCACGGCGATGGCCGGGCCGATGGTCGCGAGGCCGTAACCGACGAGCGAGAGGTTGCCTTCCACGATGATTCCTCTTTCGTGTTCTTTGGGTGATCCGCGGCGGCAGCGTGCCGCCGGGAAGTCTTGGGTTGGTGTGTATTCAGTTGTGGGTGGTGCAACTCGGGGGCCGAGGCGCCGAGCCCGGAGGCTCAGTGCTCGTCGGCGAGGGCGCCGGCGATGTAGCTCGCCGCCAGCAGGGTGAAGACGTAGGCCTGCAGGACCTGGACCAGGGCCTCGAAGCCCATCATGATCGCGGCCATGGCGAAGGTCGGGACCGACAGCACCTTGAGCAGCGCGCCACCGTCCATGAGGAAGTAGGCGCCCGCGCTGATGAACAGCACGATGAGCATGTGGCCGGCGAACATGTTGCCGAAGAGTCGCAGGGCCAGTGTCAGCGGGCGGGTGATGAAGAAGGTGATGAGCTCGAGGACGAAGATCGCGGGCTTGATCCAGCCGGGCAGACCGGCGGGGACGAGGCCCTTGAAGTAGCCGCCGAGGCCCTGCTTCTTGATCCCGATGTAGTGGTAGACCACGTAGACCACGAGCGTCAGGGCGATCGGGAAGCCGATCCGGCCCATCGTCGGGTTCATCACGGGCGGGATGATGCCGAAGAGGTTGTTGACGATGATGATCGAGAACAAGGTGAAGAGCAGGGGCACGAAGCGCAGGAAGTCGCGCGTGCCGATCATGTCGCGAGCGATGCCGTTGCGCGTGAAGTTGTAGAAGCCCTCGAGCATCCACTGGCCCTTGGACGGGACGACCGACGCGTTGCGGCTCAGGGCGACCATGACGACCGACAGGAGGAGGACGGAAACGCCACCCCAGAACATCTGCTCCGTGAACTCCCAGCCCTCGGGACCGAAGAGCGGCAGCCAGAAGATGTCGGGCGTGGGCGTGTGAAAGCCCTCCTCGCCCTCGGCGGCGAGAGCTGAGGCGTTGCCTGCAGCAAGCGCAGTCAGGATCACGGGTTCTCCTCGTTCAGGGTGGTGGCACTCGTCGATGGCGGCATCTCGCGGCCTCGCAGGTCGGGTGTCATGACGTACCGTACCGGAGCCAGATCGTGTACAGCGACAGGGCCATCCCCACGAGGATGCCGACCGCCACGAGCCAGGTCGTCCCCAGCCAGCGATCGAGCCCGTAGCCGAGTCCCCCGAAGAGGAACGGTCCGGTGATCAGGTAGGCGAGCACGGTCGAACCCATGTTGTCGGCGCGCGCGGTCGCGCTCGGCCCCTCGGTCTCGCTGCTCCAGCGGCCGGTGGGCTCGGGGTGGCGCGGCGGCGCGTCGCGGTAGGCGTCGCGGGGCGTCTGCGGCACGTCCTGGTCGTCACTCACGACTCCACCCCCTGCCGCGGGTAGAGCTCGTGTCGGGCCCGAAGGTAGCCGCCGATCTGTCCCACCTGGAGCAGGACCGTCTCGGCAATGGCGCCCGCGGCGAAGGCCCTTCCGTCCAGCCAGGCGGCCTCGCGCAGCACGAGGACGGCCGCCACCAGCAGGATGAGTTGTCCGAGATAGACGACCAGGGCGCCGGCGATCGAGGCGCCGGCGTCGCCGCTGAGGACGAGCCGCACGGCGAGCAGGCCGGCGAGGATGACGGCGAAGGCGAGGGCGGCGCCCGTCAGGGCGCTCCAGCCCCCCTTCTCGTCACGGGTCATCCAGCCGATGACGGCGATGACGATGGAGCCGACGAGGCCCGCGGCGACGACGCCTCGGAGCATGCCCATGAAGGGCGTGCTGCGGGCTGCTGCTGGGCTCACGGTGGCATCTCTTCGACGAGGTGTCAGGGGGTCTGCGGATGACTCGCATCGCGCTTGTGAAAGTTATCACAAGCGTGCGGCGGGCACAACGCCGACCCCCTCCAGCTGGCTGCTCAGCCGGCGTCCACCCGGGACTGATGGTCGATGCGTTTGGGCCGATGGCCCGGCAGGGAGAGGCGCGGCAGCCACATGGTGAGCGCGACCGTGAGGGCGAGGACGAGGACGAGCGAGATCGCTGCCACGGTGCCGGGCAGGACGACGAAACTCACCGACCCCAGCGCCACGACGGCCGCCCACAGCCACAGCAGGAGGACGGCGCGACGGTGCCCGTGCCCGATCCGGAGCATGCGGTGGTGGAGGTGGTGGCTGTCTGCCTGCCACGGTGCCTGGCCTGCGCGCAGTCGCCGCACGACGGCGAGCAGCACGTCCGTCAGCGGCAGCACCATGATCGCGATCGGGACGATGAGCGGCAGCACCGTCGCGGCGACGGCGTTGGCGCTGACGTCGTCGGGATTGATCGTGCCCGTCGTCGAGATCGTCGCCGCGGCCAGCAGGAGCCCGAGCAGCAGGGCGCCGCTGTCCCCCATGAAGAGGCGGGCCGGATAGAAGTTGTGCGGCAGGAAGCCCAGGCAGCAGCCGACGAGGGCCGCCGAGATGAACGTCGACGACGAGAAGACGTTCGGCGGGTTGTAGCTGTCGGAGATGACGTAGCTGTAGATGAAGAAGGCGCCGGCGGCGATCCCCACGACGCCGGCGGCGAGACCGTCGAGCCCGTCGATGAAGTTCACCGCGTTGATGCAGAGGATGACGACGAAGATCGTCAGCAGCACGAGGATCGGCGCCGGGAGCACGGTGGTCGTCCCCAACGGCAGCGAGAAGAACTGCACGCCACTGAAGGCCATGAGCGACGCCGCGACCAGCTGACCGGCGAGTTTGGTCAGGGGGTCGAGTTCATGGACGTCGTCGAGAGCCCCGACGAGACACACCAGGGCGGCGCCGCCCAGCACCCCGAGCAGTTCGTCCGAGACGAAGACCTGCTTGAGGAAGGGCAGCCGGCTCGCCGCGAGGGTCGCCGCGGCGAAGCCGAGGAAGATCGCCACCCCGCCCAGTCGCGGGATGGGGACGACGTGCACATCCCGCTCCCGCACCTGGGTGAAGGCGCCCAACCGCATCGCCAGTGCCCTGATGGCGGGCACCGACACGAAGGTCGTCGCCATCGCCACGAGGAGGACGAACAGGTACTCGCGCACGCGGCTCCTCGGCTCGGCGGTGGGGGACGGCGCGCGTCAGCGCGGGTAGGCCGGGAACTGCGTGACGAGCTCGGTGACCGTCGCCCGGACCTCGCGGCTGACCGCGTGCTCGGGGTCGGCGTCGCCCTCGGTGACGGCGCGGTGGATGAGGTCGGCGATGACCGTCATCTGCTCCGTGCCCATCCCCTGCGTGGTGACGCACGGCGTCCCGACGCGAATGCCCGATGCCACGTTCGGCTTCTGCGGGTCGAAGGGGATCGCGTTCTTGTTGAGGACGATGCCGGCGGCGTCCGCGCGGGCCTCCGCGTCGACGCCGGTGACGCCGACGCCCTGCAGGTCGAGGAGGGACAGGTGCGTGTCCGTGCCGCCCGTGGTGGGCCGGATCCCCTTCTCCAGCAACGCCTGGGCGAGGACCTTGGAGTTGGCGATGACGTCGGTGGCGTACTGGGCGTACTCGGGGGTCGCGCACTCCTTGAAGTTGACCGCCTTCGCCGCGATGGTGTGCATCTGCGGGCCGCCTTGCATCATCGGGAAGACGGCCTTGTCGAGCGCCTTCGCGTGCTCCTCCTTGCAGACGAGCGCACCCGAGCGGGGACCGCGCAGGACCTTGTGCGTCGTGAAGGTCACCACGTCCGCGTAGGGGACCGGGCTGGGGATCGCCTTGCCGGCGACGAGCCCGATGAAGTGGGCCGCGTCGACCCAGAAGATGGCGCCGATCTCGTCCGCGACGCGACGGAAGAACTCGAAGTCGATGAGGCGCGGGATCGCCGAACCGCCGGCGAGGATGACCTTGGGCCGGTGCTCCTTCGCGAGCGCCTCGACCTGCGCGTAGTCGATGTCCTCGGTCTCCTTGTCGACGCCGTAGTGGACGGCGTTGAACCACTTGCCGGAGAAGGACACCTTCGTGCCGTGGGTGAGGTGTCCACCGTGCGGCAGGGACATCGCGAGGATCGTGTCGCCCGGGTTCATGAAGGCGCCGTAGACCGCCTGGTTGGCGCTCGCGCCGGAGTGCGGCTGGACGTTCGCGTGGTCGGCACCGAAGAGGGCCTTGGCCCTGTCGATGGCCAGCTGCTCGACCTTGTCGACCTCGGCGCACCCGCCGTAGTAGCGGCGGCCCGGGTAGCCCTCGGCGTACTTGTTGGACAACGTGGAGCCCAGTGCGGTGAGCACGCGCGGGGACGAGAGGTTCTCGCTCGCGATCAGCTGCAGGCCGCTGCGGATGCGGTCGAGCTCGGAGAGGAGCACCCCGGAGACGTCGGGGTCGAACTCCTCGAGCGCGGCGAAGTCGGAGCCGTAGAAACGGTCACTGCTCATGGGTGTCCTCCGGGTGGGTCGGTGCGGCGGGGTCGCGGGAAGGGGCTGTGGCATCGGGGGCATCGGGGCCATCGGGGGCAGGCGCCTCCGACGGTGCGTCGTACGACAGGGGGTCCTCCCCCGGCGCGGGGGCGCTCGGGTCGTCGACCCAACCGTCGTCGGGAACGTCCGGGTGCTCGATCGGCGCCAGGTCGGGGTTGTCCTGCGCCACGGAGCTGTCGGCCTCGGTCTGGTCGTCGCCGGCGGTCGGGCCGTCGGCATCGGCCACGGCGAGACCGAGGCTCGCCTCGAGCACCGGCGCGAGGTCGGCCTCGCTCAAGGCCCCTTCGCGCAGCACGACCGGCGAGTCACCGGTGCAGTCGATGATGGTCGAGGCGGTGCGCCCCTCCCGCGGCCCGCCGTCGGCATAGACCGTCACGGCCGACCCCAGCTGGGTTGCCGCGTCCAGCACCGACGTGGCCGCGGGCTCACCCGTGCGGTTGGCGCTCGTGACGGCCATCGGGCCGATCTCCGCGAGGATCGTCAGGGCGACGTCGTCGTCGGGCATCCGCAGGGCCACCGTGCCGGCGGTCTCTCCGAGGTCCCAGACGAGCGACGGCTGAGCGCGCAGGACGAGCGTCAACGGGCCGGGCCAGAAGGCGCGGATGAGGTCCCGGGCATAGCGCGGGACGTCCGTGGCGAGTCCGTCGACCGTGCGCGGTGTGGGCACGAGCACCGGGGGCGGCATCTCCCTGCCGCGCCCCTTGGCATCGAGCACCTTCGCGACGGCCGCCGCGTTGAAGGCGTCGCAGCCGACCCCGTAGACGGTGTCGGTGGGCATGACGACGACGTGACCCGCACGCACGGCGTCCACCACCTGGGGCAAGCCCTGCTCGCGAGCCTCCGGCGTGGTGCAGTCGACGACGGAGCTCATGGGGTCAGCCTATGGGGTCGCCCGGGCGGCCGATCCTGCTCCCCCCGACGGGGCACCGGCGCGCCGCGGTGCGCAATCCCCCGCCCACCCCGAACCGGACGGTAGGTTGACCCGATGAGGGCCACATCGGCCCCACGAAGAGAGGAGCTCCCCCATGCGTGGTTCTGGACTCATCTGGACGATCGTCGGTGTGCTGTTGATCATCGTCCTGCTGATGTACATCCTCTGACCCGACATCTGTCGAGTCAGGTGGGCGGCCAGCCCGCCCAATGAGCACGAAGGGGACCGCCCATGGCGGTCCCCTTCGTTGCGTCCGGGCAGTTGCAGGTGACAGCTGCCCTGGTGGCTTGTCGTGGTGAGGCTTGTCGTGCTGAGTCTCTCGTGCGCGTGTCTCAGACGCGCACGGCCACGCAGGCCCGCGGCCGACCAGTCGCGTCGGTGCGGTCCTCGACGTCGCGCCACGATCCGCTGCGCCGCAGCGCCGCCGGCAGGGACACCCCCTGGACGTCGGCATGCTCCATGACGAGCACGCCGCCGGGACGCAGCAGCTCCGCCGCGCGTGCAGCCACCGCCACCGGGATGGCCAGCCCGTCGACCGAACCGCCGTAGAGCGCGATCTCCGGATCGTGGTCGCGCACCTCCGGATCGACGGGAACCTGATCGGTGGGGATGTAGGGAGGGTTGCTCACGACGACGTCGACGAGTCCCTCGAGGTCGCCGAAGGCGGTGGTCGCGTCACCGATCTCGAGCGTCACCGGGAGGCCGGTCGCCGCGACGTTGCGTTCCGCCCACGCGTGCGCCAGCGGGCTGAGCTCGACGGCGTGCACGACCGCGCCGGGCAGTTCGTCGGCGATCGCCAGGGCGATGGCGCCGGAGCCGGTGCACAGGTCGACGACGACGGGCTCCCTGCCCGAGCTCTCCCGTGCCGCGCGAGCCGCGTCGATGGCGAACCCCGCCACGTCCTCGGTCTCGGGCCGCGGGACGAAGACGCCCGGCCCGACCTCGAGCTCGAGGTGGCGGAAGGGGGCCCGCCCGGTGAGGTGCTGGAGCGGCACCCGCTGGGCCCGCTGGCCGACGAGGGCCTCCAGGCCCTCGGGGGCCGGGCCGCCGAGAATCATGGCGGCGCGGACGTCGCTCACGCTCGTGCCGCCCGCGTGGGCCGCGAGGACCACGGCGTCGACGTCCGGGGAGGCGACGCCCGCCTCGGCCAGCCGGGCGGTGGCGGCGCGGACGGCCGCCTTCATCGTCTCGGGCGTCTGCTGCGGCACCACGTCAGTCCTGCACCATGGCCGCGAGCCGCGCCGCCTCATCGGCGTCGACGGCGGACTGGATGATCGCGTCGAGGTCGCCGTCGAGGACGACGTCGAGGTTGTAGGACTTGTAGCCGGTGCGGTGGTCGCTGATCCGGTTCTCCGGGAAGTTGTACGTGCGGATGCGCTCGCTGCGGTCCACCGTGCGCACCTGCGAGGCGCGCGCATCGGCCGCCGCCGCGTTGGCCTCGTCGACCCGCATCTGGTGCAGGCGGGCACGCAGGACGCGCATGGCGGACTCGCGGTTCTGCAGTTGCGACTTCTCGTTCTGGCAGGACACGACCAGCCCCGTGGGCACGTGGGTGATCCGGACCGCCGAGTCGGTCGTGTTGACGGACTGCCCGCCCGGGCCGGAACTGCGGTAGACGTCGATCCGCAGGTCATTGGGGTCGATGCTCACGTCGACCTCCTCGGCCTCCGGCATGACCCAGACGCCGGCCGCGCTGGTGTGGATGCGGCCCTGGCTCTCGGTGACGGGAACGCGCTGGACGCGGTGCACACCGCCCTCGTACTTCAGGCGCGCCCACGGCGCATCGCCCGGCTCGGTCACGCCGCGCGCCTTGACGGCCACGCGGACGTCCTTGTAGCCCCCGAGGTCCGACTCGGTGGCGTCGAGGACCTCGGTGGCCCAGCCGCGCCGTTCGGCGTGCCGCAGGTACATGCGCAGCAGGTCGCCGGCGAAGAGGGCCGACTCCTCGCCGCCCTCCCCCGCCTTGACCTCCAGGATGATGTCCCGGTCGTCGTCGGGGTCGCGGGGCACGAGGAGGCGACGCAACCGCGCCTCCGTCTCCTCGACCCGTTCGGTGAGGGCGGGCACCTCCTCAGCGAAGGACGGGTCCTCCGCGGCGAGCTCACGCGCGGCCCCGAGGTCGGCCTGCGCGGCCACCCAGTCCCGGTAGGCCGACACCGTCGGGGCCAGCATGGCGTAGCGCTTGTTGAGCACACGCAAGCGGTCGGGGTCGCCCGCGATCTCGGGATCGCCCATGGCCGCCTCGATCTCGGCATGCTCGGCGGCGAGCGCCTCTGCGGACTCCAGCACTGCGGCTCCTCGGGATCGTCGGGGTCTGTCGGCTCGGGTCGCCGTGGGGGCAAACCGTCCCCGGCAACGACACCGGCCCCGTGACCGAGTGGTCACGGGGCCGGCGGAGGCGGTGCTACTTGGCGGCCTTCTTGCCGTAGCGGGCCTCGAAGCGAGCGACGCGGCCACCCGTGTCGAGAATCTTCTGCTTGCCCGTGTAGAACGGGTGGCAGTTGCTGCACACGTCGGCGTTGATGGTGCCGGACGCGGCGGTGCTGCGCGTGGTGAACGTGTTGCCACAGGTACACGTGACCGTGGTCTCCACGTAGGTGGGGTGGATGTCCTTCTGCACGAGGTGCTCCTTGCGTCGGTGGGACCGGGTCGGTGCGACGACGTCACGAGGACGGCGCTGCGGCTCCTGCGCCGCTGACCGTGAACCGGGCCAACAAGAAAGTGTGCCAGATCCGGCACGCTCTTCCCAAAACGTCGGCCCCCCACCCCGGCATTCCCGACCGGGCCTGCGGCATCATGGCCGCATGGCCCGCCTCCCCCACCGCCGCGACCGCCGTCCCGATCGGAGTTCGGGTCGAGCGCAAGCGAACGGCGGTGCGCCCGCGACCAACGAACCGCAGGGGCCGGTCATCCGGCGGGCGGTCGCCCACGACATCGCGACCCTCGTCAACCTGCGGGCCCTGATGTACGAGGCCATGGGGACCTCCTCCGACCTCCTCGCCCAGCGCGAATGGCAGGAGAACGCCGCTCGCTGGTGGCAACTGCGCCTGGCCGAGTCCGACGTCAACGTCACCGTCGCCGAGGTCAACGGTGCCGTCGTCGCCTCGGTCATGGGTCAGGTCATCCGACGTACGCCCTCCCCCCGCAACCCGACCGGCACCGCAGGCCTCATCTCCAACGTCGCGACCTTCCCCGGTCACCGCCGGATCGGCTTGAGCGAGCAGTGCGTCGAGCAGGTCATGGCGTGGTTCCGCGAGGAGACCGCCGCCGAGGTCGTCGAGCTCTTCGCCACCGAGGCGGGCCGGCCGATCTACGAACGTCTCGGGTTCACCGAGCACGCCTACCCGCAGCTGCGGGTCAGCATCGATCGGGGCGACACGCAGCAGCGGGCCTGACCGCCGCCCGAAGGCGTGGTCAGGCCCGCTGCTGCGGAGGACGCCTGATCAGCTCTTGTCGTCCTCGGCGTCGAGGCGCGTGGAGCTCGTGTGCTGGACCTGCATGAGGAACTCGGCGTTGCTCTTCGACTTGCGGAGGCGGTCGAGCAGGAGCTCGATGCCCTGCTGCGGGTCGAGGGCCGACAGCACCCGACGCAGCTTCCACATGATCTTGAGCTCGTCGGCGCCGAGGAGGATCTCCTCACGCCGCGTGCCCGACGCGTTGATGTCGACGGCAGGGAAGATCCGGCGGTTCGCGAGCTCGCGCGAGAGGCGCAGTTCCATGTTGCCGGTGCCCTTGAACTCCTCGAAGATCACCTCGTCCATGCGGGACCCGGTCTCGACCAGGGCCGTGGCGAGGATCGTCAGGGAGCCGCCGTGCTCGATGTTGCGGGCGGCACCGAAGAACTTCTTCGGCGGGTAGAGGGCCGCGCTGTCGACACCACCGGAGAGGATGCGGCCGCTCGCGGGTGCGGACAGGTTGTAGGCCCGGCCCAGCTTGGTGATCGAGTCGAGCAGCACGACGACGTCGTGGCCCATCTCGACGAGTCGCTTCGCGCGCTCGATCGCCAGTTCGGCCACGGTCGTGTGGTCCTCGGCCGGCCGGTCGAAGGTCGAGGAGATGACCTCGCCCTTGACGGCGCGCGACATGTCGGTGACCTCCTCGGGACGCTCGTCCACGAGGACGACCATGAGGTGGCACTCCGGGTTGTTCGTCGTGATGGCGTTCGCCAGCATCTGCATGATCATCGTCTTGCCAGCCTTCGCCGGGGCCACGATGAGGCCGCGCTGGCCCTTGCCGATGGGGGCGACGAGGTCGATGATGCGCGTCGTCAGGACGTTGGGCTCGGTCTCGAGCCGCAGCCGCTCCTGCGGGTAGAGCGGCGTGAGCTTGCCGAAGTCGGGCCGCTTGCGCGCGTCGTCGACCGACATGCCGTTGATCGAGTCGAGCCGCACGAGCGGGTTGAACTTCTGGCGGCCGTCCTTGCCACCGACGGACTGCTTGCCGGTGTCGTCGCCCTCGACGGTCGCCTTGACCTGGCCGGTGACGGCGTCACCCTTGCGCAGGCCGTTGCGCTTGACCATGCCCATGGGGACGTAGACGTCGCCGGGGCCGGCGAGGTAGCCGGAGGTGCGGACGAAGGCGTAGCTGTCGAGGACGTCGACGATGCCGGCGACCGGCACGAGGACGTCGTCGTCGAGGAGCTGCGGCTCGCTCTCGAACTCGCCGCCGGCCGGGCCGCCCTCTCGGCCACGACGCTTGTCGCGGCTGCGGTTCCGGCTCCGGTTGCGGCGTCGACCGCCGCGGCCCTCGCCGTCGTCGTCGTAGCCATCCTGCTGGCGCTCGCCCTGCTGGCGCTCGCCCTGCTGGCGCTCGCCCTGCTGGCGCTCGCCCTGCTGGCGCTCGCCCTGCTGGCGGTCGCCCTGCTGACGGTCACCCTGCTGACGGTCGCGGCGGGTGCGGGGACCGCGGTCCTCGGAATCGCCGTCCGCGACGGGCTCCGCCGCGGGGGCCTGATCCGGCTGAGCGGCCGGCTGCTGGCGCTCGCCGCCCTGGGGGGCGCTGGCGCGACGGCTTCGGCGTCCCTGCGGGCGCTCCTGCGGAGCAGCGGTCTGCTGGGAGTCCTCGGATGCGGGGCGCTGATCGTTCGGCGACTGCGTGGTCGACGACTGCGTGGTCGCCACCTGTGCGGTCGACGACTGCGCGGTCGACGGCTCAGGCTGGTCCTTCGCCGGCGCGGTGCGCGGGGTCCGTTCCTTGGCCGGCGCCGTGCGCGGGGACTCGACGGTCGTGCCCGCGGGACGTCCGGACTGCTGCGCCTTGATCACCTCGAGGAGGTCGTTCTTGCGCATCTTGGCCGTGCCGCTGATGCCCATGCTCGCGGCCAGGTCCTGGAGCTGCGCGACGCGCATGGTGCTCAGGGAGCCGGCGCGGCGGGGTGCCGCGGTGTCGGCGGTGGTGTCTGTCACGAAGGATCCTTCCCCTCGTACATGGGCCCGCTCCGTGAAGAGGACGGGCCGCGGTGGGTGGTCAATCAGATGACCACGGGGAATCCACGGGAGCACTCGGCCACACGTCCGACGGACGTGGGTGCCAACTCAGTGGAAGTCGCTCCCCGAACGCCGACCACGATCAAGGACCGCCGGTCGGTGGGAGCATGCCCAATGTATCACCCACGGCACCGCCCCCGGCCTGCGACTCAGCGCGCGTCGGCCACGATCTCGACGGTCGCGCCCACGGTCGGGACCTCCGGGGTCAGCGCCCGCCAGGTCGCCCCGGCGAAGGGGATGACACTCGCCACGGCGTCGCGAGTCGTCAGGGCGAGCACGGACGGCCCGGCTCCGGAGATCGTCGCCGCGTGACCGGCCGCGCGCAGCGCGTCGACGAGCTCCATGGAGTCCGGATAGCTCGCGCGACGCGGCTCCTGGTGGAGCCAGTCGCGCGTGGCGGGGACGAGCAGCTCGGGCGCGGCCGTCAGGGCGTGGGTCAGCAGCGCCCCGCGCGCCGTGTTGCTCGCGGCATCGGCGAGTGTCACCGCCTGCGGCAGGACGGCCCGCGCCGTGGCCGTCGACAACTGCACCTGAGGCACGAAGACGACGACCCGGATGTCGGGGTGCAGCTGCGGCTTGGCCGTGCTGGTCCGGCCCGGCGACTCGCTCCACGAGATGGTCAGGCCACCGTGGACGCTGGCCGAGGCGTTGTCGGGGTGCCCCTCGAGCTCGCTCGCGAGGTCGTTGACGACGTCGAGGTCCGGCGTGCCGTTGCCCCCTTCGGCGAGATCCGTCAGCGCGAGTGCCGCCGTGATGCCCGTGACGATGGCCGTGGCGGACGAGCCCATGCCGCGGCCGTGCGGGACGGCGTTGGTGCACGTCAGGCGCAGGCCGGCGGGGACCTGCGAACCGACTCGTTCCCAGGCCCGCACCATCGCGCGGTGCACGAGGTGACGCTCGTCGCGCGGCACCTCCTCCGCCCCCTCGCCCCGGGCTTCGATGATCAGACCGGGCGCCTCGAGGACCTCGGCGACGCACTCGTCCCAGACGCCGAGGGCAAGGCCGATGGAGTCGAAGCCGGGGCCGAGGTTGGCGCTGCTCGCGGGCACCCGGACCCGCACCGCGGTCCCGGGGCGCAGCGCCGCCATCAGTCCTGCAGGCCGAGCGCGACGGCCGCGGTGACCGCGTCCACCGGCACCCGGGTCGGCGTGACGTCGGAGCCGTCGGCGTTGCGGAGGGCCCACTGCGGGTCCTTCAGTCCGTGGCCCGTGACGGTGCACACGATCGTGGCGCCGGCGGGCACCTCGCCCGCCGCGTGCACCTTGAGCAGACCCGCGACGCTCGCGGCCGACGCCGGCTCGACGAAGATGCCCTCCGTCGACGACAGCAGGCGGTGCGCGGCGAGGATCTCCTCGTCGGTCACCGCCTCGATCCGGCCGCCCGACTCGTCACGAGCGGCGATCGCCTGCTGCCACGACGCGGGGTTGCCGATCCGGATCGCCGTGGCGATCGTGTCGGGTTCGTCGATCGGATGCCCCTTGACGATGGGCGCGGAGCCCGCCGCCTGGAAGCCCCACATCTGCGGCAGGTGCGTGGCCGGTCCGGGGACCTCCGCGGTGTCGAGGTACTCCCGATAGCCCCGCCAGTACGCCGTGATGTTGCCGGCGTTGCCGACCGGCAGGCAGTGGATGTCCGGGGCGTCACCGAGAGCGTCGACGACCTCGAAGGAGGCCGTCTTCTGGCCCTCGATCCGCGCCGGGTTGACCGAGTTCACGAGCTCGACCGGGTAGGCCTCCGCCAGCTTGCGGGCCAGGGTGAGGCAGTCGTCGAAGTTGCCCTCCACCTGCAGCAGGGTCGCCCCGTGAGCGATGGCCTGGGACAGCTTGCCCATGGCGATCTTGCCGTCCGGCACGAGGACGGCACACGCCATCCCCGCCTTCGTCGCGTAGGCGGCCGCGGACGCACTGGTGTTGCCGGTGCTGGCGCAGATGACCGCCTTCGCCCCCTTGGCGGCGGCGGCGGTGATGGCTGCGGTCATCCCGCGGTCCTTGAAGGATCCGGTCGGGTTGAGCCCCTCGTACTTGATGAACACCCGCGCACCGACGAGCTCACTGAGGTGAGCCGCCTCGATGAGCGGCGTGCCGCCCTCGTGCAGGGTCACGACGGGAGCCCCTGCCAGGGACGGCAGCCGGTCCGCATATTCGTTGATGACGCCGCGCCACTGATGAGCCACGGTCAGACCCCTTCCACACGCATGACGGATGTGACCTCGTTGACGGTCGCCAACCCGGCGAGCGTCTCGACGGTCGCGGCGAGCGCCGCCTCGGGCGCCGCATGGGTGACGACGATGAGCACGGCCCGCTGCGGCGTCCCGTCCTCCGACGCGATGACCTGCTGCCGCACGGTCTCGATCGAGACCTCGTGCCCGGCGAAGATGGTGGCGACCTCGGCGAGGACACCCGGACGGTCGGCCACGTCGAGGCTGATGTGGTACCTCGTCAGGGCCTTGCCCATGTCGTGGACGGCGAGGTCGGCGTAGGCGGACTCCCCCGGTCCGCGCCCACCGGCGACGCGGTGACGCGCGACGGCCACGACGTCG
Organism: Janibacter zhaoxuefangae; assembly: GCF_050271985.1. Taxonomy (GTDB): domain Bacteria; phylum Actinomycetota; class Actinomycetes; order Actinomycetales; family Dermatophilaceae. The sequence goes on along the minus strand of NZ_CP189849.1, from coordinate 712,958 downwards.
CCGAGCACGGCGGAGGCGGTGGGGTCGCCCCCGGCCCCCTGCCCGTAGAACATGAGGTCGCCGGCGCCGGTGGCCTCGACGAAGACGGCGTTGTAGGCGCCGCGTACGGAGGCCAGCGGGTGGGAGCGCGGGATCATCGCCGGGTGCACCCGGACGGTGACGCCGTCCCCGGACGGGTGGTCCGCGCCGGTGCGCTCGCAGATGGCGAGGAGCTTGACGACCGAGTCCATCTCCTTCGCGGCCTGGATGTCCGCGGCGGTGATGTCGGTGATCCCCTCACGGAAGACCATGTCGCTGGAGACCCGGGTGTGGAAGGCGAGCGAGGCGAGGATCGCGGCCTTGGCCGCGGCGTCGAAGCCCTCGACGTCCGCCGTCGGGTCGGCCTCGGCGTAGCCGAGCGCCTGGGCCTGCTCGACCGTCTCCTGGAAGCCGGCCCCGGTCGTGTCCATCTTGTCGAGGACGAAGTTGGTCGTGCCGTTGACGATGCCGAGCACCTTGCGGATGTCGTCGCCGGCGAGGGACTCGCGGATCGGGCGCAGGATCGGGATGGCGCCCGCAACGGCCGCCTCGTAGTAGAGGTCGACGCCGTAGCGGTCGGCCGCGTTGTAGAGGGTCGGGCCGTCCTCGGCGAGCAGCGCCTTGTTGGCGGTGACGACGGAGGCGCCGTGCTCCATGGCGCGCAGGATCAGCGAGCGCGCGGGCTCGATGCCGCCGATGACCTCGATGACGATGTCGGCGCGGGTGACGAGTTCCTCGGCATCCGTCGTGAACAGCTCGGGGTCGACGCCCGTGTTCGAGCGGTCCCGGCCGGGCCGGCGCACGGCGATCCCCACGATCTCCAGGGGCACACCGACGCGTGCGGCGAAGTCGTCGGCGTGCTTCGTCAGCATCGCCGCCACCGAGGAACCCACCACGCCGGCTCCGAGCAGGGCAACGCGCAACGGCGGCCTCTTGTCGCTCTCCATCAGTGCTCGTGTCTCCTTGTCGGTGCTGCCACTACTCGCCCATGTCGAGGGCGAGGAGGTCGTCCATGGTCTCCCGACGGACGATGACCCGTGCGCGACCGTCTCGCACAGCGATCACCGGCGGGCGGGGCGTGTGGTTGTACTGGCTCGCGAGGCTGCGGCAGTACGCGCCGGTGCCCGGGACGGCGATGAGGTCGCCGGGGGCGATGTCCGCGGGCAGGAACTCGTCCATGACGACGATGTCGCCGCTCTCGCAGTGGCGCCCCACGACACGGGACAGCCGCGGCCCGGCATCCGACGACCGACTCGCGAGGGTGCACGAGTAGTCGGCGTCGTAGAGGGCGGTGCGGATGTTGTCGCTCATCCCGCCGTCCACGGAGACGTAGGTCCGCAGGGACCCCCGGTCGACCTCGACGTCCTTGACCGTGCCGACCTCGTACAGCGTGAAGGTGCTGGGTCCGACGATGGCGCGACCGGGCTCGATCGAGATCCGTGGCGCCGGCACGTCGCCTGCGGCACGCATTTCCCGCCCCACGAGGTCGGCCATCTGGGCGCCGAGGTCGGCGGGGGTCATCGGGTCGTGCTGGGACGTGTAGGCGATGCCGTAGCCGCCGCCGAGGTCCATCTCGGGCAGGTGCAGTCCGTGGCGCTCGGCGATCCGGACATGCAAGGCGATGAGGCGGCGGGCGGAGATCTCGAAGCCGCCGACGTCGAAGATCTGCGAGCCGATGTGGCTGTGCAGCCCGCGAAGGTCGAGGTGGTCGGCGTGGGCGACGATCCGATCCACGGCCTCGTCCGCGGCTCCCCCGACGAGGCTGAAGCCGAACTTCTGGTCCTCGTGCGCGGTGGCGATGAACTCGTGGGTGTGGGCCTCGACGCCGACGGTGACGCGGACCATCACCGGCGCCCGGACGCCCAGCTCGGCGGCGAGAGCGGCGATCCGGTCGATCTCGTCGAACGAGTCCACGACGATGCGTCCGACGCCGTACTCCAGCGCGGTCCGCAGCTCGGCCACGCTCTTGTTGTTGCCGTGCAGGGCGATCCGTTCCCCCGGGAACCCGGCGCGTTGCGCGACGGCGAGCTCACCGCCGGTGCAGACGTCGAGGCAGAGGCCCTCCTCGAGGACCCACTTCGCCACGGCCGTGCAGAGGAACGCCTTGCCCGCGTAGTAGACGTCGGCGCCGCCACAGATCGGGACGAAGGGGGCGGAGAAGTCGTCGCGGAAGGCGCGGGCACGGGTCCGGAAGTCCTGCTCGTCGACGACGTAGGCCGCCGTGCCGAACTCCTGCGCGAGGGAGACGACGTCGACGCCGCCGACGGTCAGGCGACCCTGGTCGTCGCGGGTGACGGTCTCGGCCCACAACGGCTCGAGCAGCTCCATGACGTCGGTCGGGTGGGGCAGCCACTGCGGCGGCCCGCCATAGCCCTCGGCGTGCAGGGCTCCTGCTTCGTGTGCGCGCACTCAGATCGCCTCTCTCACATGCGTTCCGGGGCGGAGACCCCGACGAGGTCGAGCCCGGTGGCCAGCACCTGGCGGGTGGCGTCGTTGAGCCACAGCCGCGTGCGGTGCAGGTCGGTGATCTCCTCGTCGGCTGTCATCGGACGCACGCGGCAGGTGTCGTACCACTTGTGGAAGCGACCGGCGAGGTCTTCGAGGTAGCGCGCGACCCGGTGTGGCTCACGCAGCTGCGCGGCCTGGGCGACGATGCGCGGGAAGTCTCCGAGGATGGCCAACAGGGCCGCCTCGGTGGGGTCGGTGAGCTGGCTCGGGTCGAAGCCGTCCGCGCGGTGGACGCCGTCCTCGGCCGCGAGGCGCGCGACGTTGCACGTGCGGGCGTGGGCGTACTGGACGTAGAACACGGGGTTCTCGTTGGTGCGCTTGGCGAGCAGGTCGAGGTCGACGTCGATGTTGCTGTCCGTCGACGAGCGGGTCAGGGCATACCGCGCGGCGTCGACGCCCACGGCCTCGACGAGATCCTCGAGCACGACGACGGTGCCGGCCCGCTTCGACATCCGGACGGGCTTGCCGTCGCTGATGAGGTTGACCATCTGGCCGATGAGGATCTCAAGGTTCTCGTGCGGGGAGTCGCCGAAGGCGGCACACATCGCCATCATCCGGGAGACGTAGCCGTGGTGGTCCGCCCCGAGCATGATGATCGCCTGGTCGAAGCCGCGCTCGCGCTTGTCGAGGTAGTAGGCGAGGTCGCCGGAGATGTAGGCGGGCTCGCCGTCCGACTTGATGACGACGCGGTCCTTGTCGTCGCCGAAGTCCGTCGTCCGGAGCCACCAGGCGCCGTCCTGCTCGAACATGACGCCGAGGTCCTTGAGCCGCTGGACCGCCCGGTCGACGGCACCGGACTCGTGCAGGTCGTTCTCGTGGAAGTAGACGTCGAAGTCGACGCCGAACTCGTGCAGGGACGCCTTGATCTCAGAGAACATCAGGTCGACGCCGACCGCGCGGAACCGCTCCTGCGCCTGCGCGTCGGGCAGGGCGAGCAGGTCGGGCTCCTTGGCGAGCACCGCGTTGGCGATGTCGTTGATGTACCCGCCGGCGTAGCCGTCCTCGGGCGCGGGCTCCCCCTTCGCCGCCGCGAGCAGCGAGCGGGAGAAGCGGTCGATCTGCGCACCGTGGTCGTTGAAGTAGTACTCCCGGGTGACGTCGGCGCCGGCCGCGGAGAGGATTCGGGCCAGTGCGTCGCCGACCGCGGCCCAGCGGGTGCCACCGAGGTGGATCGGGCCGGTCGGGTTGGCCGAGACGAACTCGAGGTTGATCTTCTTGCCGGCCTCGGCGTCACCGCGCCCGTAGGCGGAACCGGCCTCGACGATGCTCCGGGCCAGCTCGCCGGCACTCGCCGCGTCGAGCGAGATGTTGAGGAAGCCGGGGCCAGCGATGTCGACGGACGCGACCCCCGGCGCCTCACCGAGGTGGCGGGCGAGGACCGTGGCGAGGTCGCGCGGCGAGATCCCGGCCGGCTTGGCCAGCTGCAGGGCGATGTTGGTGGACCAGTCCCCGTGGTCACGGTTGCGCGGGCGCTCGACACGGACCTGCTCGGGGACCTCGACGGTCACGTCGCCGGCGGCGACAGCGGCGAGCAGGGCGGCACGGATGGCAGCGGAGAGTTCTTCGGGGGTCACACGGGCCAGTTTATGGGTGCGCCGGCGTCGGGCCGCCCCGGCCGGCGAACTGTGAGACCAGAGCCAGCAGGTCGTCGGGGTCGAAGGGCTTGGCGAGGAAGGCGGACGCCCCGGCGTCCTCCGCCTGGACCCGGTCGTGGGCCTGGACCGACGCGGTGACCATGACGACGGGAACGGACGCCCAGCGGGGATCGGCGCGCAGCGTGGAGAGCAACCACCAGCCGTTGCGAGGCTCCATGGCGGCGTCGAGCAGCACGAGGTCCGGGCGCCGGCCGAGGCCGTCGAGTCGCTCGAGAAGGTCGATCGCCGCCTCACCGTCGGCAGCCTCCTCGACCTCGTAGCCGTCGAGTTCGAGGTTGATCCGAATGAGTCGGCGGATCTGCGGTGTGTCGTCACAGATCACGACCAGCGGACAGCGCTCCGCCCCCACCGCACCCGATTCCATGCGGGGCACTCTAGGCTGTTACCCTCATCCGGCACCGGAATACCGGCCGAAAGGCCCCCGTAGCTCAGGGGATAGAGCACCGCCCTCCGGAGGCGGGAGCGCAGGTTCGAATCCTGCCGGGGGCACAGAAAAAACCCGCGCGGCGAAGCCGTGCGGGTTTTCTGTGCCCCCGGCAGAAGCAACAGGCGCCTCGAACGGAGTGAGAGACGCCGACGGGGGCACCGCGCGGGCGCCTCGAACGGAGTGAGAGACGCCGACGGGGGCACCGCGCGGGCGCCTCGAACGGAGTGAGAGACGCCGACGGGGGTACCGCGCGGCGAAGCCGTGCCCCTGTCGTGCCCTAACCCCCGTGGTCCGCCTTGCGGTTGGACGCATCCGTGACCTCGCCGACGAGTTCCTCGATGACGTCCTCCAGGAAGACGACCCCGACGATCGTCCCCTCGTCGTCGATGACCCGCGCCAGGTGCGCGCCCGACTTCTGCATCGTGGTCAGGACCGACTCGACCTCGTCCTCGCGCCGGACCGTGGCCAGCCGCCGCACCCGCTTCGCCGGCACCGGCTCGCCGCGCTCGTCGTCGTCGGCGTAGAGGACGTCCTTGAGGTGCAGGTAGCCGGTGAGGTCCCCGTGGCTGTCGACCGTCGGGTAGCGCGAGAAGCCGTGCCGGGCGACGAGTCGCTCGATCTCCTCCGGAGTCGCCGTCGCCGCCACCGTGACGAGCCGGTCGATCGGGATGCCCACGTCGGACGCATCCTTGTCGCTGAACTCGAGCGCCGCGCCGAGCAGCCCGTACTGGTCCTGCTCGACGAGGCCCTGCTGGTGCGACTCCTTGACGATGTGGGCGACCTCTTCGGCCGTGAAGGCCGAGCCCACCTCGTCCTTGGGCTCGATCCCGAAGGCGCGCACGACCGCCTTCGACACGTGGTCCATGGCCCAGATGACGGGGGCGACGAGGCGACTCACCATGACCAACGGTGGGACGAGCGCCATGGCGGCCCGCTCCGGGCCGGCGATGGCGAGGTTCTTGGGGATCATCTCGCCGATGACGACGTGCAGGTAGACGACGATGAGGATGGCCAACGTCAGCGCGGTGCCGTCGGTCAGCGCGTGGGGCACGCCGAAGCGCTGCACGACCGGCTCGAGGGCGTGGTGCAGCGCCGACTCGGAGATGGCACCGAGCAGGACCGAACACACGGTGATCCCGAGCTGGCAGGTGGCGAGGAGGATGCCCGTGCGGGACAGCGCGTCCATGGCGATCTGGGCGCGCTTGCTGCCGTCGGCGGCCAGCGGCTCGAGTTGGCTGCGGCGGGCGGCCATGGCCGCGAACTCCGCCCCGACGAAGAAGGCGTTGAGCAACAGCAGGACGACCGTGATGACGATGGTGGAGAAGCTCATCGACCGCTCCCCTCGTCCGTGGCGCCGGAGTCGGCGGCATCGCCGTCCTCGCCCGTCGGACGCGGAACGAAACGCAGCCGGTCCACGCGCAGTCCCTCCATGTCGGCCACGGTGATGGTCCAGCCCTCGATCTCCACGACGTCGCCGACGGCCGGGACCCGGCCGAGCTCCGACATGACGAAGCCGGCCACGGTCTCGTAGGCGGCGCCCTCGGGGACGCGTGCGCCGACGCGGTCGTGCACCTCGTCGGGTCGCCAGAGGCCGGGGACGGTCCAGACGCCGTCGCCGAGGGGGCGCCCCGTCGTCTGGGCGCGGTCGTGTTCGTCGCTGACGTCGCCGACGATCTCCTCGACGAGGTCCTCCAACGTGACGACGCCGGACGTGCCGCCGTATTCGTCGACCACCACGGCCAGCTGCAGGCCGGTGTCCCGCAGCTGTATGAGCAGCGGGTCCAGCCGGAGCGTCTCCGGGACGACGACGGCCGGGACCATGAGCGCCGAGACCGGCACCTCCGGACGCCGGTCGTGCGGGACGGCGATGGCCTTCTTGACGTGGACGATGCCGTCGATGTCGTCCCAGTCGTCACCGATGACGGGGAAGCGCGAGTGACCCGTCAGCCGGGCGAGCGCGACGACGTCCTCGGCCGTCGCGGTCCGCTCGATCGCCGAGGCCCGCGAGCGCGGCGTCATGACGTCCTCGGCCGTCTGCTCGCCGAAGCCGATGGAGCGGGTGACGAGGCGCGCGGTGCCGGAGTCGAGGGTGCCGGCCTCGGCGGAGGACCGGACGAGGGACTTCAGCTCCTGGGGGCTGCGCGCAGCGGACAGCTCCTCGGCCGGTTCGACCCCGACGCGTCGGAGGAACCAGTTGGCCGAGCCGTTGAGCACCGCGATGAGGGGTTTGGTCAGGATTCCGAACCAGCGCACCGGCGGCCCCGCGACCTTCGCCGTCGCCAGCGGTGCACTCACGGCGATCGTCTTGGGGATCATCTCACCGACGATCATGGAGAAGCCGGTCGCGATCACCATGGCCAACGTGGCCGACACCGAGCCCACCGCCGACGCCGGCACTCCCATCGCCTCGAGGGGGCCGCGCAGCAGCGCACCGATGGACGGGTTGGCGATGAAGCCGAGCACGAGCGTCGTGACGGTGATGCCGACCTGGCTGGCGGACAGCAGCGTCGACAGTTGCTTCAGTGACGTGAGGATGCCGGTGGCACGCCGGTCGCCGCCGTCCACGGCCCGCTGCACGGTGGGGCGGTCGAGCGCGACGAGGGAGAACTCGGCCGCGACGAAGAGGGCCGTCCCGAGGGTCAGCAGGACGGACAGGGCGACAAGGATCCATTCGGTCATGGTGCGAGCCATCCTAGGCGCCACCGCGCCGGCCACTCCCCTTGCTGCGACCGGGCATCGACCGGCTGCGAGGATGGACACGCATCTGCACACTCACGCATCCGCATCGCGTGTCACTGCAACGAGGGGAACCCATGTCCGCACCGGGCGCACAGATCGACGTGCGCAACTTGACCAAGAAATTCGGATCGTTCACCGCCGTGGACGACCTCTCCTTCACCGTGGAGCCCGGCCGGATCACCGGCTTCCTCGGGCCGAACGGCGCCGGCAAGACGACGACGCTGCGCATGCTCCTGGGGCTGATCAGGGCAACGAGCGGGACGGCTCTCATCGGTGGCCAGCGCTACCGCGAGATCGACGTCCCGGTCACGCGTGTCGGCGCCGCCCTCGAAGCGACGAACTTCCACCCGGGCCGCTCGGGCCGCAATCACCTGCGCGTCCTCGCCGCGAGTGCCGGCATCCCGGACACCCGGGTCGACGAGATGCTCGAGCTGGTCGGGATCCCCGCGGCCGCGCGCAAGCGCGCCGGGGGCTACTCCATGGGCATGCGCCAGCGGCTCGGTCTCGCCGCGGCGATGCTCGGCGACCCGCAGGTCCTGATCCTCGACGAGCCGGCGAACGGCCTCGACCCCGAGGGCATCCGCTGGCTGCGCGGCTTCCTGCGCCACCTGAGCAGCGAGGGGCGCACGGTCCTCATCTCGAGCCACATGCTCCAGGAGGTCGAGCAGACCGTCGATGACGTCGTCATCATCAGCAACGGTCACCTCGTCAAGCAGGGCACGATGGCCTCGCTGCACGGCCCGTCCCGCGTGCTCGTGCGCACCCGGGACGCCGAGACTCTCGCCGGCGCGCTGCGGATCGCCGACGTCATGGCCGAGCCGGACGGCGACGGCGCCCTCATCGCCGCGACCGACGACCTGCGACTCGTGGGCGACGTCGCGCTCCGCAGCGGCCTGCCGGTCTACGAGCTCCGCGCCATGAGCACCGACCTCGAGAGCCTCTTCTTCTCCCTCACGGAGGGACAGAACCGCAACGTCACGACATCGGAGGCACCCGCCGAGCGGGATGCGCTCGCCGGACAGGAAGGGGCCAACGAATGATCGCCGCGACCCGCGCCGAGTTCCGCAAGTTCTTCTCGACCCGCCTGTGGTGGGGCATGGCACTGGCCATGCTCATCGCCGGGGCCCTCTTCGCCGTCGCCTTCGGGTTCCTGCTCACCCAGGACCAGTCGTCCCTGCCCCCGGAGCAACGCACCGTGGGCAACGCGGAGCAGATCGTCAACAGCGTCTACACGGCCGGGCTCAGCGTGGGCTACCTGCTCACCCTGACGATCGGCATCATGCAGATCGGTAGCGAGTACCGGCACAAGACGATCACGAGCACCTTCCTCGCCGTGCCCAAGCGCGCGAGGGTCATGCTCGCGAAGGTGATCTCCCTGCTGGCGATCGGTGCGCTCTACGGCCTGATCTCGCTCGTCGGTTCCGTCGCTGCGGGCGCGGTCGTGCTCAACGCCCGCGGCGTCGACCCCTTCCCCTCGACGGACGTGCTGCGGGTGCTCGCCCTCAGCCTGCTCGTCCTCGGCCTGTGGGCCCTCATCGGCCTCGGGGCCGGCATCCTCATCCCCAACCAGGTGGCGGCGCTGCTCATCGCGATCGGCGTGGCATGGATCGTCGAGCCGCTCGCCGGCTTCGGGCTGTCCTTCTGGGACTGGGGCGCCGAGCACATCGTCCCCTACCTGCCCTCCTCGGCGACCCAGGCGATGGTCGGCGGCGTCCAATCCGGCGGCGCCACCAGCACGCAGCTCGAGTGGTGGGCCGGCGCGCTCGTGCTCGCCGGTTACGCCGTGGTCCTCGCGGGACTGGGCATCTGGCGGACGCTCCGCAGCGACATCAGCTGAGCGACGTACAGGAGGAAGGGGTGTGGGCTGCGGCTCACACCCCTTCATCACGTCGTGGACCCGCGTGAGCCGTGGCACCCTGAGCGGATAGGCTCGACCCCGTGCGCCCACGTGGCCGTGGACGCGTCCGTTGACGAAGTGACGAAAGAGGCGTATCCGCCGTGCCCGACCAGCCCGCGAGCAACAACCCCCTGTCCGCTTTCGGCCCCAACGAATGGCTCGTCGACGAGCTCTTCGAGCAGTACAAGCAGGACAAGAATTCGGTGGATCGGGCGTGGTGGGACTTCTTCGAGGGCTACCAGCCGGGCGGCTCCGCGAGCAGCAACGGCTCGACCCCCGCCGCGCCGGTTGCCGAGGCGAAGGCTCCCGAGGCAGCGGCCCAGGCCTCGGCGCAGCCCGCTCCCAAGCCCGCCGAGAAGTCGGCCGCTCAGGCTCCGGCCGCGCCGGCAGCCCCCGCTCAGCCGGCCGCGAAGCCTGCTGAGCAGCCGGCGGCGAAGGCCCCCGAGAAGGCGGCCGAGAAGCCCGCAGCCAAGCCCGTCCCGCGCGACGCTGAGAAGCCGAAGGCGGCCGAGGCGACCGACGAGGACGAGATCATCTCGCTGCGCGGCGCCGCGGCCCGCGTCGTCGCGAACATGGACGCCTCCCTCGAGGTCCCGACGGCCACGAGCGTGCGGGCGATTCCCGCCAAGCTGCTCATCGACAACCGCGTCGTGATCAACAACCACCTCAAGCGCTCGCGCGGCGGCAAGGTCTCCTTCACCCACATCATCGGCTTCGCGCTGATCAAGGCGCTCGAGGCCATGCCGGAGATGAACGTCGGCTTCGGTGAGGACGAGAAGGGCCGCCCCGCCCTGATCAAGCCGGCCCACGTGAACTTCGGTCTCGCGATCGACCTGCAGAAGCCGGACGGCTCCCGCACCCTCGTCGTGCCGTCCGTCAAGGCCGCCGAGAAGATGGACTTCGCCCACTTCTGGAGCGCCTACGAGGACATGGTCCGCAAGGCGCGCGACAACAAGCTCGCCGTCGAGGACTTCCAGGGCACGACGATCTCGCTGACCAACCCCGGCGGCATCGGGACGGTCCACTCCGTCCCGCGCCTGATGAAGGGGCAGGGCGCCATCATCGGTGTCGGCGCACTGGAGTACCCGGCCGAGTGGCAGGGCGCGAGCGAGGAGACCCTCAGCCGCAACGCCGTCTCCAAGATCATCACCCTGACCTCGACGTACGACCACCGGATCATCCAGGGCGCGCAGTCCGGTGACTTCCTGCGGATCGTCCACCAGCTGCTCCTGGGCGAGGGCAACTTCTACGACGAGATCTTCGAGAGCCTCCGTCTGCCCTACGAGCCGATCCGCTGGGTCCGGGACATCAACACCTCGCACGACGACGACATCAACAAGGTCGCGCGTGTCCAGGAGCTCATCCACGCCTACCGCGTGCGCGGCCACCTCATGGCCGACACCGACCCGCTGGAGTACCGCCAGCGTCGGCACGACGACCTCGACGTCACGACCCACGGCCTGACCATGTGGGACCTGGACCGCGAGTTCGCCACGGGCGGCTTCGGTGGGGCCCCCTTCCTCAAGCTCCGCAACATCCTCGGCATCCTGCGTGACTCCTACTGCCGCACCACCGGCGTCGAGTACATGCACATCCAGGACCCGGACCAGCGCAAGTGGATCCAGGACAAGGTCGAGGTCGGCTACTCGAAGACGACGTCCGAGGAGCAGCTGCGGATCCTGCGCCGCCTCAACGCCGCCGAGGCCTTCGAGACGTTCCTGCAGACGAAGTTCGTCGGCCAGAAGCGCTTCTCCCTCGAGGGTGGCGAGTCCGTCATCGCGCTCCTCGACCGGATCCTCTGCCGCGCCGCGGCGGAGGGCCTCGACGAGGTCTGCATCGGCATGCCGCACCGCGGCCGCCTCAACGTGCTCGCCAACATCGCGGGCAAGTCCTACGGCCAGATCTTCCGCGAGTTCGAGGGCAAGCAGGACCCCCGCTCCGTCCAAGGCTCCGGCGACGTCAAGTACCACCTCGGCACCGAGGGCGAGTTCGTCGCCGAGGACGGTGCGCGCACCAAGGTCTACCTGGCCGCCAACCCGAGCCACCTCGAGGCCGTCAACCCCGTCCTCGAGGGCATCGCCCGCGCGAAGCAGGACCGCCTCAACCTTGCCGGTGAGGACTTCACCGTGCTCCCCGTGCTCCTGCACGGCGACGCGGCCTTCGCCGGTCAGGGCGTCGTGGCGGAGACGCTCAACCTGTCGCAGCTGCGCGGCTACCGCACCGGCGGCACCGTGCACGTCGTCATCAACAACCAGGTCGGCTTCACGACGTCGCCGTCCTCGAGCCGCAGCTCCACGTACTCCACCGACGTCGCGCGGATGATCCAGGCACCGATCTTCCACGTCAACGGTGACGACCCGGAGGCGTGCGTGCGCGTCGCCGAGCTCGCCTTCGAGTTCCGCCAGAAGTTCAACAAGGACGTCGTCATCGACATGGTGTGCTACCGCCGCCGTGGCCACAACGAGGGCGACGACCCCTCGATGACGCAGCCGCTGATGTACAGCCTCATCGAGAAGAAGCGCTCGGTCCGCAAGCTCTACACCGAGTCCCTCATCGCCCGCGGCGACATCAGCCAGGAGGACGCCGAGGCAGCCCTGCGCGACTACCAGGCCCAGCTCGAGCGTGTCTTCGTCGAGACGAAGGAGGCGCTCAAGTCCCCCGAGGCCGCCAACAGCGACGCCAACTACAAGGGCACCGACGTCGAGGGCCACACCGGCCTCGAGCCGCCGACCGCCCAGTCCTCGGACCAGACCACCCGGTCCGCGACCGAGACGGCCATCTCGCAGGAGGACCTCATCCACATCGGAGAGGCCTTCACGGACTACCCGGAGGGCTTCACGATCCACCCGAAGCTCGCCCAGGCCATGGAGAAGCGTGCGCTGTCCGTGCGCGAGGGCGGCATCGACTGGGCCACCGGTGAGCTGCTCGCCTTCGGTTCGCTCCTCAAGGAGGGCACACCGGTCCGTCTCGCCGGCCAGGACTCGCGCCGCGGCACCTTCGTCCAGCGGCACGCGGTCCTCATCGACAAGAACACGGCCGAGGAGTGGACCCCGCTGCTCTACCTCGGCGGTGGCCAGGCCAAGTTCTGGGTGTACGACTCGCTCCTGAGCGAGTTCGCGGCCATGGGCTTCGAGTACGGCTACAGCGTTGAGCGCCCCGATGCCCTCGTCCTGTGGGAGGCGCAGTTCGGTGACTTCTTCAACGGCGCGCAGACCATCGTCGACGAGTTCATCAGCTCGTCGGAGCAGAAGTGGGGCCAGCGCAGCTCGGTCGTCCTCCTGCTGCCGCACGGCTACGAGGGTCAGGGCCCGGACCACTCCTCCGCCCGCATCGAGCGCTTCCTGCAGATGTGTGCCGAGGAGAACATGACGGTCGCCTACCCGTCGACGCCGGCGTCCTACTTCCACCTGCTGCGCCGCCAGGCGTACAACCGGCCGCGTCGCCCGCTCATCGTCTTCACCCCGAAGTCGATGCTGCGCCTGAAGGCGGCCGCGTCCGCGCCGTCCGACTTCACCGAAGGTGGCTTCCGGGCCGTCCTGCCGGACACGAAGCAGCTCGACGGCCAGGCCGTCACGCGCGTGCTGCTGGCGTCCGGCAAGGTCGTCTGGGACCTCGAGGCGGAGCGCGCCAAGCGCGACGACGGCACGACCGCCCTGCTGCGGGTCGAGCGGCTCTACCCGCTGCCCGCGCAGGAACTGGCCGAGCAGCTCGCCGCCTACCCGAACGCCGAGGTCGTCTGGGTCCAGGACGAGCCGGAGAACCAGGGTGCGTGGCCCTTCATGTACCAGTGGCTCCCGGGCGAGCTGAAGGCCCACGGCGAGGAGCGCCCGCTGCGGGTCCTCTCCCGCACGGCCTCGGCCTCCCCCGCCACCGGGTCGAGCAAGAAGCACGCAGTCGAGCAGGCGGACCTCATCGCGTCCGCCTTCGACCGCTGATCGGTCCGACCCGTGTATTTCACGGATCGGGGCATCGAGGAGCTCGAGCAACGACGCGGCGAGGAGGAGGTCACCTTCGCGTGGCTGTCCGACCACCTGCGCACGTTCGTGGACCTCAACCCCGACTTCGAGGTCCCCGTCGAGAGGCTCGCCTCGTGGTTGGCTCGGCTTGACGATGATTTCGACGACGACGAGGAATGACATGAGCACAGACGCCGCCGGCAACGAGTTCACCCCGAGCGCGGACCACAGCGTCCCCTCGGAGGGTCCCCGTGACGTCGGGCTCGTCTTCATCGGCGCCTCGATGGTCGCCGGGGTCGGCGACCCCAAGGGGCAGGGCTGGGTCGGCCGCGTCGTCGGCCGCACGCCCACCTCCGACATCGAGCTGTCGTCCTACAACCTCGGGGTGCGAGGCCAGACGTCCGCCGACGTCCTCGCGCGCTGGCAGCAGGAGTGCGGGCTGCGCTGGGCCGGTCGCAGCGAGCGTCGCCTCGTGATCTCCTTCGGCACCAACGACATCGCCGCCGGGATCTCGCTGGCGCGTCACCGGCTCAACCTCGCCAACATCCTCGACGAGTGCGCGAGCCAGGGCATCGGCACCTTCGTCGTGAGCCCCCCGCCGAGCGACGACCCGGAGACGAACGTCGGCCTCGAGTCGCTCGTCGCGGCCCAGGCGGATGTCTGCTCCCGGCGCGGGGTCCCCTTCGTCGACTGCTACGCGCCGCTCGCGGTGCACGAGCAGTGGCAGTCGGACATGGCCGCGAGCCGGGTCCCCCACCACCCGGGTCAGGCCGGCTACGGCCTCATCGCGTGGCTCGTGCTGCACCACGGCTGGGCGGAGTGGCTCGGCGTCTCCGAGTGACCTGACGTCTCCGACGTGAACCGACGAGGGCCGGACCTGCGTGGCAGGACCGGCCCTCGTCGTCGTTCGGACGGGTTCACCCCAGCGGTGCGTCCATCGTCAGGACGATCTTGCCGAAGACGTCTCCCGAGGCGACGCGAGCGAACCCCTCGGCCGCCCGCTCCAGCGGGAGGACCTCGTCGATGACCGGGGTGATCCCCTGCTCGTCGACGAAGCGCACGAGCCGCTCGAGCTCCTGACGGTTGCCCATCGTCGAGCCGATGACGCGCAGCTGCTTGAAGAAGATCGTCGTCAGTTCGGCCTTCTCGGGTGCGTCACCGGAGGTCGCTCCGGAGATGACGATCGTCCCACCGGGCTTGAGGGCCTTCACGGAGTGCGACCACGTGGCCGCGCCGACGGTCTCCATGACGGCGTCGACCCGTTCGGGCAGCCGCTGGCCCGGGGCGAAGGCGGCCGCCGCCCCGAGTTCGACGGCGCGGGCCCCCTTCGACTCGTCGCGGCTGGTGACCCACATCCGGTAGCCGGCCGCGGAGCCGAGCTGCACCAGCGCGGTGGCGACGCCACCGCCGGCGCCCTGCACCAGGACGGTCGCGCCCGGGGTGAGACCGGCCTGGGCGAAGAGCATCCGGTAGGCGGTCAGCCACGCCGTGGGCAGGGTGGCCGCGTGCTCCCACGACATGCCCGCCGGCTTGGGCACGAGGTTGTGGGTCGGGACGAGGACCTTCTCGGCGAAGGTGCCGTCGTGGATCTCGGAGAAGAGGGAGCGAGAGCGGTCCAGTGTCTCGTCACCGTGCCATCCCTCCGAGGCGATCACCGAGTGCAGGATGACCTCGTTGCCGTGCTCGTCGAGGCCGGCGCCGTCGCAGCCGAGGATCATGGGGAGCCGGTCGGCGGGCAGGCCGACGCCCCGCAGGGACCACACGTCGTGGTGGTTGAGGGACGAGGCCCGCATGGTGACGAGGGACCAGCCGGGGCGGGGGGTCGGCTCGGGTCGGTCCGCGACGACGAGGCCGGAGAGGGGGTCGGTGCGGGACTGGGACGTGGCGAAGGCGGCAAGCATGGGACAGAACCTAGACCAACGGCCACCGTTAGGGTGAGCGCCATGCCATCCATGCTCGTCACCGGTGGGGCCGGGTTCATCGGCGCCAACTTCGTGCACCACGTCCTGGCCCACACCGACTCGAGCATCACCGTCCTCGACAAACTCACCTACGCGGCCAGCCGCGAGGCGCTCGAGGGGCTGCCCGAAGGTCGGGTGCGCCTGGTCGTCGGGGACGTCGCGGATCCCGAGGTGGTCGATCCGCTCGTGGCCGCCGCGGACGCGGTCGTGCACTTCGCCGCGGAGTCCCACAACGACAACTCGCTGCGCGACCCCTCCCCTTTCATCCGGACCAACCTCGTGGGCACCTTCACCCTCCTCGAGGCGGTCCGCAAGCACGACGTGCGCTATCACCACGTCTCGACCGACGAGGTCTACGGCGACCTCGCGCTCGACGACCCGGAGCGCTTCACCGAGGCGACGCCCTACAACCCCTCGAGCCCGTACTCGGCGTCGAAGGCCGGCTCGGACCATCTCGTGCGGGCGTGGGTGCGCTCCTTCGGGGTGCGTGCCACCCTGAGCAACTGCTCCAACAACTACGGTCCGTGGCAGCACATCGAGAAGTTCATCCCGCGCCAGATCACCAACGTCCTCGACGGCACCCGTCCGAAGCTCTACGGCAGCGGTGAGAACGTGCGCGACTGGATCCACGCCGACGACCACTCCAGCGCCGTCCTGGCCATCCTCGAGCGGGGACGCCCCGGCGAGACCTATCTCGTCGGCGCCGACGGCGAGCAGGACAACGCGACCGTCCTCCGGCTCATCCTCGAGTTGATGGGTCAGCCGGCGGATGCCTTCGACCACGTCACGGACCGGGCGGGCCACGACCTGCGGTACGCCATCGACTCCGCCAAGCTGCGGCGCGAGCTCGGCTGGACCCCCGCCCGCGGGGACTTCCGCGAGGGGCTCGCGGAGACCATCGACTGGTACCGGGAGCACGAGGCGTGGTGGCGCCCCCACAAGGACGCGACCGAGGCGCGCTACGCCGAGGCCGGCCAGTGACCGAGCTGAGCGTCGAGCGGACGGCCATCCCCGGCCTGCTCGTGCTGCGACTGCCCGTCCACCGCGACGAGCGCGGCTGGTTCAAGGAGAACTGGCAGCGGGAGAAGATGATCGCCCTCGGTCTCCCGGACTTCGCCCCGGTGCAGAACAACGTCTCCTTCAATGCCTCGCGCGGCGCGACCCGCGGGATCCACGCCGAGCCGTGGGACAAGCTCGTGTCGGTCTCGACGGGGCAGGTGTTCGGGGCCTGGGTGGACCTGCGGGAGGGCCCCACCTTCGGCGCGACCGTCACCCAGCTCGTCGACGAATCCGTGGCCGTCTTCGTCCCCCGCGGCGTCGGCAACTCCTATCAGGCGCTGGCCGACGACACGACCTACAGCTACCTCGTCAATGCACACTGGCGCCCGGGCGTGACCTACCCGGCCGTGCACCTCGGGGATGAGCGACTGGGCATCGAGTGGCCGATCCCGTTGGCGGAGAGCGAGATCAGCGCGAAGGATCACGCCAACCCGCGCTGGGACGACGTCGTCCCAATGCCCCGGCGCCGACCGCTCGTGCTCGGTGGCACAGGGCAGATCGGCCGGGCCCTGCGCGAGCTGCTCCCGGACGCGATCGCCCCGACCCGCGCGGAGCTCGACCTGAGCGACCCCGCATCGGTGGCCGCGTGGGACTTCGCAGCCCACGACGTCGTCATCAACGCGGCCGCGTACACCGCGGTCGACGCGGCCGAGACCGACGACGGCCGCGCGTCCGCCTGGGCGCTCAACGCCGTCGGCCCGGCGACCCTGGCCCGGCTGGCGCGGGAGCACCAGTTCCGCCTCGTGCACTACTCCAGCGACTACGTCTTCGACGGCACCCGCGAGGTCCACGACGAGGACGAGGCACCGAGCCCGCTGGGCGTCTACGGCCAGACGAAGGCGGCCGGCGACCTCGCCGTCGCCACCGCGCCGGACCACCTCATCCTGCGCACGACGTGGGTCATCGGTGAGGGAGCAAACTTCGTCGCGACGATGGCCCGCCTGGCCGGCGACGGCATCTCCCCGGCGGTCGTCGACGACCAGGTTGGCCGGCTCTCCTTCGCGCAGGACGTCGCCGCCGCGACGGTGCACCTGCTCGAGAGCGGCGCCCCCACCGGCACGTACGACGTGACGAACGACGGCGACCCGCTCACCTGGGCAGCGCTCGCGCGCGAGGTCTTCGCCGCCCGCGGCCGGGCGCGCGAGGACGTGCGGGCCATCACGAGCGCCGAGTTCGCCGCCTCCCGCCCCGGGCTCACGGCGCCGCGCCCCGCCCACAGCACGCTCGACCTGACCCGGCTCACGGCGACGGGATTCAGCCCGCGCGATCACGTCGAGGCGCTGCACGACTGGCTCGCCCGGCACGACTGACCGGCCCCGTGCCCGACGGCGGCGCGGGGCTCAGCGAGGCGCGGCGTCGTCCAGCAGGGACATGAGGTAGCGGCCGTAGCCGCTCTTGAGGAGGGGCTGGGCTCGTTCGCGGAGGGCGTCGTCGTCGAGGTGGCCCATGCGCCAGGCGACTTCCTCGGGGGTGCCGACGAGCAGGCCCTGCCGGTCCTGGACGGTGCGGATGAAGTTGCTCGCGTCGTTGAGGGAGTCGAAGGTGCCGGTGTCGAGCCAGGCCGTGCCGCGCGGGAGGATCTCGACGCGCAGGCGGCCTTCGTCGAGGTAGGTGCGGTTGAGGTCGGTGATCTCGAGTTCGCCGCGGGCCGAGGGGTGCAGGGCTTTCGCGCGTTCGGTGACGGATCCGTCGTAGAAGTAGAGGCCGGGGACGGCGTAGTTGCTCCGGGGCGCGGCCGGCTTCTCCTCCAAGGAGAGGGCTCGGCCGGTGGCGTCGAACTCGACCACGCCGTAGTCGCTCGGGTTGGCGACGCGGTAGGCGAAGACGGCGGCGCCGTCGAGTCCGGCGAACCGTTGGAGTTGGGTGCCCAGGCCGGGGCCGTAGAAGAGGTTGTCGCCGAGGATGAGCGCGACGTCGCCGCCGGCGATGTGGTCCTCGCCGATGATGAAGGCCTGTGCGAGGCCGTCGGGGCTGGGCTGGCGGGCGTAGGTGATCGAGATCCCGAACTGGGACCCGTCGCCCAGGAGCCGCTCGAACTGGTCCGCGTCGTGCGGGGTCGTGATGACGAGGACGTCCCGGATCCCGGCGAGCATCAGCGTGCTCAACGGGTAATAGATCATCGGCTTGTCATAGACCGGCACCAGCTGCTTGCTGACCCCGATCGTGATCGGATGCAGACGGCTACCGGTCCCCCCGGCCAAGATGATTCCTCGCACGTGGGTCACGATAACGTTTGGTCGGTCAGGGGACGGCGACGATCGTCGCGAGGAGCGGAAGGTGCCGACGTGTCCGAGGGCTCACGGTGGTCGACGGCCGCACTCGTCGGCCTGCTCGTCGTCGACGTCGCCCTCGTCGCCGCGGCCTTCGCCGGGGTGCGGTTCGACGCCTCCTCGCGCACGGACGACTCCCCCTCCCGTTTTGCGGGAACGACGTCCGGCGCACCGTCCGACACCGCCTCCGAGACCACCCCGACCGACGTCGAGGTGACCCGGCGCCCGGCGACCCTGCTCGCCGTGGTCGACGCCCGCGTCGCCTGGCGCGCGACGGTCGGTGGGTGCGCCGACGGCGGCGCCGGCGTGGAGCTGACGTCGGACGGCGGCGCCCAGTGGGTCGCGGTCGGCACCGACCCCGGCCTGTCCACGATCAGCGGGCTGCGCCCCGAGACGGCCGCCGCCGGGTTCGTCGTCGGGGCGTCCACCGACTGCACGGTCGGCGCGAAGGGGACCGTCGACGGCGGCTCCACGTGGACGGCCGTGGCCGGACCCGAGGGCGTGTGGTCCCTCGACCCCGCCCACCAGCGCAACGTCCTCGCGCCCGGCGGAGCGAGCATCAAGCCGTGCGGCGACACCGTCGTCGTCGACGTCGCCGACGTGCCGGGGCGCGCGTCGACCGCGGCCGCGCTGTGCGCCGACGGGGAGGTCGTGCGGACCGAGGACCAGGGCGAGTCCTGGTCGAGCGCGGGCAGCGCGCCCGGCTCTCTCGCCCTCGCGCTGACGACGCTCGGTGGCGGGGACGCCGGCGTCGTGGTCGCCGGCACCTCCGACGACTGCGCGGGCATCGCCGTGTCCGCCTTCGACACCGCCTCGGCCGACACGTCGTCCGAGGCCGCCCTCACTCCCCTGAGCTGTCTGGGGAAGGATCGGCCGAGCGAGGGCGACCTCGATGTCTCGGCGCGCGGCAGCGTCGTCTGGCTCCTGGCCGGTGACGAGACCTGGGTGGCCGACGGCGACCTCGAGACGTGGGACGAGAGACTGCCGACTGACTACGTCGCCGGCGCGTTGTCCGCGACGGCCCGGGCGACGGTGTCCGCGACGCCCTCGGCAAAGACGCTCGGCACGATCATCTCGGCCGTCGGTTCCTCGACCATGGCCGCGATCGCCCGGGCCGCCGCGAGCTTCATCGTCTCCGTGATGGCGCTGGCGCCGGAGTCGAGCGCTCCGCGGAAGATCCCGGGGAAGGCCAGGACGTTGTTGATCTGGTTCGGGAAGTCGCTGCGGCCCGTCGCGACCACCTCCGCGTGCCGACGCGCGACCTCCGGGTGGACCTCGGGATCGGGGTTGGCGAGCGCGAAGATGATCGACCGATCGGCCATCCGGGCGATCTGCTCCTCGGGCACCGTCCCACCCGAGACGCCGACGTAGACGTCCGCGCCCACGAGCGCCTCGGCCATCGTCCCCTGCACGCCACGCGGGTTCGTCGAGGCGGCGAGGCGGTGCTTGTGCTCGACGAGGTCCGTGCGGGCGGGGCTGACGATGCCGCGGGAGTCGCACACGATGACGTCGCGCACACCCGCACGCTGCAGCAGCTTGGTGACGGCGACCCCGGCCGCGCCCGCCCCACCGACGACGATCCGCAACTCGTGGAGCTCCTTCTCGACCACCTTCGCGGCGTTGGTCAGGCCGGCGAGCACGACGATGGCGGTGCCGTGCTGGTCGTCGTGGAAGACGGGGATGTCGAGGCGCTCCTTGAGCTGCTCCTCGATCTCGAAGCATCGCGGCGCGGAGATGTCCTCGAGGTTGATGCCGCCGTAGGTGGGCGCGAGCCGGGCCACGGTCTCGACGATCTCGGCGACGGACCCCGTCTCCAGGCAGACCGGGACGGCGTCGACGCCGGCGAAGTGCTTGAAGAGAACGGCCTTGCCCTCCATGACGGGCATCGCGGCGAGGGGGCCGATGTCGCCGAGGCCGAGCACCGCGGTGCCGTCGGTGATGACGGCGACGGTGTTGCGGCGCGCCGTGTAGCGATCGACGAGGCTCGGGTCGGCCGCGATGGCGCGGGAGACGTCCGCGACGCCGGGCGTGTAGAGCAGCGACAGGTCCTCGGCGCCCCGCAGGGGCTTCGTGGCGCGTACCTCGAGCTTGCCGCCCTCGTGCGCCCGGAACGCGGCAGCGTTCGGGTCGAACAGGGGCAAGGACGGGGACGCGGACACGATGAATACCACCTTGGAACGAGAGGGAGCACCACGCCGATGCGCGGTGCGTTCCTGCGCGAGCGGGGTGGTGCTCGATGAGGGAAGAAGTTCGGGCGGTCGCCCGCAGCAACCATGACACACGACCCCCGCCAAGGCCATGACCCGGAGGGCAGGTGTGATCCTCCTCGCGTGGCACGATGGGCCGGTGACCGCCCGCCCCGGCCTCGTCCGCGTCAGCGGCCGCTCGATGGAGCCCACCCTCCTGGAGGGTGATCTCCTGCTCGTCCTCTGGGGAGCGCCGGCGAAGGCGGGGGCGATGGCTCTGCTCGAATTGCCCCCGGATGCCGCGGGCCAGCCCCGGCCGCTGGCGGTGAAGCGCACCGTGGAGATCGACCCTGCCGACCCGGACCGCTGGTGGGTCGAGGGCGACAACCTCGGCGTCGGCGTCGACTCATGGACGCTGGGGAGCCTGCCTCGCCGGTCGGTGCGCGCCCGCGTCGTGACCCGACTCCCCCGTTGGCGACCGCGCCGTCCTCTCGGGCGCTCCGATGGCTGACGCGTCGGCCGGAACCGGCACTCGCCCGACGACCATGCCCGCGTGGCGTCGAGCGGTCCAGCTGCCGCTCGGCTGCATCGTGCTGGGGCTCGGTGTCTGCCTGCTCCTGCAGGCCGAGCTCGGCTCGGACGGGTACTCGACCTTGATGAGTGGCCTGTCCATGGCCTCCGGGTGGGACTTCGCCATCGTCAGCTGGCTCAGCGCGGGCGTGCTCGTCGGTATCGCCTGGTGGCGGGGGCAACGCCCCGGTCCGGGCACGGTCGCCCAACTCGTGCTCGTCGGGCTCACGGTGAGCCTCGTGATGCGTGTCCTGCCGCCGATCGACCATCTCGGCACCCGGATCGGCCTCTTCGCGGCTGGCTACCTGGTGCTGTGCGTCGGGGTGGCGGCCTATCTGGCGACGGATCTCGGTGCCGGCCCCGCCGAGGCCGCGGCGCTCGCCTTCGACCCGCCCCTCCGGTTCGGCTGGAGCTACACGATCTTCCAGCTGATCGGGGTCCTCGTCGGCTGGTGGTGCGGCGCGGCCGTCGGCGTCGGCACCCTCATCCTCGCCGCCGGCATCGGCTGGTCGATCGACCGATTGATACCCCTGCTCGGTCAGCCCGCCCGTGACAACCCGCCCGGCCCTGACACCTCCGGCACCGCGCGATAGGTTGATGAGTGCAAAGCACCCTCAACTTCAGAAGGGAACGACCATGCGCATGTCCCGCTTCTTCAACATCCCGACGGTGAGCGCCCACTGCGACCTCCCGTGCGGCGTGTACGACCCCGCACAGGCCCGCATCGAGGCCGAGTCCGTCAAGGCGATCATCGCCAAGGTGGCCGACAACGACGACCCCGACTTCCGCACGCGCGCCGTGGTCATCAAGGAGCAGCGCAGCCAGCTCGTCAAGGAGCACCTGTGGGTGCTCTGGACCGACTACTTCAAGCCGCCGCACTTCGAGAAGTACCCGCAGCTGCACACCCTCATCAACGAGGCCACGAAGCTCGCGGGCGCGTCCGGCACGAAGGGCGAGTTCGACGCCGCCAAGGCCGACGAGCTGCTCGCCAAGATCGACGAGATCGACGCGATCTTCAAGGAGACCAAGAAGGCCTGACGGCCTGGTGCGGGCCGACGGCTCGCGTCAGCCGCGTTCCCCCGGGGCCTCGTTCCTCGGGGTGGCCTTCGGTGAAGGGGTCCGACCAGTCGGTCGGGCCCCTTCGCGCGTGCTCGCCCGCTCCGCGGCGGCCTCGGCGCGCAGCATCATCGGCCGTCGGCGTTGCAGGACGGCGCCCAGGGCCTCGACCACCTCGGGGTCGTACTCGTAGCCGAGACCGAGGTGGATCCGCTCCATCGCCCGGTCCTGGGCGGGGAGGCTGCCCGCTCCCTCGGTGATGTCGTCGAAGGCGTTGGCCACCTTCAGGATCCGCGCGGACAGGGGCAGCGCCTCGCCGTGCTCCCGACTCTGGCGGTAGGGCACGTTCTGCCGGGCGATGGCGTCGGCGACGTCACTCAGGACGCCGGTGTCGCGGACGATGCGCGCCCCGTCATCCGCGATCTCCCGCTGGTCGAACGGGGCCGCCAGGAGGGTCGCTCCACCGGGGATGGGCTCGACGAGCGCCACCTGTCCCAGATCGTGCAGGAGCGCCGCGTACTCGTAGCGGACGATCTCCTGGGGCGGCCGGCCCAGCTCGCGGCCGATCCCCCGGGTCAGCTCGGCCACCCGCACGGCGTGCCCCGGCCGAGTGAACCCGGCGATGTCGGTGAGACCGGCGAGCGCCTCGATGGTCTCCCGGTAGGTGCGACGGATGGCGTCGTGACGCCGGGTGGCCAGGAGCGTCAGCAGTGCGGGGACGATGAAGAACGGCAGGGCGGCCAGGCCCAGGACCGGCGCCGCCAGCGCGATGAGCGCCCCCGTCGTTGACAGCCCGAGTGGCGCCGCAAAGCCCTGGGACAACTCCTCGCGGAGGGTCGCAGCCGTGGTGTGGCCGTCGTCCGCGGCACGGCAGGTCGCGACGAGCACCGTCTCGACGACGAGCACGGTCAGGGAGGCGCCGAGCATCGCCATCCCGATGGGTGCCTTGTCGCTCGCCTGCGTGGCCGCGTCGAAGACGGACCCCGCCCCCGGCAGCGGCAGGCGATAGAGCGCCAGCCCGGCACAGATCGCGAGGTATCGGGCGGCCGTGTCGCTGATGTGCCTCAGATCGCCCGGACCGCGGCGGAACGCGATGACGGCGAAGGAGAACCCCACGACCACGAGAACCCCGGCGATGGAGAGTTCGCGGCCACCGGCCGCCCAGTGACCCATCCCGAAGGCGAGGGCCCCGATCGACGCCAACGGAGCGGCGTCCTGTCGGTCGAGCAGGGGCAACCGCACGCGGCCGCCGATGAGCATGACGACGACGAAGGTGGCCACCGACCACGCGTTGGCCGTCCAGTCCTGGCTGGGGCCGACGACGAGCGAGACCACCGCGGCGAGCAGCGCGATCACCCCGGCGGCGACGACGGCGACGCGGCGGAGGTTGACCGGCGGACCGGGCCAGTGCGGGGTCATCGTCCCTGCCCCGATCGTCGCGACGTCGTTCGCGTGTGCGCCGCCGCCCGCGACCCCGTGCGCGCCCGCCGGGCGTCGAGGCGGACCGCTATGCGCTCGGAGACGCCGGGCTCGTCGTGACCGGCGCCGCCCTTCGCCCGGGGAGCGTGCTCCGGCTGCTCGGTCGGCGTGCCCGTCGGGCTTGACCCCTCGAGTCGCACGGCGGAGGCGAGCGCCGGCAGCAGGGCCGGGTCGAACTCCGTCCCGGCTCGGGCAGCAAGGGCCACCAACGCGGCCTGCGACGAGAGCGCCGGACGATCCTCGTGACCCGACGTCAGGACCTCGTAGGCCTCGGCGAGGGCCACGATGCGGGCGCCCACCGGGATGGCCTCACCGGCGAGGCCGTCGGGATAGCCGCGACCGTCCCACCGCTCATGGTGGTGACGTACGGCGGCACGGCTCTCCTCAAGGAACTCGATCCCTTCGAGCATGAGAGCACCGGCCTCCCCGTGACGCAGGACGAGGTCGAGGTCGTCACCCTCAACCGTGTCGGCCTGGCGGAGGACGTCGTTGGGGACGGTGAGCGTGCCGACGTCGTGCAGCATCCCGGCCATGCTCACGGCCTCGACGCGGTTGGCGCCGATACCGCTGGCCTCGGCCACCATCCGGCTGAGGGAGGCGACGCGCAGCAGGTGACCGGTGGCCCCGGGGTCCTTGAGTTGCACGGCCGAGACGAGGGCGTTCATCGTGCGCTCATGCGCCTGCTGCTCCTCGCCGTACTGCGCGTAGGCCCACTGGGCGGCGAGCAGCGGGGGCATGACGAGCACGGTGGCGAAGGCGCCGACCCCGGCCGGCACCCACAGCACGGCATAGACGAAGCCGATGACGCCGTAACCGACGTACACCGGACCTGTCGCCGTCAGCATGCGCAGCATCTGATTGCGGAAGCGCACGCCGGTGGCCGCCCAGAGGACACCCGACACGAGCACGACGTTGGTGAGGCACTGGAGGACGTCGACGAGGGCGATGGCCAGACCGACGCCGACGATGAGCTCGCCGGCACCCAGATCGCGTGCCAGGGGCTCGCCACTCCGGACCCAGTGGAAGGCGAGTCCGCCGACGAGGCCGAGTGCCCCGGAGAGCGCGAGGTTGAACAGCCACTGGACGAAGGGCTGTCGGGGCCGGCTGGGCACGATCGTCGCGGCGAATCCGACGATCCCGGCGCCCACGGGGCCGACGAGGGCCGCAGCCGCCACGAGAACGACGCTCGTCAACGAGAAGGAGAGGTCTCGCCCGGACTCCGCACGCTGGCGCACGAACCAGCTGGTCGCGGCGAGGGCGCAGAGGATGGCCAGGGCGACGGGGTTGCCCGGGCGGCCCCCGACCACCCACGCCAGGACGAGGAGGGCGGCCGTCCCGAGGACGGTCGCCCCCACGACGACATTGACGCGCGCCCGTCGCGAGCGCGCGTCAATGTCGTTCATGCGGCCACGATATCGAGCGCGGCCTCATGGTGTCCGTTCAGCGGGGGGCGACGCCCCAGCCCCAGATCGGTCGCAGGCCGGGTCCACGGTGGAAGTTCGTCATGACAGCTCAATTCTCGCAAGGGGACGGTCGTCCGGCGCGCAGCCGGGGGGATGCACACTGGATGCTCGAATCATGCCAGTTTCGAGCCCGTTTGGTCACCCCCAACTCAGAGCGCGGGACGGCCGGACCGGAGGACTCCGGGGCTGTGACAGAATGGGGCGGATCGACGGCGCCCCGCGCGCCGGGAGACGACGTCAAGGAGAACCCCATGAGCAAGCGTGCTCGCAAGCGTCGCGACCGCAAGAAGAAGGGCGCGAACCACGGGCGTAAGCCCAACGCCTGAGCGGCCCCGCACAGCGCACGAAGGGGGCGCCCCGACCATCCGGTCGGGGCGCCCCCTTCGTCGTACGCCCATCGGGCGATCTCAGTCGAGGTACTCGATGCGCACCGTCGTGATCCGCTGGAGGATCGTCGTGCGGAGCGCCACCGGCGCCTCCTCGCACTGGCACGAGCGCTTGACGAGCGCCTTCAGTGCCTGATCGAGGTCGTACTGCGCCAGGCAGGGCGCGCAGTCAGCGAGGTGCTGCTGGATCTTCAACGTGTCGACCAGCGCCATCTCGCCGTCGAGGTACTCGTAGACCCGGTGCAGGGTCTCCGAACAGTCGGCGCCGGCGGGGACGTCGGGAGGGGTGGCTTCCGCGCTCACTTGGTGTCCTCCTTCGCCATGCCACGCTCGGCGGCGTAGTCGGCGAGCATCTCCCTCAGCTGACGACGTCCGCGGTGGAGCCGCGACATCACCGTGCCGATGGGAGTCTCCATGATCTCGGCGATCTCCTTGTAGGCGAAGCCCTCCACGTCGGCCAGGTAGACGGCCATCCGGAAGTCCTCGGGGAGCGCCTGGAGTGCCCGCTTCACCTCGGTGTCGGGCATGTGGTCCAGCGCCTCGACCTCGGCGGATCGCAGGCCCCTGGACGTGTGGGACTCGGCGCGGGCGAGCTGGTAGTCCTCGACCTCGGCCGCGTCGGACTGCAGCGGCTCGCGCTGCTTCTTGCGGTACGTGTTGATGTAGGTGTTGGTGAGGATGCGGTACATCCACGCTTTGAGGTTCGTCCCCGGCTTGTACTGGTGGAAGGCGTTGTAGGCCTTCGCGTACGTCTCCTGGACGAGGTCCTCCGCGTCGGCCGGGTTGCGGGTGGTGCGCAGGGCCGCGGAGTAGAGCTGATCGAGCAGGGGCATCGCCTCCCGCTCGAACCGCGCGCGCCGCTCGTCCGTGGTCTCGGAGGCCACGTCGACGGCGGAGTCAGAGGTCATGTCGGTCATCGCGCTCCAGCCTAGTGTCGGAGCTGCAGATGAGGATGTGTGGAGGACCAGCACGCGCTTCCTTCCGGCGGGCGAGCGGGCTCGGAGCCCGCGGGTTGCACTCGATGAGCGTCAACACGTCCCCGCCGGTGCGCATTCCCGACGTCAGTCACCCCTTCGCCGGCGCGGCCGAGCGACTCGTCGCCCGGGCGCGGCGCTTGAGCCCCTTCATCCCGCCCTTCGCGAGGATCCCGACGGTCTGCCGCAGCGAGGTCTCGTTGGGCAGCGACAGTCGGACGACGGTGCGCCACGCGGAGAACACCTGGCGGGGCAGCGATCCGCTCGTGTAGGCGAGGCCGTAGCGATCGGCGATCTCCCGCACGCGCGGCGCGATCTGGATGTAGCGGTTGCTCGGGAGGTCGGGGAAGAGGTGGTGCTCGATCTGGTGGCTGAGGTTGCCCGTCATGATGTGCATCGCGCGCGATCCGGAGATGTTGGCGGAGCCGAGCATCTGGCGCAGGTACCACTCGCCGCGGGTCTCCCCGTCGATGGAGCGCTTGGCGAAGGTCGCGACGCCCTCGGGGAAGTGACCGCACATGATCACCGAGTGGGTCCAGATGTTGCGCACGATGTTGGCCGTGACGTTGGCGGCCAGGGTCGGCAGGACGTTCGGGCCGGACAGCAACGGGTGCACGACGTAGTCGCGGGTCGCCTGCCGGCGGATCTTGTTGATCACCTTCGCGCTGTCCCGCTTGAAGACGGCCTTGTCCTTGCGCCCCTTGAGGTAGGCGCCGAGCTCGAGGTCGTAGGAGGCGATGCCGTATTCGAAGATCAGCATGTTGGCGGCGTTCCAGATCGGCTGACCGAGGTGCATCGGCACCCAGCGCTGGGCCTCGTCCACGCGCATGATGCCGTAGCCGAGGTCGTTGTCCTTGCCGATGACGTTCGTCCACGTGTGGTGCAACTCGTTGTGCGAGTGCTTCCACAGGTCCGACGGGGTGGCGTTGTCCCACTCCCACCGGGTCGAGTGGATCTTCGGGTCACGCATCCAGTCCCACTGACCGTGCATGACGTTGTGGCCGATCTCCATGTTCTCGAGGATCTTGGCGATCGAGAGTCCGGTCGTGCCGATGACCCATGCCGCGGGGAACCCGGAGAAGAGAAGTACGCCGCGGCTGGCCAGCTCGAGGCTGCGCTGCACGGTGATGACCCGGCGGATGTAGGCGGCGTCGGACTCACCGCGCTCGCGCAGGACCTCGTCCCGCAGCGCGTCGAGCTCCCGGCCGAGCTCCTCGACCTGCTCGTCGGAGAGGTGCGCGGTGGGGTCCTCGACCCCTTCGGGGGTGCGCGAGACGCGCGGCGCGCGGGTGGGGTCGGCGACGACGGACAGGCGGGAGTGCGAGCGCGGCGTGCGCTGGTCGCGGCCGGGCTTGATCGGCACGGGCGCCTCGTTCAGGGCCTCGAGGTCGAGTGCCTCCAGGTCCGCGGCGCTCAGGGTCGAGGTGGTGTCCACGGCAGTCATGAGTGGCTCCTTGTGGTGGAAGGGGGTCAGCAGGCTTCGGGGTCGTGCGCGGTCAGAGGTCGATCGCGCAGGCGCCGGCGACGGCGGAGATGCAGGTCTGGACGGGGATGCTGTCGCCGTCCTCGGCGACGGTGAGCGACCCGTCTCGCAGGTCGCGGACGACGCCCCGGCGCAGCGGGACGACGCAGCCGTAACAGATGCCCATCCGGCAGCCGGAGGGCATGAGGACTCCGGCGTCCTCGCCGGCGTCGAGCAGTGGGGTGGACCCGTCGGCGTCGACCTCGACGCCGGCGCCGAGGAAGGTCACGGTGCCGCCCCCGCCGGGGGCGATGACGACGGGCCGGAAGCGCTCGGTGTGCACCGCGTCGGCGAGACCCGCGGCGGCGTGGTGTTCCTCGAGGGCGTCGAGCATCGCGGTCGGGCCGCAGGCCCAGGTCTGTCGGTCGCGCCAGTCCGGGACGAGTTCGTCGAGGTGCGCGGGCTCGACGATGCCCGCGCTCCGGGTGTGCCGCTCGTGCAGGGTGATGACCCGGCGCGCAGCGAGCTCCCGCAACTCCCCGGCGAAGATGACGTCGTCCGCCATGGGCGCGGAGTGGACGAGGGTGATGTCGGTCGCGCCCGCCCACCGGTCGAGGTGGCGCAGCATGCCCATGACCGGGGTGATGCCGCTGCCCGCGGTGAGGAAGAGGATCCGCTCGGGCAGGGGGGACGGCAGGGTGAAGTCGCCGGTGGCCTGGTCCAGGTGCACGAGTGTGCCCGGCCGTGCGCGCCGCACGAGGTGGTTGCTCACGACGCCGTCGGTCATGGCCTTGACCGTGATGGTGATCAGGCCACCCGGCGCGTCGGCGGGAGAGGTCAGGGAGTAAGCCCGCCACTGGCGGACGCCGTCGACGTCGATGCCGATCCGGATGTACTGCCCGGGCACGTGACCCGCCCAGCCTCGTCCGGGGCGAATCGTGATCGTGGCCGCGTCCGCCGTCTCCGGGGTGATGTCGACGATGCGACCGCGCAGGGCGGCCGGGTTGCTGAGCGGAGCGATGAGGTCGAGATAGTCGCTCGGCACGAGCGGCGTGGTCGCCGCGCGGACGAGGCCGGCGACAAGGTCGCGCGCCCGGCTGGCGGCGCGGGGCGCCGGAGGGGAGTCGAGATGCAAGGCCATGCATCCATCGTCTCGTCCGCAGGGAGTAGTTTGTTGTCCTGACCACGTGAACTTCGGGGTCGGAGTTGTTCCCTGCGAACAAGAATGGGCATTCTCGTGACCGACGACCATCAACGACGCACCCGACCCGCCGCCGGACGCGCGCCGAGCGGGCCGGCGCTCGAGCGCGTGACCCTCGGCCTCGAGCCGCCGGTGGTGGAGGCCATGCGCGCCCGGCTGCCCACCGTCGGGGCCCTGTGCGTGGCGGCGATCATCGACGAGGTGCCCGAATACAGCCGGGCCATGCAGGGTCCGATCGGGGCCAAGATCGAGTCAGCGGTCCAGGTGGCCCTCGGCACCTTCCTCGATCTGGCGGCGAGGCGACCCGGTGGCGCCCCCGTGGGGGCGCTCGCACCCGCCCTCGACGCGGCGCACGACCTCGGTCGCGGCGAGGCCCGCAGCGGGCGCAGCATGGACGCGCTCCAGGCCGCTTACCGCGTCGGCGCCCGCGTGTCCTGGCGCGAGCTCTCGGCCCAGGGACTGGAGCTCGGCAGTCCCCCGGCGCGGCTCGCCGACTTCGCCGAACTCGTCTTCGCCTACATCGACGAACTGTCGGCGGCGAGCGTCTCCGGCCACGCGGCGGAGTCCGCCGGGGCCGAGGTCCAGCGGCGCCGGGAGCGCGAGCGGCTGACCCGCGCCCTCCTCCACGGCGGCACGCCGGAGGTGCTGACCGCCGAGGCCGACCGCATTGGCTGGACCGGCCCACAGAGCCTCACGGCGGTCCTCCTCCCGGGTCCGCGGCTGCACACCGTGGCCGGGCTGCTCGACCGGCGGACACTGGCGGCGACCGAGGATCTCCCCGGTTTGCGTGCCGACGATGACCTCGGCGTGCTCCTCGTCCCCGATGCCGGCGGCGCCGCTCGGCCCCAACTGCTGTCTGTCCTCGGCGGCCGCCGCGCCATCGTCGGCCCGGCGCTGCCGTGGCTCGACGTCCATCGCTCGTGGGAGCGCGCCGTCCGGACCCATCGCCTCATGGCGGACCCCGGCGACGCACGCGGTCTGCGGCGACCCGACGACGGCGCGCCCGTCGACACCCAGGACCTCCTGTCCGACCTCGTCGTCGCGGCCGACCCGGAGTCGCTGGCCGACCTTCGCGCCAGGGTGTTGGCGCCGATGGCCGACCTCGGCGACGGCGCCCGCGACCGGCTCGAGGAGACGCTTCGCTCCTGGTTGCTGCACCTCGGGCGACGCGACGACGTCGCCGCCGACCTGCACGTGCACGCGCAGACCGTCCGCTACCGCATGGGGCAGATCCGCGAGCTCTACGGCGAGCGCCTGAACGACCCCGCATGGGTGCGCGCGCTCGTCATCGCGCTCGGCTGACCCATCGACCGGCAGCCGCGCCGAGCCGTCGGCCGGGCATCACCCTGAGTGGCCGCAGAGGTGCCGTCCTGCTCCGCTCAGAGCCCTGCGAGGAGCAGGCGCGTGCCCTCGAGCACCGGCGTGGGCCGGGTCGGGAAGGCGTGCGTCCCCGGCGCCGCGGACACGATGTCGGGCAGGTCCGCGAGCGGGACGCCGAGCTCCGCGGCGAGCCCGGCGCGGACGTCGTCGGGCGTGCCGAAGGGGTCGCGCTCCCCCTGGACGACGCGCACCGGAAGGCCAGCGCGCAGCGGCGTCGCCAACTCGGGAGCGCGGGTGGCGCTGGCGTCCTTGCCCGGTGGCACGAGCGGGAAGGAGAGGCACAGCACCGCATCCGCGCCCACCTGGCTCGCGGTCCGGCACGCGACCCGCGCGCCCGCGCTGCGCCCACCGACGACGAGTGGACCGGGCAGCCGCCCGCGCCCGCTCGTCAGCGCCGCGACGATCGGCACCCAGCCGGCGTCGAGTCGTGCCGGCGGCGGGGCGACCTTCTTGCCGGCCACGCGCCACGGCATCTCGACGAGCACGACGGCCCAGCCGTCACCGGGCAGCTCCTCCGCCAGGAGTCGAAGGTCGCTCGAGCCGATCCCGCCGCCCGCGCCGTGTCCGAGCACGAGCGTCCCCCGGGCCTGCTGCGGCCGACCGACGTGCGCGCGCGCGAGGCCCGTCGGAGTCTCGATCTCCTTCTGTCGCACGGTGATTCGCGCCATCAGAGGGTCACCCCGTCGATGATCTCGCCCGTCATCGGGTCGACCACGCCGAGGAGGGTCGACACCGGCGCGGGCTCCAGCAGCTGCGGCCCGTTGTTGCGCGAGGAGCCCACGGCCCGCCCGATGGGGTACGCCTCGAACCGTCCCGGCTGCGCGAGCGCCAGCATCCCGGACACCTCCTCGAGGTCCGTCAGTTCAGGGTCGAGCCATCGCGACCAGTCGGCGCGCTCGAGGACGAGGGGCTGCCGGTCGTGGATCCGGTCCAGGCCCGGCTCGGCGGCCGTCGTGACGATGGTGAAGGTCGCGAGCCACGCGTCGGGGTCCTCACCGTCGGCGATCGCCGGGTCCCGCCAGAACTCGTACAGCCCGGCCATGGCCAGGCGATCACCGTCCGCGCGATGGATGTGGAACGGCTGCTTGCGCGGCTTCCCCTTCGCGTCCGTGGCCGTCGGCGAGACCTGCCACTCGTACCAACCGTCGGCGGGCACGAGGCAGCGGCGGCGGGCAACCGCCTTCGCGAAGGCCGGCTTGGCCACCACGGTCTCCGCGCGCGCGTTGGTCATCCGCATGCCCATGGAGATGTCCTTGGCCCAGCTCGGGACGAGACCCCAGGTGAGCAGGCGCAGCTGCCGCGTCG
Organism: Janibacter zhaoxuefangae; assembly: GCF_050271985.1. Classification (GTDB taxonomy): domain Bacteria; phylum Actinomycetota; class Actinomycetes; order Actinomycetales; family Dermatophilaceae. The sequence goes on along the minus strand of NZ_CP189849.1, from coordinate 681,006 downwards.
GCGGTTCGTCCTTGCCGCGAGTGAGGACGACCGGCGCGCGCTTGCTCGGTGCCATGTTCCAGTCGGGGGTGCCGGCCGGTGGCTGCTGGGGGCTCTTGAGGATGCTGCGCGACGGCTCGCCCGTGCGGTCCTGCTCGACCTCGAACTCCTCGACGAGCAGGTCGGGGTTCGCACTGGCTGCGTAGCGACCGCACATGTCGGTCAGGCTACGCGGGACGCGACTGCACGGCCTTCCCGGGAGCAACTACGGTAGGAGTTGGACGCACCCGACTCACCAAGGAGTAGGTACATGCTCATTCGACGACTCGCCCGACTGGCCCTCGCCGGGATCTTCATCTCCGGCGGCCTTGACTCGCTCAAGCACCCGCAGAGCAAGAAGGCGATGGCCGAGCCCGTCGTGCAGCGCCTCGCCGGTCCCCTCGGACTCCCGCAGGACACCGAGCTGCTCGTGCGCGCGAACGCCGCCACCATGCTGGCCGGCGGCTCCCTGCTCGCCCTCGGTCACCTCCCGCGCCTCGCGTCGACCGTGCTCGTGGGTGCGATGATCCCGACCACCGCCACCCACGACTTCTGGGCGCAGACGGACCCGGCCGAGAAGAAGAAGCAGCGCACCCAGTTCCTCAAGAACGTCGCGATCATCGGCGGCCTCACCCTCGCCGCGCTCGACACCGAGGGCAAGCCCGGTCTGGCCTACCGCGCCAAGCTGGCCGGCCGCAGCGCCGACCGCACCGTGTCCACGACCCGACGTGAGGCCCGCCACGCGGCCCGCGCAGCCCGTCGCGAGGCCCGCCTGGCCGCTGCGCATGCCAAGCATGCCTTCAGCTGATTGGAACGCCCCGGCAGCCGCGGGGCCCGTGTCCGCACGGGTCCTGCTGCCGGGGAGCAAGTCCCTGACCAACCGCTACCTCGTCCTGGCGGCCCTCGCCGAGAGCACGTCCCGGCTGCGGGCTCCGCTGAGGTCGCGCGACACCCTCCTCATGGCGGAGGCTCTGCGCCAACTCGGCGCCGGCGTCGAGGACGCGACCTCGCACGGTGAGGCCTCCCCCGACTGGATCGTCACGCCCGCGTCCCTGCGCGGCGGCGTCAGCGTGGACTGCGGCCTCGCCGGGACCGTCATGCGCTTCCTGCCGGCCGTGGCCGCCCTGTGCGACGGCCCGGTCCGCTTCGATGGGGACGAGCAGGCCCGCGTCCGCCCCGTCGGCCCGGTCCTCGACGGTCTGCGCGCCCTCGGCGCCGAGGTGGACGACGATGGCCGCGGCACCCTCCCCTTCACCGTCACCGGTCCCGTCGGGGGCATGCCCGGTGGCAGGGTCACCCTCGACGCCTCGGCGTCCTCCCAGTTCGTCTCGGGCCTCCTGCTCGCCGGCACCCGCTACCGGGACGGTGTGACGATCCACCACGACGGCAAGCCGATCCCGAGCCTGCCGCACGTGGCGATGACGATCGAGACCCTGCGCGACGCGGGCGCGGTCGTCGACGACGACGAGGCCAACACCTGGCGCGTGGAGCCCGGCGAGCTGCGCGGCCTCGACGTGGCCGTGGAGCCCGACCTGTCGAACGCGGCCCCCTTCCTCGCCGCGGCGCTCGTCACGGGCGGCGAGGTCGTCGTGCCGGGTTGGCCGCAGCACACGAACCAGGCGGGCGACGAATTGCGCGACATCCTCGACGCCATGGGCGCCGACGTCTCGCTGTCTCGTTCCGGCCTGACGGTCCGCTCGGACGGCCACATCAACGGCGTCGACCTCGACCTGCACGACGCGAGCGAGCTGACCCCGGTCATCGCCGCTCTCGCCGCCCTCGCCGAGGGGCCGAGCATCATCCGCGGAGTCGCCCACATCCGCGCCCACGAGACCGACCGCCTCGCGGCGCTGACCCGGGAGCTCAATGCCCTCGGCGGCGACGTCGTCGAGCGCGAGGACGGTCTCGAGATCCGACCGCGGCCGCTGCACGGCGGCACCTTCCACACCTACGCCGACCACCGGATGGTCATGGCGGGGGCCGTGGTCGGGTTGGCCGCCGAGGGCGTCGTCGTCGAGGACGTCGACACCGTGGCCAAGACGCTGCCCGAGTTCGTCGCCCTGTGGGATCGGATGCTCGCCTCGACGGGCACCGAGGACTGACGGGTGCCACCCAACCGGCGCCACTACGACGAGTCCGACATCCGGGTCCGCCCGAGTCGTCGCGGCTCCCGTCCCCGGTCCAAGGACCGTCCGAGTCACGACGACGCCATCGAGGGGTTCGTCATCGCGGTGGACCGCGGCCGCTGGACGTGTCTCGTGGCCGCCGGAGTCGGCGGGGACGACCTGCCCGAGCGCACCGTCATCGCCATGCGGGCCCGCGAGCTCGGGCGCAAGGCCATCATCCTCGGCGACCGCGTCGGGATCGTCGGCGACGTCAGCGGGCGACCCGACACCCTCGCCCGGATCGTGCGGGTCGAGCCGCGCGCGACCATGCTGCGGCGCAGCGCCGACGACACCGACACCGTCGAGCGGCCGATCGTCGCGAACGCCGACCAGCTCGTCATCGTCACGGCCCTGGCCAACCCGGAGCCGCGGCCGCGAATGATCGACCGCTGCCTCGTCGCCGCCTACGACGCCGGGCTCGAGCCGCTCCTGGTCCTCACCAAGGCCGACCTCGTCGACCCGACGGCGTTCATCGCCAACTACGCCCCACTCGACGTCCCCTACGTCGTCACGACGAACCAGGGCGAGGAGGACGACGCCTTCGACGGGCTCGAGGACGTCCGGGCGCGGCTGACCGGCCGGGTCTCCGTCCTCGTCGGGCACTCGGGCGTGGGCAAGTCGACGCTCGTCAACGCCCTCGTTCCCAGCGCCGACCGGGCGACAGGCCACGTCAACGACGTCACCGGCCGTGGGCGGCACACCTCCACGTCGGCCGTCGCGTTGCCGCTGAGCGATGGCGGCTGGGTCATCGACACCCCCGGGGTGCGTTCCTTCGGGCTGGGACACGTGGACCCGGACCACATCGTCACCCACTTCCCCGATCTCGCGCCGGGGGCCGAGGTCTGCCCCCGCGGCTGCAGTCACGACGAGGACGACTGCGCCCTCGATGCCTGGGTCGCGGCCGGCAAGGCCGGCACCGCCGGGCTGTCGCGCCTGGAGTCGCTGCGCCGACTGCTGCGGGCCCGGACGGCTCCGACCGGCCATGGCGGCCACCGCGACGACGACTGACCACCCCTGACGCCAGCCCTCCCCGGCACCGCGGGCGGCACGCGCTAGCGTGACCCGGTGACCTCTTACGACGACGACCTCCGACTCGCCCACGTCCTCGCGGACAACGTCGAGCGGCTCACGGTGGACCGCTTCAAGGCCGCCGACCTGAAGGTCGAGCGCAAGCCGGACCTGACCCTCGTCAGCGACGCCGACCGGGACGCCGAGGAGCTCATCCGCCACCAGCTCAAGCGCACGCGCCCGCGCGACGCCGTCGAGGGCGAGGAGTTCGAGGCCACCGGTCGCGGCCAGCGACGCTGGATCATCGACCCCATCGACGGCACGCACAACTTCGTCCGGGGCGTCCCGGTCTGGGCCACCCTCATCGGTCTCGTCGACGGCGACGAGCCGGTCCTGGGCCTCGTGTCGGCGCCCGCCCTCAACCGTCGCTGGTGGGCCGCGAAGGGGTCCGGCGCGTGGACCGGGCGGAGCCTCGCGAAGGCGACCCGCATCGAGGTCTCCAAGGTCGCCTCGCTCGACGACGCCTCGATCTCCTACTCCAGCCTCGACTCCTGGCGTGAGGCCGGTCGCGGGCGTCAGTTCCTCGACCTCATCTCCTCGACGTGGCGTGACCGCGCCTACGGCGACTTCTGGTCCTACATGCTCGTCGCCGAGGGTGCCGTCGACATCGCGGCCGAGCCCGAACTCGCCGTCTATGACATGGCTGCGCTCGTCACGATCGTGACGGAGGCCGGCGGCCGCTTCACCTCGCTCGACGGGCGGCCCGGTCCGTGGGGCGGCAACGCCGTCGCGACCAACGGCCTGCTGCACGACGAGGTGCTGGCGCGGCTCGCCCGTGACGGGCACGACGTCGCCGGCTGACCCACGTCGCCGCGGGGGTCATCGCCGGGACACCGCTCAGTTGGGGACGACGGTGACCGGGCCGATGCCCAGGCCCTCCAGCCCCTCGCGCAGGGTCGCGGCGTCGCCGACGACGATGACGGTCCACTCCCCCGTGACGTAGGCGTCCCATGCCCGCTGCAGGTCGTCCGACCCGAGCGCGCGGATGCGGCGGAGGTTGTCGGTGGTGAAGTCCGCGGGCAGGCCTTCGAGGGCGAGTTGCACGGACTCGTCGGCGATGGCGTCGGCGGTCTCGAAGCGGGCCGGTGCCGTCTTCGAGATGAAGTCGACGCCCGCGACGAGCTCGGCCTCGGTGAAGCCGTCGCGGCCGCCGGCGAGGATGTCGACGAGCAGCTGAACGGACTCGATCGTGGCATCGGCACGCACCGACCCGCTCGTCACGAAGAGCCCCCCGCGCCGACGCGGACGGAACCCCGATCGGATGCCGTAGGTGTAGCCCTTCTCCTCGCGCAGGACGGCGTCGATGCGGGCGTTCGGCGAGCCGCCGACGATGAAACCGAGGACCGGGAAGGGGGCCCAGCCCGCCTCGATCGTGCGGTCGGGGCCGGGGCCGGCGATCGAGATCTCACTCTGGACCGAGCCCGGGCGATCCACGAGGACGACACGCGCGGCGTCGGTCGCGCGGCGCTGCGCCTCCTCCGGCATGGGCCGTGGTTCGGTCGCCTCCGGCGACCACGTGCCGAGGGTCCGCTCGAGCAGGGCCACGATGTCGACCTGGCCGACGTCACCGGCGACGACGACGGTGGCGCCCGACGGGCGCACGTGCGCGGCGTGGAAGGCGGCGATGTCCTCCCGGGTGATGACCTCGACCGTGTCCGGCGTGCCGGCGCTCGGGCGCGAGGCCCTCTCGGCCGGGTCGTAGTAGGTCGCGGCGAGCTCCTTCGCTGCGCGGTGCGGCGCCGAGGCCCGCTCCTGCGCGATCTCGGCCAGGCGTGTGCGCTTCATCCGGCGGACCTCGTCCTCCGCGAAGGCGGGGATGGACAGCGCCTCGGTGAGCAGATCGAGCGCGTCGCCGAGGTGGTGGACGGGCACGTCCATGTCCACCCCGAGGCCAGCGTCGGAGATGCCTGCACCGATGGCGACGCCGCGGCGCTCGAGCAGCTCGGCGAACTCGGCGGCGCTGTGCTTGAGCGTCCCCTCGTCGAGCAGCCGCGCCATGAGCGAGGCCACTCCCTCGCGATCGCGCGGCTCCCACGCGAGAGACAGGGCGAAGGCGGTCCGCACCGAGATGACGAGCTGGCCGGGGACGTCGTGGACGAGCGCCGTCATCCCGTTGGCAAGGGTGTGCCGGCTCGGCTCCGGGAAGACGAAGTCCGCGGGCGGGGTCACCTCGGGGCGGGTCGGGAAGGTGTCGGGGTGGTCGGTCATGCCGCAGCCTCCTCGGCCACTCGGTAGGCGACGACGGCGCGCTGCTCGGGGCGGATCCACGCCGCCGCGGCGGCGCGCACCTGCTCCGGGGTGATGGCGGCGATGCGGTCGAGGAAGGTGTTGATGAACTGCGGGTCGTCGTGCAGGCAGGTGAACTGGCCGATGAGGTCGGCGCGCTCGTCCTGGGCGGCGAGGGCGTGCAGCCAGGCGCGGTCGGCCTGCGCGAGCACCGCCTCCATCTCGACGTCGGTCGGACCCTCGGCGGCGAAGCGCTCGAGCTCCTCGAGCACCTCGGCCTCGACGGCCGCGGCGTCCGCGTCGTCGGCGATGTCGACGACGATGAGCCCCAGGGACACTCCGCCGACGAAGCCCATCGTGTTGGCCCGCACGCTCGTGGCCACCTGCTCCGTGCGCACGAGGCGCTGCTCCAGCCGCGAGATGGACAGCCCGCCGAGGCAGTCGAAGGCCATCGACGCCGCGTGGTACTCGCTCGTGTTGTCGACGGGCAGTCGGAAGGCGAGGTGGAGGCGATCGTTGGGCACCTCCTCGAGGAGCTCGCGGCGCACCGGCTCCTCCAGGGGCGGCAGCTGCGGCGTCACCTCGTGCGGCGAGCGCTCACCGCCGGGCAGGCCGCCGAAGTACTTCTCGGCAAGTGCGAAGGCGTCCTCCGGGGTGACGTCGCCGACGAGCGTGAGGACGGTGTTCTGCGGGCGGTACCACCGGCGGAAGAACTCGTGCACGTCCTCGACGCTCGCCGCGTCGAGGTCGTCCATCGACCCGATCGTCGGGTGGTGGTAGGGGTGGCCCTCGGGGAAGACGGTCGCGTAGATCGTCGTGAGGGCCTGGCCGTAGGGCACGTTGTCGTACCGCTGGCGCTTCTCCTCCTTGACGACGTCCCGCTGGTTGTCGAGGTTCTCCTGGGTCACGGCCTCGAGAAGGTGGCCGTGCCGGTCCGCCTCGAGCCACAGCGCGAGCTCGAGCGCGCCCGAGGGCAGCGTCTCGAAGTAGTTCGTCCGGTCGAACCACGTCGTCGCGTTGAGCCGGCCCCCTTCGGCCATGACCGCCGAGAAGTGCTCGCCGCTGGCGACGCGGCGCGACCCCTGGAACATGAGGTGCTCGAAGAGGTGCGCGAAGCCCGTGCGACCCGGGGACTCGTGCCGGGAGCCGACGCCGACCCAGAGGTTGACGGTGACGGTCGGCACGCGCGGGTCGGGCTGGACGACGACCCGCAGCCCGTTGGGCAGGACGCGGTCGTGGATCTCGTACTGGAGCGGCATGGAGCCGACCCTAGACGACTACTCCGACAGGTCCGCCGATTGGTCGCGGGTCACCCGGGGCAGCTCGGGGTAGGCGTCGCTCACGCCGAGTTTGGCGATCGCGTTGCGGGCGAAGGTCTGCTGGTGCGTGACGACGCGTTCGGCCCGACCGCGCCCGACGAAACTGACCGCCCAGTGCAGCAGTGCGGTCACGCGGCTCTTGAACCCGACGATGTAGACGAGGTGCACGGCCAGCCACATCACCCACGCGAAGAAGCCGCTGAACCGCACCTTCCCGACGCTCGCGACGGCGGAGAAGCGCGAGATCGTCGCCATCGAGCCCTTGTCGAAGTACTCGAAGGGGCCCTTGAGCTCGTCGCCGTTCAGTCGCCGCTTGATCTGCGTGGCGGCGTAGCGGGCGCCCTGGATGGCGACTTGCGCGACGCCCGGCAATCCCTTGAGCGACATCATGTCGCCGACGACGAAGACCTCGGGGTGACCCGGGAGAGTCAGGTCGTCGAGGACCTCGACGCGACCGGCCCGGTCGAGCCCGGCCCCGGACTGCTCGGCGAGCTGCTTGCCCAGCGCGGACGCCTGCACACCGGCCGCCCACACCTTCGTCATGGCCTCGATCCGGCGCGTGGCGCCGTCCTTGTCGCGCACGTCGAGGCCCGTGGCGTCGAGGTCGGTGACGAGGGCCCCCAACTGGATCTCGACGCCCATCTTTTCGAGGCGGGCTCGCGCTTTGCCGCCGAGGCGCTCGCCGAAGGAGGGCAGCACCTGGGCGGCGCCGTCGAGCAGGATGATCCGCGCGCGGCGCGTGTCGATCCGGCGGAAGTCGCGCTTGAGGGTGCGGTGCGCGAGCTCGGCGATCTGGCCGGCCATCTCGACGCCGGTCGGGCCTGCACCGACGACGACGAAGGTCATCAGTCGCTCGACCTCGGCGGGGTCGTCGGAGACCTCCGCGAGCTCGAAGGCCCCGAAGATGCGGCCGCGGAGCTCGAGGGCGTCATCGATGCTCTTCATGCCCGGCGCGTGCACGGCGAAGTGGTCGTTGCCGAAGTAGGACTGACCGGCCCCGGCGGCGACGATGAGGCTGTCGTAGGGGTGGACGATCTCGCGGCCGAGCAGTTCGCTCGTGACGGTGCGCGCGTCGAGGTCGATGTGGGTGACCTCGCCGAGGATGGTGCGCACGTTGTCCTGGCGGGCGAGGATCTCGCGGGTGGCCGGGGCGATCTCGCCCTCGGAGAGGATGCCCGTCGCCACCTGGTAGAGCAGCGGCTGGAAGAGGTGGTGCGTCGTCTGCCCGATGAGCGTGACGTCGACGTCCGCACGCTTGAGGGCCTGCGCGCCGAAGAGGCCGCCGAAGCCGGTCCCGACGATGACGACGCGGTGCCGGTCTCCGGTCGGGGCGTCGGTCGCCGCCGCCGATGCCTCAACGGGCTGGGTGGCGGGGGCGGGCTCAGCGGTCACGTGGGGCTCCTGACGCAACGAGACGGCCGCCCCGGATGGGTGGCCGTCTCCGATGACGAGTGGTCAATTGCTTCAACGATAGGGCAGGCGCCAGGCATTCCGTGAAGCGACGGATTGTCGGCGTCGGGCCGCTCACTGCGGCAACCGAACCCGGATGAACTTCGGGCGGTAGCGCAACGGGTCGCGCAGGACGACGCCGGCGTCGGTGTTGTTGCGGCTGTAGGACACGACCACCGTCCCGGGCTCCGGCAGCAGCTCCGGGTGGGCCAGCGGCATGTAGCGCAACTCGCCGTCGGCCGTCCCCGACGGCAGGACGCCCACCGCCGGTTGTGGTGCGAAGGGGCCAGCGGGCGAGTCCGCGGTCCAGAAGACGAGGTCCTGACCGAGCACCTCGTCGCGCTTGCTGAAGGCGTACCACCGGCCGCGGCGGGTGAAGACGCTCAGCGTCTGGGAGACGCCGTCGTCGGCGCCGATGAGTTCGGTCGCGGCGCCGGCGCGCGCACTCCAGCCGGCGCCGGTCCAGTAGCGCCACCGATCGGGCCGGTCCACGTGGTCGGGCGCGACCCGCGCCACCCGCAGCGCGAAGCCCGTCCCGAGGCCGGCGTCCGGCTCGCGGGAGGTGCCGTAGAGGTAGAGCCAGCCGCCCACCTTCGCCGCGGCCGCGCCCCACATCGGCCGCCGCACGTCGGCGTCGTCCGGGCCGATGTCCGTCACGGACAGCAGCTGCGGCACTCCCCCGGCAGGGACGACGAACTGGGCGATCGACGGACCGAGCGCCTCGAACCCGAAGGTGCTCGACCGGTCCGTCGTCCGCACCCGCTGCGCGGCGATGACGACGAGGTCAAAGCCGGCGCGGCGCACGGAGGTCACCGACATCGGCCAGTAGCCGACCCCGTCGCGGCGGTCCGGGATGAGGGCGCCGCCACGCTCGGGCAGCACGACGCGCAGGCAACCCGACTCGACGAGCAGCATCGAGTTGCGGACCATCTGGCCGCCGGCGACGCCGCTGTCGCGCAGGGTGTCCCCGAAGACCCAGACGCTCCGCCCGTCCTGCAGCGGCGCGCTCGCCCCGACGTCGCCGCCCTGCATGGCCGGCTCGCCGCGCAGGTCGCTGATCCGGTTGAGGTCGGCGACCGTCGTCACCGGCCCGGAGGGGACGCACTTCGTCGTCGACGCGAGGCTGACGAGGGGCGTCGGGACGCCGCGGTCGAACCAGATGACCGCGATGGTCGTGGCGCCGACCGCGAGGACGGTCGTCCCGACAATGACCCGCCCGAGCGTCCGGCGCCAGTGCGCCAACGCGTCGACCGGGACCTCTCGCACGGCCACCCGCCGGACCATGCGCTGGCCCGCCACGAGCACCACGGCGCCGAGGATGGTCGAGCCGGCGAGGGTGAGGACGGTCTGCACGAGGTCGGTGCGGCCGGGTCCGGTCACCGCCCAGAGCAGGGACTCCGCGGCACCGACGATGGTCCACGGCACCGCGGCGGACCATGGTTGCGCCAGCAGCAGGCGATCGCCTGCGAGCAGGAGGGGTAGGGGCCCGATGACGGTCAGGAGGGCGCCGACGCCCAGGCCGAGCAGGCCGCCGAAGGCCTCGTAGACGAAGGTGGTCGCACCCGCGGCGACGACGGCCGCGGCGATGACGAGGGCGACCCCGAGCCGCTCGGTGGACGGCTCCGAGGGGACGAGGAGCCACGCCAGGAGGCCCATCGTCGCGGCGACGGCGGCGAGTGCGGCGAGGCGGGCCACCAGCCGCGACCGGGACCGCGCGAAGGGACCCCAGACGAGGGACACGAGACACACCAACGCAAAGCCGGCCAGGGAGGCCGCGAAGGTGAGTCGGGCGAAGGAGGCCCCCGTCGCCGCGCCTTCCGCCGAGGCGACGACCGCCGTGCGGCCGTGGCTCGCCTCGATCCGGGCCACCTCCTGCGTGACCGCTGCGGCCAGCGCGGGCCGATGGTCGGCGGCGAGTAGGAGTCGGTCACGCGTCGAGGACAGTCGCATCTCGAGCACACCCACCACCGCGCCCTCCTCCAGGGGAGCCTCGGCGCGGGGCGCCTCGCTGACCGCACCCGCGACGAAGTGGGCGTCCTCGAGGGCGTTGATCTGCTCCACCAGTGGGGCGGTGACGACATCGGGGCCGACGATGAGCGCGGGCGCGCGGTGCAACTCCCCCGAACCCGCCGTCTGGCTCCCGAGGATCCAGGTGAGCGCCACGAGGGCGAGGACGACGCCGATCGCCGCGTGGGACCAGCTCCGAGAGTGCACGGGGGCAACCTACGGCCTCCGGGCGCGGGCGGCTCTACTCCAGGTGGGTGGCGACCGTCTCGGCGAGGATGGCGTAGCCGGCGTCGTTGGCGTGGATGTCCGCCTTCGTGCACATCCACGTCCAGGCGCAGATCGTCGCGACGTTCGTCGGGATGCTCCCGTAGGCCGTGGACACGAGGGTCGTGTCGGTGGAGTGGAAGGCGGTGGCGACGTCAGCGACGTCGGCCCCGACCGTCGCTGCGGAGCGCGCGACCGCGGCGTTGAGGAACGTCTGGAGGAGGCTCGACAGGCCTGCGACCTGCTGGCCGTCCGGGCCGGTCAGCCACGACGTGAGGAAGGGGTTGTAGTAGTTGAGGACGACGATCTGGGTGTCCGGGCCGGCGGCGGCGCGCAGCTGGGCGAGGGTCTCGGTGAGGTTGCGCTCGACCGTGCCGAGGGCGGTGAGGGCGCAGGTGACGTCGACGACGGGGCTCGCGCACGGGGTGACGTCGTTGGCGCCGATGTCGATGGTGACGAGGTCGACCTTGCCGCGGTGCGCCGTGAGGAACTCGACGCCCTCGGCGAGTTGGCTGCCGGCCGCGTAGTCGCAGCGGTCCGTACCCATGAGGGACGTCGTCGTCGCACCCGAGCACGAGATGTTGCGCAGCTTGGCCTTGGGCGCGGTGTCCTGCAGCGTTTCGAGCACTCCCCCGACGTAACCGCCCGTGCGATCGTCGCCCATGCCGGGCTGGTACCCGGCGGCGAGCGAGTCCCCGAGGGCGAGGTACCAGCGCGTCGCCTTGTCGTCCCCCTGGCCCGGACCGGCCTGGGCCGCGGTCGGGGCCACGAAGGCGAGGGCGAAGACGGTGGCCAGGATCAGGGCGAGGACTCGACGCATGGTGTCACTCCAGAAGTCACGGTCCGCGACGCTGCGGACGTTCTTGGAACGTGGCACAGCGCGTGCCCCGGCGGGGCCGTTGCTGACGATGTTGTCCGGCGGCGACGCTGGCCGTCGGCACGATCTCGCTGACCGGCCTCATCGCGAACGGGTTCCCCTGCCCCGCTGCCCGAGCAGCATTGCGGCAGATCAGGCCCGACCGCGGTGGGTCTTCCACTCACCGATCGCGTCGACGCGTCGGCGCTGCTGCATGGCGGCGCCGGCGTCCAGGCCACGGCCACGCTCGTCGAGACGGTCGCTGACGCGCTCGCGATGGTCGACGGGGTTGTGGTCGTCGTACTTGAACTTGGCCTCCACCCTCAGGATCTGCAGTCGAATGCCGCGGATGCCCGGCAGCATCCGCCCGTAGGGGGCTTGGTCGACGGCGACCTCGGCGTAGCCGCCTTCGGGCTGCATGTCGGCCAACTGCGCTGCCAGGATCTCGGCTTTGCCGTCGGGCTCGTCGACGATGCGCGCACGACAGACGAACTGCACCGAGGCGTAGTAGCTGGTCGGCACGCCGTCCTCGTCGGGCCCGCCGGCCCTGGCCCGCCAGTACGACGGGATGTAGGCGTAGTCGCCGGTCAACGTGAAACGGACCTCGGACGAGGCCTCGAGGTGCGGCCACACGGGGTTGGGCCGAGCCAGATGGAGGAGCAACTCCCCGTCGGCCAACGTGACGTGACTCGGCAGCACGAGCGGTGCCTGCGCGGGGTCGCGGTTGTTGACGACGAGCACGCCGAACGCGTCGGTGGTCGCGAACCAGTCGCGCCACTCCGTGGCATCGATCGTGGCGTCCCAGGGTTGGATGAACATCTCGGTCCTTGCCGTCGTCCCGCAGCCGCGGACTCGTTCGTTTGCGTCCGCCATGGACACTATTCGACGTCCCAGCGGCCGATCGACGTCGACACGGGACGACGCACGACAGTTATCCATCGGGACACGACGAAGGCCCGAACCGTGGAGCCGGATCGGGCCTTCTTGGTCATTGCTGACCCTTTGTAGCGGGGGCAGGATTTGAACCTGCGACCTCCGGGTTATGAGCCCGGCGAGCTACCGAGCTGCTCCACCCCGCGTCGGTATGTCCCCAACAATACGTGAACTCCGCGTGGACACCAAATCGCTACCAGCGCAGGCGTTCCGGGGCCGTGCCGACCCCCGGCGAGGCACCCGAGCCACCTATCGGCGACCCTACGATCACCCCATGAGTGACACCCTGCCTCCCTGCCCGCAGTGCGGATCCGAATACACCTACGAGATGGACCCGCTCCTCGTGTGCCCCGAGTGCGCGCACGAGTGGTCCCCCGCCACCGACGCCGACGCCTCCACGCCGGCCGACGGCCCCCGCGTCGTCACCGACGCGAACGGGACCCCACTCGCCGACGGCGACAGCGTCACCGTCCTCAAGAGCCTCAAGGTGAAGGGGTTCCCCCAGGCCATCAAGCCCGGCACCAAGGTCAAGAACATCCGCCTCGTCGACGGCGTCGACGATCACGACATCGACTGCAAGGTCGACGGATTCGGTCAGATGCAGCTGAAGTCGAGCGTGGTCCGAAAGGCCTGACCGGCCTCCCGAACCACGCTCGTCGTCACTTGCTCGTCGCCGTCCCGGACGACGTCGTGCCGACATCGACGGACCCGTCGGGCGAGACCTCCGCGGCCCGCTTGATCGCGGCCTCGAGTCGCTTGCGCGCGGCGTCATAGGCGGTGAAGTCGCTCTTCGCGAGCGCGGCCTTGCCGTCGGCGTAGGCCTCCTCGATGTCGGCGATGGCCTCGGCGAGCTTTTCCTCGTCGGTCTGGCTCTTCGGCGGCTCCGGGCTTTCATCGCCCCCGGCCCCCTCATCGCCGGCCGTTGCCCCGGAGTTGCCCCCGAAGAGCCCGTCGAGGGCCCCGTCCAGAGTGCTCGACCACGCCAGCTTGTCGCCGAAGGCAGCCACGGTCACGCGCGAGAGCGGGTAGGCCGACGTCGTGTTGGCGCTGACGTAGATCGGCTGCACGTAGAGCAGCCCGCCGCCGACCGGCAGGGTGAGCAGGTTGCCCAGCGTCACCCGCGAGCCCTGCTGCCGGTTGTTGTTGAGGAACTGGCTCAGCGTCAGGCTGAAGCCGTCGGAGTTGTCGTTGCTCGAGTTGATGTCGTTCTGGACCTGACCCGGCCCCTTCACCGTCGAGTCGCGGGGCAACTCCAACATCCGCAGGGTGCCGAAGCCCTCCGACGGCTTGCCGGCCGTCGACCCCGCATCCGCCTCCACCGACAGGAAGCCCGAGAGCACCTCGCGGTCACCGATCGGCATGAAGGTCGACGTCAGCGAAAAGGCCGGCTTGTCCTGCCCGGGCAGCGCCAGGGTCAGGTAGTAGGGCGGCTGCAGGACGTCCTTCTGTTCCTGGGCCGGGTCGGTCGGCACCCGCCAGAAGTCGTTGCCGCCGTAGAAGGAGTCGGCGTCCTGCACGTGGTACTGGCTGAGGATCGTGCGCTGCACCTTGAAGAGGTCCTCGGGGTAGCGCAGGTGCTCCATGAGGTCGCCGCTGATCTCCGAGCGCGGGGTGACGGTCCCGGGGAAGGCCGCGCTCCACGCCTTGAGCACGGGGTCCTGGGTGTCCCACTCGTAGAGGGTCACCGTGCCGTCGTGCGCATCGACCGTCGCCTTCACGGAGTTGCGGATGTAGTTGACCTCGCCGGCCCGGATGGCCTGCACCGAGCTGGCACGCGCGGTCGTCGAGTCGGACGTCGCCGTGTCGATGTTTTGCAGGCGCGAGTAGGGATAGTGCGACGACGTGGTGTAGCCGTCAATGATCCACGTGATCTTGCCGTCGACGATGCTCGGATAGGGGTTGCCGTCGAGCGTCAGCCACGGGGCGACCCGCTCGACGCGCTCCGCCGGCGTGCGGTGGTCGAGAATCCTGCTCTCCGGCACGAAGGCGTCCGAGAGCAGGAAGTTGAGCTCTCGGTACTTCAGCGCGTAGGCCGCCCGCCGCGCGAAGGAGCCGACGGCGACGCCGCCTTCGCCGTCGTAGGTGTTGTTCTTCTGACCCGCGGCCGAGTCGTCGTCCGGGTAGTCGAACTCGCGCGGACGCGCGCCCTCGGAGCCGCCGACGATGGAGTAGGTCGGCGACTGCTCACCGAAGTAGATCCGCGGCTCGTGCTCGGGCAGCTCACCCGCGGCCGGGATGTTGCGCCCCGAGAAGATCGGCTGACCGTCGGGCCCGCGGCGGTTGCCGTAGGCGGCCACGAGGCCGAAGCCGTGGGTGTAGACGGTGTGGTCGTTGAGCCAGTTGCGCTGCCCGGCCGGCACCCCTTCGAGGTTGAGTTCGCGGACGGCGACGACGCTGTCCGCCTCCTCACCGTCGATCTGGTAGCGGTCGATGTCGAGGGCGTCGGCGAAGCCGTAGTAGGACTTCAGCGCCTGCAACTGGCGGAAGGTCGGCGAGACGACGATGGGGTCGACGAGCCGGATCCCGGGGATCGTCGCGGCGTCCTGACGCAGCTGGTCGGACTCGGTCTCGGTCGTCGCGTCATAGGGCGTCACCTCGACGTCCTCGACGCCGTAGGCGGCCAGGGTCGCGTCGATGTTGCGCTGGAGGTAGGGCTCCTCCAGGGTCTTCTCCGACGGGTTGACCCGCAGGTTTTGGATGACCGCCGGGTAGAACCCACCGACGACGATCGACATCACCGTCAGCAGCCCGACGGCGACGATCGGCAGCCGCCACGAGCGGGTCCAGATCGTCGCGATGAAGAGGCCGGCGCACATCACGGCGGCCACCGCGAGGATCACCTTCGTCGGCAGCACCGCGTGGGCGTCGGTGTACTTGATGCCGGTCAGCAAGCTCGAGTCCTTGGACGTCAGCCCATAGCGGTCAAACCAGTAGGTCGCCCCCCGGACGAGCGCGACGAGCGCGCCGAGCACGGAGAGGTGGACGATCGCGGCGTTCGTCGAGGGCCCCCGCCCAGGCAGCTGGAGGCCGCCATAGACGTAGTGCGCGAACCCCGCAGCGAGCAGGGCGACGAGCAGCATCATCGTCAGGAAGCCGAGGACGAAACCAATCCAGGGCAGCGTGAAGACGTAGAAGCCGATGTCCTTGCCGAAGTGGGCGTCCTCCTGCCCGAAGTCACCCCCGTTGCGCCACAGCATGAAGGTGCGCCACTGCCCCGCCGCAGCGGTGCCGGCGAGGACGCCGAAGACGCCCGGGATGCCGAGCAGCGCGATCCGCCGGACCGGTTCGATCGCCTCGCGGTACTGCTCCAGCGCCTGCTGCCCCGGCGTGATCGGGATGATCAACGGACGCGTGCGGTAGGCGATGGCCAGGCTGGAGGCGACAAGGGCCGCAGCCACGACGAAGCCGACGACGAAGAGGCCCGCCCGCGTCAGGAGCGTCGTCGTGAAGACACTGCGGAAGTCGACGGACTCGAACCACAGCGACTCGGTCCAGAGGCGAGCCATGGCGGAGAGGACGAAGAACAGCATCGCGAGGATGACCAGGGTCGGCGCGAGGCGCCCGCGACGCCGCGCGAGCCCCGCCGGCTGACCGGGCCGACGAGGGCCAGCGGGCCCACCCGGACCGGGACCAGCGGGGCCCCCGGCTCCCCCGGCTCCCCCGGCTCCGCCCGGACCGCGCGGTGGTCCACCGCGCAGCGAATCGTCCCCGTCAAACCACCCGGACTGGCTCACGACAGCACATCCTCATTCGATGCGAGCCTCGTGGGCCCGCTGCAGACTCCGAACACCCAACCTACAAGCCCGCGCTGGGCGAGGAGTCACGGTATGGCGTCAGTCGCTCGCCACCTCGATGGGGCACGATGGTCCGCGTGACGACGCCATCCACCCCCGTGACCGATCCCCTCTCCCTTGTCGCGCTCGAGACCGAGCGTCACGTCGCGGCCAGCGGGTGGGATCAGAACCCTCGCCTCTTCGCCCTCGTCCGCTCGGCCGATCTCATGGAGCGCGAGCCGCAGCTCGGCGCCGGGATGGGCGCCACGGACCTCGCCCCGGGCGCGCTGACCGCGATCGAGCAGGAGGATCTGCCCAAGACGTCCTCCATCGAGAGCCTGCTCGGGCGGCTCGCCTGGCCCGAGACGGTCCACGGCGCCGCGATCGTTCTCGAGCGCATCGTCGTGCCCCCGGCCGCCGAGCGTGACCTGCCCGCCGGCAGCGACGCAGCCATGGAGGCCCTCAACGCGCACCCCGAGCGCAAGGACGTCCGGCTGCTCGTGGCGGTCCTGCGTGACGGCGGCAGCATCTGCCTCCTCCGCCAGCGCGAGCACGACAGCGACGACAAGGTGGCCCGCGGCGAGGACATCGCGCCGGGCCTCGTGCACGCGCTGCGCGCCACCCTCGAGGACTGAACCGGCGGGCGGGTCGGGCGCGGCTCAGCCGCAGCTGGGAAGGTCGCTCGGCGCCGTACCCGACGTCTCCCCCGCCGCGATGGCGTCCACGGCCTTCACCGCGTCGTCGAAGGTCGCCACGCTGACGACGGTCAGCCCGTCCGGGACGTGGCCGACCACCTCGTCGCAGTTGCTCTCGGGCGCCAGGAACCACGTCGCCCCGGCCCGCTTCGCGCCGACGAGCTTGTGGTCGATCGAGCCGATGGGGCCGACCGCGCCGGCGTCGTCGATGGTGCCCGTGCCGGCGATGGCCGCGCCGCCCGTCATGGCGCCGGGCGTGATGACGTCACGGACCGCGAGCGCGAACATCATCCCGGCCGACGGGCCGCCGACGTCACCCGCGTCGATGGTGACGGGATAGGGCAGGTCGAACTCCGACGCGAGCAGGACGCCGAGGGCGGCCTGACCCTCCGACCCCTTCGCGGTCGGCGCGTTCACAGTGCGCTGAGCGCCATCCCGCACGACGGTCATCTCGACCTTGTCGCCCGGCTCGCGGTCGCGCACGCGCTCGACGATCTCGGCCGCGTTGCTGGCCTTGTGACCGTCCACGGCGATGACCCGGTCGTCCACCTCGAGGATCCCCTTCGCCGCGGCGTCGTCGCCCACGGCCGACACGGTGACGATCGAGGGCACCGTCTCGCCGGTGCTGCGCAGCGCGATGGCGATCGCCTCCTGCTGGGACCCGGCCATCTGGGCCTGCTGCTCCTCCTCGACCTGCTTGGTCGTGGCGTCCGCGGGGTAGACCTGCTCCTCGGGCAGCACGTCCTGGTTCGGGTCGAGTGCGCCCTGCACCACCTCCCACCCCGTCACGTGCCGGTCAGGGCCGCCGAGGATGGAGGCGGTCGTGAAGAAGAGGGAACCGCTCGTCGGGTAGGTCTTCTGCTCCTTGACCGTGATCAGCGAACTGCCGTCGTCCATCGTCCCGAGGGTGTCGAAGGCCGGCCCTGGGCCGATGACGGCGTAGGGCAGTCGGACGATGGCCAGAACGGCCGACAGGAGGACCGCCAGGAAGGCGCCGACCATGACGAAGGCGGTCCCGCGGCCGGGTGCGCGATGGTTCTGGGACACGGGTGCAGGAGCCTCACTGGTCGGCGGACGCGGAGGAGGGAACCAACTCCGGCCGGTCGTGGTTGTCTTGGGTGACCGAAATACTCTCAGGTGATCAGGTGGAGAACGTGCCGCAGGACCCCAACGTGCCCGACAGCCCCACGCCCGACAACGGCGACGACGGACTCCCGGAGGAGCTCGCGGCCGTCTTCCGCGGGCTGACCGGCGGGGCCGACCTTCCCCCGGAGATGGTCGCCCAACTCAAGGCCATGGGTCTGGCCGACGCCGACCCCGCCGCCGTGTCCGCCATGGCCCAGCAGGTCCGGGCGATGTTCACCGGCCCGGTGCACGACGGCATCGACCCCGAGACCGCCACCACCGTGGCTCGTCAGGTCGTGGCCGCCGCCGGTGACCGCGCGATGACCGACCACGACGTCCGCCTCGCGGACCAGGCCGGCACCGTCGCCACCCTGTGGCTCGACGAGGTCACCGACCTCGAGGCGCCCGGCCTGCGGGGTCGCGCGTGGAGCCGCGCGGAATGGGTCGAGGCGACCCTGCCGGTGTGGGCCGATGTCGTCGCTCCGCTGGCGGACGGGGTGGCCGGCGCGATGACGGCCACGATGCGCGACAAGCTCGGCAACGGCATCCCCGACGGCGCGCTGGAGGGCATGGGGCTGCCGGCCGGCATCGACCCCGGCGCCGTGCTCGGGCAGATCGAACCGATGATGCGGCGGATGGGTACGAGCCTCGTCACGGCCCAGCTCGGTCAGGCCGTCGGCACCCTTGCGAGCGATCTCGTCACCGCGACCGAGGTGTGCCTGCCGCTCGTGCGGGACAACTCGCTCGTGCTGCTGCCGGACAACATCACCGCCTTCGCGGACGGGCTCGGCGTCGACATCGACCAGGTCTGGCTCTATCTCGCCGTGCGCGAGGCCGCCCGCCTGCGCCTCTTCCACGCCGTGCCGTGGCTCGGCCCACAGATCCTCACGGCGGTCCAGGACTACGCCCGCGGGATTGCGATCGACACCGACGCCATCGAGGAGGCCCTCGGTCGCATCGACCCGACGGACGCGGCGGCCATGCAGGAGGCGCTCGGCGGCTCGCTCTTCCGCCCCGAGCCCAGTCCGGCTCAGAAGGCGGCCCTCTCCCGTCTCGAGACGTGGCTCGCCCTCGCCGAGGGCTGGGTCGACGTCGTGACCGCGCGGGCCACCGCCGGTCACCTGCCTCAGGCGGAGGCGCTGGCCGAGACCGTGCGCCGCCGCCGGGCGACGGGCGGGCCGACACAGAAGGCGTTCGCCGGACTCGTCGGACTCGACCTGCGCCCGCGCCGCCTGCGCGACGCCGCGAACCTCTTCGCCGCGCTCGAGGAGGCGCAGGGCCGCGAGGGTCGCGACGCCGCCTGGGCCCACCCCGACGTGGCGCCGACGTCGGCCGACCTCGACGACGTCCTCGGCTACGCGCAGCGGTCGCGGACCGCGGGCTCGGACATCGACGCCGAACTCGACGCTCTGCTGCGCGGGGACGGCGAGGCTCCGGGCGGCGTTCCGGGCGGGCAGGAGTGACGGGCGCGGCCCCCTTCGCGCACCTGAGCGCCGACGCCCGCGCCGAGCTCGACGCGTGGGTGGCTCCGGATGACCAGCAGGAGGCGCTGCGAGTCGGCTACCTCGCGCACCTGGCGGCCCACCCGGACGGCGTCGCGAAGGCGGGTCCGCCGGCACACCTGACCGCGTCGTGCCTCGTCGTCGATCCGCCACGGGAACGTGTCCTGCTGACCCTGCATGCGAAGGCGGGCCAGTGGTACCAGCTCGGCGGGCACCTCGAGGCCGACGACGCCACGCTCGCGGCGGCGGCCGCTCGGGAGGCCCGGGAGGAGTCCGGTCTGACCACCCTCACGCTGCAGCCCGGGATCGTCCAGCTGGACCGGCACGAGCTCGTGGGTTCCTTCGGACGGTGTCGCGAACACCTCGACGTGCGCTACGTCGCGGTGGCCCCGGAGGGCGTCGAGCACGTCGTCAGCGACGAGTCGCTCGACCTCGCCTGGTGGCCGATCGACGCGTTGCCGCCCGAGAGTGAGCACGAACTGCGGCCGCTCGTCATGGCCGCGCTGCGCCACCTCGGCTGAGCGGGAGCGCGTCCGGCTCCGTCACACCTCGTCGTCAGCGGGCCCGTCGTCGGCCAGAACGTCGTCCTCCAGCACGTCCGTCTCCTCGCTCGCGTCAAGATCGGGCAACCCCTTCGCCAGCGAGACCCCGTCGAGGAACCCGCGCGCCCGCTCGGTGCGGGGGTACGCGGCGACAAGTGCCCAGAACCGCGGCCCGTGCCCGGCCACGAGCAGGTGCGCGAGTTCGTGGACGAGGACGTAATCGACGACGTAGGCCGGCATCCCCTGCAGTCGGGTGGAGAGGCGGATGGTCCCCTCCGATGGCGTGCAGGAGCCCCAGCGGGTGTTCTGGTTCGTCACCCAGCGCACGCTCGACGGCTCGGCGTGGCCGCCCAGGTACGTGCGGGACAACTTGCGGGCGCGCGCCGCCAGCTGTTCGTCGTTGGGGCGGGCACGCCGATCCTTGGCCTCGAGCTTGGCGACCATCGTCGCCACCCACGTCCGCTCCTGAGCCGCGGTGAAGCCCGCGGGCATGAGCACGATCGTGCGGCCCCCGTCCCGGTAGGCACTCACGGTCCGGCGGCGGCGTCGGCTGCGCCGAATCTCGACGTCCTCGTGCTCCACGCCACCCACGATAGCCAGAGGAGGTCACCTCGTCCCCGTGACGAGCCGGGCCTGTGGATGACTCCGGAGACGCGGCCGCGAGAGATGGCACCGTGGGGATGACCGCCGGATCCGGCGGCCCGACGTCCGTGGAGGTCACCGTGTCCGGTTCGCCGCACCCCCGTCTGTTGCCGCACGCGAGGGTGCTCCGGCGCCCCGAGGGACAGACCCAGGTCGGGATCGATCCGGGCACGGCCGTCGTCATCCTCGGGTTGAGCGCGACCGAGGTCGCGTGGCTTCGCACGGTCGACGGTGTGCGCGATGCCCAGCGGGTCATCGACGACGCGGCGGCACTCGGCATCGACCCCGCGCGCGCAGGGGCCCTCCTCGACGAGTTGATCGACGAAGAGCTCGCCACCCTCGAGGACGAGGGTCCGGCGCCGTGCCCCGAGTCACCGGAGGACTGGGCGCTGCTCGCCGAGGAGGTCTCACCGTGGGCCACCCGAATCGGTCGAGGCCCGGGCGAGGTCATCCGCCTTCGCTCGAGGGCCAGGGTGCTCGTCGACGGTCCGGGGACGCTCGCCGCAGCCATCGCGGATGCGCTCTCCCGCAGCGGTATCGGTCACGTCGAACGCGGTCTGCGTGCCGCGGACGCGCGCCTGACCGAGGAGGACTGGAGTGCCGCCGATCGCACGGCCCCCGACCTCACCGCCTTTGATCTCGTCGTGCTCGTCTCCCCCGTGCCCGTCGCGCCCGACCGCGCCCGCCCCTGGCTGCGCCGAGGCGTGCCGCTCCTCCCCGTCGAGCTGGGCTCGACCCGCGGCTGCGTCGGTCCCCTCGTGGCCGGCGCCGGGCAGCCGTGCCTCGACTGCGTCGAATCGTGGCGCGTCGACGACGACCCGGGCTGGCCGTGGATCCGCGCCCAGATCACCCCCATGGGCGCCGCCACCCAGGCCCCGGCCGGCGGCGACACCGGGCTGCGTCACGTCATCACGGGACTGGCCGTCATGGCGGCCCTCGCCCAACTCGACGGCACCGCCCAACCGCGGCCAGCCCGTCCGCGGCGCGCGCCGCTCTACGGTGCGACGACCGAGGACGAAGGGGCGAGCCCCGGTGCCGTCGACGACGTCACCGGGGAGCTCGGCGCCAGTGATCTCCGCACCGTCGAACCTCCGGGGTGCGCGACGGAGGTCCGGCTGCCGGGGCCGACCTTCGCCCGTCGTCGGTGGCCCGCCCACCCGGAGTGCGCGTGCGGCGGTGCGGCAACCGAGGCCGCGCGCGATCTCGCGCCGGGAGACGACTCGCCTGTCGGGGCCCCCGGCGGGAGCGCGGCTGCGATGATGGGCGCGTGAGCGACCTTCCCCGTCGAACCTCGTCCCGCACCGCCCGGTTGGCCTCCCTCCCCCTCGGCTACGCCGGACGGAGCGCCATGGGTGTGGGGCGACGGCTCGCCGGTGTGCCCGCCGAGCAGGTCGCCACCGAGGTGCGACTGCGGACCGCGGAGCAGGTGTTCACGGTGCTCGGCTCCCTCAAGGGTGGCGCCATGAAGTTCGGCCAGGCACTCTCCGTGCTCGAGGCCGCCATGCCCGAGGAGGTCGCCGGCGACTACCGCGCGATGCTGACCAAGCTCCAGGACTCGGCCCCACCGATGGGCACCAGCCGAGTCCACGCGATCCTCGCCGACCAACTCGGGAAGCACTGGCGCACCGAGTGCTTCAACGACTTCGACGACGTGCCCGCAGCGGCCGCATCCATCGGGCAGGTGCACCGCGCGACGTGGCGCGACGGGCGTCCGGTGGCCGTGAAGATCCAATACCCCGGAGCCGGCGATGCCCTCCGCAGCGACCTCGCGCAGATTGCCCGGCTGGGCCGACTCATCGGCGTCATGGCGCCGGGTCTGGACGTCAAACCGATCACGGAGGAACTCGCGGCGCGGATGGTCGAGGAACTCGACTACCGCCGCGAGGCCCGCACCCAGAGCGCCTTCGCGGCCGCCTTCGTCGACGACGAGCACTACGCCGTCCCGGACGTCGTCGCCCACACGGCGACCGTCCTCGTGACCGAGTGGCTCGACGGTGTCCCCCTCAGCCGCATCGCCGCCGAGGGCTCCGAGGCCGTCAGGGACGCCGCGGCGCAGCTGTACCACGACTTCCTCCTGGTGGCGCCCGAGCGCGCCCACCTGCTCCACGCCGACCCGCATCCCGGCAACTTCCGGATCACCCCGGACGGCCGCCTCGGCGTCCTCGACTTCGGCGCCGTGAACCACCTGCCAGAGGGCCTGCCGACGGCGATGGGCACCCTCATCCGGGCCGCTGTCGAGGGCGAGGCCGACACGGTGCTGGCGGGGTTGCGTGCGGAGGGGTTCGTCAAGCCGACGATCACCCTCGACGCCGACGAGGTGCTCGGCTATCTCGCCCCCTTCCTCACTCCCCTCGAGGTCGAGCGCCACCACTTCACCCGCGAGTGGCTCCGCTCCGTGACCGCTCCCCTGCAGGACCCTCGCAGCCCCGCCTTCGCCATCGGCCTGCGGCTCAACCTGCCGCCGCGCTACATGCTCATCCACCGCGTGTGGAGCGGCGGGGTCGGCGTGCTGGCGCAGCTCGGCGGACACGTCACGGTGCGGGACTCGATGGAGCGCCACCTGCCGGGCTTCGCCGAGCACTGACCCATGACCAGGACCGTGCCCCGCGAGTGGGTCATCGACCGGCGCCTGCGGACGCAGCGGCTCAGCTCCGCCCCGTTCGCCCACGCGGCCGACGCGGTGCGGCTGCTCACCTGCGTGCAGAGCCAGGACGCGCCGCTCGCCGCGCACTCCCTGGCGATGCGCTCACGCGAGACGACGCACGCCGACGTGCTGGCGGCCCAGTCGGCCGGCGGATGGGTGCGCACGCACATCCTCCGACCAACGTGGCACCACGTCGCGCCGCAGGACCTGCGCTGGATCCAGGCGCTCACCGGGGCGAAGGTCGAGGGCTCCCTGGCGGCGCGACACCGCCAACTGGGCCTCACCCCCGAGATCAAGGAGCGTGGGATCGAGCTCCTCCGGGAGCTCCTCACCGGCGGGACGGCGTTGACGCGCAAGGAGATCGGTCCCGCCTTCGCGGCGGCGGGGCTGCCCGGGCCGGGCGAGGCGATGGCCCACCAACTGATGTGCGCCGAGGTCCGTGCCGTCATCTGCTCGGGCCCGCCTCGTGGGAGCGAGCACACGTACGTCCTCGTCGACGACACGATCCCGACCGCCGCGTCGGACACGTGGCCGCGCGAGCAGGCCCTCGCCGAGTTGACCCATCGGTTCTATGCCGGGCACGGTCCGGCGTCGGAGCGCGACCTCCAGCGGTGGAGTGGTTTGACGCTGACCGAGATCCGTGCCGCCACAACGGAACTCACGACCTCACCGAGCCTTGTGTCCTCACACCCGCTCGAGGCGGTCTCGTGCCGGGGCGAGACGCTCTGGTTCGATCCCACCGTGACGCCCCGCGTCACCCGGGACCACCCGGCCTACCTGCTCTCGACCTTCGACGAGGCTGCGCTGACCTACCCGACGACCGGATTCGCCCGCCGCAACGACGACGCGGACCGGGCGCGGCTCGTCTCCCAGGCCGCCGGGGGCATCGTCGTCGTCGACGGCCACGACGTCGGCACCTTCACACGCAAGGTCGAGGCGAAGCGGACGACGGTGACGATCCGCCCCGACATCACCCTGAGCGCCTCCGACCGCGACGGGATCGCCCAGGCCGCGCAGTTCCTGGCCGACTTCCACGAGCGTCCGCTCGATCTCGTCGTCACCTGACGCCGCGCGCTACCACCACTGCGAGTCGAGCTTGCCCTCGATGGCGCGCACGTTGCTGCGGCTGCACGCCGGGCAGGTCCACACGACCCGGCGCCGCGTCGACGGGCCCTCCACCCCGCGGGCCCACTGCAGCCGGGCCTCCGCCAGCGGCGCCGTGCTCCCGCAGGTCGCGCAGGCGACGACCTCCTCGGGCCCCTCGAGATCAGCCATGTCCCCCTCAGCCCTTCGCGGCCTTGGCGGCCGCCTTCGCCTGCTTCTTCGTCTCGCGGACCCGCTGCAGCGACTCGTCGTCGACGACGTCGGCGACCGAGCGATAGGAGCCCTCCTCGGCGTAGGGGCCGATGGCCTCGCGCCAGCCGTCGGGCGTGACGCCGAGCTGCTTGCCGAGCAGGGCGGCGAAGATGCGCGCCTTCTGATCGCCGAAGCCGGGCAGGGCCTTGAGTCGGCCGATGAGGTCGCGGGTGTCGGCGGCGCCGGTCCAGATGCTGGCGGCGTCGCCCGCGTGGTCGTCCCGCACGAGGGTCGCGAGCGCCTGGATCCGTCCGGCCATGGAGCGCCCGTAGCGGTGCACGGCCGGTGGGGTGGCGCACAGATCGGCGAAGGACTCCGGGTCCGCGGCCGCGATCGCCGCCGGGTCGAGGGTGCCGAAGCGCTCGAGCACCTTCGCAGGGCCGGCGAACGCTCGCTCCATGGGGAACTGCTGATCCAGCAGCATCCCGACGAGCAGGGCGAAGGGGTCCCGCGAGAGGACCTCGTCGGCGGCCGGATCCTGGGCGATGCACAACGTCGTCATGCCTCCAGCGTAGGACGCCTGCCCGTCGACGAGTCGAGGGTCAGGGGCGCGAAGGTTGCCCGGACAGCACTGCGGCCCGGTCGATGACGACCGGGCCGCAGGGGTCGCTCACCTCATCGCGGGAGGTGGTGGACCAGCTGGTGGGCCTGCACGCGCGCGATCCGTTCGCGCTGGGCGGCGGGGCGCTGGACGCGCCGTTCGGGTTGCCGCTCGCGGTGGGCCCGCATGCTGAGGATGCGGTACATGGTTTGTCTCCTGTGGTGTGGTGTGGCACGGGTGATCACGCAGGGATCGGGTGCTTGCGCGGACGGCCACGAGGCCGTTTGCGCGGGATGACGACGCCGTGGTCGAAGAGCTCTCCGCCCCAGACGCCCCAGGGCTCGGCCCGGTCGAGGGCGCTGGCCAGGCAGGCGTCCCGGACGGGACACGTCGCGCAGAGCGCCTTGGCGAACTCGACGTCCGCCGGGGTGTCGGCGAACCAGAGCTCGGGATCCTCGACGCGGCACGGGACGCTGGCGCCCTCGGCGTAGTCGCGTTCCTGCTGGTCGAGCAGGGTGATGAGTGGCATGTCGGCCTCTCCTGATTCTGTGCTTGGTCTGTGGCGGGACGCACGAAGGCCGCGGTCCCGATGGGGGTTCCGCGGCCTGAGAGAGGACCAGTTGGTCGGTGTCCTGGTGCTACACCATGGTCTTCCCAGAGAGCGGAACGCGCTGACCCGTGAACGGGTCGGCAACCGTCGTGCCACCGAAGGCACCAGCGGCCTGGCCGGCGAACGCGAAGGCGCGATCGGTGGCGGAGGCGGCGATGCGAAGGGCAGACGGGCGGCCGTGTCCACGGAGTCGGCCCGGGGTCACGACGGCGGAGCCGAGGGAACGCGGGCAGGTGGAGGCGACCGTCGTGACGGTGCCATTCATCGTGATGATGTCCATGAGTCCTGCCCTCCTCTCGTTGCCGTGCATGTCCCGCCGACCGCGTGGGTCTCTGGGTTGAACGGGATCCAGCGTACGACCCTCCGGCGAGGCAGCACAACGCATTTAACGAGCGTCATCCGAAAGGGTTGGCCCGCGCGGCTCAGCGGAGGCGAGTCACGTTGTCGCAGAAGGGGTTTCGAGGACGTCCTCAATGTCCGATCCGCCGAGGATCGCCAACACCTGCTCGCCGTAGAGTCCGAGCTTGCGCGCACCGACCCCGCTGATCGTCGCCAACTGCGCCTCGCTCGAGGGAGTCTGCTCGGCGATCGCCGTGAGCGTCGCGTCGGTGAAGACGACGAAGGCGGGCACCGACTGCTCCTTCGAGACGGCCAGTCGCCACTCCTTGAGCCGGGCGAACAGGGCCTCGTCGTAGGTGGGTGGGCAGTCGGCGCACCGTCCTTGGGTGCGCTGGCCGGCGGTCGTCAGCTCCGTCCCGCACGTGCGGCAGTGACGCGGGCGGGCGACCTTCGGGCCGGTCTTGGTGCTCGCCTTCGCGCGCTTGGGCTGGCTGCGCGCGCCCTCGCCGAGGATCTCGGCGGCGCCGTCGAGGAAGCGCGAGACGCGGCGGCTCGAGCGGGCCCCCGGTGTGCGGGCGGCCGACCAGTGCAGCCCGAGATGGGTGCGGGCGCGCGTGACGCCGACGTAGAGCAGCCGGCGCTCCTCCTCGATCGCCTCCGGGGTGTCCGCCATGACGATCGGCAGCATCCCGTCGGAGACCCCGACGAGGAAGACGGCGTCCCACTCGAGCCCCTTGGCCGCGTGCAGCGACGCCAGCGTGACCCCCTCGACGGTCGGCGCGTGCTGGGCTGCGGCGCGCTGATCCAGCTCGCGCACGAAGTCGGGCAGCCGCGCCTCCGGCGAGGCGGCGACGACGTCGTCGGCGAGGTCGGCCAGGGCCTTGAGCGACTCCCACCGCTCGCGGGTGGCGCCACCCGTCGTCGGCGCCTCGCGCGTCCAGCCCGCCCCGAGCAGGACGTCCCGGACGATCTCGGGCAGCGGCTGGGTCGGGTCCTCCGAGCGGGCAGCGCCGCGCAGCAGGACGATCGCGTCGCGCACCTCCTTGCGCTGGAAGAACCGCTCCCCGCCGCGCACGAGGTAGGGGATGTCGCGGGCGGCGAGCGCCGTCTCGAAGGCCTCGCTCTGGCCGTTCGTGCGGAAGAGGATGGCGATCTCGGACGGCGGCGTGCCGCCGGCGACGAGCGCGGCGACCTCGTCGGCGACGGCGGCTGCCTCGGCGGGGTCGTCCGCATGGGAGGTCAGGGTCGGGCGCGGCCCGTCCTCGCGTTGTGCCTGCAGGGTGACGCCGCGCGTGCGTTCCATGCCCCCGGGCCCACGGATGACCTGGTTGGCCAAGCCGACCACCTGCGGGGTCGAGCGGTAGTTGCGGACGAGCTCGACGGTGCGCGCGCCCTTGTGCTGCCGCGTGAACTCGAGCAGGTGCTGCGGGCTGGCGCCGGTGAAGGAGTAGATGGTCTGGGCCGGGTCGCCGACGACGCAGATGTCGTCGCGTCCGCCCACCCACAGGTCGAGCAGCCGCTGCTGCAGCGCGTTGACGTCCTGGTACTCGTCGACGACGAAGTGCCGGTACTGCCCACGGACCTCGCGGGCGATGTCGTCCCGCTCGGCGAGGATGCCCACGGTCAGCAGGAGCACGTCCTCGAAGTCGATGACCCCCCGGCGCTCCTTGACCTCCTCGTAGGCGGACAGGAGTCGGGCCATGGCGGTGTGGTCCATGCCGGGGGCCTCGCGCTTGGCGCGGCGGGCGCCCTCGGCGTAGGACTCCGGCGTCAACATCGAGACCTTGGCCCACTCGACCTCGGCCGCGAGGTCACGCAGTTCGCTGCGGTCGAAGCGCAGCCGCAGCCGGGAGGCCGCCTCCGCGACCGCGGGGGCCTTGTGACTCATGACCTCCGGCGCGGCGCCGCCGATCGCCTTCGGCCAGAAGTAGTGCAACTGCCGCAGGGCTGCGGCGTGGAAGGTGCGTGCCTGCACTCCCCCGACGCCCAGCTCACGCAGGCGGGTCCGCATCTCGCCCGCGGCTCGGGCCGTGAAGGTGACGGCGAGGACCCGCTGGGGCTGGTAGGTCCCCGAGTGGACGCCGTAGGCGATGCGGTGGGTGATGGCCCGGGTCTTGCCGGTGCCCGCGCCGGCGAGGACGCACATCGGCCCCGTCGGGTGCGCGGCAACCTCGCGCTGCTCGGGATCGAGGGCGGCGAGGACGGCGTCGGCGGTCGCGGACGCGCCGGGCAGGGGCAGATCGGTCATCGGAGCGATCCTCTCACCACCCACCGACGGCCCGGGAAGGTCGCCGCCCGAAGCGGTGTTCCTCCCGAGGGCGCGACGTGCCGACCGCCGCCGCGTCATGCCGCAGACTTGTCCCGCACCCGACCTCCAGGAGAACACCGTGCCCGTCGCCACCCCCGCCCCCGGTTCCATCGTCATGTACACGACGCCGTGGTGCGGTTACTGCTCGCGGCTGAAGAGCCAGCTGGGTCGTGAGGGCATCCCCTTCACCGAGGTCGACATCGAGCAGGACCCGGACGCCGTCGCCTACGTCATGCAGGTCAACGGCGGCAACCAGACGGTGCCGACCGTGGTCTTCCCGGACGGCACGGCGGCCACCAACCCGTCGCTGGGCGAGGTGCGTCGGCGCGTCCGCTGACGGGCCACGGGCCACGTGCCACGTGCCACGAAGGGGGCCACGCGGCCGGATCAGGGCAGCAGCGGGCCGCCGTACCAGTGCTCCATCAAATGGGTGGAGATCGACAGCCGTGAGCGGGTGGGGATCCAGATCCCCTGCTCCACGAGCCGTGGGACGTCATCGCGGGCGACCCACATCGCCTCGGCGATCTCGTCCTCCTGGAGTGTGAGGTCGGCGCCGAGGGCGCGGGCGGTGTGCCCGAACATGAGCGAGTTGGGGAAGGGCCACGGCTGATCCCCGACGTGCTGCACGTCGGTGACCCGCACGCCCACCTCTTCGAGGACCTCCCGCTCCACGGCCTGGGCCAGGGTCTCCCCCGGTTCGACGAACCCCGCGAGCACGGAGAACCGTCCCTGGGGCCAGCCGACATTGCGCGCGAGCAGCAGCCGATCCGCGTCGTCGACGACGGCCATGATGACGGCCGGGTCGGTGCGCGGATGGTGCTCGCTCCCGTCGCGTTCGCAACGACGCACCCAGCCGCCCCGAGCGGGGACGGTGGGGTGGCCACAGCGCGGGCAGTGCCCGTGCGTGCCGTGCCAGTGGTGCAGCGCGAGAGCGGTCGTCATGAGCGCGACCTCGGCGTCGGGCAGGTGCTCACCGACCTCGCGCAGGGTGCGCCACGGCGCCGCGTCCGGCGTCTCGACGGCCGGGGTGACCACCTCCGACATCACCCCGACGAGCGCCACCACGGCGTGCCGCTCGTCGTCCACCCCGAGGAAGACGGGCAGCCTCGCGGAGTCGCCCGGGCGCCCGGCCCGCAACTGGAGACGCGGCCCCTCCTGCGTGTCGAGCACCGGGCAGTGCGAGTCGACGACCTCGAGGACGCGGGTGTCCGGGTCGGCCAGCAGCTCGCCCAGATCGTCCAGATCCGCCCGGCGCTCGGCGGCCCGGTCGAGGACCGCCCTCCCGAGGGGGACGAGGGGCAGCCGGTGGGGTCGAGTGGACACCCAACCAGCCTAGGCCGCGACATCGCGGCCGAGTCATCCCACCCCACGGGCGGCGCCCGTCATACGGTGGGCGGGTGAGTCGTACCCACTTGGCCCTCGCCGCCCTCGCCAGCACCGCCGTGCCCGGCCTCGACCCCGTGTCGGTCGAGGGTGTCCCCCTGCTGCCCGGCCACCAGTTCGACGTCGCCTTCGTCCAGGACGCGCAGGAACGCCGATGGGTGGTGCGCTGCCCCCGCACCCCGGGCGCCGCCGCCCAGATCGAGCAGGCCGCCGGGTACCTCGCCCTGCTCGCGCGCAAGGTCTCCTTCGCCGTCCCGGTCCCCCGCGGCTGGGCAGCCCTGCCCGAAGGGGGTCGCGCCGCCGTCAGCCCCTACGTGCCGGGCCGTCAGCTCGATCTGGCTTCCCTGCCCCCCGGTCCCGGGATCACCGCGGAGCTCGGCCGGGCCATCGCCACGCTGCACAACTCCGACGTCCGGCTCATGGAGGAGGCGGGGCTGCCGTCGTACGACGCGGACGAGTACCGCCGCCGCCGGCTCGCCGATCTCGACCGTGCGGCGGCGACGGGTCGGGTCCCGACCGGCCTCCTCGGCCGCTGGGAACGGTCCCTCGAGGACGTCGGCCTGTGGCGTTTCGCACCCGCGCCGATCCATGGCGACCTCACCGGACATCAGGTGCTCGCGACCTTCGAGGATGACGAGGACGTGACGACCGGAACGATCAAGGGGTTCACCGGCTGGGAGGACGCGAAGGTCGCCGACCCTGCGGAAGACCTCGCCGAGATCGTCTGGGTGGCCAGCCCCGAAGCCGTCGAAACGCTCATGGAGGCGTACACCCACACCCGCGCCGAGCGACCGGACCCCCACCTGCTGGACCGCGCCCGGATCATCGCCGAGATGCGCGCCGCCCAGGAACTGCTGCAGGCCATCGCCTCGGGCGATCAGGACGAGGTCGAGCACCAGTCGTCCGTGCTGCGCCAGCTCGACGAGCACCTCGCCAGCGAAGAGCCCGCCCGCCGTGACGGTGCGGCGGTCGTTGCCGTCGACGCGTCGCGTGAGACGCCCACGCCGGCCGTGGCCGGACAGGAGTCGTCGGAAGCAGACCCGGTCGAGTCCCCGGTCGAGTCCCAGGTCGCAGGGCCGGACGACACGACGCCGATCGACGTGTCCACGTTGCGCCACGAGGGCGACCTGTCCGCCGAGGCCGAGGCTGCCACCGATGTGGCCGACGACAGTGCGGACACGGCTGACGACCATGGGCCCGCCTTCGAACTGGAGCACCCCGCCCCGACCGAGCCGGAGATCGACCCGGCGACGGGCGACCTACGTCCGCCGAGCGCCTAGGCCTCGCGCGCCGGGGCTCCGTCGCCCGCTGGCCCGTCGGCCCACTCCGTGAGCAGGGCGGCGAGTTCCTCCTCGGACCGCAAGGTCGGCCACACCGTCTCGCCCGTCGGCGCGAAGTAGAACGCCGCGCGCACCCGTTCGGGATCGCGCCCCGTCAGTCGCGCGTAGGCGATCCGATAGGCCGCGAGCTGCAGGGCGCGGATGTCGGCCTCGGCGCCGCTCGGCGGACGACCCGTCTTCCAGTCCACGATGACGACACCCTCCTCCCCGTCGGGTCCGCGGTCCGGGAAGACGGCGTCGATGCGGCCGCGGACGGCCAGACCGGCGATGACGGTCTCGACGGCCACCTCGAGTTCGAGGGGCGTCCGCGTCGCCCACGGGCTGGCCAGGAAGGTCTCCCGCAAGCGCGGGAAGTCCTCGTCCAGACCGGGATCGTCGTCCGCGCTGCCCGGCAGATCGAGGACGTCCACGATCGCGGCGCTGCCGTAGTGCTGCTCGAGCCACGCATGGAAGGCCGTCCCGCGGCGGGCGGCCGGGTCGGGCCGGGTCGGCATGGGGCGACGAAGGTCGGCCGTGAAGGCCTCGCGGTCGCGCGCGAGCGCGACCATGGCCGACGTCGAGAGGTGCTCGGGGAGCATCACCTCGATGTGGCGGGGTCCGCGCGCCAGATCGCGTTCGGCGAGGAGCAAGGTGATCTCGCGGTCGATCCCGCGCCCGGCCATCTCGCCGTCACCGCGCGTGCCGTCTGGGCCTTCGGCAGGGTCCCGGACCGCAGCGTCGCCGGCGGCAACATCGGCGACGGCGCCGGCCACGGCACGGGCGGCGGACCGGAGCCGACCCAGCCGGGGGTCGTCGACCTCGACCGGCCACGTCGCGCTGACCACGCTCTCGTCGTCGGGAGGCGACACGTCCGGCTCCTGCGGCATGGGCGTCCAGGTACGGACGGCCAGCCCCGCCAGCCGACCGGCTTCCACGGCCTCCACCAGTTCGCGGAGGAACCGGGACGTCACCCGCGGTGTCTTCTGGCCCGCCCACACGCTCGAGGACAGCAGCAGGTGGTGCCTCGCCCTGGTCAGCGCCACGTAGGCAAGCCGGCGCTCCTCGGTGATGCCCTGCTCGGCGCTGCGACGGGTGAAGTCCGCGAGTCGTACCTTGAGGTCCTGCTGATCGTCCGCGGCGAGGTCGATCGAGGGCAGGCCGGCCTGGTCCCCGCGGAGGCCGTACGGCAGGGAGTCGACCCCGGTCAGCCACGCCTTGTCGCTGGGCGAGCCATGGACCCAGTCGCCCTCGGCCCAGGTGGTCCCCTTCGCACTGTGCTCGGGGAAGGACGCCTCGATGAGGCCCGGGACGGCGACGACGTCCCACTCGAGCCCCTTCGCGGCGTGCACCGTGAGCACCTGCACGGCTCCCGGCGTGACCTCGATGGTGCCCTTGTCCAGCCCGCGCTCCTCCTCGACGGCCGCGGTGAGCCACGCGAGGAACCCGCCGAGTGTGGGCCGCTCCGCGCTGACGGAGAAGGAGGCGGCGACGTCCGCGAAGGCGTCGAGGTGAGCACGGGCGGCGGCCGGCGTGTAGCCGGGGCGCGCGAGCACCTCGATGTCGAGACTCAGTTCGCGCTCGGCCTCCCCGACGAGGTCGGCCAGCGGCAGCCCGGTGAGTCGGCGCAGCCGGCGCACGACCTCGCCGAGGCCGGCGAGCCGATCCAGCGCGAGGGCACTGATGCGCCGGCCGTCCGACGACGCCCAGTCGGGCGCGGGGAGGTGCTCGAGCGCCTCCACGATGCTGGGGTCGTCCGCGCTGTCGGGGGCCTGGTCAACGGCCTCCCCCTCTGCGCCACGACCCGCTCGCTGCCCGGGGTGCCCGCCGATCTGGCGCCGACGCAGCTCCTTGGCCCACTCGGCGAGACCGTCCAGGTCGGCCGCCCCGAGCCGCAGAGCCGGTCCCGTCAGCAGGCGCATGAGCTGGTCGCCGCGGCTGGGGTCCTGGACGACGTGCAGGAGCGCCACGAGGTCCTCGACCTCACTGGTGAGCAGGAGACCACCGAGGCCGACGACCTCGAAGGGGATCTCCCGCTCCGCGAGCGCCTCCATGACGGCCGGGAACTGGGATCGCTTGCGACACAGGACGGCCGCGGACGCCGCACCGCCGCGTCGACGCTCGGCGATCCAGGCGGCCACGTGGTCGGCCTCGTCGCGCGCCGTCTCGAGGCGAGCCACGGACACCGCCCCCTGACCGGCGTGGTCGGCGGCCGTCAACGGAGCGACCGCCACCGTTGCCGCGCGGCGCAACGGGGTGGCCACCTCGTTCGCCGCGTCGAGGATGAGGTGGTCATTGCGCCAACTGCGGGTGAGTGAGAGCACCTGTGCGGGGCTGTCGCTCGCGCGGAAGATCTCGGGGAAGCGCGACAGGGTCGTCGCCGAGGCGCCGCGCCAGGCGTAGATCGACTGGTTGGGGTCACCCACCGCGGCCACGGGCACGGCCGGGGAGCCGCTCGCGAAGAGCGCCGACATGAGCACCATCTGCGCCTCGGAGGTGTCCTGGAACTCGTCGAGGAGCACGGCCCGGAAGCGGCTCCGCTCCCCCGCGCCGATGTCCGGGAACGACCGCGCCAGTTGGGCCGCGAGGGCCATCTGATCGGCGAAGTCCATCGCGTCGTGGGCGCGCTTCAGCGACTGGTAGCGCTCGATGATCGGCAGCAGCTGGCGGCGCTCGCGCAGGTCGGCGAGCACCTTCGCCCCGTCGCCCAGGGTCTTGGCCTTGCCGGTGATCGGCACCGCCTCGAGCGTCGCCACGAGCTCGTCGAGATGGGCCGCCAACTCCGGAACCCCGACGAGGTGCTCCGCCATCTCCCCGGAGAGGTCGACGACCGCATTGGTCAGGGTCGACTCGGCACGGGTGACGTCGCGCATGTCGCCGTCGTAGGACAGGACGGCCTGGTGGGCGTACTGCCACGCGGCGGCCTCCGTGAGGAGTCGCGAGTCGGTCTCGTAGCCCAACCGCAGGGCATGCTCCCGCACGAGCCGGCCCGCGTAGGAGTGGTAGGTCGAGACCGTCGGGGTGCCGCCGAGTGCCTCGGCATCGTCGTCCCCGGCGGGCGACCAGATGCCAGCGCGCTCGAGATGAGCCAGCCGCTCGGTCAGGCGCTCGGAGAGTTCCGCGGCCGCCTTGCGCGTGAAGGTCAGACCGAGGACCTGATCGGCCTCGACGTGCCCGTTGGCGACGAGCCAGACGACGCGGGCCGTCATGGTCTCGGTCTTGCCCGAACCCGCGCCCGCGACGACGAGCAGAGGCTCAGCCGGAGACGCCTCGATGATGGCGCGCTGCTCGGGCGTCGGGCGGTGTTCCTGGCCCAGGGCTTCGGAGATCGCGTCCGCGCTCCACATCATCGTGCTGGTGCTGGTGCTCACCAGAGCATCCCTCCCTCGGGCTGCACGGGGCAGCAGGCACGGACCGGGCACACCCGGCAGCCGTCGCCACGGGTGGCCGTGAAGGTGGCCGCGGCCATCCCGTCGGCCGTCTCGACGACGAGGCGCTCGGCCCAGGCCGGGTCCTCCGCCTCGGCCAGGGGCGCCTGCCGCTGCAGCGTCGTGCTCTTGTTGGCGGCCTTGCCGAGTTGGAGCAGCGCCGCCCCGCCGGACTCGCGGCCGAGGTCGCCCAGATCGGCGAAGCCACCCGCGGTGATGGCGACCTGATAGCAACCGAGCTGCGGATGTTCAGGCAGGTCAGCGGCCGACGGCTTGCCCGAACCGGTCTTGTAGTCGATGACGCGCACCCGACCCTGGGCGTCCTGCTCGATCCGGTCGACCCGCCCGGCCAGCAGCGCCCGCCCCAGCGGCACCCGCATGTCGACCTCCGCGCCGACCTTCTGCCACCCCTGTTCGCCGGCTTCGCGGATGTAGGTGGTCAGCCGCTTCGCCATGGCGTGCGCCTCGCGCCGCTTGCGGTCGCTCACCCACCCCGACGGCATGCCGAGTTCGCCCCAGCGGCGATCGATCTCGGCGGTGAAGGTGTCGGTGTCGACGTCGCCGAGGGTCTCGGCGATGTCGTGGACGAGAGTCCCGACGCTCGCGGCGCCGATCGACGGACCATCACCGCCGGACGTCGTCAGCACCCAGCGCAGGCCACAGTCCTGGAACGCCTGGACCCGGGAGGGCGAGACCCGCACCTCCTCGTCGTCGGAGCGGCGCGGGCGATCGTCCGTCAGTCCCCGCACGGCCCACCACGACTCCGGGTGGGCGCCGCGCACACCAGCTCCGGCCAGCCGCGCCAGTCGCTCGGCCGCGGCCCGGGCGACGTCGTGGTCGTCGTCGAGCAGGTCACGGCGCAGATGCGCCGCCAGGGACGGGAGCGTGAAGGTGCGTCCCACCTCGGTGAAGGGGCGCGGGACGCCGTCGTCCGGCCGCGGCAGGACGAGGTCGAGGTAGGGCGACGGCTGCTCGTCCTCGGTCCGGACTGCGGTGACGATGAGGTGGTGGCTGGCTCGCGTCATGGCTACGTGGAAGAGGCGGGTCTCGTCGTAGCGGACCGCCGCCTGAGCCGCACGCAGGGTGTCGCCGCGACCGGTGACGAGGTCGACGAGCCGTTCCGAGCCGAGCAGGGAACCGCGCAACCGCAGGTCGGGCCACACGCCTTCCTGGACCCCCGCCACGACGACGAGGTGCCACTGTCGACCGGCCGCCGAGGGCGGCGTCAGCAGCGCCACGGCTTCCCCGTCAGGACTGCGCGCCGACAGGGTGTCGGCCGCCACGTCCTGACTCGCGACATGCTCGAGGAAGGCGTGCGGCCCCTGGAGGGGAAGTCGGTCGACGTAGCGGGACGCCGCGTCGAAGAGGGCCACGACCGCATCGAGGTCCCGGTCCGCCCGTGCCCCGGCGGTCCCGCCCGCGAGGGCCGTTGCTCGCCACGCGGAGGCCAGTCGGGAGGCGTCCCACATCGCCCAGAGCACGGTCTCGGCCGTGACGCCGGGGGCCCACCGGCCGCGTTCGGCGTCCCAGCGGGCCGCCTCCACTCCGGCGGCGATGACCGCGGCGATCCGGCGCGCGGGCACGAGCTCCGGGGCCCCGTCCGCGCCGAGTACCGCG
This sequence comes from Janibacter zhaoxuefangae, assembly GCF_050271985.1. Classification (GTDB taxonomy): domain Bacteria; phylum Actinomycetota; class Actinomycetes; order Actinomycetales; family Dermatophilaceae. The sequence continues at coordinate 644,880 of NZ_CP189849.1, read as the reverse complement.
AGTCCGGCCGGGTCGAGCAGCGCTTCGGGGAGGAGTTCGTCACTCGAGCGTCCGCCGCCGGAGTCGAGCTCGCGGCGGCGCAGGGCACGGCGCAACCGGCGCAGGGTGACGGCGTCCGCGCCACCGAGAGGGCTGGTGAGGACGTCCACCGCGGCCTCCGCGGACAACGGCACCGCGGCCTCCGCGGACAACGGCACCGCGGCCTCCCCCGCACCGCCGTCTTCGTCGAGCCGGGCCAGCCGCAGCACCGCGTCGAGCAGCGTCAGCAACGGCCGGACGGCGCTCTCGTCCCGCACCGCAAGGTCGCTCGACGGCGTGGCCAGGGGCACCCCGGCCGCCGCAAGGACTCGCCGCAGCGTCGCCGTGCGTCCCCGCCCGCGGACGACGACGGCCATCTCCGACCACGGGACGCCGTCGAGCAGGTGCGCGCGCCGCAGGCGCGACGCGATCCACGTGGCCTCCTGCGACACCGAGCGGAGCAGGTGCGCCTCCACCTCGCCGCCGGTTCGCGCCGCCTCCACCGCACGCTGCGGGGCGCCACCGAGCGCACCGATCCGGGCGGTGACCCGCGCGGCCGTCGACAGGATCGCCGACGGGAGGCGGTGACTCGTGGTCAGGACGATGTCGGTGAGGACCTGCCCGCTCTCCTCCCCCCACGTCATGAGCAGTCGCGGATCACCGCCGCGGAAGGTCTGCACCGCCGCGTCGGGATCGCCGGTCAGGATGAGGTCGACGGCGCCGCCCGCGGTCAGGGTCCGCACGAGTCGTGCCCCCGCCCGGCTGAGGTCCTGCGCATCATCGACGACGACGAGACGGATCGAGCTCCGCAGCCGGTCGAGCGCCTCCTCGTCGTCCTCGAGGAGGTCGGCGGCCGCGGTCAGCACCCACGCCGGGTCGTAGCCCCCGGGAGTCGACAGGGCCGTCACCTCGTCGTACTCGGCGAGCACCTTCGCCGCCGCGACCCACTCCTCGCGCCCCTCGGATCGTCCCAGGGCCGCCAGGTCGCCGGGCTCGAGGCCGAGCTCGACGGCCCGCATGAGCAGGTCGCGCAACTCCCCGCGAAAGCCTCGGGTGGTGAGCGCCTCGGTGAGAGCCTGCGGCCACAGCGGCCCCTCCCCGGCCGCCCCGAGACCGGCGGCGTGGCCGGCGAGCAGGTCCCGCAGGATGACGTCCTGCTCCGGACCGGTCAGTAGCCGCGGCACGGGCTCCCCCCGCAGGGCCGCCTCCGCGCGCAGGATGCCGAACCCGAAACTCGCGGCCGTCCGCGCGAGCGGCTCGGTCGTCGCCGCGGTGGGCGCATCGGCCGCGACGGCCGCGGTCACGGCATCGCGCAGACGGGCCGCCGCGACGCGGGACGACGTGAGCAGCACGCACTCATCGGCCCGGAGCTCGCCGGAGCGCACCCGGGATGCGACAGCCTCGACGGCAACGGTCGTCGTGCCCGTCCCCGGAGCGCCGAGCACGCGCAGCAGCGGACCCCGGTGCTCGACGGCGGCCTGCTGGGCGGCGTCGAGCTCGGGACGCGGCAGGGTCGCGGTCGTCGGTCGGTGGAGCGTCAGCACCCCGTCATCCCACCACCTGCGACCGACAGCGAAGGCGGCCGGTCACCGGCCCCCTTCGTCCTCCTGCTCATCCGGCCCGTCCCAGAGGGCACGGGCCATGTCGATCCGCCGGCCGGTCAGGAGGCCACCGACGAAGGGGGTCCCCTCCTCGCGGTGATGGGCGCGAGCCTCCTCCTCCAACCCCTGCGGAAGTCGGCCGTCCGCCTGGACGACGCGCCACCACGGCACCCCTGAACCGAAGTGGGCCATCGTGCTCCCGGCCAGCCGGGCGTGCCGCGCCGTGAGCCCCGCGAGCTCGGCCGCGAGCCCGTACGAGACCACGCGACCCGGCGGGATGGTCGAGACGAGGTCGAGGATCGCCTCCTGGGCCTCCGTCGGGACACCCCGGAGCGCACCGCGCATCCCGCCACGGTCTCGGCCCGTCGAGTGCCGGGTGTCGTCATCCATGAGGAGCCTCCCTGACCGGATCGTAGGATGTGGCGAACACCCGAGGAGGCCAGATATGGCGATGACCGACCGCGACGCCCCCGTCCCACCACGAGGACAGCGCCTGCCTCGTGCCGAGCGACGCGCGCAACTGCTGGAGTCCGCGCAGGACGTCTTCGTCGTCAAGGGCTACCACGCCGCGGCCATGGAGGACATCGCCGATCGGGCGGGCGTCTCCAAGCCTGTTCTCTACCAACACTTCCCGGGCAAGCTCGAGCTCTACCTCGCCCTCCTGGACCAGCAGTGTGACCTCCTCGAGCAGCTCGTCCGGGAGGCACTGGAGGGCAGCGGTGACCCCAAGGAGCGGGTCTACGCGACCACCGCGGCCTACTTCGAGTTCGTCGCCCGCGACGGTGCGGCCTTCCGGCTCGTCTTCGAGTCCGACCTGACCAACGAGCCCGCGGTGCGCCACCGGCTCGACGCCGCCGAGGCCGCGTGCGCCGAGATGATCGCCGAGCACATCTCGACCGAGACGGTGCTGCCGATCGAGATCGCCCACGTGCTCGGCGTCGCCCTCGCCGGCATGGCTCAGGTCACCGCGCGCAGCTGGCTCGCGCAGGGCACCGCCATCCCCCGCGAGGACGCGGCGCGCGCGGCCGGCCACCTCGCGTGGCGTGGCATCGGCGCCTTCCCGATCAGGGCCACGGCGGCGGGTATGACGGCGACCGGCGGCGGGACCGTCGGCACCGCGAACTAGGCTGCACTCGTACCCCGCGGCCGTCGTGACGGCCGCACCACGACGACGAAAGGTGACCCCATGGAGGTCAAGATCGGCGTGCGCAATGTCGCCCGCGAACTCGTGATCGACACGGACGCGACCCCGGAGGACGTCCTCGCGGCCGTCACCGCGGCCAAGGAGTCCGGCGCCTTCCAGCTGCAGGACGCCAAGGGCAAGACCGTGATCGTCCCCGCCGATGCCCTCGGCTACGTCGAGATCGGTGAGTCCGCGAAGGGTCGCGTCGGCTTCGGCGCCTGACATTTCGGGCACACCTCCCCGCGCGCCAATTTGGTGTTGCGGAGGTCCGTCATGAAAGGATTGAGCCGAGTCTTGCAGTGGGCTCGTCCCTCTAGTGCCCCGCGATCGCGGGGAAGAAAGTGAGACCTTCATGATCTCCACCATCATCGGCGCCATCATCGTCGGTGCCATCATCGGCGCCCTTGCTCGTCTGGTTCTCCCGGGCAAGCAGTCGATCAGCCTCGCCGTGACGATCATTCTCGGCATCCTGGGGTCGCTCATCGGCTCCTGGCTCGTCTACCAGCTCGGCTACGGCAACGACAACGGGGGCTTCGAGATCGTCCCGTTCCTCGCGGGCATCGTCGTCGCCGCGGTCCTGATCGTCGGCTACGGCTCGGTCACGGGTCGCAAGCAGATCTGATCGATCCACACGCACGAAGGGGCCCCACCGGTTCGTCCGGTGGGGCCCCTTCCGTGTGTGGTCGTGCTGGGTGACCTCGCCGTCAGTGCGCGAGACCCACTCAGTGCGCGAGGCCCAGCGCACCCATCCGGCGCGTGTGGGCCTCGGTGAGGCGCCCGAACATCCGGCCGATCTCGAGCAGGTCGGAGGCCGGGTTGTCGACGAGCAGCGCGGCCAGCGCGTCCCGCTCGACGGCGACGGCCTGCCCCTGCGACAGCGCCTCGCCGACGAGCCGGCGGCCATAGAGGGCGAGCGGACCGCCGACCCGCGGGTCCGCCTTCGTCGCCTCGCGCACCGTCCGGACGACGAAGGCCGCGAACTCCTCCCCCGTCTCGACGCCCTCGACGAGCTCGCGCGTCGCCGGATCCACGAAGGCCGACACCTCGCGATAGAAGTCGTTGGCGATGCCGTCGCCGACATAGACCTTGACGATGCCCTCGAGGAAGGTGCTCGGTCGGGTCCGGGCATGGAAGGCGTCCACGGCGGCGACGAAGGGGTCCATGGCCTCCTCCGGCCGCGTCCCCAACTCCTCGAGCCGGGCCACCACCCGGTCGTAGTTGGCCAGCTCGGCCCGCGCCAGCGTCACCATCTGGGAGCGGACGCCCAGGGTCGGGGCGAGCTCTGAGTCGGCCACGATCCGGGTGAATCCCGAGAGCAGGTTGTAACCGATCGCGCCGAGCAGGTCGATGACGCCGGCGGCGTTGGCGTCGCCCTGCTCGGACGGGGCGGACGACTGCGCCGCCGCATCGATCGGGGGGACGGGTGCGCCGGCCGAGGGCGAGGTGTCGCTCATGCATCGCAGCCTAGCGAGCACCCGCTACCATGGACGGACACGTGGTGCCCGGTCGGCACGACTTCCAGGGGGCGGGACGCCCCCCGACGCGCGGTTCACCGCGCACGAGACCTCCGATCGGCCCAACACCAGGCGGCAGCCTGCGGTGACCGAGACGGTGCCGCCTGCGCGACCGCCCCGATCGAGAGAATCGACGAGAACTCCATGACGAGCTCCACCACCGAGACGCCCGAAGAGACCGCTCCCCTGTTCAGCGACTTCGCCGTCCACCCCGACATCGTCGCGTCGCTCGCCGACGGCGGCATCCTCGCGACCTTCCCCATCCAGGCGATGACGCTCCCCGTCGCGCTCGGCGGGCACGACATCATCGGCCAGGCCAAGACGGGCACGGGCAAGACGCTCGGCTTCGGCATCCCGCTGCTCAACCGCGTCGACACGACGAAGCGTGAGGCGCGCATCCCGCAGGCGCTCGTCGTCGTCCCGACGCGCGAACTCGCCGTCCAGGTCGCGAGCGACCTCGAGAAGGCCGGCAAGCGCCGCGGCATCAAGGTCCTCACCATCTACGGCGGCCGCGCCTACGAGCCGCAGATCGAGGCCCTCGAGGCGGGCATCGACGTCGTCGTCGGCACGCCGGGTCGCCTCATCGACCTCAGCAACAAGCGCCACCTCAACCTCGGCGGCACCCGCACCATCGTCCTCGACGAGGCCGACGAGATGCTCGACCTCGGCTTCCTGCCCGACGTCGAGAAGATCATGGCCCAGACGTCGCCGGCTCGGCAGACGATGCTCTTCTCCGCGACGATGCCCGGCGCCATCGTGTCGCTCGCGCGTCGCTACATGACGCAGCCCACCCACATCCGTGCCATGGGCTCGGACCAGGAGGGGCACACCGTCCAGGCCATCGAGCAGTTCGTCTACCGCGCGCACGCGATGGACAAGGTCGAGATGCTCGCCCGCATCCTCCAGGCCGAGGGCCGCGGTCGCACGATCATCTTCAGCCGCACCAAGCGCACGGCCGCGAAGGTCGCCGACGAGCTCGTCGACCGCGGGTTCGCCGCGGCGCCGATCCACGGCGACCTCGGCCAGGGCGCCCGCGAGCAGGCGCTGCGCGCCTTCCGCCACGGCAACGTCGACATCCTCGTCGCCACCGACGTCGCGGCCCGCGGCATCGACGTCGAGAACGTCACGCACGTCGTGAACTACCAGTGCCCCGAGGACGAGAAGACCTACCTCCACCGCACCGGCCGCACCGGCCGCGCGGGCAACACGGGTGTGGCGATCACCTTCGTCGACTGGGACGACCTGACCCGCTGGTCGGTCATCAACCGGGTGCTGGACCTGGGCATCACGCCGCAGGAGACCTACTCGTCCTCCCCCGAGCTCTACAGCGACCTGGGCATCCCCGCCGGGGCCAAGGGCCGACTGCCGAAGTCGAAGCAGACCCTCGCGGGTCTCGACGCCGAGGAGCTCGAGGACCTCGGCGAGACGGGCAAGAGCCAGGGGCGTCGCCCCGAGCGCAGCCGTGACGGCGGCAACCGCGGCGGTCGTGACGGCGGCAGCCGTGGCGGCGACCGCAGCACGGGCGGCCGTGACGGTGGCCAGCGCCCGGCGCGCACCCCGGAGCGTGACGGCGAGCAGGGCGGCGAGGCCTCGCGCCCGCGTCGTCAGCGCAACCGGCGTCGGACCACCAGCGGTGACGGCGCCGCGGCGCAGCCGTCCGAGGGCTGAGCCACACGGCACTGGTCGATGTCCTGCAGGACATGACCCGCAGGACATGACGAAGGGGCGGTGGTGCGCATGCGCACCACCGCCCCTTCATCGATCCGTGTCAGGCACCGCTGTGGTGCTCGACGCGGTCGGGTCAGACGCGCCCACCGTCGATGCGGTCGGGCAGGTCGATCTTCTTCTGACGCGAGAGGTCGAGGACGACGCCAGCAACGACGAGGACCGCGAGGATCGCGTAGATCCAGTAGGCCAGACGGGCGTCCGCCATGGCCAGGTCGATCACGAACGCCAGCACGAGCAGCGCGAGGGCGCCGAGGGTGTAGGTCCACTTGTTCAGCATGTGTCTCTCCTTCATCGGAAAACTACCGATGAGCCACCCTAGTGATTTTGGGCTACGAATGCCCATCGCGAGTGGGCTGCCGGGCGTGGCGGATGCGCGCCGTTAGGCTGCCGTGGTGCGAGATCTGAAGAGCCTGACCCGTGGCGCGGCGCGCCGCGCCTACCGTCTGCAGCAGCGACTCCGGGCGGGCCGACGCCCCGTCTCGGAGGTCGACGGCCGGTCCGCCGCGGACGTCACCGCCCAGCTCTCCGCCCTGACGGAGACCGGCGATCACGCCGGCGCCATCGCCCTCGCGACCACCCAGCTCGCGTCCTCGCTGTCCGGCGACGCCGCCTTCCTCGACCAGGTTCGCGCCTCGGCCTCGAAGGCCGGCGCGATGTCCCTGCAGCGGGAGGCGACGGCGCTGCGCCTCTCCGGCGCGCGGGGCGCCCTGGACGGCCCGGCACTCGAGCGGGTGGAGCGTGCCGGTCGCCTGCTCGACGGCCGCTGGTTGGAGACGAGCGCCGACTGGCGGCCCACCGTCGACCCCGCGGTGCTCACCACCCTGGCGCCGGTGACGGATCCCCGGCCGGGGCGGATCCTGCACGTCCTCAAGATCTCGATGCCGCACCGGCAGAGCGGCTACTCCGTGCGCTCGATGTACACGCTCGTCGCCGAACGGGACGGCGGCCTCGACCCGGTGGCCGTCACGGCCCTCGACTTCCCCTCGTCGGTCGGGGTGACCGACGCCCCCGAGCAGGAGGACGTCGCGGGCATCCCCCACCACCGTCTCGAGCGGGACCGGACCCCCGACCGGGAGCCGGCGGACGAGCATCTGGACGCCTGGGCCACCGAGCTCGCCCGCGTCGTGTCGCGCGAGCGACCTTCCGTGATCCACGTCCACTCGGGGCAGCGCGGCTACGACGCGGCGCTCGTCGGCCTCGCGGTCGGGCAGGCCCTCGGTGTGCCCGTCGTCTACGAGGTGCGGGGCTTCTTCGAGGCGCTGTGGACCAAGGACCTCGCGTGGGCCGAGCAGTCGGAGGTCTATCGCCGACGCCGCGACACCGAGACGCGCTGCATGATGGCCGCCGATGCCGTCGTGACGCTGAGCGAGTCGATGCGCGCCGACATCCTCGAGCGTGGTGTGCCGGCCGATCGCGTTCACGTCGTCCCCAACGGCGTCGACACGACCGCCTTCGCGCCGCGCGAGCGTGACCCCGAGCTCGTCGCCCGCCTCGGCCTCGAGGGCCGATTCACCTTCGGCTACGTCAGCAACCTCGACCACTACCGCGAGGGCCAGGAGCTCCTCATCGACGCGGCCGTCGCGCTGCGCGAGCGAGGCATCCCCGCGACCGCCCTCATCGTCGGCGACGGCACCCGGCGCTCCTTCCTCGAGGCGCACGCGGCCGCCGTCGGCGCGGGTGACAGCGTCATCTTCACGGGCAAGGTGCCGCACGACAGCGTGCTCGACCACTACTGCCTGCTCGACGTCTTCGTGATCCCGCGCGTCGACGAGCGGGCGGCGCGGCTCGTCACCCCACTCAAACCCTTCGAGGCGATGGCAGCGGGGATCCCGCTCCTGGTCTCGGACCTGCCGGCGCTCGTCGAGATCACGGGCAACGGGAGCCGAGGGGCATCCTTCGCGGCCGGCGACGGGGTCGCCCTCGCGGACGCCCTCGAGCACCTGCACGCCGACCCCGCCCGCCGGGCCGCCCTGGCCGAGGCCGGGCGCGACTGGGTCGTGCGCGAGCGCCAGTGGTCCTCCAACGGGCCCCGCTACCGGGCGATCTACGACGAGGTCCTCGCCCGCCGGTGATCCGTCGGGCCCGGCCGCCTCAGATGTCGACGTGCGGTCGCGGATCCCCGAAGAAGACGACGCGACCCGAGCGGTTCATCATCGCCGTGTCCGCCACCGGCCACGTGTGCGCGTGCCGGTCGGTGCCGCGGATGCTGACGAAGTTGAACCGGTCGCTGGAGTAGGTCTCGATGCCGGCCTGGCGGGCTCGGGTGAGGATGTCGGTGTCGACCGCGCGCGGCAGGTCGCCGAAACGCAGCTCGCGCGCGACGTCCCCGTCGAAGAGCATCGCCCCGCCCTGGACGAGCCGCTCCCGGCGGTGTTCGGCGGTCGGGAAGCGCAGGATGACGGCCCCCGAGGAGCGCAACCACACATAGTGGGCCCACTTGCCGACGATGCCGGCACCGGAGTGGTCGAAGGAGTCGACGAGGTCGGTGAGGTAGTGCCGCCCGTAGAAGTTGTCGTCGTCGACCTTGGCGATGTAGCGCCCGTCGGAGGCGTCGATCCCGAGGTTCATGCAGGCCCCGAGGGTCAGGCTCTTGTCGGCCGGGACGACGACGGCGTGCTCGACCCCCTTCTCCCGCAGGCCCTCAGCGACCGTGCGGGGGTCGACGTCGAGGCCGTGGAGCACGAGCACCAACTGGACGTCACCGGTCGCGTTCGCCGCCTGACGCACGATGTTGTCGGCGACGTTGTCGAGTTCGTGGAGGCGGTTGGTCGGCACGATGACGGAGGTGTCGCGACGGCGGGCGGGCCGCTCGATCCCGACCACGCGCTCGATGTCGCGGCTGCGGTGCTCCCACGTGTGCGCGCGGCGGGCGGCTCGGGCCGCGATGAGCGAGTCGCGATCGGTCACCTCGTCCTGCCAGAGGCGGGCGGCGACGTCGAGCCGCAGGGCCTCGGCGTCCTCGGCCACGGTGACGGCCTCGCGCACGTCGCCCGGGAGCAGCCGCGCCGTCGGCTCGTCGACGACCACGGACACCGCGGACGTCGCCGCCTCGATGAGCGGCCAGCCGAGCCGGGCGTCACCGCCGAGGCCGACGACCTCGCGATAGCGCGCGAGGACCGGAGTCCCCGAGGTCAGTGCGTCGTCGTCCGGGGTCCACGTGTCCAGCAGCCCGTGCGGGACGGGGGCGAAGGCAGTGAGGTCCGGGACCTGCGCGCCGAGCAGGGCCGCGGCCGGCTCGCGCCGTGCGTTGGTGCCGCCGAACCGCGGCGAGTGCCGCTGGGGGGAGGCCGCCGGCGGAAGGTGGTGCACCTCGCGCCCGAAGGCCTCGGGAGCCGACCAGGCACGGGCCGTGTCCGCGTCGTCCGCGGCCAACCACACGCGCGAGTCACCCTCGCCCGCGAGCCCGGCGACCAGCCCGGCCACCTCACTCGTCGCGCTCCACGGCGAGCCGGCGCTGGACGTCACCCACACGACGAGCGGCACGCCCGCCGCCACGGCGGCACGAGCGAGTTCGGCGTCGGTGGCGGGGACACGCTTCTGCGCGGGCACCTCGACGAGCGCGAAGGCGGCCCCGTCGAGGGCGCCGGCGACCGTCAAGCCGTCCTCGCCGACGACGCGCAGACCCCACGGCCCGTCGAGCCCCGCCCGCAACCGCGCGCCCGCACCGAGAGCGACGACGGGGGCGTCCTCGGCCTGCATCGGGTCGACGACCCTGACCGGAGCCGTGACCCTGGCCCGCCGGCGCGAGCGCTCGAGAGCCGTGCGCTGGCGCGCCGTCGCCGACCGCAACCGGTCGCGGACCTGCGTGGCCGGACGACGAAGGGGGCCGGGCACCGAGGGGGGGTTCATGACGGGGAAGGCTCCTGCACGGTGTCGGGGTGATTGGCGTCGGGGTGGTTGGCGCCGGAGTGGGTGGCGCCCGGGTGGTCGCCGATGTCGTCGCTGGTGCCGTCGTCGGCCGGCATGCTCCCGGACACGAGACCGGCGATGACCTCTGCCCGAGCGGCGGCGGAGTCGCCGTCGATCCACTCGACCTTCGCCGGGCTCCACGTCCGCAACTCACTCTCGACCGCGGCACGGGTCCAGGCAAGGGCGACGCGACCACCGGACGCCGATCTCGGGGCGGACACGTGGACTCGGTCGACGCTCAGGTCGGCCGGGGGCTGACGGTCGGCGACGAGCACACTCGGGGTGCGCACCCAGAGGGCCCGCGCCCGGATCGGTTCCTCGGGGTGGACCTGGTGGATGGCTCCGGCGTCGATCAGGCCCTGGACGTCCTCGCGCGTGCGTCGACGCGGCCGTCGCCACCACGAGAGATCCTCGCGGTGCAGCACACCGACACGCAGTCTCCGGCTCAGGAGCACGCCGAGGTCGCGCACGAGGGCCCCGGTCTCCTTCGGGTCCGCGAGGTCGTCGACGACGACGACGTCAAGCTCGGGCGCCGGCAGTGCCGCTCCCCCGGTGAGCCAGCGACGCGGTGCGGCGAAGGGGCGAGCCCCCTCGTCGTTGACCCGCTCGAGGTCGGGCAGCGACCCCCTTCCCGCCTCGTCCTCGCGCAGCCGCGCGTGCCACTGGCGATACCCGGCGAGGTAGGCGATGCGCTCGGACGCCGCCCACCCCATGGCGAAGTCCGAGCGGGACAGCGAGTCGGCGCGCAAGCGCACGATCTGGAGCGGGAGGTCGACGACCCGCGGCCGCTCACCGGCGAGCACGGCCAACCGCTCGGCGAACTCCGCGTCACCGCTCTTGCGGACCGGGTCGAAGCCGCCGAGGCGCTCGACGATCTCGCGGCGCACGAGCAGGCTCGAGGCGTTGGTGCGCGTGGCGGGGTAGCCGAGCCACGTCCGACGCAGGTCCGGCAGGCAGCGCACGGCCTCGCTCTCGGTCGCGGCCAGGTCGGGGTCGAGCAGCAGCGGGAGGACCTGCCGCTCGAGGCGCTCGGGGTGGGCCCAGTCGTCGGAGTCGCAGAACGTCACGTAGGCGCCACGGGTCTCCCGCAGGGCGAGGTTGCGCGCGCGATAGGTGCCGCCGTTCTCGGTCACGCTCAACACCCGCACGCGCGGGTCGAGCGCGGCCGCGGCCCGCAATGACGCCGCCTGCTCGGGACCGGAGGCGTCGTCGACGAGGACGAGTTCGAGCGCCGGCCACGTCTGCGCGAGCACGGAGCGCACGGCGGTGGCGAGCTCCGCGTCGGGGGTCCGGTGGACCGACATGACGACGGTGATGAGGGGAAGGTCGGCCCGAGTCACGGCCGCGACGCCAGCGGCCTCGAGTCGGCCGTCGAGCCCGGCACGCAGCGCCGTGGTGGCGGCGGCATCGGTCTCCAGACGATCGAAGGGGGTCGCGCCCGGGCCGTCATCGGGGCCGTGGACGGGACTCAGCACGGGCGCCAAGAGGCCCGCCTCAACCCACCGACGCTGAAGCGCCGCGAGCCACCGGGGGTCCGCATCCGCCTGGTCACCAGCACCGGGATGCCGCAGGTCGGCGCGCAGGTCGGCGGCCACGTCGGCCGGCACCCGGTCGAGGACCGCGAGGTGCCGCTCGAGGGCCTGACCCTCGCCGTGCAGCACGTCGAGCTGGGCCAGGAGCAGCTGCTGCTTGTCCGTGAAGGACCTCGGGCCCGATGCGCTCAGCGCCGCGGCGAAGCGCCGGTGAGCCTCCCGCCGCGACTCCTCGTCCGGCAGGCCGGCGAGGACCTCGGCGAGCGCGAGCCGCCAGGGCGCCCGCCCGCCGACCTCCGCGAGGTGGCGCAGGACCCGCAGCGCGAGCCCCGATCGGGTGCGCAGTGCCGCGGCCGCGACGTCGTCCGGTCCGGCGCCGACCTCGGCCGCGCGCGCATAGGCGGCGGTGAGGTCGTCGAGGCCGGTCGTCGGGGTGGGCCGCAGTCGCGCCCGCACCTGACCGACGATCCGCCGGCGATCCGCCGGGTCGTCGGACCGCGCGAGCCGGACGGCACGGCCGACCAGCTCGCGGGCCCGAGCGACCTTCGGCGGCAGCACGGTCACGCCGTGATGGTGGACGTGTCGATGACGTAGCGGTAGCGGACGTCGCCGGCGACGACCTTCTCGTAGGCGTCGTCGACCTGATCGGCGGAGATGGTCTCGATCGTGGCGCCGATCCCCTTCTCCGCGCAGAAGTCGAGCATGTCCTGCGTGGCCTGGATGCCGCCGATGTTGGAACCGGCGACGACGCGGCTGCCGGAGATGACGCTGCCCGGTCGGATGGACCAGGCCGACGGCGGCAGGCCGACGTTGACGAAGACACCCAGCGGCTTGAGCAGCTTGATGTACATGTCGGCGTCGAGGTCGGCGCTGACCGTGTTGAGGATGACGTCGAAGCTCGACCGCAGCCCCTTGAGCGCGGCCGGGTCGCTCGTGGCGATGTGCGCGGAGGCGCCGAGCGCCACGGAGTCGTCCTTCTTGGCGTCGGTGCGGGAGAGGACGGTGACGTCAGCGCCGAGGGCGGCGGCGAACTTCACGCCCATGTGGCCGAGGCCGCCGAGGCCGACGACGGCCACCTTCGATCCGGGGCCGACGCCCCAGCGCTGCAGCGGAGCCCACGTCGTGATGCCGGCGCAGAGCAGCGGAGCGGCCTCGTCGAGTTCGATGCCGTCGGGGATCCGGCAGACGAAGCGCTCGGAGACGGCCACCTGCTGGCTGTAACCGCCCTTCGTCTCCTCGCCGTCGTAGCCGGTGCCGTTGTAGGTCATCACGGCGCCCTTGGTGCAGTACTGCTCCTCGCCGTCCTTGCAGTACTCGCACTCGCCGCACGAGTCGACCATGCAGCCGACGCCGACGCGGTCGCCGACCTTGTGCTTCGTGACGCCGGCTCCGACGGCGGAGACGGTGCCGGCGATCTCGTGGCCGGGGGTCATGGGGAAGATCGCCTTGCCCCACTCCTCCCGGACCTGGTGGATGTCCGAGTGGCAGATGCCGGCAAAGGCGATGTCGATGAGGATGTCGTCGTCGCGCAGGTCACGGACGGGGACCTGCGCGACCTCGAAGGGGGCGCCGGCGCTGGGGGCCTGCAGTGCGGTGGTGCTGGGCATGGCAATGCTCCTTGTCCTAGGGGTGGGGACTCTCCCCACCGTAGTCGCGCCTCAGAGCTGCGGCAGCAGCGACTCCGCGACCTTGCGGTAGGCGAGGGCCCCCTTCGAGTTGCGGGCGGTCTCAAGGATCGAGTGGCCCGTCGCGGGCGCCTCCGCGAACCGCACGGTGCGCGGGATCGGCGGGTCGAGGACGGGCAGTTCGTAGCGCTCGCCCACGTCGGCGAGGACCTCGCGCGCGTGGTTGCTGCGGCCGTCGAACATGGTCGGCAGGATGCCCATCACGACGAGCTTCTTGTTGAGCAGGCGCTTGACGTCGCGGACGGTGTCGAGGAGCTGGCCGACGCCGCGGTGGCTGAGCATCTCGCACGGCATGGGGATGATCAGGCCCTGGCTGGCGGTGAGGGCGTTGAGCGTGAGGACCCCGAGGCTCGGGGAGCAGTCGAGGATGATGACGTCGTAGTCGCCGCGCACCTCCTCGAGGGCGGTCTGCAGGGCGAACTCGCGTCCGGGGCGGGGCAGCAGTTGCGCCTCCGCGCCGGCCAGGTCGATGGTGCTGGGCAGGAGGTCGACACTGCCCGCCTCGAGGATGGCATCGCCGATCTCGACCTGCCCGAGCAGGACCTCGTTGATCGAACTCTCCACCGCGTCGGGGTCGATCCCGAGGCTGAAGGTCAGGCAGGCCTGCGCGTCGAGGTCGACGAGCAGGACGCGCTTGCCGAGCTCGGCGAAGGCGGCCCCGAGGGAGGCCACGGACGTCGTCTTGGCGACCCCGCCCTTCTGGTTGGCGATCGAGATGATCGTCGCCTTGGTCGTGCGTGCCACGTCTGAGCCCTTCTCGTTGGTCTGGGGACAGTCTCGCAGGCCGATCGGGCCGGTCGGTCAGCCCTGAGCCATCCGGACGAAGGCGGTCACGCTGTCGGCGATCATCTGCACGGCGATCGCGGACAGGAGCAGGCCGGCGATGCGGGTCAGCAGGACGACGCCGCTGTCCTTGAGCACCCGATGGACCACCGAGGCGAAGCGCAGGGCGAGGAAGACGACGGCGAGGGCGCTGGCGAGCGCGAGACCGACGGCGAGGATCTCGGACCCGTCGTCCGCCGCCTGGGCCGCGAGCATGACGGCCACGATGGCGCCGGGCCCGGCGAGCAGCGGGGTGCCGAGCGGGACGAGCGCGACATTGACGCCGACGTCGGCTTGCTGCTCCGACTCCTCCCCCATGAGCAGGTCGAGGGCGACGATGAGCAGCAGGAGACCGCCGGCGCCCTGGAGTGCCGGCAGGGAGATGTGCAGGTAGCCGAGGATCGACTGGCCGAAGAGGGCGAAGGCGGTGATGACGCCGAGCGCGACGAGCGCCGCGCGGCGCGCCGCGACGACGCGCTGCTTGTGCGTGAGGGTCCCGGTCAGCGCGAGGAAGACCGGGACGGCGCCCGGCGGATCCATGATGACCAGCAGCGTGATGAAGACCGAGAGGAAGGTCGTGGTGTCGAGCACGGCGCTCATGCCCGGACCACTCGCGTGTCGCTCGTGGCGGCCGCCTCGAGCGCCTCGAGAGCCTCGGGGACGGTCGTGTTCTCGGCGAGGCGGTTGAGCTTGCCGGTGCCGTGGTAGTCGCTGCTGCCCGTCACCACGAGACCGAGCTCGCGGGCGAGGCCGAGCCCGTGGGCGCGCTCGGCGGGGTCGTGGTCCCGGTGGTCGACCTCGAGGCCGGTCATCCCGGCCGCGGCCATGGCGGCGATGACGTCGTCGTCCACGGTCCGCCCGCGGCGGCCGGCGAAGGGGTGCGCCATGACGGCCACGCCGCCGGCGGCCACGACGAGCTCGACGGCGCGCACCGGGTCGGGCGCGTAGTGCGGCACGTAGTAGGGGCTGCCGCCGGCGAGGAAGGTCGCGAACGCCTCGTCGCGGTCGCGCACGACGCCGTTGGCCACGAGCGCGTCGGCGATGTGCGGTCGGCCGGGGGTCGCGTCGACGCCGAGCTGGGCGCGCACGTCCTCGATGGTGATCGGCACACCGTCGGCGGCGAGCAGGTCGACCATCCGCTGCAGCCGACCGTGGCGACCTTCGCGCGCGAGCGAGAGCTCGGCCGCGAGCTCCTCGTGGGTGGGATCGACGAGGTAGCCGAGCAGGTGGACGCTGACGCCGTGGTGGGAGCAGGACACCTCGACGCCGCGCACGAGGTCGACCCCGTGTCGCAATGCCGCCTCGGCCGCGGACGCCCAGCCACCCGTCGTGTCGTGGTCGGTCAGGGCGAGGGTGGTCACGCCCGCGGCGGCCGCCGCGGCCACGAGTTCGGCCGGGGAGTCCGTGCCGTCACTGACGGTGGTGTGGGTGTGCAGATCGATCATCTCGAGGCCAAGCGTAGGCCCAGCGGAGCCCTCCCCCGGCCACGCCGAGAACTTCTTCGACATTCGTGACAACCATCCGACGTCACCCGGCGTCATGAGGGTGTCGGACGGCGCAGAAGCCGCCCGACACCGCCGGCAGAGTCGCCGGCGCCACAGCATCAGGACAGCAGGGGCTGCCTGACACCGGCACCAGACTTCCAGGGGACATCATGAACGCTCAGACCACCTTCGCCCGGCCCGCCTCCATCGGCGCCACGCTCACCCGGGTCGCCGCCGCCGGCGCGCTCGTCGCCGGCTCGCTCGCCACCGCGGGCGGCGCCCAGGCCGCCGGGTCCGTCCCGACGGCCACCACGGTCACGACGGCCGTCCCGTGGTCGTCGGTCACCGACGGCTGGACGGCCGCGGCCCACCGGGCCACGGGCCTCGAGTCCTGGCGCTCCAGCACCATCCACCTCGTCAGCCCGACCGGCACGCGCTACGCCACCGCGGCGACGATGCCCCGCACCGACGTCATCGAGGGCGTCAGCGACGACGGCCGGCGTCTCGTCACCGTCAAGCGCGGCTCCGGCGACTCGGCCACCGTCTCCGTCCGTGACCTCCGCACCGGCACCCGGACGAGCTTCTCGGCCCCGAGCCTGCTCGACGTCGCGTTCCTCACCCCGGCGGGCGACAAGCTCGTCACGATCAGCGGCAACGGCGAGGCCGACGGGACGAGCGTCCGCGCGGTCAGCCCGACCGGCGGCGTCATCAAGACCCTCCACTCGCCCTCCCGCGGCGACCTCGACACCGTGGCGGCCCTCCCGACCCCGAGCGGCAAGCAGGTCCTGCTGTCGCGCGACGGCCGCCTGCGCCGCATCGATGCCACCACGGGCGCGACCGTCTTCACCTACGCCCGCTCGTCCAGCACCTACACGCAGTGCACGCCCAAGCGCTGGTGGAACTCCACGACCGCCGTCACCGCCTGCAGCAGCGGCTCCGCGTCGACCGTCTACCTGCGCGGCAACGACGGCTCCAGCCGCCGCCTGACGACGCAGGCCGGCAGCATGAAGATCGGCTGGGGCAACGCCTGGTACCACTCGCGGGGCACCGTCGGCCTCGACCTCATGGGCTGCGGCCCCGCCGTCCCGGTCCGGATCGCGACCGGCACGCGGATCACCTTCGGCACCGACGCCGACTCCGCGAGCCTGGTCAACATCGCCGGCGGCCGCGCCCTGGCCCTGACCACGGGCAGCTGCGGTGAGCAGACGGGCATGAGCCTGGTCAACCACGACCTCGGCACCGGCCGCTACCGCACCGTCCTGGGCGGCTCGGCGAACGGTGGCACCGTCACCGGCGCGGCCGTCGTCGCCCGCAACGGCTGACCGCTCCGAGCGAGCGTCTCGCTCGCTCCCGACGCACACCCCCTTCGCTCATCCCTCCATCGAGACTCATGTCACGATGGAGGGATGAGCGAAGAGCAGAAGCAGGCCGACAACCGGGCACGTCCCACCACCTCCGAGTTCCGCGCCTTCGTGGCGGAGGACTGGGCGCCGAGCGACGGGGCGACGCCGCAGCAGCGGGCGTCCGCCCCTTTCGCCGCGGCGCGTCGTGAAGCCCTCAGCGCGGCCCACCCCGGCGACCGGCTCATCATCCCCGCCGGCGGCCTCAAGGTCCGCAGCAACGACTGCGACTACGTCTTCCGCCCGCACAGCGCCTTCGTCCACATGTCCGGTCTCGGTGCCGACACCGAGCCCGACTCGGTCCTGGTCCTCGAGCCCAACGAGGCCGGCGGGCACGACGCGACGATCTACTTCCGCCCGCTCGCGCCGCGCGACTCCGAGGAGTTCTTCGGCGACGCGCGCTACGGCGAGTACTGGGTCGGCGCCCGCCCCACCCTCGAGGAGATGGAGGCGGACACGGGCCTGACGGCGCGGCACATCGACGAGTTCATCGACGCCGCCCTCAAGGACGCCGGCGACACGACCATCCGCCTCGTGCGCGACGCCGACCGGGAGCTCACCACCGACCTGGACGCCCGCCGGACCGCCGCCGGCGCGGAGGCCGAGGGCCTCGAGGCCGCCGACGACGAGCTCGCCCACACGCTCTCCACCCTCCGGATGGTGAAGGACGAGTGGGAGATCGAGCAGATGCAGGCCGCCGTTGATGCGACGAAGGTCGGCTTCGAGGCCGTCATCGACGATCTCGACGACGCCGTCGCGGCCGGGCGCGGCGAGCGCTGGGTCGAGGGCGTCTTCGGCCTCCACGCCCGCCACCAGGGCAACGGCGTCGGCTACGACTCGATCTGCGCCGCGGGCGACCACGCCAACACGCTGCACTGGATCAAGAACACCGGCGAGATCAAGGACGGCGACCTCATCCTGCTCGACGCAGGCGTCGAGGTCGACTCCCTCTTCACCGCCGACATCACCCGCACCCTCCCGGTGAGCGGCACGTTCAGCGACACCCAGCGCGAGGTCTACGACGCCGTCCACGAGGCCCAGCAGGCCGGCATCGACGCCGTCCGACCGGGCGCGAAGTTCAGCGACGTGCACGCGGCCGCCATCGCCGTCATCGCCGAAAAGCTGCACGGCTGGGGCCTGCTGCCCGACGGCGTCTCGGTCGAGGACACCCTCGACAAGGAGCACGGCCAGTACCACCGCCGCTGGATGGTGCACGGCACGAGCCACCACCTCGGCATCGACGTGCACGACTGCGCCATGGCGACGCGCGAGGAGTACATCGACGGCGAGCTCAAGCCGGGCATGGTGCTCACGGTCGAGCCGGGTCTGTACTTCAAGGCGAGCGACCTCAAGGTGCCTGAGCGCTTCCGCGGCATCGGCGTCCGGATCGAGGACGACGTCGTCGTCACCGAGGACGGCTGCCGCAACCTGTCGGAGCACATGCCGCGCTCGTCGGCCGAGGTCGAGGCCTGGATCGCCGAGGTCCGGGCCCGCTGACGTCACGTGCCCGGCGGTCCGGGCCGGGAAACATCCACATGCCCGGGGTGGTCTGCCGGGGCCGGGACATATCCCGGCCCTGAATGACCAGCCCGGCCATCTCAACGAAGGTCGGCCCGGACTCAGGCCGCCAGTCGGAGCGCCCGCTGGATGAGGCCGAGCACCCGCACGGGGTCGTCGAGGTCGGACCACACCAGCCGGACAACGACGTACCCCGCAGCCCTCAGTCGGTCCTCACGCACCTTCTCCGCCCGGAGCGCCATGCGTCCGTCGGCCCCGCCGTACTTGAGGATCCCGTCGAACTCGACGACCACCCGATCGCCCACCAGGAAGTCGACCCTCCCGATGAGGCCCTTGTCGTCGCGGACGACCACCTGGCTGCGCACCGCAACACCCAGGTCGGAGAGCAGCACACGCGTGCGGGTCTCGCCCACCGACTCGCACGCGGGGTCCGCCGCCTTCACGACGCGGGCCATCCGAGATCGCGCACGCGGGCCGATCTGCAGCACCGCTGCCGCCGACTCCAGCTGCTCGCGCGTCACCCGACGCTCATGGAGCGCCCGATCGAGGCACACGACACCCGGCACCACGCCGTGCTCGACGACGACCTGGACGATGGCCGTGGCGACGGGGACGACGGCCAGTCCGGCCACGACCTCCGGCTCCAGGCGCTCAGGACGGGGATGCAGCCGCACCCCGCCGCGGGTGCGGGTGCGTCCCCCTGCGCCGAGGACGTCGACGACGTCGGTCGGGACGCCCCACAGCGGCAGACCGTGCACCGCCGCCGCGCTGCCGTGCGAGGCCACCGATCCCGGACGGTCCAGGAGCGTCGCGCGGGTGCGCAGCGTCAACCGTTGCTCGGGCGTGGCCTCCTTCCACGTCGCCGCCTCGACGAAGAGGCCCCTTCTCAGCCGCTTCACGGTGCGCTGACGAAGGAGCGCGGCCACCTCGGGGGCATCGATGTCGATCGAGCGCAGCATCTCGGTCGTGCAGACCTGGGCCTGTGCGGTCAGCAGGGCTCGCAAGCGCGTATCCATCACGCCATCCTCGCGGGGCTGCCTTCACCTTCGCTGGCGTCATCCACAGGCTCCCGCGGTCCGGGATGCTCCGATTCGGCCGAGACGACACACGTGGGCCGGGACATGTCGCGGCCAGACCGGATCAGCCCGGCCCTGACGATCCGTTCCGGCCTGGACGATCTCCGCCGGCCCGGATGCCCCTCGAGCACGTTCGGGAAGGGCGCGGTGTGGCCGGGTCAACACGCCTAGGCCACCCCACGACGCCTGCCGTGCGCGAAGATGGCCGGGATCCCCCTTCGCCCGAACGAAAGGCACCGCGCCATGTCCACCAAGACGGTCCCCGGCAACTACTTCGAGGACTTCTCGGTCGGTCAGGAGATCCGGCACGCGACGCCGCGCACGGTCACCGAGGGTGACGTGGCGCTCTACACCGCCCTCTACGGCAGCCGGTTCGCGGCGACGAGCGCGGCGACCTTCGCGGAAGCCATCGGGTTCGCCGCTCCCCCGGTCGACAGCCTCCTCGCCTTTCACCTCGTCTTCGGCAAGTCCGTCCCCGACATCTCGCTCAACGCCGTCGCGAACCTCGGCTACGCGGGCGGCCGCTTCGGGGCGCCGCTGGTCGTCGGTGACACGGTCTCGACGACCTCCACGGTCATCGGGCTGAAGGAGAACAGCAACGGCCGCACCGGCGTCGTGTACGTCAACTCCGTCGGGGTGAACCAGCGCGGCGAGATGGTCGTCGACTACGTCCGCTGGGTCATGGTGCACAAGAAGGACCCGGCGTCGCCGGCGCCCGAGACCGTCGTCCCCGAGCTGCCCGGCGCCGTGGCCGCCGAGGACCTCGTCGTCCCCTTCGCCCTCACCGGCCGCGACTACGACACCGTCCTCGCGGGCTCCCCCTTCCTGTGGGACGACTACGAGGTCGGCGAGCAGATCGACCACGTCGACGGGATGACCATCGAGGAGTCCGAGCACATGCTCGCGACCCGGCTGTACCAGAACACCGCCAAGGTCCACTTCAACCAGCACGCGCAGGCCGCGGCCAAGATCGGCCGCCGCCTCATCTACGGCGGCCACATCATCAGCCTCGCGCGGGCGCTGTCCTTCAACGGGCTGGCCAACGGCCAGATGATCGCGGCGATCAACGCCGGCGCGCACGCGAACCCGACCTTCGCCGGCGACACCATCTACGCGTGGTCCGAAGTGCTCGAGCGCCTCGAACTGCCCGGCCGCACCGACGTCGGTGCGCTGCGGTTGCGGACGGTCGCGACGAAGGACGCTCCGTGCGCCGACTTCCCGTACAAGGACGAGGACGGCACGTACCTGCCGCAGGTCGTGCTCGACCTCGACTACACGGTCCTCATGCCGCGTCGGGGCTGAGCCCCCACCCACCGAGGACGGCGGGCGTCACCGCCGGAAGGCCTGCACGAGCAGGGCGTGCTCGATCCCGGCGCCGGCGCTCTGGTCCTGGGCTCGCACCCGTTCCGCCCCGCCGCCGAGGATGAGCTGGAGGAGTTGCGGCGGCTTCGGGAAGTCGTCGGGTAGCACGTCGTTGTAGGCGCGGTGCTCCTCGAGCGACGCGACCGCCGCGTCGTAGTGCCCGGTGACGTCGACGAAGTGGGTCGGCCGAGCCGCGCCGGCGACGAGGATCAGCCCCACGTGCCACGGTTCGAGGCCCTCGTCGTCCAGGATCTCGGGGAAGATCCACCGGTTGCCCGCGTCCGCGCAGGCGTCCAACGTCGCGAGCCCGACCGCGCGGTGGTCAGCCTGATTGAGCATGCCGCCGACGAACATCAGCTCGTAGGGGCCGGCCACGACGACGTTCGGGCGGCGACGGCGAATCTCGCGGGCGATGTCCCGACGCAGGTCGAGGCCGTACTCGATCATGCCGTCGCGGTGCGTGCCGAAGGCGACCTCCTCGACGCCGACGACGCGGCCCGCCGCCCGCTCCTCCGCCTCGCGGGTCGGCCCGGCGTCGCGCGGGTGCATCGTGTCGATGCCGGCCTCGCCGCGGGTGAGCAGGAAGTACGTGACCTCCTTGCCCGCCGTCGTCCAGCGATCCACGGCGGCCGAGGTGCCGTACTCGATGTCGTCCGGATGGGCGACGACGCACAGCACCCGCTCGAAGTCCTCGTCCAGGGGCTCGATCCGGTCCTGCTGCGCCTCACTCATGCGATCGACGCTACGCCCGTCACCGGCCCGGCACACCGGGTTTGACGGCTCTCAGGCCGGCGGCTGCTCGGGCGTGCCCGCCTCGCGGCGCTGCTGCGCCTCGTACTGGGCGCGCGCCTGCTCCTGGGAGCGCCGCACCTGCTCCTGCGCCGCGCGCATCGGATCCATCTCGGCGAGCAACTCCCGACCGCGGGTGACGAACTTGTGCTCCACGAGCACCTCGTATCGCGTCGCGACGACCTGACTGATCGACGTGAAGTCACGCTGACCGCCGGTGGCCTTGTACCCGAGGAACGCCCAGACGAGTCCGAACACGGCACCCATGAGGACGCTGCTCACGAAGGGGACCAGCCACGACTGCTGGGTCTCGAAGAGGGAGAGCACGATGCCGACGAAGGAGCCCAGCCAGGCTCCCGACAACGCACCGCCGAGCAGCACCCGCCCCATCGTCAGACGGCCCGTCACCCGCTCGACCTGCTTGAGGTCGGTGCCGACGATCATGACGTTCTCGACCGGGAACTCGTGGTCCGACAGATAGTCGACGGCGCGCTGCGCCTGGGTGTACTCGTCGAAGGTGGCGAGCGACATCGGGTAGTCGAGGGTGAGGATCTGGCGGGCGTTACCGCCGAGCCCGGCGGCAGTGGGTTGCGTGCTCATGGATCGATTGTCCCACTGCGCCGGGCGTGGTCGCGGCTCAGCCCTTGAGCGGGTAGTCCTTGAGGATCGAGCGACCGATGATCATCTTCTGGATCTCGGCCGTGCCCTCACCGATGAGCAGCATCGGCGCCTCGCGGTAGAGGCGCTCGATCTCGTACTCCTTGGAGTAGCCGTAGCCACCGTGAATCCGGAAGGACTGCTCGACGACGTCGGCGCAGTACTCGGCGGCCAGGTACTTCGCCATCCCGGCCTCGAGGTCGTTGCGCATGCCGCTGTCCTTGAGCTTGGCGGCCTTGACCATCATCTGGTGGGCGGCCTCGACCTTCGTCGCCATGTCGGCGATGCGGAAGAGGATCGCCTGGTGGTCGATGATCTTCTTGCCGAAGGTCTCGCGCTGCTGGGCGTAGCTGATCCCCAGCTCGAACGCGCGGCGCGAGAGGCCACAGGCGCGGGCGGCGACGTTGACGCGGCCCACCTCGACGCCATCCATCATCTGGTAGAAGCCCTTGCCCGGCTCGCCGCCGAGGATCTGGTCGGTGGTCGTCTGGTAGCCGTCGAAGATGAGTTCGGTCGTGTCGACGCCCTTGTAGCCCATCTTCTCGATCTTGCCGGGGACGGTGACGCCCGGCGCGGTCTCGCCGAAGCCCGCTTCCTTCTCGACGAGGAAGGTCGTCATGTTCTTGTAGACGCTCTCGGCGCCGAGGTCGGTCTTGACGAGGACTGCCACGAGGGTGCTCGACCCACCGTTGGTGAGCCACATCTTCTGGCCGTTGATGGTCCAGTTCTCGCCCTCCCCCTTCGTCGCCTTGGTCTTGATGGCGGAGACGTCGGAGCCGAGCGCCGGTTCGGACATCGAGAAGGCGCCGCGGACCTCACCGGTGGCCATCCGCGGGAGGTACTTCTGCTTCTGCTCCTCGGTGCCGTGCTGGAGCAGCATGTAGGCGACGATGAAGTGGGTGTTGATGATGCCGGAGACGCTCATCCAGCCGCGGGCGATCTCCTCGACACACAGCGCGTAGGTCAGCAGCGACTCACCGAGACCCCCGTACTCCTCGGGGATCATCAGGCCGAAGATCCCCATCTCCTTCATGCCCTCGACGATCTCCGTCGGGTACTCGTCCTTGTGCTCCAACTCGGTGGCGACGGGGAGGATCTGCTCGTCGACGAACTGGCGCACCAGCTTGATGAGCTCCTGCTGCTCCTCGCTGAGGCCATCCGTGGTCTGGAGTCGGGACATGCGTTGATCGCCACCTTGTGTTGTCGTCATGGGGAGGGTCGCGGGGGACCACGTCGCAGTATGCCGCGAAGGTCGCCCCGTCCCACCCCCTGTCCGCGGTGAGATGCGGCACGTCAGGTGGGCAGTGCCCCGATCGCCGCGTAGAACGCCGAGCTCGGGACGAGGCCGAGGGCGGTGCCCAGGAGGTAGGGCCGGAGGCCGATGGCGAGGACGCCGCACGCGATGCTCAACGGCCCGAAGGGGGTCACCGGGATGATCCGCAGCACGAGGACCGACCACAACGAATGGTCCGCGAGCCGGCCGCGCCACTCGTCGAGGCGCCCATCGGACGCGCGCTCCGCCCAGTCAGGCCCGAGGGGGCGGGCTGCGACGTAGGCCACGCCCGCCCCCACCGTCGCCCCGATCGTCGTGAGCAGCGTCCCCTCGACGACGCCGAAGAGGACCCCGGCGAGCACCGACAGCGCTGCCCCCGGGCCGGGGATGAGGCAGATGACGGCCGTCGCGAGGGTGAAGACGACCGGCCCCCACACGCCCGCGCGACGGACGGCGGCCTGCACCTCGTGGACGTCCGGCACGCCGAAGACGACGAACCATCCCCCGACCAGCAGCAGGAGAGTGAGGGAGGGGAGGACGCGCAGCACCCGCCAAGGCTAGAGGCTCGCGCCCCGGCCTCCTCTGGCGCACGCCCCCCGAGGTCCGAGGCCGAACCCGCTGCGACAAATGCAGTGGCGGGCCCCCATGACCGGCGGTCACGCTGGACCCATGACCGCATCCCCGCAGGACGACTTCTTTGCTGTCGACTCGCGCCCCGACGGGCCGCCCGAGGGCGAGCGCTGGTCGACGTGGGAGACCTCGACGCACGGCCCGACGCCTCGGCCCGACTGGGTCATCACTGACCTCGGCGCCGTCGACAGCGACCTCGGCGTGCTCAAGACGGGGAAGGAGGCGGACGTCCACCTCGTGCGTCGCTGGGTCCCGGACGGCACCCCCGATCCCACCCGGCAGGTCATCATGGCCGCCAAGCGGTTCCGCTCGAGCGACCATCGCCTCTTCCACCGGGACGCCGGCTACCTCGAGGGCCGCCGCGTCCGACGCAGCCGCGAAATGCGGGCGATGAGCCGCCGCACCGACTTCGGTCGCGAACTGATCGCGGGCCAGTGGGCCGGGGCGGAGTTCCACGCTCTCGGTCAGCTGTGGGCCGCCGGGATCCCCGTCCCCTATCCCGTGGAGCTGAGCTCGACGGAGATGCTCATGGAGTTCATCGGCCGCGACGGCGTGGCCGCGCCCCGCCTCGCCGCCGTCCGGGCGAGCCGCGCCGAGCTGCCGGACCTCTTCGACCAACTGCGCACGGCGATGCTCGACGTGGCCGCCCTGGGCTGGGCCCACGGCGACCTCTCCCCCTACAACGTCCTCGTCCACGACGGCCGGCTCGTCCTCATCGACTGGCCCCAGCTCGTGGACCTCATCGGCAACCCGCAGGGTTTCGCGTTCCTCGAGCGCGACGCCCTGACGATGTGCCGCTGGTTCGCGACGAAGGGGTTCGATGCCGACGCCTCCCTGCTGATCGGCGACCTCGTCGCTGCCGCCACCGCCCGGTTCTGACCCGGGCGACAGGCATGGCGAAGGGGACGGGCTGAGCCCGTCCCCTTCGTCATGCCTGTCATCGTGCCTGTCGCCGTGTCCGGCGACGTGTCAGTACACCCAGACGGCGCGGCCGATCGGCATGAGGTTCTTCCACCACACGTAGTTGATGGCCTTGTTGCTCATCCGGCAGCAGCCGTGCGAGGCGGGGTAGCCCGGGATCGACGTCGACCCGTGGAAGGCGATGCCGCCGTTGAAGTACCGCGGACGCCACAGCTCACCGAGCGCGGCGACGCGCATGCCGTCGATCGCGCGGGTGATCTTGAAGCGGCCGCTCGGGGTCGTCGCGTAGGCCCAGTAGCCGTCGGACGACCAGTAGCGCTTGTTGTTGCCCGTGCTCGTGTTGAAGACCCACTTCACCCGGCCATCCTCGACGACGAGGATCACCTGACGACCCTTGTTGACCTCGATGATGTTGCCGCTCGTGGTCCGGGCCTTGGGGCGGTAGATCGAGTAGACGGCCGACCACGTCATGGGACCGCAGACCCCGTCGCGGGTCAGGCCGCGCATCTTCTGCAGCGCCATGACGGCCTGCTGCGTGGTGTCGTCGTAGACACCATCGGTCTTGCGAGTCCAGTACCCAGCGGCATTCAGCCGCTTCTGCAGGTTGGCGACCCACCAGCCGGTGTCCCCCTGCGAGAGGGTCGGGCGGGTGGCGGCCTCGGCCGCTGTGGTGGTGGCCGCGACGCCGGTGGCCCCCACCACAGCCGTGGCGGCAACCGACTGGAGCGCGGTACGACGATTGAGTTCCATGGTGTTTCTCCCCCGATTCGGGTGGGTGGGCGCCCCACGCGCCCCCTCACCACTGATGACGCCCGAGGAGCCCGTTCGGTTGCCCTCGGACAGGAAAAATCATACGTCCGTGGGCTGACGACGATGTACCGGTCTCCACGAGCGCGGTACCCGATCAGACACCAGCGCGGGCACCCGGGTCGCCCCAGGTGCCCGCGCCGAACGTCCCGACCTCAGCCTCGCGCGGAGATGACCTCATGGGTGTCGAGCACCCGTCGCGCCACGTCGACGTGCAGGTTCTCGATCATCTTGCCGTTGTGCGTGATGACACCCTTGCCGGCACCGGCCTCCCATGCGGCGAGGATGCCGCGGGCGTCTGCCACGGCCTCCTCGCTCGGCGCGAAGGTCGTGTTGCACACCTCGACCTGACCGGGGTGGATCAGGGTCTTGCCGTCGAACCCGGCGTCACGCCCCTGCTGGCACTCGGCCGCAAAACCCTCCGCGTCCTTGACGTCGTTGTAGACGCCGTCGAGGATCGCGATCCCCGCGGCACGCGCGGCGAGCAGGGACAGCGACAGGGACGTCAGCAGCGGCGCGCGCCCGGGGACATGGTCGGCGCGCAACTCCTTGACGAGGTCGTTGGTCCCCATGACGAGAACGGCCAGCCGCGGTGACGCCGTGGCGATCTCGCGGACGTTGAGGACGGCCTCGGGCGTCTCGATCATCGCCCACAGCGTGGTGTGCGACGGCGCACCTGCCGCCTCGAGGGCCGCGACGAGCTGACGCACCTCGTCGGCCGTGTTCACCTTGGGCACGACGACGCCGTGCGGTCCGGCCTTCGCGGCGGCGGCGAGGTCGTCGTCGTGCCACGGGGTGCCGATCGCGTTGACCCGGATCGTCAGGTCACGAGTGCCGTACTCGCCCGACGCGACGGCCGCGCAGGCCTGCTCCCGAGCGGTCGGCTTGTCATCCGGCGCGACCGCGTCCTCGAGGTCGAGGATCAGCGCGTCGACCGGCAGCGTCTTGGCCTTCTCGAGCGCGCGGGCGTTGGAGCTCGGCATGTAGAGCACCGAGCGGCGGGGGGTGTAGGTGTCCGTCATGACAGCTCCTCAGGCCTGGTCGGCGGCGGTCGCGGTGGGGGCGTAGAGCTCGGCGAGGGTCGGGTCGTTGGCCGACAGTCGCTCGGCGAGCTCGAGGATGACGAGGCACTGCTTGAGGCTCGCGTCGTCCTCCATCTTGCCGTCGAGCATGACGGCGCCCGTCCCGTCACCCATGGCCTCCTTGACCCGGCGGGCGTGCGCGACGTCGGCGGCCGACGGGCTGTAGACCCGCTTGGCGATCTCGATCTGGACGGGGTGCAGGCTCCACGCACCGACGCAGCCGAGGAGGAAGGCGTTGCGGAACTGGTCCTCGCACGCGACCACGTCCTTGATGTCGCCGAACGGGCCGTAGTACGGGAAGATCCCGTGCATCGCGCAGGCGTCGACCATCCGGCTGATCGTGTAGTGCCACAGGTCCTGCTGGTGGATCGCGCGAGCGCCCTGGATGTCCGGCTGCCCGTCGGCGCCCGCCGTCGGGTCCTCACGCACCAGGTAGCCGGGGTGACCACCGCCGACGCGGGTCGTCTTCATTCGGCGGTCGGCCGCGAGGTCGGCCGGGCCGAGGGAGATGCCCTGCATGCGCGGGCTCGCCCCGGCGATCTCCTCGACGTTCGCGACGCCGCGGGCCGTCTCGAGGATGGCGTGGACGAGGATCGGCCGGGTCAGGCCGGCCTTCGCCTCGAGCTGGGCGAGGATCCGGTCCACGTAGTGGATGTCCTCGGGGCCCTGCACCTTGGGCACCATGATGACGTCGAGTTTGTCGCCGATCTCCGTCACGAGCGTGGTGAGGTCGTCGAGCACCCACGGGCTGTCGAGCGCGTTGACGCGGGTCCACAACTGAGTGTCGTCGCCGAAGTCGGTCGCCTTCGCGATCTCGACGAGGCCGGCGCGGGCCGCGTCCTTCTTGTCGGCCTTGACGGCGTCCTCGAGGTTGCCGAGGAGGACGTCCACGGTGCCGATGAGGTCGGGGACCTTGGCGGCCATCTTCGGGTTGCTCGGATCGAAGAAGTGGATCATCCGCGAGGGACGGGCCGGCACCTCCGTGATCGGGTCGGGCGCCCCGACGGCGAGGGGGCGGAAGAAGTCCTTGGCGCTGCGCATGCGGGGGTGCTCCTGGCGGGGTCGACGTGGGGACGGGCGCCCGGCACTCGGCCCGGCACACTGCGACGGAACCTAGCAGCGCGGCAGCACGCCGCGTTATGACTCAGTTCACGACGACGAGTCAGCCGAGGACGAAGGGGTGGCGCCGGTGCGCACGGCCGCCCGGACGTCGGCGAGGGTCGCCGTCGAGCGCCGCGCGTCCCCCGGAGTCAGGACGATCGATCCCCCGCCACGCGGCTCGACGCGGTCCCCACGAACGAGGAAGGTGCCGGAGTCGCCGCCGACCGGGATGGCGAACGTGTCGTACGAGTCGATGCCGGGAGCGTCGCCACCCGTCAACAGGTGCAGCCCCAGGACGAGATCGTCGCCGACCGCGGGCGGTGTCGACCCCTCCAGGCGCTCCTGCGGCCAGGCCACGACGAGCGGATCGGGCGCCTGCCCGGCGAGCTCCTCCTCGACCTCGATCTCGTAGAAGGCCATTGTCACCCCGTCGGCGTCCTCGGCCGCCTCGTCGTTGCCCCCGCCGTCGAACTCCGTCCCCAGCAGCGCGGACACCTCCCCGTGCACGACCACGTCGGAGCCCTCCGCCACCTGCGAGACCGACTCGTACGGCCGATAGGACGTGTCGGGGTCCATCGCGGAGCACCCGGCGAGCGCCACGCTGCCGAGGCTGCCGACGAGGAGCACGGCAAGGGCAGGGCGAAGGGGGGTGAGGGCTCGGCGCACATCCCCAGTATCGCCACTAGAGTCGGGCGCATGAGCGGCGGTGACGGTCGACGAGGTGCTGGCGGGCAGGACGCGGGCGAGCGCACGCAGCCCGAGGTGGCGCCCGCCCAGGCAACACCGGCAACCACGCCCCCGGTCAACGTCACGGCCCTGGTGGCGGAGGCGGCGTCGAAGTCCGGCCTCCTCTGGGTGACGGTCGAGGGGCGCGCCCGCGCGGCGTGGCACGTCTGGGACGGCGAGCGCATCTGGCTCGTGAGCGGCCCCGGTGAGCAGCACCTGCCCGCCCTCCCCGACCGGGTCGACGTCACCTTCCGCAGCACCTCCACCGGCGGCCGCCTCGCGACCGTCGCGACGCACACCCAGGTCGTCGCCCCGGACACCGAGGAGTGGGAGGCCGGCGCGACCGCGCTCAAGGCCTCCCGTCTCAACGCCACCGACGACGTGCTCGCGCGCTGGCGCGAGCAGTGCACGGTGTACGCGCTGCGTCCCTTCGGGATGCCCGGCGAGGCACCGGGCCGGCACTCCTCCGACCGTGTCGGCGGCGAGGTCCTCCCTTCGGCCGCCGCCACCGCGACCTTCCGCCCGCGCCATCTCGGTGGCCGTCGAGGGCGACGTGGCGGCAGGTCGCGCACCGGCCGATAACCTTGCCGATGTGAGTGCACCCTCCCGGTTCTTCGTGGCCCGTCTGGCCAGCCTGAACGTCTTCGACCCCCTCGGGGATCAGGTCGGACGGGTCCGCGACGTCGTCGTCACCTTCCGGGTCGGCAAACAACCCCAGGTGATCGGACTCGTCGTCGAGGTCCCCGGCCGGCGCCGTGTCTTCGTGCCGATGACCCGGGTCACCTCGGTCGACGGCGGTCAGGTCATCACGACCGGCCTGGTCAACATGCGCCGGTTCGAGCAGCGGACCAACGAGACGCTCGTCCTCGCCGAACTCCTCGAGCGTCGGGTCACGGCGCGCACCCCCGAGGGGGAGGTCACCGAGGCGACGGTCGAGGACATCGGGGTCGAGCAGCAGCGCAACCGCAACTGGCAGGTCACCCGCGTCTTTTGCCGCAAGGACTCCCCCAAGTCCTCCCTCTCGGTGCTCTCCCGCCGCCGCGGCGAGACCTTCACGGCCGTCATCGAGGACGTCACCGGCCTGCACGAGGAGCACGCGCCGCAGTCGGCCACGCGACTCCTCGAGGCCTACGAGGACCTGAAGGCGGCCGACCTCGCCGACGTCATCGTCGACCTCGACCCCAAGCGGCGGGCGGAGGTCGCCGCGGCCCTGCACGACGACAAGCTCGCCGACGTCCTCGAGGAGCTCCCCGAGGACGACCAGGTCGAGATCCTCAGCGGCCTGGGTCAGGACCGTGCCGCCGACGTCCTCGAGGCCATGGAGCCCGACGACGCGGCCGACCTGCTCTCGGAGCTGACCGAGGCGCACCGCGAGATCCTGCTCCAGATGATGGCGCCCGACGACGCCGCTCCCCTGCGCCGACTCCTGACCTATCACGAGGACACCGCGGGTGGCCTCATGACCACGGAGCCGATCATCCTCGGCCCTGAGGCCTCCGTGGCCGAGGCCCTCGCCGTCGTGCGACGCGAGGAGATCTCCCCCGCGATCGCCGCCGCCGTCTACGTGTGTCGTCCCCCGCTCGAGACCCCGACGGGCAAGTACCTCGGACTCATCCACATCCAACGGCTGCTGCGCGAGCCACCGCACGCCTCCGTCGGCGGCTTCCTCGACAAGGACATCGACCCGCTCACCGTCGACGCGCCCCTGGACGCCATCACCCGCATGCTCGCGACGTACAACTTCGTCTCGGTGCCGGTCGTCGACGACGACGGGCGGCTGCTGGGCGCCGTGACGGTGGACGACGTCCTCGACCACATCCTCCCCGACGACTGGCGCGAGGAGCGGCACGAGGTGACCCATGACTGAGCGCACGAGTCGCATCGACCAGCCGCGCGAGGCCCGCCGGACCCTGCTGCACAGGCCGACGCTCTTCACCGAGGAGTCCTTCGGCATCCTGTCGGAGCAGTTCGCGCGGTTCATGGGGACGGCGCTCTTCCTCATCGCCATGACGATCTTCGTCGCGGCCTGGATCCTCTGGAACGTCCTCGCCCCGGAGAGTCTCCGGTTCGACCCCTTCCCCTTCATCTTCCTCACGCTCATGCTCAGCCTGCAGGCCTCCTACGCCGCCCCGCTGATCCTCCTCGCGCAGAACCGCCAGACCGACCGCGACCGTGTCGGGCTCGAGCAGGACCGCGCCCGCGACGAGCGCAACCTCGCCGACACCGAGTTCCTCACCCGCGAGGTGGCCTCGCTCCGGCTCGCCGTGCGCGAGTCCGCGACGCGCGACTTCCTCCGCTCGGAGCTCCGGCAACTCCTCGACGACCTCGAGGAGCGCGGCATGGTGGCACCCCCGACGCCGCCGAAGGAGAAGAAGGGCAAGAGCAAGAAGGCCGCCACCGACGAGACGGACACGCCCGTCAACGACGACGAGGGTTGGCCGCACCCTGCGTGACGATGGCCTCATGGGCCCGACCCCGGTCGGGAGCACCCCTCGCGGCGACCTAGCATGGAGGAATGGTCCAGACGCAGTCCCCCGTCTCCGACGAGACGCTCCACACCGCCCTCTCCAACGTCATCGACCCGGAGATCCGGCGACCGATCACCGACCTCGGCATGGTCGAGAGCGCGACCGTCGACGCGGACGGCCACGCGCGGGTCACGATCCTCCTGACGGTCGCGGGCTGTCCCATGAAGGACACCCTGACCAAGGACACCGAGCGCCACGTCGGCGCGATCGAGGGCGTCACGGGCGTGACCGTCACCCTCGGTGTCATGAACGAGGAGCAGCGCGCGGGCCTGCGGGAGCACCTGCGCGGTGGCCAGGCCGAGCGCGAGATCCCCTTCGCGAAGGCGGGCAGCCTCACCCGCGTCTATGCGGTCGCGTCGGGCAAGGGTGGCGTCGGCAAGTCGTCCGTCACGGCCAACCTCGCGGCCTCCCTCGCCGCCGAGGGCCTGAAGGTCGGCGTCGTCGACGCCGACATCTACGGCTTCTCCATCCCGCGCATGCTGGGCGTCGAGCAGCGTCCGACCCAGGTCGACGACATGATCCTGCCGCCCATCTCGCACGAGGTGAAGGTCATCTCGATCGGCATGTTCGTGCCGGGCAACCAGCCCGTCGTGTGGCGCGGGCCCATGCTGCACCGCGCCCTCCAGCAGTTCCTCGCGGACGTCTTCTGGGGCGACCTCGACGTCCTCCTCCTCGACCTTCCGCCGGGCACCGGTGACATCGCCATCTCGGTCGCCCAGCTCATCCCGAACGCCGAGATCCTCGTCGTGACGACCCCGCAGCAGGCCGCCGCCGAGGTGGCCGAGCGCGCCGGGGCCATCGCGGTCCAGACCCACCAGCGCATCGTCGGTGTCATCGAGAACATGTCCTGGCTCGAGCTGCCGGACGGCACCCGCCAGGAGATCTTCGGGTCCGGTGGCGGTCAGGACGTCGCGGACTCCCTCAGCCGGACCGTGGGCGCGCCGGTGGCCCTGCTCGGTCAGGTGCCGCTCGACACCCGCCTGCGCGAAGGGGCGGACCACGGCACCCCGGTCGTCCTCGGCGCCCCCGACAGCCCGGCTGCCGTCGCGCTGCGCGGCGTCGCCCGCGGGCTCGCGTCCCGTTCGCGCGGGTTGGCCGGCCGTTCGCTGGGACTCACGCCCAGCGGTCGCTGAGCCGCGGCCCTCCGGCTGTTCACACCGCCGGAGGGTTCACCACGTCGGAGGGGTCAGGTGGCCTCGAGGTCGTAGGGCACGGCCCCGTCGGGCACGGTGGTCGACGCCGGCTCGGCCACGGTGGCAAGCGCCGTCGTGGGCGTCGCCGACGAGGCATCGCCCGGGGCCGGCTCCAGCAGCGCCTCACGCACGATCCGCCGCGGGTCGTACTGCCGCGGGTCGTACTGGCGCCAGTTGACGTCCTCGAACTCGGGGCCCATCTGCTCCTTGAGCTGCCCCTTCGCGTTGTTGGCCATGTCGCGCACCTGCACGACGACGCGCGCCAACTTCGCGGCGTAGTCCGGGAGCTTGTCCGGGCCGAGGATGATCACGGCCAGGATGACGAGGATGATGAATTCCCAGCCGCCCATGATGCCCATGTGGTGTGGCCCCCCTCAGTCGTCGGACGCGGACAAGGTCATCTTGACATCCTTGACCTGCTCGCCGCGCCGCACCTTCAGGGTGACGGTCTCGCCGACGCTGCCCGCGCGGATGAGGACGATGAGCTCGTCGGGGTCGGAGACCGGTCGGCCCTCGTAGCCGATGATGACGTCGCCGGGCTTGAGGCCCGCGTCGGCGGCGGGGCCGCCGGGGCTGATGGCGCGCTCCTCGTCGAGGATCCGCACCCCTTCGCCCTCGTACTGGAGGTCGAGCATGACGCCGATGATGGGGTGCTCGGCCGTCCCGGTCTTGATGAGTTGCTCGACCGTCTTGCGCACCTGGTCGCTGGGGATGGCGAACCCGACACCGATGTTGCCGGCCTGCCCGGACTGACCGGGCGTCTGGGCGATGGCCGAGTTGACGCCGATGACCCGCCCTCGGGTGTCGAGGAGCGGGCCGCCGCTGTTGCCCGGGTTGATCGCGGCGTCGGTCTGGATGGCGTTGATGTAGGACCGGTCCCCCGCGTCCCCGGCGCTGACCGGCCGGTTGAGGGCGCTGACGATGCCGGACGTGACCGTCGACTCGAGCCCGAGCGGCGCGCCCACGGCGACGACCTCGTCGCCGACGACGACGGCCGACGAGTCGCCGAGAGCCAGGGGCTTGAGTCCGTCGGCGTCGGTCTTGACGACCGCGAGGTCGTAGGACGGGTCGCGACCGACGAGGGTCGCCTTCCGTTCGGTTCCGTCGGACAGTTCGATGGTGATGTCGCCGCCGCCGGCCGCGGCGTCGATGACGTGGTTGTTGGTGACGATGTGGCCCTCGGTGTCGAGGACGAAGCCGGACCCCGTCCCCGCCCCGCTGCTCCCGCTCACCTGAAGGGTCACGACGGAGGGGACGGCCGTGGCCGCGATGTCGGCGATGCTCCCCTTCTCGCGCTCGAACTCCTTCGGCGTCCGGGTGTCCGACGACGTCGGGACGACCCCGCTCGACTCGTCGCGATTCGCGAGCCAGGCGCCGCCGGCGCCGCCCACGACTCCCGCGAGCAGGGCCGCGGCCGTCGTGAGACCGAGAACGGCGCCCCAGCCCGGGCCGCTGCGGGTCGGTGCTGGCTCGACAGCCGCGCCTGCGGCAGCCGCCGGGTCGCCCGGCGCGGTCCACGGCCACTGCTCGGAGGTGTGCGGAAGGGGCGCGGCCGGCGCGTACGACGGTGGCGCCGCGGGCCTGGCCGGCTGCGGGTCGGTCGGCTCGTCACCGGGCACGGAGGGAACGTTGTCGACGTGGTCGGGAACGTCCCACGACGACGTGTGCTGCACCTCGAGAGGGCGGGTGTGGTCCGGCCCCGCGGCCTCGGGCTCGGTGGACACCTGCTCGGTGGGCACCTGCTCGG
This sequence comes from Janibacter zhaoxuefangae, assembly GCF_050271985.1. GTDB lineage: Bacteria > Actinomycetota > Actinomycetes > Actinomycetales > Dermatophilaceae. Next base: position 610,594 of record NZ_CP189849.1, on the reverse strand, counting down.
TGTGTTCAGCGGCAGTGTGCTCCACCGCAGCGTTGTCCAGCGCAGCGCTGTCTGCGGCACCGTTGTCGTCAGCGCTCGGGTCGTGCTGCGGCCGGTCGGGCGTCGACGGATCACTCATGGAGTCGATTGTGCCTTGCCGCCGGCCGGCGGGTGCAGGCCCACCCGGACGGAGACGAAGGCGGCGACGCCGGAAGGCGCCGATGACGTGGGGCCCGAGGCGGGCCCGCCGGGAGCCACCGCCGGTCGCGCCGGCGTGACCGCCGGGGCCCGCGTACCGTCGACCGGCACCGAGGCCACCCCGACACTCCACGCCGCGGCCCCCGCGGCACCGGCCGCGACGGTCGCCAGCAGGACGGCCCGCGCCGCGGACCGGTGGCAGGCGGGCGCCCCCGGCGACAGCACTGTCAGGTCCTCACGCTGGACGTTGGCCTCCCACGGCGCCCCGGACGGGGCATGGTCACCGACGGCGGGCGCCGGGGAGGAAGTCATCTGGCCCATCGCGAGGAGGGACCGGTGCAGGGCTCCGTCGGGCCGGACGCAGTCGCGCATCGCGGCGTGCAACCGACGCTCCGACTGGACGCGCGCCAGGCACGACGTGCAGGTGATGAGGTGACGGTCCCAGGCCTGCGTCCGCGAGACGGGGAGCCGGCCGTCGAGGTAGTCGGCCACGTCCTCGGCGGGGCAACCCCCGGCACCGCGACGCAGCACGGACAGCGCCGCGGATCGGACGGGCCAGGAACTCATCGCGCGCTCGCGGCCGGCCGTGCGACGGGGAAGCCGGAGGCACTGGCGATGCGGCGGCGGGGCGCCGGCGCCTCCGCGGGGTGCTGCGGGGCACGGTGGGCGAGCGACTCACGCAGGAGCGCACGACCCCGGTGGATCCGCGAGCGCACCGTCCCCAGCTTGATGCCGAGCGTGGCCCCCACTTCCTCGTAGGACAGCCCCTCGATGTCGCACAGCACGACCGCGGCGCGGAAGTCGGGCGGGAGCGCGTCGAGCGCCCGCTGGATGTCGTCGTCGAGGTGGGCGTCGTGGTACGACTGCTCCGGTCCGGGGGTGTGGCTCGCGAGGCGGGCCGCGGACTCATCGGTGAGGGCGTCGAAGCGGATCCGCTGCTTGCGGCGCATCTTGTCGAGGAAGACGTTCGTCGTGATCCGGTGCAACCAGCCCTCGAAGGTGCCCGGCTGGTAGGAGTGCAGCGAGCGGAAGACGCGGATGAAGACGTCGTGCGTCAGGTCCTCCGCGTCGTGCACGTTGCCCGTGAGGCGGTAGGCCAGTCGGTAGACGCGAGCCGAGTGCTGCTCGACGACCTCTTCCCACGTCGGCGGCTCCCAACCGCCCCCAGCGGGGCGCGTCGCGTCCACGGGACCTGCGCTGACGTCCTGCACCTTGGCCTCGCTCACGATGTCCACCTTCCGGTGGGGCGAACTGCCCCACACTTCCCCCGACGCTTGATGAGCCTCCATGGTTCCCTCGCAACCTGAGTTTTCGCTGTGGGCGGACGGTGCACGTAATCTGGTTCGTCATGAGCGCACAGAGACTGGCCAGCTGGGGTTACGCCGAGGACTTCATCCCCGAGGACGAGTCCGTGGAGCGCGCCCGTCGAGCCGGCACGGAACTCGGCGCCGTGCCCATCGGCACCGGCACGGGTGCCGTCCTGCGTCTGCTCGCGGCCACCGTCCAGGCGCGCCACGTCATCGAGATCGGCACCGGGGCCGGCACCTCCGGCCTGTGGCTGCTCGACGGCATGCCCGCCGACGGCGTGCTGACCACCATCGAGATCGAGCCCGAGCACGTGCGCTCGGCCAAGGCCTCCTTCGCCGGTGCGGGCGTCCCCACCCAGCGCACCCGCGTCATCACGGGCGCCGCGCTCGACGTGCTGCCCCGAATGACCGACGGCGCCTACGACATGGTCGTCATCGACGCCGACAAGGCCACCTATCCCGAGTACGTCACCCACGCCGTGCGACTGCTGCGTCCCGGCGGCGTCATGGCGCTGGACAACATGCTGTGGCACGACAAGGTCGCGGACCCGGCCACCCGCGACGCCGAGACGACGACGCTGCGCGACCTCGGCAAGACCCTGCGTGACGACGAGCGACTCATCCCGGCGCTTCTGCCGGTGGGTGACGGCCTCTTCGTCGCCGTCAAGCGCTGAGACCCGGAGCGCTCAGGCGCTGATCGGGCCCGGCCCACGGCGAAAACCGGCCGGCCCTTCCGCGATCGCCACGACCTCGAACTCCTCGACGAAGGTGGGGTCCGAGCCGATGATCCGGCTGCCCGCGGAGTTGTGGACGTCCGACTCGAAGCCGGTGCGGAACTCGCTGCGCTCACGCTCGGAGTCGAAGACGTAGGTCCCCTCGAACCACTCGCCCTCCCGCATCCGCCACGTCTTGAAGGCGAGGCCGTCGAGGAACATGAAGTTGGCCATCGAGGTCCCCACGACGTACTCGCGCAGGGTCGCCGCCACGTCCGCCGGCGCGTCCGTCAGCGACCACCGCACGGACAGTCCGTAACCAGCGTTCATGAGCGTCCCTCCAACCAGGTGAGCAGTGCCCGGGCACCGTAGCCCGTGGCACCGCGCGCCAAGATCCCCGTGTCAGCATCCGAACGGCCCGGTCCGGCGATGTCGAGGTGGGCCCAGCGGCGGCTGCCGACGAAGTCCTTGAGGAAGAGCGCGGCCGTGATCGAGCCCGCCCCACCCTGTCCGGCGTTGTTGACGTCGGCGATGTCGGAGGCGATCTGCTCCCGGTAGTCCTCGTGGAGCGGGAACGGCCAGAAGGGCTCACCGGCGGTCCGACCCGCCTCGACGAGTTCGTCGCGCAGGACCTCGTCCACCGAGTAGACGGGCGCCATGCTCCGCGCCAGGGCCACGCGCGCCGCCCCGGTCAGGGTCGCGACGTCGATGAGCACGTCGGGGTCGAGGTGGAGGTCGGCATAGGCGAGCGCGTCGGCGAGAACGACCCGGCCCTCCGCGTCGGTGTTGCCGATCTCGCTGGTCCGGCCGCCGTAGTGGGTCACGACGTCGTCGGGCCGGTAGGAGCTCTCGCCGAAGGCGTTCTCCGCGAGCGGCAGCAGGCCGGTGACCATGACGTCGACGCCGAGGTCACCGCAGGCACCGAGGACGGCCAGCACGATCGCCGAGCCGCTCATGTCCGTGCGCATGGCGTCCATCCCGGCGGCGGGCTTCACGTTGACCCCGCCGGTGTCGAAGGTGATCCCCTTCCCGACGAGGACGACGTGCTCGGTCGCCCCTTCCGGCGCCCAGGTCAGCTGGACGAACCGCGGCGGCGACACCGACCCGCCGCCCACGGCGAGCAGCCCACCGAAGCCTTCGCGCCGGAGGGCTGCCTCGTTCCAGACCCGGACCTCGAGGCCGGTGTCCTTGGCGAGTCGGCGGGCGCGGGCCGCCATCCACTCCGGGTTCTTGATGTTGCTGGGGGTGTTCGAGAGGTTGCGCGCGATGACGCTGGCCCTCGCCCGGACACCGGCCGCGGCCGCCTTCGAGCCCTGCTCGGCACGCTCGCCGGCGACGACGTGGGTCACCCGGGTGGCGCCCCCGCCCTGGCTGATCCCGCCGCCCGTGCGACGCGCCGCGGTGTGGCCACCGAGCAACAACCCCTCGACGAAGGCGGCCACGGTCGCCCCGCTCGTCGGCACGGCCGTGACGAGCTCGGCTCGCCCGCGACCGGCCCGCCCGGCACCGGCACCGGCACGACGAAGGTCGTCCGCTCCACCGACCCCCGTGCCGACGAGCACGAGCTCGGCCACCGGAAGGTCGGCGATGACCGGCAGCACCGTCGTGGCGCCGGGCTTCAGCGTGACGGACGCGGGGTCGCCGAGGACCGTGGCCGGGAGTCCGCAGAGGGCCAAGGTGTCCAAGGCGAGCGCGTCGAGGCCACCGGCGGGGACGCCGAGGACGAGCGCGGGCGCGCTGCTGCTGGGGCCGGCCGACCGATCGAACGCGTCGAGGCCGCCGAGGACGTCGGCGAGGGCAGAGTCGGTGACCACGAGGTCACCCAGGTCGGGGCGCAGGAGGGAGTCGTCTTGGGGCACGCAGCGACCCTACCCAGCCGGGGACGCGAAGGGCCCCGACGGTGTGTACCGTCGGGGCCTTCGCAGGAAGACTTCAGTTCACTTCAGGCCGTCGCAGTTGTCGATGGCCTCGCCCAGAGCGCGGATCTCGTCCGGCGTCATCTCGACGACCAGGCGCCCCCCGCCCTCGAGCGGCATGCGCAGCACAATGCCGCGGCCCTCCTTGGTGACCTCCAGCGGACCGTCTCCGGTCCGGGGCTTCATAGCCGCCATCAGCGTTTCCCTTCGTCGCGCCACCCCGCCGGCGACGCTCGTGTTCGGTGTCGCGGTTGTCGCGACCCCACGTTGTCTGCCATTATCCCGCACCCTCCCCCGTCGGCGAAATCGCGGCAGACTGACGCGCATGCACGCGCGCTCCGCACTCTTCGACCTTTACGGGGATCACCTCCTCTCCCGCGACGGCTGGGCCCCCGTCGCGAGCACCGTCGATCTGCTGGGCGACCTGGGCATCAGCGCCCCGGCGGTCCGGACCGCCATCTCGCGCGTGACTCGCGAGGGCTGGCTGGCGCCGCGTGACGTCGGGGGCGTGCGGGGCCACGAACTCACGGCCGCGGGGCGCCAGCGCATGGTGGAGGCCGGCGCGCGCATCTACGCGGGTGAGCGGGAGTGGGACGGCCAGTGGCACGTCGTCGTCCTCCCAGCCCCCCGCGGACGCACCGAACGGGCCAGGATCGCGCGCTCCCTCTCCTACCTCGGCTACGGACTCCTCGCTCCGCAGACGTGGATCGCACCGCGGCCTTCACCCGACCTGACGGCGACCCTGGGCCGCAACGGCATCGACCCCGAGGCCGTGTCGTTCCTGTCCGCCCAGCTCGACGGACCGGCCCGCGACCTGGCGGCACGGGTGTGGGACCTGACCGCGCTCGACGCGGGGTACCGCTCCTTCCTCGCGGACCTCCCCGAGCCCGTCTCGCCGGAGACTCCGGCGCAGGGATTCGTCGCCCGCTCCGAACTCGTCCACCGCTGGCGCCTCTTCCTCTTCAGCGATCCGGACCTCCCCGCGCCGGCCCTGCCCGTGGACTGGCCGGGCCACGCCGCAGCTCGGGCCTTCCGGTCCGTGGCCGACGCGTGGCTCCCCCACGCGAGCGCGCACGTCGACGCGACCCTCGAGCGCCACGGCGCCCCATCAGGGGATGATGGCGACGGAAGCCACGCCCACCCGTCAGCACGAACCGAGGAGCCCCGTTGACCGTCGAGTCCGCCGCCACCCCCGCCGTCCAGTTCGCGATCGCGGACGGTGTCGCCACCGTCACGATCAACAAGCCGGAGACGATGAACGCGCTCGATCTCGCGGTGAAGGAGGGGCTGCTCGCCTCGCTCCGGCAGGTCGCCGACGACGCGGCGGTGCGCTGCGTCGTGCTCACGGGCGCCGGAGAGCGCGCGTTCTGCGCCGGCCAGGACCTCAAGGAGCACGCGGCCCTGCTCGAGAAGGAGGGCTTCACGCTGAGCTCGACGGTGACCGAGCACTACAACCCCATCGTCGAGCTGCTCGCGACGATGAACAAGCCGGTCATCGCCGCGCTCAACGGGGTGGCCGCCGGCGCCGGGGCGTCCTTCGCCCTCGCCGCGGATCTGCGGATCGCCGCGGACACGGCGTCCATCAACTTCGCCTTCGCGGGCATCGGCCTCTCCTGCGACTCCGGCGCCTCATGGGCCCTGCCGCGCCTCGTCGGGCCGTCGCGCGCGAAGGAACTGCTCCTCCTGCCCCGCACGATCCGCTCCGCGGAGGCGCTGAGTTTGGGACTCGTCACCGAGGTCGTCCCCGCCGCCGACCTCGCGAGCCGGGTGGCCGAGGTCGCCGGCACTCTCGCCCAGGGTCCGACGCTGGCCTACGGCTCCATCCGCCGCGCCGTCGCCCACTCCAGCGGCCACGACCTGTCCGACTCGCTCGCGCACGAGGCCGAACTCATGGCCCTCACCGGCGCGAGCGAGGACCACCGCGCCGCCGTCGCCTCCTTCCTCGCGAAGGAGAGGCCGACCTTCAACGGTCGCTGACGACGCCGGCGAGGAGCGAGTCGACGACGCGCTCGAAGAGTCGTCGCCCCACGGCCGCCGACGGGACGCGAAGGAGTCGGGCCAGGTCCCGCTGACGCGGCCCGAGCTCCTCCGACCAGACCACGCGCGAGCCCGCGTCGCCATGAGGCGACACCTCGATCTCGGCCCAACCGGCCAGGAGCCGACCCACCTTCTCGATCCGCAGGACCCCTGTCGCGCGGGCCGCCGTCGGCGGCTCCCAGCGGGTGACGACCATGGCGTCGACGAGCCGGAAGGGGCCGAGCGCGGTGATCCCCGAGAAGGCCCAACCCACCCGCGGCGCGCCCGCATCGGTCACCATCCGCGTCAGCGGCACGTGATCCCCGTGCGCGCGAAGGTCGGCGACCCGCGCCCACACGTCCGGCACCGACGCCGGGATGTGCCGGACGACGCGGAAGGCCGTCACTGACTGCCGGGGTCCCGCAGCCGGCGGATCTCGCGCTCCTGGTCGGCCACCTGCATGAGCAGCCGATCGAGGACGTCGTCGACCTGGTCCATGCGGTAGCCGCGCAACGCCGTGTCGAAGTGGATCTCGTCGATGTCCCGGGGCGTCAGCAGCCCCTCGGGTAGGTCCACCGGTCCGGTGGAGCTCACGGCTTCGTCGAGGGGGTCGTAGGTGATCCGACCGAGGATCAGCGCGGCGCCGAGACCCGCGACGAGCACGGCGACGGCGATGAAGAAGACCCAGACCATGCTCAGTCCGCCGTCCCGCTCACGGGCATCGTGTGGCGACCGCCCTCGACGTCGGTGACATAGGCGACCGCCTCGTCGACGTCGTCCGTCAGGTGCAGGAGGTCGAGGTCCTTGGCGCTGATGGTGCCGGCGCTCAACGCCGACGACCGGAGCCAGTCGATCAGGCCCTGCCAGTAGTCCACGCCCATGAGGACGATGGGGAAGCTCGTGACCTTCTGCGTCTGTACGAGGGTGACGGCCTCGAAGAGCTCGTCGAGGGTGCCGAAGCCGCCGGGCAGGACGATGAACCCCTCGGCGTACTTGACGAACATCGTCTTGCGGGCAAAGAAGTAGCGGAAGTTGACGCCGATGTCGACGAAGTCGTTGAGGCCCTGCTCGAACGGCAGCTCGATGCCCAGCCCCACGGACGTGCCGCCGGCCTCGAGCGCGCCCCGGTTGGCCGCCTCCATCGCGCCCGGTCCGCCGCCGGTGATGACGGCGTAACCCGCCTTCGCGAGCGCGGCCCCGATGCGCACCCCGATCTCGTAGGTGGGGTGGTCCGGCTTCGTCCGCGCCGAGCCGAAGACGCTGATCGCCTGGCCCAGCTCGGCGAGCGAGCCGAAGCCCTCGACGAACTCGCTCTGGATCCGCATGACCCGCCACGGGTCGGTGTGCACCCAGTCGGACTTGCCACGGGTGTCGAGGAGTCGCTGATCAGTCGTCGTGCCGGGCACCTTCGAGCGCCGGAGCGTCACCGGGCCCTTGTGATAGCGGTAGTCGCCGGACGTCATGCGCTCATCCTCGCTCACGCCAACCACCGCAGCATGGCCGCCTCGGCCTCGACGAGCTGGGCCACGGGGCAGCGCTCGGAGTCGTGGTGGGCGAGGTTGGGGTCGCCCGGCCCGAAGTTCACGGCCGGGATGCCGAGCGCCGAGAACCGGGCCACGTCGGTCCAGCCCTCCTTGGGGCCCACGGGCACGCCCAGCGCCGCGACGAAGTCCTGGGCCGCGGGCAGGTGCAGACCGGGCCGGGCGCCGGCCGCGAGGTCGGTGACCGTGCACTCGTAGCCGTGCAGGACCGCTCGCACGTGCGCGAGCGCCTCCTCCTCGCTCTTGTCCGGTGCGAAGCGGTAGTTGACGGTCACGGTGCAGGCATCGGGAATGACGTTGCCGGCGATCCCGCCGACGATCCCCACCGCCTGCAGGGCCTCGTGGTAGTCGAGTCCGTCGACGTGGACCGTCTCCTCCTCGTAGTCGGACAGCCGCTGCAGCACCTCCGCCGCGTCATGAATGGCGTTGTGCCCGTTCCACGGCCGCGCCGAGTGCGCGGCGATCCCCTTGATCGCGACGTCGACCCGCAGGGTCCCCTTGCAGCCCCCTTCGACGGCGCCGTTCGTGGGCTCCAGCAGGACGGCGAAGTCCGCCTCGAGCAGCTCGGGGCGCTCCAGCCCCAGCCTGCGCAGGCCGTTGTGCTCGGACTCGATCTCCTCCCCTTCGTAGAAGAGGAAGGTGAGGTCACGGGTGGGCTCGGTCACCTGGGCCGCCAGCTTGAGCTGGACGGCGACGCCCCCCTTCATGTCCGTCGTCCCGCGGCCCCAGAGGACCTCCTCGCCGTCGTGCACGATCCGCTTCGTCGGCAGGTTCGGCGGATCGGTGAGCGGCACGGTGTCGAGGTGGCCGGCCAGCACGACCCGCTCCGCGCGCCCCAGCTCGGTGCGGGCGACGACGGTGTTGCCGACGCGGGTCACCTCGAGGTGGTCCAGCGGAGCGAGTGCCGCCTCGACGGCGCTCGCGATGGCGCCCTCGTCGAGGCTCACGGACTCGATGTCGCACAGGGCGGCAGTGAGGGTGACGACGTCCTGCGAGAGGTCGAGGGTGGGCACATCGGGGGTCGGATCAGCCATGCCGGGAGCCTAACCGCCCCGGACGCCGCCGCCGTCAGGGAGCGATTGACGGGCGCACAGCCGCGTCTCCTAGGCTTGCCCCCATGACGACTGCGCGCGCGGCCTGGGGCCACGGACTGGCCACTCTCTCCTCGGACGACCAGGTGCTCGACACCTGGTACCCGGCTCCCGAGCTGGGTGAGGCCCCCGAGGTCGTGCAGGTGCCGGCCGAACTCCTGGCCCTCGTCGGTGAGGACTCCGAGCGCGGCACCCGCACCGAGGTCCGGACCGTCGCCGTCGACCTCGACGCCGCCCCGGCCGACGCCGCCGACGCCTACCTGCGCCTGCACCTGCTGAGCCACCGGCTCGTGCTCCCGAACTCGATCAACCTCGACGGCCTCTTCGGTGTGCTCGCCAACGTCGTGTGGACCAACCACGGCCCGTGCGCCGTCGAGGGCTTCGAGGCCACTCGACTGCGGCTGCGCGCCCGCGGCCCGGTCCAGGTGCTCGGCATCGACAAGTTCCCGCGGATGACGGACTACGTCGTGCCGGCGGGCGTCCGGATCGCCGACGCCGACCGCGTGCGGCTCGGCGCCCACCTCGCGGCCGGCACGACCGTCATGCACGAGGGCTTCGTCAACTTCAACGCTGGCACGCTGGGCTCCTCGATGATCGAGGGCCGGATCAGCCAGGGCGTCGTCATTGGCGACGGCTCGGACATCGGCGGCGGGGCCTCCACCATGGGCACCCTGTCCGGCGGCGGCACCGAGCGCGTCAGCGTCGGCGAGCGCTGCCTCGTCGGCGCCGAGGCCGGCGTCGGCATCGCCCTCGGCGATGACTGCGTCGTCGAGGCCGGGCTCTACCTCACCGCTGGCACGAAGGTCGCCCTCCCCGACGGGACGGTCGTCAAGGCGCGCGAACTGTCCGGCTCGAGCAACATCCTCTTCATCCGCAACAGCCAGACCGGTGCGGTCGAGGCCCGGGACCGCAAGGGCACCGGCATCGAGCTCAACGCCGCCCTGCACGCCAACTAACGGCGGGCCCGCGCCATGTTTCCCGGGAGCGAGGACTTCGTCCTCGCCGAGAGCAGCCGGCCCCCTCGGGCCCGGCGCTGGTTGGCGGTGCTCGCGACGCTCGTCGTCGTCGCCGCGCTCGGGGGCGCGGGGTGGATCTGGGGTCGCGACCAACTGACCGCCCTCGCGACCCCGCGGTGCCAGGCGACGGCGACCGGTGAGAGCGTCACCTTCAGCCCCGAGCAGGTGCACCACGCCGCGACGATCACGGCCATCGCCATGAAGCGCGGCCTCCCGGCCCGAGCCGCGACGATCGCCCTCGCGACGGCGATCCAGGAGTCGAAGCTGCGCAACATCACCTATGGCGACCGGGACAGCCTCGGGCTCTTCCAGCAGCGGCCGTCCCAGGGGTGGGGCACGCAGGACGAGTTGCTCGATCCCGTCTTCGCGACCAACGCCTTCTATGACGCCCTCGTCAAGGTCGACGGCTACGAAAACATGGAGATCACCAAGATCGCCCAGGAGGTGCAGAAGTCGGCCTACCCCGAGGCCTACGCCGACCACGAGCTCGAAGGTCGCCTGCTCGCCTCCGCGATCAGCGGCCACTCCCCCGGTGGCCTCGGCTGTCGCCTGGACGACCCCGAGGGTCGCACCGACACGAAGGCGCTCCAGGAGGCGCTCCAGACCGAGGTCGGCGTCGCGGGGAGCGCGGAGGGCGACACGCTCGTCGTCACGGCCGACAGCGAGCTCGTGGCATGGCGCGTGGGCGCGTGGGCGGTGGCCCAGGCGAAGGCCCACGCCCTCACGTCCGTCAGCGTCGGGACCCACACGTGGACCCGGACGCGGGACGCCTCGGGGTGGGAGTGGAGCAGTGCCGGGGACGGCTCGGGCGACGCGACTCGGGTCGTGCTCACGCTGACGCCCTGAGATCGCGCGACGGGCGACAACCGATCGGGTGAGTGCGGCGTCTTGGTGGTGAGGGGCACGAGCCCCGCACGACCGGGAGGGAACCCCAATGAGCCGCATGCGCACCACCACGGCCACGCTGGCCACCATCGCCGCGATCGCCCTCACCGGCTGCGGGAGCGACGACACGAGTGATCCGGCGGCGTCCGACACCGCCAGCACCTCGGCCTCGTCGACGGCATCCGAGACGACCACGCCCACGAGCTCCAGCACGACGACCACCGCCCCGACCTCCGGCACCGCCAGCGCCACGTCCGACACCGCGACGACGACGGCAACCGGCACGACCACGGCGCCGACGGCCAACGGGTGCGCCGAACCCATCCGTGCGCGCTTCACGACGCACAAGGAGACCTACATGGAGGCGCCCGTGAGCTACCAGCGCCTCGAGGCCACCGACCTCTGCGGGAAGGGGGCCGCCGCGCTGGCGAAGACCTTCAACGCCCAGGTCTCGACGCTGCTGCAGGGCTGGAAGAAGTCCATCGCCAACGGGCCCGAGCGCGACCACAACAAGGGCGGCTTCACCCTCAAGGGCGAGATGGCCGTCAACGAGGGGACGCTCGTCGTCGCGACGACGCGCGCGCACCTCGACCTCGGTGGCGCGCACGGCAACACGCTGCTCGACGACGTCACGGTCCAGACGGACACGGGCACGGTGTGGTCGGACGAGGCGATGGTCGCCGCGATGAAGGCTCCGGGTGGCCCGCGCTGGGACATCGACCGCGAGCTCACCCGGCAAGGCACCCGCGAGACCGGCTCCACGCAGCCGCTCACGCTGGCGGACGTCAACCTCTACCCGACCAAGGGGGGCATGATCGCCACGGCCGACCACGGTCGCGTCTACGCCTCCGTCTACGGCGCCGTGACGATGACCCTGCCGTGGAACACGCTGGTGGGCCCGAAGGACTCCATGCCCTTCATCCTCCCGAGCTGGCGCTGACACATGACGAAGGGCGGTCGCACCAACGGGTGCGACCGCCCTTCGTCATGCGGTGTGGCGGGAAGTCGGAACCTCAGCGCTGACCGATGGCGACGAAGTCGCGCTCCGGCTCGCCGGTGTAGATCTGGCGCGGGCGGCCGATCTTCGTCTCGGGGTCCTGGATCATCTCGCGCCACTGGGCGATCCATCCGGGGAGGCGACCGATGGCGAAGAGGACCGTGAACATCTTCGGCTGGAAGCCCATGGCCGTGTAGAGCAGCCCGGTGTAGAAGTCCACGTTCGGGTAGAGCTTGCGCTCGATGAAGTACTCGTCCTTGAGGGCGATCTCCTCGAGGCGCATGGCGATCTCGAGCATCTCGTTGTCGCCGCCGAGCTTGCTGAGCAGCTCGTCGGCCGTCTTCTTGATGATGGCCGCGCGCGGGTCGTAGTTCTTGTAGACGCGGTGTCCGAAGCCCATGAGGCGGACGCCGTCCTCCTTGTTCTTCACCTTGTTCATGAAGGTGTCGACGTCGTAGTCCGCGCCCTTGATCTTCTCGAGCATCTCGAGGACGGCCTGGTTGGCGCCGCCGTGGAGGGGGCCGGACAGCGCGTGGATGCCGGCCGAGACCGAGTTGAAGAGGTTGGCGTGGGCCGAGCCGACCATGCGCACCGTCGACGTCGAGCAGTTCTGCTCGTGGTCGGCGTGCAGGATGAAGAGCTGGTCGAGCGCCTTGACCACGACGGGGTCGAGGTCATAGGGCTCGGCCGGGAAGCCGAACGTCATCCGAAGGAAGTTCTCCGTGAGGGAGAGCGAGTTGTCCGGGTAGAGGAAGGGCTGGCCGACGCTCTTCTTGTGGGCGTAGGCCGCGATGGTCGGCAGCTTGGCCATGAGGCGGATGGTCGAGATCTCGACCTGCTCCTCGTCGAAGGGGTCCAGGCTGTCCTGGTAGAAGGTGCCGAGGGCGCTGACGGCCGAGGACAGCACCGGCATCGGGTGGGCGTCGCGGGGGAAGCCGTTGAAGAAGGCCCGCAGGTCCTCGTGCAGCATCGTGTGACGACGAATGCGGTCCTCGAAGCCGGACAGCTCGTCGGAGGTCGGGAGCTTGCCGTAGATGAGGAGGTAGGCGACCTCGACGAAGGTCGACTTCTCGGCGAGCTGGTCGATCGGGTAGCCGCGGTAGCGCAGGATGCCCTGGTCACCGTCGATGTAGGTGATGTCGCTCTTGCACGAGGCCGTGTTGACGAATCCGGTGTCGAGCGTGACGTTGCCGGTCGTCTTCAGGAGCTTGGAGATGTCGTAGCCGTTGTTGCCCTCCGTCGCAGGGACGAACGGCAGGTCGAGCGACTGCTCGCCCGCAGCGAGCGTGGCACCGGAAGGTACGTCGTTGGTCATGGTCCTCTTCCTTCGTGTGGGGCCTCGTGGGGCCCGCGCGGTCTGCCCGACCCGGGGTGGGCGTACTCGGGTTTGACGCTACCGCAGCGAGTTGGCTGCGGTGAAACGTGGTCCGGTCTTCCTCACCCCGACGGTCGTCGACGCGCCATTCCCAGTTCGCCGCTGGTCGGTGCCGCAAGGGATCGGAAGCGGTGGGTTCACGCGGTCAGGCGTGCGGCGGCCGCGGCGATGCGCTCGTCCGAGGCGGTCAGGGCGATCCGCACGTGCCGCCCCGACGCGGTGCCGTAGAACGACCCCGGCGCCGCGAGGATCCCGCGATCCGCCAGTCGGCCGAGTGTGACCCAGCAGTCCTCGTCGGCGGTGCTCCACAGGTAGAGGCCCGCACGGGAGTGCTCGACACGCAGCCCGAATGCCTCGACGGCCGGCCGGAGCACCGCACGGCGCGCGCGGTAGCGCTCCTTCTGCTCCGCGACGTGCGCGTCGTCGCCCAGGGCGACCGTCATCGCCGCCTGCACCGGGGCGGGCATGATCATCCCCGCGTGCTTGCGGACCTCGAGCAGGGCCGCGACGATCTCCGGGTCGCCGGCGACGAAGGCCGCCCGGTAACCCGCGAGGTTGGACTGCTTGCTCAGGGAGTAGGCCACGAGCAGGCCGGTGTGGTCGCCGTCGCAGACGCGCGGGTCGAGCAGGCTGGGTGTCGTGCCGGTCGGCGACTCCCCCGCGTCGACGCGCTCCTGCTCGGTCCGCCAGTCGAGCGCCGCGTAGCACTCGTCGCTGGCGACGATGACGTCGTGCCGCCTCGCCCACTCGACGACCTTGCGCAGGTGGCCCAGGCCGAGGACCTGGCCCGTCGGGTTGCCCGGCGAGTTGAGCCAGAGGAGCCGTGGCGCACTCGCGGAGGTGACCGGTCCCAGTGCGGCCAGTCCGTCGACCACCCGCGGCGTCGTGCCGGCGATCCGCGCCCCGACGTCATACGTGGGATAGGCGACGGACGGGAAACCGACGACGTCCCCTTCGCCCAGTCCGAGCAGGGTCGGCAGCCAGGCGACGAGCTCCTTGGAGCCGATCGTCGGCAACACCCCCGCGGGATCGAGGTCCGGCACGTTGCGGGTGCGCGCGAACCACGCCGCCACCGCCTCACGCAGGGCCGGGGTGCCGTAGGTCTGCGGGTAGCCGGGTGCGTCGGCCGCGGCCACGAGCGCCTCCCGGACGAGTTGCGGCGTCGGATCAACGGGCGTGCCGACCGACAGGTCGACGAGGCCCTCGCCCTCCGCCGGACTCCCCGACGAGACAAAGGAACCCGCCCGCTCCCGGAAGGGAGCGAGCGAGTCCCAGGGAAAGTCGGGGAGCGCCGAGATCACTCGTCGTGTTCCTGCGGCGGCAGGGCGGCGATGAGCGGGTGGTCCTTCTTGATGAGGCCGAGCTTCGCGGCGCCACCGGGGCTGCCGAGGTCGTCGAAGAACTCGACGTTGGCCTTGTAGTAGTCGGCCCACTCCTCGGGGGTGTCGTCCTCGTAGTAGATCGCCTCGACGGGGCACACCGGCTCACATGCACCGCAGTCGACACACTCGTCGGGGTGGATGTAGAGGGAGCGCTCGCCCTCGTAGATGCAGTCGACGGGGCATTCCTCGATGCAGGCCTTGTCCTTGAGGTCCACACAGGGCTGCGCGATCACGTACGTCATGCGGCACATACTATGACGCCCCATGAGCGATCTGTCGCAGGGTCTCACCACGGGCTCTCGGGTCGCCGTCCGGAGCCGGATCGACCCGCCCCCGCAGGCCGGCCCACGCCTGACGGACACCGTCGGTGAACTCATCGCCCTGGACGCGGACAGCCTCGTCATCCGCACCCGCACCGGCGACGTCACCCTGCGTCGGGACCTCGTCACCGCAGCCAAGGTCATCCCGCCGCGCCCGGTCCGACGCGGCGCCCCGCACCGGGCCGTCGGCATCGACGACCTCGAGCGCGCGATGGTCAACGCCCACCCGCCCCTGGCCCGCGCACCCCTGGGTGGCTGGCTGCTGCGGGCCGCCGACGGCTTCACCGCCCGAGCCAACTCCGCACTGCCCGTCGGCGACCCCGGCCTCCCCCTGTCGGATGCGGTCAGCGCCGTGCAGTCGTGGTACCGCGAGCGCGGGCTGCGGCCGGCCGTCATGCTCCCCCTCCCCGCGGGCGGCGCCGTCGGCGACGACCCCCTGGGCGCGCTGCTGCTGGGTCAGGGCTGGGAAGCCGCGCCGCGCGTGCACGTCCTGACCGCTGACCCTCGTTCGGCGCTCGCGGCCGTCGCCGGGCACGCGAGCCCTGTGCAGAAATGGCCGGTTCGTCGCCTCGAGGGGATCTCGGACGCCTGGCTCGACGTCGCCGAGCTGAGCCGCCCCGTGCAACCGCGGTCTGCCGCCGTGGCCGTCCTCGGCGGTCCGAGCGACCAACTCGTGCTCGCGGTCGAGGACGCCGGCGCCATCGTCGCCGTCGCCCGAGCGCCCCACCATGACGCCATGACCGGGCTCTATTCGGTGGCGACGGTCCCCACGCATCGCCGCCGCGGACTCGCGCGGGCGCTGACCGCCCACGTGGCCGCCGACGCCGACCGGCGCGGGGTGCGCATCCTCCACCTGCAGGTCGAGGCGACCAACGCACCTGCCCTGGCCCTCTACCGGTCGCTCGGCTTCGAGGTGCACCACGACTACGTGCACCTCGGTGAAGGGGCGACGGGCTAGTCGAAGGCCTTCGGGTTCGTGCAGGTCACGTCATCCTCGGGGATGTAGTGCGTGTTGAACTCCTGCCGCTTCACGATGGTCCCCCCGCTGCGGAAGATGCGGGTCACGGTGACGTCGAAGCCGGTCGCGGCGACCTGCGGCACGCAGTCGGCCGAGTCGTCCTTGATCTTCTTCGGCTGGGTGACGTTGCGGCGCGGCCCCTTCGACGCGGTGATGTCCCACGTCTTGCGACCGATGAACGTGACCGTCACGTTGCCGCCCGACGTCCCGGCCTGGATGAGGATGCCGCCCTTGGTGTCGTTGGTGAACCGTTGGTCGACCGTGGGCCAGTTGATCGTCGCCTCGCGCCCCTCGGGGTAGCGCGAGATGTAGAAGCTGTGCGGCGTGAAGGCGTCGATCTGCGCGCCGGAGAAGAAGACGGCGTTGAAGAGGGTCGTCGACAGCTGCGAGATGCCGCCGCCGTAGTCCTTCACCAGTCGGCCGTTGTAGATGGCCGGCGCCTCGTGGTAGCCCTTCGCCGCCGTCCGCTCGCCCAGGACCCCGTTGAGGCTGAACTGCTGCCCCGGCGCGACGTAGGTGCCGTTGAGGACCGACGCCGCACGGATGATGTTCTTACCGCGCGGGGCGGTCGGGTCGAACTGGGTCGTGAAGGTGGAGATCTGCTCCTTCGGCAGGGTCGCCTTGGCCTTCGCGGTCGTCAGATCCGGCTCGGTCGCCTTGAGTCGGACCGTGACGGAGCGCGCACTGGTGCTGACCAGCGCCTTCTCGACGGCTGCCGCGACTCCGTCGGTGTTGAGGGCCCGTCCCGTCGTCGACGGGGTGACCGAGGCGCGGCCACCGCTGAAGGAGACCGTGGCGTTGACGGCCGCACGCGTGGCCCCCGCCGACGCCGCCGCCGCCTGCACGCGCTCGACGACCTTGTCGTGGTCGAAGGACCCGGCGAGGGTCCCCTTCGTCGTCGTGATGGTCACGGCCGGCACGAAGTCCGTGCCGGGCACGGAGAAGGTGTGGCCGCCGGCTCGGACGGTGACCGGCCCCGACACGATGGGCTCGGCGAACTCGGAGGCAAATCGGGTGATCTCGTCGTTGGAGAGCACGGGCGGCACGTCGGTCGTGACGGCCTTGACGGGCTCGGCTGTGGGCCAGGCCGACGCCACGGCCCGGGCCGTACCCGCCTCGTCGATGTCCAGGCCGACACGGGACTTCTTCGTCACGACCTTGCCCTCGACGAACGCCACGGAACCGTCCCGGGGCTTCGTCCCGAGCCCCTTCGTGGCGGCAGTGACTGCTGCGGCCAACCGGTCCTCGTCGACGACACGCACGATGTCGCGCTCGACGCCGCCGGTGAGGTGGCGATAGAGCGTTGCCGGGTTGAGGCTGAAGCCCGTGATCCCCTCGACGGAAGCCTCGTAGTCGTACGCGAGGCCGACCTCGGCGGGGTCGATCTCGACCGTCTTGGAGCCGACGGCGAGCGGGATCGGAGTGGTCGCGCCATCGCCGAGTTCACGCCGCAACGTCGCCGTGGCCTCCGCGGGGGTGCGACCGCCGACGGCGACGCCGCCGATGGTCGTGTCGCCCGGGGTGCGCTGCCCGAAGTACCAGGCCGCACCCACGTAGAGGAGCGCCACGACGAGCGTCACCCCGAGGCCGGCGAGGAGCGCCGTCGCCCGCTTGGGCTTGGCGGACTCCTCGTCCCACAAGGGTGATTCCTGCGTGCTGTCGTTCATCGTCACTGCGCCGTTCCGTATCTCTGCCTGTTGCCTGCCGCTGCCGGCACGGGTGTGTGCCCGTCCGCTCCCCCGTGCCCCGTCACGTCACGTCACCGCGCCGTAGCCACTGCGGTAGTAGATCAGCGCCTCGTCGGCGTGGGCCGCGGCACTCACGGAGAGTACTTCGCCGACGACGATGCTGTGGTCGCCCGCCGCGTGCACCGCGGTCGTTCGACACTCAATCGTTGCGAGGGCGTCGTCGATGAGGGGCACGCCCGTGGCCTCCCCGCGGTGGTGCGGCACGCGGTCGAGCTGACCCGGCAGCGGGCGGCCGGGAGTCGAGAGCCAGCCGGCCAGGCTGCGCTGGGAGTGGCCGAGGAAGGAGATCCCCCACACCCCCGCCTCGATCACCGCGTCGTGGAACCGGGCGTCCCGCTCGACGCACACCAGCATGAGCATCGGGTCGAGCGACACCGAGGTCAGGGAGTTGGCCGTCATGGCGTGGTCATGCGCACCCGCGGTCGTGCTGACGACGGCCACGCCCGTGGCGAAGCGCGACATGGCGTGCCGGAAGGCGTCGGAGGTGGGTGGAGTGATCACTCGACGTCCAGGAGTCCGAGGCGGGCCGGTCCCGCGGGAGCCGCGGGACGGAGGGCACCGGTGCGCGGATCGAGCAGGGCGTAACCCTCCCGACCCGACAGCCGCGCGGCGATGTCGTTCGACAGGGCGTAGACGCCGTCCCCGACGGTCACCTGCGTGACGTGCTCGCGCAGGGCTGCGACCTGGTCGGCCAGGGCATCGGGGTCGATCACGGCGTGGGTCACGAGGGCGTCGTCGACCACCGACGGCGGGTAGGGGTCGGTCGGTGCGGGCACCGTCCACGCGCCGCGGAGCTCCGGGTGGTCGCGCACCCAGGCGCGGTCCTCCTGCGCCCACGTGCGCGGGGTGACGGCGGCGAAGAGGGCCGGTGGCGTCGACATGCCCGCCAGCGCCGCGCACACGATCCGGTGGACCTGGATGTGGTCCGGGTGGCTGTAGCCACCCTGGGCGTCGTAGGTGACGACGACGTCCGGAGCGATCTCCTCGACGACGGCGCGCACGAGCGCCGCCGCCTCCTGCGGGTCGGCGTTCACCCAGGCCCGAGGGTTGCTCGCGCTGGGCGAACCGACCATTCCGGAGTCCCGATAGCGCGAGAGCACGCCCGCGGCCGGGCCCTCCCCGAGGACCCGGTGTCGGACGCCGAGGGCCGCCATGGCGGCCCGGAGCTCCTCGCGCCGGTGCGGTCCGAGGGTGTCGTCCCGGTCGGCCGCCAGGTGCGCGAGCTCGGGCGGGATGACCTCGCCCTCCTCACCGAGCGTGGCCGTCAGGACGTGCACCTCGTGGCCGGCGCGGCTGTGGTGCGCGAGCGCCAGCCCGGTTGCGAGGCTCTCGTCGTCCGGATGTGCGTGGACGAAGAGGAGTCGCGGCACGTCGCGCGTGTCCATGACGGTCATTGCTGCACTCCGATCACCGCGAGGTCGACGGCCCCGTCGTAGACCTCGGCGCCCTGGAAGTGGGTCACCCGGTCACCGCCGAGATACAGCGAACGCCGTTGGGCCAACGGGATGTAACCGCCGTCGCGCAGGATGTCCACATCCACGTCCTGCCAAGCCTTCACTCGCTTGCGCTCGTCGGCCATGGCGTTCGCGCGGGTGAAGGCGCGGTTGACCTTGTCGGAGTCGTAGTAGCCGTAGTCGCGACCGGAGGTCTTCGAGGTGAGGTTGATCCGGGAGTCGAAGAGGGGCGGCAGGACGGTCGAGGCCGAGGCCCAGTCCGCCGCCCAGTTGGACCAGAAGACGTCGACCTGCTTGGCCCGCGCGGGATCGGCCGCGGTCGCGAAGTAGTCGTCCTCGATGGGCACGAGGGTGACGTCGAACCCGGCCTCGCGCCACGTGTCGAGCAGGGCGCCGATCGCCTTGTCCTGCAACGGACTCGAGCGGTAGGCGAGGCGGACCTTGACGGGCAGCGCGACCTTCTCCTTGCGCAGGAGCGAGCGCGCCTCGGCCGGCCGGGCCGGGCCGCCGGCCTCCGGGCCGAGATCGTGGTGGGACTTCAGCGTCGGGCTGAGCAGGGTCCAGGCCTCCTGCGCGGCCCCCCGCCCACCGAGCGCGCGGACATAGGCCGTGCGGTCCGTCGCCATGGCGAAGGCGCGGCGGACCTCACGGGTCCGGAAGACCGTGCTGCGCATGTTGGGCGCGAGGTAGTCGACGAGCTGTGCCCGTGGGGTGATCGACTCGACGGTGACGTCGTCGCGCTCGGCAAGTGCCGCCCGCAGCGCCGGCGGGACGGGGTCAAGCGTCACACTGGCCCGGCCGGTCTCGGGGTCCAGGACGTTGGTGACGACGTCCTCGGGGCTCACGCCCTCACGCAGGACGATGGTGTCCGGCCGCGCCTGTCGGATGGGGTCGGACTCCCGGTCCCAGGCCGGGTTGCGCACCCAGGTCCCGCCGCTGCCGGCCTTCCAGGCCTCACCGAGGCGATAGGGCCCGTTGGACCAGGCGGCCCAGCGACCGTCCTCGCCCGTGTCCTTGCCCTTCGCGAACGGCGCGAAGATCGGCAGGGACACCATCTCGTCGAAGTCAGCGATGGGCTCGGACAGGTGGAAGGTGACCTTCCGCCCGTCGCACTCGACCGCCTTGCGGATGAGTGCCTCGTTCGCCGCGGCCTTGGTGCTGGTGCCGTAGGGGCCGGGGTAGGTGCTCGTTCCGTCCTTGTGCCGCGGGATGTCCAGGTAGGCCGCGGCGTAGTTGGCGCCGCCGGCGACCCCCTTCGCGAAGGCGCGCGAGACCCCGTAGCGCACATCGGCGCAGGTCACGGGGTCGCCGTTCTCCCAGGCGGGGCCTTCTCGCAGGGTGAAGGTCCACTCCGTCAGGTCGGAGCTCGGCGTGCCGGTGTCGGTCGCGAGGTCACCCACGAGGCGCGACGTGCCGTCGGCGCCGTCCCGCTCGGGGGTGTAGGCGGTCAGGGTGCGCAGGTAGAGACGTCCCGCGAGCGCGGCCGTGCTCCGACTCCCGATCCGCTGCGGGTCCCACGCGGGAGCCCGGCCGAGCGAGAGTGCCGTGAGGACATTCGCCGTCCCGGTCTCGGGAGCCCCCGGAGGTGCCTCCGGCTCGGCCCCGAGAAGGGCGCTGCAGCCGGCAAGCAGTGCCACCACGCCGAGCGCCGCCGGTCCCGTCGCAGCGCGACGGGACCGACGGCGGTCAGCTCGGGTGGCACCCACGACGGTCAGGCGTTCCGGGCCCTGGCCGCGGAGCGCGCGCGGAGGTTCTGGTCGAGGACGACCTTGCGGATGCGGACGGTGTCCGGCGTGACCTCGACGCACTCGTCCTCGCGGCAGAACTCAAGGGCCTGCTCGAGGCTGAGCTTGCGTGGCGGGACGACCTTTTCGAAGTTGTCCGCGCTGCTGGCGCGGACGTTCGTGAGCTTCTTCTCCTTGGTGATGTTGACGTCCATGTCGTCGGCGCGCGAGTTCTCGCCGACGATCATGCCCTCGTACACCTCGGTGGTCGGCTCGGTGAAGAGCGCGCCGCGCTCCTGCAGGTTGACCATGGCGTACGCCGTGACGACACCCGCACGGTCCGCGACGAGCGAGCCGCTGACGCGCGTGGTGATGGTGCCGAACCACGGCTCGTAGTCCTCGAAGACGTGGTGCGCGATGCCCGTGCCGCGCGTCTCCGTGAGGAACTCGGTCCGGAAGCCGATGAGACCGCGGGACGGGACGAGGAACTCCATGCGGATCCAGCCCGTGCCGTGGTTGGTCATCTGCTCCATGCGACCCTTGCGGGCGGCGAGGATCTGCGTGATCGGCCCGAGGAACTCCTCCGGGGTGTCGATCGTGAGGCGCTCGACGGGCTCGTGCAGCTTGCCGTCGATCTCGCGCGTGACGACCTGCGGCTTGCCGACGGTCAACTCGTAGCCCTCGCGGCGCATCTGCTCCACGAGGATGGCCAGCGCGAGCTCACCGCGGCCCTGGACCTCCCACGCGTCGGGACGCTCGGTCGGCAGCACGCGCAACGAGACGTTGCCGACGAGCTCCTTCTCGAGGCGGTCCTTGACGAGACGGGCGGTGACCTTGGTCCCCTTCGTCGCACCACGGCCGACGAGCGGCGACGTGTTCGTGCCGATCGTCATGGAGATGGCGGGCTCGTCCACGCTGATCAGCGGGAGTGGGATGGGGTTCTCCGGGTCGGCGAGCGTCTCGCCGATGGTGATCTCCGGGATGCCCGCGACGGCGATGATGTCGCCGGGGCCGGCCTTCTCCGCCGGCTTGCGCTCGAGCGCCTCGGTCATGAGGAGCTCGGTGATCTTGACCTGGGTCTGCGAGCCGTCCTGACGGCACCAGGTGACCTGCTGACCCTTGCGGATCTCGCCGTTGTGGACGCGCAGCAGGGCGAGGCGACCGAGGAAGTTGGACGAGTCGAGGTTCGTCACGTGCGCCTGCAGCGGCGCGTCGGAGTCGTAGGACGGCGCCGGGATCGTGTCGAGGATCGTCTGGAAGAGCGGCTCGAGGTCCTCGGAGTCCGGCATCTCGCCGTTGGCCGGGCGGTTGGCCGACGCGCGGCCGGCCTTGGCGGACGCATAGACGATCGGGAAGTCGATCTGGTCCTCATCGGCGTCGAGATCCATGAAGAGCTCATAGGCCTCGTCGACGACCTCGGGGATCCGGCTGTCGGGACGGTCCACCTTGTTGATGCAGAGGATCACCGGCATCTTGGCCGCGAGGGCCTTGCGCAGCACGAAGCGGGTCTGCGGGAGGGGACCCTCGGACGCGTCGACGAGCAGGACGACGCCGTCGACCATGGAGAGGCCGCGCTCGACCTCACCGCCGAAGTCGGCGTGGCCGGGGGTGTCGATGATGTTGATGGTGATGCCGTCGGCTTCCCCGGCGGCTGCGGCCGCGGGGCCGGCGTAGTGGATCGCGGTGTTCTTCGCGAGGATGGTGATCCCCTTCTCGCGCTCGAGGTCACCGGAGTCCATGGCGCGCTCGTCGACGTGCTGGTGCTCACCGAACGCACCGGCCTGCCAAAGCATCTTGTCGACGAGAGTGGTCTTGCCGTGGTCAACGTGGGCCACGATTGCGACATTGCGAATGTCGCCGCGAGTCATCTGGGGCATTGGCACAGTGTCTCAGCACATGGGCCCAGGCTCTAAATCGAGTCTCGGGCACTCGCTGTGATGCGTGTCGCCAGAGCGGCCACGATCGGCAGGTCCGCGGGGAGCCACGCGACGTCGTCGAGGGACTGGGCGTCGAGCCAGCGGAGCTCATCATGATCCTCGAGCGGGGTGGGGACCCCCTCGGTGATCCGGGCCCACCAGACCCACATCTCGTACTCCCCGGTCAGCGGCCAGCGCTGCTCGGCGGCCGGACCGGGGACGAGGTCGCCGAGTTCGACCCGCACGCCCAACTCCTCGGCGAGTTCGCGGTGCAGGGCCTGGGCCGGGTCCTCCCCCCGCTCGACCTTGCCCCCGGGCAACTCCCAGCCGCCAGCGAGCGCCGCTGGCGCGCTGCGGCGGGCCGCCAACAGCCTCGTGGGCTGCGTCAGATCGTCGACGAGGGCGGCGCCCACCACGGTGCGCGCCGCCCTCGTCGACCTGTCGATCCCGGTCAGGGGTCCGCCTCAGATCAGGGTGCCCGTCGGGGCGCCCGGGAAGTGGCAGGCCACCTCGTGACGGTCCGAGACCTCGTGCTGCACGGGGACCTCACCGGTGCACCGGGCGCGGTCGCTCTCGCTCAACTCGTTGCGGAACTTCGGGCAGCGCGTGTGGAAGACGCAGCCCGACGGCGGGTTGATCGGCGAGGGCAGGTCGCCGGTCAGGAGGATCCGGTCGCGCTTGTTCTCCTTGCGCGGGTCCGGCAGCGGCACGGCCGACAACAGGGCCTGCGTGTAGGGGTGCTGCGGGTTCGCGTAGAGCTCGTCGCGGTCGGCGATCTCCATGAACTTGCCGAGGTACATGACCCCGACGCGGTCGGAGATGTGCCGGACGACCGAGAGGTCGTGCGCGATGAACATGTACGTCAGGTCGAACTCGTTCTGCAGGTCCTCGAGGAGGTTGACGACCTGCGCCTGGATCGACACGTCGAGGGCGGACACGGGCTCGTCACAGACGATGACCCGCGGGCGCAGCGCGATGGCGCGGGCGATGCCGATGCGCTGACGCTGACCGCCGGAGAACTCGTGCGGGTAACGGTTGTAGTGCTCCGGGTTGAGGCCCACGCGCTCCATGAGCGACTGCACCTCGGCCTTGACCCCGCCCTCGGGCGTGATGCCCTGGATGGCGAAGGGGGCCCCGATGATCGAGCCGATGGACTGGCGCGGGTTGAGCGAGCCGTAGGGGTCCTGGAAGACCATCTGCATCTTCGTGCGCAGCTCGCGGAGGTCCTTGCCCTTGACGCCGGTGACGTCCTCGCCCTCGAAGTAGATCTTGCCGTCCGTGGGCGGAAGCAGCTGGAGCACGGTGCGGCCAGCCGTGGACTTGCCACAACCGGACTCCCCGACGATGCCGAGGGTCTCACCCGTGAAGAGCTCGAAACTGATGCCGTCGACGGCCTTCACCGGGTCGGAGGCGCGACGGATGATGCCGGGCTTCGTTTGCGGGAAGTGCTTCTTGAGCCCCTCGACGCGCAGGAGCGCCTCGCGGAGCGACGTGTCCGTCCCCGCCGTCGCGGAGGCCGGGCCGGGCGTGGGCTGCGTGTTCTCAATCGTCATAGTTCGGGCTTGACCTTCGTCTCGAAGAGCTCGCGGCGTTCGGCCGGCGGGATCAGGCAGCGGACGGGGTGTGCGTCGTCTGCGTCGAAGTCGGGCACCACGGAGTTGCACCCGAGGCGGGCATCATCGCGGAAGGTGCACCGGGGGTGGAAGGCGCAACCGCTCGGCGGGTTGATGAGGGACGGCGGGTTGCCGGGGATCGGCTTGAGCCGCGTCTCACGCACCTTGTCCATGCGCGGCATGGAGCCGAGCAGACCCCACGCGTACGGGTGCTCGGGCGAGTAGAAGATCTCGTCGACGCTGCCCCGCTCGACGGCCTTGCCGCCGTACATGACGAGGATGTCGTGGGCCATCTCGGCGACGACACCCAGGTCGTGCGTGATGATGATGATCGAGGAGCCGAACTCCTTCTGGAGCCCGACGAGCAGGTCGAGGATCTGGGCCTGGACCGTCACGTCGAGGGCCGTCGTCGGCTCGTCGGCGATGATCAGCCGCGGGTCGTTGACCAGCGCCATCGCGATCATGGCGCGCTGGCGCATACCGCCCGAGAACTCGTGCGGGTACTGGTCGATCCGCTTGTCCGGGCTGGGGATGCCGACCCGGTCGAGCATCTCGATGGTCCGCTTGCGGGCCTCCTGCTTGGAGACCTTGTGGTGGACCGTGTAGGCCTCGATGATCTGGTTGCCGACCGTGTAGTACGGGTGCAGCGCCGACAGCGGGTCCTGGAAGACCATGGCGATGTCCTTGCCGCGCCGGCGGCGCAGGTCGGCATCGCTGATCGTCAGCAGGTCGGTGTCCTCGAAGAGGATCGATCCGGACACCTGGGCGCGGCTGCCGCGGTGCAGGCCCATGATCGCCTGACTCGTGACCGACTTGCCCGATCCGGACTCGCCGACGATGCCGAGGGTGCGGCCCTGGGCGAGCTCGAAGCTGAGGCCGTCGACGGCCTTGACGAGGCCGTCCTCGGTCGGGAAGTGGACCTTGAGATCGTCAACGGTCAGCAGCGGCGCGCCGTGGGTGTGGCCGGCCGGTGTGCTTGCGGGGGTGGTGATGGTCATGTCGGTGCTCCTCAGGCGTACTTCACACGCGGGTCGATGACCGCGTAGAGCACGTCGACGATGATGTTGGCGACGATGATGAAGGCGGCCAGCAGGACCACGATGCCCACCGTGACCGGCAGGTCGAAGGTGGTGGCGGCCTGGACGGCCAGCTTGCCGAGTCCGTCGTAGTTGAAGACGCGCTCGGTGATGATCGCGCCGCCGAGCAGGCCGGCGAAGTCAAGGCCGGCGATCGTCACCAGCGGCGTGAGGGCGGCGCGCATCGTGTGCTTGAAGAGCACCTTGCGCGGCGCGAGCCCCTTCGCGCGGGCCGTGCGCAGGTAGTCC
The DNA here is from genome assembly GCF_050271985.1 of Janibacter zhaoxuefangae. GTDB lineage: Bacteria > Actinomycetota > Actinomycetes > Actinomycetales > Dermatophilaceae. Next base: position 585,060 of record NZ_CP189849.1, on the reverse strand, counting down.
TCGCTGAGAGACTCGAGCACGAAGGCGCGGGTGACGCGGATGTAACCGGCGATGTAGAAGATGGCGAGGGTCAGGGCCGGCAGGAAGAGACCCATGAGCCATGCCGCGGGGTTCTCCGTCAGCGGCGTGTAGGTCGGGACCGGGGTCACCTGCCACTTCAGGGCGAGAAACTTGTAGAGGAAGAGGCCGATGAAGAACGTCGGGAAGGCGTAGAACACCAGGGCCGTGCCGACGATCGCCTTGTCGAGGAACTTGCCCTTGTTCAGGGCGGCGATGATGCCGGCACCGACGCCGACGACGATCCACATGATAAAGGCGGCCACGGCAAGGCTGGCCGAGACAGGCAGGCGATCCATCAGCATCGTCGTCACGGGTTGCGACGAGCGCGGCGAGTAGCCGAGGCACGGGGCCGGGCACTCGGCGATGGTCTGGGGAGCCGACTTCTTCAGCTCGGGGTCCTTCGGGAACTCGCTGCCGACGAAGATGCCCTTGACGAACTCCCCGTACTGGACGGGGATCGGCTTGTCGTAGCCGAGAGCCTTGCGGTTCTGCTCGATGAGGCTCGGCGTGCAGCTCTTGCCACAGGTGAAGCGGGCGGGGTCGACCGGCGAGGCGAAGAACAGCAGGAACGTCACGAGGCTCATGATGAAGAGCATCGCGATGCCGGAGATGATGCGCCGGATCACATAAGCAAACATGGCAATCAGCCTCGATCGAGGCCATGACCTCTCGGGTAGTCGAACGCGGCCCAGGGGGTGTCCGGACCGTGAGCGGTGAGGGCCAGCCTCCTGACTGGCCCCCACCGCTCAGGGGTGGGAAGGCGACCTACCGGTGGGTGGGGTCGTCAGTCCCGATGGATCACTTGGCGACGCCGATGGTGCCGAGGTCCGGGAAGTTGCTCGTCGCCGCCGTCTGGGTGTAACCCGTGACGCCGGAGCCGCGCAGGAAGTAGAACATCTGGATGTCGAGCGGGATGTAGGCAACCTCTTCACCGAGCTTGGCGTCAGCCTCGGCGTAGATCTTGTTGGCGGCCTCGATGTCGGCCTCGGCAGCGGCGTCCGCGAAGAGCTGGTCGACCTCGTCGTTGATGAAGCGGCCGTAGTTCTCGGCGTTGGACGAGGAGGTCAGGATCTTCGAGGAGAAGAGCGCCGGGAGGACGGTGGCGGCCGACGGCCAGTCAGCACCCCAACCACCCTGGGCGACGTCCCACTTCTGACCCGGCTTCTGGATGACGTCGTAGTACGTGTCCGTCAGCGGGTTGAGCGTGGTCTTGAAGCCGGCCTTGTCCCAGCCCGACTTCAGGGCCGCAGCGGCCTTGTCGGACGTCGGCGTGCCACCCTGGTAGGTGTACTGGATCGGGTACGGCATCGTCTCGCCGGACTCCTCGAGGAGCTTCTTCGCGGCGGCGGTGTCACCCTCGGCCGGAATGTCCTTGAAGGCCGGGTTCTCGGTGTAGCCCGGGACGTCCGGAGCCACGATGGAGAGCGAGGGCTTGGAGGCCTTCTCGCCACCCATGGCCGCAGCGTAGGCCGCACGGTCCGTCGCGGCGGCGAGCGCCTGGCGGACCTTCTTGTTCTTCATCTGGTCCTGGTTGGGGACCAGGTAGAAGGTGTACGGCGACTCGAGGTTGGTCGCGCGCTCGGCGATCGGGCCCTCGATCTGGCTGTAGGCCGACGGCGGGATGGCGCGGTCCGTGATGGCGTTCTTGTCCTCGCCGGACTCGGCGATGAGACGGTCCGTGATGATCTCGTTCTCGAGGCCCTCGGTGAAGACGATCTTGTCCGGCAGCGCCGCGCGCGTCCCCTCGTCGGTCTCGGGGTCGTACTGGTCGTTGCGGACGAACGTGCCGCCCGAGCCGGTCTTCCAGGCGCCCTCGAGCTTGTAGGGGCCGTTGGAGATGACCTTGAGGTTGTTCTTGTCACCCTTGTCGAGGTCCTCGCGGTAGGGCGCGAAGTCGTTGAGGGAGGCGACGGCGAGCGGGAAGTCCGCCCACGGCTCGCTGAAGTGGTACGTGATGACGTTGCCGTCACAGGTGACGGCCTTGTCGAACTCGGCCTGACCCTTCTTGGTGTACGGGCCCTTGTAGACGGACTCGCCGTTCTTGTCCTGCGGGATGTCGAGACGCAGACGGCCGTAGGACGGGCCACCCGTGATGACGTCCGTGGCGAAGACGCGCGAGATGCCGTACTTGAAGTCCTCGCAGGTGGTGTCCTTGCCGTCTTCCCACTTGACACCCTCCTTGAGGGTGAACTTCCAGGTCTTGCCGCCATCCTCGGCGGTGCCCGTGTCCGTGGCGACGTCGGGGATCGGCGTCTGGGCCTCGATCGCGTCGTCCTTGTTCACGGGGAACTGGACGAGCTTGCGGTAGACGAGACGCGACATGTTGGACAGGTCGCGACCGACGTAGGACCGCTGCGGGTCCAGGTGCTCGGTCGGGCGACGGGTCAGGTAGTGGAGCGTGCCACCCTTTTCACCCTGCGCGGCAGCGCCGTCGGACGACGTGGTGTCGTCACCAGCCGTCGTACCCCCACCGCAGGCCGACAGGCCAAGCGCGGCAGCGGCACTCAGAGCAATGACGCTCGAGGCCTTCTTGCGGATCATGTGATCTCCTTCATACTCATGCGCCGCGCTTGCGGTGCATCTCCGACCCAGCGGTCACTGGGGGATGTCTTGTGGAGTGCGCGAGGCACTCTGGTCAGCGGTTGCCCTTGGGGTCCAGCGCATCGCGCAGACCGTCACCCAGCAGGTTGAGGCTGAGGACGAGGATCGCGATGATGATCGCCGGGAAGAAGAAGAAGGTCGGCGCCGCCGTCGAGTAGTTCACGGAGTCCGTGAGGATGTTGCCGAGCGTCGGCGTGGGGGGCTTGATGCCGACACCGAGGAAACTCAGGGCCGCCTCCGCAGAGATGAAGGCCGGCAGCATGAGCGTGAAGTAGACGAGGACCGGCGCCCAGAGGTTGGGCAGGAGCTCCTTGAAGTAGATCCGCCCGTTGCGGGCACCCAGGCTGCGGGCCGCCTCGATGAACTCGCGCTCACGCAGGGAGAGGACCTGGCCGCGGATGATGCGGGCGAAGCCCGGCCAGCCGAAGAGGCCGAGGACGAGGATGATGTAGAGCCCGTTCGCGGGGTTCCCCGGCGGGACGTGCAACTTCTCCGTCAGGACGGCGATGAACATGCCCGAGAGGGCGATGAGCATGAGCGTCTGCGGGAAGGTCAGCACCATGTCGATGATTCGGCTGAGCACGAAGTCGACCTTGCCACCGGCGAAGCCGGAGATCAGGCCGACGACGGTGCCGATGATGATCGCGACGAGCGTCGAGGCGAGCGCGACGGTCAGCGAGAAGGTGACGCCGAGGACGAGTCGGGAGAGGACGTCACGACCCGTGCCGGGCTCCACGCCGAGCGGGTGCTCCCAGGTCATCCCGCCCCAGGCACCCTTCGGCACCGACCCGGCGTTGACGTCGAGGAGGCTGGCATCCGTCTTGAACGGGTCGAGGACGCCGGTCGCCGACAGGATCGGCGCGGCGATGGCGAGCAGGACGGCGAAGCCGACGACGCCGAGGATGACCATCGTGACCTTGTCGTGCCACAGGCGGGCGCGGACGAGCTGCCACGGGGTGCGGCCCTGGATCTTCTTCTCGCCCTCGGCCTCCGTCGCCGCTGCCATCGCATCGGGCTCCGTGCCGTGGCTCAACATCTCAGTCATGCAGGGCCGATCCTCCTTGGGCTGGTGAGCCGCTCGTTGTGGTGCCGTGGCGCCTCGGTGGAGGCGACATCCGCGTCGCAGTCTCATGTGCTGGACGAGGGGACGTTATCCCACGGTCGTCTCGGGTCAACCCGTCGGAAGGGGGGATGTTCACCAAATTGAGACCCGCAGATCCAGGGCCGCCGGCCGCCCGGGGCCGAGCCCTCCGGACTCGGCACGAATCGTGACCGAACAGACTCTCCGGGGCCGCGTCGAGGTCGGAGACTGCGTGCGTCATGATCGACCCCATGAGTGCAGAGACCGAAGGGCCGCACGCCGGCGAGGCGCACGAGGCGGGGATGGCCTCGCGGCTGAACTGGTTGCGTGCGGGGGTCCTCGGGGCCAACGACGGGATCGTGTCGACCGCCGGCGTCGTGGTCGGCGTCGCCGCCGCCACCCCGGCCGTCACTGCGATCGCCACCGCCGGCGTCGCGAGCCTCGTGGCCGGCGCCATGAGCATGGCCGTGGGCGAGTATGTGTCCGTCAGCACGCAGAGCGACAGCGAGCGCGCCCTGCTCGCGAAGGAACGCCGCGAACTGAGCGAGATGCCCGAGGCGGAGCTGGAGGAACTCGTCGAACTGCTCCAGGCGCGGGGGATGTCCCACGACGTGGCTCGCGCCGCGGCGGTGGAGATGACCGAGCACGACGCCCTCGGCGCCCACGCCGAGGTCGAGCTGGGACTCGACCCGGAGGAGGTCACCAACCCCTGGCATGCGGCCTGGGCATCGATGCTGTCCTTCACGGTGGGCGCGCTGCTCCCGCTGGCGGCGATCCTCCTTGCTCCGGAGGCGGTGCGCATCGTCGTCACCGCGGTTGCGGTCCTGCTCGCGTTGGCCCTCACGGGCTACACGAGCGCCAGCCTGGGCCGCTCCCCCAAGACCCGCGCCATCGTGCGAAACGTCGCCGGCGGCCTGCTTGCCCTCGCGCTCACGTTTGCCGTCGGCTCGATCATGGGCACGACCGTCGGCTGACGCTCCGCGTCACTCCTTGGGAGCGTGCACCACGAGGACGGGTGCGCCGGACTCCTCGAGCACGGTGCGGCTTGTCGAGCCCAGCAACTTGCCACGGAAGCCGCCGCGGCCCCGACGCCCGATGACGAGGAGCTCGGCCCCCTTCGCCCGCTCGACGATCGTCGGCACCACCGCGCCGTGGGCCACCTCGACGGTCACCGCCACGTCGGGGTGGGCGGCCTTCGCCGGCTCGACGAAGGTCGCGACCTTGGCGCGGTAGTCCTCCTCGATCTTGCGCCACTCGGGGGAGTCGGGCTCCGTCACGACGAAACCGTCGACGACCTTGACGTTCCACGTCATCAGGCAGACGACGCTCGACCCGCGCAGTTCGGCCTCCGCGAGGGCCGCGTCGAGCGCCGCGCGACTGTCGTCGCTGCCGTCGAGGGCGACGACGATCTGACCGTTCCCACCCTCGAGGTCGACCTTCGGGTTGACCACGACCACCGGGCAGGCGGCGTGCATGGCCGTGTTGGCCGACGTCGTGCCGAGGAAGAACCGGTCGAGCGCCGACCGCTGGCCGGTGCCGACGACGATGAGCGAGGCGACATCGTCGTGGTCGAGCAGCGAGCCGGAGGCACTCCCGATCGCCGTGCTCGAGGTGATGGCCACGTCCGGGTGGGCGGCGGCCAATTCATCCCGCACGCGCGCCGCGATCCCGCCTTCGCCGTCCTCGTCGTCGAGGCCGCGTAGCAGGATCGGGTCGACTCCGGCAGCGCCGAAGGACTCCCCCACCCCGAGGATCACCTCGGCCGAGTGGAGGACGTGCAGCGGTGCGCCGCGCAACTGGGCCTCGCGCACGGCCCACGCCACGGCGGCGCTGTCGGTCCCCGTGCCGTCGACACCGACGAGGATCGCGCCGTCGGGGACGGGGGTGTCGGCGGGGCTGGCGGGCTGGGTCGTCACGTTGTCGGCCATGTCTCCATCATGCCCGTCCAACGGCGCTTCGTCGCCGGATCCTCAGGGACGATGTGGACATGTGAGGCACCAGACGTACGGTGGACGGACGGACCGATCGAGAGGATCACCCATGAGCCGCATCACCATCATCGGCGGACACGGTAAGGTCGCCCTGCTGCTCGAGCCGTTGCTCGTCGCCCAGGGCCACGACGTCGCGGCCGTCATCCGCAACCCCGAGCACACCGGCGACGTGGAGGGCACCGGCGCGCGCGCCGTCGTCGCCGACGTCGAGACGATGTCCGCCCAGGATCTGGCGGCCCTCTTCGCCGAGCAGGACGCCATCGTCTGGTCGGCCGGAGCCGGTGGCGGCGACCCCGCGCGCACCGTCGCGGTCGATCGCGATGCCGCCATCCGCAGCATGGACGCTGCCGCGGCGGCCGGTGTGCGCCGCTACGTGATGGTGTCCTACTTCGGCGCCGGCCCGGATCACGGCGTGCCCGAGGACAACCCCTTCCACGCCTATGCCGAGGCCAAGTCGCAGGCCGACGCGCATCTGGCCACGACGGACCTCGACTGGACGATCCTGCGCCCGAGCGCTCTGACCGAGGACGCGGGCACCGGCCGGATCGAGACCGGGGACGGTGTCACGCCCGGGCGCGTCAGCCGGGCCAACGTGGCTGCCGTCGCGGCGGCCGTGGTCGGCAGCGCCGACACGTATGGCCGCACGATCCCCTTCAACGACGGGGACACCCCGATCGAGGGCGCGCTGTCCTGACTGGCACCCGTAGGGACGCGCGTCGGCCCTGAAAGAATCGCCCGCATGCGAGCAGTGGTCATCGACGGTGTCCGGTCCCAGCCCCACGTCCGGGAGGTGGCAGCACCCGTCGCTCCCGAGGGCGGGGTGGTCGTGCAGGTGAAGGCGACCGGGGTCTGCCGCAGTGACTGGCACGCGTGGGCCGGCCACGACGACATCGCCTGGCCCCATGTGCCCGGCCACGAGCTCGCCGGGGTCATCAGCGAGGTCGGCGCCGGCGTCGAGCGGTGGCAGGTCGGGGACCGCGTGACGGTCCCCTTCGTCTGCGGCTGCGGGCGCTGCTCGTGGTGCGCGGCCGGCGAGGCGCAGGTCTGCCCGGACCAGCAGCAGCCCGGCTTCACGCACTGGGGCTCCTTCGCGGAGAGAGTGGCCCTCCACGCGGCCGACACCAACCTCGTCGCCATCCCCGAAGGCGTCGACTTCGCCACTGCAGCCAGCCTCGGGTGCCGGTTCGCCACCGCGTACCGCGCTCTCGTCGCCCGCGCCCGACTGACGAGGGGAGAGTGGGTCACCGTCGTCGGGGCCGGCGGGGTGGGACTCAGCGCCGTGATGATCGCCAAGGCGCTCGGAGCCCACGTGGTGGCAGTCGACCGCAATCCCGAGGCCCTCGCGGTCGCCACGCATCTCGGCGCCGATCACACGCTGATCGCGGACGGTCGGGATGTCGAGGCAGCCGTGGCCGAGCTGACCGGCGGCGGGAGCCACGTCGCTGTCGACGCCGTGGGGAGCGAGCAGACCTGCGCCGACGCGATCCTCAGCCTGCGGCGCCGCGGCCGGCACGTGCAGATCGGGCTGCTGCCACCGGTCGACGGACACCCGAGGGCGCCGATGGCCCGGGTCATCGGCTGGGAGCTGGACCTGCTGGGCAGCCACGGCATGGCGGCCGTCGACTACCCGGGGATGCTCGCGCTCATCGAGTCCGGCGCCCTGCAGCCGCAGCGACTGATCGAGCGCACGATCGACCTCGAGGAGGCAGCCACGCTGCTCCCCGGCTTCGACACCGCGATCGTCGCGGGACTGACGATCGTCGACCCCGCCCTCTGAGGACACGCCCCGCCCTCTCCCCCTTCGTCACGGGTGGCGTCGGAGAGGGATCCGTGGCGTCAGTGTGAACTAGACGCCGAAGCGGAACGAAGACCGGCGTTCTCGACCGTCGTCGGTCGTCGTCGGCGACAGCCGGAGAATGCGGTCTGACCTGCGGTTATGCGCTGATCCAGCCGTCGGGCGTCGTTGGCGGCGAACGCTCCGCGGGACTTCTTGCGGACTGTTTGCGGACCGCCGGTCAGGTCGAGAGGCCTCTGGTGAGGGCGGCGTCGAACAGCGTCCGCGCGACCTGTTCGGCCTTCTCGGTCGCCGCCGCCCCCACCGGCTTCGCCTCGTAGCGGTCCTGGTTGCGGGCGCGTCGCAGGCGGTCGAACTCTCGCGCTGCCTTCTCTGCCGGAGGCTTGTCGAACACCGCGCGCAGGTAGCGGCCGAGCGCCTCGTGCTGGCCTGGCCCGTTGGTCGTCCGGAAGCCGTACGCCGCCAGCAATGCCTCGCCGGTGTCGTGACAGGCGTCGTAGGCGACGCCGTACCTGACGGTGATGCTCGTGAGCAGCGGCAGTTGATCCAAGCGCTCTTGGGCCTGCCGCAGGAACGAGGTCGCCCGCGCGAGGTCTGCGGGCACGGCGTCGAGTCGCCGCGCCTCGACCAGGGCGAGGACCGTTGCCTGCTGGACGCGGGTGAGCGGGGTCAGTGCCACGGCAGCTCTCCGATGACGGCGACTGCCGAGCCGCTGCGCACATTGTCCAGAAAGCCGGAGGACGCTGCGAATTCCTCAGGCGTGAGGATCGTCGGGTTCACGGGACGATGCACCACGGCCTCGACGCGCGTGCACGCCTCGTAGACCGCGTCCACATCGGGCGCACCGAGCACCATGAGGTCGATGTCCTGCGGGGCCGGACCAGCATGACCGAGCAGCCGAGCGGCGAAGGAGCCGTAGAGGAACGCGGACTCGACCCCGTCGATGCGGGCAAGCTCCTCTGCCAGCATCACCACCGGGCCGGTCACCACCGTGAGGATGTCGCGCAAGGGATCCACAAGCGGGCTCTCGTCATTGGCGCGGATCAGCCTTGTGCGCCCCACGTGTCGCTCGCCCAAGATGCCGGCATCGATGAGGCGCGCGACTTCACGGTGCGCGGTCGGGTAAGCCAGGCCGGCCCGCTCGGCCAGATCAGTGAGACTCAGTTCGTCACCGGTGAGCAACAAGGTGGACAGGAGACGTGCCTGACCGTCCGACCGGAAGATCGGAGCGAGGAGGGGTGCCTCGGTTCTCATATAACTGAGGTTATCCTCCAGAATATCGATAGTCAACGAGCTGCTCGCTAACCCCAGAAGATGGGGTCGCCGCTGGGCTCGATGTGGTCGCGTAGCGCCTGGATGTTCGTGGTCGGGCGCTTGCGTTTGTACTCGTGGAACTTCAGGTTGCGGTCGCGCCAGTAGATCGCCCACCGGCCGGTCGACTGCGTGTACCGCAGCCGCGCGATCGGGAATCGGGCGTGCTCGCCGACACCGTCCCACGGCGGCCGCACCTCGACAATGTCGACGTGTCGGTCCGAGACATCGGCCTCGACCTTCAGCTGATCCCACCGAAGAGCCGGAGCGTCGACGGGCGTGCGGACTGTCTGCGGACCAGCTCGACCCCAAGCACCAACAATCCTCAACGCCTACCAGCGAATCCCGACGACGCTAGACATTGAAGCGGAACTCCACCGAGTTCCGGCACGAAGCGACCTCGGGATCACCGGCCGAACCGCGCTCACGATGTCCGCACCGACCTCTGCCTGTCATTGACAGGAAACCTTTCACCGATAGATTTGCCATGACCTTCGCGGGCCTCGTCATCACCGCTCTATCCGGTCTGGCCATTGCCGCCATCGGCCTGATGTACCTTCTCGCACCCAGGGCCGCCGCCACCTCCTTCGGACTCACGGATATCCCCGAGTCCGGCAGCACGCCCTGGCTGCGAATCAAAGGAGTGCGCGATGCAACCTGCGGTGTCGTCGCCGGGGTGCTCCTACTGACTGCCCCCCTCGACACAATCGGATGGGCTGTGCTCGCGTTCGCACTCATCCCGCTCGGAGACGCAGCAACGGTTCTCGCCTCACGAGGAAGTCGGCTGGCTGCGTGGTGCATCCACGCGCCGACCGCCCTGCTCATGATTGTCGGGGCCGCCCTCCTGATTGTGGGGTCCCGATGAACAGCCGCAGCACCGATACGACACCGCGCGAACGCCGAAAACTCGCCCGTCGCCGGCAGATCATCGAGTTGGCTCGCCAGATCGCCGAAGCAGAAGGCTGGGAGGCGGTCACGACTCGTCGACTCGCGGACGGCATCGACTTCAGCCAACCGGTGCTCTACCAACACTTCTCCAGCCGCGAGGATGTGATCCGGGCCGTCACCCTCCAAGGGTTCGCCGACCTCGAGCAACGCATCCGCACTCTCGACGCCGGAATCGGCGAACGCCGTGGCCTCGAAGCGGTGTGCCACGCCTATCTCGGCTTCGTGCGCGAGCACCCGCGCCTATACGACGCCATGTTCACGAACCCCACGCCACTACCCTTTGCGGACAACGAGACTCCGCTTGAACTCACCGGTGCGTTCAACGCGCTCGCGGAGCACGTGGCTCGCCAAGCGCCTCACATCGGCGACGCGGTATCCGCAGCCGAGCTGCTGTGGGCCTGCTGTCACGGCCTGGCCACGCTCCAGGCATCTGCGCGCATTCCAGCAGATCGCATCGATGAACACATCGGCCACATCGACCGGATGATCACCCGCCGGGGCATGCAGGACGAAGGCTCAGCGTGAACCCCGGCCTGCTGGGCCTGCCGCTCCTGGCCAGCACGTCTGGATCAGAATCGACTATACGTTGAAGCGGAACTCCACGACGTCGCCGTCCTGCATGACGTAGTCCTTGCCCTCGATGCGGACCTTGCCCTTCGCCTTCGCCTCGTTCATCGAGCCGGCGGCGTCGATGTCGTCGAAGCCCACGATCTCGGCCTTGATGAACCCACGCTGGAAGTCGGTGTGGATGACACCGGCAGCCTGCGGCGCAGTCCAGCCCTGACCGATGGTCCAGGCCCGCGTCTCCTTGGGGCCAGCCGTGAGGTAGGTCTGCAGACCGAGCGTGTGAAACCCCATCCGCGCCAGCTGGTTCAGCCCGGACTCGGTGGCGCCGAAGCCTTCGAGCATCTCCTGGGCGTCCTCGGGCGCCATGTCCATGAGGTCCATCTCGAGCTTCGCGTTGAGGAACACGGCGTCGGCCGGAGCGACGAGCGCCCGCAGACGGTCGTGCAGCTCGGCGTCGGCGAGCTGGTCCTCGTCGAGGTTGAAGACGTAGATGAAGGGCTTGGTCGTCATGAGGCCGAGACCCCGCGCCACCTCGAGGTCCACCCCGGACGCCGCACCAGCGGCAAACAGGGTCTTGCCTTCCTCCAGGACCTTCTGAGCCGCGAGCGCGTTGTCGAGCAACGGCTTGGACTCCTTCTTGATCCGAGCCTCCTTCTCGAGGCGCACGACGGCCTTCTCGAGGGTCTGGAGGTCGGCAAGGATGAGCTCGGTGTGGATCGTCTCGATGTCGGACTCGGGCGAGACCTTGCCGTCGACGTGGACGACGTCGCCGTCCTCGAACGCGCGCACCACCTGGCAGATCGCGTCGGCCTCGCGGATGTTGGCGAGGAACTTGTTGCCCAGGCCCTCACCCTCCGAGGCGCCGCGCACGATCCCGGCGATGTCGACGAACGACACCGTCGCGGGCAGGATCTTCTCGGATCCAAAGATCTCGGCAAGCCGAGGCAGCCGCTCGTCCGGCAGCGGGACGACGCCGACGTTCGGCTCGATGGTGGCGAACGGGTAGTTCGCAGCAAGGACGTTGTTCTTCGTCAGGGCGTTGAACATCGTCGACTTGCCGACGTTCGGGAGACCGACGATTCCGATGGAGAGTGCCACGGGGACAAGAGTCTAACGGCGCGGCGGGGTGACTCGTGCCAGCTGCCGGGACAGGGCGACGAGACGGCCCTCGCTGTCCCACACCTCGGCATCCTCCTCGACGAAGCCACCCGAGTTGGTCCGCGTGGTGATGACGATCCGCAACCAGCCGGCCGCGGGGCGGCTGCGCACGTGGGCGGACAGCTCGAGCGTCGGTGTCCAGCCGGGCAGCCCGAGCTCGAAGGCGGTCGGCGGCAGTGCGTCGATCGCCAGCAGGAGCATGAGGACGTCCGGCTCCCGGCCGTCGGCCAGCCGCAGCCACCCGCGCATCTCGCCCTTCCCCGACGGGCGACCCGCCGCCCAGCCGGCCGTCGCCGGGTCGAGGCGCAGGTCGAGGCGCTCGAGCAGGGACGCCGCCCGAAGGAACTGCGGCGGCGCCTGGTCCATCGAGAGGCACTCCTCCACCGGGGGCAACTCCGGGGGCGTGGCCGTGGTCGTCACCTCGTCGTGGACCGCACCGAGATCGCCGAAGGTCGCGATGGCGCGCAACCGCTCGACGTCGCCGCCCTCCCCCGACTGGCGCAGCGAGACGGTCGCCGTCGAGACGGAGCGACCGGTGCGGATCGGCTCGACGTGCGCCGCGAGGGCCCCTGGCTCGGCGGGAGTGAGGTAGTAGGCGCTGATGGCGAGCGGGTCGGCGTGCGTCGTCGCCGGGTCACCGGCGAGGAACGCGTCGCGCATCGCGCGGGCAGCCAGGGCCAACAGGACACCGCCGTTGACGCCGTTCCCGATCCGCCACCGCTCGGACAGTTCCGCGTCGAAGACGCCGGACTGACCCGCTCGCGGCGTCACGGCCGTCTCGACGTCGAAGTCGGAGACCGCGCTCGTCCCGGTCGTCTCGCCTGCTGCCGTCATCCGCGGTCTCCTTCGTCGGTGTTGTCGAGGTGGGTGGTGGAGTCGGTCGTGGCAGGGGCCTCGGGAGTGCGCAGGAGTCGCGCCCAGGCGACCCAGAGGAGGAGGCCCGCCACGAGCGCCACCCCCGAGAAGACGAGTCGCTCGCGCGCCGTGCCGCCGGTGAGGAGTGCGTCGAGCGCGGCCAGCACTGTCAGGAGGAAGGTCGGCAGGACGAGGATGACGATGGCGGCGCCGGCGAGTTGGCGCTTGCTGTCGCGGAACGGGCTGTAGTCGCTCACGAGCCCCCCACCACGTCGAGCGGGCTGCCGTCCTCGAGGTACAGCGTGCCGGGGGTCTCGGCGAGCGCCGCGGCGATCATCCGTGCCGTGTAGGGCGCGACGAGGTCGGGGATCTCCTCGGGCCGGGCCCAGCGCACCGAACGGATCTCCCGACGTTCGAGGTCCGGTTGCTCCACGAGGGATCGGTCGTGCACGCCGAGGTCGAAGAGGCAGAGCAGGGCGTCGTCCCACCCGCGGTAGGGCGGCAGCCAGTTGACGGCCCGCAGGGCGTGGGACTCGAGCACCAGCCCCAGCTCCTCCTCGATCTCGCGGAGGACGGCCATGGCCGGCGACTCGTCGGGATCGACGATCCCGCCGGGCAGGTCGTGGGCCTGCTTGTAGGTCAACTGGCAGAGCAGCACGTCGCCCTCGGTCGAGCGGATCAGGCCCTGCGCGATGAGCCGCTTCTTCGGCAGCCGGGCGTTGAGAACGCGGATCGCCGCCAGTCGGCCACTCTCGGTCGTCAGGTCTGGGCGCTCCATGCGTGCGAGCCTAATCGTGGCGCGGCATCGTGGCACGGCAGGTCCGAGCAGCCCGGGCTGTCGGTGGCACCTGCCAGCCTGTGGGCATGGAGTCGCCCCTCACCCTCGTCCTCGTCGCCGTGATCGCCCTCGTCGTCGGCGCGGTGCTCGCCCGCGTCCTCACCCGGTCCGGTCTCGCGGCCGAGATCGCGTCCCTGCGGACCGAGCGGGACCTCCTCCGCGAGCGCGTGGCCGGCCTCGAGATCCAGCGGGCCGAGGACGACACGACGGCCACCCTCCTGGCACCGCTGCGCGAGACGATCGGCCGCGTCGAGCAGCAGGTCGGTCAACTCGAGCGCGACCGCACGAGCCAGTTCGCCTCCCTCGGTGAGCGACTGACCGAGGTGGGTCGCACGACCGAGGCGTTGCGTTCCGAGACGTCGTCCCTGGCGGGCGCGCTCAACGCGTCGACCGTGCGGGGGGCGTGGGGTGAGGTCCAACTCCGGCGTGTCCTCGAGGTCGCGGGTCTGCTCGCCCGCTGCGATTTCGACGAGCAGGTCACCCGGGTCAGTCGTCATGGGGAGACGGTCCGCCCGGACGCCGTGATCAATCTCCCGGGCGGGCGTCACGTCGTCGTCGACAGCAAGGCGCCGATGAGTCACTTCCTGGCGGCCCAGGGCGAGTCCGTCGGGGAGGTCGAGCGGACCGAACTGCTCACCGCCCATGCGACCTCACTGCGGCGGCACGTCGAGTCCCTCTCCGCCAAGGCCTACTGGACCGCCTTCGAACGCTCCCCCGAGGTCGTCGTCTGTTTCGTCCCCGGCGAGGCCATCCTCGCGGCCGCCCTGGCCGACGACCCGGGTCTCTACGAGGCGGCCCTCCGACGCAACGTCGTCATCGCCTCGCCCGGCACGCTCTTCGCCATCCTGCGGACCGTCGGCGCGATCTGGCAGCAGGACGCGCTGGAGCAGAACGCCAAGGAACTGCTCGTCATCGGCAACGACCTCCACGCCCGGCTCAGCACGCTGGGCGACCACGTGCGCTCGATGGGGCAGTCGCTCACCAAGTCGGTCGAGCACTACAACCGGTTCGTCGGGACGCTCGAGACCCGCGTGCTCGTCACGACGCGGCGCATGCACGAGTTGCACCTCGCGGCAGAGCCTCCGCAGCGGCTGGACCCCATTGAGGTGGCACCCCGGTCGCTGAGCGCGACCGAACTCCTGCCCGATGGATCGCAGGACCGGGACCGCGAATACCTCGAGCGCGAAGGTCGCTCCGGGCCTGTGAGCGGAACGAGCGAGCAGAGCGCCTGAGCGCGGCCCCGAAGAGCGAGGCCCCGACAGCTCAGTGCAGCGAGCCTGCGTCCGCGAGCGAGGAGCCGTCGTGGCGCATCTTGTCCGAGAGGCCCTTGGCCTTGAGGTCGCGCCGGATCTCGTTGGGCAGCGAGAAGAGCAGGCTCTCCTCAGCGGCGACGACGGGACGGACATCACCGAACCCGCGATCGGCCAGGAACGCGACGACGTCGCGGACGAGCACCTCCGGCACGGACGCACCGGAGGTGACGCCGACCGTCTGGACTCCGTCCAGCCACCCCTCATCGATCTCGTCCGCGTAGTCCACGAGGTGACCGTCCCGGGAGCCGTGCTCGAGGGCGACCTCGACGAGGCGCACCGAGTTCGAGGAGTTGCGCGAGCCCACGACGATCATGAGGTCGCACTCGGCCGCCATCTGCTTCACGGCCAACTGCCGGTTCTGCGTGGCGTAGCAGATGTCGTCGCTGGGCGGGTCCTGCAGCGACGGGAACTTCTCCCGCAGCCGGCGGACCGTCTCCATGGTCTCGTCGACCGAGAGGGTCGTCTGGGAGAGCCACACGACCTTCTCCGGGTCGCGGACCTCGACGTTCTCGACGTCGTCGGGGCCGTCCACGAGGGTGATGTGCTCGGGTGCCTCACCCGAGGTCCCGACGACCTCCTCGTGGCCCTCGTGGCCGATGAGCAGGATGTCGTAGTCCTCACCGGCGAAGCGGACCGCCTCGCGGTGCACCTTCGTCACCAGCGGGCAGGTCGCGTCGATGGTGCGCAGGCTGAGCGCCTTCGCCTCCTCGTGCACGACCGGGGCCACACCGTGCGCGGAGAAGACGACGGTCGCGCCCTCGGGGACCTCGTCCGTCTCCTCCACGAAGATCGCGCCGCGCTTCTCCAGCGTCGTCACGACATGCTTGTTGTGCACGATCTGCTTGCGGACGTAGACGGGCGGCCCGTAGAGCTCGAGGGCCTTCTCCACCGTCACGACCGCCCGGTCGACACCGGCGCAGTAGCCGCGGGGGGCCGCGAGCAGGACGCGCTTCGAGCCCTCCGTCGTGGATTCCGGGGCAGTGGCCGGGGTCGTCTCAGTCATGGCCCCATCGTAGGCGGCTCGCCTGAACGCCCCGAATCGCGAGCGCTGGTGGAGGGCGAGCGGACGTGGACGGTCGGTGTCCACCCCTACAGTGACGGACGTGAGTGCCGCCGCCCCGCTGCCCGACAAGGCCGCCGACACCACGGCCGAGCGGCCGTGGCCGGTCCGGCTGCTGAGCATGAAGATCGCCGACTACGTCGACAAGATGTCCCTCCTGTGGGTGGAGGGACAGGTCGTCCAGCTCAATCGACGCCCCGGCGCGAAGACGGCCTATCTGACCCTGCGCGACGCCGACGCCGACATGTCCCTGAGCGTCTCGATCCGCGTCAATGCCCTCGACGCGATGCCGACCCCGTTGACCCAGGGCGCGCGCGTCGTCCTGCAGGCCAAGCCGGAGTTCTGGACCGGTCGGGGATCGCTCATGCTCGATGCCCGGCAGATCCGACCCGTCGGGGTCGGCGAACTCCTCGCCCGGATCGAATACCTCAAGGCCACGCTCGCCGCGGAGGGACTCTTCGACGCAGAGCGGAAGCGGCCGCTTCCCTTCCTCCCTCGCCGCGTCGGCCTCATCTGCGGGCGATCCAGCGCCGCGGAGAAGGACGTCGTCGAGAACGCCCGCCGACGGTGGCCCGCCACCGACTTCGTCATCCGCGAGGTCGCCGTGCAGGGCACGAGCGCGGTCACGGAGGTGAGCGCGGCCCTCGCCGAACTCGACGCCCTGCCCGAGGTCGACGTCATCGTCATCGCCCGCGGCGGAGGCGCCGTCGAGGACCTGCTGCCCTTCAGCAACGAGGCGCTCCTGCGTGCCGTCAGCCGGGCCCAGACGCCGATCGTCAGCGCCATCGGCCACGACGTCGACACTCCCCTGCTCGATCACGTGGCAGACCGGCGCGCCTCGACCCCCACCGACGCCGCAGCGCTCATCGTCCCCGACGCGGCCGCCGAACGCCGGACCGTCGAGC
This sequence comes from Janibacter zhaoxuefangae, assembly GCF_050271985.1. Classification (GTDB taxonomy): domain Bacteria; phylum Actinomycetota; class Actinomycetes; order Actinomycetales; family Dermatophilaceae. The sequence continues at coordinate 568,577 of NZ_CP189849.1, read as the reverse complement.
TCGCCCGCGAGCGCGGTCATCGGGCGCTGTCGGGGCGACTCGGCCACGAGCGACGCCACCTCAACGCGTTGCGCAGCCGACCGGTCATGGCCGACCGCGGGGCGATCGTGCGGGTACAGCGCGACCTCGTCACCGGGCTGCGCGACCGCGCTCACCACCGCGTCACCGTGGCCCTGCACCGCCAGCGCGACCGGGTGGGCCACCTCGCCGCGCAGGCCAGGGTGCTGTCGCCGCAGTCGACCCTCGACCGCGGGTACGCGATCGTCCAGCACCCCGATGGGTCGGTCGTCACCACGCAGGCCGACGTCAGCGTGGGCGAGATCCTGCGGGTGCGGGTCGCGCGGGGTGACTTCCCCGTCACCGCGGGTGTGCCCGGCGCCTGAGTCGGTCGACCTGCGTCGGCGCCTCCACCTACAGTGGCCGCCATGGCAAACCCTTCCCGCAAGGCAGACTCGGCGCAGGTGGACCCCGTGCAGGAGGACCCCCGTGAGGCCGACGCACCCGAGGAGGGCGCCCCCCACGGTGGCCCGCAGGTGGACGTCAGCGACGTCGCGGGCCTCAGCTACGAGCAGGCGCGCGACGAGTTGACCGCGCTGGTCGCCCGCCTCGAGTCCGGCCAGGTCGACCTCGAGGAATCCATGCGGCTGTGGCAGCGCGGCGAAGCACTGGCGGACCACTGCACGCAGTGGCTCGACAAGGCCGAAGCGGCCGTCAGCGACGCGACGCCCGACCAGGGCTGATCCGCCCAGCGCCGGCCACCGCCGTCAACCGACCCTCGTCAGCCGCCGCTGCTCGAGGCCCCGGCGCCGACCGCCGGGCTCAGGTGTCCGGCGAAGTCGACGACCTCGTCCCACGCACCCGTCCCGCGCAGGACGGTCGTGAGCCCCTTCCGCCCCGGCGGCACCTGCGTGAGCAGCCGCGTCTGTCCGTCCTCGCTGATGTGGCGCTGCCATTCGCGACCGTCCGGCGTCGTGACGCTGCCGTCACCGCTGGCCCCGCGCAACTGCTCCGTCACCCAGGTGGCCGGGGCGTCCTTCGCCTGGGCGTAGGCGACGTGGGTGTCGTGACCGGACTGGTAGCCCACGCGCCAGGTCGGGGGTTCGTCGGTCGCGGCGAAGCGTGCGAGGGTCGCCGACCACTCCTCGTCCAGCCCCGTGGGCACCTCGATCGGCCAGTCCGTCTGCTCGCTCGCCGACTGTGCCGCGAGAGCGACGTCGATCGACTGCCGCTGGACGGTCTCGGTGCGCGCGATGGCGAGGTAGACGATGGCCACCAGTGCCCCGATCACCAGCATCGAGCGGATGACATTGCCCGCCGTCCCGTTGGCGTAGTGGCTGCGCGGGGCTGGCCCGGTCGGCGTCGGGGACTGGCTACTCATGGGTCCATTGTCCCCGTGGCGGAGCCCACGCCGAAACCGGCCCAGTGCGCCCGTCGCCCGACGCTAGAGTCAGGTGACACCCACCGCCGTGTGAAGGACGACGAATGCCTGACCAGCCCATGCCGCCCACGCTCCGAGTGAGCACCGAGGAGCCGGACCGCAACCTCGCCCTCGAACTCGTCCGGGTCACCGAGGCGGCCGCACTGGCAGGGGGCCGCTGGGTCGGCCGCGGTGACAAGAACCAGGCGGACGGCGCCGCCGTCGAGGCGATGCGCCACCTCATCTCCACCGTCGCCATGAACGGCACCGTCGTCATCGGTGAGGGCGAGAAGGACGAGGCGCCGATGCTCTTCAACGGGGAGCGGGTCGGGGACGGCAGCGGCCCGGACTGCGACGTCGCGGTGGACCCCATCGACGGCACGACCCTGACGTCGAAGGGCCAGTCCAATGCCGTGTCGGTGCTCGCCGTCTCGGACCGCGGGAGCATGTACGACCCGAGCGCCGTCTTCTACATGGACAAGCTCGTCACCGGCCCGGAGGCCGCGGACGTCGTCGACATCCGCCTGCCCGTGAAGGAGAACATCCGCCGGATCGCGAAGGTGAAGGGCGTGTCCGCCACGGACGTCACGGTCGTCCTGCTCGACCGGCCCCGGCATGACACGCTCGCGCAGGAGATCCGCGACGCGGGCGCCAGGATCCGGTTCATCTCCGATGGCGACGTCGCCGGCGCGATCATGGCCGCCCGTCCGGAGACCGGGATCGACCTGCTCGTGGGCATCGGCGGGACGCCCGAGGGCATCATCACGGCCTGCGCCATCAAGTGCCTCGGCGGCGTCATCCAGGGCACGCTCTGGCCCAAGGACGACGAGGAACGCCAGCGGGCCCTCGACGCCGGCCACGACCTCGACGCCGTCCTGTCCACGGACGACCTCGTCTCCAGCGACAACTGCTTCTTCGTCGCGACCGGCATCACGGACGGCGAACTGCTGAAGGGTGTGCGCTACCGCTCCGGTGGCGCCACGACGCACTCCCTGGTCATGCGCAGCAAGTCCGGCACGATCCGCCGGATCGAGAGTGAGCACCGACTCTCCAAGCTGAGCGCCTACAGCGACGTCAACCTCACCGGCGCCACGCGGGCCTGAACCGATGACCGCGCCCCGCCCCCGCGTCCTCGTCATCGGCGAGGCGTTGATGGATGTCATCCGGCACGCGGACGACGAGACGACCGAACACGTCGGGGGCTCCCCCGCCAACGTCGCCGTCGGTCTGGCCCGCCTCGACCACGACGTCGAGCTCGCCACCTGCCTCGGTCAGGACGACCGCGGCCAACGCATCCAGGCGCACCTGCAGCGGCACGGCGTCCAACTCTCGGAGGGAACGGCCGCGTCCGGCGCCCCCACGTCCGTCGCGTTGGCCGAGCTCGACTCCTCGGGAGCGGCCACGTACACCTTCGACATCGCGTGGGAGCCCGGACGCATCCGGCTCCCGGAGGTCGTGAGCCACGTCCACACCGGGTCCATCGCCGCGGCCCTCGACCCCGGCGCCGCCGACGTGCTCGACGCGATCGGTCGGGCCGCCGCCATGGCGACGATCTCCTTCGACCCCAATGTCCGTCCGAGCATCGTCGGCGATCGCCCCGGACTGCGCGAGCAGATCGAGGCGGTCATCGCCCTCAGCGACGTCGTCAAGGCGAGCGAGGACGACCTTCCCGCGCTGTACGGCGACGACGTCGACCTCGAGGGCGTCGTCGAGCGATGGTTGGCCCTCGGCCCCTCCCTCGTCGTCATCACCCGCGGCCCCGACGGCGTCATCTGGCGCACCGCCTCCTCCCCCGAGCCCGCTGCGCTGCCGTCGGTCGCCGGGGAGGTCGTCGACACCGTCGGCGCAGGCGACTCCTTCATGGCGGGGCTCCTCTCGGGGCTCCTCGCGCTCGACCTCCTGGGGGACCCGGCTGCACGTGCGCGCCTGCGAGAGGCGACACTGGCCTCGGTCCGACCTGCCATCGAGCGCGGCAGTGCCTGCAGTGGTCTGACCGTCGGCCGGGCCGGCGCCTATGCCCCCAGCCTCGACGAGTTGTGAGAGAGGAACCCACACCCATGGCCACCTTCGCCTACGAGGACCTGCTGCCGATCGGCGCCGACGAGACCATGTACCGACAGCTGAGCACCGAGGGTGTCGAGGTCGTCGAGGGTCCCGGCGGACGCACCTTCCTCCAGGTGGCACCCGAGGCCATGCGCCTGCTCACCGAGACGGCCATGCACGACATCGCGCACTATCTGCGTCCGGCGCACCTCACGCAGCTGGCGAGCATCCTCGACGACCCCGAGGCGAGCAACAACGACAAGTTCGTCGCGCTGGACCTGCTCAAGAACGCGAACATCGCGGCCGGGGGCGTGCTCCCGATGTGTCAGGACACCGGCACCGCCATCGTCATGGGCAAGCGCGGCCAGCACGTGCTCACCGAGGGCACCGACGAGCGGGCCATCTCCCAGGGCGTCTACGACGCCTACACGCGACTCAACCTGCGCTATTCGCAGATGGCGCCGGTGACGATGTGGGACGAGAAGAACACCGGGTCCAACCTCCCCGCGCAGATCGAGCTATACGCCGACACCGCGCCCGGCCACGAGACGACGTACAAGTTCCTCTTCATGGCCAAGGGCGGGGGCAGCGCCAACAAGTCCTTCCTGTACCAGGAGACGAAGGCGATCCTGAACCCCGAGCGGATGCTCGCCTTCCTCGACGAGAAGCTGCGCTCACTCGGGACGGCGGCCTGCCCGCCCTACCACCTCGCCATCGTCATCGGTGGCACGAGCGCCGAGTTTGCCCTCAAGACGGCGAAGTACGCCTCGGCGAAGTACCTCGATGCCCTCCCCACGACCGGCGACGCCGCCACCGCCCGCGGGTTCCGGGACACCGAGCTCGAGGAGCAGGTGCTCGAGCTGACCCGCAACTTCGGGATCGGTGCGCAGTTCGGCGGCAAGTACTTCTGCCACGACGTGCGCGTCGTGCGCCTCCCCCGGCACGGCGCCTCCCTGCCCGTCGCCATCGCCGTCTCCTGCTCCGCCGACCGCCAGGTGCTCGGCAAGATCACGCCCGAGGGCGTCTTCATCGAGCAGCTCGAGACCGACCCGGCCCACTTCCTCCCCGAGCCGACCCACGAGTCGCTGGCCGGCGCCGACGAGGCCGTGGGGGCCTCCTCCACGGGTCAGGGCGCCGTCGTGGAGATCGACCTCAACCGGCCGATGCCGGACATCCTCGCGGAGCTCTCGCGCCACCCGGTGAAGACGCGCCTGTCCCTGACCGGCCCGCTCGTCGTCGCCCGCGACATCGCCCACGCGAAGATCAAGGAGCGCCTCGACGCCGGCGAGGAGATGCCCGACTACCTCAAGGACCACCCCGTCTACTACGCCGGTCCGGCGAAGACGCCCGAGGGCATGGCCTCCGGATCGTTCGGACCCACGACGGCCGGGCGGATGGACTCCTACGTCGAGCAGTTCCAGGCCGCGGGCGGCTCGATGGTGATGCTCGCGAAGGGGAACCGCAGCGCCCAGGTGACGCAGGCCTGCGACACCCACGGCGGCTTCTACCTCGGCTCGATCGGCGGTCCCGCTGCGCGCCTCGCGCAGGACTGCATCAAGTCCGTCGAGGTGCTCGAGTACCCGGAGCTCGGGATGGAAGCGATCTGGAAGATCGAGGTCGAGGACTTCCCCGCCTTCATCGTCGTCGACGACAAGGGCAACGACTTCTTCGCCAGTGTGACAAAGCCCCTTGCCACGACCATTCCCAAGCGCCCGGGCCTAGTCTGAGCGCCGTGACTGCGCCTGACACCTCCCCCTTCGCCGACCTTCTCGACGCCAACCGCCACTTCGCCGACACGTTCACCCTGAGCGGGTTCGACGGCGTCGCCCACGCGGGCGTCGCGGTGGTCACGTGCATGGACAGCCGGATCGATCCCCTGGGCATGCTCGGGCTCTCCCCCGGCGACGCCAAGATCTTCCGCAACCCCGGTGGGCGCGTGACGGCGGCGGCCCTCGAGGCCCTCGTCCTCGGCGTGCACCTGCTTGGCGTCAACCGCATCCTGATCATCCCGCACACCCGATGCGCGATGACGTCCTCCACCGAGGAGGAGCTCCGCGAGAGGGTCGGCCGGTCCGCCGGCGTCGATGCCTCCTGGCAGGGCTTCCATGTCATCCGCGACCAGCGGTCCGCCCTCGCCCAGGACGTCGCGGCCGTGCGCTCGCACCCGCTGGTGCCCGAGGCGGTGGCCGTGGGCGGCTTCGTCTACGACGTCGACACGGGGCTGCTCGAGCCCACGCTCTGACCCCGTTTGGTCGACGCCTGACTCGGCTGACGCCGAGTTGTCGACGTGGTCACCCGGTGAGGCCGCGCCGCTCGAGCAGATGGCGCGGATCGGCGTCCGCGCCGCGGAACACGCGGTAGCTCGCGAGCGGGTCCATCGAGCCGCCGATGCCGACCACGTGACGCCGGTAGCGGTCGCCGTTCTCGCGGGTGAGTCCACCGTTCTCGCGGAACCACGCCCCGGTGTCGGCGTCGAGCACCTCGCTCCAGATGTAGGCGTAGTACTGCGCGTCATAGGCGAACGAGAAGGCGTGCGCGAAGTACGGCGTCGAGTACCGCGGCGGCACGATCGGGTTGTCGAGGCCGACCTTCGCCAACGCCTGAGCCTCGAAGGCAGCCACGTCCGTGACGGCCTCCGCCTCCTCCACGTCGAGGGCGTGCCACGCCTGGTCGAGCAGCGCGGCCGCGAGGTACTCGCTCGTCGCGAAGCCCTGGTTGAACGACTCGGCGGCGATGAGTCGGTCGACGACGTCCTGTGGCATCCGCTCACCGGTCTCGTGGTGGACGGCGTAGTTGGCCAGCACCTCCGGCCACAGCATCCACATCTCGTTGACCTGGCTCGGGTACTCGACGAAGTCCCGGACGACCCGGGTGCCACCGAAGTGGGGGTAGGTCACCTCTGCGAGGAGCCCGTGCAGGGCGTGACCGAACTCGTGGAAGAGGGTCGTGACCTGGTCGTAGGTCAGCAGCGTGGGCTCGCCGGGGGCGGGCTTGGGCACGTTGAGGTTGTTCGTCACGACGGCGTGCGGCTGCTCGCGCAGCGTCGACCGGGTGACGAGGCTCGTCATCCAGGCGCCACCCTTCTTCGTGTCCCGTGCGTAGAGGTCCAGCAGGAAGAGTCCGATGGGGGTCCCGTCCCCCTCCCGGACCTCGAAGGTGCGCACGTCCGGGTGGTAGCCGGTCAGGTCCTCCCGCTCGTGGAAGGTCAGCCCGAAGAGCCGCTCCGCCGCGAAGAAGATCCCGTCCCGCACGACGCGGCCGGCCTCGAGGTAGGGGCGCATGGCGGCGAAGTCGACGTCATAGCGGCTCGTGCGCACCCGGTCGGTCCAGAACGCCCAGTCGGGCGCGTCCACGGGTTCGCCGGCCTCCGACTCGAGGACGGCGCGTTCGGCCGCGACGTTGGCGGCCGCGGCACGGGCCATCGGCGCCAGCCGCTCGAACACCCGCTCCGGGGCCTGCGCGGTCGAGTCCGCGAGCACGGCGTGCGCGTGCGTCGGATAGCCGAGGACGCGAGCCCGCTGCGCCCGCAGCCGCACGATCTCGAGCACGAGGTCCGTCGTGTCGTTCTCGTTGCCCCGGCTGCCGCGAGCCCGCTGCGCCTCGTGCAGCCGGCGACGCAGACCGCGGTCGGTGAGGGACGCGAGGTGCGGGTGGCTCGTCGGCAGGACGAGCGCCAGCAGGTGGCTCCCCTCGTGGCCGCGCTCCCGAGCCGCCTCGGCGGCCGCGGAGATCTCTCCCGACGAGAGGCCGTCGAGCACCGCCACGTCGTCGACGAGGACGGCGAGGTCGTTCGCATCGGCCAACAGCCGCTTCTCGAAGCGGGTCGTCAGCGAAGCCAGCCGCCCGTTGAGGTCACGCAACTGCTCCTTCGCCGCGTCGTCGAGGCCAGCTCCGGCCACGGTGAACTCCGTCAGGTAGCGCTCGACGAGGTGGCGCGACTCGGCGTCGAGGGCGGCCATCGCCTCCGCGTCGTCGCGCACGGCCTGGATCCGCGCGTGGAGGCGGGCGTCGAGCGAGATGGCGTCGGAGTGGGCCGCCAGCTTCGGCGCGTACTCCTCCTGGATGGCCTGGACCTCGTCGGTGGCCGTGGCACTCGAGACCCCGAAGAAGGCCGCGCTCACGCGGGCGAGCAGCTCGCCCGAGCGCTCGAGCGCCACCAGCGTGTTGTCGAAGGTCGCCCGCTCCGGGTTGGTCGCGATCGCCTCAACCTCCGCACGCTGGCGGGCCATGCCCTCGTCAAAGGCGGGCCCGTAGTGCTCCGGTCGGATCTGCGCGAAGGGCGGCAGCGAGAACGGGAGCGGGCTGGGCTCGAAGAGCGGGTTGGTGGCGGTCGTGGGGCTGTCGGTGACGTCGGCCATGCGCGCGACCCTACGGCAGGGCGCGAGCGCCACGCCCCTCAGGCGAGAGTGAGCCGGTCCCGGACGACGTCCGCGAGACGGTCGGCGGCGGCCTGCGCGTCGCCCTGCGTCGGCGCCTCCACCATCACCCGGACGACGGGCTCGGTGCCGGACTTGCGCAGCAGGACCCGGCCGGTGCCGGCCAGGGCCTCCTCCTCGGCGCGGACGGCGGCCTGCAGACCCTCGTCACTGTCAGCGCGGTCCTTGTCGACGCCCTTGACGTTGACGAGCACCTGCGGCAGCCGCGTCATGAACCCCGCGAGGTCGGCGAGCGAGCGCCCGGTCTGCGCCATCCGGGACGCGAGCATCAGACCGGTCAGCACGCCGTCGCCCGTCGTTCCGTGGTCGAGCATGATGACGTGGCCGGACTGCTCACCACCGAGGGAGAGCTGGCGGCCGCGCATCTCCTCGAGCACGTAGCGGTCACCGACCCCGGCCTGAACGACCTTGATCCCCTCGCGCTCCATCGCCTGGAGAAGGCCGAGGTTCGACATCACAGTCGCGACGAGGGTGTCGTCGGCGAGGGCTCCACGGTCGCGCAGGGCGAGCGCGAGGATCCCCATGATCTGGTCCCCGTCGACCTCGTTGCCGTCGGCGTCGACGGCGAGGCAGCGGTCGGCATCCCCATCGTGGGCGATGCCGATGTCGGCCTGGTGCTCGAGGACCGCGGCCTTGAGCTTGTCGAGGTGGGTCGAGCCGTAGCCGTCGTTGATGTTGAGCCCGTCGGGGCGGGCACCGATCACGTGGATCTCGGCACCGGCGAGGCTGAAGACCTCCGGCGAGACGTCACTCGCCGCGCCGTGGGCCGCGTCGATGACGACGACCTGACCGTTGAGGCGGTGGGGCAGTGCGCCGAGGAGGTGACGGATGTAGCGGCTCGACCCGTCGGCCATCTGGGTGATCCGGCCGACGTCCACACCGGTCGGTCGGTCGAAGTCCTGGCCGAGCCGGGCCTCGATCTCGTCCTCGACGGCATCGGCCAGCTTGTGACCCCCCTTCGCGAAGAACTTGATGCCGTTGTCCGGCATGGCGTTGTGCGAGGCGGACAGCATGACGCCGAAATCGGCCCCGGTGTCCGCGGTGAGGTAGGCGATGGCGGGCGTCGGCAGGACACCCGCATCGAGGACGTCGACTCCCGCACCGGCGAGGCCGGCGCAGACGGCGGCGGAGAGGAACTCACCCGAGGCGCGCGGGTCACGCCCGACGACGGCGCGCGGACGACGCCCGTCGACGACGTCAGCGTCGGGCAGCACCTGCGCGGCGGCGATCGCCAGATCGAGAGCGAGGTGAGGGGTGATGAGGCCGTTGGCCAGGCCGCGAACGCCGTCCGTGCCGAAGAGTCGTGCCATGGATCAGGGGTGCCTTTCAGGGAGAAGCGCGCGACGCTCGGGTCGCCGGCATCGAACCGACGATACCCGCAGGGCGGACCGGGACGGTCACGCGACGCGGAACGGCCCCGCCACCCTGAGGGGTGACGGGGCCGTTCGGTGCAGCGCTCGGATCAGCGCTTGCTGTACTGCGGAGCCTTGCGGGCCTTCTTGAGACCGGCCTTCTTGCGCTCCGGGACGCGAGCGTCGCGGGTGAGGAAGCCAGCCTTCTTGAGGGTGGGACGGTTCAGCTCCTCGTCGACTCCGTTCAGCGAACGGGCGACGCCGAGGCGGACCGCGCCGGCCTGACCGGAGGGGCCACCGCCGTGGACGCGCACGAGCACGTCGTAGGCGCCATCGAGCTCGAGCACGCGGAGCGGCTCGTTCACGATCTGCTGGTGGACCTTGTTCGGGAAGTACTGCTCGAGGGTGCGACCGTTGATCTTCCACTCGCCCGTGCCCGGAACGATGCGCACGCGGGCGATGGCCTGCTTGCGGCGACCGGTGGCAGCACCGGGAGCGGAGGCGGACGGACGACGGACGGGCTCGTCGGAGACGGGGCCTTCGGACTCGGAGGTGTACTCGGTCAGCTCGACCTCGTCGTCCTCGACGGCGGTGGGGTTCTCGGTGGTGTCAGCCACTGTGGTTCCTGTCTGCTTCTTCTACCGGGCGCTTACTGCGCGACCTGGGAGATCGTGTAGGGCTTGGGCTGCTGGGCGGCGTGCGGGTGCTCGGCGCCGGCGTAGACCTTGAGCTTCGAGAGCTGCTGACGGCCCAGGGTGTTGCGCGGGAGCATGCCACGGATGGCCTTCTCCACAGCCTTCTCCGGGTGACGCTCGAGGAGCTCGGTGTAGGACTGGGTCTTCAGACCGCCCGGGTAACCGGAGTGGCTGTAGGCCTTCTTCTGCTCGAGCTTGGCGCCGGTGAGGGCGACCTTGTCGGCGTTGATGATGATGACGAAGTCACCGGTGTCGACGTGCGGGGCGAAAATCGTCTTGTGCTTGCCGCGCAGGAGGATGGCGGCCTGGCTCGCGAGGCGACCGAGCACGACGTCCGTCGCGTCGATGATGTGCCACGCGCGGGTGACGTCGCCCGGCTTCGGGGTGTAGGTGCGCAAAGTTCTTGCCTTCACTCGTTCCTGAAATGGGATCGTGTGCCACGTGCGCCCGAGGGCGTTCGCATTCGTGCGCCCTGGAGGGCGCGCAGCACAACGTCCTCAAGTTTACGGAGTGTTCACGGGAGGCCCAAATCACGGCGAAGGGGGCCCGCTGGCTCTGTGACCAGCACAAACGCCGTCGTGGCCGCCACCACCGGGGTATTGTGCAACAGTTCTTTGCAAAGGTATTGTGCACACATGCCCGATGTTCGCGCCGATTCAGCCGCTGAATCCGCCTCTGAATCCGCCTCTGAATCCGACACGGCGGAGGCCCTCCCGGCGGATGCCGTCCGGGTGTTGGCTCACCCCCTGCGGGCCCGCCTGCTCGCCGGTCTGCGCAGTCGGGGCACGGCCACGGCCACGGACCTCGCCGCCGATCTCGGGACAAACTCCGGCGCCACGTCCTACCACCTGCGTCAGCTCGCCGCCGTGGGACTGGTCCGGGACGTCCCCGGCGGACGAGGCCGGCGACGACTCTGGGAGGCCACCCCCCATCGGGCGCGCTGGCTGCCGTCGGAACTGGCCGACGACGACGACCTCGACGCCTCCCTGCAGTGGCTCGACCGGGACTACGTCGCGCACTTCGCCGAGCACGCCGAGGCCTGGCTCGATGCCCAGGACCGATGGCCGGCGCGCTGGCGCGACGGACTCGGGTTCCGCGACGGCGCCGTGCTCGTCACCGCAGACCAACAGGAGGCGCTGCGCGCCGACCTCGACGCCGTACTCGAGAAGTGGGCCAGGGTTGGCCAGGGCAACCCGACCGCCCGCCGGGTTGCCGTCTACACGTACGCGTATCCGATCGACCCCGACCGTCCGCCGCGCGAACCGTCCGTCTGAGGGCGAGGTCCCCTCAGGAGTGGTCCACGTCGTCGAGCGACCGCCTGGCCCGGGCCTGCTCGGCGCGGGCGGCGAGACCGTCGTCGCTCGGGTAGGAGACCTGCTCGAGCGACAGGCCGTGGGCCGGCATGACCTTGACCCGCGGATCACGGACGCGACCGAGCAGGACCTCGCGTGCGAAGGAGACCGGAACCCGCCCCTCCCCCACCGGCACGACGGCGCCGACGAGCGCTCGAACCATCGAGTGGCAGAAGGCGTCGGCCACGACCGTCGCCTCGAGGACGCCCTCGTCGTCCCGGGCCCACCCATACTCGAGCAGCGTGCGGACCGTCGTCGCCCCTTCGCGCTTCTTGCAGAAGGCGGCGAAGTCCTGAAGACCGACCAGGGAGCCCGCGGCATCATCCATGGCCGCAACGTCGAGGGCATGCTTGACCAGGACCGTGTCACGACGACGAAGGGGGTCCAGGGCGCCCGGGCGGTCCTCGATGCGGTACCGGTAGCGACGCGACGTCGCGGCGAAGCGGGCGTCGAACCCCTCGGGGGCGGGCGCGCAGCGGCGCACCACGATGTCGGCGGGCAGGATGCCGTTGAGCCGACTGACGGCGGCCTCCGGCGGCGGACGATCGGACCGGCCGGGAACGGCCGACCACGCGAGCGGATCGACGTCGGCGTGCACGACCTGTCCGCGGGCGTGGACCCCGGCGTCGGTGCGACCAGCGACGGTCACCCGGATGGGCTCCGGGGCTCGCAGCAGCCTCGTCAGGGCCTGGGACAACTCCCCTTCGACCGTCCGCAGACCCGGCTGCGCCGCCCAACCGGAGAACTCGGTGCCGTCGTACGCGAGGTCGAGACGCAGCCGCATCGGGCGTCCCTCGGGGACGGGCTGGTCGGCGGGCATGGCTGCACCCTAGTGGCACGACGAGAGCCGCCCACCCGTGAGGGTGAGCGGCTCTCGATCAGCAGGGACGGCGATCAGTTGCCGCCGCCGGCCTTCGTGAAACCGGCCTTCTCGGCGTCCTCCGCGGAGGCGAACCAGAACTCGGCGACCGTGGCGTCGTACCACTGGCCGTCGGGCTCGTGGTACTTGCCCGAGTCGGCGTTGCCCTTGATCGGGTAACCCTCGGGAGCGGAGCCGTCGGCCGTCGCGGCGACAGCGCCCTCGGGGAGCTCGACGGCCGCAGCGGCCTCCGTGCCCTCGGTGGCGTCGGTCGCAGCAGCAGCGTCGGTGTCCGCAGCAGCGTCCGCGTCGACGAGCGTCGCGGGCTCGGTGGCGGGGGCCTCCTCGGCAGCCGGCGCGGCCTCGGCGTCCTTGGCCGCACGCTTGGTGGCCGCGGTGGCCTCCTTGACGGTGGCCTTCTTGGCGACGGGCTCGCGGACGAGCTCGATGACCGCCATGGGGGCGTTGTCGCCCTTGCGCGGGGCAATCTTCGTGATGCGGGTGTAGCCACCCTCGCGCTCGGCCATGTCGGGCGCGATCTCGACGAAGAGGCGGTGGACGACACCCTTGTCACGGACGACCGTCATCACGCGACGACGCGCGTGCAGGTCACCGCGCTTGGCGAAGGTGATCAGGCGCTCGGCGAGCGGGCGAAGGCGCTTGGCCTTGGCCTGCGTCGTCGTGATCGAGTCGTGCTCGAAGAGCGACTGGGCCAGGTTGGCGAGCATGAGGCGCTCGTGCGCCGGCCCGCCTCCGAGACGGGGACCCTTGGTGGGGGTAGGCATTGTGTTTCTCCTTGAAGGTCTGACCTCACCGATCTCCCGGGGTTCACCCGGCGGTGTGGGCCATGAGTTCTAGTGGGTCAGAGCTGCTCGTCCTCGGCGAACGACTGGTCGTCGTCCCCCGACTCGTCATAGTCGTCGCCGTAGTTGGCGATGATGGCGCTCGGGTCGAACCCGGGCGGGCTGTCCTTGAGCGCGAGGCCCATCTCGTGGAGCTTGGCCTTGACCTCATCGATCGACTTCGCACCGAAGTTGCGGATGTCGAGCAGGTCCGCCTCGCTGCGACCGACGAGCTCACCCACGGAGTGGATGCCCTCGCGCTTGAGGCAGTTGTAGGAACGGACCGTGAGGTCGAGGTCCTCGATGGGCAGGGCAAGGTCTGCGGCGAGGGCGGCATCCGTCGGGGACGGGCCCATGTCGATGCCCTCCGCCTCGACGTTGAGCTCGCGCGCCAGGCCGAAGAGCTCGACGAGGGTCTTGCCGGCCGAGGCCATGGCATCGCGCGGGGCGATCGCGTTCTTGGTCTCGACGTCGACCACGAGCCGGTCGAAGTCCGTGCGCTGCTCGACACGGGTCGCCTCGACCTTGTAGGTGACGGCGAGGACCGGCGAGTAGATGGAGTCGACCGGGATGCGGCCGATCTCCTGGTCGCCGGACTTGTTCTGCGCCGCGGAGACGTAGCCGCGACCGCGCTCGACCGTCAGCTCCATCTCGATGGAGCCCTTGTCGTTGAGCGTGGCGATGTAGAGGTCCGGGTTGTGGATCTCGACGCCGGCCGGCGGGGCGATGTCGGCGGCCGTGACGGCGCCGGCACCCTGCTTGCGCAGGTACATCACGACGGGCTCGTCGTTCTCCGAGGAGACGACCAGACCCTTGATGTTGAGGATGATCTCGGTGACGTCCTCCTTGACCCCGGGGATCGTGGAGAACTCGTGGAGCACGCCGTCGACGCGGATGCTCGTGGTGGCCGCGCCGGGGATGCTCGAGAGGAGCGTGCGGCGAAGCGAGTTGCCGAGCGTGTAGCCGAAGCCGGGCTCGAGGGGCTCGATGACGAAGCGGCTGCGGTTGTCCGCAATGACCTCTTCGCTGAGGGTGGGGCGCTGTGCGATGAGCACGGTGTCAATCCTTCCCACGGGCGACCGCTATATGACGCCTCGTGAATGCTGCCGGTCATGACCCGGCGGTCAGGTCGGCTCTGTCCGCGACCTGGCCCGGCACTCGTCGTGGGTGGCGACGCGATGTCGCCACCCACGACGGTGGTGGATCAGTTCTTCGAGTAGTACTCGACGATGAGCTGCTCGGTGAGCGGCGTGTCGATCTGCTCGCGGGTCGGCAGCTGGTGGATGAGCACCTGCAGCGAACCCGGGACGACCTGGAACCAGGCCGGGGTGGGGCGCTCGCCGAACGTCTCACGAGCCAGCTTGATCGGGAAGCTCTCCACGGACTGCTTGCGCACCGTGATGATGTCGAACTTCTCGACGCGGTAGCTGGGGACGTCGACGCGCGTGCCGTTGACCTCGAAGTGGCCGTGCGTGACGAGCTGACGCGCGTGACGACGGGTGCGAGCGAGACCGGCGCGGTAGATGACGTTGTCGAGTCGCGACTCGAGGATGATCATCAGGTTGTGGCCGGTCTGGCCGGGGCGGTTCGCCGCTTCCTTGTAGTAGCGGACGAACTGCTTCTCCATGACGCCGTAGGTGAAGCGAGCCTTCTGCTTCTCCTGCAGCTGGGTCAGGTACTCCTTCTCCTGGATCCGCCGACGGCCGTGCTGGCCCGGGGGGAAGGGACGGAGCTCGAAGTTCTTGTCGCCGCCGACGAGGTCGAGCTTGAGGCGACGGGACTTCTTGGTGATGGGGCCGGTGTAACGAGCCATTGTCTATATCTCCCGATTCTCAGACGCGACGGCGCTTGGGCGGGCGGACACCGTTGTGCGGCGAGGGCGTGACGTCCTGGATCGCACCGACCTCGAGGCCGGCAGCGGTCAGGGAACGGATGGCGGTCTCACGACCGGAACCCGGGCCCTTGACGAAGACGTCGACCTTGCGCATGCCGTGCTCCATGGCGCGACGTGCGGCGGCCTCGGCGGCCATCTGAGCGGCGTACGGGGTGGACTTGCGGGAACCCTTGAAGCCGACCTGGCCAGCAGAGGCCCAGGAGATGACGGCGCCGGTGGGGTCCGTGATGCTGATGATCGTGTTGTTGAACGTGCTCTTGATGTGGGCCTGACCCACAGCAACGTTCTTCTTGACCTTGCGGCGCACCTTGGCGCCGGTCCTGGTCTTGGGAGGCATGTTTCTCCTACTAGTTCTTCGACGTGAGGCGTGCGGTCACACGGCGGTGGTCACCCACGAAGGGGACCGGTCCGCGGCGATGACTACTTGCCGGCCTTCTTCTTGCCGGCCACGGTGCGCTTCGGGCCCTTGCGGGTACGAGCGTTGGTCTGGGTGCGCTGACCGCGCACGGGCAGACCGCGACGGTGACGGATGCCCTCGTAGGAGCCGATCTCGACCTTGCGGCGGATGTCGGCCTGGACCTCGCGACGGAGGTCACCCTCCATCTTGTGGTTGGCCTCGAGGTAGTCACGGAGGGCGACGAGCTGGTCGTCCCCCAGGTCCTTCACGCGCGTGCTCGGCTCGATGCCGGTGGCCGCGAGAGCAGCCTTCGACGTCGTCCGGCCCACACCGAAGATGTAGGTCAGTGCGATCTCCACGCGCTTGTCACGCGGGAGGTCCACTCCAACAAGACGTGCCATCTTGTCTGGGTTCCTTTTCTTTCAACCGGAGGTCTGGTGCAGTACCGATCCGGGGTGATCCGCACGCCATGGTGCGTGGGACCCGGTCCTCGGCCTCCGGGCCGAGGGTGACGTCCCGCCGTTCTGACGGGGGCCGGGTACTGCGTATTCGTGTTGTCGTGCGTTGTGCTCGAAGGTCTACGAGCCGTGCATGGCGGCCGACGAGTCGGTCGCCCGGTGGCCTGCGATCAGCCCTGGCGCTGCTTGTGGCGCGGGTTCTCGCAGATCACCATGACCCGACCGTTGCGGCGGATCACCTTGCACTTGTCGCAGATCTTCTTGACGCTCGGCTGAACCTTCATTGCCTCTGCTGTCTGTCAGATCCGTCCCGCCGTCCCAGGATCGGGTGACGGGTCCTGCTGTGCTGCATCCACCCGGCATGACGCAAGGCGGACTGTCCTCCCGGCAAGCCGGGAGCACGGATCAGCGGTAGCGGAAGACGATGCGGCCGCGGGTCAGGTCGTACGGGCTCAGTTCAACCACGACCCGGTCCTCGGGGAGGATCCGGATGTAGTGCTGACGCATCTTGCCCGAAATGTGGGCGAGAACCTTGTGACCGTTGGTGAGCTCAACCCGGAACATTGCGTTCGGGAGCGCCTCAACGATCGTGCCCTCGACCTCGATGACACCGTCCTTCTTGGCCATACCCTCTCAATCCGTTGTGGCTGGCTCCTGAATGGAGGCAACCGGAACCGGTCGCGCATGCCGAGGCACACGAGACCGACGACCCATCCTAAGGGATGGGACACCTGCGGGCGAAATCGCTCAGGAGAGAGGGGCGAAGGTCGCGCCGGCGGCGGCGAGTCCCGCCGCTCCCCCGTCGACGGCGGTCAGCACCCACAGGCCCCCACGCGTCACGGCCACGGAGTGCTCCCAGTGCGCCGCCCGGGCCCCGTCGTCCGTGGAGACGGTCCAGTCGTCGGCCAGCACATGGTTGGCCTGATCGCCGAGGGTGACCATCGGTTCGATGCAGACCGTCGCGCCCGGGCGGACGGTCGGGCCCTTGCCCTGGACGCGGTAGTTGGGCACCTGCGGGTCCATGTGCATCTCCCGCCCGATGCCGTGGCCGACATAGTCCTCGACGATGCCGTACTCGCGGCCGTCCCGCTCCCCCGACGCGACGATGCTGTCCTCGACGGCGGCGCCCACGTCATAGAGCCCACGCCCGTCGCGCAGCGCGGCGATGCCGGCCCACGCGCTGGCCTCGGTGGCGGCGATCAACGCCAGGTCCTCCGGGCGCCCCGCCTCGGGCCCACCGACGACGAGGCTGAGCGCGGCGTCACCGTTCCAACCGGCCACCTCGGCGCCGCAGTCGATGGAGAGCAGGTCCCCTTCGCGCAGCACCTTGGTCGCCGACGGGATGCCGTGGACGATCTCGTCGTTGACGCTCGTGCAGAGCGTGTGCGAGTAGCCGGGGACGAGCTGGAAGTTGGGGATGCCGCCGTTGTCGCGGATGTGTGCCTCCGCGAGGGTGTCCAGGTCCAGGGTGGTCATCCCGGGACGGACCTCGGCCGCGAGCAGCTCGAGGGTCTGTCCGACGAGCAGGCCCGCCACGCGCATGCGGAGCAGCTGCTCGTCCGACTTGAGCTCGAGCCGTTCGCGGCCGAAGAGGCCCATCAGCCCTGGAGGCCGTCGAGCGCGAGGAAGATGCGCGCGGTGACGTCGTCGACGTCACCCATGCCGTCGACCTCGACGAGCCGGCCGCGGCCACGGAAGAACTCCGCCAGCGGCTCGGTCTCGCGGCGGTAGATCGCCTGGCGCTCACGGATGACCTCTTCGGTGTCGTCCGCCCGGCCCTCGGTCTCGGCACGCTTGGTGAGGCGGGAGACGAGCTCCTCCTCGTCGACGGTGAGCATCAGCACGCCGTCGATCGGCGTCTCGCCGAGCATCTCGTCGAGCGCGGCCACCTGGGCCTCGGTACGCGGGTACCCGTCCAGCAGGAAGCCCTGGAGCGCGTCGTCCTCACGGAGGCGGTTCGCGACGATCTCGTTGGTGATCTCGTCGGACACGTAGCCGCCGGACGCCGTGATCTCCTTGACCTGGAGTCCCAGAGGCGTCTCGTTCTTGATGTTGGCGCGGAAGATGTCACCGGTGGAGATCGCCGGGATGGAGTATCGCTCGGCGATCCGGCTGGCCTGAGTGCCCTTACCGGCCCCGGGGGGGCCGAAGATGATGAGACGCATCAGCGGAGGAACCCTTCGTAGTGTCGTTGCTGGAG
This sequence comes from Janibacter zhaoxuefangae, assembly GCF_050271985.1. Taxonomy (GTDB): domain Bacteria; phylum Actinomycetota; class Actinomycetes; order Actinomycetales; family Dermatophilaceae. Next base: position 550,632 of record NZ_CP189849.1, on the reverse strand, counting down.
CTGGGACTCGATCTGCTTCACCGTCTCCAGACCGACACCCACGACGATGAGGATCGACGTGCCGCCGAAGGGGAAGTTCTGGTCGGCCCCCACGAGGACCAGCGCGATGAGCGGAATGAGCGAGATGATCGCGAGGTAGATCGCCCCGACGACAGTGACGCGGGTGATGACGTACCTCAGGTACTCGGCCGTGGGTCGCCCGGCGCGAATTCCTGGGATGAAGCCTCCGTACTTCTTCATGTTGTCCGCGACCTCGTTGGGGTCGAACGTGATGGACACGTAGAAGAAGGTGAAGAAGAGGATCATGGCGGTGTAGACGGCCATGTAGACGGGGCTGTTGCCCTGGGTCAGGTGTGCGTCGATCCAGTCCACCCAGGCCGGGTTGTTGCCCAGCGGGTCACGACTGAACTGGGACATCATCTGCGGCAGCGCCAGCATCGAGGCCGCGAAGATGACCGGGATCACGTTGGCCATGTTGACCTTGATCGGGATGTACGTCGACGTGCCGCCGTACATCTGCCGGCCAACCATGCGCTTGGCGTACTGCACCGGGATGCGTCGCTGCGACTGCTCGATGAAGACGACCACGGCGATGGTCATCAGACCGATCAGGATGACGAGCAGGAAGATGTCCCACCGTCCGTCCTTCTGCTGGATCGCCCAGAGGGAGCCCGGGAAGGAGGACGCGATGGACGTGAAGATCAGCAGCGACATCCCGTTGCCGACGCCCTTGTCCGTGACGAGCTCACCGAGCCACATGACGAGGCCGGTGCCGGCCGTCATGGTCAGGACCATGATGATGATCGTCGGGAGGCCGTGGTTGGTCATGATGTCCGTGCAGCCCGGACCGAAGAGGTTCTGCGGGTTCTGCGCGAAGGTGATCAGCGTCGAGGACTGCAGCACGGCCAGCGCGATGGTGAGGTAGCGCGTGTACTGCGTCATCTTGGCCTGCCCCTGCGAGCCCTCCTTCTTGAGGGCCTCGAACCGCGGGATGACCACGGTGAGGAGCTGCACGATGATGCTCGCCGTGATGTACGGCATGATCCCGAGCGCGAAGATCGAGAGTTGGAGGAGCGCACCGCCACTGAAGAGGTTGGCCAGGCCCAGGAAGCTCGTCCCCGTCGGGGCGGCCTCGATGCACTTCTGCACCGCCGTGTAACTGATGCCGGGCGTGGGGATGTGGCTGCCCAGTCGGAACAGCGCAATGATCCCCAGCGTGAACAGCAGCTTGTTCCGCAGGTCCGGCGTCCGGAACGCGCGGCCGAAAGCTGAGAGCACTGGTCCTCCAGAAAGTTGCGGCACGGGTGAGCCGCAGTGCGTGTGGACACGATCCTGAGAAAGATACCCCGCCGATCGGCCGAGTCCGTCCCCGGGTCGTGGTGGCGAACGACGACGGCGCCCCAGGGGCTTCCCTTGCGGGAATCGCCCTGGGGCGCCGTGACGTGGATCAGGCGGAGGCGATCGAGCCGCCAGCGGCCTCGATCTTCTCCTTGGCGCTGGCGGAGAACGCGTCGACGGTCACGTTGACCTTAACGGTGATCTCGCCCGTGCCCAGGACCTTGACCAGGTGGCCACCGCGAACGGCGCCCTTGGCGACCAGGTCCTCGACCGTGACGTCCCCACCCTGCGGGAAGAGCGCGCCGATCTTGTCGAGGTTCACGACCTGGTACTCGGTCTTGAAGGGGTTCTTGAAGCCGCGGAGCTTGGGCATCCGCATGTGGAGCGGCGTCTGGCCACCCTCGAAGCCCGCAGGCACCTGGTAGCGCGCCTTCGTGCCCTTGGTGCCACGACCGGCCGTCTTGCCCTTCGAGCCCTCACCGCGACCCACACGGGTCTTGGCGGTCTTGGCTCCCGGGGCGGGACGCAGGTGGTGCACCTTGAGGGCGTGACCGCGCTCGGCGGCCTCGCCGGTGTTCTTGGCCTCGTCAGCCATGTCAGTCAACCTCCTCGACGGACACGAGGTGCGTGACCGTCTTGACCATCCCGCGGATCTCGGGACGGTCCTCCTTGACGACGACGTCGCCAATGCGCTTCAGACCGAGGCTGCGCAGCGTGTCACGCTGGTTCTGCTTGCCGCCGATCTCGGAACGGGTCTGGGTCACCTTGAGACGGGCCATCACGCACCTGCCTTCTGCTTGTCGGCGATGCCCTGAGCCTGCGCGCGGAGCATGGCGGCCGGAGCCACCTGGTCCACGGGCAGACCGCGACGCGCGGCAACCTCCTCGGGACGCTCCAGCTCCCGAAGGGCCTGGACCGTCGCATGGACGATGTTGATCGCGTTGTCGGAGCCGAGCGACTTGGACAGGACGTCGTGGATACCGGCGCACTCGAGCACGGCGCGGACGGGACCACCGGCGATGACACCGGTACCCGGCGACGCCGGACGGAGCATGACGACGCCGGCCGCCGCCTCACCCTGGACGGGGTGGACGATGGTGCCCTGGATGCGCGGGACCTTGAAGAAGGACTTCTTGGCCTCCTCGACACCCTTGGCGATCGCCGCGGGCACCTCCTTGGCCTTGCCGTAGCCGACACCCACGGTGCCGTCACCGTCGCCGACGACCACGAGGGCGGTGAAGCTGAAGCGACGACCACCCTTGACGACCTTCGACACGCGGTTGATGGTCACGACGCGCTCGATGTACTGAGACTCCTGTCGGTCACCACCACGGGCGTTGTCACGGCCGCCGCGGCGGTCGTTGTTGTTGCTGCGGTCACCGCGCGCGGAGTCGCCGCCAGCGGCACCAGTGCCTCGACGCTGGGGTCCGGGCATCAGATGTTCCTCATTTCAACTGCGGTCAGGTTGGTCACAGGGACAGCCCACCTTCGCGGGCGCCCTCGGCGATGGCCGCGACGCGACCGTGGTAGCGGTTGCCGCCACGGTCGAACACGACGGCCTCGACACCGGCGTCCTTGGCGCGCTGGGCGACGAGCTCGCCGACCTTCTTCGCCTTGGCCGTCTTGTCACCCTCGAAGGAGCGGACGTCGACCTCCATGGTGGAGGCAGAGGCCACGGTCTTGCCGAGGGTGTCGTCGACGACCTGGACGAAGACGTGGCGGGACGAACGGGAGACGACCAGACGCGGACGAGCCGCGGTGCCGTTGACCCGCTTGCGGACGCGCAGGTGGCGACGACCGCGAGCGGCGCTCTTGCCCTTGGCGCGCTTGACAATCATTGCCATGGCTTACTTACCAGCCTTTCCGACCTTGCGACGGATCTGTTCACCCTCGTACCGCACACCCTTGCCCTTGTACGGGTCAGGCTTGCGCAGCTTGCGGATGTTTGCGGCGACCTCGCCGACGAGCTGCTTGTCAATACCCTGGACCGAGAACCGCGTGGGGTTCTCGACCGCGAAGGAGATCCCCTGCGGGGGCTCGACGGTGATCGAGTGGCTGTAGCCGAGCGCGAACTCGAGGTTCCCGCCCTTGTTGGCCACGCGGTAACCCGTGCCGTGGATCTCGAGCTTCTTGACGTAGCCCTCGGTGACCCCGAGGACCATGTTGTTGATGAGCGAGCGCGTCAGGCCGTGCAGCGCGCGCGAGTCACGGTGGTCGTCGGGACGCGAGACGACGATGCCGTCCTCGCCCTTCTCGACCGTGATCGGCGTCGCCACGACGTGGCTCAGCTCGCCCTTGGGGCCCTTGACCTTGACGGTCTGGCCCTCGATGGCGATGTCGACACCCGAGGGGATGCCAACCGGAAGACGTCCAATGCGCGACATCTCTGTTTCCCCTTACCAGACGTAGGCGAGGACTTCCCCACCCACACCCTTGTTGGCCGCCTGCTTGTCGGTCAGCAGACCGGACGACGTGGAAATGATCGCGACACCAAGGCCACCGAGCACCTTGGGGAGGCTCGTGGACTTCGCGTAGACGCGCAGACCGGGCTTGGAGACACGGCGAACACCGGCGATGGAACGCTCACGGTTCGGGCCGTACTTGAGCTCGATGGTCAGCGTCTTGCCGACCTCGGCGTCCTCGACGCTCCAGGAGGCGATGTAGCCCTCGGCCTGGAGAATCTCGGCGATGTGGGACTTGAGCTTGGAGAACGGCATGGAGACCTCGTCGTGGTGCGCCGAGTTGGCGTTCCGGACGCGGGTCAGCATGTCCGCAATCGGGTCGGTCATGGTCATGGGCTTGCCTGCCCTCTCTCACCGCGGTTTCACTCCGGTGACCGGAGCGACCTTCGATGTAGAACGGTTCGTGGAGTGTGCGGGGCGCCGGCGGCGTCCGCGGTCGTGCAAAAAGCCGAGGCTCTTACCAGCTGGACTTGGTGATGCCCGGGAGCTCACCGCGGTGTGCCATCTCGCGAAGGCAGATGCGGCACAGGCCGAACTTGCGGTAGACCGAGTGCGGTCGGCCGCAACGCTGGCAGCGGGTGTAGGCGCGGACCTTGAACTTCGGCTTCTTGTTGGCCTTGTTGATCAGGGCGGTCTTGGCCATGTCAGTTCTCCTTGAAGGGGAAGCCGAGCTGCTTGAGCAGGGCGCGACCCTCGTCGTCGGTGGTGGCCGTGGTCACGACGGTGATGTCCATGCCACGCACGCGGTCGGTCTTGTCCTGGTCGATCTCGTGGAACATCGACTGCTCGTTGAGACCGAACGTGTAGTTGCCACGACCGTCGAACTGCTTCGGGGACAGGCCGCGGAAGTCACGGATGCGCGGGAGGGCGATCGTCACGAGACGGTCGAGGAACTCCCACATGCGGTCACCCCGGAGGGTGGTGTGGCAACCGATCGGCATGCCCTCGCGCAGCTTGAACTGTGCGATGGACTTGCGGGCCTTGGTGACGGCGGGCTTCTGGCCGGTGATGGCCGTGAGGTCGCGGATGGCGCCCTCGATCAGCTTGCTGTCCTTGGCCGCGTCGCCGACACCCATGTTGACGACGACCTTGACGACGCCGGGGACCTGCATGACGTTCGCGAAGTTGAACTCGCTCTGCAGGTTGCCCTTGATCTCGTCCAGGTAGCGCTGCTGGAGGCGGGGCTTGGTGGCGGTGTCAGTCATCTCAGAGGTCCTTACCCGAGCGAGCCGCAACGCGGACGCGGCTGTTCTTGCTGCGACCGTCGCGCTCGACCTGCTCGACGCGCGTCTTGATGCGGGTCGGCTTGTTGTCGGTCGGGTCGACCACGGCCACGTTGCTCACGTGGATCGGGGCCTCCTGCACGACCAGGCCACCGGCCTGGCCGCCGACGCCGGCCTTGGTGTGGCGGGTGACGCGGTTGATGCCCTCCACGACGACGCGCTGCGTCTCCGTGTTGACGGAGATGACCTTGCCCTGCTTGGACTTGTCCTTGCCCGTGAGGACCTGGACCAGGTCACCCTTCTTGATCTTCATGCGAGCCATGATCAGAGCACCTCCGGTGCCAGCGAGATGATCTTCATGAACTTCTTGTCGCGCAGCTCGCGGCCCACCGGGCCGAAGATGCGCGTGCCACGCGGGTCACCATCCGTCTTGAGGATGACGGCCGCGTTCTCGTCGAACTTGATGTAGGAACCGTCGACGCGTCGACGCTCCTTCTTCGTCCGGACGATGACCGCCTTGACGACATCGCCCTTCTTGACGTTGCCGCCGGGGATGGCGTCCTTGACGGTGGCGACGATCGTGTCGCCGATACCGGCATACCGACGACCCGAGCCGCCGAGCACGCGGATGCAAAGGATCTCCTTGGCACCGGTGTTGTCGGCGACACGCAGTCGCGACTCCTGCTGGATCACTGTCTAACTCCTGTCGTCGTGCTGGTTCTCGCGCCGTGGCACGAGCCTGGCCGAACTACTGTGGTCTGTGTGCCGCCCGGGACCCTTGCGGGGCCCCGGGAGGCGGGGGCCGGAGAGGCTTACTTGGCCTTCTCGAGGATCTCGACGAGGCGCCAGCGCTTCGTGGCCGAGAGGGGACGCGTCTCCATGATGAGGACGCGGTCGCCGATGCCAGCGCTGTTCTGCTCGTCGTGCGCCTTGACCTTGTGGCTCTTGCGCATGACCTTGCCGTAGAGCGCGTGCTTGACGCGGTCCTCGACCTCGACGACGACGGTCTTGTCCATCTTGTCGCTGACCACGTAACCCTGGCGGGTCTTGCGGTAGTTGCGGTCGTGGGTCTCCACAGTCTCTTCCTTGGTGTTGTCGCTCATGCTCAGGCCTCCGTGCCGATGCCGAGCTCGCGCTCACGCATCTCGGTGTAGATCCGGGCGATGTCCTTGCGGACGGCGCGCAGACGGCCGTTGTTCTCGAGCTGTCCGGTGGCGGACTGGAAGCGGAGGTTGAACAGCTCCTCCTTCGCCTTGCGCAGCTCGTCGACGAGACGCTCGTCGTCGAGACCACGGATCTCCTTGGAGGTCAGGTCCTTGGATCCGACTGCCATCAGATGTCACCACCTTCACGCGCAATGAAGCGGCACTTCATCGGCAGCTTGTGCATCGCCAGGCGAAGCGCTTCACGCGCAACGTCCTCGGAGACGCCAGAGATCTCGAACATGACGCGGCCGGGCTTGACGTTCGCCACCCACCACTCGGGGGAACCCTTACCGGAACCCATGCGGGTCTCGGCGGGCTTCTTGGTCAGCGGACGGTCGGGGTAGATGTTGATCCACACCTTGCCGCCACGCTTCATGTAACGGGTCATCGCAATACGCGCGGCCTCGATCTGCCGGTTCGTCACGTATGCCGGCTCCAGGGCCTGCATGCCGTAGTCACCGAAGGCGATCGTGGTGCCGCCCTTGGCCATCCCGGAACGGCCGGGGTGGTGCTGCTTGCGGTGCTTGACTCGACGAGGAATCAACATCAGGACTGCTCTCCCTCAGTGCTCGCCGCGGCGGCGGCCGGAGCCTCCGCAGCAGGAGCGTCGTTCGCGGGCGCGCCGGCCGGGCCGTTGCCACGGTCGGTGCGACGGGCACGGGCCGGACGGTCGTCACGGTCGCGGCGCGGGCCGCGGCCGGGACGGGAGGCGGTCGCCTGCTGAGCGGCGAACTCCTTCTCCGTCATGTCGCCCTTGTAGATCCAGACCTTCACGCCGATGCGGCCGAAGGTGGTGCGGGCCTCGTAGAAGCCGTAGTCGATGTTCGCGCGAAGGGTGTGCAGCGGCACGCGACCCTCGCGGTAGAACTCCGAGCGGGACATCTCGGCGCCGCCGAGACGACCGGAGCACTGGATGCGGATGCCCTTGGCGCCGGCGCGCAGCGAGGACTGGATCCCCTTGCGCATGGCGCGACGGAAGGTCACACGGGCAGCGAGCTGCTCGGCGATCCCCTGGGCGACCAGCTGGGAGTCGATCTCGGGGTTCTTGACCTCGAGGATGTTCAGCTGGACCTGCTTGCCGGTGAGCTTCTCGAGCTCGCCGCGGATGCGGTCCGCCTCGGCGCCGCGACGACCGATGACGATGCCGGGACGCGCCGTGTGGATGTCCACGCGGACACGGTCACGGGTGCGCTCGATCTCGACCTTGGAGATGCCGGCTCGCTCCATGCCCGTGGACATGAGCTTGCGGATGGCAACGTCCTCCTTGACGTAGTCGCGGTAACGCTGCCCCTCCTTCGTGGAGTCGGCGAACCAGCGGCTCTTGTGGTCCGTGGTGATGCCCAGACGGAAACCGTGCGGGTTGATCTTCTGACCCATCAGCGGGTTCCTCCCTTCGCGGCCTTCGGAGCCACGACGATGGTGATGTGGCTCGTGCGCTTGTTGATGCGACCGGCGCGGCCCTGGGCACGCGGACGGAAACGCTTCATGGTGGGGCCTTCGTCGACGAAGGCCGCCGTGATGACGAGGTCGCCCTCGTTGAACGGCTCGGAGGCCTTGTCGGCCTTGACCCGGGCGTTGGCGATCGCGCTCTCGACGAGCTTGCGCACCGGCTCGGCCGCACCCTGGGGGGCGAACCGGAGCACGGCGACGGCGTCGGTGGCCTTCTTGCCGCGGACGGTGTCCACGACGCGACGGGCCTTCTGCGGCGTCACACGAAGGAAGCGCGCCTGCGCCTTGGCTTCCATCACGATGTCCTTCTCAGTGGTGTCGGTGGCGGTCATCAGCGACGACGCCCCTTCTTGTCGTCCTTCACGTGACCCTTGAACGTGCGGGTCGGTGCGAACTCACCGAGCTTGTGGCCAACCATCGACTCGGTGACGAACACCGGGACGTGCTTGCGGCCGTCGTGCACGGCGAACGTGTGGCCGAGCATGTCCGGGCTGATGACCGAACGGCGCGACCAGGTCTTGATGACGGTCTTGGTACCCGCTTCGTTCTGGACGTCCACCTTCTTCTGGAGGTGGTCGTCGATGAAGGGGCCCTTCTTCAGGCTACGAGGCATTGCTCAGGCTCCTTCTCAGCGCTTCTTGCCGGTGCGGCGACGGCGGACGATCAACTTGTCGCTGGCCTTGCCGGGGCGACGGGTGCGGCCCTCGGCCTGACCCCACGGCGACACAGGGTGACGACCACCAGAGGTCTTACCCTCACCACCACCGTGCGGGTGGTCGACCGGGTTCATCGCGACACCGCGGACGGTCGGGCGCTTGCCCTTCCAGCGCATACGGCCGGCCTTGCCCCAGTTGATGTTGGACTGCTCGGCGTTGCCGACCTCGCCGATCGTGGCGCGGCAGCGGACGTCGACGTTGCGGATCTCACCCGAGGGCAGACGCAGCTGGGCGTAGGGGCCCTCCTTGGCGACGAGCTGGACGCGAACGCCGGCGGACCGGGCGATCTTCGCGCCGCCACCGGGGCGGAGCTCGACGGCGTGGATGACCGTACCCACGGGGATGTTGCGCAGCGGGAGCGAGTTGCCCGGCTTGATGTCGGCCGCGGGGCCGTTCTCGATCGGGTCGCCCTGCTTGAGCTTGTTCGGCGCCAGGATGTAGCGCTTCTCGCCATCGGCGTAGTGCAGAAGCGCGATGCGGGCGGTGCGGTTCGGGTCGTACTCGATGTGAGCGACCTTCGCCGGCACGCCGTCCTTGTCGTGACGACGGAAGTCGATCACGCGGTAGGCGCGCTTGTGGCCACCACCGATGTGGCGCGTGGTGATACGGCCGTTGGAGTTGCGGCCACCGGACTTGGTGAGCGGCTTGACCAACGACTTCTCGGGGGTCGAGCGCGTGACCTCGACGAAGTCGGCGACAGAACTGCCGCGACGACCCGGTGTGGTCGGCTTGTACTTACGGATACCCATGCTTCAGATTCCTCTTCTCAATCCCCGGTCAGGCCTGGCTACCGAAGATGTCGATCGAGCCCTCGCGGAGGGTGACGATCGCGCGCTTGGTGTCCTTGCGCTTGCCCACACCGAACTTCGTGCGACGGGACTTGCCGACACGGTTCAGGGTGTGGACGGAGTCAACCTTGACCTTGAAGATCGACTCAACGGCGATCTTGATCTCGGTCTTGTTGGCCCGCGGGTCGACGAGGAAGGTGTACTTCCCCTCGTCGAGCAGGCTGTAGGACTTCTCGGACACGACCGGCGCGAGCAGGATGTCGCGCGGGTCCTTGGCGGTAGTGCTCACTTGGAGCCCTCCTCGTCGGTGCTCTGGGCGGCCGGAGCGTCCGTGACGACCTCGACCGGAGCGGTCGGGATGGAGGACGGGCCGGCGAGGAACGTGTTGAGCGCACCCTCGGTGAAGACCACGTCGTCGGCGCACAGGACGTCGTAGGTGTTGAGCTGGTCGACCCACAGGACGTGGACGTCGGCCAGGTTGCGCACCGACTTGATCGCGACGTCGTCGTTGCGCTGGAGGACGACGAGCAGATTCTTGCGCTCGGTCAGTCCACCCAGGACGCTGGCGACGGCCTTGGTCGAGATCGTGTCGCCGTCGACGAGAGCCGACAGCACGTGGATGCGACCGTGGCGCGCCCGGTCGGAGAGGGCGCCGCGCAGGGCAGCGGCCTTCATCTTCTTGGGCGTGCGCTGCGAGTAGTCACGCGGCTGCGGGCCGTGGACGACGCCACCACCGGCGAACTGCGGGGCGCGCGTCGAACCCTGGCGGGCGCGACCGGTGCCCTTCTGGCGGTAAGGCTTGCGCCCACCGCCGCGGACCTCGCCGCGGGTCTTGGTCGAGTGCGTACCCTGGCGCGCCGCAGCAAGCTGAGCGACGACGACCTGGTGGATCAACGGAACGTTGGTCTGCACGTCGAAGATCTCCGCGGGGAGCTCGACCGTGCCGGCCTTCGCACCCGCGGGGCTGATGATGTCAATGGTCGGCATGGTCAGGCTCCCTTGGCAGCCGTGCGCACCAGGACCGTGCCGCCGCGGGGGCCGGGGATGGCACCCTTGACGAGCAGCAGACCCTTCTCGGCGTCCACGGCGTGGATGGTCAGGTTCTGGGTGGTCTGGCGCACGCCGCCCATGCGGCCCGCCATACGCATGCCCTTGAACACGCGACCGGGGGTGGCGCAACCGCCGATGGATCCCGGCTTGCGGTGGTTCTTGTGGGCACCGTGCGAAGAGCTGACACCGTGGAAGCCGTGACGCTTCATGACACCGGCGAAGCCCTTGCCCTTGGTCGTGCCGGTGACGTCGATGGTCTGTCCGGACTCGAACGACTCGACGGTCACCTCCTGACCCAGGGAGTACTCGGCCGCGTCAGCGGTGCGGAGCTCGACGAGGTGACGGCGCGGCGTGACGCCGGCCTTCTCGAAGTGACCGGTCATGGGCTTGTTGACCTTGCGCGGGTCGATCGCACCGTAGGCGATCTGGACCGCGTCGTAGCCGTCGGCGTCCGCGTTGCGGACCTGCGTCACGACGCAGGGACCAGCCTGGATGACGGTGACCGGCACGAGGCGGTTCTCCTCGTCCCAGACCTGGGTCATACCGAGCTTCTGGCCGAGGACACCCTTGACCGACTTGGCAGCAGTAGTAGTCATGTCTCCTGCCTCAGAGCTTGATCTCGATGTTGACGTCCGCCGGCAGGTCGAGACGCATCAGCGAGTCGACGGCCTTCGGCGTCGGGTCGATGATGTCGATGAGGCGCTTGTGGGTGCGCATCTCGAAGTGCTCGCGGCTGTCCTTGTACTTGTGGGGCGAACGGATGACCACGAAGACATTCTTCTCCGTGGGCAGCGGCACAGGGCCAACAACCGTTGCACCGGCACGGGTCACCGTGTCGACAATCTTGCGCGCCGAGTTGTCGATGACCTCGTGGTCATACGACTTCAGTCGGATGCGGATCTTCTGTCCCGCCATCTCCGTTACGTCTCTCTCTCGCCGTCTTCTTGCTTCTGGTCTGTGGTGGTTCGGTCTGAGCTCCGACCCCCGCGGTCGGGCGTGTCGCACCCGCTCCGCGGCCCGAGGACATGCCAAGAGGCATTCCTCGGATTGATCGTTGCTCCGGCCGAGCCGGAACTTGAGGCTCCGGTGTGTCGCCCCGCGTGACCTTCCACGCGGTTCGATTCGTTCTCACCAGGGAGCGCAGCCGCCGGCGCATCGGGGGACGCGCGCAACGTGCTGCTCTTTCAAGCAACCGTGACAGTGTGCCAGAGGTTTGGCCCAGGAACCAAATCGGCCCTAGCACCGCCCCCTGGCGGTCGCCGGCAATCCCCTTCCGGTGGCGCGTCGCACCCTCTGCGGGAACGGCACAGGGCCCCGCAGCCGTGTGGCTGCGGGGCCCTGTGTGCTGTGTCAGCGGGTCAGGCGAAGGTCACTTGGTGATCTTCGTGACGCGACCGGCGCCGACCGTGCGGCCACCCTCACGGATGGCGAACTTCAGGCCCTCTTCCATGGCGATGGGCTGGATGAGCTCGACCGACATCTCGGTGTTGTCACCCGGCATGACCATCTCGACACCCTCGGGAAGGTGCACGACACCGGTCACATCCGTCGTACGGAAGTAGAACTGGGGGCGGTAGTTGTCGTAGAACGGCGTGTGACGGCCGCCCTCGTCCTTCGAGAGGATGTAGACGTTGCCCTCGAAGTTCGTGTGCGGGGTGATGGAACCCGGCTTCACGATGACCTGACCGCGCTCGACGTCCTCGCGCTTGGTGCCACGGAGGAGCAGACCCACGTTCTCGCCCGCGCGACCCTCGTCGAGGAGCTTGCGGAACATCTCGATGCCGGTGACGGTCGTCTTGGTGGACGTCTCCTTGATACCGACGATCTCGATCTCCTCGTTGACGTTGAGGATGCCTCGCTCGATGCGGCCGGTGACGACGGTGCCACGACCGGTGATCGTGAAGACGTCCTCGACGGGCATGAGGAAGGGCTTGTCGACGTCGCGCTCCGGCTCGGGGATCGACTCGTCGACCGCGTCCATGAGCTCGACGATGGACTCGCCCCACTTCGCGTCGCCCTCGAGCGCCTTGAGCGCCGAGACCTTCACGACCGGCAGGTCGTCGCCCGGGAACTCGTAGGACGAGAGGAGCTCACGAACCTCCATCTCGACGAGCTCGAGGATCTCCTCGTCGTCGACCATGTCGGTCTTGTTGAGCGCCACGACGATGTAGGGAACGCCGACCTGGCGGGCCAGGAGGACGTGCTCCTTCGTCTGCGGCATGGGGCCGTCGGTCGCCGCGACCACGAGGATCGCGCCGTCCATCTGCGCCGCACCCGTGATCATGTTCTTCACGTAGTCAGCGTGACCGGGGCAGTCGACGTGAGCGTAGTGACGCTTCTCCGTCTGGTACTCGATGTGCGCGATCGAGATCGTGATACCGCGCTGCTTCTCTTCCGGAGCCTTGTCGATGTCATCGAACGCGAACTGGGGGTTCAGGTCCGGGTACTTGTCGTGCAGGACCTTGGAGATAGCAGCCGTCAGCGTCGTCTTACCGTGGTCGATGTGACCAATGGTGCCGATGTTGACGTGCGGCTTGGTCCGCTCGAACTTTGCCTTCGCCACTTGATGTCCTCCTCAGGACTCTCTCTTGTGTAACGCCGAACGACCAGGCAGGACGTGGCGTGGAACTGGGGTTGTGCGTGTGGGGGGTGTGCGGACTCTACCGCTCACTCACCACGGGTCTTCTTGATGATCTCCTCCGCGACAGCCTTGGGGACCTCGGCGTAGGAGTCAAACTCCATGGAGTAGTTGGCACGGCCCTGGGTCTTCGACCGAAGGTCGCCGACGTAACCGAACATCTCCGACAGGGGGACGAGGCCGCGAACGACCTTCGCACCGCTGACGTCCTCCATGGACTGGATCTGGCCACGACGCGCGTTCACGTCGCCGATGACGTCGCCCATGTACTCCTCGGGCGTACGCACCTCGACGGCCATCATCGGCTCGAGGATCACGGGGTCGGCCTTGCGGACGGCCTCCTTGAGCGCCATCGAGCCGGCGATCTTGAACGCCATCTCCGAGGAGTCGACGTCGTGGTAGGCGCCGTCGAGCAGCGTGGCCTTGATGCCCACGAGCGGGTAGCCCGCGAGCACGCCGTACTGCATGGCGTCCTGGATACCGGCGTCGACCGACGGGATGTACTCGCGCGGGACGCGACCACCGGTGACCTTGTTGTCGAACTCGTAGAGCTCGCCGGACTCCGTGGTGTCCAGGGGCTCGAGCTTGATCTGGATCTTCGCGAACTGGCCGGAGCCACCCGTCTGCTTCTTGTGGGTGTAGTCGAACTTCTCCACGGTGCGACGGATCGTCTCGCGGTAGGCGACCTGCGGCTTGCCGACGTTCGCCTCGACCTTGAACTCGCGCTTCATGCGGTCCACGAGGATGTCCAGGTGGAGCTCGCCCATACCGGCGATGATCGTCTGGCCGGTGTCCTCGTCGAGGTGGACCTGGAAGGTCGGGTCCTCGGCCGAGAGCTTCTGGATGGCCGTGGAGAGCTTCTCCTGGTCACCCTTCGTCTTCGGCTCGATGGCGACCTGGATGACCGGGTCGGGGAAGGACATGGACTCGAGGACGATCTGCTGGTCGGGGTCGCTCAGCGTGTCGCCGGTGGTCGTGTCCTTGAGGCCGATCGCGGCGTAGATGTGACCCGCGAGGGCCTCCTCGACCGGGTTCTCCTTGTTGGCGTGCATCTGGAAGAGCTTGCCGACGCGCTCCTTCTTGCCCTTGGTCGTGTTGACGACCGGCGAGCCAGCGGCGATGCGCCCGGAGTAGACGCGGATGAAGGTGAGCGTGCCGAAGAACGGGTGCGCCGCGACCTTGAAGGCCAGGGCCGAGAACGGCTCGTCACGGCTCGGCTTGCGGGTCATCTCGACGGTCTCGTCGCCAGCCTTGTGACCCACCATCGGGGGCACGTCCAGCGGGGACGGGAGGTAGTCGACGACCGCGTCGAGCATGGGCTGGACGCCGCGGTTCTTGAAGGCGGAGCCACAGAGGATCGGGTAGAGCTCCGAGGTCACGGTGAGCTGGCGGATGCCGGCCTTGATCTCCGCGACGGTGAGCTCCTCGCCACCGAGGTACTTCTCCATGAGGGCGTCGTCGGACTCGGCGACGCGCTCGATGAGGTGGTGGCGGTACTCCTCGGCCTTGGCCTTGAGGTCCTCGGGGATCTCCTGGACCTCGTACTTGGCGCCCATGGTCACGTCACCCTTGGCGTCACCCGGCCACACCAGCGCGCGCATCTCGACGAGGTCGATGACGCCGACGAAGTCGTTCTCCGCGCCGATCGGCAGCTGGATGACCAGCGGCTCGGCTCCGAGGCGGTCCTTGATGGTCTGCACGGTGAAGTAGAAGTCCGCGCCCAGCTTGTCCATCTTGTTGACGAACGCGATGCGGGGGACGTCGTACTTGTCGGCCTGGCGCCACACGGTCTCGGACTGGGGCTCGACGCCCTCCTTGCCGTCGAAGACGGCGACCGCGCCGTCGAGGACGCGCAGCGAGCGCTCGACCTCGACCGTGAAGTCCACGTGACCGGGGGTGTCGATGATGTTGATCTGGTTGTTGTTCCAGAAAGAGGTCACGGCGGCAGACGTGATCGTGATGCCGCGCTCCTTCTCCTGCTCCATCCAGTCGGTCGTCGAGGCGCCGTCGTGGGTCTCGCCGATCTTGTGGTTGACGCCGGTGTAGAAGAGGATGCGCTCCGTCGTCGTCGTCTTGCCGGCGTCGATGTGCGCCATGATGCCGATGTTGCGGACCTTGGTCAGGTCCGTCAGGACGTCGAGTGCCACGTCTGTTGTCTCATCTCGTGATCGTGGGGATGGTGCTTGCTTCGGCCGACCGGGCAACCCGGACGACGTGGGTGCCGGCGGCGGGCGAGCGTGTGCCCGACCCGCCACCGGCGGCTGTCACCAGCGGTAGTGCGCGAAGGCCTTGTTGGACTCGGCCATCTTGTGGGTGTCCTCACGACGCTTGACAGCGGCACCGAGGCCGTTGCTCGCGTCGAGGATCTCGTTCATGAGGCGCTCGGTCATGGTCTTCTCGCGACGCTGACGCGAGTAGCCCACGAGCCAACGCAGGGAGAGGGTGGTGCCGCGACCGGGCTTGACCTCGATCGGGACCTGGTAGGTCGCGCCACCGACGCGGCGGGACTTGACCTCAAGGGCGGGCTTGACGTTCTCGAGCGCGCGCTTGAGCGTCTGCACGGGGTCGGTGCCGGTCTTCGCACGGACGCCCTCGAGGGCGCCGTAGACGATGGCCTCGGCGGTCGACTTCTTGCCGTCCAGGAGAATCTTGTTGACGAGCTGCGTCACGAGCGGCGAACCGTAGACCGGGTCGACGACGAGGGGGCGCTTCGGGGCGGGACCCTTGCGAGGCATTACTTCTTCTCCTTCTTGGCGCCGTAACGGCTGCGGGCCTGCTGGCGACCCTTGACACCCTGGGTGTCGAGCGAACCGCGGATGATCTTGTAACGGACGCCGGGGAGGTCCTTCACACGACCACCACGCACGAGCACGATCGAGTGCTCCTGCAGGTTGTGGCCGACGCCCGGGATGTAAGCCGTGACCTCGATGCCCGAGGTCAGCTTGACGCGCGCGACCTTCCGAAGGGCAGAGTTCGGCTTCTTGGGGGTGGTCGTGTACACGCGAGTGCACACACCGCGGCGCTGCGGCGAGCCCTTGAGGGCAGGGGTCGACGTCTTCGACGTCTTGTCCTGCCGGCCCTTGCGCACCAGCTGGTTGATCGTAGGCAACCTGTTCTCCGTACGTGTGGTGATGTTGTCTGCCCCGGCGGCCGTGCCGACAGGACTCCTTGGATGCCGGCCCCGACCCCCGTACTCGGGCGTGTCGCGACCGGTGCTCTCCCCTGCACTCCCCCGAGGTGGCCGTTGGCCGCTCGAGATTGCCCGGCGAGAGGGATTCCGACCACCGCCTGCGCGGCGGTCGAACACATGCGGGAGCAACGGCTCCACACACAGCGGTCAACGATACCGCCACGGGTCACCCTCGCAAAATCAGTGACGGTGGCCCCTCACCCGCCGCGGACGTCCAGGGGCCCGTAGGGGATGTCCCACCCGAGCGCCGGCCCGAGGGCCACGAGGGCGAAGTAGGCGGCCGCGACCAGCAGAAGGACGGCCACGACCGTCGTGTCGAACCGGTATCGCCGAGTCAGGCCGATGATCCCGTAAGCGAGCAGGATCAGGCCGAGGAGCTTGATCAGCAGGACGCCGGGCTTGATCAGCAGCGCCACTCCCCCGACCGCCAGCGCGACGGCGAGGGCCCGCTGTCTCAGCGGCGGGCGACGGGTCGCGGGGCTCGGGCTCATGGGCACCATCCAACACCGTTCTCCGGGCAGGCACGGCCACCGCTGCAGCCACGACCGGCCCGGCATGCGCGAGGCCCCGTCCGCGCGATGCGGACGGGGCCCTCGGCGTGGGACTCAGGGAGTCACTTGCCCTTGGCTGCGGACTTCAGGGCGCTGCCGGCGGTGAGCTTGGCGGCGTAGCCACCGGGGATCGTCATGGCCTCACCGGTCTGCGGGTTGCGGCCCTGGCGCTCCGAGCGCTCGACGCGCTCGAGGGTCAGGAGACCCGGGACGGTGACCTTCTCGCCCTTGGCGACCTGCTCGATGAGGACTTCCTGCAGCGCGGTGAGCGCGGCGGAGGCCTGGGTGCCGTTGAGGCCGGCCTTCTCAGCGATGGCGGAGGCGAGCTCGGACTTGTTCATGTGTGTTGCTCCGTTCCTGGTCGTGATGACCGTGGACTGACGGGAGGCCGTCCTCGCGGACGCTCCGGTTGCCCGGTCTCCCTGTACTGCCTCATGGTGCCCGATTCTCGGGCGCGAATCACGTCGGGGTCGGCGTGTCGGGCCGCAAATTCCGCGGAATATCAAGGATCAGACGACGAAGGGGGTCGACCACCAGCGGTGGTCGACCCCCTTCGGGTCAGACGAGGACGTTCCTCCTCACTCCGGAACCGGAGCGGATGGAGATCCTCAGTCCAGGCCGAGCTCCGCATCGTCGAGGCGGATCGCCTCGCCGCTGCCCGGGCCGAAGACCGGGTAGGAGTACTCGTCATAGTTCGGGAGGGCGTACATCGCCGCCTTCGCCTCCTCCGTGGGCTCGACCTTCACGTTGCGGTAACGCGGGAGGCCGGTGCCGGCGGGGATCAGCTTGCCGAGGATGACGTTCTCCTTGAGGCCGAGCAGCGGGTCGGAGCGACCCTCCATCGCAGCCTCGGTGAGCACTCGCGTCGTCTCCTGGAAGGAGGCGGCGGAGAGCCAGGAGTCGGTGGCCAGCGAGGCCTTCGTGATGCCCATGAGCTCGGGACGACCGGAGGCAGGCTTGCCACCCTCGGAGACGACCCGACGGTTCTCCTCCTCGAAGCGACCGCGCTCAGCGAGCATGCCCGGCAGGAGGTCGGCGTTGCCGGCCTCGATGATCGTCACGCGACGCAGCATCTGGCGAACGATGACCTCGATGTGCTTGTCGTGGATCGACACACCCTGCTGGCGGTACACGCGCTGGACCTCGTCCACGAGGTGCTGCTGCGTGGCACGCGGGCCGAGGATGCGCAGCACCTGCTTCGGGTCGATGGCACCCTGCATGAGCTTGGTGCCGACCTCGACGTGCTCGCCGTCCGCGATGAGCAGGCGCGCGCGCTTGCTGACCGGGTAGGCGTGCTCCTCGGAGCCGTCGTCCGTCGTCAGGATGAGACGACGGGCCTTGTCCGTGTCCTCGATCGTGACGCGGCCACTGGCCTCGGCGATCGGGGCGACACCCTTGGGCGTGCGCGCCTCGAAGAGCTCGACGACGCGGGGCAGACCCTGCGTGATGTCGTCACCGGCCACACCACCGGTGTGGAAGGTGCGCATCGTCAGCTGGGTACCGGGCTCACCGATCGACTGGGCCGCGATGATGCCGACGGCCTCGCCGATGTCGACGAGCTGACCGGTCGCGAGCGAGCGGCCGTAGCACTTGGCGCAGGTCCCGACCTTGGACTCACACGTGAGCACCGAGCGGATCTTGACCTCGTCGACGCCGGCCTCGTAGAGCTGGCCGATGACGACGTCACCCAGGTCGCTGCCGGCGGGGGCGAGGACGGTGCCGTCCTTCTCCACGTCGGAGGCGACACAGCGCGCGTAGACCGTGAACTCGACGTCGTCGTGCTTGCGGCGCGTGCCCGTGAGCTCGTCGACCGTGGCGATCGGCAGCACGAGGCCGCGCTCGGTGCCACAGTCGTCCTCGCGGACGATGACGTCCTGGGAGACGTCGACGAGACGACGGGTGAGGTAACCCGAGTCGGCCGTACGGAGAGCCGTGTCGGCCAGACCCTTGCGCGCACCGTGCGTCGAGATGAAGAACTCGACCACCGACAGACCCTCACGGAAGTTCGTGCGGATCGGGCGGGGGATGATCTCGCCCTTCGGGTTGGCCATGAGGCCACGCATACCGGCGATCTGACGCAGCTGGAACCAGTTGCCTCGAGCACCGGAGTTGACCATCCGGAAGATCGGGTTGTCACGCGGGAAGTTGGCCTCCATCTCCTTGGAGACCTCGTTCGTCGCCTGCGTCCAGATCTCGATGAGCTCCTGACGGCGCTCGTCGTCGGTGATCAGACCGCGCTCGTACTGCGTCTGGACCTTGGTCGCCTTCGTCTCGTAGCCCTCGAGGATCTCGGCCTTGCGGGGCGGCGTGACGACGTCGGAGACGGCGACCGTGGTGCCCGAGCGGGAGGCCCAGTAGTAACCGGCCTCCTTCAGCGCGTCGAGGCTCGCGGCGACCTGCACCTTGCTGTAACGCTCGGCGAGGTCGTTGACGATGAGCGAGAGGCGCTTCTTGTCCACCGGCTCGTTGACGAAGGGGTAGTCCTCCGGCAGCGCGTCGTTGAACAGGACGCGACCCAGGGTCGAGTCACACAGCCACTGGTCGACGAAGCCGTTCTCGTCGGCCTCGACGCCCTCGGGCAGGGTCTCCCCCACCGGCGGCACGGCGTTGCGCAGGCGGATCTTGACCCGGCTGCCAATGTGGATCGCGCCGGCGTCGAGAGCCATCCGGGCCTCGGACGGGGTGGAGAAGGCACGGCCCTGACCGGCCCCGTCGGCGAACTCGGACGTCAGGTGGAAGAGGCCGATGATCATGTCCTGGGTGGGCATGGTCACCGGTCGACCGTCGGCCGGCTTGAGGATGTTGTTGCTCGAGAGCATGAGGATGCGGGCCTCAGCCTGCGCCTCAGCGCTCAGGGGCAGGTGGACGGCCATCTGGTCACCGTCGAAGTCCGCGTTGAAAGCGGTGCAGACGAGCGGGTGGATCTGGATGGCCTTGCCCTCGACGAGCTGCGGCTCGAAGGCCTGGATGCCCAGTCGGTGGAGCGTGGGTGCGCGGTTGAGCAACACCGGGTGCTCGGTGATGACCTCTTCGAGGACGTCCCACACGACCGAGCGGTGACGCTCGACCATGCGCTTGGCCGACTTGATGTTCTGCGCGTGGTCGAGGTCGACCAGGCGCTTCATCACGAAGGGCTTGAAGAGCTCGAGCGCCATCTGCTTGGGCAGACCGCACTGGTGGAGCTTGAGCTGGGGGCCGACGACGATGACCGAACGGCCGGAGTAGTCGACGCGCTTGCCGAGCAGGTTCTGACGGAAACGACCCTGCTTGCCCTTGAGCATGTCGCTCAGGGACTTCAGCGGGCGGTTGCCGGGGCCCGTGACGGGGCGACCACGGCGGCCGTTGTCGAACAGGTTGTCGACGGCCTCCTGAAGCATGCGCTTCTCGTTGTTGACGATGATCTCCGGCGCACCGAGGTCGAGCAGACGCTTGAGTCGGTTGTTGCGGTTGATCACGCGACGGTAGAGGTCGTTGAGGTCCGACGTGGCGAAGCGGCCACCGTCGAGCTGGACCATCGGACGCAGGTCCGGCGGGATGACCGGAACGACGTCGAGGACCATGCCCTTGGGCTCGTTGTCCGTGGTGAGGAAGGCCGTGACGACCTTGAGGCGCTTGAGGGCGCGGGTCTTCTTCTGGCCCTTGCCCGTGGCGATGATCTCGCGCAGCGACTCGGCCTCGGCCACGAGGTCGAAGCTCTCGAGGCGCTTCTGGATCGCCGCGGCGCCCATTCCACCCTCGAAGTACAGACCGAAGCGGTCACGCATCTCGCGGTAGAGGACCTCGTCGCCCTCGAGGTCCTGGACCTTGAGGTTCTTGAAGCGGTCCCACACCTGCGTGAGGCGCTCGACCTGAGCGTCCGCACGCTTGCGGATCTGGTTCATCTCACGCTCGGCCGAGTCCTTGACCTTGCGCTTGACGTCGGACTTGGCGCCCTCGTCCTCCAGCGCGGCGACGTCCTGCTCGAGCTTCTTGGCGCGAGCGTCGATGTCGGCGTCGCGACGGTTCTCGATGCCCTTGCGCTCGACCTCGATCTGCGCCTCCAGGGAGGGCAGGTCGGCGTGACGCTGGTCGACGTCGACCGACGTGATCATGTAGGCCGCGAAGTAGATGACCTTCTCGAGGTCCTTCGGGGCGAGGTCCAGGAGGTACCCGAGGCGGCTCGGGACGCCCTTGAAGTACCAGATGTGGGTGACGGGGGCGGCGAGCTCGATGTGGCCCATCCGCTCGCGGCGCACGCCGGCGCGGGTCACCTCGACGCCGCAGCGCTCACAGATGATGCCCTTGAAGCGGACGCGCTTGTACTTGCCGCAGGAGCACTCCCAGTCCCGGGTGGGGCCGAAGATGCGCTCGCAGAACAGGCCCTCCTTCTCGGGCTTGAGGGTGCGGTAGTTGATGGTCTCGGGCTTCTTGACCTCGCCGTGGCTCCAGGCGCGGATGTGGTCCGCGCTCGCGAGGCCGATGCGCAGTTCGTCGAAGAAGTTGACGTCGAGCACGTGTGTCCTTCTCTCGTGTCTCTCGTAAATCCAGGTGGTCTGATCAGGTGATCGGTCGGGCCGGGAATCCGGTGGGCCGCGGTGACGCGGCCCACCGGTTCACCGTCAGACCTCTTCGACGCTGCTGGGCTCGCGCCGCGACAGGTCGATGCCGAGCTCCTCGGCCGCACGGAAGACGTCGTCCTCCTGGTCGCGCATCTCGATCGTGTTGCCGTCGCTGCTGAGGACCTCGACGTTGAGACACAGGGACTGCATCTCCTTGATGAGGACCTTGAACGACTCCGGGATGCCGGGCTCGGGGATGTTCTCGCCCTTGACGATGGCCTCGTAGACCTTCACGCGACCCGTGACGTCGTCGGACTTGATCGTGAGGAGCTCCTGCAGGGCGTAGGAGGCGCCGTAGGCCTCGAGGGCCCACACCTCCATCTCGCCGAAGCGCTGACCACCGAACTGCGCCTTACCACCGAGGGGCTGCTGCGTGATCATCGAGTACGGACCCGTGCTGCGGGCGTGGATCTTGTCGTCCACGAGGTGGTGCAGCTTCAGGATGTACATGTAGCCCACCGACACGGGGTCGGGGTAGGGCTCACCGGAACGACCGTCGAAGAGGTTCGCCTTGCCGGAGGCGCCGATGAGGCGCTGACCGTCGCGGGTCTTCCTGGTCGAGTCGAGCAGGCCGGTGATCTCCTCCTCGCGCGCACCGTCGAAGACGGGCGACGCGACGCGGCTGCCGGGCGGGGCCTGGCGAGCGTCCTGGGGGATGAGCTTGGCCCACTCGGGGTTGCCCTCGATCTCCCAGCCGCGGCTGGCAGCCCAACCGAGGTGGAGCTCGAGGATCTGACCGATGTTCATTCGCCCGGGGACGCCGAGCGGGTTGAGGACGACGTCGACCGGCGTGCCGTCCTCGAGGAAGGGCATGTCCTCGACCGGGAGGATCTTGGAGATGACACCCTTGTTGCCGTGGCGGCCGGCGAGCTTGTCACCGTCGGTGATCTTGCGCTTGTTCGCCACGTAGACGCGGACCAGCTGGTTCACGCCCGGGGGCAGCTCGTCGCCTTCGTCCTTGTCGAACACCTTGACCGCGATGACCGTGCCGGTCTCGCCGTGGGGCACCTTCAGGGACGTGTCGCGGACCTCGCGGGCCTTCTCACCGAAGATGGCGCGCAGGAGCCGCTCCTCCGGGGTCAGCTCGGTCTCACCCTTGGGCGTGACCTTGCCGACGAGCAGGTCGCCGTCGCGGACCTCGGCACCGATGCGGATGATGCCGCGCTCGTCGAGGTCGGCCAGGACCTCGTCGGAGACGTTCGGGATGTCCCGAGTGATCTCCTCCGGGCCGAGCTTGGTGTCGCGGGCGTCGACCTCGTGCTCCTCGATGTGGATCGAGGAGAGGACGTCGTCCTGCACCAGACGCTGGCTGAGGATGATCGCGTCCTCGTAGTTGTAGCCCTCCCACGGCATGAACGCCACGAGGAGGTTGCGACCCAGGGCCATCTCGCCACCGTCGGTCGCGGGACCGTCGGCGATGAGCGCGCCGGCCTCGACGCGGTCGCCCTCGTTGACCATGACGCGCTGGTTGTAGGAGTTGCCCTGGTTCGAGCGCGAGAACTTCATGATCTTGTACGTGCGCTGCGTGCCGTCGTCGGCGGCGACCGTGACGAGGTCGGCGGAGACCTCGGTCACGACACCGGCCTTCTCGGCCCGGACGACGTCACCGGAGTCGAGCGCGGCGCGGTACTCCATGCCGGTACCGACCAGGGGCGCCTCGCTCTGGACGAGCGGGACGGCCTGACGCTGCATGTTGGCGCCCATGAGCGCGCGGTTGGCGTCGTCGTGCTCGAGGAAGGGGATCATGGCGGTCGCGGCCGACACCATCTGGCGCGGGGAGACATCCATGTAGTCGACGTCGTCGGCCGGGATGTACTCGACCTCGCCGCCCTTCGTGCGGACGAGCACGCGCTCCTCGAGGAAGTGGTTGTCCTCGGCGATGACCGCGTTGGCCTGCGCGATGACGTGCTTGTCCTCCTCGTCCGCGGAGACGTAGACGATCTCGTCCGTGACGTAACCGTCGGTCACCTTGCGGTACGGGGTCTCGATGAACCCGAAGGAGTTGATCCGCCCGTAGGACGCGAGCGAGCCGATCAGACCGATGTTCGGGCCTTCAGGCGTCTCGATCGGGCACATGCGGCCGTAGTGCGACGGGTGGACGTCACGGACCTCCATCTGGGCGCGGTCACGGGAGATACCACCCGGGCCGAGCGCGGACAGACGACGCTTGTGCGTCAGACCCGAGAGCGGGTTGTTCTGGTCCATGAACTGGGACAGCTGGGACGTCCCGAAGAACTCCTTGATCGACGCCACCACGGGGCGGATGTTGATCAGGGTCTGCGGGGTGATCGCCTCGACGTCCTGGGTCGTCATGCGCTCGCGAACGACGCGCTCCATCCGGCTCAGGCCCGTGCGGACCTGGTTCTGGATGAGCTCGCCGACGCTGCGGAGGCGACGGTTGCCGAAGTGGTCGATGTCGTCGACCTCGACCGGGATCTCGACGCTCTCGCCGTCGCGGACACCCTCGCGGGTGGTCTCGCCGGCGTGGAGGGCCACGAGGTACTTCAGCGTGGCGACGATGTCGTCGAGCGTGAGGACCGAGTCCGTCAGCGGGGTGTCGAGACCCAGCTTGCGGTTGATCTTGTAGCGGCCGACCTTCGCGAGGTCGTAGCGCTTGGGGTTGAAGTAGAGGTTGTCCAGAAGGTTCTGGGCGGCCTCACGCGTCGGCGGCTCGCCCGGACGCAGCTTGCGGTAGATGTCCAGCAGCGCGTCGTCGGTGCCCTCGGTGTTGTCCTTCTCGAGGGTGAGGTTCATCGACTCGTACTGGCCGAACTCCTCGCGGATCTCGGCCTCGGTCATGCCGAGCGCCTTGAGCAGCGTGGTGACGGACTGCTTGCGCTTGCGGTCGACGCGCACACCGACGAGGTCGCGCTTGTCGATCTCGAACTCGAGCCAGGCGCCGCGGCTGGGGATGATCTTGGTCGAGTAGATGTCCTTGTCGGACGTCTTGTCGGCCGTGCGCTCGAAGTAGACGCCCGGGGAACGGACGAGCTGCGAGACGACGACGCGCTCGGTGCCGTTGATGACGAAGGTGCCGCGCTCGGTCATGAGCGGGAAGTCACCCATGAACACCGTCTGGCTCTTGATCTCGCCGGTCGTGGTGTTCATGAACTCCGCGGTGACGAACAGGGGCGCGGAGTAGGTCTGGTCGCGCTCCTTGCAGTCCTCGATGGAGTACTTCGGCTCCTCGAAGCGGCTCTCGCGGAACGAGAGCGACATCGAGCCGGAGAAGTCCTCGATCGGGGAGATCTCCTCGAAGATGTCCTCCAGACCCGACTTCTCGGGCACGTCCCGCCGACCGGCGGCAAGCGCCTCGGCCACGCGGGCCTGCCAGCGCTCGTTGCCGAGGAGCCAGTCGAAGCTCTCCGTCTGGAGGGCAAGGAGGTCAGGGACCTCGAGGGGTTCGCGAATCTTCGCGAAGGACAGACGACCAGAAGCCGTCCGTGCGGTGGACACTGTCTGGGGCGCATTGCGCGAGGCAGCCAAGGAGGGTCCTTCCACGGGCCTTGAAGAACTAGTGGGGCGGCGTCTGCGCCTCGCTCGTCGCCCGGGAGGTGTGGACCCACCGACAACCCCGGAGGGGGTGCGTCGTGGCAGGCTCACGCGACCTGGGAGCAGGGAAAGGGCAGCGCAAAGCGACAGTCTAGGTGAAAAAGGCGTGACCGTCCAACCCTGTCCAGACGAGGAGTCTGCGGGGGGTCCACGTCCCCGACCGCGGAAGGCGGTGGTGCCGACGTGCTACGACGCAATGAGGATGACCGCCAACGGCCGCCACGTCAAGCCTCACGGCTGCGTGTCCACCGCTCGGGCGCCAGGCCTCCGCTGCATAGAGTGGCCCCATGCACCTGAAGGTCGCCACGACGCTGGCTCGCCGCCTCCTGCTCGCCGGGGCCGCGACACAGGTCCTCGCCGTGGCCGGCCTGCTGCTCGTGGACCACCTGCGCAAGAAGGAGCGGCCCCAGGGCGAGTTCCCCCGTGTCCCCGTGCGGTCGCTGCCGGTCGCCGAGGGCGAGGTGGCCATCTACACCTACGGCGAGGACCTCTTCGCCGACATGCTCGCGGCCATCCGACGGGCCGAGCACCGGATCCTCTTCGAGACCTACATCTGGAAGGACGACCCGGTCGGCCGCGAGTTCAAGCAGGCCCTCGTCGACGCCACCGCGCGCGGCGTCGAGGTCTACGTCTCGTTCGACGAGTTCGCCAACCTCGTCGTCTCCCGCGACTTCCTGCGCTTCCCGGCACCGATCCACGTCAAACGCCACGCGCTCGTCGGCGGCGGCTGGAAGTTCCTCCACCCGCGCTACGCCGGACGCAACCACCGCAAGCTGCTCGTCGTCGACCACGACGTCGCCTTCGTCGGCGGGTACAACATCGGCTCCACCTACGCGACCGACTGGCGCGACACGCATGCCCGGCTCAGCGGGGACATGGTCGTCGAGCTGACGAACGCCTTCGTCGACTACTGGAACCTCGGTCGGCACAAGAGCGAGGCGGCCCTGCCCGAGCCCCGCCACCGCACCTGGAGCGGTCTGATCCGGGTCCACCGCAACACGCCGGTGCACCTCGTCTTCCCGATCCGCAACATGTATCTCGAGGCCATCGACCGAGCCGAGGACCACATCTACCTCACGCAGGCCTATCTGATCCCGGACAAGGCCTTCACTCGGGCGCTCGTGCAGGCAGCGGCCCGCGGGGTCGACGTGCGAATCATCGTCCCCCACTACTCGAATCACATCGTCGCTGACTGGCTCAGCCGCGGGCACTACACCGAGCTGCTGCGCGGCGGCGTGCGCCTGCTCCGCTACCAGCAGGCCATGGTGCACGCGAAGACGGGAACGATCGACCGGCGCTGGTCCACCATCGGCACGGCCAACCTCGACCGGTTGTCGCTGGCCGGCAACTACGAGATCAACGTCGAGATCCTCGACACCGACGTGGCGGCCCACATGGAGGAGATCTTCCGGGTGGACTCGACCAACTGCATCGAGCTCACGCGGGACCAATGGGCCTCACGCACCCTCGTCTCCCGGATCACCGAGGGCGTGCTCGCCCCCCTTCGTCCGCTGCTCTGACCACTCCCCCGCGGACACAACGAAGGGCGGGCCGGACCGTGAGGTCCGACCCGCCCTTCGTGGTGGTGTCACCTACCCGCTGACGCGGGCTGAGATCACTTGACCTCGACGGTGGCGCCGGCGGCCTCGAGGGCCTCCTTCGCCTTGTCCGCGGCGGCCTTGTCGACCTTCTCGAGGACGGGCTTGGGGGCGCCGTCGACGAGGTCCTTGGCCTCCTTGAGGCCGAGGGAGGTCAGCGCGCGGACCTCCTTGATGACCTGGATCTTCTTGTCACCGGCAGCGGCGAGGATGACGTCGAACTCGTCCTGCTCCTCGGCGGCGGCCTCGCCACCGGCGGCGGGGCCGCCGGCAGCCGCAACGGCGACGGGGGCCGCGGCGGTGACGTTGAAGGTGTCCTCGAACTGCTTCACGAACTCGGAGAGCTCGATGAGGGTCATCTCCTTGAAGGCCTCAAGGAGCTCGTCGGTGCTGAGCTTCGCCATGATGGGCGTCCTTTCGTAGTACTGCTAGCCGTGAGTGGCGTGTGTTGGTTGGTCGAGCGACTGCTCCGGGCGAACCCGGGGGCGGTCAGCTCTCGTCGCCACCCTCGGCGACGGCTTCGGTGGACTCGGCCGCGGGGGCCTCGTCGGTGGTCTCCTCGGAGACCGGGGCCTCGGCGGGAGCGTCGGCTGCCGGAGCAGCCGGGCCCTCGACCTCGACCTTGGCGCGGAGCGCGTCGACAACGCGAGCGGTCTGCGACAGGGGCGCGGCGAAGAGGTAGACAGCCTGGCTGAGCGACGCGTTCATGGCGCCGGCCAGCTTGGCCAGGAGAACCTCGCGGGACTCGAGGTCCGCGAGCTTCTTGATCTCGTCGGTGGTCAGGGCCTTGCCGTCAAGGACACCGCCCTTGATCACCAGGAGAGGGTTCGCCTTGGCGAAGTCACGCAGGCCCTTGGCGGCCTCGACCGGGTCACCGTCGATGAAGGCGATGGCCGAGGGGCCCGTGAGCTGGCCCTCGAAAGCGGTGATACCCGCCTCCTTGGTGGCCCGCTCGGTCAGCGTGTTCTTCACCACGGCGTAGGTGGCGTTGCCACGAAGCGAGTTGCGCAGCTCGGTGAGCTGAGCCACGGTGAGCCCGCGGTACTCCGTGAGAACGGCCGCGCTCGAGGTGCGGAACTTCTCCGCAAGCTCGGCGATGGCGGCAGACCTGTCAGCCTTTGCCATGTGGCCTCCTTCCGTCGTGATCGACCGACGGCTCGGGCCCGTGAACGACGAGAGCCCCAGCGCAGGGGCGCCGGGGCTCGAACATGGAAACCATGTGAAGAACTCAGTGCACCTGCGCAGGTCGCCCGCATCGTGCGGAACCTTCGGTCACGATCCCCAGGAGGGGTCCGAGACAACCGGCGGTCTTTGGTCGAGTGCAAGAGTACGGGTCAGGTGCGCCCGCGACCAAATCGGCTCGGCGCGACGAGTGCTTCACCCGACAAAGGTGCGCTTCACCCGACATGCGAAGTCGGGTACGGCTGCGAGTATCGGGTGACCCGATACTCGTGGGGCGGGTGAGGGGAGGGTCCGGGGCTCCGAACGACGGCGGCTCCCCACCCGAGTGGGTGGGGAGCCGCCGTCGTGACCGGGTGACTCAGGCCTCGGCCTGGGCGTCCTCGGACAGGAGGTTGCGGGTGCGCGAGGCGTCCAGCGGGATGCCGGGGCCCATCGTCGTCGAGAGCGTCGCCTTGGTGATGTAACGGCCCTTCGAGGCGGAGGGCTTGAGGCGGAGGATCTCGTCGAGCGCCGACGCGTAGTTCTCCACGAGCTTGGTCTCGTCGAAGGAGGCCTTGCCGATGATGAAGTGGAGGTTGGCGTGCTTGTCGTTGCGGAACTCGATCTTGCCGCCCTTGATGTCGGTCACGGCCTTGGCCGTGTCCATCGTGACGGTGCCGGTCTTCGGGTTCGGCATGAGGCCGCGGGGACCGAGGACCTTACCGAGTCGGCCGACCTTGCCCATGAGGTCGGGCGTGGCGACGACGGCGTCGAAGTCGAGCCAGCCGCCGGCGACCTTCTCGAGCAGCTCGTCGGAACCGACGTGGTCGGCGCCAGCGGCGCGAGCGGCCTCGGCCTTGTCGCCGTTGGCGAAGACGAGGACGCGGGCCGTCTTGCCGGTGCCGTGCGGGAGGTTGACCGTGCCGCGGACCATCTGGTCGGCCTTGCGCGGGTCGATGCCGAGGCGGAACGCGACCTCGACGGTCTCGTCGTACTTGGCGGACGCGTTCTCCTTGGCCAGGCGCACGGCCTGGAGGGGCGCGTAGAGCTCGTCGGCGTTGATCTTCTCAGCCGCAGAGCGGTAGGCCTTGCTGCGCTTCATTTCTGCTCCTGTGTGTCAGGTGGTGGAGTTGTGGTCAATCGGACCAGCGCTGGTCCTGCCACGTGCGGGCGGATGCCCGCGGTCGGGGTGCGGCGAGGCCGCACCCCGAGGGGATCACGGGGTCTCGATGCCCATCGAGCGGGCGGTGCCAGCGATGATCCGCTTGGCCATGTCGAGGTCGTTGGCGTTGAGGTCGGCCATCTTCATCTCGGCGATCTCGGTGACCTGCTGGTCGGTGAGCTTCGCGACCTTCGTCTTGTGGGGCTCGCCGGAGCCCTTCTGGACACCCGCGGCCTTCTTGATGAGCTCGGCGGCCGGCGGCGTCTTCGTGATGAAGGTGAACGAGCGGTCTTCGTAGACCGTGATCTCGACCGGGATGACGTTCCCGCGCTGGGACTCCGTCGCGGCGTTGTACGCCTTGACGAACTCCATGATGTTGACGCCGTGCTGACCGAGGGCCGGGCCGACGGGCGGGGCGGGGGTGGCCTGACCGGCCTGGATCTGCAGCTTGATGAAGCCGGAGACCTTCTTGCTCTTGGGAGGCATGCTTTTCCTTATCGTTGGTGGGCCGACGCCGTGGGCGATGACCCGGTTGCAGTGTCCCGCTCGATCAGATCTTGGCGACCTGGCTGAACGAGAGCTCGACCGGGGTCTCCCGGCCGAAGATCGACACGAGCACCTTGAGCTTCTGGCTC
This sequence comes from Janibacter zhaoxuefangae, assembly GCF_050271985.1. Taxonomy (GTDB): domain Bacteria; phylum Actinomycetota; class Actinomycetes; order Actinomycetales; family Dermatophilaceae. The sequence continues at coordinate 521,316 of NZ_CP189849.1, read as the reverse complement.
TCGGCGTTGATCTCGGAGATGGAGGCGGGCATCGTCTCGAACGGGCCCTCCATGACGGTGACGGACTCGCCGACCTCGAAGTCGACGTACGCCGACCGGGAGGAGGACGCACCGGAGGACTGGGCCTCGCCGGTCGCGGCCTGCGCGGTCTCGAGGTCCGCGGGCTTGAGCATCGTGAAGGCCTCGTCGAGGCTCAGCGGCACCGGGTTGTGGGCGTTGCCGACGAAGCCGGTGACACCGGGGGTGTGCCGCACGGCGCCCCAGGACTCGTCCGTGAGGTCCATGCGCACGAGGACGTATCCGGGCATGCGCGGCTGCTTGCGCGTCTTCTTCTGCCCGTTCTTGATCTCGGTGACCTCGTCCATCGTCACCTCGACCTCGAAGATCTCGTCCTCCATGTTGAGGTTCGTGATGCGGGTCTCGAGGTTGTGCTTGACGCGGTTCTCGTAGCCGGCGTAGCTGTGGATGACGTACCAGTCACCGAAGCGGGTGGCGAGGTCGTCCTTGTAGGCCTGCACCGGGTCGGCCGGCAGGAGGTCGCCGTCCTCGTCCGCGGTCGGGGCGTCCTGCACGTCGCTGTCCTGCTCGTCTGCAGTGTCCTCGACGGCGTCGGTGGCGGGCTCGGCCTGCTCGGTGTCGGCGACGACCTCGGCGGGGGTCTCGGCAACCTCCGGCAGCGCGTCGGACACGACGTCGCTGAACTCGGCGTCGCCCTCGAGCGCACCCTGCTGGGTCTGGTCGGACATCTGCTGGTACCTCACCTTTGACTGCGGTTGGAATTCCGTCCGCGGGGACGGGACTGGCTCGTGAGCTGGCGGCGTCAGCCGCCGAACACCCAGAACACGCCCTTCGTGAAGACGAAGTCGAGTGCCGCCACGAGCGCCATCATGAAGACCACGAAGACGATGACGACCGCCGTGTACTGCCAGAGCTGCGAGCGGGTCGGGTAGACGACCTTGCGCATCTCGTCGATGACCTGGCCGATGAACAGACCGATCGACCCGAAGAAGCGGGAGATGACGTTGCCGCCCTTGCCCTCCGGCTCGTGCGACCTGCGCGTGGTGGCGCCGATTTCGGTCACGATGCCTCTTCCCTCGGTGAATCACGTGCTGCTGACGGGTGTCCTGCAACGCAGGGCAGGAGGGACTCGAACCCCCAACCGCCGGTTTTGGAGACCGGTGCTCTACCAATTGAGCCACTGCCCTTCGGAGTGCCCCGGTGGGGCGGGCACTCCGCGGCCGACTCGCAATGCCACCGTCCGCCCGTCTCGGGGCACGCCGGAAGCATGGCTGAAGTCAACCGAAGAAGAAGCATACGTGAGACGCCACGAGGTTGCGAACTCGCCCGGACAGGCGTGCGGTCCCGATGCCTTCGATGCGACGATGAGCAGGTGACCGACAGCGACCTCACCACCGCCACTCCCCTGTCCGCCCTCGCCCCCGAGGAGCTGGCCGCCTTCGCCAAGGAGCAGCGCGACACGCACGCCGAGCTCCGGACCCGCGGCCTCTCCCTCGATCTGACCCGCGGCAAGCCCTCCGCGCAGCAGCTCGATCTCGCCGAAGGGCTCCTCACCCTGCCGAAGGGGCACGTCGACGCGAGCGGCACCGACGTCCGGAACTACGGCGGACTCCAGGGCCTGACCGAGCTCCGCGAGATCTTCGGCGAGCTCCTGGGCGTGCCCACGGCCCAGGTCGTGGCCGGCGGTAACGCGAGCCTGTCGATGATGCACGACACCCTCGTCGACCTGCTGCTGCACGGCGCCCCGGCCTCCCCGCGCCCGTGGGCGCAGGAGGAGACCATCACGTTCATCTGCCCGGTGCCCGGCTACGACCGGCACTTCTCCCTGCTCGCGTCCTTCGGCATCGAGATGGTCACCGTCCCGATGAACGAGGACGGACCGGACGCCGAGGCCGTCGCCGCGCTCGTCGCGGAGGACCCCACCATCAAGGGCATGTGGCTCGTCCCGACCTACGCCAACCCCACGGGCTTCACCTGCTCGCAGGAGGTCGCGGCCCGACTGGCCTCGATGCCGACCGCGGCCCCGGACTTCACGATCTTCTGGGACAACGCGTACGCGCTGCACCACCTCACCACCGAGGAGACGAAGTCGGCCGACATCCTCACGCTGTGCGACGCGTCGGGCCACCCCGACCGAGCCATCGTCTTCGCGTCGACCTCCAAGATCACCTTCGCCGGCGCCGGCGTGGCCTTCCTCGCCGCCTCGCCCGCGATGGTCGCCTGGTACCTCGGTCACCTGTCGAAGGGGTCCATCGGCCCCGACAAGGTGAACCACCTGCGGCACGCGCAGTTCTTCGGCAACGCCGACGGCGTGCGGGCCCACATGGCGCGCCACCGCGAGATCCTCGCGCCGAAGTTCGCCGAAGTGGACCGCATCCTCACCGAGGCCCTCGACGGTCGCGGCGTGGCGACGTGGAGCCGGCCGACCGGCGGCTACTTCGTCAACCTCGACGTCCTCGACGGCACCGCCACCCGCGTGGTCGAGCTCGCCGCCGAGCTGGGCGTGGCACTCACCCCGGCCGGGGCGTCCTTCCCGCACGGCAAGGACCCCGACGACCGCAACATCCGCCTCGCACCCACCATGCCGCCGCTGGCCGAGGTCACGCAGGCGATGGAGGCCGTCGCCACCTGCGTCCTGCTGGCCGCTGCCGAGAAGTACACCGAACAGCAGGGCTGACCCAAGGTCGCGAACCGCGGCGAGGGCAACACCACGGCCGAGAGAAGGAGTGCACGATGAGCGACGAGCAGTACGGGATCGACCCGAGCGACTACGAGGACCAGCTCCAGCCTGAGGACACTCTCGACGGCGCCGAGTCTGGTGACGTCCTGGACCACGGGTACTCCCCGCCGGACTCGGCGCGCGGCTCCAGCGCTCACGGTGTCACCGCCCACGAGCAGTCCGTGGACGAGACCATCGAGGAGCGGATCCTCCAGGAGGAGCCCGATCCGAACTCCGCCGCCGGCGCCCCGCTCAACGAGAGTGGCCTCGACACCGATGACGACCTCGATGCCGGCACGTCCGGTCGCGCCGAGGACGACCCGGATCTCGAGGGCGCCGACAACGACTGGGACGGCGACGCCGAGGTCGGGTCCGCGCGTGCGGGTCGCCTCGTCGCCCCCGACGAAGGCGCCCACGAGGACAGCGACGCGGAGCCCTATGGCCGAGACGTCGGCATCGACGGCGCAGGTGCGTCGGCCGAGGAGGCCGCCATGCACGTCATCGACGAGTGAGCGCCGGACGCCCTCTGGCCGCGCTGCCCAAGGCGCACCTGCACCTCCACTTCACCGGGTCCATGCGCGTGGGCACCGTGCGGGAGCTGGCCGAACGCCATGGTCTGCGGCTGCCGCAGTCGTTCCATGCGGACTGGCCCCCGCAGCTCTCCGCGGCGGACGAGCGCGGCTGGTTCCGGTTCCAGCGGCTCTATGACGCCGCCCGTGCCTGCGTCCGCGACGAGTCGGACATGCGCCGGATCGTCCGGGAGGCTGCGGAGGACGACGGGGCGGAAGGCTCTCGGTGGCTGGAGATCCAGGTGGACCCGACGTCGTACGCCCCCTTCGTCGGTGGCATCACCCCGGCACTCGAGATCGTCCTCGACGAGGCCCGGGCCGCGAGCGCGCGCGCCGAGGCCGGCGAACCCGTGGCCCGCGTCGCCGTCATCGTCGCGGCCAGCCGCATCCGGCATCCGCTCGATGCCCGCGCCCTCGCCCGGCTGGCGGCCCAGTACGCAGGGGACGGCGCCGGCCAGGTCATCGGCTTCGGCTTGTCGAACGACGAGCGTCGGGGCTCGACCCCCGAGTTCGCCCGGGCCTTCGCCATCGCGCGCGACGCCGGGCTCCTGCTCGTGCCGCACGCCGGCGAGCTGCTCGGGCCGACCGCCATCGAGGAGACGCTCGAGGCGTTGTCACCCGATCGCCTCGGTCATGGCGTGCGGTGCGTCGAGGACCCTCGCGTGCTCGAGCGCGTCGTCGAAGCCGGGGTGGCCCTCGAGGTGTGCCCCCGCAGCAATGTCTCCCTCGGCGTCTACGACGACCTCGACGAGGTGCCGCTTCGGCGACTGCGCGACGCCGGGGTGGACATCGCGCTCGGGGCCGACGACCCGCTCCTCTTCGGCAGTCGGCTCGTCGACCAGTACGAGGCCGCGCGCGAACATGCCGGCCAGGACGACAACGATCTGGCCGAACTGGCCAGGGCGTCGATGCGCGCGAGCCGGGCACCGGCGGACGTCCGCGCCGCCGCCGAGGCGGACACGCTCGACTGGTTGTCCACAGCGCCCGTCTGACGTCCGGGGCGGTCCACAGGCGGACGGTGGTCGCTGAAGACCAGCGCCGCGCACGGTCAGGCTCGTGTCATGACCAGCCCCGGACGGCCCGCACCACTCCCCCGACGACACCTCGCGCTCGTCTCGGACGGCGCGCCACCGGGGCGAACCTCACGGCTCGTCGACTCCCCGGAGCGGCCGCGGCTGCGGCTCATCCGGGGTGGGGCGCCAGATCGGCGACTCGCACTCGCCCCACGACCCACGCAGCGGTGGCTGCGCGTGGCTCAGAGCGAGTGACCGACGAAGACCGGCTCGTTGACGAGGGTCACCCCGAAGGCCTGCGCCACACCGTCCCGGACCTCCCGGGCGAGGTCGGCCACCTGCGCGGCGCTCGCGCCGCCTCGGTTGGTCACCGCCAACGTGTGCTTCGTCGACAGGGCAGCCGGGCCGGGCATGCCGTGCCCCTTCTCGAAGCCTGCCTTGTCGATGAGCCAGGCCGCGCTGGTCTTGATCCGCCCGTCCGGCTCGGGGAACTGCGGCGGGACCGGCCCGTCGGGGCCGAGCCGGTTCGCGGCGGCATGCGCCAGGTCGGCGAAGTGCTCCGGCGACAGGATCGGGTTGGTGAAGAAGGAGCCGCAGCTCCAGGTGTCGTGGTCGCTCTCGTCGAGGACCATGCCGCGGCGGCGGCGTTGCGCGAGGACCGCTTCCCGGGCATCCGCGAGTGGCACCCGGTCGCCCTGCTCGACCCCGAGCTGGCGTGCCAGGTCGGCGTAGGCGATGGGACGGCACAGGTCCGCGATTTCAAACTGGAAGAGGACGTCGAGCACCACGTAGCGGTCGGTGCCCTTGAAGAGGGAGTGGCGATAGGTGAACGCGCAGTCGGCGTTGGCGATCGTCCGGACGGACTGCTCCTGCCGGTCCCACACGCGCACCGACGCGATGGTCTGCGAGACGTCCTGGCCGTAGGCGCCGACGTTCTGCACCGGCGTCGCCCCAGCCAGACCGGGGATGCCGCTGAGCGCCTCGATCCCGGCCCAGCCCTCGACGACGGCGCGGGCGACGACGTCGTCCCACACCTCGCCCGCGGCGACCCGGACCATGGCGCCACCGCAGTGGTCGGCCGACTCCTGCGTGATCCCCGAGGTCGCGATCCGCACGACCGTCCCCGGGAAGCCCTCGTCACCGATGACGAGGTTGGAACCACCGGAGAGCACCAGCAGCGGCTCGTCGGCGTCGTCGACCTCGCGCACGGCGTCGACGAGTTCGTCGGTCGTCGTCACCGTCACGAGGCGGGCTGCCGGGCCACCGACGCGCATCGTCGTCAGCTCAGCCAGCGGGGCGTCGAACTCCTCGGTCCGCGACGTGGGGACGGCGGTCGGGCTCATGCGAGCGCCACCACGGCGAGGCACCGGCCCAGGACCTTCACATCGGCCGCCTTGACGGTGATCTCGAGCGTCGCGCGCCGAGTGTCGGCGTCGAGTGCCGTGACGGCCGCCGACACCTCGATGTCCGCGCCGCCTTCACGCGGCACGACGACCGGCTTGGTGAACTTGGTCCGGTACTCGAGCACGGCCCCGGCGTCCCCGGCCCAGTCGGCCACGATCCCGATCGCAGCGCCCATCGTCCACATCCCGTGGGCGATGACGTCCGGCAGGCCGACCTCCTTCGCGAAGGTCTCGTCCCAGTGGATCGGGTTGCGGTCGAGGGAGGCGCCGGCGTAGCGGACGAGGGTGGCCCGGTCGACGTGGATCGTCCTCGGGGGCAGGGCCTCACCGACGGACACGGTGGCGAATTCGCGCACGGACATGCTCACTCCCCTCCCCGGACGGCCAGGGTCGAGTAGACGGTGGACAGGGGCTCGCCGGCCTCGGTGGCCAGCTCGGTGCGCGTCGTCACGAGGGCGAGCGAACCGCCACCGCGGACGGAGTCGACGACCAACGTCGCGACGACCTCGTCGCCGGCCGTCAGCGGTCGGTGGTGGACGAAGCGTTCCTCGCCGTGGACGACCCTGCTGAAGTCGATACCCGCCTCGGGATCGGTCACGAACTGGGCCTCGCAGCGCTGGGCGATGAGGACGGCGAAGGTGGGCGGCGCGATGACATCGGCGTGACCCGCCGCGCGGGCCGCCTCACGATCCACGTGGACGGGGTCGGTGGCACCCACCGCCTCGGCGAACTCGGCGATCTTGGCGCGGCCGACGGAGTAGGGCTCCATCGGGGGGTAGGTGCGCCCGACAAAGGACTCGTTGACAGCCATGGCGTGCAGCCTACGTGCCAGCGCCGCCCCCGCTGGAGGAGCCGCACCGGACCGGTCGGATGCCGTGCCCCGAAACGGCGACAGCCGCCCTGGCCGGGTGGCCTGGGCGGCTGTCGAGCCGGACGCTCAGGGCGTCAGCGGGTCTCGCGGTGCTCGGTGTGCTTGCGGCAGCGGTTGCAGAACTTGGACATCTCGAGACGGTCCGGGTTGTTGCGCCGGTTCTTCTCGGTGATGTAGTTGCGCTCCTTGCACTCCGTGCACGCAAGCGTGATCTTGGGACGGACGTCAGTTGCCTTGGCCACGGAACTACCTTGCTCTCGAACAATCAGGTGGATTGCGCGCCCTCGGTGAACACGCATGTGCTGCCGGGGGGACGCCGACGCACCAGAATACGCGAATCCCGGCCGGAACCGGAAATCGTCGTCGTAGCGGGAGCGGGGCTCGATCCCGCGACCTCACGATTATGAGTCGTGCGCTCTAACCAGCTGAGCTACCCCGCCATGGGGTCCATGCCGTGTGAAACGGCCTGGCCGGAGCCCCCTGTCGGAATCGAACCGACGACCTTTTCCTTACCATGGAAACGCTCTGCCGACTGAGCTAAGGGGGCGTCACACGCTGCCGAGCAGCAGTGCGTCGGAAAGATTACACGGTTGCCCCACGTCCACGAAATCGGCTCTCGTGCAGGCTCGCCCGGGTACGCGAACGGCCCGGACACCGCCCCCGACAGGAGGGGTGTCCGGGCCGCCGGGTCACGCGTTCCGAAGGTCAGCCGACCTGCCAGACGGTCGTCGTGCCGGACACCTCGTTGCCCACGAGGAGCAACGGCTCCCCCGTGGGGCTCTCCGACTTCGGGATGAAGTGGAGACCCTCGGGGCCGAGGTCGCCGGCCGTCCCGGCCTCCGGGTCACCGTCGGCGATCCGGTTGTGCGCGTAGCCGACGATGCTCGGCGACGTCGGGTCGGTGACGTCCACGACGACGATGCCGCTGTTGCGCTCGAGACCGACGAAGGCGAGCGTCCGGCCGTTGACGCGACCGATCTCGACGCCCTCGGGCTCCGGGCCCTTGTTGTCGCTCCGGCTGTCGACCGAGTCGTTCTCCGCGTGGTCGGCGTTGAAGAACTCCGGCGCCTGCTGCGCGATGAGCTGCTCGAAGTCGTCACCCGAGTCCCAGACGAGGGCGCCCGTGGCCGCGTCCCGGATGGAGACGGAGCGACCGCCGAGGGCCTGGAGTTCGGTGTAGCCGGCCGGACCCTGCGGGGCCGTCGTCGTGACGGTGAGTCGCCCGAGGGCGCCGCTCTTCTGCAGCGCCGAGGCGTTCGGGAAGACGGTCGGGTCGAGAGTCAGGTCCTTGACCCGCGCCTCCTCCTCGAAGCCGTCGTACTCCCGGGCGTCACCCTCGTTGGCCGTGATCAGGTACTCGGCCCCGCCACCGGCGCGGAAGGCCTGGATGCCGTCGGGCAGGTAGAGCCCGCTGACCGGCCAGTTGGCGATGGTGATCGCGTCGTCCTTGTCGGAGGCGTCGAGGCCCTGGCCCGCGAGGGAGTGGTCCTTGGTGCCGAGGGGACGGATGTCGGTGACGGTGGCGCTCTTGAGGTCGACGACGGCGAGCGCGTTGTTCTCCTGGAGCGTGACGTACGCCGTCAGGCCATTGCCGCTGATCGCGACGTACTCAGGCTCGAGGTCCTGGGCCACCGAGGCACCGGGGCCGAAGATGCGGACACCCGCCGCCGTGAGCTCGGCCTCGCGGTCGTTCCACGCACCGAAACCGGCGGTGCGGACGGCGCCGGAGCGGACGTCGATGACCGAGACGCTGCCCTCGGGGTCGACCTGGCCCTCTTCGTAGCCCTCGGGCTCACCCTCGTTGGCGACGACGGCGTAGCGGCCGTCCTCGCTCAGGGCCACCATGTCCGGCAGGGCGCCCGCGGCGACGGTCCGCGTGAGCGTGAGGCTGGCGGCGTCGAAGAAGGAGACCGTGCCTGGCTGCTGCTTGTCGTCGGCCTGCTCGGCCACGGCCACGACGCCCTTGGCCACGGCGACGCTGTTGGCGCCGGGAGTCGCGAGGGTGGCGACCTTCGTCGGCGCAGTCGGGTCGGAGATGTCGAGGACGTCGACCGTGCCAGCCTGCGCGTTGACGACGAAGGCGCGCTGGGTGGCGGCGTCGTAGGCGACGATCTCCGAGGCGCCCTCGTCGAAGGCTCCGGTGGAGAAGGTGCCGAGCGGGCTCAGCGAGACGCCGGTGGCGGACGAGGGGTCGGCGAGCGCCGGGGCAGCGAGGGCGGTGACGCCGAGGGCGATGGCGCCGGTCAGGACAAGGGCGGAGGCGCGCACGCGTGCGCGGGGCCGTGAGGTTGAGGTCATGGCCGGAAACTAGGGGTGGCGAAGGCGTGTCAGCCTGCGCCGAGGTGAACGGCGAGTGAAGGTTCAGGGCCTCACGAGCGAAGTCATCGGCTCGCGCATCGCCTCGGGCAGCGGCACCGGACGTCTGGTCCCGCGATCGACGAAGACGTGCACGAAGGTCGCGTCGGCGACCTTCGCTCCGTCACTGGCCCGATGGAGGGCCAGCTCCCAGACGACGCTGCTGCTCCCCAGCCTGCCGATCCGCAAGCCGATGTCGAAGGCATCCGGATAGGACAGCGACTCGACGTACCGACAGGACGACTCGACGCACAGCCCGATGACTACGCCGCGCTCGAGGTCGAGGCCGGCGTGCGCGATGAGCCACGCGTTCACGACCGTGTCGACCGCGAGGTAGTGGACGGTGTTGTTGACGTGGCCGTAGGCGTCGTTGTCGTGCCACCGCGTGGGTACCCGCGCCCAGTGGGGGTACGCCGGGTCACGGGAGATGGCCTGTTCGGGCAGCTCGGACATGGCCGCAGCCTAGGCCCGGGCGCGACTGCCGTCCGGCGCCCAGAGGCCGGAGGTCCCGCGCCGGTGGCTGTCGAGCAGGTGCGTGTCCACGATGCCGATGGCCTCCATCAGGGCGAACATCGTCGTCGGGCCGACGAAGGAGAATCCGCGCCGCTTGAGTGCCTTGGCGAGCGCCACCGACTCGGGCGAACGCGTCGGGATCTCGGACAGCGTCCGCGGCCGCGGCGTCTCCTCGGGCTGGAACGACCAGATGAAGTCGGGGAGGCCGTCGTCGTCGCGCAGGGCGACGGTCGCCTTCGCGTTGGCGATCGTCGCCGCCACCTTCTGCCGGTTGCGGACGATCCCGGCGTCGGCCATGAGCTCGGCGACCTTCGCCTCGTCATAGGCCGCCACGACATCGGGGACGAAGTCGTCGAAGGCGCTCCGGAAGGCCGGCCGCTTGCGGAGGATCGTTGCCCACGAGAGCCCCGACTGGAACCCCTCGAGCGTGAGTCGCTCGAAGACGCCCCGCTCATCGCGGACCGGCACCCCCCACTCGGTGTCGTAGTACTCCCGCATGAGCGGATCGGCGGCAGCCCAGCGCGGGCGCAGACGTCCGTCGTCACCCAGAACGACGTCAGCGGGCTGGTCGGCGGGGCGCGGGTCCGGGCTCATGGGCTCATCCTGCCCGCTCGCTCCGACAGCGGGATGCGCACCGCAGCCCCGGCCGGGCGGTCTTGCCGGAAGACCCACGCCGCACCACTCCCCACACCTAGCATCGAGGAGCGAAGGCAGGAGCATGCGCAGACGACGAGCGAGGAGCAGCGATGAGCAGCACGACGCGACGAGCCGTCAGCACGGCACTGGTGATGACCCTCTGCCTACTCGCCCTGGGCGGCTGCGCGGCGGCGGGCAACGACGCCGTCTCGGCCGCGCCGGGAGCGCCCGGCTTCTGGCTCGGCCTGTGGCACGGCGCGATCAGCCCGATCACCTTCGTGATCTCCCTCTTCCGGGACGACGTGGGCATCTACGCCGTGCACAACCGGGGCACCTGGTACGACTTCGGCTTCGTGGCCGGCGCCTCGATCGCCTTCTCCGGCGCGGCCGGATCCCGTGCCGCTCGTCGGCGCTCCTGACGTCTGCGGGCCCCGTCTGGCCGGCAGACGACGAGGGCCCCTGGCCAGCGTTTCCGCTGATCAGGGGCCTGTCGTGCACGTGGGTGGCAGGTGAAGGATTCGAACCTTCGTAGGGATAACCCGACGGATTTACAGTCCGTTTCCATTGGCCGCTCGGACAACCTGCCGTGGTGCGCGTGAAAGAATAGCAAGCAGACAACGAGAACTTCGAATCGAGGACGTGACATGGCTGACAGCTCCTTCGACATCGTGAGCAAGGTGGACCGACAGGAGGTCGACAACGCGCTCAACCAGACCGCCAAGGAGGTCTCCCAGCGCTACGACTTCAAGGGCGTCGGGGCCTCGATCGCGTGGAGCGGCGAGAGCATCGTCATCAAGGCCAACACGGCCGAGCGGGTCCTCGCGGTGGTGGACGTCCTCGAGACCAAGCTGATCCGCCGGGGCGTCTCGCTCAAGTCGATCGACTTCGGGGACAAGGAGCCGTCCGCGTCGGGCAAGGAGTACGTGCTCTCCGGTCCGACGAAGGAGGGCATCGACCAGGAGAACGCCAAGAAGATCTCCAAGGTCATCCGCGACGAGGGACCCAAGGGCGTCAAGGCCCAGATCCAGGGTGACGAACTGCGCGTGACGAGCAAGTCCCGCGACGACCTCCAGGCGATCCAGGCACTCCTCAAGAGCAAGGACCTCGACGTCGCACTGCAGTTCACCAACTACCGCTGACGCAGCGGGCGCGATGTCGCGTAGAGCACGTTGGCAGAAATACTAGGACGTCCTAGTATTTGAGGAGGCAGCACCGCCCCACCGCCACCGGAGGACCCATGACGACGACGACGTCCAGCCAGCGCCCCGAGACCAGCAGCGACAGCAGCGGGTCCCCGAGCAGCACCGAGCGCGCGACCCCGCGCAACCCGGTGCGCATCGTCACGGCCTCGAGCCTCTTCGACGGGCACGACGCATCGATCAACATCATGCGGCGGATCATGCAGAGTCAGGGCGCCGAGGTCATCCACCTCGGGCACAACCGCTCCGTCCAGGAGGTCGTCGACGCGGCCATCGAGGAGGACGCCCAGGGCGTCGCCGTCTCCTCCTACCAGGGCGGCCACGTCGAGTACTTCGAGTACCTCGTCGAGTCCCTGCGTGCGCGCGGCGCCGGCCACGTCAAGGTCGTCGGCGGCGGTGGCGGCGTCATCGTCCCCGAGGAGATCGCTCGGCTGCGCACGAGCGGTGTGACGATCTTCTCCCCCGAGGACGGCCAGCGGATGGGCCTCGTCGGGATGATCGCGTCGGTCGTCGCCGACTGCGACTCCGACCTGTGGGGCGAGCACCCCGTCACGGCCGAGGCCGTCCTCTCGGGCGACCGGATGGCCGTCTCCCGCGCCATCACCGGCGCCCAGGGCGGCGCCCTGCCCGCCGAGATGCTCGAGACGCTCCGCGCTGCCGCGGCCACCCGCACCACCCCCGTCCTCGGCATCACCGGCACCGGCGGGTCCGGCAAGTCCTCGCTCACCGACGAGCTGATCCGGCGCCTGCGCGTCGACCAGGAGGACAAGCTCTCCGTGGCCGTCGTGGCCGTCGACCCGACCCGTCGTCGTGGCGGCGGCGCCCTCCTCGGCGACCGCATCCGGATGAACGCCCTTCAGGGTCAGGGCGGCACCGACTCCCCCGTCTTCTTCCGGTCCCTCGCCACGCGCGGCGCCCACGAGCTGCCCGACTCCCTCCGCGACGTCATCGACGTCCTCAAGGCGGCCGGCTACGACCTCGTCATCGTCGAGACCCCCGGAATCGGCCAGGGCGACGCCGCGATCGTCCCCTTCGTCGACACGTCGCTCTACGTCATGACGCCCGAGTTCGGCGCCGCCTCCCAGCTCGAGAAGATCGACATGCTCGACTTCGCGAACACGGTGGCGATCAACAAGTTCGAGCGTCGTGGCGCGCTCGATGCCCTGCGCGACGTGGGCCGCCAGATGGTCCGCAACCGTGAGGCCTTCGGCAAGCGCCCCGAGGACATGCCGGTCTTCGGCACCTCCGCGGCCACCTTCAACGACGACGGCGTCACCGCGCTCTACCAGCACCTGCGTGGCGAGCTGGCCGCTCACGGACTCAACGTCACCGAGGGCCTGCTCGCGCCCGCGAACGTCCGGCACTCGAGCGGCATCCACCAGGTCGTGCCCACCGACCGGGTGCGCTACCTCGCCGAGATCGCCGAGACCGTGCGCGGCTACCACGCCGAGACCGAGCGCCTCGCCGTGGCCGCGGACCGGGCCCAGCGCCTCGACCTCGTCCGCGGCGAGCTCGCTGCCGCGGACGCCGGCACCGGCGATGTCGACACCCTCCTCGCCCAGGCCCGCCGCGACCTTCCCCCGGCCGTCGCCGACCAGATCGAGGGCTGGCCGGCCGTCGTGGAGTCCTACTCCGGCACCGAGCAGGTCGTGCGCATCCGGGACAAGGAGCTGCACACCGCTCTGACCCGGGAGTCCCTGTCCGGCAACGCGATCCGCCGCGTCGCCCTGCCCCGCACGACGAACCACGGCGACCTCGTGCGCTTCTGGCGCCGCGAGAACCTCCCCGGCTTCTTCCCCTTCACCGCCGGCGTCTTCCCCTTCAAGCGCGACGGCGAGGACCCGGCCCGCATGTTCGCCGGTGAGGGCGACCCGGCCCGCACCAACCGGCGCTTCAAGATCCTCAGCCAGGACGGCGAGGCCACCCGCCTGTCGACCGCCTTCGACTCGGTGACGCTCTACGGCCGCGACCCCGACCCGCGCCCCGACGTCTATGGCAAGGTCGGCACGTCCGGCGTCTCCGTCGCGACGGTCGAGGACATGAAGGTGCTCTACGACGGCTTCGACCTCGTCTCCCCCTCGACGTCGGTGTCGATGACGATCAACGGCCCTGCACCGACCGTGCTCGCCTTCTTCCTCAACACCGTCATCGACCAGCAGATCGATGCCTTCCGCGAGCGCGAAGGTCGCGAGCCGTCCGAGGACGAGGCCGCACAGGTGCGCGCCAACGCCCTGTCGACGGTCCGCGGCACGGTCCAGGCCGACATCCTCAAGGAGGACCAGGGCCAGAACACCTGCCTCTTCTCGACCGAGTTCTCGCTGCGGATGATGGCCGACATCCAGGAGTGGTTCATCCAGCAGCGGGTGCGCAACTTCTACTCGGTGTCGATCTCCGGCTACCACATCGCCGAGGCCGGGGCGAACCCCCTGAGCCAGCTCGCCTTCACGCTGGCCAACGGCTTCACCTACGTCGAGGCCTACCTCGCGCGCGGGATGGACATCGACGACTTCGCGCCGAACCTGTCCTTCTTCTTCTCCAACGGCATGGACCCGGAGTACACCGTCCTCGGTCGCGTCGCCCGCCGCATCTGGGCGGTGGCGATGAAGGAGAAGTACGGCGCGAACGAGCGCTCGCAGAAGCTGAAGTACCACGTCCAGACGTCCGGCCGGTCGCTGCACGCGCAGGAGATGGACTTCAACGACATCCGCACCACCCTGCAGGCGCTCATCGCCATCTACGACAACGCCAACAGCCTGCACACCAACGCCTACGACGAGGCCGTCACGACCCCGACGGAGGAGTCGGTCCGCCGAGCCCTCGCGATCCAGCTCATCATCAACCGCGAGTGGGGCCTGGCGATGAACGAGAACCCGCTCCAGGGGTCCTTCATCATCGACGAGCTCACCGACCTCGTCGAGGAGGCCGTGCTCAAGGAGTTCGACAGCATCAACGAGCGCGGCGGCGTCCTCGGCGCGATGGAGACCGGCTACCAGCGCGGCCGGATCCAGGACGAGTCCATGCTCTACGAACACCGCAAGCACGACGGCTCGCTGCCGATCATCGGCGTCAACACCTTCCGCCGTCCCGAGCGGGAGGGCGAGGAGGCGCACACCGTCGAGCTCGCCCGCGCGACGGAGTCGGAGAAGGAGTCCCAGCTCGCCCGGGTGCGCACCTTCCAGGCCGAGCACCGCGACGAGGCCCAGGCCGCGATCGCGCGGCTCAAGCAGGCCGCCACGAGCGGCGAGAACGTCTTCGCAGTCCTCATGGACGCCGCGCGGGTGTGCTCGCTGCAGCAGGTCACCGAGGCCTTCTTCGAGGTCGGCGGCCAGTACCGTCGCAACGTCTGACCCCCCCCCCTTCCCCCCCCCACACCTGACCCACGACCAACCAGCAGGAGAATCCGCATGCAGCTCGCGAACACCGCCGCCATCGTCACCGGTGGCGCCTCCGGTCTCGGCGCCGCCACGGCGGCCGCCCTCGTCGCGAAGGGGGCGAGCGTCTTCGCCCTCGATCTCCCCGCGGCGATCGAGCAGGCCCCGCAGGTCGACGGCATCCAGTACATCGCCGCCGACGTGACCTCCGAGGAGGAGGTCCGCGCGGCCGTCGCCACGGCAGCCGGCTCCGGGGTGCCGCTGCGCACCGTCGTCAACTGCGCCGGCATCGGTCCGTCGATGCGCATCCTCGGCCGCAAGGGCGTGCACGACCTGGCCTTCTACGCGAAGGTCGTCCAGATCAACCTCGTGGGCAGCTTCACCGTCCTCGCCCTGGCCAGCGAGGCCATCGCGCAGACCGAGGCGGACGAGAACGGCCAGCGCGGCGTCGTCATCAACACGGCGTCCGTCGCCGCCTTCGACGGTCAGGTCGGCCAGGCCGCCTACTCCTCCTCGAAGGGCGGCATCGTCGGGCTGACGCTGCCCGCCGCGCGTGACCTCGCGCAGTACGGCATCCGCGTCTGCACGATCGCTCCCGGCATCGTCGAGACCCCCATGCTCGCCACGGTCAGCGAGGACTTCCGCGCCGGCCTCGCCGCCGGGGTCCCCTTCCCGCAGCGCCTGGGGCGCCCCGACGAGTACGCCCACCTCGCGCTGTCGATCATCGACAACGACTACCTCAACGGCGAGACGATCCGCCTCGACGGTTCGCTGCGCATGGCGCCGCGCTGAGTCGCCGGTGACCCGTCACCTGCATGACGACCTGGGCCACCCCGTCGATCTCGACGGGGTGGCCCGCGTCGTCTCGCTCGTCCCCTCCCTCACGGAGGCCGTCGCCGCGACGGCCCCGGGGCTCCTCGTCGGCGCGACCGACTGGTGCACGCACCCCGCCGACCTCGACGTGACCCGGGTGCGCGGCACGAAGAACCCCCGGCTGGCCACGATCCGCGCGCTCGCCCCGGACCTCGTCATCGCCAACCAGGAGGAGAACCGAGAGCTCGACGTGCGCCGGCTGCGCGAGGCCGGCGTCCCGGTCTGGGTGACCCGGATCGAGACCGTCCCGCAAGCGCTGACGTCGATGCGCCGGCTGCTCGTCGACGCCCTGGATTGCCACCTGCCGGATTGGCTCACGGAGGCGGAGCGGCTCTACGGCGGGCCGCCGCCGGAGCCGACCGCCCGAGTCACCATCCCGATCTGGCGCGACCCGTGGATGGTGGTCGGGCGTGCGACCTTCACCGGGGACCTGATCCGCTGGTTCGGCTGGGAGAACGCGTGGGCGGGCCACGCGGACCGCTACCCACACGTCGATCTCGCCGATCTGGACAGGGTCTCGGATGCCGAAGACACTGACGGGACGGACCTCATCCTGCTGCCGGACGAGCCCTACGCCTTCACCGCGGAGGACGGTCCCGAGGCCTTCACCGAGGTGCCCACCCACCTCGTCAGCGGACGCCTCCTGACCTGGTACGGCCCGTCGCTCATCGCGGCCCACGCCGCCTTCGCACCTGCCGGGCAGTGGCGCCCAGGCGCAGTGGCGCCCAGGCGCAGTGACGGTCAGGCGCAGTGACGGTCAGGCGGAGTAGCGCTCCCGCGAGGCGAGGGCCTCCTCGAGCTCGGACTGGCAGTCGACGATGGCGCGGCGCACACCCGGCGTCAGCGTGTCCCCGGCGAGCGCTGCACGGCTCGCCGCGAGCGTCTCCGCCGTGACGATGCGGGCCGGGTAGGCGAGCGTCGCCACGCGCGACATGGCGTCGTCGCCCATCCAGCTCGTCATGGCCGGCACGTCGACGACGTAGCGCGCCACGTAGTCGCCCAGGATCTGCTCGTCGCCGTCCCAGAACCCGGTCGCGATCGCGTTGCACTCGTAGTTCGACCGCTCTCGGTTCGTCGTGAGATCGGCCCACGCGGCGGCCTTGTCCTCCGCCGAGGGCAACGCGGCGCGAGCGGTGAGTGCGCCGCGCTGACCACTCATCGTCGGGTCCTGCGCCAGGGCCGCGTCGAGGTCCGTGCCCGTGGCGCCGCCGCGCGCCGCGAGGTTGCGCAGGACGATCCAGCGGAAGTCGGCGTCGCCGTCGAGCCCCTCCGGAAGGCGCTCCCCGCGCGACCACGGCAGCAGCAGCCCGTCGACGTCGTCGCCGGTGGAGGCAAGCAGGCGGGCCGCCACGAGCGCCCGACCCGACCCGGGCTCCGCACGCTCGAGGAGCTCACCGGCCGCGCTCACGAGGGCCCGCGTCGCCCCTTCGCGCTGCTGGCCGGTGAGGAAGCACGGGATGACCCGTCGGCTGACCTGTCGGCCGACCCACCCGAGCACCGACTCGTTGTCCTCGCGGGCCCAGGCCGCGGCGATGACGTCGGTGACGGCCGCGGGGTCGACGGTGCCGCGATAGATCGAGTCGAGCAGCGTGGCCCACGCGACGGCGCGAGCCTGACCGTCGGCGATCTCGGGCAGTTCGCTGGCGAGCGCCGCCACGGACTCGTCGTCGAGGTCGACGCTCGCCCACGTCAGGTCGCTGGCGTTGGGCAGGATCAGCGAAGGTCGGTCGCCGGACAGCCCCGGGACCTCGGCACTGGGGCCCTCGAGACGGACGGTCTCGCGCAGCTCCTCCTCGCCGTCCCGGTAGGCGGCGACGTCCAGGGTGTGCGGCCGGTCGGCGGGGTGCGCCGCCGGGGTCGTGCGGTGGATCGTCCCGCTGGCCCGGTCGACGCTCAGCGTGTCCAGCCCGGCCGTCTCGAGCCACGCGGCCGACCACGCGGACAGGTCCTGCCCGCTGGCGCGCTCCATCGCCCCGAGGAAGTCGGCGAGGGTTGCGTTGCCGAAGGCGTGCGACGTCAGGTGGTCGCGCACCCCGGCGACGAAGGCGTCGTCCCCGACGTGGGCGATGAGCTGGCGCAGCGTGGCCGCCCCCTTGGCGTAGGAGATGCCGTCGAAGTTCTGCAGGGCGGCCTTGGCGTCGGGCGCCGGTGAACCCGCCACGGGGTGCGTGGAGGGCGTGCGCTCCGCCGCGTAACCCCACATCTTGCGGGCCATGGTCGAGTCGATCCACGCCTCGTCGGCGAACTCCGTCGCTGCCGTGAGGGTCCGGTGCGACATGTACTCGGCGAAGGACTCGTTGAGCCACAGGTCGTCCCACCACTGCATCGTCACGAGGTCGCCGAACCACATGTGCGCCATCTCGTGGGCGACGGTGTTGGTGCGCGTGAGGATCTCGTCGCGGGCGACGGCCCCGCGCGGCAGGTACTGATCGCGCAGGACGACGCACCCCGGGTTCTCCATCGCGCCGGCGTTGAACTCGGGCGCGAAGACCTGGTGGTACTCACCGAAGGGATAACGGATCCCGAAGAGCTCGTGGTAGTAGTCGAAGCTCTGGCGGGTGGCCTCGATGATCTGCGGCGCGTGCTCACGCAGCGGCGCCTCGAGGGAGGCCCGGGCGTGCACGCCGAGCGGGATGCCGTCGTGCTCGTCGGTCACCGAGACGTACGGGCCGGCGCAGACGGTGACGAAGTAGGTCGACAGCGGCTTGGTCGCGGCGAGGCTCCAGCGTCCCGGACCGTCGTGGCTCGCGGCGCCGTTGCCGAGCACGATCCAGTCCTCCGGCGCCTTCACCGTCACGGTGTAGGGAGCCTTGAGGTCGGGCTGGTCGAAGCAGGCAAAGACGCGCGGTGCGGCGTCGAGGAAGAGGTGGCCGTAGACGTAGTCCCGACCGTCCGCCGGATCGCTCGCGCGGTGCAGGCCCTCGCCGTCGCGGCTGTAGGCCATCGTCGCCTCGACGACGAGCTCGTTCTCCGCGGCGAGGCCGGTGAGGGTGAGCCGGTCCTGCGCGATCAACCCCGGGTCGAGCGCGACCCCGTTGAGCGTGATGGAGGCGACCTCACGGGCGCGGATGTCCACGAAGGTCTCCGCCCCCGGCTCCGCACAGGCGAACCGGATCGTCGTTCGGGAGCCGAACGTCTCGGGCCCGGTGTCGAGATCGAGGTCGACCAGCATCGCGGTCACGGTCAGGAGTTCGGCACGGCGGATGGCGTCGGAGCGGGTCAGGGAAGGCACCCGGTCATACTGCCACCGCCCCGCCAGCCGATGGGCTGACGAGGCGGGTGGGACGGATGCCGAAGGGGGTCGGTGACCCCGGGCGGTCAGCCCAGGCGGTGCCCGGAGGCCATGGCCTCGAGCCGGGCGATCCGGTCGCCCATGGGCGGGTGCGTCGACATCAGGCGCGACACGTCCTGCGGACGGAACGGGTTCGCGATCATCATGTGGCTCGCGTTCTGCAGCTGCGGCGTCGGCGCGAGCGGCGCCTGCCGGGTCCCCACGTCGAGTTTGCGCAGTGCCGAGGCGAGGGCGAGGGGGTCACCGGTCAGCTTGGAGCCGTCCTCGTCCGCGTCGTACTCGCGGGTGCGGCTGATGGCCATCTGGATGAAGACGGCCGCGAGCGGCGCGAGGAAGGCCATCGCCAGGCCGGCGATCGGGTTGCCGCGCTCGTCGTCCCGGCCGCCGCCGAACATCATCCCGAAGGAGAGCATCTGGCCGACGGTGCTGATGACACCGCCGATGGCCGCGGCCACCGAGCCCGTGAGGATGTCGCGGTTGTAGACGTGCATGAGCTCGTGGCCGAGCACGCCGCGCAGCTCGCGCTCGTCGAGCAGCCCGAGGATGCCCTCGGTGCAGCACACGGCCGCGTTCTGGGGGTTGCGGCCCGTGGCGAAGGCGTTCGGCGCAGCCGTCGGCGAGACGTACAGACGCGGCATCGGCTGGCCGGCGCGCGAGGAGAGCTCCTGGACGATGCGGTACATCGCGGGAGCCTGCGCCTCACTGACGGGGTAGGCCTTCATGGCCTTGATCGCCAGCTTGTCGCTGTTCCAGTAGCTGTACGCCGTCGTGGCGACACCGATGAGGGCGAAAATGAGGATGAAGACGCTGCTGCCCATGTACTGGGCGACGACCCAGCCCATGGCGAGCAGAAGGGCCCAGATGCCGCCGAAGAGGGCGGCTGTCTTCAGACCGTTGTGGTGGTTGTGCATGTGTGCTCCAACGCCAGAAGTGGTGGAAATCGTTCCCCGCGAAGGGTGGCTCAGGTGAGGCCGGCAAGCAACAGTGCGGGGTCGAGGGTGATCAGGGCCAACAGCGCCGCAGCCAGCAGCACCGCCGCGAGGGTGGCCCGCGGCAGGGCACGCGGCGCGACGTCATGGGTCGCGTCCGGCGGCTCCGGATCGTCGGCGAGCAGGCCCGCGAACCAGCGGGCATAGACCGCGATCCCGACGATCGCGTTGCCGACGGCGACGAGGGCCAGCCACCAGATCCCCTCGTCGACGAGGGGCCGCAGGGCCACGACCTTCGCCAGCAGCCCCGCGATCCCCGGCGGGAGGCCAGCGAGCGAGACGAGCGCCAGGCCGAGCACCGCCCCCAGGAGCGGCGACCGGCGGAGCAGTCCGCGGGAGGCCGCGAGCGTGCGGGGCAGGCCGGCGCCACCGGCGCCGGATGCGCCACCCGCGGCGCCCCCGCGCACCGGACCGTGCAGCGCACTGACCACGGTGAAGGCGGCGGCCGTCGCCGCCACGTAGATGGCGAGGTAGCCGGCGGCCGCGTCGAGACCGGCGGTGGTCAACACCGCCGCCGGGGCGAGGACCCAACCCGCCTGCGCGACGGTCGACCACGCGAGGAGCCGAACAGGGTCGTCCTGACGCAGCGCGAGGAGGTTGCCCACCGACATGGTCAGGGCGGCGAGGACCGCCAGGGCCAGGGTGAGCGGTCGGGCGCTCGAGCCGAGGCCAGCCACCCCCGCGAGCGGGCTGAGGATCCCCAGGAGCGCGCCGAGGGCGGCGACCTTCGACGTCGTGGCGAGGAGGGCGGCGACGGCGTCGTGTCCCGCCGTGTACGCCTGCGGCGTCCACGCGTGGAACGGGACGAGGGACAGCTTGAAGCCGACGCCCGCGACCATGAGGACGGCCGCGAGCACGAGGACGGCGCGGGTCTGCGGGTCGGCCCATGCGATCGTCGCGGCGTCGGGGGCGAAGGTCGGTGAGCCCGTCGCGACGAGCCAGAGAGCGGCCCCGACGGCCAGGAGCGCGAAGGAGACGATCGACGTCGTGAGCAGGGCGAGGGCGCCGTCGCCGGAGCGCCGGGTCCCGGTGAGCGCGACCAACGCGACGGTGGGCAGCGTGGCCAGTTCGAGGGTGACGAGCCACGAGCCGAGGTCCTGGGCCGCGATGACTGCGGTGGCCCCGGCGGTCGCGGCGAGCACCAGCGCGCTGACGAGCGCGGGCCCTCCCCCGAGCCGGGTCGCGACCGGAGGCAGGGGTGCGTCCTGCGTGGTGGCGGCAACCGCCTTCGCGGGCGTGTCCCGGCCGGCCAACTCGCTGGGCCGGATCCGACGAGTCCGGTGCCCGGCGTTGGGAGGCCCCGTCTCCCCGGCGGGGCGCGCGGTGAGGTCGTGGGCCAGGAGCAGGAGGACGATCACCGAGCTCAGGAGCGCCACGACCTGCAGGATCTGCCCCGAGGGGCTGGCGACCCAGAGGCAGTGCCCGTCCGCGCCCGTCCCGGCCTGGCACAGCGAGGCGACCGATTCGCGGATCGGCGACGTCGCCAGCGGCCAGGCTGCCCCGACCGCCCCCACGAGCAGGGCGAGGATCGCGGCGCCGAGGTGCAGCGCGCGCAGGCGCGGGAGCAGGGCGTCGAGGAGGAGCACGACGAGCGCGCCGAGCGCGGGCGCGAGCGCCGGGGCGAGGGTGAGCGCGTCCAACGTCACGATGTCTCCGCCGGGTCCTGCCGAGAGGGCGGCCCACGCGTGCGGGAGGGTCACTGCGGTCGCGGTCACCGGGTCCCCACGATCGTCGAGATGGTCTGCGCCATCGGGTTGGTCACGAGCCACGGGGCGACGCCGAGGACGACGACGGCGAGCGCGAGCACGCCGCACACCGCCAGTTCGACGCCGGCAAGGTCGGGGGTCATGCGGCCGCTCAACCCGGCGGGGCCGGTGGGCGCGTGGACGTCGGCCTTGACGGCGTCACCGACCCAGATCTCGCGCAGGACCCGGAGGGAGTAGGCCGCCGCGAGCGCGGCACCGACGGCCGCTATCGCCGCACAGGCGCCGAAGAGCGCCGCCGACCGTCCGTCGGGGGCGCCCATCGCCGCGACGAGGGCGAGGAACTCGCCCCAGAAGCCGACCAGTCCGGGCAACCCGAGGGTGGCGGCGAATCCGAGCACGACGAGCCAGCCGTAGCGGGGCGCCACCTCACGCAGCGCCGGTCGGGCGACGGTCAGGTCCGCGCCGTGCCAGCGATCCTTCAGCCCGCCGACGAGGAAGAAGAGGAGCGCCGAGATGACACCGTGCGCAAGGTTGCCGAAGAGGGCCGCCTGCAGGCCGGTCTCGCTCCCGGTCGCGAGCGCGAGGACCACGAAGCCCATGTGCGCGACGGAGGAGTAGGCGATGAGGCGCTTGAGGTCACGCTCGACGAGGCAGACGAGGCCACCCCAGACGATGCCGATCGCGCCCGCCACCGCGAGCCACGGCGCGACGACGGCGAACCCGTCCGGCACCACGGCCAACGGCAGGCGCACGAGGCCGTAGGTTCCCATCTTCAGCAGGACCGCGGCCAGCAGCACCGATCCGACGGTGGGGGCGGTGGTGTGGGCGGCCGGCAGCCACGTGTGCAGCGGCAGGACGGGCACCTTCACGGCGAGCCCGAGGGCGAGCAAGGTCGCGGCCAGGACCTGCTCCCCGTGGGTGAGTCCGGCACCGTGCGCGGCCGCGAGCGCGGTGAGGTCGGCCGTGCCGGCCCGCGCCACGACGAAGAGGATGCCGAGCAGCATGAGGGTGGAGCCGGTGGCCGTGTAGAGGATGAAGCGGGCACCGGCGTCGGCGCGCGCATCCGGACGGCTCGCGTCCCCGAAGCGGGTGATGAGCACCCACATCGGCACGAGCACGAGCTCGAAGGAGAGGAAGAAGAGGACGGCGTCGCGGGCGGCGAAGGTCGTGAGCGCCCCGGCCACGACGAGCAGGATGGCCCCGTGGAAGGTGGCCGGCGACCCACCCGCCGGGACGTGCCGCGAGGCGTGCACGACACAGAGCAGGCCGATCGCGGCGGTCAGGAGCAGCAGCGGCGCGCTGATCCCGTCGATGCCGACGTCGAGAACCAGCCCCAGGCTCGGCACCCAGGCGCGGCTGAAGGTCGCGTGCGTCGCCACGGCCGACCCGACCGCGATGAGGGTGGCCAGCGCCGCCCCGACGGAGACGGTCGACACCGCGCGCAGTGGCAGGCCGCGTCCGGCGAGGACGAGCCAGGTGCCGATGGCGAGGGGGATGAGGAGGCCGAGTATCAGAGCCACGCGACCACCCCCAGTCCGACGAGCACGACGAGACCGAGGGCCACGGCCACCAGGCCCGTGCTCGAGCGCTCCGTGGCGTGAGCCCGATGTCCGACCGCCCCGAGGGTCCGCACCCCGGCGGCGGCGCCGCGCACCCACGCGTCGACGACCTCGGTGTCCACCCACGCGACGAGGCGGGCCAGGGCGAGCACAGGCGTGGCGATGGCGGCGCGGTAGAGCCGATCGACGCCGAGGCCGGCATCGGCCCGAGTCGCGAACGGGCCCGGCGCCACGATCGGGGTGCCGCGTCGGGCCGCCGTGAGCCACGCGAGCGCGGCACCGACGACGACGAGTCCGGCGACGAGGAGGATGTCGCTGGCCGGGCTGAGGTCGAGCGGGATGAGGTCCGTGGCCATGACGAGACCGCCGAGGACGGTCAACGCGGACAGCACGAGGAGCACACCGATCGCGACGGGCGCGGCGACAGCCCGGGTCTGCTCGCGCGCACCGGTCGGGAGCGCGACGACGAGCAGCGCCCGCGTCGCGTAGGCGGCCGTGAGGACCACCGTGACGAGCAGCGCGAGGAGGAGCCCGCGCGCGAGCGGGTCGCTCTCGTGACCGACGACCTCGACGACGTGCTCCTTGCTCAGGCCGCCGACGAAGAACGGCACGCCGGCGAGCGAGATGAGGCCCAGCGCCCACGCGGTCATCGCCGCCGGGTGGACCCGCCCCGTGCCGGCGAGGGCCCGCGCGGAGGTGCCGCCGCCGATGAGGCCGAGCCACCCCACGGCGAGGAAGAGCAGCGACTTGAAGAGGGCGTGACCGTAGAGGTGGAAGAGCGCGGCCCCGGACGCCGCGTGCGGTGCCGCGACGGCCAGCGGCGTCAGCATGATGGCGATCTGGCTGACGGTCGACCAGGCCAGCATCCGCTTGAGGTCGCTCTGCCCCAGGGCCAGCAGCGCCGCGCCGATCATCGTGATGCCGACGCTGACCCCGAGCACGGTGCCCGCGACGGGGGCGGCGTCGAGGAGCTGCGCCAGTTGCGCGAGGACGAAGGTGCCCGCGGCGACCATCGTCGCGGCGTGGATCAGCGCGGACGCGGGGGTCGGGCCTTCCATGGCGTCGGGCAGCCAGTCCTGGAAGGGGAACTGCGCGGACTTGCCGAGGATGCCGATGACGAGCAGGACCATCGCCGTCGTGAGGACCGCGTGGCTGCCCGCCGCGACGGGGACGTCGCGGGCATCCGCCCCGATGACGGGGGCCCAGTGCGCGACGACGTCGCCGTACCGGGTGGAGCCGGCGCCGGCGACGAGGGTCACGATGCCGAGGACGAAGGCGATGTCCGCGAAGCGGGTCACGAGGAAGGCCTTGTGGGCCGCGCGACGGGCCGTGGCCTTCCGGCTCCAGTGGCCGATGAGCAGGTAGGAGCACCAGCCCATGACCTCCCAACCGATGAGGGTCAGGGCGAGGTCCGAGGACAGCACGAGCAGGAGCATGGCGCCGGCGAAGAGGGAGACCGTGGCCGCGAAGGTGCCGTACCGGTCGTCGCTCGCGAGGTACCAGGTCGCGTAGAGCTGGACCGCGAGGGCGACCGCGGCCACGACGAGGGCCACGAGGGCGCTGGGACCGGACACGACGAGATCCAGCGGGAGCTGCACGTCACCCGCCGTGAATCCTCCCGGCCCCCCGGTCCACTGCGCCGGGGTGCGCCAGCCCATGGCTGCCGCCGCGGCGTCGATCCCGCGCGGCGCCTCCACGGCGAGGATCCAGGTGAGGACGACGAGTACGCCGGCGCTGAGGTTCGCCAGCACGGCCGCGAGGACGCGTCGGCGGGCGAGGGCGAGCCCGAGCACGGCCGCCACGAGGGGCAGGCCGACGACGCCGGGGGCCACGACGTCGAGGAGTCCGTTGTCGGTCACGATCGACCGCCCCGGTCGGTCGACGTGGCCGTGTCGGCGGCGTCACCGGACGCCGCCGGGACATGCGTGTCCCGGGTCAGGTCGATGTCACCGCGCCGCGCGAAGACGGCCAGCACGAGCGCGAGGGCGAGGACGATCTCGGCGGCCGCGATGGTGATGACGAAGAGGGTCAGCACGCTCCCGTACTCCCCCGCCCGTCCGGCCGCGGACGTCGCCACCAGCAGCACCCCGGCTCCGGCGAGCATGATCTCGACCCCGATGAGCACGAGCACGGCGTTGCGACGGGCGAGCGCGCCGTAGAGGCCGATCCCGACGAGGAGGGCCGCGACGACGTACGGGCCGGCGAGATGGATCACGCGGCGCCCCCTTCGTCATCCGGCGCGGGACGCGCGTCCGGTCCGGCCGCCGCGCGGGAGAGCGCGAAGGCGCTCACGAGGGCGACGAGCAGCAGGATCGAGAGGGCCTCGAAGGGCCAGACCCAACGCTGGAAGAGGTCGCTCGCCAGGACGGTCGTGTCCGCCTCGCGTCGGGCGATCGCCGGTCCGGCGAGGGGCAGGAGCACGGCGAGCAGTGCCGCGGCGACGGCCGCCCCGAGCCCCGCAGCGAGCAGGCGGTGGGCCCGCGACGTCGAGTGGTCCGGGCTGGGCCCGATGGGCGCGCGGGTGAGCATGAGGGCGAAGAGCACGAGGACGACGACGGCTCCGAGGTAGACGAGCACCTGGACGAGGGCGACGAACTCCGCCCCGAGCACGAGATAGCAGCCGGCCACGGCGGCGAGGCTCACGACGAGCCAGAGCGCCGCGTGCACGACGTGCCGGGTCGTCACGGCCAGTGCGGCACCGAGCACGGCGATCGTCCCGACGGCGGCGAAGGCGATGTCGAGCCCCGTCACGTCGCCTCGTCCCGTCCTCGAGGGGGGCGGCGGCGCGTGGTCCCCGCGGCGAGCTCGATCGGGTCCGCGGCGTGCTCGTCGAGGGGCGGCGGCGCGGGGACGGTCTCCATCCACTGCCCGAGGCGGTCCTTGTCGTGGAGGAGGTCGCGGATGTCGGTCTCCGCGTATTCGAACTGCGGGCTCCAGTGCAGCGCGTCGAAGGGGCAGACCTCGATGCAGATGCCGCAGTACATGCAGAGGGAGAAGTCGATGTCGAAGCGGTCGAGCACGTTGCGCTGCCGCTCGCGCCCGCCCGGGCTCGTGGCGGGCAGCGTCTCCTTGTGCGAGTCGATGTGGATGCACCAGTCGGGGCACTCGCGCGCGCAGAGCATGCACGACGTGCAGTTCTCCTCCAGCAGCGCGATCACGCCGCGGGAGCGCGCGGGCAGGTCGGGGCCGACGTCGGGGTACTCCGCCGTGTGGGCGGGGGTCACCATCGTCCGGGCCGTCGTCGCGAGGCCCTTGAGGATCCCCGGGATGAACCCGTGATTGCCGCTCATGCCGTCACCACCACTCATGCCGTCATCACCACCACGACCGCTGTCAGTGCGAGTTGCGCGAGCGCCAGCGGGACGAGGCCCAGCCAGGCGACCCGCTGGAGCTGGTCCTCGCGCAGCCGCGGCCAGGCCACGCGGAACCAGATGATGAGGAAGGCGACCACGAACCCCTTCGAGAACGTCCAGGCCCAGCCGAGCACGTCGTCGAACGGACCGCGCCAGCCGCCGAGGAAGAGTACGGCGAACAGCAGCGACATGACGACGATGCCCGCGTACTCGGCGAGGAGGAAGAAGGCGAAGCGCAGGCCGGTGTACTCGGTGTAGGCGCCGAAGACGATCTCGGAGTCCGCGACCGGCATGTCGAAGGGGGGCCGCTGCAACTCCGCGACGGCGGCGACGAGGAAGACGAGCGCGCCGGGGGCCTGCCACAGCAGCCACCACGGCTGCCACGCCTCGACGATGCCGCCGAGGGACAGTGAGCCCGCCGCCATGCAGACGCTGACGACGGCGAGCACCATCGGCAGCTCGTAGGACAGGAGCTGCGCGGCCGACCGGAGCGCCCCGAGCAGCGAGTACTTGTTCGCGCTCGCCCAGCCAGCCATGAGGGTGCCGAGGATGCCCACGCCGGTGACCGCGAGGACGTAGACGGCCGAGCCGGGGAGGTCGGCGATCACGGCGCCGGGGTGAATCGGGATCGCGGCCGCGGCGAGGAGGTACGGGATGAGCGCGAGGGCGGGGGCCAGCCGGAAGACCCGTCGGTCCGCGGCCGCCGGCGTGATGTCCTCCTTCTGGAGGAACTTCACGCCGTCGGCGACGAGCTGTGCCCACCCGTGGAAGCCGCCGGCGTACATCGGCCCGAGCCGGCCCTGCATGTGCGCCATCACCTTGTGCTCGGTCTGGCCGACGAGCAGCGGCAGGACGAGGAAGCCCAGGAGCGCCACGAGCGAGCGGAGCGTGATCTCGAGGAGGCTCATCGCGGACCCCACTGCGGGTCGGGGACGCCGGGCGGAGCGACCTTCCGGCGGCTCGGCGCCTTGCTCGACCCCTCCGGCCCCTCGCCCGGCTCCTTGCCGCCGGGCCACACCTTGCTGGCTCGCGCGGCGAGGACGAACGACTTGCGCAGCGGCGTGCCGATGAACCCCTCGGGCAGGAGGAGCGGCCGCAGGCCGAGCCCGGTGCCGTCGTCGAAGCCGTCGAAGCCGATGCCGAACATCTCGTGGGTCTCACGCTCGTGCCAGGCCGCACCCGGGTAGAGGTCGGTGATGCTCGCGAGCGCCTCGCCGTCGGCCACCCGAGTCGTCAGCAGGGTCGCCCTCAGGTTGCCGCGGTGGGTCACGTCGAGCAGGTGAACGACGACGTCGAAGCCGGGAGCCGTCTCGTCGTGGGTGCGGTCGACGGCGCTCAGCCAGTCGAAGAAGGTGTGGCCGGCCGCGCGGGCCTCCGTCACGCTCGCGTGCCAGTCGCGGGCATCGACGCGTGCGCGCTCGGTGGTCGTCATCGGGCCCCCTTCGGGCCGGGCGTCGGGCGCTCGACGAGACCGCGGGTCACCTCGGTGGCGGTGGCGTGCCGGTGTCCGGCGTAACGCCGCCGCAGGCCCTGCGTGGTCAGGGACTCCGCCGCGATCTTTTCCTGGAGCTTGAGGATCCCCTGGAGCAGAGCTTCGGGGCGCGGGGGGCATCCGGGGACGTAGACGTCGACGGGGATGAGGGTGTCGACCCCCTTCGTCACCGAGTAGGAGTCCCAGTAGGGGCCGCCGGAGTTGGAGCAGGCGCCGAAGGAGATGACGTACTTGGGCTCGGGCATCTGGTCGTAGAGACGGCGGATGGCCGGGGCCATCTTGTCCGTCACCGTGCCCGAGACGACCATGAGGTCGGCCTGGCGGGGGCCGGGGGCGAAGGGGATCACGCCGAGGCGGATGAAGTCGTGCCGGGCCATGGAGGCGGCGATGAATTCGATGGCACAGCAGGCGAGTCCGAAGTTGAAGACCCACAGGCTGTAGCGGCGGCCCCAGTTGAGAACGACCTTGATGGGGCGGGGGGCATGGTCGGCGACCGGCCCCATGCGCGGCATGGGGAGGGCGACGGGCGCGCTGGGCTGCCGGGCGGGAACAGACGGTGATGCAGCAGGGGGCTGAGCGGTCACGGTCACCACCACCTCAGCAGGCCGCGCCGCACCGCGTGCGCGAGGCCGATCAGGAGGATGCCGATGAAGACGGCGATCTCGATGAGGGAGGCCGGGCCGAGGTCGGAGCGCAGCACGAGCGCCCACGGGAAGAGGTAGACCGCGTCGACGGCGAAGATCACGTAGAGGAACGCGTAGACGAGGTAGCGGATCCGGACCTGGGCCCAGTCCGAGCCGACGGGGTCGACACCGGACTCGTAGGTCGTCAGCTTGGCTCGCGTCGGCGCCGCGGGCGCGAGGAGGGATCGCGCCGCCATGCCCGCGGCGACGAGGACGACCCCGGCGACGAGGACCCCAACGACGACTGCGTACCCGGACATGGCGCCACCCTAGTGCGACGCGCCCGGCCGTGGTCAGGAGCGGTCATCGCGCCCATCGAAACATAACGTCGCGTTACCCATCTCAGAAGATGGGCCGTGGAATGGTTTGCCTAAGGGCGCCGTAACATGGAGGGATCAGGCGGGTCGCCTGTGCACCCGCAACGCCTGTGCCCCCGAATGAGAACGGGACGTTTCCCCTCGATGAGCAGCAAGTCACGCCAGAAGCTCGACCGCGTCATCATCCGCTTCGCCGGCGACTCCGGTGACGGCATGCAGTTGACCGGTGACCGGTTCACCTCGGAGACGGCCGCGCTCGGCAACGACCTGTCCACCCTGCCGAACTTCCCCGCCGAGATCCGGGCACCCCAGGGCACGCTCCCCGGCGTCAGCTCCTTCCAGCTGCACTTCGCCGACCACGACGTCCTCACGCCGGGCGATGCCCCCGACGTCCTCGTCGCCATGAACCCGGCCGCCCTGCGCGCCAACCTCGCCGACGTCCCCCGCGGGGCCACGATCATCGTCAACACCGACGAGTTCACCAAGCGCAACCTCGGCAAGGTCGGTTACACCAGCAACCCGATCGAGGACGGCTCGCTCGAGTCGTGGCACGTCCACCCGCTCGCCCTGACGAGCATCACGGTCGAGGCGCTGGCCGACTTCGACGGCCTGACCCGCAAGGAGAAGGAGCGCGCGAAGAACATGTTCGCGCTCGGCCTCCTCTCGTGGATGTACAACCGCCCGACGGAGGGCACCGAGGGGTTCCTCAAGGCGAAGTTCGGCGCCAAGCCCGACATCCTCGCCGCGAACCTCCAGGCGCTGCGCTCCGGTTGGAACTACGGCGAGACGACCGAGGACTTCTCGGTCTCCTATGAGATCGCCCCGGCCGCCATGCCCGCCGGCACCTACCGCAACATCACCGGTAACACGGCCCTCTCCTACGGGCTCGTGGCCGCCGCGCACCGCGCGGGGCTGCCGCTCGTGCTCGGCTCCTACCCGATCACCCCGGCGAGCGACATCCTGCACACGTTGTCCTCGCTCAAGCGGCACGGCGTCATGACCCTGCAGGCCGAGGACGAGATCGCCGGCATCGGCATCGCGCTCGGCGCGAGCTTCGGCGGCGCCCTCGGGGTGACGACGACGTCCGGCCCCGGCGTCGCCCTGAAGTCCGAGACCATCGGTCTGGCCGTCTCGCTCGAGCTGCCGCTGATCATCGTCGACGTCCAGCGCGGAGGCCCCAGCACCGGCCTGCCGACCAAGACCGAGCAGGCCGACCTGCTGCAGGCGATGTACGGCCGCAACGGCGAGTCCCCGGTCCCGATCGTCGCCCCCAACTCCCCCGCCGACTGCTTCGACGCCGCCATCGAGGCCGTCCGGATCGCGACGACGTACCGCACCCCGGTCTTCCTCCTCTCGGACGGCTACCTCGCCAACGGCTCCGAGCCGTGGCGCGTCCCCACCGTGACCGACCTGCCGGAGGTGCCGGTCAGTTTCGCCAGCGAGCCCAACGACATCGACGCCAAGGGTGAGCCGGTCTTCCACCCCTTCCTGCGTGACCCCGAGACGCTGGCCCGCCCGTGGGCCGTGCCCGGCACGCCGGGGCTCGAGCACCGCATCGGCGGCATCGAGAAGGCGGACATCACCGGCAACATCTCCTACGACCCCGACAACCACGAGCACATGACGCGCACGCGTCAGGCCAAGGTGGACGGGATCGCCGCGACGCTCGGTGACCTGGAGGTCGACGACCCGAGCGGCGAGGCACGCGTCCTCGTGCTCGGGTGGGGCTCCACGTACGGCCCCAACGCCGCGGCGGTGCGCGCCGTGCGGGCGACGGGCGCGAAGGTGGCGCACGCCCACCTTCGCCACCTCAACCCCTTCCCCGCGAACACCGGCGACGTGCTGCGCTCCTACGACCGCGTCATCGTCCCCGAGATGAACCTCGGCCAACTCTCGACGCTCCTGCGGGCGAAGTACCTCGTCGACGTGCGGCCGTACACCCGGGTCCGCGGACTCCCCTTCACCACGGTCGAACTCGCGGACGTCATCACCACGTCCCTCATCGAGCTCGACGGCGCCGACGACACCGCGCCGGCCATCGAGCAGACCACGGAGGTCAACGCGTGAGCACCCACCAGGCCGAGCCCATCGCCCTCGGCATGCCGACGACCGGGCTCTCCGGGGTCCCGCAGCTCGCCCCCGACGCGACCCCGCACACGAAGAAGGACTTCACCTCCGACCAGGAGGTGCGCTGGTGCCCCGGCTGTGGCGACTACGCCATCCTCGCCGCGGTCCAGGGCTTCCTGCCCGACCTCGGGCTGCGCAAGGAGAACATCGTCTTCGTCTCGGGCATCGGCTGCTCCAGCCGCTTCCCGTACTACCTCGACACCTACGGCATGCACTCGATCCACGGGCGCGCGCCGTCGATCGCGACCGGCCTCGCCACGAGCCGCGAGGACCTGTCCGTCTGGGTGGTCACCGGTGACGGCGACGCCCTGTCCATCGGGGGCAACCACCTGATCCACGCGCTGCGCCGCAACGTCAACATGACGATCCTGCTCTTCAACAACCGGATCTACGGCCTGACGAAGGGGCAGTACTCCCCCACGTCGCAGCCCGGCACCGTGACGAAGTCGAGCCCGCTCGGCTCCGTCGACGCCCCCTTCAACCCGGTCTCGCTCGCCCTGGGCGCCGAGGCGACCTTCGTCGCCCGCACGATGGACAGCGACCGCAAGCACCTCACGTCGGTGCTCAAGCAGGCCGCGGAGCACCGGGGCACCGCCCTCGTCGAGATCTACCAGAACTGCCCGATCTTCAACGACGGCGCGTTCGAGCTGATCAAGGACCGCGACCAGCAGCAGGCCCGTCTCGTCCACCTCGAGCACGGCGCACCGATCACCGTCGGCGTCGAGGGGGACCGCAAGGCCCTCGTGCGCGACGAGGCCGGGCGCTTCGCCTTCGTCCCCGAGGACGAGGCCGATGCGTCCCGCGTCGTCGTCCACGACGTCCACGACGAGGACCCGTCGCAGGCCTTCGCGCTCTCGCGGCTCGACGGCATCGACATGACCCACGTGCCGATGGGTGTCTTCCGCAGCGTCAGCAAGCCGACCTACGACGACCAGGTGCGGGCCCAGCTCGACGCCGCGGTCGACACGGCCGGCGGCCCCGCGACGGACGACGACCTCGGCGCCCTCCTGCTCGGCAAGGACACCTGGACGGTTGGCTGACGAGGCGGGCACCGCGCGCCCGGAGGCGACGACACAGACGACACGGCAGACCCGCGCACCCCGCAG
Source organism: Janibacter zhaoxuefangae (assembly GCF_050271985.1). Lineage (GTDB taxonomy): Bacteria > Actinomycetota > Actinomycetes > Actinomycetales > Dermatophilaceae. The sequence goes on along the minus strand of NZ_CP189849.1, from coordinate 489,152 downwards.
CGAGGCCAGCACGGGGGTGCTCTACGCCCTTCTCGCATACGGCATCTGGGGGCTCTTCCCGCTCTACTTCCACGCCCTCGCCCCGGCCGGCGCCTTCGAGGTCCTCAGCCACCGCATCCTGTGGACCTTCGCGGTCTGCGCCATCGTCCTCCTCGCGCGGCGGGACCTCGCGTGGATCGGCACCCTCGTGCGGCGCCCGCGGATGCTGGCGGGCGTGACGATCGCGGCGCTGCTCATCGCCGTGAACTGGGTCGTCTACGTCGCGGCCGTCCTCGACGGGCGCACCCACGAGGCCGCCCTCGGCTACTTCCTCAACCCCATCGTCACCGTCGCGCTCGGGGTGGTCGTGCTCGGCGAGCGGCTGCGTCCCCTGCAGTGGGTCGCGATCAGCATCGGCGCGGCCGCCGGCGCGTACCTCCTGCTCGTCGGCGGCAGCTTCCCGTGGATGGCGCTCGCCCTGGCCGGCAGCTTCTCCCTCTACGGCCTGACGAAGAAGCGGCTCGGCGCCACGATGCCGGCCATGCACTCGCTCGCCGCGGAGACGACGGTGCTCGCCCCGATCGCGATCGTCACGCTGGTCATCCTCACCTCGGCCGGCGACACGACCTTCACGAGCGAAGGCGGCGTACACACGAGCCTGCTCGTGCTGTCGGGGATCGTCACGGCCATCCCGCTACTTCTCTTCGCCGCGTCCGCGCGCCGCGTGCCGCTGGTGACCATCGGCCTCATCCAGTTCTTCACCCCGGTCGTGCAGTTGCTGATCGGGGTCTTCCTGCTCCACGAGGTGATGCCGCCCGAGCGGTGGGTCGCCTTCGGCATCGTCTGGATCGCCCTCGTCGTGCTCACGGCCGACTCGCTGCACGCGTGGCGTACGGCCGGACGGGTTCGCAAGGATGCCGCGCGGGCCGCCGAGGAGACCGCCGCCGCGCGCACGGACCTGCAGGACTGCCCGCCCTGATCCATCGGCGTGGGCGAGGTCAGTCCCCTTCGCCCTCGCTGTCGCTGTCGCCGCCATCTCCGGCACCGACCCGCAGCACCAGCGCCGCGACCACGATGAGCACCGGCAGCGCCATCGCGCAGACGGCCAGCACCCCGAACCCTGCCCCGTTGACGATGACTCCCGCGAGCGCTCCGCCACCGCCTCCGGCCAGCCCCATGACGAGGTCGGCGCCACCCTGCGCGCCGGGGCGTTCGGCCTGCGGCACCCCCGCGACGAGCAGCGTCGATCCCGCCACGAGCGTGCAGGACCACCCCAGCCCGAGCAGGAAGAGGGCCACGGCCAGACCGGCTGAGCTGCCCTCGGGAGCGCGCGCCGCCAGGCCTCCGGCGACGATGAGGACGGCCGCTCCCGCCAGCGCCACGGGCGGCGCCCCGAAGCGGTCCGTGGCCCGACCGGTGAGCGGCGAGAAGGCAAACATGCCGAGGACGTGTCCGCTGATGACGAGGCCGATGATCCGCAGGTCGGCGCCCCCGTGGTCCATGTGCAGCGGGGTCATGACCATGACCGAGACCATCGTGGCGTGCCCGAGCGAGGTCACGAGCAGCCCGAAGGCGGCCTGCCGGCGGGCGAACACCACTCGCAGGCCACGCACGACGGAGCCGTGGACCACCGTGCCCGCCGATCCGTCGGCGGCGAGCACCAGCCGCCGGGCCTCGAGCAGGGGGTCGGGCCGCAGTCGTGCCGTCAGCACGAGGACCGCGAGCATGAACCCCACGAGGGAGAAGACGAAGGGGCCGGCGAGGACCGGTAGTCCGAGCGGGCGCGCCAGATCGGCCCCCGGACCGGCGAGGTTGGGCCCGACGACGGCACCGATCGTCGTCGCCCAGACCACGGTGCTGAGGTCACGCCCGCGATGGTCCGGATGGGCGAGGTCGGTCGCCGCATAGCGCGCCTGATTGTTCGATGCGGTGGCGCCGCCGAAGGCCACGCTGCCGGCCAGCAGCAGGGCGAAGTTGTCGACGACGGCCGCCGCGATGATGCCCACGGCGCCGAGGATGGCGAGGGTGTAGCCGAGGATCAGTCCGGGACGCCGACCGCTGCGCGCCATGACGTGGGCCATGGGGATGGCGATGAGGGCGGCGCCGAACACCTGAAAGGTCGTGCCGAGTCCGGCCCAGGTATCCGATCCGGAGATCTCCTCCGCCAGCAGGGCGCCCACGGCGATGCCACTCGACATGCCCAGGCTGCCGAGGATCTGGGAGGAGACGAGGGTGCGCACCACTCGCGTCTGGGCGGCCTGCGGGCCGTGCGCCGTGGTCGTCACCCCGCGAGGGTAGCGGGCGGGTCAGTCGCCGAGGACTCGGTCCAGGTACGGGTTGGTGAAGGTGCGCGCGGGATCGAGCCGATCCCGCAGTTGGCGGAACTCGTCCAACCGCGGATAGAGCGGGGTGAGCTGCTCCGCGGCGAGCGGGTGCAGTTTGCCCCAGTGCGGGCGACCTTCGTGCTCCGCGGCGATCGCCGCGAAGGCGGCCATGTAGTCGTGATGCGGCATCCCCTGGAACTGGTGCACGGCCACGTAGGCGTTGTCGCGCTCGCACCCCGTGGACAGCCAGATGTCGTCCGCCGCGGCGAACCGCACCTCGACCGGGAAGGGGACGGGCTCGCCGGTGCGGGTCAGCCAGCGCCGCAGCTCGGTGAGGACCGGGACGAGCGACGCGCGCGGGACCGCGTACTCGCTCTCGACGAAGCGCACCCGGCGCGGGGAGCAGAAGACGCGGTGGGAGACGTCGGTGTAGGTCCGCGCCGAGAGGGCCCGCGCGCTGACGGCATTGACGCGGCGGGTGAGGCCGGGACGGGCCCGGACCGCGGTGTTGACGACGCCGAAGACGCGGTTGGAGAGGACCTCGTCGTCGAGCCACCCGCGCCAGCGCGGCAGGGCCTCGCCCTCGTCCCCCGCAGCGAGGTCGTTGCGCTTGGTGAGGACGCGATCGGTGTGCGGGAACCAGTAGAACTCGAAGTGACGGTGGGCCGCGGCGATGTCGTGCACGGCCTCGAGCACCGGCTCGAGGCGCTCCGGCCGTTCGCTGGCGCGGAGCCGGAAGGCGGGCACGCAGGCCAGTTCGATCTCGGTGAGGACGCCGAGGGCGCCGAGCCCGACGCGTCCGGCGGCGAAGAGGTCGGGGTGCTGCCGGTCGTCGCACCACAGCACCTCGCCGGCCGCCGTGACGAGCTCGAAGCCGGTGATGGCCGCGGCGATGCCGGGCAGGCCGGCGCCGGTCCCGTGCGTGCCCGTCGACACGGCGCCGGCGATGGTCTGGCGGTCGATGTCACCGAGGTTGGGCAGGGCCAGGCCGAGCAGGTCGAGGGCGGCGTTGAGCTCGTGGAGCGGGGTCCCGGCGGCCACCCGGACCCGGCCGGTCACGCGATCGACGGCCCGCAGCCCTCGCATGCCGGACAGGTCGAGCACCTCGTCGACGGGGGTCGCGATCCCCGTGAAGGAGTGGCCGGAGCCGATCGGACGCAGGCACCGCCCGCGGTCGGTCGCCGTCGTTGCCAGCGCTGCCACGGCCGCGGCGTCCGCCGGGCGGTGCCACGCGCTGGGCGCCTCCGACTCGAGGCCGCACCAGTTGGTCCAGGTCGCGGGGGTCGGGGCCTCCGTGGAAGGGGTCATGGCCCTCGTCGTCATCCGAAGTTCCTGCCTTCGCCGCGGTAGGTCGGGACCGTCTCGATGAGCTGGCCACCGGCCACGAGGTGGACCTCGTCGAACCGCTCGAAGAGCTCGCCCGCCTTCGCGTGCCGGAACCAGACCCGGTCGCCGATCGCGAGCCGGTCGGCCGCGGGGCCGCGCAGCGGGGTCTGCACCTCGCCGGCGCCTTCGGCGCGCAGGAACTCCAGACCCGCCGGGTCGTGAACCGACGGCGTCCGCGACCAACCGGGAGGCCCGGACGCGATGTAGCCGCCCGAATGGACCGTGACGAGGCCCGGTCCCGGTCGACGCACCACCGGAGCGGCGAAGAACGCCGCCGGGCGAGGCGTGAAGTCGTCGTAGCCGTCGAAGAGCGTCGGCGCGAGGAGTCCGGAGCCGGCAGCGAGTTCGGTCAAGGCGCCGTCGCGCCCGGTGAGGTGCAGGGACCCGGTGCCGCCCCCGTTGACGAAGTCAAGATCGGCGACGGCCCCGACGGCCTCGACGACGGCCCGCCGGCGGCGGAGCAGCGACGCGTGCGAGCGCGCCTTGACCAGCCGCACCGCCCGCGAGGAGTCGGGCAGCCCCGCGATCTGTGCGTCGTAGAACATCAGCCCCACGACGGTCAGTCCGCGAGCCCGCGCCAGGCGCGCGAGCGCGGCCGCGTCGGATGCCTCGCGTAGCGGTGAGCGGCGTACGCCGAGGTGGGCGCCGCCCACACGCAGCGAGGCGTCCACGTCCAGCGCCACCCGGGGCGCGTGGGCCCCCGCACCGGCCGCCTCGAGGACGGAGCCGAGAAGGTCGACGTGGCCCGGCGAGTCGATGGTCAGCGTGATCGCCCGGGCGGCGGCGGGGTCCTCCACGAGGGCGCGCAAGGCCCCGGCGTCGACGCTGGGATAGGCGACGAAGACGTCGTCGTGCCCCGACTCGGCCACGAGCCAGTGCGCCTCGGCCAGCGAATAGGCCATGACGCCACGGAAGCCGCCGTGACCCGCGGCGGGCGCCCGGTCCAGGACCCGCGCAAGGAGTTCGCGCACGCGCACGGACTTGCTCGCGACACGGATCGGCAGCCGCCCGGCACGACGCTCGAGGTCCGACGCATTCGCGTCGAACGCGTCGAGATCGATGGCGGCGAAGGGGGCGGTCAGGTGCGACGTGGCGGCAGCCAAGGGGGTCACGCGCGTCAGGCTACCGGCACATTCCGCTCTGCCCGCCGGACACCTGCTGCTCACGTGAGAGTCACGTGGAGTCCAACCGCCGTGGCTAGGTTCCGAGAGAACCGGGCCCGACCCGGACTTCACCCCCACGGAGGACCGAAGACATGAGCGCATCGGCGCCGGAGCGCAAGCTCCTTCCCCTGTTCACCCCCGCCCACGAGGGCGGACGCAGCAAGGCCACCTGTGAGTTCCGCTGCGGCAACGCGTGCTTCCACGACGTGCCCAACGAGTCGGCCAACACCTACTTCGGCGACATGGTGACCGCGAACGCCTCCCGCCGCGCCGTCCTCAAGACGGGCGGCCTCACGGCCGCCGTCGTCGGCCTCGGCACCGCCGCCGGCGCGCTGCCCGCCGCGGCCGCCGGGATCGCCAAGAAGTCCCCCTTCGGCTTCACCGCCATCGACGCCGTGCCCGCCGGCACGGACGCGGTCGGCGTGCCCGCCGGCTTCACCTGGGACGCGCTCATCGCCTGGGGTGACCCGCTCTTCACGGACGCTCCCGCCTTCGACTTCGAGGCGCAGACCGAGGCCGCCCAGCTCAAGCAGTTCGGCTACAACAACGACTACGTCGGCCTGGTCCGCACGGCGAACAACAACCGCGCCGCGCTCGTGGTCAACCACGAGTACACCAACGACAACCTCATGTTCGCCGGCTACACCAGCTCCGCCGGCCTCACGAACGAGCAGTTGCGGATCATCATGGCCGCCCACGGCCTGTCCGTCGTCGAGGTCACCCGCGCCAACGCCAACTCCCCGTGGGCCTACGAGGTCGGCGCCCCGCTCAACCGCCGCATCCACACCCACACCGAGTTCGCCGTCGATGGCCCCGCCGCCGGCAGCGACCTGCTCAAGACCTCCGCCGACCCGGCCGGCACCACCGTCCTCGGCACGCTCAACAACTGCGCCGGCGGCATGACGCCGTGGGGCACGATCCTGTCGGGTGAGGAGAACTTCAACCAGTACTTCGTCCAGAAGGGCGCCACGACGCCCGAGCAGCTCGCCGCGTGGAAGCGCTACGGCATCGCCGGCAGCTCGGGCCGCGGGTGGGAGCGCGTCGACAGCCGCTTCGACCTCGCCGTCGAGCCCAACGAGGCCAACCGCTTCGGCTGGGTCGTCGAGATCGACCCGCTCGACCCGACCTCCACGCCCGTCAAGCACACGGCCATGGGCCGCTTCAAGCACGAGGGCGCGAACGTCACCCTCACGCCGTCGGGTCACGTCGTGGCCTACATGGGTGACGACGAGCGCTTCGACTACGTCTACAAGTTCGTCTCGCACGGCACCCACCAGGCCGGCAACTCCGCGGCCGCCCGCGCCCACAACAAGACGCTCCTGAGCTCGGGCGACCTCTACGTCGCGACGTTCGTCGGCGACGGCTTCGAGGACGGCGTCAGCGACGGCACCGGCCACTGGATCCCCCTCGTCGTCGACAACGAGTCCAAGGTCCCCGGCTTCACCGTCGAGCAGGTCCTCGTCCACACCCGCCTCGCGGCGGACAAGGTCGGCCCGACGAAGATGGACCGCCCCGAGGATGTCGAGGTCAACCTCGTCAACGGCCGCGTCTACGTCGCCCTGACGAACAACTCGGCCCGTCAGCCGGCCCAGATCGACGAGGCCAACCCGCGCTCGAGCAACAAGCACGGTCAGGTCCTCGAGCTGACGCCCGACGCCGGCGACCACCTCGCCGCGACGTACTCGTGGAAGCTCGTCCTCATCGCCGGCAACCCCAGCGACCCGACGACGTACTTCAACGGTTACGACAAGACCGAGGTCTCCTCGATCTCCTGCCCCGACAACGTCGCCTTCGACCGCAGCGGCAACCTGTGGATCTCGACGGACGGCAACGCCCTCGGCAACGCCGACGGCCTCTTCCTCATGCCGCTCGAGGGCGACCACAAGGGCCACCTGCAGCAGTTCCTGTCGGTGCCGGCCTACGCCGAGTGCTGCGGCCCGCTGATCGCGTGGGACGACAAGACGGTCTTCGCCGCCATCCAGCACCCGGGCGAGTCCGACGACGCGACCTACGAGAACCCGACGAGCCTCTTCCCGTACCGCGGCGACCGCGGTCCGCGCCCGGCCGTCATCCAGATCCGCCCCGAGGCCAAGGGCAAGGCCACGACGAAGGGCAAGGGCGCCACCGGCAACACCGGCGCCCGCATCGGCGACCAGGGTCTCGGTCGCTGACCGGTCCCCTTCGCCTGCACGAGCCGGAGGCCGTCACCCCTCGGGGTGGCGGCCTCCGTCATGTCCCGCACCGGCGAGGAAGGGACCGCTGATGTCCACGACCGGCCGAAGGTGGGTGAAGAGCGGCCTCAGCCGGCGCGCTCGACGACGCCGGTCGCCAGCGCGAGGAGCGCCGAGCGAGCGTCGCTCTCGGGGAGGTCGTCGAGCACCTCGCAGGCACGGACGGCGACCTCACGGGTCTCCTCCCGGGCCTTGTCCATGGCGGGGTGCGCGCGCAGCAGCGTGAGTGCCTCGGCCAGGTCGTCGTCGGCCGAGAGGTCACTCACGAGCAGCTCCTGCAGCCGTGCGTCGGCGGGGTCCCGGGAGGCGAGAGCGTGCAGGACGGGCAGCGTGCGCTTGCCCTCGCGCAGGTCGGTGCCGGGCGTCTTACCGCTCTCCCCCGCCTCGGACGCGATGTCGATGAGGTCGTCGGCGAGCTGGAAGGCCATCCCGAGACGCTCGCCGTACTCCGTCATGAGAGCGATGACCTCCGGCGAGCACCCGCCGAACATGGCGCCGTAGCGGGCGGCCGTCGCGACGAGCACGCCCGTCTTGTCCGCCAGCACGTCCAGGTAGTACCGCATCGGGTCAGCGTCGGCCGGTGCCGGACGGTCATCCCGGATCTGCCCGGAGCACAGGCGGACGAAGGTCTGCGCCTGGATCTTCACGGGCTCGGCGCCGAGGTCCGCGATCACCTCGGACGCGGTGCCGAAGAGCAGGTCGCCGACGAGGATCGCCGTGGAGTTGCCGTACTTCACGTTGGCACTCGGGACGCCACGACGCACCTCGGCCTCGTCCATGACGTCGTCGTGGTACAGCGAGGCGAGGTGCGTGAGCTCCACGCCCGCCGCGGCCGCGATGACCTCGTCGTTGATGCCGCTCCCCAGCTCCGAGACGAGCAGCGTGAGCATGGGTCGGAAGCGCTTGCCTCCGGCGGCGGCCAGGTGACCGGCAGCCTCCGAGAGGAACTCGTCCTCCTGCGCGAAGCGCTCCTGCAGGAAGGCCTCGACGCGCGCCAGACCGTCGACGAGTCGGTCGGTCAGGTCCTCGCTCGTGCCCGGCAGGGACAGGACGGGTGGGGTGGCGCTCACGTGGTGATCTCGATCCGGGTCAGCGCAGGAACTGCGAGGACTGCTCGGCGATGTCGAGCAGCGGCGCGGGGAAGATGCCGAGGACGAGCGTGATGGCCACACCGGCGGTGATGGCGATCGTCGTCAGCGCGGACGGCTGGATCGCCACGACGTCGTCGTTGCCCTCGGTGAAGTACATCAGGACGATGATCCGGATGTAGACGAAGGCGGTGACGGCGCTGCACAGCACACCGAGGACGACGAGCACGACGCCCGCGGTGCCCCCGTGCGCGACGGCCGGGGCAAAGGCTGCCACCTTGGCCGTGAACCCGGAGGTCAGCGGGATGCCCGCGAACGCGATCAGCAGCAGCGAGAAGCAGGCCGCGACGATCGGGTGCCGCTTGCCCAGGCCGGCCCACTGCGAGATGTGGCTCGCCTCGGAGCCCGAGCGCCGGACGAGGCTGACGATGGCGAAGGCCGCGATCGTCGAGAAGCCGTAGGCCACGAGGTAGAACATGACGCCCGCGATGCCGGTCCGGTCGAAGGCGAGGACACCGACGAGGATGAAGCCGGCGTGCGCGATCGAGCTGTAGGCCAGCAGTCGCTTGATGTCGGTCTGAGTCACCGACAGAACCGAGCCGACGAGCATGGTCAGCGCCGCGATGGCGATGACCGCCCAGCGCCAACCCCACCGGTCGCCCTCGAAGGCGACGTAGCAGACGCGCAGGATCGCACCGAAGGCCGCGAGCTTGGTGCAGGCCGCCATGAAGCCGGTGACCGGCGTCGGGGCGCCCTGGTACGCGTCCGGGGTCCACGAGTGGAAGGGGGCCGCGCCGACCTTGAAGAGGAGGCCGACGAGGACGAAGAAGATGCCCGGCAGGAGCAGGCCCTCGAGGGCGACGGGCGCCTCGGAGATGGCCTTGGCGATGGCCGGGAGGTCCAGCGAGCCGGCGTAGCCGTAGAGGAGCGCGGCGCCGAAGAGGAAGAACGCCGACGCGAAGGAGCCGAGGAGGAAGTACTTCAGCGCGGCTTCCTGGCTGAGCAGGCGACGGCGACGCGCCAGCCCGGTCAGCAGGTAGAGCGGAAGGCTGAGGACCTCGAGCGCCACGAACATCGTCAGCAGGTCACCGGCTGCGGTGAAGAGCAGCATGCCGCCGAGGGAGAAGAGGGTCAGCGGGAAGACCTCGGACGTCGCCCAACCCTGACGCGCGACCGCCGCCTCGAGACCCGAGCCGGGCACCGCGGCGCCCATCGGGGTGAAGGCGTCGGGGCCGTCGCCGCCGAAGCGCTCGGCCATGGTGAGGATGCCGAGCAGCCCCATGAGCAGGAGCGCACCCTGGAGGAAGAGCGCGGGGCCGTCGATGACGACCGAGCCCTCGAGGGTGACGCCCTGGTGGTCGACCGAGCGCAGCACGAGGACGGCGAAGGCGGCCAGCACGGCCACGACGGACAGCCCCAGCTGGAGCGGGACCCGGCTCGTGCGCGGCGCGAAGGCCTCGATGAGGACACCGACCATGGCCGCCCCGAAGAGGACGATCATCGGCAGGACGGCCCAGTAGTTGATCTGGGCCGGCTCGAAGGCCGCGGGCAGCGCCGCAGTCGCGGCGACGGTGGCAAGAGCCGACATCAGTGGTCACTCCCAGCAGTGGCGGGCGAAAGGGCAGTGGGCGCCGGATCCTCGACCCCGACGTGCTCCATGACGTGGGTCACGGAGCTGTCGATCACGTCGAGCACGGGCTTCGGGTAGAAGCCGAGCACGAGGAAGGCGGCGATCAACGGGGCGACGACCACCTTCTCCCGCAGCGTGATGTCACGCACGGGCGCGGCGAGCTCGGGGGCGGGACCCGTCATCATCCGCTTGTACATCAGGAGGACGTAGAGCGCCGCGAGCACGACGGCCGATGCGGCGATGACGCCGGCGACCTTGTACCGCGAGAAGGTGCCCGTGATGACGAGGAACTCGGAGACGTAGGTGCTCAGGCCGGGCAGGGCCAGAGCCGAGAGACCGGAGACGAGGAAGACCCCCGCGAGAGCCGGCGTGACCTTCTGCCAGCCACCGAAGTCCGGGATGCGCTTGCTGCCCCGGCGGGCGATGAACATCCCCGCGACGAGGAAGAGCGCGGCCGTCGAGAACCCGTGGTTGATCATGTAGAGCTGCGAACCCGCACCGGAGACCGACGTCATCGCGAAGATGCCGAGCACGATGTAGCCGAAGTGGCTCACGGACGTGTAGGCGATCAGGCGGAGGATGTCCGTCTGGCCGATGGCGAGCAGCGCGCCGTAGACGATCGAGATGAGCGCCAGCACGATGACCAGCGGCGTGGCCCACTGGCTCGCCTCCGGGAAGAGCTGGAGGCAGAAGCGGATCATGCCGTAGGTGCCGACCTTGTCGAGCACGCCGACCAGCAGCGTCGCCGTCGCCGGCCGCGCCTCGGTCGCCGCGTCGGGCAGCCACGTGTGGACCGGCCACATCGGGGCCTTGATCGCGAAGGCGATGAAGAAGCCGACGAAGAGCCACTTCTCGGTCGTGGCGTCCAGCTCGAGGCCGGTGAGGCGCTCGACGAGGAAGCCGTCCGCGCCGCCGGGGCCCTGCACGTAGAGCGCGATGACCGCCACGAGCATGATCAGCCCGCCGGCCAGGGAGAAGAGCAGGAACTTCATCGAGGCGTACTGACGACGCTCGCCGCCGTAGAGGCCGATGAGGAAGTACACCGGGATGAGCATGGCCTCGAAGAAGACGTAGAACAGGAAGACGTCCGTGGCGGCGAAGACGCCGACCATGAAGGCCTCGAGGACGAGCATCAGCGCGAAGTAGTTCTTCTCGCGCGAGCCGCCTTCGGGCACGTCGTCCCAGGCCGCGAGGAGGCAGACCGGCACGAGGACGAGCGACATGAGGATGAGCGTCAGCGCCATCCCGTCAACACCCAGCGCGTAGGAGACACCGAACTGCGGAATCCACTCGTGCTGCTCCGCGAGCTGGAACTGCTCGCCACCGATCGAGAACTGCGTCGCGGCGGCGACGCCGAGCAGGAGGGTCACGACGGAGACGCCGAGGGCCAACTGCTTGGCCATCCGCGCGGACGCGGCGGGCAGCAGGAAGACCACCAGCGCACCGACGAGCGGCACCGCCAGAAGGAGAGTCAGCCAGGGCAGGTCAGTCATCAGTTCATCACCCACAGGGCACCGAGGATCACGACGATGCCCGAGAGCATCGTCAGGGCGTAAGAGCGTGCAAAGCCGTTCTGGATGCGGCGCAGCCTCGACGACGACCCGCCGACGGCGGCGGCCAGCGTGCCGACCGCCCCGTCGACGCCCTTGTTGTCGGCGTAGACGAGCGAGCGGGTGAGGTGGATGCCGGGCCACATCAGGAGGGCCTCGTTGAGGTCGTCCTGGTAGAGGTCCTTGCGCGCAGCCTGGGTCAGGAGCGACCCCTTCGGAGCGACCACCGGCACCTCCTCGCGGCCGTAGCGCAGCCAGGCGAAGGCGGCGCCCGCGGCGACGAGGACGAGGGTCAGGCCCATGAGGACCGGGACGGGCAGGACGGGCTCGTGGTGCTCCACGTGACCCGTGACCGGCTCGAGCCAACTCTGGAAGGTCCCGCCGATGGCGAGGACCAGACCCAGGAGCGCCGAGCCGACGGCCAGCACCATCATCGGGATGGTCATCAGCAGACCGGACTCGTGCGGGTGCACCTCGTCGGTCCAGCGCGCCTTGCCGTGGAAGGTCATGAAGAACAGGCGCGACATGTAGAAGGCGGTGATGCCGGCGCCGATGAGCGCGGTGAGACCGAAGACCCACGGCTGCCAGCCCTCGCCGACGAAGGCGGCCTCGATGATCTTGTCCTTGGACCAGAAGCCGGAGAACGGCGGGACACCGAGGATGGCGAGCCAGCCGAGGGCGAAGGTGATCCAGGTGATCTTCATCGTCCCGGACAGGTTGCCGAAGCGGCGCATGTCGACCTGATTGTCCATGCCGTGCATGACGGAACCGGCGCCGAGGAACATCCCGGCCTTGAAGAAGCCGTGCGTCACGAGGTGGAAGATCGCGAAGGCGTAGCCGACCGGGCCGAGGCCTGCGGCGAGCATCATGTAGCCGATCTGGGACATCGTCGAGGCGGCCAGCGCCTTCTTGATGTCGTCCTTGGCGCAACCGACGATCGCACCGAAGACGAGCGTGATGGCACCGACGATGGCCACGGCGAGTCGGGCGTCGGGCGCGCCGTCGAAGATCGCGCTGCTGCGCACGACGAGGTAGACACCGGCGGTGACCATGGTCGCGGCGTGGATGAGCGCCGAGACCGGCGTCGGGCCCGCCATGGCGTCACCGAGCCAGGACTGCAGCGGGAACTGCGCCGACTTCGCACACGCGCCGACGAGCAGGAGCAGGCCGATCGCCGTGAGCACGCCCTCCCCCGCCCCGGGCGCCGCGGCGAAGACCGTGGCGTAGTCGACGGCGCCGAAGGTCGCGAAGATGAGCGCGATGCCGACGGCCATGCCGATGTCACCGACACGGTTGACGATGAAGGCCTTGTTGCCTGCGGTCGCGTAGGCGGGGTTCTGGAACCAGAAGCCGATGAGCAGGTAGGACGCGAGACCGACACCCTCCCAACCCACGAAGAGCACGAGGTAGGAGTCCGCGAGGACCAGCGTCAGCATCGCCGCGACGAAGAGGTTCAGGTAGGCGAAGAAGCGCCGCTTGTCGGGATCGTGCTCCATGTAGCCCAGGGAGTAGACGTGGATCAGCGACCCGACGAAGGTGATCAGCAGGACGAAGGTGATCGACAGCTGGTCGACGAGCAGCCCGGCATCGAGGTTGAAGGACCCGGCAGGGATCCACTCGAAGAGGTGCACGTGACCGGCGCGGTCGTGCGCGTCCTTCCCGATCATCTGGAGGAGCACGGCCGCGCCGACAAGGAAGGAACCCCACGACAGTGCGGTCGCGAGGTAGGGACCCCACGAGTCGGAGAGACGGCCGGCCAGCAGCAGCAGCGCGGCGCCGGCGAGCGGGAGCGCGATGAGCAGCCAGGCCAGTCCGGCGACGCCGGTGGCCTCGGCCACCGGCTCCGCGGCGGTCAGGATCAGGGAATTCACCTCAGTGCTCCTTAAAGCTTCAGGAGGTTGGCGTCGTCGACCGAGGCCGACCGGCGGGCGCGGAAGATCGCCATGATGATGGCGAGGCCGACGACGACCTCAGCCGCGGCGACGACCATGACGAAGAGGGCCACGGCCTGCCCCTCGATGGAGCCGTGCATCCGGGCGAAGGTGACGAACGCCAGGTTGGCCGCGTTGAGCATGAGTTCGACACCCATGAACACGACGATGGCGTTGCGGCGCAGCAGCACGGTGGCGCTGCCGATGGCGAAGAGGATGACCGCCAGATAGACGTAGTTCATCAGGTTCATCGCTCGCTCCCCTCCTCGATCTCTCGCTCGACGTTCAGTTCGGCCGAGCTGAACTGGCCGGGCTCGTTCACCTGACCGCGGGCGTTGAGCACGCGGGAGACGGAGGCCGCGGCGATGGAGCCGTCCGGCAGCAGGGCCGGGGTGTCGACGGCGTTGTGACGGGCGTAGACGCCGGGCACCGGCAGGCCGGCGAGGAAGTCGCCGCCCTCACGGAAGCGGCGCTCGCTCCACTGACGCTGCGTCGGCTTCGGTGCGAGGCGCTCGCGGTGCGCGAGGACCATGGCGCCGAGTGCGGCGGTGATCAGGAGTGCGGACGTGACTTCGAAGACCCAGACGTAGCGGCCGAAGATGAGGTTGGCCATGCCCTGGACGTTGCCCGGGTCGGCGTTGACCTCCGCGAGGGAGGGCTTGCCGGTCACGGTGACCGAGCCGACGGCGGTGAGCAGGAGCAGAGCCAGCCCGACGGTGAAGATGAACGACGTCACCTTGTGGCCGCGGATCGTCTCGACGAGCGAGTCCGAGTGGTCGACGCCGACGAGCATGAGCACGAAGACGAAGAGCATCATCACGGCGCCGGAGTAGACGAAGATGTGGACGACACCGAGGAAGGGGGCCTCGAGCGCCAGGTAGAAGATGCCGAGGATCACCATGACGGCGCCCATGCCCAGGGCCGCGTGGACGGCCTTCCGGGCGAAGAGCAGCCCGAGGCTGCCGAGGACGGCGACGGCGCCGAGGATCCAGAAGAGCCAGGCTTCTCCGGTGCCGGTCATGCGTCGTCTCCCTTGCTACCAGCGGTCGTGTGCTGCGCGGCCCACGCCTTCTGCTCGTCCGTGGCGGCGTTGACCTTGCCCTGGTAGTAGTCGCGCTCCTCGAGCCCCTCGACCATCGGGTGGGGCGGCTGGAGCATCCCGGCCTGGAGCGGCGCGAGCAGCTGCTCCTTGGTGAAGATGAGGTCGGCGCGGTTGTTGTCCGCGAGTTCGTACTCGTTCGTCATCGTCAGCGCGCGCGTCGGGCACGCCTCGATGCACAGACCGCAGAAGATGCAGCGCAGGTAGTTGATCTGGTAGACGCGGCCGTAGCGCTCACCGGGCGAGAACCGCCCGGAGCCGTCGGCCGAGTCCACGTTGGACGCGCCCTCGACGAAGATCGCGTCAGCCGGGCAGGCCCACGCGCAGAGCTCGCAGCCGACGCACTTCTCGAGCCCGTCGGGGTGGCGGTTGAGCTGGTGGCGCCCGTGGAAACGCGGCGCGGTCGGCCACTTCACCTCGGGGTACTCCTGCGTCGCGACCTTGCGGAACATCGTCGCGAAGGTGACGCCGAAGCCCGCCACGGGGGCGAAGAGGTCGGCGAAGAAGCCGCCGCCCTCCTGTCGCTGGTCGTCAGCCACGGGGGTCCTCCTTGGACTCGGTGGTGGTCGTGGGGGCCTTGGGCGTGGTCGCACCGACGCCGGACAGCAGTGGGTAGCTCGAGGGCTCCTTGAGGCGCTGGCCCGGCAGCGGCGGGACGGGGAAGCCGCCCGCGTACGGGTCGATCTCCTCCGGCACGTCCACGACGGCGGCCTCCGCCTTCTTGGCGACGCGGCCCTCCCAGATCCAGGTCACGCCGAGGACCAGCGCGGCGAGGAAGCCGACGATGATCAGCGTGGCGATCGGGATCGCCCGGCCGGCGATGCTCACCGTGTCGTCCCCGAAGAAGCCGAGCTGCGCGCCGCGGATGAAGGCGACGGCGACGACCCAGGCGAGGGTGACGGGGATGAGCAGCTTCCAGCCGAAGGCCATGAACTGGTCGTAGCGGGTGCGGGGCAGCGAGCCGCGCAGCCAGACGAAGAAGTACATGAAGAGCCAGAGCTTGATGGTGAACCAGAGCAGGCCCCACCAGCCCTCGTTGAACATGCCGTCGTTGATGGCCGAGATGCCGGGAGGCGCCTGCCACCCGCCGAGGAAGAGCGTCGTTGCGAGGGCGGAGACGGTGAACATGTTGACGTACTCACCGAGGAAGAACATCGCGAAGCGCATCGAGGAGTACTCGGTGAAGTAACCGCCGACGATCTCGCCCTCGCCCTCGGCGAGGTCGAACGGCAGACGGTTGGTCTCGCCGACCATGGTGATGACGTAGATGACGAAGGAGACGACCGCCGGGAGGATGTACCAGAGGTCGCGCTGGGCGTAGACGATCTCGGACGTCGACATCGACCCGCTGTAGAGGAAGACGGCAACCAGCGCCAGGCCCATGGCGATCTCGTAGGAGATGATCTGGGCCGTCGCCCGCAGCCCGCCCAGGAGCGGGTAGGTCGAGCCCGAGGACCAGCCGGCCATGACGACGCCGTAGGCGCCGACACCGGCGACCGCCAGGACGAGCAGCACGGCGACGGGGATGTCGGTCACCTGCAGCGGCGTGACGTGGCCGAAGAGGTTGACGTCACCGGCCAGCGGGATGATCGCGAAGGAGACGAACGCCATCGTCGCCCACAGCAGCGGCGCGAGCGTGAAGATCAGGGCGTCGGCGGCCTTGGGGCGCACGTCCTCCTTGAACATCGACTTCATGCCGTCGGCCAGCGTCTGCAGGAGACCGAAGGGGCCGTTGCGGTTGGGACCCGGGCGCTGCTGCATGCGACCGATGACGCGCCGCTCGAACCAGATCACCAGCAGGGTGCTGAGCAGCAGGTAGACGAAGAGCAGCAGGGCCTTGACGAAGGTCAGCCACATCGGGGTGTCGGAGAAGTCCGCGCGAGGCGCGGGACCCTCCGCCGCGAGGCTGGCCACGGTCATCCACGTGCTCATGAGACACCATCCTGGGAGTCGTCCTGGGCGATCCGGGAGACGGACACGAGGGAACCGGGAGCGCCGTGGCCCCGGAGGTCGGAGCCGACCGAGTTGGTCGGCAGCCACACGACGTGGTCGACCATCTCGGCCACGTGCACCGGTGCGATCACGGCCGAGCCGTCGGTGCCGACCCGGACGCTGTCGCCCTCGGCCACGCCGAGGGCCTGCGCGCTCGCCGGCGAGATCCACGCGCGGGGCTGGTTCGCCGTGCCGGCGAGGAACGGCTCGCCGTCCTGCATCGAGCCACGGTCGAGCAGGTGACGCCACGTCGCGAGGACGAACTCACCCGGTCCCGGGGTCGGCACGGGCGAGGCCGTGACGGCGGGGGTCGCCACGCGGGCACCCGTCCACGGGCCGAGGTCGGTCATCTCCTCGCGCACCTCGGTCAGCGACCGGGTGCCGAGGAACTCGCCGAGCTCGGCGGCCAGCATGTCGAGGACGCGGTGGTCGCTCATGGCGTTGGTCGTCAGCGCGGCCTCGAAGGGGCGCTGGCGTCCCTCCCAGTCCACGAACGTGCCCGCCTTCTCGGCGTGCGGCGCCACGGGGAGCACGACGTCCGCGTGCTCGGTGACCGAGGACGGACGCACCTCGAGCGAGACGACGAAGGCGGACTCGAGTGCCGACTGCGTGGCCTCGAGGCCGAGGTCGGCTGCGTCGACGCCACCGACGACGAGACCGCCGAGGGAGCCGGACGCGGCGCCGGCGATGATGCCGGCCGTGTCGAGACCGGTGTCGGTCGGCAGGGCGGACAGGCCCCACGCGCCGGCGACGGCCGAGGCCGCCTCCGCGTCACCCGCGGGGCGACCACCGGGCAGGAGACCCGGCAGGGCACCCGCCTCGAGCGCGCCGCGCTCACCAGCTCGACGCGGGATCCACGCGAGACGAGCGCCGGTCTGCTCGGCCAGGGTGGCCGCGGCGGACAGGGCACCGGGGACGGCGGCGAGCCGCTCCCCCACGAGGATGATGGCGCGTTCACCGCGCAGGGCGGCACCCGCCTCGCTGACGGTGCCCGAGGCGTCGTCGGCGACGTCGTCGGCCAGCGCCCGCAGGACCTCCGTCTCGGTGCCCGGAGCGGACGGCACGAGAGTGCCGCCCAGCTTCGTCAGGCCACGGGTGGACAGCGGCGCCAGCGAGAAGACGGCCGTCTTGTTCTTCCGGTAGCCCTTGCGCAGGCGCAGGAAGACGATCGGGCTCTCCTCCTCCGGCTCGAAGCCGACGAGCAGCACCGCGCTGGCCTTCTCGAGGTCGGCGTAGGTGACGGCTCCGCCGTCGGGGCCGGTCGTGGCGACCTTCGCGGCGAGGAAGTCGGCCTCCTCGGCGGAGTGGACGCGGGCGCGGAAGTCGACGTTGTTGGTGCCGAGCACCGCACGAGCGAACTTGCCGTAGGCGTAGGCGTCCTCGACGCTGACGCGCCCACCGACGAGCACACCGTGACCCTGCGCCGCGCGCAGGCCCTCGGCCGCGGCGGTCAGTGCCTCGGCCCAGGAGACGACCTGCAGTTCGCCGTCCTTGCGGACGAGCGGCAGCTCGAGGCGGTCACCGGTGGCGGCGTACTGGAAGGCCCAGCGGCCCTTGTCGCAGTTCCACTCCTCGTTCACGGCCGGGTCGTTGCCGGCCATCCGGCGCAGCACCGTGCCGCGACGGTGGTCCGTGCGGATGGAGCAGCCGCTCGCGCAGTGCTCACACACCGACGGCGTCGAGACGAGGTCGAAGGGGCGGGACCGGAACCGGTAGGCCGCGCCGGTCAGCGCGCCGACCGGGCAGATCTGGACCGTGTTGCCGGAGAAGTAGGACTCGAAGGGCTTCTCCTCGTAGATCCCGACCTGCTGGAGCGCACCGCGCTCGACGAGGGCGATGAATGGGTCGCCCGCGATCTGGTCGGAGAAGCGCGTGCAGCGGGCGCAGAGGACGCAACGCTCACGGTCGAGGAGGACCTGGCTCGAGATGTTGATCGGCTTCGGGTAGGTGCGCTTGATGTCCTCGAAGCGGCTCACCGCGCGACCACTGCTCATGGCCTGGTTCTGCAGCGGGCACTCGCCACCCTTGTCGCAGACCGGGCAGTCCAGCGGGTGGTTGATCAGGAGGAACTCCATGATCCCGTGCTGGGCCTTCTCGGCGACGGGCGAGCTGACCTGAGTCTTGACCTGCATGCCCTCGCTGACCGTCATGGTGCACGAGGCCTGGGGCTTCGGCATGGGACGGAGGCTGCCGTCGGGGCCCGGGGTGGCGACCTCGACCAGGCACTGGCGGCACGCGCCGACCGGCTCGAGGAGAGGGTGGTCGCAGAACCGCGGGATCTCGATCCCGACCTGCTCGGCGGCCCGGATGACCAGGGCGTTCTTCTCGACGGTGACCGGCACCCCGTCGACCGTCAGCGTGACGGTCTCCGGCTTGGCCTGCTCGGCCGCGGTCTTGTCGTTGGCGGTGACGGTCATGCGTTCACCATCGTGTCCTGCTCCTTGCGGAAGAGCGTCGAGTTGGCGGGCGGGAAGAGCTCGGCGGCGGGCGTGTGCATGCCCGCCTCGAACTCCTCGCGGAAGTACTTCACCGCGGAGGTGATCGGCGACGTCGCACCGTCACCGAGGGCGCAGAAGGCGCGGCCGAGAATGTTGTCGCAGATGTCGACGAGCTTGTCGATGTCGGCGGCGGTGCCCTTGCCGTGCTCGATCCGCTCGAGGATCTGCGCGAGCCAGTAGGTGCCCTCGCGGCACGGTGTGCACTTGCCGCAGGACTCGTGCATGTAGAACTCGGTCCAGCGCGTCACGGCCCGCACGACGGAGACGGTCTCGTCGAAGATCTGCAGGGCGCGCGTGCCGAGCATCGAGCCGGCCGCACCGACCGACTCGAAGTCGAGCGGCACGTCGAGGTGCTCGGCCGTGAAGATCGGCGTCGAGGAGCCACCCGGCGTCCAGAACTTGAGCTTCTTGTTGGGGTCGCGCATGCCGCCGGCCATCTCGAGCAGCTCGCGCAGCGTGATGCCCATGGGTGCCTCGTACTGGCCCGGGTTCTTGACGTGACCCGAGAGGCTGAAGATGCCGAAGCCCTGGGACTTCTCGGTGCCCATGTCGGCGAACCAGTCGGCGCCGTGGAGCAGGATCGGCGGGACCGAGGCGATCGACTCGACGTTGTTGACGACGGTCGGTCGCGCGTAGAGACCGGCGACGGCCGGGAACGGCGGCTTCAGTCGCGGCTGGCCGCGGCGACCCTCGAGGCTGTCGAGGAGGGCCGTCTCCTCGCCGCAGATGTAGGCGCCGGCGCCAGCGTGGACGGTGACGTCGAGGTCGTAGCCGGTGCCGTGGATGTTCTTGCCGAGGTGGCCGGCCGCGTAGGCCTCCTCCACCGCGCGCAGCAGTCGGCGGTAGACGTGCACGACCTCGCCACGCAGGTAGATGAAGGCGTGGTTGCAGCCGATGGCGAAGGAGGTGATCGCCACACCCTCGATGAGGAACTGCGGCGCCGCCATCATCAGCGGGATGTCCTTGCACGTGCCCGGCTCGGACTCGTCGGCGTTGACGACGAGGTAGCGGGGGCCACCGTCCGGCGGGGGCAGGAAGCCCCACTTCATGCCGGTCGGGAAGCCGGCGCCACCACGGCCGCGCAGACCGGAGTCCTTCGTCATTTGGACGAGGTCCTCGGGCTTCATGCCCAGGGCCTTGTCGAAGGCCTTCCAGCCGTCGTTCTCGAGATAGGTGTCGAGGGTCCAGGAACGCGGGTGGTCCCAGAACTTGGTGAGGATCGGGGTCAGCGTGGTCTTCACGGCGTCGGTCGTCATCTCACTCCTCCTCGGCCTTCTGGTCGTCGTCGGCGAGCTTGGTGGCCTCAGCCGCCTGCGCGTCGGCGCCGGCGGGCTTCTCGTCGGGCGGGTTGGTCGGCGCGTTGATCGAGTCCGGCCTGCCGGGCGTCAGGCCGGCGCCCTCGGCCGCGGGGCTGGCCTGCGTGCTGGCGTCCGGCTGCTCGGCCGAGTCACCGCCGTCGGGAGCGGTCCAGCCCTGCTCGCGGGCGAGCACGGTGCCGGCGATGGACGCCGGTCCGGCACCCACCCCTTCGTCGGCCAGGCCGTCGTGGAAGCCGGCGAGGACGCGGGAGACCTGCTTGAAGGTGCAGACGCTGGCCGGGCCGCGGCTCGGGGCGACGGGCTTGCCGGCACGCAGGTCGTCGACGAGCTGGATCGTCGACTCGGGCGTCTGGTTGTCGAAGAACTCCCAGTTCGTCATGACGACCGGGGCGAAGTCGCACGCCGCGTTGCACTCGACGCGCTCGAGGGTGACCTTGCCGTCCTCGGTGGTCTCGTCGTGGCCGATGCCGAGGTGCTCGCTGACCCGGTCGAAGATCTCGTCGCCGCCCATGATCGCGCAGAGCGTGTTGGTGCAGACGCCGACGGTGTACTCGCCGTTGGGGCGGCGCTTGTACTGCGTGTAGAAGGTCGCGACACCCGACACCTCGGCGGTCGTCAACTCGAGGACCTCCGCGCAGAAGTCGATGCCGCGGCCGGTGATGTAGCCGTCGACGGACTGGATCAGGTGCAGCAGCGGCAGCAGCGCCGAGCGCTTCTGCGGGTACCGCGCGATGACCTGCTCGGCGTCCCGGTGCAGGCCCTCGAGCACGTCCGCCGCGTAGGGCTCCTTGCTCGCGGCCGGGACGGTCAGGTGACCGGACGCGGTCTGCTGGCCGAAGTGTGCGCTCATCGGTCCACGCCTCCCATGACGGGGTCGATCGAGGCCACCGCGACGATGACGTCGGCGACCTGGGCGCCTTCGCACATGGCCGCGACGGCCTGGAGGTTGTTGAAGCTCGGGTCACGGAAGTGGGCCCGGAAGGGGCGCGTGCCGCCGTCGGAGACGACGTGGCAGCCGAGCTCGCCCTTGGGCGACTCCACCGCGACGTAGGCCTGACCCGGCGGGACCCGGAAGCCCTCGGTCACGAGCTTGAAGTGGTGGATCAGGGACTCCATCGAGGTGCCCATGATCTCCTTGATGTGGTCGAGGCTGTTGCCCATGCCGTCGGCCCCGACGGCGAGCTGTGCCGGCCACGCGATCTTCTTGTCCTCGACCATGACCGGGCCCGGGTTGTTCTGGAGCTCGTCCGTGACCTGCTCGATGATCCGCAGGCTCTGGTGGATCTCCTCGAGCCGGATCGCGAGGCGGTCGTAGGCGTCGGCACCGGTGCGGGTGATGACGTCGAAGTCGTACTTCTCGTAGCCGCAGTAGGGCGCGGCCTTGCGCAGGTCGTGCGGCAGACCGGCCGAGCGCAGGACCGGACCCGTGATGCCGAGGGCGACGCAACCGGTGAGGTCGAGGTAGCCGACCTTCTGCGTGCGGCCCTTGAGGATCGGGTTCTCGAGCATGAGGGCCTCGAGCTCGCGCACGCCCTTGCGGATCTGCGGGACGTTGTCGCGGATCTTGTCGATCGCACCCGGGGGAAGGTCCTGGGCGACGCCACCGGGACGGATGAACGCGTTGTTCATGCGCAGGCCGGTGATGAGCTCGATGATCGACAGGACGCGCTCGCGCTCGCGGAAGCCGATGGTCATGACGGTCGTCGCGCCCATCTCCATGCCGCCGGTGCCCATGCACACGAGGTGGGAGGAGATGCGGGTGAGCTCCATCATGAGGACGCGGATGGCGTTGGCGCGCTCGGGGACCTGGTCGGTGATCCCGAGGAGGCGCTCGATGCCCATGCAGTAGGCGGCCTCCTGGAAGAGCGGCGTCAGGTAGTCCATGCGCGTGCAGAAGGTCACGCCCTGGGTCCAGGTGCGGAACTCCATGTTCTTCTCGATGCCGGTGTGCAGGTAGCCGATGCCCGCGCGGGCCTCGGTGACCGTCTCACCGTCGAGCTCGAGGATGAGCCGGAGCACGCCGTGGGTCGACGGGTGCTGCGGGCCCATGTTGACGACGATGCGCTCCTCGGGGTTCATCCCGAGCTCGTCGACGATGTCACCCCAGTCGCCGCCGGAGGCGTTGAAGACGTGTGCGTCGCCCTCGAGGGTGTCGCTGGTGCCTCCGGTGGAGGACACGTCGGGCGTGGTGTGCGTGCTCATCAGTTGTAAGACCTCCGCTGGTCGGGCGGCGGGATGGTCGCGCCCTTGTACTCCACGGGGACACCGCCGAGGGGGTAGTCCTTGCGCTGGGGGTGGCCGGGCCAGTCGTCCGGCATGAGGATGCGGGTCAGGGCGGGGTGGCCCTCGAAGACGATGCCGAACATGTCCCACGTCTCGCGCTCGTGCCAGTCCGCGGCCGGGTAGACGGACACGACGCTGGGGATGCGCGGGTCGTCGTCGGGTGCGGTCGTCTCGACGCGCAGGCGACGGCTGCCGTGGGTGATGGACAGCAGGTGGTAGACCGCGTGCAGCTCACGGCCCGTGTCGGCCAGCTGGTGGACGCCGGAGACACCCATGAACATCTCGAAGCGCAGGGCCGGGTCGTCGCGCAGGGCGCTGAGGACCCGCACGAGGTCCTCGCGGCGCACGTGCAGCGTCATCTCGCCGCGGTCGATGACGACGCGCTCGATGCCGCCGGCGTCGGCGAGGCGGGCCTCGAGTGCGTCAGCGATGGCGTCGAAGTCGCCGCCGTAGGGGCGCTCCGCGGCGCCCGGGTAGAGGATCGGCGCCCGCAGGCCGCCGTAGCCGGAGGTGTCGGCGCCAGCCGTGGCCCCGAACATGCCGCGACGCTCGCCCACGGGGACCGGGGCGTGCGCGTCGGTCAACTCCCCGGCGGTCGCGTCGTCGTTGATGTTCGCGTCGTCGCTCACGAGAGGAGGTTCCTTCCGACGAGGGCGGCGTGGTCGTGGGTGGGCGGCATGAGCTGCGTCGGGACCGCACCGAGGGCGGCCTGCTCGGCGGCGCGGGCAGCGGCCACGCGGTTGACGCCGAGCGGCGACGTCTGGATCTGCTCGTGCAGCGTCATGATCGCGTTGAGCAACATCTCCGGACGCGGCGGGCAGCCGGGCAGGTAGATGTCGACCGGGATGATGTGGTCGACGCCCTGGACGATGGCGTAGTTGTTGAACATGCCGCCCGAGCTGGCGCAGACACCCATCGAGATGACCCACTTCGGGTTGGCCATCTGGTCGTAGACCTGACGGACGACCGGGGCCATCTTCTGGCTGACGCGTCCGGCGACGATCATCAGGTCGGCCTGGCGCGGGGTCGCGGCGAAGCGCTCCATGCCGAAGCGGGCGATGTCGTAGTGCGGGGTGCCGACGGCCATCATCTCGATGGCACAACAGGCCAGGCCGAAGGTGGCCGGCCAGATCGACGCCTTGCGCATGTAGCCCGCAAGTCCCTCGACGGTGGAGAGCAGGAAGCCTGCCGGGAGCTTTTCCTCAAGACCCATGAGTCGTACCTCTCAGTCCCATTCCAGGCCGCCACGACGCCAGACATAGGCGTAGGCGACGAAGACGGTCAGGATGAACAGCACCATCTCGACGAGGGCGAAGAGACCGAGCTGGTTGAACGCGACGGCGAACGGGAAGAGGAACAGCGTCTCGACGTCGAAGATGATGAAGAGCATGGCGGTCAGGTAGTACTTGACCGGGATCCGCCCGCCCTCGTTGGCCTGGGGCGTGGGCTGGATGCCGCACTCGTAGGCCTGGGCCTTGGCCTTGTTGTAGCGAGCGGGCCCGACGACGAGGCTCGTCCCCACGGAGACGAGGGCGAAGACCGCTCCCAACCCCATCAGGAAGAACAACGGGACATAGGGGTTGCTCATGACTGCCAGACCTTCCTCTCGCTCGCCGTCTCCGGCCGGGCGTCCGAGCCCGGACACGCCGGAGCGCCGTCGCCAATCCTAGGGCCACTGTGGTTCGTGTCACGCAGTCGGTGCCTCGCGCCGCGCGAGCGGCGGGACGAGGCGTCGCGGAGGGGGGTCGCGGCGCTCATGCGGCGGGCGCGATCCGGGTGAGGGCGTTGATGATCCGGTCGTCGATTCGACCGCCACGCTCCTCGGGGAGGTTGGCCATCAGCTTGAGCATGAACTTCATCAGCGTCTGCCGCGGGAGGCCGTACTTCGTTGCCAGGCGCATGATCTCCGGGCGGCCGATGAGCTTGGCGAACTGGGTGCCGAGCATGAAGTAGCCGCCGTGCATCTCCTTCATCCGCCGGTTGTACGTCTGGAGGACGCGCTCGGTCTCCGACGCCGTCGGACGCGCGAGGGCCTGGACGATGATCTCCGCCGCGGCGTGACCGGCCTCGAGGGCGTAGTCGATGCCCTCACCGTTGAAGGGGTTGACCATGCCGCCCGCGTCACCGACGAGCAGGAGCCCGTTGTCGTAGAGGGGCTGGCGGTTGAAGGCCATCGGCAGCGCGGCCGCGGTGATGGGTCCGGTGATGGTGTCCTCGTTGATCCCCCACTCGGCCGGCATGGTGTCGACCCAGCGACGCATGACGTCCTTGTAGTCCGTGCGGCCGAAGGCCTCGGACGTGTTGAGGATGCCCAAGCCGACGTTCATCCGGCCATCGCCGAGGCCGAAGAGCCAGCCGTACCCGGGCATGAGGATGCGGTCCCCCGAGGGGGAGGTCGTCCACAGCTCGAGGTGGCTCTCGAGGTAGTCGTCGTCGTGGCGCGGCGTCTCGTAGTAGGCACGGACGGCGACCGCCATGGGCCGGTCCTCGCGCTTCTCGCGGCCGAGCTTGACCGACAGGCGCGAGGAGACGCCGTCGGCGGCCACGACCACGGGGGCCCGGTAGGTCTCGGTCTCGCCGGTCGCGCGACCGGACTCGTCGAGCACCTTCGCGATGACACCGACGATCCGGCCGGCGTCGTCGAGGATCGGCTCGGACACGTTGCGGCGCTCGATGAGCGTCGCGCCGCACGAGGCGGCGTGGCGGGCGAGCGTGGCGTCGAGGTCCGCGCGACCGCGAACCATGCCGTAGCCGGGGAAGGAGGTGACGTCCGGCCAGTCGAGCTGCAGGCGCATGCCGCCGCCGATGATCCGCAGCCCGCTGTTGTGGGCCCAGCCGTCGGTCTCGCTGAGCGGTACGCCGAGGTTGATCAGCTGACGGACCGCGCGCGGGGTCAGCCCGTCGCCGCAGATCTTGTCGCGCGGGAAGGCGGCCTTCTCGAGCAGGACGACGTTCTTGCCGGCCTTCGCCAGCCAGGCTGCGGTGGCGGAGCCACCGGGACCGGCGCCGACGACGATGACGTCGACCGCATCACCGCGGGACGCGGGGGCCGCGGGGCCGGAGGAGGGGTCGGGCTGGGTCACGAACTGCCTCGTCACTACCTGGGATGGGTCTCGGGACGCGCGCTTGTGAACGGATTCACGAGAGCATCGGGCACCTTACTCGCTGTCACGGCGAGTCGCGCACTTAGGAAGGCCTTACTCAGGCCTGCGCGATCGGCGCCTCGGCGCCCGGCTTCACGGCGTGGTGCAGCGCGACGATGCCGCCCGTGAGGTTGCGCCACCGCACGTCGCCCCAGCCGACGGCACCGATCCGCTCGGCCATGGCCTGCTGTGCCGGCCACGCCTGGATGGACTCGGCGAGGTAGACGTAGGACTCGGGGTTCGAGCTGACCCGGCGGGCCACCGGCGGCAGGGCCCCCATGAGGTACTCGGAGTAGACCTTGCGGAAGAGCGGGTTGACCGGCTGGCTGAACTCGCAGAGCAGGAACCGGCCACCCGGCTTCGTCACCCGGAGGAACTCGGCCAGGGCCGCGTCCGGGTCGGCGACGTTGCGCAGGCCGAAGGACATCGTCACGACGTCGAAGGAGGCGTCGGCGAACGGAAGGCGCATCGCATCGGCCGCCGTGAACCCGAGGTCGGGGCGGCGACGCTTGCCGACCCGCAGCATCCCCTGGGAGAAGTCGGCCGGGACGACCTCGACGCCGGCGTCGGCGAAGGGCTCGCTCGAGGTGCCGGTGCCGGCGGCGATGTCGAGGACCCGCTCGCCCGGCTTCGCGGCGATGGCTCGCACGACGGCCCGGCGCCAGGCGCGGTCCTGGCCGAGCGAGAGGACGTCGTTGGTCAGGTCGTACTTGGCGGCCACGCCGTCGAACATCGCGGCGACATCGCGGGGGTCCTTGTCCAAGGAGGCTCGGGTCATGGGAGGCATCCTCCCACTCGTGCCCAGCACCGGTGCACCCGGCGCGGCGACGTAGGCTGTCCTGCTGATGAGCACTGTGCCCGCCTCCGAGGAGGCCTCGACGCCTGCCTTCGGCGGGGACCCGACGGCGCTGACGCACACGCCGACGCTGGTCGCGCGGACCGTCGCCGTACCCGTCGCGACGCTCGGGTCACTGCTCGCCGCCCTCCCCGCCGATGAGACGCCCGAGCGCCTCACGTCCTGGGTGCGCCGTGGCGAAGGCCTCGTCGGCTGGGGCCGTGTCCTCGTGCACGAGAGCACGGGCGAAGGTCGCTTCGCCGACGCCGAGCGCTGGTGGCACGAGATCGTCGGCACCGCCGTGGTGCGCGACGACGTCGCCGTGCCCGGCACCGGTCCGGTGTGCTTCGGCTCGATGGCCTACAGCGCGGACTCCCCCGCGGGCGGCATCCTCGTCGTGCCCGAGATCGTGCTCGGTCGACGCGGCGACACCGCGTGGGTGACCACCATGACCACCGATTCCGCCGTCCCGCCGCCGTGGACGCCGAGCGAGCAGCCAGCGCCGATCGCGCCCGGTGCGGTCGCCTTCGGGGACGGCCCCCTGTCCCCCGCGGTCTGGGCCGGAGCCGTGACGGAGGCCGTCGAGCGGATCACCGCCGGCGAGCTCGACAAGGTCGTCCTCGCCCGCTCGCTCGAGGCCACCGCCGCCGAACCGATCGACCTTCGCTGGCTGCTGACCCGCCTGGCGGACCGCTATGACACGACGTGGGTCTTCGCCGTCGACGGCCTCGTCGGCGCGACTCCGGAAATGCTCATCCGACTCGAACGGGGACTCGTCACCTCACGGGTGCTGGCCGGCACGATCCGCCGCACCGGCGACGACGAGCACGACCTGGCCCTCGCCGGGTCGCTGGCCCGCTCGAGCAAGGACCTCGAGGAGCACGAGTACGCGGTGCGCTCGGTCGCCGACGCCCTCGGCCCGCACACGCTCTCGATGAACGTGCCGGAGGCTCCCTTCGTCCTCCACCTGAGCAACGTCATGCATCTGGCGACGGACGTCGCCGGCGTCGTCAAGGACGCGAGCACCTCGCTCGCCCTCGCCGCGTCGCTGCACCCGTCGGCCGCCGTGTGCGGCACGCCGACCCCCGTCGCCGACGCGCTCATCGGCGAACTCGAACACATGGATCGCGGCCGCTACGCCGGACCGGTCGGGTGGATGGACGCGGCCGGCGACGGCGAGTGGGGCATCGCGCTGCGGTGTGCCGCCGTGTCGCCCGGCGACCCGCGCCGCCTGACCCTCTACGCCGGCTGCGGCATCGTCGCGGGATCGGACGCCGAGGCCGAGGTCGCGGAGTCGGACGCGAAGTTCCTGCCCGTGCGCGACGCCCTCGGCACCGACTGAGCGACACGGCTCAGAAGTCGTTCGCCCCGATCGGCTGGTGTGACGCCGCCATCGCCGCGTGCAGTGCCGCCGCCGCGCCGGGAGTCCGCTCGAGGATGACCCCCTGCCGGCGCAGGTCGCGCACGGTGCGCCCACCGAGGAAGGCCACGCCGAGGGTGCGCACCGAGAGCCCGAGGTCGGCGGGATCACTCGTCGGGGCACAGGTGGCCCGGCCGTCGTCCCCGACCGTCAGCCGCCAGTGCCCAGCGTTCCACGGGCACAGGTCGTCCTCGATCTCGAGGACGACGTCGACCGGTGCGGCGTAACCGCGGGCGGTGAGCGCCGCGGGCACGTCGACGACCCGGAGCCACAGCGCCTCGCTCGCCTGCACGTCGAGCCCGCGCAGCCCGCCGAGCCACCAGGGCACCGGCGAGTCGACGGCGAGCTTGCGCAGCTCGACCTTCGCGATGAGGTCGAAGGAGAGCAGCCGGCGCAGGATGGCGAGCTCGGCCGCGTCGTCCGCGTAGCCGTGCGAGCCCAGATGCAGCACACCAGCCGGCCCACCGCCTTCCCACTTGCCCTCCCGCCGCAGGATGCAGTAGCCGACGACGTCCTCCCCGCGACGGGCGATGAGGACCCGCTGGCGTTCCTTGCCGCGCAGCCAGGCCGGGTCGTCCACGCTGTAGTGCAGGTTGCGTCGCTCCGTCAGCCCCACCTGGCCGAGGGTGCCGGCGGCGAAGCGGTGCTGCAGCTCGTGGAGCAGGGCGCCGACCTCCCCCTGGTCGACGGTCCGCAACTCGGTCGTGACGTCGGAGTCGTCGATGCCGGGCGCGTCGATGGCCCTCCCGCTCGGGACCGTCAGGGTGAGGGACGTGCCCACGGCGCCGTAGCCGAACCGGCCGTAGATGGCCGACTCCGAGGCATGCAGGCAGGCGAGTGCCAACCCGGCGTCGTGCGCCTCGCGCAGCTGGGCCGCGATCATCGTGCTGAGCACGCCGCGGCGACGGTGGTCGGGATGCACCGCGACCCACGTGAGGGCATCGGCCGGCACCTGCGTGAGGGTCTCCCCCGGGCCCGGCACGGTCAGCGGTACGACATCCGTGGCATAGATGCCGAGGTAGGGCGGGGCGCCGTCACGGGTCGCGGCCCGCAGCCGGTCGGGGTCGAGCGCCTCGACGTGGCGACGCCCGGGCGGGGGTTGCTCGTCGAACCACGTGATGTCGTCGACGGCCTCGAAGTCGGCGACGTGCTCGGCGGGGACGGGCACGACGCGCAGGGGTGAGGTGGGGTCAGCGGCTCGGGACATGCCCCCATCGTGGTCGTCGCCCGGCCTCCCGT
Source organism: Janibacter zhaoxuefangae (assembly GCF_050271985.1). Lineage (GTDB taxonomy): Bacteria > Actinomycetota > Actinomycetes > Actinomycetales > Dermatophilaceae. The sequence continues at coordinate 460,042 of NZ_CP189849.1, read as the reverse complement.
CACCCGAATTGTCGGGTGGGTCGAGCCGAGGGCGAGCGTGTTGCGGCCCGCTCAGTCGACGAGGGCGCCGCGAGCGGCCTCGGCGAGGGCGGCGGCGACCTCCCGGTGACGCGGCTCGACCGCGACCTCGACGACGCGCAGCCCGGACGGTGCCGCGGCCACCTCGGCGGCAAGCTGCGCCGCCCCCTCGACGCGCACGTGGGGCACGCCGTGAGCGGCACAGAGTGCCGCGAGGTCCGTACCCGTGGGGGTCGTGAAGATGCGCGGGAAATCGCCCGCGCGCTCGGGGTCCCCGTATTCGAGCGTCGAGAAGATCCCGCCGCCGCCGTCGTTGACGACGACGATCGTCAGATCGGGGCGCGGCTCTCCCGGCCCGATGGCCAACCCGTTGGCGTCGTGGACGAAGGTGAGGTCGCCCAGGAGGGCGTAGGTCGGTCCGTCGCCGGCGAGGGCGATACCGGCGGCCGTCGAGACGCAGCCGTCGATCCCGGCGAGCCCGCGACTCGCGACGATCGTCACCGGATCGCGGCGGCCCGCCGCGCCGGCATCGACGTCCCGGGCGGCATTGCTCGAACCGACGAAGAGGGTCGCGCCCGCCGGCAGGGACGCCACGATCGTGGCCGCGAGGCGGGGACCGGCCGTCCAGTCCAGGTCGAGACCGGCGATGGCTCGCGCCACGGCCGCACCCGCGTCCCGCCAGGCCGCCGCCCAGGCGGCGTCGGGCGTCGCCGGTTCGCGCTCGGCGAGAGCCGCGAAGGGGTGCGCGGCCGCCACCACGTGCGACGGATCCGTCCAGTCGGGCGTCGGCGTGACCGTCTCGACGCGCACGCCGGGTCGGCGCAGGAGCGCACCGACGTTGCGGGACAACGTGATCCGGCCGATCGTGATGACCCGCTCGGGCTCGTGTCGGTCCAGCCAGTCGCTCACGCCCAGCAGGACCGGGCCGTGCGGCAGGACGAGGGTGCGGTCGTGGGCACCGAAGGGCTCGGCGACGACGGGGTAGCCGCGACTCGCGGCCCACGCCACGGCCTCGGCGGCCTGACCCGGCTCGGGCAGGTCTCCGACGACGACGAGGGTGCGCCCGACGTGGGCGATCGCCCCGGGCCGGGTGGTCGGTGAGGGTTGCGCCACCGTCACCCAGGGGGCGCCGTCGGGACGCCCAGCGAACGCGCCGTCGAGAGCGGCGCCCGGCACGACATCGTCGGGGGTGAACGGCTCCCGCAGCGGGACATTGAGATGTGCCGGACCTGCCATGCCCCCCAGCGCGCCCGTGGCGGCGGCCACGGCGCGGACCACACTCGAGCGCCACTGCGTCGGGCTGCTCGTCGCGTCGGGGGTGCCGAGGTCTGCCGACCACCGGGTCGCGCCACCGAAGAGGCCCGGCTGGGCCATCGTCTGGTTCGCGCCCGTGCCCCGCAGCTCGGGCGGACGGTCGGCGCTGAGGACGAGCAGGGGCACGTGCGCGTGAGCCGCCTCGAGGACGGCCGGGTGGAGGTTGGCGACGGCCGTCCCGGACGTGGTGACGACGGCGACGGGGCGGCGGGAGACCTTCGCCAGTCCGAGCGCGAGGAAACCGGCCGAGCGCTCGTCGACCCGCACGTGCAGTCGGAGCAGGCCGGCGCGGTCGAGGTCCTGGGCGGCATAGGCGAGCGCAGCCGAACGCGACCCCGGGCAGAGCACGAGGTCGCGCAGGCCACAACGCACCAGCTCGTCGAGCAGGACTCGGGCACAGGCGGTCGCGGGATTCACGCTGCGATCCTGCCACCAGACAGGCCGACGGGGCCGGGAGCCTGCGCTCCCGACCCCGTCGGTGTCATGCGGTCGTGCGTCGATCAGGTCGTGCAGGCCTGGACGGCGTCCACGGTGAAGCCGCGGTCCTTCACGCCAGGGTCGGACACGAGCTGGACGGAACCCGTCGACGTGGGGATGCACGGCGACAGGGTGCCGGCCGGGTGCGTGCCGTCGTAGGTGGCGAGCACGTTGCCGTTGGCGTCCTTGACGTAGACGTAGTCGTAGCCCGCTTCCGTCGACAGGGCGCTGAAGCGGAACTGGAAGCCCGCGGCGCCGTTGTCGTAGGTCCAGGTGCAGTCGCCGTTGTTGCCGTAGCCCGTCTCGGGGGTGCCGAAGGGGATCGTGGCGTTGTCGTCACCGACGCACGGCGGCGGCGGGGGCGTGCCCACGGCGCAGCCCGCGTGGACGCCGACGGCGTCCCAGGCTGCGGTCATGTTCGCGGTGTACTTGCCGGCGACGGCGATCGTCGAGTTGCGGGCGTCGCAGAAGTTGGCGTACTCGGGCAGGGCCGAGAAGCCGCGGTAGAAGAGCTTCTTCGTGTTGCCGAGGCCGATCTTCTTGACCTTGACGTCGCAGTCCTCCGTGTGGGTCGGCGTCGGGTTGCCGGCCGTGGCGCAGCCGGCGTTGTAGCCGCCCTTCACCGTGAGGTAGTAGGCGTGGTTGGCGATGCCGCTGTTGATGTGGACGCCGCCGTTGTCGGCCGTGCCCGTGTAGCGGATGCTGTAGTGGTCGGGGTCGTTGAACTCGCCCGGGTTGCCCATGTTGCGGAAGCCGGCGGACTCGGTGATGACGTCCTCACCGATGCGCCAGTCCGGCGTGGCCGCCGGGTCACGGCCCTCGGCCGCGGCATAGAACTCGGCCGTGTTGCCCATCATGTCGCTGAAGGCCTCGTTGAGGGCGCCGGACTCGTTTTCGTAGATGAGACCGGACGTGTACTCCGTGACGCCGTGGGTCAGCTCGTGCGAGATGACGTCGAGCCCACCCGACAGCGGCAGGCAGCCCTCGGCGGCGTTGCCGTCGCCGTAGGTCATGTAGGCGCCGTTCCAGAAGGCGTTGCAATAGTCCTTCGCGAAGTGCGCCAGCGAGTAGAGGGTCATGCCCTCGTCGTCGATGCTGTCGCGCTTGAAGGTGTCGAGGTAGAAGTCGTCCACGACGTCGGCGTAGTAGTGCGCGTCGACGAGCGGCCGCTGGTCGGGGCTGACCATGCCCGGGGCGCGCTCGTCCCAGACGTCGTCGGCGTCGACGGCCCGCACGATGGTGTCCTCGGTGTTGCGGAAGTCGTACGTCTGCTTGCGACCGTCCGCGGAGATCATCACGTAGGAGCCGTCGGCCCGCTGGGTCGAGTCGACCGTCTTGAGGTCGCCCTTGACGCCGTGGCCGGTGCCCTCGGTGAGCGCGTCGATCGACTTGACGATGCTGCCCGTGGACGCGTTGACCCAGCGCACGGGGCGCTCGCCGCGGGCGATGGTGTCGACGACGTAGACGTACGTGCGCGTCGTGGGGTCGAAGCGGAGCTCGGCGTCGGTCTTGACGACCTTCGCGGCGCTCTTCTCGGCGGACGTCAGCTTGCGCGCCGCCAGGTTGTCCTTCGCCTTCTTCGTGGCCGCGGACTGCGACAGCGTCACGGAGTTCTTGGCGCTCAGCCCGTCGTGGTAGGCGCCGATGACGGCCGTCTGGACGCCGGCGGCGTCCTTGACGATCGTGATCTGGCCGCCGATGACGGACGCCTTGCCGACCATCTGCTGGTAGCGGGTGAGGGTGTAGCCGTCACCATCGGACCAGGAGCGGAGCTTGGTCATGCGAGCGGGCAGGCGGAAGGACGCGGCCTCCGCACCCGTGAGGGTGAAGGCACCGCTGGGCGCGGCCGCGGCCTTCGCGGCCGGGGCGACGCTCTGCCCGGAAGCGATGGCGGGCGTGCCGGCGAGCGTGAGCGCGGCGGCTGCCGCGAACGCTCCGGCGAGGAGACGACTGGACAAGGATTCTCCATGTGGGAAGAACGGGCATACCGAGGATTACGGCAGTGGAGCGAAGACTAGGTGCGTGCGGGGCCTCGTGGAAGGCTTACGGCCGAACACGTTTGAGCACGGTCGGCAGATGGTGCCCGCGATCATCCGAACGGCGTCCCCAGCGAGCGGATCCGCGCTGCCGGTCGCGGCGGGCCGCCTCGGCCGACTACGGTCTAGGCGTGAGCGACGAGAACCTGACCCCCGCAGAGCCCGAGCAGACCACCTTCGCCGACCTCGGCCTCGACGAGCGGGTCCTCAAGGCACTCAAGGACGTCGGCTACGAGACGCCCTCCCCGATCCAGGCAGCGACCATCCCTGCCCTGCTCGAGGGCCGCCACGTCGTCGGGCTGGCACAGACCGGCACGGGCAAGACGGCCGCCTTCGCGCTGCCGATCCTCAGCCGCCTCGACCTCAAGCAGAAGTCGCCGCAGGCGCTCGTGCTCGCACCGACCCGTGAGCTCGCGCTGCAGGTGTGCGAGGCCTTCGAGAAGTACGCATCGCGGATGCCCGGCGTCCACGTCCTGCCCGTCTACGGCGGTCAGGGCTACGGCGTCCAGCTCAGCGCCCTGCGCCGCGGTGTCCACATCGTCGTCGGCACGCCGGGTCGCATCATGGACCACCTCGAGAAGGGCACGCTCGACCTGTCCGAGCTGCGCTTCCTCGTGCTCGACGAGGCCGACGAGATGCTGAAGATGGGCTTCGCCGAGGACGTCGAGACGATCCTCGCCGACACCCCGGAGCACAAGCACGTCGCCCTCTTCTCGGCGACGATGCCCTCCCAGATCCGTCGGATCTCCAAGAAGTACCTCACCGACGCCCTCGAGATCACGGTCGAGCGCACGACGACGACGTCGCCCAACATCACCCAGCGGCACCTCTTCGTCTCCTACCCGCAGAAGGTCGACGCCCTCACCCGGATCCTCGAGGTGGAGAACTTCGAGGGGATGATCGTCTTCGTCCGCACGAAGAACGAGACCGAGATGCTCGCGGAGAAGCTGCGGGCGCGCGGGTTCTCCGCCGCGGCGATCAACGGTGACGTCGCGCAGGTCCAGCGCGAGCGGACGGTGGGTCAGCTGAAGTCGGGAAAGCTCGACATCCTCGTCGCCACGGACGTCGCGGCCCGCGGGCTCGACGTCGAGCGGATCAGCCACGTCGTCAACTACGACATCCCGACCGACACCGAGTCCTACGTCCACCGCATCGGCCGAACGGGCCGCGCCGGGCGCTCGGGTGACGCGATCTCCTTCGTCACCCCGCGCGAGCGCTACCTGCTCAAGGCGATCGAGAAGGCGACCGGCTCGCCGCTGACCGAGATGCAGCTGCCGACCGTCGAGGACATCAACGCGACGCGTCTGGGACGCCTCGACGACCGGATCACGGCGGCCCTGGGTTCGGCCGAGCTCGACACCTTCCGCGACGTGATCGCCCACTACGTCCGGGAGCACGACGTGCCGGAGGCCGACGTGGCCGCCGCACTCGCCATCGTGCTGCAGGGTGACGAGCCGATGCTCCTGGACCCCGAACCCGTGCGTCCGCCGCGTCGCGAGCCGCGGGACGACACGCGCAGCGACAGCCGTGGTTCCGGGGCGCCCGAGCGAGGCCGACGCGAGGACCGGGGTGACCGCCGCGGCGCGGGCGGCCCGATGGCGACGTATCGGATCGCCGTGGGACGACGCCACAAGGTCGAGCCGCGCCAGATCGTCGGTGCCCTCGCCAATGAGGGCGGCCTGGGCCGTGGGGACTTCGGCCGGATCGACATCCGCCCCGACCACTCCCTCGTCGAACTCCCGGCCAACCTGCCCGCCGGCGCGTGGGAAAAGCTGCGCAGCACCCGGATCTCGGGCCAGCTGATTGAGTTGAGCTCGACCCAGGAGCGGACGAGCCGGCCGTTCAAGAAGCCGCACCGCAAGGGCCCGCGCGACTGACGCCCCTCCCGAGTTTGGGACATCAGGTGTCCCTTCCTCGGGTGAAACGGCCCTCCTGACCCGAGTTTGGGACATCAGGTGTCCCTTCCTCGGGTGCGGCTGCGCACGTCAGCGTCTATGGAGCGTGTACTCGCGCACGACGACGTCGGTGGGCTCACGCTCGCCGTCGAGGCGCAGCCTGTCGTCGTCCCCGAGGAAGGGTGCGGCCGAGTCGCGCCAGGCCCTCAGTGAGGGGTCCGTGCTGGCGTCGACGAGGTCCGCCGTGCGCGCGTACAGCGCCCGCTCGTGGTGGGCTGCGGCGGACCGACGACCCGTCCCTGCCGCTCCATCGACGTCGGCGGCCGGGTCCCGACGGACCGTGACCCATGTCGCCCGGTCCGGGTTGGGCCGGCCGTCGAGTCGCGGGACCGGGTCCCGGTCATGTTCCATCGCCAGCACCTGCACCGACGCCGGGACCGCGAACCGGGCAACGGGCGCGCCCGTCGTCGCCACGTGCGTCACTCGGTGGCGAGAGCGGAAGGTGGGACTGGCCGCCAACGCGGCCGCGGTGATCCCACCTTGGCTGTGACCGGCGAGCAGGACGGGATCGGCGTCGGTGCCGCCCCCGGCCACCTTCGCCGCCGTGAGGGCGTCCTCGACGGCCCGCATGGTCGCCGTCTCCCGCCCGGCCATGAGCCACACGTTGGTCGTGAGGTCGGAGGGGTCCTCTCCCGCCACCGGTGACCACGCGCGGGTGCCGGGGACGTCGACGATCCACGCGTTCCCACCGCCGGGTCGAGGCACCTGGACCACCCGGACGCGTCCCCGCCCGCCGGCCTCGGGGTCCGAGTCGAGACCCACGAGGCTGCCCACCGTCCGCGGCGCCGGGATCGTCCGCGTCCCGGCGGGCCGCGCGCGGACATCGGCCCCGTCGCGCAGGACGCCGATCCCGCCTGCCGCCACGGCGATCGTGGCGAGCGCGTCCTCCTCGGATCCGAGGGGCGACGAGACCCCGGCGTGGTGGCCCGCAACGGCCGCGACGGGGATCGACCACGGTTGCGTGAGCAGGAGGCCGAGCAGGACCCCCTCGACGCCGCCGGCGCCGGCGTCGAGGAGCCACGGGTGGTCGTACGCGAGTGCGTCCGCCCGATCGGCACCCAGGGCGCCGATGACGCCGACGGGGAGCGGCGCCGCCCCGATCCCCAACCCCACGCCCAACCCGAAGGCGTCCTGCAGCCCCGCGACCGCGAACGCGACGGCCTCGTCCGCCGATGCGTAGCCGGCGACGGACGCACGGACCGCGACGGCCACCTCAGCCAGGCCCGTCGCCGCCGCGGGCAGGCCGATGGCGAGGGAGGCCAACCGCGCTTGCACGACGAGGTAGGACGCCGGTGCCCACACCGCATCGCGGTCGAGGTCGGCGACCGACGGGGCCCGCTGGACCCGCCACGCGAGTTCGAGGATCTCGTCGGCGACCGCACCCAGCTCGGCGGCCGCGGTGAGGAGCTCGGTCAGGACGGCCGACGTGCCGAAGGCACCGCCGACGACGTCGAGGTCGCTCACGACCCTCCCCGGACGACCACCCGCGCGGCACGGTCCGTGAGGTCGTCCACCGTCGCCCCGACGGCGAGCGCGAGCCGCCGCGCCTCCTCGGCGTGGGCACGGACGCTCTCCCCGTGCTCGCGCACCGCGCCGGCCAACGCGCCGACCTCGTCCCCGAGATCGTCGAGCCGGACGAGCTGTGCCCCGAGTGCGAGCCGGAAGGTCGTGGCCGCTCGACCCGTCCACGTGATCCGTCCGATCCGGGAGACGCGCTCCCGCAGGTCGGCAAGGATCGCCCGCTCACGCTCGAGTTGGGCGGTGACGTCGTCGTGGTGATCCCCGGGCATGCCGCCATTCGACGTCGTGATCAGGTGGGTCGGGGTGGGCGCCTGCGTGCTGCGGACAACGCGGGGGCCGGGTGGGGCCCTGTGGACGAGACGGGTCAGCGCAGCAGCGCGTGCGCGGCGGCGACCCGCTCGCGCCACCACGCCACCCGCTCGGCGGGGGCGGCCCACTGCTCGACCAGGGCGTCGTCGACGTCGACCGATCCGATCGGCAGCACGCCACCGCGGGGCCGGAGGGAGTCCCTCGTGACGTCACCGCCGAGCAGGGAGACGGTGCCGAGGCCACACGCGTGGGGCAGGTCGGGGAGCGCCGCGGCGAGCGCCACACCGGCGGCGATCCCGACGCTCGTGTCCAGGGCCGAGGAGACGACGGCCGGCAGCCCGCAGTCCTGCACGATCTCCAGCGCGCGGGCCACTCCCCCGAGCGGGGCGACCTTCACGATGACGAGATCGGCGGCGCCCAGGCGCGCGACACGGATCGGGTCCTCGGCCTTGCGGACGGACTCGTCAGCCGCGACGGAGACGTCGATCCCCTTGCGCGCCAACGCCATGCGGACGTCACGCAGTTCCTCCACGCTCGCGCAGGGCTGCTCGACGTACTCGAGGCCGTGTCGGGAGAGCGCGCTCACGGCATCGACCGCGTCCGCGACGCTCCACCCGCCGTTGGCGTCGATGCGGATACGCCCGCTGGCGCCGAGGACCTCCCGGGTGGCAGCGACCCGCGCGAGGTCGTCGGCGAGGGACTGACCCGGCTCGGCGACCTTCACCTTGGCCGTCGTGCACCCGTCGAACCGAGCCACGATCGGCGCGACCTCGGCCGCCGACACGGCGGGGACGGTCGCGTTGACCGGCACGGTCGGCCTTCGCGCCTCCGGCCAGCCGACGAAGGCGGCCTCGATGGCCGCCGCGAGCCAGCGTGATGCCTCGGCCGGTTCGTACTCGAGGAAGGGGGCGAACTCACCCCACCCCGCGGGACCCTGGATGAGCGCGGCCTCCCTGTGCTCGACGCCCCGGAACCGCACGCGCATGGGGATGCTCACAACGCGCAGGCCGTCGAGCAGGTCGCCGAGGGTGGGCTGGGGTGACGGTCGGGTCATCGGTCGCGCGAGGAGAGGACGCAGAACTCGTTGCCCTCGGGGTCGGCGAGGACGGTCCACGTCGCGTCGTCGGTCTGGCCGACGTCGACACGGGTGGCGCCCCGCTCGATCAGGGCAGCGATCTCGGCCGCGCGGTCCTGGCTGGTGTGGGGGGCGAGGTCGATGTGCAGGCGGTTCTTGACGCTCTTGCCCTCCTCGACCGGCACGAAGACGAGTTCCTGGGGGCGGTGCCGCCACTCCGCGAGGGTCTCGACGGGATCCTCGGTCGCCTCGGGGGGCGCGATGACGACCTCTTCCTCGTTCTCGAAGCCGATCTGCCAGTCGAGCGTCTCCGCCCACCACCGGGCCTGGGCGGCGATGTCATGACAGTCGACGACGACGGAGTACCAGTGCAGGGCCATGGCTCAAACGTACTCGCGGCCCTGGTGGGTCGCCGCCCGTTAGGCTCGCGGCGTGACTGCGATCGATGGTGTGAGTGAGACGTTCGACCCGGCGGCGTGGGATGAGGTCGAGGGCTTCGACTTCACCGACATCACGTACCACCGGGCCAAGGACCTGGGCTGTGTGCGCATCGCCTTCGACCGGCCCGAGGTGCTCAACGCCTTCCGGCCGCACACCGTCGACGAGCTCTACCGCGCTCTGGACCACGCCCGGATGACCCCCGACGTCGGCGTCGTCCTCCTCACCGGCAACGGCCCCGGCCCGGCCGGGACGGGCTCGGAGGGCAAGTGGGCCTTCTGCTCCGGCGGCGACCAGCGCATCCGCGGACGCTCGGGCTATCAGTACGCCGCCGGCGAGGGCGCCGACACCGTCGACACGGCCCGGGTGAAGGCGGAGGGCGGGCGCCTGCACATCCTCGAGGTGCAGCGCCTCATCCGCACCATGCCGAAGGTCGTCATCTCCCTCGTCAACGGCTGGGCGGCCGGCGGCGGGCACTCGCTGCACGTCGTCTGTGACATGACGATGGCGTCGCGCGAGCACGCCCGGTTCAAGCAGACCGACGCCGACGTGGGCTCCTTCGACGGCGGCTACGGCAGCGCCTACCTCGCGAAGATGGTCGGTCAGAAGTTCGCCCGCGAGATCTTCTTCCTCGGCCGCACCTACACGGCCGACGACATGCACCGGATGGGCGCGGTCAACATCGTCAGCGCCCACGCCGAGCTCGAGTCCGATGCCCTTCAGGTCGCCCGCGAGATCATGGCGAAGTCTCCCCAGGCTCAGCGGATGCTCAAGTTCGCCTTCAACCTCCTCGACGACGGCCTCATGGGCCAGCAGGTCTTCGCGGGCGAGGCCACGCGGCTGGCCTACATGACCGACGAGGCCGTCGAGGGGCGCGACCAGTTCCTCGAGAAGCGCGATCCGGACTGGTCGCCCTTCCCCTGGTACTTCTGAACGCGGGTGTTCTGCGCTGACCAGTCCGACTTCTCCCGGCTTGTCGAGATGACGGTGTCCGTCACCGAACCCGCGATCAGCTGGCAGTCGCGAGGCGACCATCAAGATAGGGCAAAACCTTCTCGCGGGGGAGCACCAAGTCGACGCGCTCGCCGGGCCTCGGAGTGAACCGGTTACGACCCAGCTTGACGGTGGTCTTCTGGCCGGCCACGTCGACCTCACACACGCGCGTGGCTCCGTGGTTCTGGAGACCCAAAACCGTTCCCTCCACGACGTTTTCGCGACCGACGAAGCCGGATCCCGACGCGGGGCCAGCGGTTGCCTCCGGACTGAGCAGGCGAACGTACTCCGGGCGGATGCCCACGGTGACGTCGGCGCCGACCGGGGTGGGGGGATGCCACGCCGGCAGGATCAGGTGAGGCCCGACCCGCACACCACCGCCTTCACTGCGACCCTCGAGGAAGTTCATCGACGGGGAGCCGACGAACCAGCCAACATAGGTCGAGGCTGGCGCTTCGAAGAGTTGCTCCGGCGTGCCGCGTTGCATGACCCGACCGTCACGCATCACGAGCAGCTCGTGGGCGAAGGTCATGGCCTCGTACTGGTCGTGAGTCACATAGATCACCGTCGGCGCAAACTCCTCGCTGAGCTCGCGGATCTTGCGACGCAACGAGAGTTTCAGCTGCGGGTCGATGACGGTCAACGGCTCGTCCATGAGCACGGCCGCGACATCGTCCCGCACCAAGCCTCTACCCAGCGAGATCAGCTGCTTCTCATCGGCCGACAGCTTCCGCGCCCGGTCGTCGAGTCGGTTGCCGAGGCCGAGGGCGTCAGCGACCGAGCCCACCCGCTCGCGGATCTTGCCCTTGTCCCAGCCCCGGCACTCCAGGGGGAAGGCAAGGTTCTCCCGGACCGTCATGGACCGATAGATCACCGGGAACTGGAACACCTGGGCGATGTTGCGCCGTCGTGTCGGCGTCTGGGTGACATCGACCCCGTCAAAGAGCACCCGGCCGCTCGACGGCGTAACCAGCCCCGAGAGGATATTGAGAAGCGTGGTCTTGCCGCATCCGGAGGGCCCCACCAACGCATAGGTCTGACCGGGCTCCAGCTCGAGATCCAACGGCTTGAGTGCAAACTTCTCGTCCGGCTCGCCGGGGGTGTAGCTCTGCGCAACGCCGTCCAGCTGCAACCGTGCCATCAGTCATTTCCCGTCTGAGAAGGTGCCACGGCGAGCGCGCCGTCGGCCGTGAACAAGAAGAGCCGGCTCGGGTCAACGACAACGGTCATGTCGTCGCCGGCCACCACGTCATGGATCCCGGGAGCAACGGACACGAGTTCCGTCCCTTCGGACTGGAGGTGGACGAAGGTCTCCGATCCTGAGATCTCCACGAACGTCACCCGCATGGGGAGGCCGTGGCCCCTCGAGAACGTCAGAGCCGAGGCTGGCAGACCGATGACCTGTCGCCCGTTGGCCACCCCTGCGAAGTGAGCGGGCCGAGCCACCGCATCCAGACCGGCCGCAAGGACATGCTCATCCGTGAGCTGGGCCTCGATGATGTTCATCGGTGGGTCGTTCACCACCCGGGCCACCTCGATCGTCGCGGGAGCCTCGAAGATGTCGTCGGGGCGGCCGACCTGCACCACCCGCCCTTGATCCATGACGATGACCTCGTCGCCGAGCATGAGGGCCTCGGTCGGCTCTGTCGTGGTGTAGACGACGACCGTGTCACCGACCCCCGAGAACAGGCCGCGCAGCTCCTCCCTGAGTTGCTCTCGCAGTTTGAAGTCGAGGTTCACCAATGGCTCGTCCAGGAGCAGGATCCGCGTCTGACGAGCGAGCGCTCGGGCGATGGCCACGCGCTGTTGCTGACCACCGGAGAGCTGTCCTGGCCGCCGGTCGTGGAACTCCACGAGGCCGACCTTCGCCAATGAATCCTGCGCCCGGGCCAGCGCGTCGGCCGGCTCGACACCGGCCCGCTTCAACGGGAACAGCACGTTGTCGAGGACGCTCAGATGGGGGTAGTTGATGAACTGCTGATAGACCATCGCGGTCTCTCGACGCCACGGGGGCACATCGAGGATGGACATGCCGTCGAGCGTGAGTTCGCCGGACCCCACGGGGTCCAGGCCAGCCAACACCCGAAGCAGACTCGTCTTGCCAGCGCCGGTTCGTCCGAGCACGGTGTGGATGCGACCCGGCTCAAGAGCGAGGGTGACGTCGTCGAGATGGGTGACACCATCGACGGTCGTGGTCAGGGACTGCGCAGCCAGCGTCATCGCACGGCTCCCGACAGGCTGCCCTTGGACAGGTAGCGCTCCACGAGGATCGCCAAGGCAATGAGGGGGATGACCCCGAAGAGGGCGGCGGCCGACAGGGTCCACCACGGTGGGATCGAGGAGTTGAGGGCCACGACCGCCTGCGGCAGGGTCTGCACCTCGGTGAAGGTGAGACGGAAGGCGAAGAAGAAGTCGTTCCAACCGAAGACCGCGCAGAACATTGCCGCCACGGTCAGGCCCGCCGCCGAGTTCGGCAGGATCGCCCGCAGGAAAACCTGCATGGGGGTGCAGCCCTCCAACATCGCCATCTCGTCGAGCTCCTTGGGGATGTTGTTGAAGAAGTCGACCATCACCCACACCGCAATCGGAAGCAGCAGGGAGACGGTGACCAGGATGAGCCCCAGTCGGGTGTCGAGGAGACCCGGTGCCTGCAGCAGGAAGAAGAAGGGGATGACCAGGACGACCGGCGGCATGATGCGCTGCGAGACGAAGAAGAAGACGATGTCGGCGTTCTTCACCGGTCCGAGCCGATAGCGGAACCGGGACAGCCCGTATGCCGCGAGCGAACCCAACGCGATCGCGATCGCGGAGGCGCACACAGTGATGATCAGCGAGTTCAGGAAGGGCTCGATCAGGTTGACGCCGCCAGCGCCTCCGAAGATCTGCTTCCACGCCTGGGTCGTGGGCTTGTACTGCACCCAGGGCAGGTAGGTCACGCCGCCTTGGACCCCGTTGACGTCCTTGAAGCTCGTGGTGATGGCCCAGAGGAAGGGCGCTCCGGTGAAGATGGCCCAGGCGATGAGGAACGCGTACCGGGCTGGTCGCGACCAGCGACTCATGACTCCTCCTGCGATCGGAAGGCCCGCACGAGAAGCGCGGACATGATGGTGAGGCCGACGATCATGAGAACCAGATAGGTCAGCGACAACGCACCGGCATACCCCGTCTGTTGTTCCTTCAGCCCGCGTATGTAGAGGTAGTAGCCGGGAGTCTCGGTGGCCGAGCCCGGTCCGCCCGAGGTGAGCACATAGACCGTGTCCGACATCTTCGAGGCCTCGATCATGCGGATGATCAGGGCCGTCACGGACACCGGAGCAAGCAGCGGGAAGGTGACCCGCCAGAAGGTCCGCAAGGGGCCGGCGCCGTCAATGGCGGCCGCCATGAACGGCTCACGCGGAAGGCTCAGCAGTCCTGCGAGCAGGAGCAACATCATGAACGGAGTCCACTGCCAGATCTCGACCGTCATGAGGGCGACGTACGCCGGCCGATCGGATGTCAACCATTCGACTGGACCGATGCCCACCTTGGACAGGAGGTCGTTGACCGGCCCCAGGGACTGGTGGAACATCATCTGCCATACCGCTGCCATGACCACGGGTGTCGTCATCATCGGCACGAGGAAGAGGATCCGCAGGAACCTGCGGGCCCGGACCTCGCGCCACACCGCCAGCGCGAGGGCGAAGCCGAGGACGTACTCGATGATCACCGTCCCGCCGGCGAGGACTAGCAAGTGGAGCATCGAGGACCAGAACCGGCCGTCGTGCACCATCCGTGAGAAGTTCGCGCCCCCGATGAAGTCCATCTCCGGGGAGGCGACGTTCCAGCCAGAGAAGCTGACGCGGATCGTGAAGAGCAGCGGAAAGATGATGATCAGGACGAGCGTGAGCAGTCCGGGCAACAGGAACAGTGCCTTGTAGCGACGGATCGAGGTCATGGGATCTCCGAGCGTTGGATGGGGTGAGGGTGCGGTGCGGGACGCCCACGTGGTGCGTCAGCGGACGTCCCGCACCGGTTCAGTTCCCGCCGTCTTCGAGCTTGACCACGTTGCGGTAGGCGGCCTGGATCTTGTCCTTGCCCACCTGCTCCGTGATGCTCTTCCACTCCTTAGACACCCCGTCGAGTGCCTCTTGAGACGTCTTCTGTCCGGCCACGGCCGCCGCCACACCGGTGGCGAGGGAGGACATGTATTGGTTCACCCCGGGGACGCGCAGGTCGAAGACCCGGTTGGGGTTCTTCTCCATGTCCGCGAAGGTCTTGACGTAGGACTGGGCCGTCTCCGCGCTCCACCCCTGCTTCTCCCAGAACGCGGGGTCGAAGTGGGCGTTGCGGTAGGGGTTGACCCCGAAACGTCCGATCGTGAGGTCGAGCGAGGTGTTGGCCTCGTTGCTGAAGAAGCAGAGGAAGTCGAACGCCGCGTCTTGGTTCTTGGACGACTTGGCCACGGCCGAGGTCCATCCCCAGGTGAAGTACGCCGCTTGGTTCGGGGACTTGTCCCAGCTGTTCGTCGACCGGTTCCAGGTCTCGTCGGAGCCGGGCAGCTGAGCCGCCGCGACGTCGTTGCGGATCTTGCTCTCCGGCTGCTGCGCCTGGATGAAGGCGTCATCCCAGCTGTAGGACATCGCCGCCTGGCCACCGCCGAAGGCGAGGATCTCGTCGCCGAGCCCGAAGTTGGTTCCACCCGGGGGCAGGTCCGGAGTAATGGCCTTGAAGTCATCGAGCGCCTTGACCCAGCCGGCGTTGTTGATCAGCGGCTCCATCGTGTCGACGTCGAAGAAGAAGCCACCCTTGACGGCCGGGTTCTTCGCGTAGGCCGCGGCGCGGCTGATGAACGCGGAGAACATGAGGTCATCGCGCTTGGTGACTTCGGCCGAACCGAACAACTTACCGCCGTCCGGACCCGGCCGGGACGACACGAAGTCCGCCACCTCCTTGTATTCGGCCCACGTCTTGGGGATCCCCAGTTCCTTGCCGGTCTTCGCCTTGTAGTCCGCCATGTTCTTGGGGTCGGTCAGGACGTCGGTGCGGACCTTGAGGAAGTGCCGGTCACCGTCAACCGGGTACTGGACAACCTTGCCGTCCCAGGTCGCGACATCCATGAACGCCGGCGTCACGTCCTTCATGCCGGGGGTGTCCAGGTACTTCTGCGGCACGGGCTGGAGATAGGGAGCCATGTCGCCGATCCACAACGACGGATAGAACATGACGTCGTAGGCCGGCTGGCCGGCTTGGAGCGGAGTCATCAGCTTTTGGTAGAGCTCACCGAAGGGGACGTTGACGACGTCGACCGTGGCGCCGGTGAGCTCCGCAAACTGCTTGGCGTGCAACTGCGTCGGCTCACCCATGACCGGGATCGCGTGGGAGATGACCTTGAGGGTGACCCCGGAGTAGTCCTTGGCGCTGGTGGACTCCCAACTGCAGGGGCCACTCACGTCCTTGACCTTCGTGGCGGGGTAGTCGCCGTACTTGGCGTAGCTGACATCACCGCCTGCTGCGAAGCTGGGCGCTTTGGTCTTGTTGGCTGCGCCTGATCCACCGCCGCTGCTGCAGCCGGCGGTGAGGGCGAGCGCGCCGGTCAGGGCGGTGGCAACGGCGAGGCGATACGGCTTCATGAGGTGAACTCCTTGGCTGCGTTCGGGATGAGGATGGCGCGGCCGCGAACGTCTCCGTGGTCGAGGTCGTGCAGGGCCAGCGCGTAGTCGTCGAGGGAGTAGCGCTGGGTGTGCAGGGTGACCTTGCGCTCGGCCGCGAGGACCATGAGTTCGACGAGGTCGTTGTAGGAGCCGACCAGGTTGCCGACGAAGTTGATCTCGGTCGAGATGACGTCGATGGTGGGGACCTTGAGTTCTCCGCCGTAGCCGATGACGTAGTAGTTGCCGGCCCGACGGATCATCCGAAGACCGTCCTCGACGGCTCCGCCTTCTCCGACGAAGTCGAGGACCGCATGCGCTCCGGCACCGTTCGTCAGGTCGGCCATCTGCTCGATCTGGGTTCCATCCGCGAGGATCGTCTCGTCCGCGCCGATCTCCTTCGCCAGGGCGAGGGCCTCGGGTGAGCGGTCGACGACGACGAGGCGGGCGCTGCTCAGTGCCTTGAAGACCTGAATACCGATGTGACCGAGTCCACCGGCTCCGATGCACACGGCCGTGTCCCCAGGGCGCAGTGCACGGGCCGCCTTCGCGACTGCGTGATACGCGGTCAGCCCGGCATCGGCGAGCGCGGCCACCGCAGCGGGTTCGAGACTGTCATCCAGACGGACGACGGAGCGGGCCGACGTCAGGAGGTACTCGGCATACCCGCCGTCACTGTCGATCCCCGGGAACCGGCTGTTCTCACAGTGAACGTCGTCACCGAACCGGCAGGCGCGGCACAGACCGCACGTCACGAGTGGGTGAAGGATCACTGGGTCGCCGGGGGCGACGTTGGTTACGGCAGAGCCGACCGCCTCCACCCAGCCAGCGTTCTCGTGGCCGATCGTGTAGGGCAGAGCGACCCCTGACTTCTCCTCCCACTGACCTTCAATGATGTGCAGGTCGGTCCGGCAGACGCCGGCTCCACCGATCCTGACGACGACGTCGTGGGGGTCCTTGACCTCTGGGTCGGGGACATCCATGAGTTGGGGTTCTTGCTCGTATGCCTCGAGCTGCACAGCCTTCATCGGCTCTCCTCTCAGGGTCCACACGGCGATGTGTGGGCGTCGAGAGTCAGGACACCCCTGATTGGACTCTCATGGGTGTCTCACTCTTGGCCCCTGGGGTGTCCCAAATTGAGACGCTCTGGCATTCCGTTGCACCCCGAGGCGCAGTGCCCGCAAGATGGGGCGTCAGGGCATGACAGCGTCGTCTGCCCGAGGAGGTCGGGATTCACCATGGTCGGTTTTGAGTCAGTGCGGGCCACTCTGAGTGAGATTCAAGGCGCAGGAGGACCGGTCCGTTCCGTCGTGGTTGCGTCGTGGCAGCGTTCGATGGAGCACCACGTCGACATGGAACGCCTCACCCCGTGGTACTTCGAGGACCCCGAGCTCGACACCCCCTTGGTCAGCGCCGCAACTCCGATTCTCGACGCCCTGCATGAACAACTGGGCAACGAAGCCGTCTCGCTCATGTTGACGAACAATCAGGGGGTCATCCTCTCCCGCAGGTTGACTCACCCCGGCCTGATGACCCGGCTCAACCGGGTCAAGTTGGCCCCCGGGCACGTCTTCTCCGAGGAGTCGGTCGGAACCAACGGCATCGGTACGGCCCTGGCCAGCCAGTGCGCCGTGACGATTGACGGGCGTGAGCACTTCGTCGAGGACCTACGGGACTTCCAGTGCGCCGCTGTGCCGATCTTCCACCCGACTCGGCGACTGGTCCTGGGCACCTTCAACCTGACCACCTTGGCGAACACCTCCGGGGCGATGACGATGGCGCTCACGCGGTCGACTGCCCAACAGATCGAGCGGGAACTCGCGCGCATCTCCTCTCGCCGTGAGTTCCGGCTGTTCGGGCGCTACCTCGAGGGATGTCGTCGGATGCGGCACGGGGCTGTTCTGGCGTTCAACGGTGAGTGCCTGATGATGAATGACCGCCTGCGCGCTGCGGTAACCGGACCAGACCAAGGCGCGCTGTTGGCCTTCGCGCGCGAGTGTGTTCTCGGTTCGTCGCTCGAGTGGAGTACGACTCTGCCCTCGGGTCTGCACATGGAGCTTCGGGTTCTGGACGGCGGCGACGACGGCGACGGTCACGTTCTCGGGGTTCGGGTCGTCGGTCCATCTCGTAGGCGGACCACGAAGATTGCCGCGCCCGCCATCCCGGGCCTGGTGGGCAGCGATCCCATGTGGCTGCGGGCCGTCACGGAACTCGATGCCGCCTATACCCGTCGTGACCTCCCGTGCGTTCTCGGTGAGGCCGGAACGGGAAAAGTCCATCTCCTTTCCGCGTTGCATCGACGGCACGCCGGGATCAATCCCGTCCTCCTTCATCCGCCTGGGGACGGCGGGGATGACACGTCATGGCTGGAGACGTTCGACCGTGTTGCCATAGATGAGCGGGGCCTGGTCGTGGTGTGCCGCTACCACCTGCTGAGCCCCCGCCTTCGGACAGCCCTCGTCGATCGCTTGGATCATCGCAGTCACGGGAGCGGAGCCCGGATTGCCTTGACTGCTAATCCTGACCTGATCGCGCCTGAGGATGAGCTCATTGCCTTGAGTGATACACGGTGCACGGTTCCGGCATTGCGACACCGCCACGCTGACCTCGTGGCACTGACTCGCCACTTCGTGCGCCTGTATTCGCCACGGGGAGAGCACGTGCTCACGAGCGCAGCGCAGACAGCCCTTGCGCGACTGGCCTGGCCGGGAAATGTCCGCCAACTGGAGGGCGTGATCAGGACGGCAGTTCTCGGCGCGGCCTCCGCCGACCGGATCGACGTCCATGACCTGCCGCCAGAATGCGTCACCAACGGACCCTTGCTCACGCACTTGGAGTCCGTCGAGCGTGACGCAATAGTCCGCGGGTTGCAGGAGCGCGGGGGCAACGTCGTGCGCACGGCCCGCGACCTCGGCATCGCCCGAGCGACGATGTATCGCAAGTTGCGGCGATACGGGATCGACCCCTCCGCCATCTGAGGGTCGGCCGCGCGGGGACCCACCGGCCACGGCTGGGCGGCTATGGCGTCAGCGCGGTTTGATGCTCATCCCCATCGCGCTCTGAAGGTGACGGGCCACGGCCAGGACGGCGGAGACGACCGTCAGGTGGGCCACGATCGCGTCGAGGGTGTGGTGGAAGATCGGCCGGGCTCGCAGGTCGGTCTTGCTCATCCGGAACGAGGCTTCGACCTTCCACAGGTCGTGGTGGATGAGTTGCCCTCCCTCACACGGCAAGGGTGTCCTTCCCCCGGCACTTCTGAAACGAGGGTGTTTCTGCAGGTCACAGAACTGTGGACGCTCGCACTCCCAGGTGCAGTGACTGCGCGGATCCTCGGCCGCCCCGTCACGCATCACCGTTGGCGGGGTTCCAGAGGTGGTCTGTGTAGCCGTTCGCGCCGGAGGTGGAGCCGACGTCGAAGCGGTCCTGACCCCACGTGGACGTGCGGGCACGATCGAGCGCGACGATCGCGCGACCGGCGCTGAGGTTCACGAACCCGAGGGCGAGGAGGAGAGTGTGCACATGGCAGGCATCAAGCACTTCGACCACGTCGGTATCACCGTCGCCGACCTCGACGCTGCACTCGACTTCTTCGTCAGCCTGGGGATGGAGATCGAGGGACGCACCGTCATGGAGGGCGAGTTCCTCGACACGGTCTGCGGCATCCCGAACTCACGCACGGAGGTCGCCATGCTGCGCCTGCCCGGCGGCGGCACGACGGTCGAGGTCTGCACCTTCGTCCGACCGGAACTCGACCAGGGAAACCCCAACGCCATGTCCACCGAGATCGGGCTGCGCAACATCGCCTTCGAGGTCGAGGACCTGCACGCGATGGTGGAGCAGCTACGCGCAGACGGCTACGAACTCGTCGGTGGCATTGGCGAGTGGGAGAACGCGTGGCGGATGACCTACGTGCGCGGACCCGAGGGGATCATCGTGGCGCTGGCCGAGCGGCTCGGCTGACGCGGGTCAGCAGGACGCCGACGATCGCGAGCCCGCCGCCCACGAAGGTCCTCGACCCGGACACGGGCATCCGACCCTCACCCGGCGAGGGTGTCCTTCACCTGGATCGCGGCGAGCACGAAGAAGAACACCGTGCACCCGATGAGCAGGGTGTTGGAGAGCCACTTGTTGCGCCACTCGTCGGGCACCCGGTCGGTGTTGAGGATCCAGACCAGGGTGATGGCGAGGAACGGCATGAAGAGGGCCCCGAGGACGCCGTAGGCGAGGATGAGCCAGATCGGCTTGCCGAGGAAGAGCATGACCATGGGCGGGAACGTCAGCCAGAGGATGTAGGCCTTGTACCAGCGGCCGCCGGAGAGGCGGTCCGGGTGGTCCTCGGCCACCTTCGTCAGGTCACCGACGAAGTCGGCGAACATGAGCGAGACGCCGTTCCAGACGCCGAGGAGCGAGCTCATGGCGGCGGCCCAGAAACCGACGAGGAAGACCTTGCCCGACCACTGGCCGTACCGGTCGGCGAGGACCGTGCTCAGGTCGAGCAGACCCTTGTCGCCGCTCTCGACGGCGATGCTGGCGGAGTACAGCAACTCTGCGCCGACGATGAGCGTGGAGACGACGAAGATGCCGGTCACGACGTAGGCGACGGTGTTGTCGATCCGCATGACCCGCATGTGGCCCGGCGTGCTCCAGCCCTTCTCCCGCAGCCAGTACCCGTAGGCCGCGAGCGTGATGGTGCCACCGACACCGCCGGCGACGGACAGGACGTTGACCATCGAGCCGTCCGGCACCATCGGGACGAGTCCGCCCACGATCCCCGGGAGGTTCGGGACGGTCATGATCGCCGCGCCGACCATGGTCACGAACATCAGGCCGACGAGCACGGCGCACGCCTTCTCGAGGAGTTCGTAGCGGCCGAGCCAGACGAGGGCGAGACCGATGAGGCCGGAGATGATGCCCCAGACGGTCACCGACCACACGGGGAAGAGGGAGTGCAGGGGCAGGCCCGTGCCGGCCATGGCGGCCGCACCATAGACGAAGCCCCAGATGACGATGTAGGGACCGAAGTACACCTTCGTCCACGCGCCGAGCGAGGCCCAACCGTGGAAGATCGTCTTCCCCGTGGCCAGCGAGTAACGGCCCGCGCCCTCGACGAGCACGATCTTGAGGACGCAGCCGAGCACGACGCACCACAGGAGGCCGTACTCGTACTTGCTGCCGGCAATGAGGGTCGCGACGAGGTCGACCGCGCCGACACCCGTCGCGGCCACGACGAGGCCGGGTCCGATGAGGGACCAACTCCCTCGGGACACCTGCGCTGTGTGGGGGGACGTGGTCGTGGTCATCGCTGCTCCTCGGCGAGGATCGGGGCTGGGGTCGAATCGGGGCGAACCCGGACAAACTAGTGCCGCCCGCCCGCTCTGGCGACTCACGGTCCGCACAGCGTCCGCCATGCGGCGGATTCGCGCGGTGAGCGGTCGCCCGGCTACTCTTGCCGCCAGCGAAGGGGAGTAGTCCCGAACGCATCCTGTCGACACACTGGCCACGTCCTCGCGGACCGGCCCGGCCGGATGGGCCACCTCGGTGGCGGACGAGACTTTCGGCAAGCACGACGACCCTTGATGTCACCGTGCCTGGCCGAGGCTCGTCGTGTGGCTGCTGACCAGGTGAAGAAATGGAGCAGCCCCGTGTACGCCTTCCTCCTGAGCACCGCGGTCATCTTCGTCGCGGAACTCGGCGACAAGTCCCAGCTCATGGCCATGACGTTCGCCGCGCGCTACCGCGCCCGCGACGTGCTCATCGGCATCACCGCCGCGACCGCCATCGTGCACCTCGCGTCCGTCGCGATCGGCCGCCTCGTCGGCAGCGCCTTCAGTGAGCACCAGGGCTGGATCTCCATCATCGCCGGCCTCGCCTTCCTCGCCTTCGCGGCGTGGACCCTGCGCGGTGACGAGCTCACCGACGAGGAGGCCGACAAGGCCCGCCGCTCCACCGGCGCCGCGATCGTCGCCGTCGGTGTCGCCTTCTTCCTCGCCGAGCTCGGCGACAAGACCATGCTCGCGACCATCACGCTGGCGACGAAGGAGGACTGGTTCGGCACGTGGATCGGCTCGACCGTCGGCATGGTCGCCGCCGACGCCCTCGCCATCGCCGTCGGTGCCGTCCTCGGCAAGCGCCTCCCTGAGCGCGCCATCACCATCGGCGCCGCGGCCGCCTTCGTCATCTTCGGCCTGTGGCTCCTCGTCGAGGGCATCCTCCAGGTCCGCTGATGACCACCCGGCTCCGCCCGCTCCCCGTCCCGCTCGGCCCGGACGCCCTGCGGGTCCTGCCCGAGCTGGAACGGGCCCTCGCGGGCGGACCGGCCCTGCTCCCCCACGACCCGGCCGGGCCGCCACCGATCGACGTCGACACGCTGCCGGACGACGCCGTGCCCGACGGCGCGGCCCTCGTCGTCGGCACCTCCGGCTCGACCGGCTCACCCAAGCTGGCTGTCCTCGGCGCCCCGGCGTTGCACGCGAGCGCGGATGCGACAGCCGCCCGGCTCGCCGGTCCGGGCCAGTGGTTCCTGACCATGCCGGCCCGGCACATCGCCGGCCTCCAGGTGCTCGTACGGTCGCTGCGGGCGGGCACGGTCCCGGCGGTCATGGATCTCGCGGACGGCTTCACCCCGGAGGCGTTCGTCCGGGGCGCCGCGCTCCTGAGCGACGACACCCCGACCTACGTCTCCCTCGTCCCGACACAACTCACCCGGCTCCTGGCCGACGCGGACGCGGCCCGGACGCTGGCGACCTTCGCGGCCGTGCTCGTGGGCGGGGCGGGGACCGCACCGACCCTGCTCGCGCGGGCCCAGGCGGCCGGCGTCCGTGTCGTGACCACCTATGGCATGACCGAGACGGCCGGCGGCTGCGTCTACGACGGGCTCCCCCTCGAGCCGGCGAGCGTTCGGGTCGTCGACGGTCGCGTCCGGCTCGGCGGCGCGACCCTCGCCTCCGGCTACCTCGGGCGGGCCGATCTCACGGCGGCCGCCTTCGTCGAGGACGGCGGGACGCGCTGGTTCGTCACGGACGACCTCGGTGAGGTCGGCGCCGACGGGTGCCTGCGGATCCTCGGGCGCGCCGATGACCTGATCAACACCGGCGGCCTGAAGGTCGCCCCGCGCCTCGTCGAGGAAGCCCTCCTCGCGCACGGGCCGGCCGTGTCGGAGGCGGTCGTCGTCGGCGTCCCCGACCCCGAGTGGGGGCAGGTCATTGCTGCGGCGCTCGTCCTGCACCCCGACGCGCCGCCGGCCGAGCGACGAGCGGCGGCCGACGTCGCGGCGGTGCGCGAGCGCCTTCGTCCGCATCTGGCCGCGCACGCCCTGCCGCGGCGCGTCATCGTCCTCGGCGCCCTCCCCCTGCGCGGGCCGGGCAAGCCGGCCCGGGACGAGGTCGCGGGCCTCTTCGCGCGCGGTTGACCGCCCGGCTCGAGCACCCGGGTCGAGCGTCGCCCGAATCAGGCCCCGACGTACGCCGCGAGGTGCTCGCCGGTGAGCGTCGAGCGCTGGGCGACGAGGTCGCGCGGCGACCCCTCGAAGACCACCGTGCCGCCGTCGTGGCCGGCGCCGGGACCGAGGTCGATGATCCAGTCGGCGTGCGCCATGACCGCCTGGTGGTGCTCGATGACGATGACGGACTTGCCGCTGTCGACGAGCCGGTCGAGCAGACGCAACAGGTTCTCGACGTCGGCGAGGTGCAGGCCGGTGGTGGGCTCGTCGAGGACGTAGATGTCCCCCTTCTCCCCCATCTGGGTGGCGAGCTTGATCCGCTGCCGCTCGCCACCCGACAGGGTCGTCAGCGGCTGCCCCAGGGTGAGGTAGCCCAGACCGACGTCGACGAGTCGGTCGAGGATCTTGTGCGCCGCGGGGAGCTTGGCCTCGCCCTCGGCGAAGAACGCCTCCGCCTGCGCCATCGACATGTCGAGGACCTCCGCGATGTTCTTCCCGGCCAGTTCGTACTCGAGCACCGCGGCCTGGAAGCGCCGCCCCTCGCACTCCTCACACGGCGACTCGACCGTCGCCATGACGCCGAGCTCGGTGAAGATGACGCCGGCGCCGTTGCACGTCGGGCAGGCGCCCTCGGAGTTGGAGCTGAAGAGGGCCGGCTTGACGCCGTTGGCCTTGGCGAAGGCCTTGCGGATCGGCTCGAGGACCCCGGTGTAGGTCGCCGGGTTGCTGCGACGGGACCCCTTGATCGCGCCCTGATCGATGACGATGACGCCCTCGCGCCCGCCGACCGAGCCATGGATGAGGGAACTCTTGCCGGAGCCGGCGACCCCCGTGATGACCGTCAGGACGCCGAGCGGGATGTCGACGTCGACGTCGCGCAGGTTGTGCGTCGCGGCGCCGCGCACCTCGAGCTGGGCACTCGGGGCACGCACCTCGTCCTTGAGGTGGGCACGGTCGTCGAGGTGCTGGCCGGTGAGCGTGCCGCTCGTGCGCAGCCCCTCGACGCTCCCCTCGTAGACGATCTCCCCACCGCCGCTTCCGGCGAGGGGGCCGAGGTCGACGACGTGGTCGGCGATCGCGATGGTCTCGGGCTTGTGCTCGACGACGAGGACGGTGTTGCCCTTGTCCCGCAGTCGGCGCAGGAGGCCGTTCATCTGGTCGATGTCGTGGGGGTGCAGGCCGATGGTCGGCTCGTCGAAGACGTAGGTGACGTCGGTCAGGGAGGACCCGAGGTGCCGGATCATCTTCGTGCGTTGCGCCTCCCCGCCGGAGAGCGTGCCCGCCGGCCGCTCCAGTGACAGGTAGCCCAGCCCGATCTCGCGGAAGGAGTCGAGCAGGTGCTGCAGACCTGCGACGAGCGGACCCACCGACGGCTCGTCGAGCTCGCGGACCCATTCCGCGAGGTCGCTGATCTGCATGGCGCACAGGTCCGCGATGCTCTTGCCCTTGATCCGCGAGGCCCGCGCCTCGGGCGTGAGACGGGTCCCCTCGCACTCGGGACAGGTCTGGAAGGTCACGGCTCGCTCGACGAAGCGGCGCACGTGCGGCTGCATCGCCTCGGGGTCCTTGGACAGCATCGACTTCTGGATCCTGGGGATCATCCCCTCGAACGTGAGGTTGACGCCTTCGACCTTGATCTTGGTCGGCTCCGCGTAGAGCATCGTCTCGAGCTGCTTCTTCGTGAAGGACGCGATCGGCTTGTCCATCGGCAAGCCCATGCCCGCAAAGAGCCGGCCGTACCAGCCGTCCATCGAGTAGCCCGGCACCGTCAACGCGCCCTCGTTGAGCGAGAGCGTCTCGTCGTAGAGCGCGGTCAGGTCGATGTCGCTGACGTGACCCATGCCCTCGCAGCGGGGGCACATGCCGCCGAGGTAGATGGCCTGCTTGACGACGCTCTTCTCGACCCGGCCACCCTTGTCCGTGGACATCACCCCGCTGGCCTTGCGCGTGGGGACGTTGAAGGAGAAGGCGGTCGGCGGGCCGACGTAGGGGTCGCCGAGGCGGCTGAAGAGGATGCGCAGCATGGCGTTCGCATCCGTGGCCGTGCCGACGGTCGAGCGCGGGTTGGCGCCCATGCGCTCCTGGTCGACGAGGATCGCCGTCGTCAGGCCCTCGAGGTGGTCCACGTCGGGACGAGCGAGGGAGGGCATGAACCCCTGGACGAAGGCGCTGTAGGTCTCGTTGATCATCCGCTGCGACTCGGCGGCGATCGTCCCGAACACGAGCGAGCTCTTGCCCGAGCCGGAGACACCGGTGAAGACCGTCAGCCGACGCTTGGGCAGCTCGACGCTCACGTCCTTGAGGTTGTTCTCGCGGGCCCCCTGCACGCGGATCAGATCGTGGGTGTCGGCAGTGTGCGGGGTCGTCATGCGGGACAGGCTATTCCGCCCGCATCGGGCCGTGCGCCTCGATTCGGGATCGACCTCCGTGGGACGATGGGGACATGCTCCGTCTGCTCCCGGCGATCCTCGTCGTCGCCATCACCGTCTATGCGGCGGTGGACTGCGTCCAGACGGAGGAGGACCGCGTGCGGGGCCTGCCCAAGATCGTCTGGGTCTTCATCATCCTGCTCTTCAACATCGTCGGCTCGCTGGCCTGGTTCATCGCCGGCCGTGCGCCACAGACGCGACTGCCGGGCACCCGACCCCGCCCGCGACCCACCCGACCGCGGGGCCCCGACGACGACCCGGACTTCCTCCGTAAGATCTGAGGGCCCCAGCCCCGTCCGGAACGAGTCCTCCCCCATGGCCAGCACCTCCCAGTGGATCGCGGGCGCCCGCCCACGCACCTTCCCCGCCGCCATCGCCCCGGTCCTCGTGGGGACGGCCGCTGCCGAAGAGCTCGGGCGGATGGATCTCGGTCTGGCGCTGCTGGCCCTCCTCGTGTCGCTGTCGCTGCAGGTCGCCGTCAACTACGCGAACGACTACTCCGACGGCATTCGCGGCACCGACGAGGAGCGCGTCGGCCCGGTCCGACTCGTCGGCCAGGGCCTGGCCCGACCGAGCGACGTCAAGCTCGCGGCCTACACCGCCTTCGGCGTCGCGGCCCTCGCCGGCCTCGCGCTCGTGGCCCTGTCCGGCGCCCTCATCTTCATCCCGCTCGGCGCGCTCGCGATGGTGGCTGCGTGGCGCTACACCGGCGGCGACAACCCCTACGGCTACCGCGGTCTGGGCGAGATCTACGTCTTCGTCTTCTTCGGTCTGATGGCCACGCTCGGCACCCAGTGGACCCAGGCGGACGCGCTCTCGTGGGAGGGCGTGCTCGGCGCGGTCGGCGTCGGCGCGCTGGCCTCGGCCATCCTCGTCGCCAACAACCTGCGCGACATCCCGACCGATCGGGAGAACGACAAGATCACCCTCGCCGTACGCCTGGGTGACGCCCGCACCCGGCAGCTCTATCTGGCCCTGCTCGGCGGCGCCGTGGTCTGCGGGCTCGTCATCGCCATCGCGCACCCGTGGGTGCTCGCCTCGCTCCTGGCCGCTGTCGTGGCCGTGCCCGCCGTGCGGGCAATCCGCGGCGGCGCGACCGGCCGGGCGCTCGTGCCCGTGCTCGCCTCGACCGGGCTCATCCAGCTCGTGTGGGCCATCCTCGTGGCCGCGGGCCTGCTCCCGGGCGAGCCGCCCGTCGTCGCGCACTGACCCCCTTCGCCCCTCTCCGAGGAAAGGACATCAGCGGTCCACAACTCGGGTGGCAGGAGGGGGAACGGCTCAGCGGAACTCGTCGCCTTCGCTGACGTCGCGGCCCTGCGCCCGCTCCCGTGTCGGCTCGGGCTCGGACACCCGCTCGCCCTCCGCGGCGCGCTCGCGCTGCTCGACCTCGGAGTCCTCGGCGGCCTCGTCGGAGTCCGCGTCCACGGCGTCCTCCGGGATGTCGATGCGACGGGCGGCCCGCTCTTCGAGCTGCCGCGCGACGTCCTCGCGGAACGGCTTCAGGACGAAGGCGGACACGATGATCGACAGCACGCCGGCACCGACGATGAGCCAGGGCTGCTCGTTGCGCTCGCGCAGTCCGGCAAGCCAGAGCGCCGCGAGGCAGGCGAAGAACACGAGCATGCGGAGCAAGAAGTAGCGGATCATCACTGGATTCCCGAGTAGCTGTGCTGGCCGACGAAGTACATGTTCACGACGGTGTAGTTGATGACGATGCACGCGAAGCCGGCGATCGCGATCCACGCCGCGGTGCGCCGCGCCGTCGTCGTCGTGGCCCGTGCGTGCAGGTAGGCCGCGTAGACCACCCAGATGACGAAGGTCCACACCTCCTTGGGGTCCCAGTTCCAGTAGGAGCCCCATGCCTCCTGGGCCCAGATCGCGCCCGCGATGAGCGTGAACGTCCACAGGGGGAAGGCGACGATGTGGATGCCGTAGGACGCCTTCTCCAGTTCCTTCGCCGCGGGCAGACGGTCGAGGAAGGAGGAGCGGCCGCGCTCGATGAACGTGTCCTTGGCGAGGTACAGCGCGGTGACGGCGAAACCAAGCACACACATTGCGACGGCCAGCGTCGCCACGGTCACGTGGATGACGAGCCAGTAGGACTTCAGCGACGGCAGCAACTCGGCGGCCTCGGTGTACCAGACCGTGATGGCCATGCCGAGGGTCAGCAGCACCGGCGCGGTGATGAAGAGGCCGAGCCAGCGCAGGTCGCGGCGCAGGCCCCAGAGGCAGAAGCCGACCATGACGAACATCGCTCCGGCGACGGCGAACTCGTGCATGTTGCCGAGCGGGGCGCGTTGCACGGACAGGCCACGCAGCGCCACAGCGGCGACGAGCAGGATGGCTCCGAGCCAACTCAACGACTGGGCGACACCAGCCGCCTTCCGCGCGCGAGCGGGAGTGGACGCATCGAGCGCCACCCGGCCCGACGTCCCGTGGACGGGAGCGACGCCGGCAACACCGCCGTCCGCGGCACCGCCCGAGCGCACGCCGCTGCCGACCCGCTCACGCACGCGCGTTTCGGTCTCGGCGAGTGCCGCCTCGCCCCGCTGCGGCACGAGGCCTGCGAGGTAGAGCGCGTAGCCGATCATGGCGAGCGTCAGGACGCCCATCGCCGAGTAGATGCTGAGGTTGGCGTACGTGGCCAGGGTTTCGTTCGTCATCGCTTCTCCAGTGTGGCACTGCGTTGGCTGAGGGTTTGCGCGACGTCATCGACGAGGTCCTGCAGGCCGTCGTCGTCGCCCTTGGACATCCCCCCGATGACGAGGCGGGTGCCAGCCCCAACACCATCGACCGCTGCGCCATCGCCCTCGACGATCCGCACGAAGACACGACGCCGTCTGACCGTCAGCGAGGTGATCAGACCGGCCAGTGCGGCGAGCGAGGCAACCAGCGTGAGCGTCTTGCCGGGGTCGTGCCGCACGGACAGCCCGGCCCAGCGGGTCACCTTCTCGAAGGTCAGCGTGCCCCGCCCGCCGGGCAGCGTGACCGTGTCCCCCGGCTTGACCCACAGGCGCGTGATGTCCGAGCCGTCGGCGTTGAGCACCTTGTCCATGCTCTCGGTGTCGAGGGTGAAGACCGACTGCGGACGCCCGCCGGGGAAGAGTTCACCCTCGTAGAGGCTGAGCGCGAGGGCGGGATCGCGGTCATCGGGGAAGACGGACGACGGCCCGGTCTCCTCGTCGATGATCGCGGTCGGCAGGAACAGCCCGACGAGCCCCAGTTGCTTCGGGGTGGCGCCGCCGATCTTGATGGCCCCGACGGACTTGTAGTTCGTGTCCTGCGAGAGGAAGGGGGTCGGCCCGGTGTAGAGCACCTCGCCCTTCGCGTCCTTCACCGTGATGACCGGGGCGTAGCCGTTCCCGAGCAGGTAGACGGATGCGCCGCCGATGTCGACGGGGTGGTTGACCGCGAGCTTGCGCTTGGTCTCGACCCCGCCGGGCTCGTCGGTCGTCGTCACTCGGGCGTCGAAGTTGCGCGGCTGCCCGAACTGCCCCTTGCTCGTCACCCGGTCCTCGAAGGTCGCCGTCAGCGAGTCGACCCGCATGGTGAAGGGGGTCAACGAGCTCTCGTCAACCCACGGCCCCGGCGCGAACGTGTCGTAGCGGGTCACGGTGCTGGCGAAGGACTTGCCCTCGGGCACGATGATGTCCGCCTTCCACCCGAGCAGGTGGCCGTAGGCCACCCCGACGATGAGCAGGACGAGCGAGAGGTGGAAGACGAGGTTGCCCGTCTCCTTGAGGTAGCCACCTTCGGCACTCACCGAGGCCGCGTCGTGCGCATGCACCCGCATCCGCTTGCGGCGCAACGCGACCCGGGCGGCCTCGAGCGTCTCCGCGGGCGTGGCGTCGAGGGTCATCTCGACGTGGGCGGGCAGCCGGGTCAGCCGCTTCGGGGCGCGCGGCGGCACCGAACGCATCGCGGCCCAGTGCTGACGCGAACGCGGGAGGACACAGCCGACGAGGGAGATGAAGAGCAGGAGGTAGATCGCCGAGAACCACGGCGAGGCGTAGACCTCGAACATCCCGAGCCGGTCGAGCCACGGGCCCAGGGTCGGGTGCTGGGCGATGTAGTCCGCGGTCCGCGTGGCGTCGAGCGAGCGCTGCGGCCAGATCGAGCCGGGCACGGCGCCGACCGCGAGCAGGAGCAGGAGGAAGAGCGCGGTCCGCATGCTCGTCAACTGCCGCCACGCCCAGCGCGCCCAGCCCACGGGGCCCAGGCGGGGCTGGGTCACGTCACGCGGGTCGGTCCGGCGGGTCACGTTCGAGTCCTTGTCCGTCATCAGATGAGCACCTCGAAGCCGCCCACGAGTTCGCGCTGGATCATCCGGTTGAGGCTCTCCCAGCCGCCCGTGAGCAGCAGGACGCCGATGACGAGCAGGAGCGCCCCACCGAAGAGCTGGACGGCTCGCTGGTGACGGCGCAACCACCCCGACCAGCGGCCCATGCGCTCGTAACCGGCGGCGAAGGCGAGGAAGGGCAGCCCGAGTCCGAGGCAGTAGGCGACGCCGAGGGTGAGGGCTCGGCCCGTGCTGGGGTCGGTGCTGCTCGCGGCGAGGGCGAGGACCGCCGCCAGCGTCGGGCCCATGCACGGCGCCCAGCCGAGGCCGAAGACGGCCCCGAGGACGGGCGCGCCGGCCAGACCGGCGGCGGGCTTGATCGGGAGTCGGACGGTGCGCTGACCGCCGAACCCGATGAAGACGAAGGCGAGGACGATCAGCAGCGCCCCGCCGACGCGCTGCAACGTCTCACGGTGCTCGACGAGGGAACGTCCGACGCCGGCGATGAAGATCGTGCCGAGCAGGAAGACGACCGAGAAGCCGAGCACGAAGAGGGCCGCGCCGAGCACCATCCGGCCCCGACTGCGTCGCTCGAGCGCGACGTCGGACAGGCCGGTGACGTAGCCCAGGAACCCCGGGACGAGCGGCAGCACGCAGGGGCTCGCGAAGGAGACCAGTCCCGCGAGTGCGGCGACGAGCACGGCCAGCGGGAGCGAGCCGTCGGCGACGAGTCCGCCCACGTCAGGCGCCCTCGGCCAGCGTGTCCTCGACGAGGCCGGTCAGCGTCGACTCCGTGACGGCGCCCAGCACGACGGCGGCGATCCGGCCCTCGCGATCGAGGACGGCGGTCGTGGGGGTCGCGGCAGCCTTGCCCTGGAGGGCGAGCACCAGGGTGCCGGACTCATCGGTCAGGGAGGGGTAGGTGTGACCCCACGCCTTCTGCTGCGCGAGACCGTTCTCGGGCGGCTCGCGAGAGTCGATGCCGACGAACTCGACGTCGTCCTCCTTCGTCGCCTCGTGCACCGCCTTGAGCTCCGGCGCCTCGGCCACGCACGGTCCGCACCACGAGGCCCACACGTTGACGACGACGACGTCACCGCGGTGGTCGGCCACGTCCCAGCTGCCACCGTCCAACGTCTCCCCCGCCAGTTTGACGGGCTCGGCCCGATCGCCGGCGGGGATCTGCTCGAAGGTGCCAGACCCCGAGATGAAGCCCTTGTTGTCGCCGGACTTCGCCTGCTCGGCGGCCGAGTTCGGGTCGGCGGAGCAGCCGCTCACGCCGACGGCGAGGGCCAGTCCGGCGAGACCCGCAACGCCCACGCGGGCGAGGCGGGGGAACGGCCCGGTCATGCCCCGGCGACCGAGCTGGCGCGCGCGAGAAGGTGGCCGGCCGGCTCGCTGTAGGCGACATCGACGATCTGGTCGCCGCGGTAGGTCAGGCTCGTGAGTGACGCGAGGTTGCACTGGCGGCGGCGGGGGTCGTGCCACAGGCGGCGCCCCTCGACCGCGGCGCGCATCGTCCAGATCGGCAACTGGTGCGACACGATGACGGCCTCGCTGCCGCGGGCGGCGTCCCGGGCGTCCTCGACGGCCTCGGTCATCCGCTTGGCGATGGCGCTGTAGTGCTCGCCCCAGGACGGCTTCGTCGGGTTGTACAGCCAGAGAAGGTGCCGCGGGTTGCGGAAGAGGTTCTTGCCGCCGGCGACCTTCAGGCCCTCGAACTTGTTGCCCGCCTCGATGACGCGCGGGTCGATGAGCGGGGTGAGGCCGAAGTGGGACGCGGTCGGCACGGCCGTCTCCTGGGCCCGCTCGAGCGGCGAGGAGACGATGAGCGTGACGTCGCGCTGGGCGAGGGCCTTCGCCGCGGCGTCGGCCATCTCCCGTCCGAGTTCGGAGAGGTGGAAGTCGTCCAGCCGTCCGTAGAGGATCCCCTCGGGGTTGTGCACCTCGCCGTGGCGCAGCAGGTGGACGACCGTGACGTCATCGGGGCTGCCGGCGCCGTGCCGGTGCTCGGCCTCCTGGGCGCCGCGGACCGCCTCGGACGTGGCCTTGTCGGCGACCAGCGGCGTGTCGATCACCGCCGCGGACACCGACCGGACGTCGGTGCCCGACTCGGGCTCGGGCGTGGCAGTGGGGTCGCTCATGCGCCGATTGTCGCACCCGATCCTGAACGTCCCGCAGCGGCTGCGGCGTGCGGCAGAGCGTCGAGGACGTGGGCGATCGCCTCGTCGTCGTGGGCCGCACTGACGAACCACGACTCGAAGGCACTCGGCGGCAGGTGGACCCCCCGGCTGAGCAGTTCGTGGAAGAAGGCGGCGAAGGCGGCGGTGTCCTGATCGCGCGCCTCGTCGTAGTTCGTGACGGCGCCTTCGCGGAAGAAGACGTTGAACATCGACCCCGCCCGCTGGACGACGTGCGGCACGCCCGCCGCGGTGAGGGCCTCGGAGGCGGCGCCGGACAGGGTGTCGGCGACGACCTGGAGCCGGGCGTAGACGTCGGGCGTGCACAGCCGCAGCGTGGCCAGACCGGCGGCCGTGGCGACGGGGTTCCCCGAGAGGGTCCCGGCCTGATACACGGGGCCGTCCGGCGCGAGCCGGCTCATGATGTCGGCACGACCACCGAAGGCAGCCGCGGGGAATCCGCCGCCCATCACCTTCCCGAAGGTGAACAGGTCGGGCGCCCCGGACTCGTAGGGCACTTCGAGGCCGTACCAACCCGCGCGGCTGCAGCGGAACCCGGTCATCACCTCGTCGCTGATGAGCAGGGCCCCGTGGGCCGCCGTGATCCGGCGCAGGCCCTCGGTGAACCCGGGCGCCGGCGGTACGACACCCATGTTGCCCGGCGAGGCCTCGGTGATGACGGCGGCGATCTCGCTGCCGCGCTCGGCGAAGGCGGCCTCGACGGCGGCGAGGTCGTTGTAGGGCAGAACGATGGTCTCGGAGGCTTCCGCCTTGGACACCCCGGCCGAGTCGGGCAGGGCGAAGGTCGCCACGCCCGAGCCCGCCGAGGCCAGCAGGGAGTCGACGTGGCCGTGGTAGCACCCGGCGAACTTCACGATCGTCGTCCGGCCGGTGAAGCCGCGCGCCAGGCGGATGGCGCTCATCGTCGCCTCGGTGCCGCTCGAGACGAGGCGCGCCTGCTCGACGGGCTCGATCCGGTCGACGATCTCCTCGACGAGTGCCACCTCGTTCTCGCTCGGGGTGCCGAAGGAGAACCCGCGGGCGGCCGTGGTGGTCACCGCCTCGAGGACCTCGGGGTGCGCGTGCCCGAGGATCATCGGGCCCCATGACCCGACGAGGTCGACGTAGCGACGGCCGTCGACGTCCGTCAGCCAGGCCCCGGCACCGCTCGCCATGAACCGCGGCGTGCCGCCGACACCACGAAAGGCCCGGACTGGTGAGTTGACCCCACCGGGGGTGACGGCGCGGGCGCGTTCGAAGAGAGCCTGGGAGGCGGGGACGTCTGCGGGGTACGGCGTGGTCATGGGCGCCATTGTCTCAGGCGCACACCCGAGCGACCGCGGCGCTCGTCGGTCAGCGCTCGTCGGTCAGCGCTCGCCGGTCGGCCACCTCAGTCAGCGGCGCGAATCTCGTGGTGCTCCGGGCGCAACGAGTCGCGGACGATGGCCATGGCCCGGCCCAGGGCGGCGAACTCCTCGTCGCTCAGGACGTCGACGAGATGCTGGCGGACCGACCCGACGTGTGCGGGGGCCATCCGGAGCAGCGCCTCGCGGCCCGCATCGGTCAGGACGAGTTCGATCCCGCGCCGGTCATCGGCGCACGCCTCGCGGCGGACCCAGCCGCGACGCTCGAGGCGGGACGCGGTGTGGGTGACCCGGCTGCGGGACTGGACGATGGCATCGGCCAATTGCGCCATGCGGCTGCGACCACCCGGCGACTCCGACAGCATGGAGAGCAGTTCGTACTCGGTGATCTGGGTCTTGAAGGGCGCGAGCTCGTCATCGAGCGCCACCTCGAGAAGGCGGGAACCGCGCAGGTAGGCCCGCCAGTGATTCTGCTGCTCAGTCGTCAACCATCGTGCGTCATCCCCGGACATGGGGGCAGTATCGCACAGATTGACCCCGTAGTTGAACATTCAACTTTCAACGACGGCGGCCGCTCGGCCGCCTTCCCCCCGAGTCGTGGACATCAGCGGCCCCACACGGGAGGGCGGCGGGTCAGCGCTGCCGATCGAGCACGGCGGCCGCCTCGAGTGCGAAGTACGTCAGGATGATGCCCGCCCCGGCTCGGCGGATGTGCATCAGGGACTCCATCATCGTGCGCTCGCGCTCGATCCAGCCCTGCTCCGCAGCGGCGACGATCTGCGCGTACTCCCCGGAGATCTGGTAGGCGACGACCGGCACCGGCGATGCGCCGGCGGCCGCGGCGACGATGTCGAGGTGCGGCCCGGCGGGCTTGACCATGACCATGTCCGCCCCTTCCGCGACGTCCTGCGCGAGCTCCCGCAGCGACTCCGTGGCGTTGGCCGGGTCCTGCTGGTAGGTCGCCCTGTCCCCCTGCAGCGAGGACTGGACCGCCTCGCGGAAGGGCCCGTAGAGCGCCGACGTGTACTTGATGGCATAGGCGAGCAGGATCGTGTCGGTGAAACCCTCGGCGTCGAGGGCCGCGCGCACGTGGGCCACCTGGCCGTCCATCATCCCGGACAGCCCGAGGACGTGGGCCCCGGACCGGGCTTGGGCCAGCGCCATCGCGGCGTACCGCTCGAGCGTCGCGTCGTTGTCGACGACGACACCGCCGCGACCGTCGTCGGCGAGCACGCCGCAGTGACCGTGGTCGGTGAACTCGTCGAGGCACAGGTCCGTCATGACGACGAGGTCGTCCCCGACCGCGTCGACGACGGCGCGCGTGGCGACGTTGAGGATGCCCTCGGGATCGTCACCGCCGCTGCCGATCGCGTCCTTGACCAGCGGCACGCCGAAGATCATGATCCCGCCGACGCCGGCGGCCACGCAGTCGCGCGCGACCTCGACGAGCGAGTCCACGGTGTGCTGGACGACGCCCGGCATGCTCGAGATCGGCTCCGGCTCGCTCAGGCCCTCCCTCACGAAGACGGGCAGCACGAACTCCGCCGGGTGCAGCCGGTGCTCGGCGACGAGCCGGCGGACCGCCGGCGACTGCCGCAGGCGGCGAGGACGGACGATGGGGAAGGCGCCCTGCTGACTCACGCTCAGCCCTTCGCCTTGCGTCGGGCGCCGCCCTTGCGCTGGAGGCTCGGACGGACGACCTCGGTGCCCGTCTCCCGCGCCTCCGAGGCGAGGAACCGGCCGTGCTCGGCCAGCGCGTCGACGAGGGCATCGCTCGTGGCCTCCGGCGCGAGGACGTCGACCCGCAGGCCGTGCTCCTCCGCCGTCTTGGCCGTGGCCGTCCCGATGCACGCGACGACCGTCTGCGGGTGCGGCTTGCCCGCGATCCCGACGAGGTTGCGCACCGTGGAGCTCGACGTGAAGACGACCGCGTCGAAGGCGCCGCCCTTGATCGCCTCGCGGACGGGTGCCGCCGGCGGCGCCGCACGCACCGTGCGGTAGGCGGTGACGTCGTCGACCTCCCAGCCCATCTCCTGCAGCCCGGCGACGAGCGTGTCGGTCGCGATGTCGGCGCGCGGCAGGAAGACCCGGTTGATCGGGTCGAGCACCTCGTCGTACGGCGGCCAGTCCTCGAGCAGCCCCTTGGCCGACATCTCGCCGGACGGCACGAGGTCGGGGTTGATCCCCCACTCGCGCAGCGCCTCGGCGGTGACGCCACCGACCGCGGCGATCTTGAGACCGGAGAAGGCGCGCGCGTCGAGGCCGAACTCCTCGAACTTCTCGCGCACGGCACGCACGGCGTTGGCGGAGGTGAAGCCGACCCACTCGTAGCGGCCGGTCACGAGGCCCTTGACGGCGCGCTCCATCTGCTGGGGGGTGCGCGGCGGCTCGACGCTGATCGTCGGCACGACGTCGGCCGTGGCACCGAAGGAGGCGAGTCGGTCGACCGTGGCGCCGGCCTGGTCCTTCGTGCGGGGCACGAGGACGCGCCAGCCGAAGAGCGGCTTCGTCTCGTACCAGGACAGGTCACCGCGCAGGTCCACCGTGGGACCGACGATGGCCAGCGTCGGGGCCTCCATGCGCTCGGCGAGCGCCGCGGCCTCGGCCAGCGTGGTCGTCCAGGTCGCCTGGGAGGTGGTGGTCCCCTTCTCCGTCAGGGCCACCGGGGTGTCCCCGGCGCGGCCGACGCGCAGCAACTCGGTGAGGCCCTGCGCGAGCGCCTCGGCGTTGCCCAGGAGCACGGCGGTGACCTTGTCGGACAGACAGCCGGAGAAGTCGGCGCGGTGGCCACCGCCGAGGCTGACGATGTGAACCCCGCCGGACTTGGCGGTCGTCAGCGGCACGCCCGCGTAGGCGGGGACGGCCGACGCGGCGCTGACGCCGGGCACGATGTCGAACTCGATGCCCGCCTTCGTCAGGGCGAGGGCCTCCTCGGCCAGACCGTTGAAGGTCGACGGGTCGCCATCCATGAGCCGGACGACGAGGCCGCCGGGGGCCGACTTCGCGGCCTTGACGAGCACCTTGGCGCGGCTGGCGTGGGTGAGGGTCTGGCCGTGCTCGCCGTGGCCGGCATCGATGATCTCGACGCCCTCGCGGGCGAAGGGTGCCAGCACGTCCTCCCGGCTGAACTGGTCCAGGACGACGACGTCCGCGGCACGCAGCCGCTCGACCGCGCCGATGGTCAGCAGAGAGTGGTCGCCGGGACCGGCGCCGACGAAGGCCACGTGCGCGACCTTCGCTCGGGAGATGGGGTTCGAGGGGGTGGTCCTGCGGGAGCTCACTGGGCACTCTCTTCGGCAGTGGGGTGATCGGCGGATGCGGCGAAGGCGGCGGGCGGCTGCTGACCGCCCGCCCCGGATGGGACGCCGGATGGTCGAGTGGGTTCGTCGGCGGCCACTGCCGCATCCGGCCTGGCCGCGGCGATGAGGCCGGCGGCCCCGTCGTCGATGAGCAGGTCCGCGAGGCGGCGACCGAGGTCCGCGGCGTCGGCCACGGCTCCGGTCAAGGAGCGGCGGACGTCCGAGGACCCATCCGTCGCGGAGGCGACCGCGCGCAGGCTCAGCTCGGGTCCGTCCACGCCTTCGACGACCTCGGCGAGCGCGCCGACGGGCGCGGCGCAGCCGGCCTCCAGTCGGGCGAGCAGGGCCCGCTCGGCCTCGACGCAGGCGCGGGTGTCGGCGTCGTCGATCCGGGCGAGCAGAGCCCGCACGGCGTCATCGTCGGCGCGGCACTCGACCGCGAGAGCACCCTGGCCGGGGGCAGGCAGGACCTGGATGGGGTCGAGGCTCTCGGTGATCTCGTCGGCGCGACCGAGGCGGGAGAGCCCGGCACGGGCGAGGACGACCGCGTCGAGCTCACCCGAGCGCACGCGCGTGATCCGAGAGTCGACGTTGCCGCGCAGGTCCTGGAAGGTGAGCCCGAGTCCGAGCGCCGCGAGCTGCGCGCGCCGGCGGGGCGAACCCGTCCCGACGACGGCCCCCGCGGGCAGCTCCCCGAGGGTGAGGCCGTCCCGCGCCACGAGGGCATCCCGGGGGTCTTCGCGCGGCGGCACGGCCGCGACGACCAGCCCGTCCTCGGGGGTGGTCGGGAGATCCTTGAGCGAGTGCACGGCGAGGTCGATCTCACCGCGGTGGAGGGCCTGGCGCAGGGCGCTCGCGAAGACGCCCACCCCGCCGAGGCTCGCGAGGCTGGCGGTCGACACGTCGCCCTCGGTGACGATCTCGACGAGCTCGACCTCGTGACCGAGCGCGCGCAGCATGTCCGCGACGTGACCGGACTGGGTCGTCGCGAGGAGGCTGCGCCGCGTGCCCAGGCGCAGTGCGGCACTCATGACGCGTCCTTCGTCGGGGCCGGCAGCCGGGAGGAGTTCAGGTCCTCGGGCGTGAGGTTGAAGAGCTCGTTGATGGCGTCGGCGTAGTGGTTGATGGAGCCGTCGGCCGCCATCTCCTTCACACGCACGGTCGGCGTGTGGAGCAGCTTCTCGACGATCCGGTGCACGGCCAGCTTGACCTCGTCGCGGTCCTCCTGACGAAGGTGCGGGGTGCGCTGATCGAGTCGGTCCAGCTCACGGTTGACCACGCTCTGGGCGCGGGCCCGCAGCGCCGTCACGGTGGGCACGACGCGGTCGACGGCGCGCGCCTCGAGGTAGGTCGCGACCTCCTGGGTGACGAGGGCGTGTGCCGCCTCGACCTCCGGCGCCGTCTCGACGCCGGCGAGGTCCTCGCCGAGCTCGCGCAGCCCCGAGCGCTCGACGCCGCGCAAGCTGGCGACCTCGGGGGCGATGTCGTGGGGCAGGGCGAGGTCGAGGTAGTGCTGGGGGCGACCACCGCGGGCGACCTGCGCGTCGCCGGCGAGCGTCAGGTCGACGACGAGGCCGGTCGAGCCGGTGCACGAGATCACGACGTCCGCATCGGTGAGCGCCTGCGGGAGCTCCTCGATCGGCCGGGCCTGCACGCCGAGTCGGTCCGCGAGGGTGACGGCGCGGGAGTGGGTGCGGTTGACGATGGTCAGGGAGGCCACGCCCGCCCTCAGCGCCGTCTGGGCGGCGAGGGAACTCATGCCGCCGGCGCCGACCACGAGGACGTGGCGATGGGTGAGGTCGCGCTGGTCCTCCTCCGGCGTCGCCACGCTCCGCGCGGCGCGCGCGAGACCCGTCTCGACGAGGCTGCGGCTGACCGAGTCGATGCCCGTCTCGGTGTGCACCTTCTTGCCCACCCGCAGCGCGTGCTGGATCAGACCGTTGAGGACTCCCCCGACGTCACCGCGGTCCTGGCCCTCGACGAGCGCCGTCCGCAGCTGACCGAGGATCTGGGCCTCGCCGACCGCCATCGAGTCGAGACCCGCCGCGACCGAGAAGGCGTGCGAGACGACGCCATCCTCGTAGGCGAGGAAGATGTGCTCGGCCAGGGCCTCCCGGTCGACGCCGGTGGTCTCGATGAGGGCGTCGGTGAGGTCGTCGACGCCACCGTGGAAGGTCGAGACGTCGGCGTAGAGCTCGGTGCGGTTGCACGTCGAGACGACGAGGCTCTCCCGCACGTGGTCGCTGGCGCGGAGCTGGTCGGCGAGCAGCCCGCGGCGCTGCGCGTCGAGCGCCGCGCGCTCGAGGAGGTCGATCGGGGCGGCGTGGTGGCTGAGGCCGAGGACGACGAGGCTCATCGGGCCACCTCCTCGACCGGCGCGGCCGACTTCCGCTGCTCGTGGAAGGCGAGGATCTGCAGCTCGGTCGACAAGTCGACCTTGCGCACCTCGACCCCCGCGGGCACGGACAGGACACAGGGGGCGAAGTTGAGCACCGAACCGACGCCCGCCTCGACGAGGGCGTCGCAGACGACCTGGGCGGAGGCGGCAGGCGTCGTGATGACACCGATGGAGACGCGTCCCGCGTCCGCGAGCTCGGACAGGACGGACATCGGCTGGACGGTGAGGGCACCGATCTTCTCGCCGATGACGGACTCGTCGCGGTCGAGCAGGGCGACGATCTGGAAGCCGCGCGTGGCGAAGCCGCTGTAGTCGGCCAGCGCCCGCCCGAGGTTGCCCATGCCGATGATGACGACGGGCCAGTCCTGGGTGAGGCCGAGTTCGCGGGAGATCTCGAGGCTGAGGTTGGCCACGTCATAGCCGACACCGCGCACACCGTAGGAGCCGAGCTGGCTGAGGTCCTTGCGCAGCTTGGCCGACCGGACGCCGGAGACCTCGGCGAGTTCCTCCGAGGACACGGAGGAAATGCCTTGGGACGCAAGGGAATTCAGAGCCCGCAGATATCCGGGAAGTCGAGCCACGGTCGCATCCGGGATCCCCCGTCGGACGTTGGGCTCGACAGTCACTGGCGCGTGGCTCCTCTCACGGGGACCTCGCCACAGGCGGCGACGAGACCGGCACGACGCCGCCCAGAGTACGCGCTTGTGAAGGGATGCACAAAGTCGCTACCACACCGTGAACGGCAGACCCGGCAGGGGTCGCTCAGGCCTGCGTGTCGATCAACGAAGGGCGGCCCGCAGCCGCTCCGGGTCTACTCGCCAGTAGTCGTGTTGCCGCCCGTCGACGAAGGTCACCGGGATGAGTTCGGCGTAGCGCTCGAGCAACTCCGGGTCGTCGAGCACGTTGACCTCCTCGACGCTCGCGCCGGTCTCCCGGGCGACGCCGTCGACGATCTCGCGGGCCACCTCGCAGAGGTGACACCCCGGCTTCGTCACGAGGGAGATCCGCGCCGTCGGGGTCCAG
The DNA here is from genome assembly GCF_050271985.1 of Janibacter zhaoxuefangae. Classification (GTDB taxonomy): domain Bacteria; phylum Actinomycetota; class Actinomycetes; order Actinomycetales; family Dermatophilaceae. The sequence goes on along the minus strand of NZ_CP189849.1, from coordinate 419,869 downwards.
CCGCCGGCCTCGCTCTGCGCCCCGGCGCCCATCAGAAGAAGGTCGATCGACGGGACATGAGCAGGCTGTAGAGCGTCTGCTGGATCGTCTCGCGCACCTGGTCGGTGAGGTCGAAGACGAGCATCGGGTCGTCGGCGGCCTCGGCGCCCATGGACGCGGTGTCGACCGGCGCCCCGAACTCGATGATCCACTTGCTCGGCAGAGGGATGAGACCGAGCGGACCCAGCAGGGGGAAGGTCGGCGTGATCGGCACGTAGGGCAGGCCGAAGAGCCGTGCGAGCGACCGCAGGTTCCCGATCATCGGGTAGATCTCCTCGGCCCCCACGACGGAACACGGGATGATCGGGACTCCCGAGCGCAGCGCCGCGGACACGAACCCGCCGCGACCGAACCGCTGCAGCTTGTAGCGCTCGCGGAACGGCTTGCCGACGCCCTTGAAGCCTTCGGGCCAGACGCCCACGAGTTCGCCGCTGCTCAGCAGGCGCTCGGCATCCGGGTTGGTGGCCAGCGTCGCACCCGTCTTGCGCGCCACGTCGCCGACGACGGGCAGGCTGAAGACGAGGTCCGCGCCGAGCATGCGCAGGAAGCGGTGCTGCGGGTGCTCGTCATGGATGGCCAGCTGGACCATGAGCGAATCGAGGGCGACGGTGCCCGAGTGGTTGGAGACGATCAGGGCCCCGCCGTCGGACGGGATGTTCTCGATGCCCCGGACCTCGATGTGGAACCAGTGGCGGTAGAGCGGCCGCATCAGCGGGAAGAAGGCCTCGTTCGTGAAGTCGCGATCGAAGCCGAACTCGTCCACCTCGTAGTCGCCGGTGAGGCGCCGACGCAGGAAGGCGAGCAGGGCCGCAATCTGGCGCTCGGCCTCGTCCGTGGACCACCCGATCGAGGACGCCGCCATCCGCAGGCTGGCGATGAGGACCTGGACCATGTCGCCCCCGTCGGTCGCCAACGACGCCGTCGTCGAGGCGGGCCGCAGCGGCTCGGGCCGGTAACCGCTCGCCGACGAGCGGTCGGGACGCTGCGCCGTGACCGGGGCGGACGGCGCCGACGTGGCGGGTGCGTCGGGCACCACGCTCAGCGGACGGTCGACCGCGGGCTTCGCGCTCCGCCGGGCGCGAGCGACCTTCGCCGGGGCCGGACGGCGCTCAGTCGCGGAGCGCGTGCGCCGCGCCGCGCCGGAGGTGGCGGCGGTGCGCTTGGTGGCCACCGGGGTCGCCCGAGGAGAAGGTCGGTGCGACTTCGCGGCGGGTGCCGCCGTCGTGGCTGCGGGCGCGGTCGGCCCGGAAGCCGGCGCGGCCTGCTCCGCCGCCTTCGAGGCCGTCTCCGCGAGCAGTGGGGTGTGGGCGCGGCGGGCTCGCTCGCCGGAGGCGCGGGCCGCACCGGCAGCGAAGGCACCCCTCGTCGCCACCTTCTTGGTCGTGCCCTTGCCGGCTGCCGCCTTCTGGGCCGCGGTGGCCTTCGTCGCAGCGGCCGCCTTCGGCGTGGCGGCCTTCTTGGTCGTGGACTTCTTGGCCGCGGTCGCCTTCGTCGCGGCGCTCTTCCTGGCCGCGGGCGTGGGCGCGGCGACCGTCTTCTTGCTGGTGGCCATCAATCCTCACTCCTCGAGGGCAGCAACTCCGTGACGGCGTGCAGGGCGCTCCCCGCGGCGCCGAGGGCTGCGCTGCCGGCCGCGCTCGATGCACTGCGCCACACCGGCACGGGGATGTGACGGGCGAAGTCGAGGAAGGCGCCGCGCGTGGTGAACTCGGGTTCATAGCCCAGCACCGTGCGCATCCGCGTGGTCTCGATCCCCCGCCCGAAGGTCAGCAACTTGATCTGGTCGGACGTGTAGCCGATGACCCCGGCACGGGCGAGCATCTGGCTGATGAGCGCAGACGACTGTGGGGGCACCCGGACGTGGGCACGGCCGGCGAGCGCCGCGGCCTGACTGACGGTGATGACCCCGTCGCCGGCGACGTTGACGACCCCCACACCCTCGGACACGCGGGCGGCCCGGTGGAGCGCCCCGACGCAGTCCTTCTCGTGGACGAACTGGAGCCGGGCGTCGTAGCCGAAGGGGATCGGGACCACCGGCAGCGAGTAGTAGTCCGTGAAGGCCGTCCGGATCTCGGGCCCGATGACGTTGGCGAACCGGAGAATCGAGACGCCCAGATCGGGGCGGCGGCGGCTGAACCCACGCACGTAGCCCTCGACCTCGACCGAGTCCTTGCCGAAGCCGGAGGTCGGCAGGCGCCGCGCGCTCATGTCCTCGGTGAACATGGCTGGGTCCTTGGGGCTCGACCCGTAGACCCCCGCCGTCGACTTCACGACGATGTGCCGCAGCGTGGTCGACTTCTGACAGGCGGCCAGGAGCTGCATCGTCCCGATGACGTTGATCTCCTTCTGCGCCGTCCGGCTGGCACCGCCCGCCTGCGTGGCGATGACGCTCATGTGCACGACGGTGTCGACCCCAGCGGCGTCCATGATCCGGCCGATCATGGGGCTGCGGATGTCGGCCCGGACGAACTCGGCCCGTCCGATGCTGTGCGGCGGCGGGACCACGTCCACACCGATGATCCGCCCGACCGACTCATCCGTGGAGAGGCGTCGCGCGAAGGCGCCGCCGAGGTGGCGGGACACGCCGGTGATGAGGACCACGTCGGCCATGGGCATCCTCTCGATCGGTTCCGCGCAGGAATCGCCGCCGGCGAGCGCCAGCGAGAGGCAGCCTAGTGTCCCTGGCCCGCGGACGACGGAAGGCCCCGCACTCTCGTGCGGGGCCTTCCGTTCAGTCGCGAGGACCGATCACTTCTTGTTGCGGCGCTGGTGACGCGTCTTGCGAAGCAGCTTGCGGTGCTTCTTCTTCGCCATGCGCTTACGACGCTTCTTGATGACAGAACCCATGTGACGTCCTTCAGTATGCGGTCAGTTACTCGGCAGTGACACGAGCAACGCACCACTGGCAACAGTCAGAGGGACATGCTAGCCGCCTCGACCCCACGGCCCAAAACGCACCCCCGCCATGTCGTCCCAACGAGAGCAGGCGCCGACCCCATCGAGGGGGTCGGCGCCTGCCTGGAACTCGTCCGCGCTCAGGCGGTGTCGACGTAGGAGGTCCGCAGGTACTTGTCGACGGCATCCTCCGGCACCCGGAACGACCGGCCCACCCGGACAGCGGGGAGCTCTCCGGCGTGAACCATGCGGTACACGGTCATCTTCGACACACGCATGATCGAGGCGACCTCGGCGACGGTCAGGAACCGCACTTCGGCGAGCTGACGCTCAGTGGACATGAATGGACCTCGATCTTCCGCACCGTCGCATCGCCGGCTTCCCCTCCGGCGGACATCTACGACGACACTGGAGGTAACCATAGGGGCTGCTGTGACTTGTGGGAAGTGGGTGGAGCAAGTTGTTCCACCCAAGTCCAGCCGACACGCCGGAGGCCACCCCGCCGACTGAATCCGATCAGTCGAACCAGATGTCCAGGCCGAGGTGCGGGAAGACGGCCTCGCGCGTCGCGACGATGGCGCGATCGGCCTCGGAGTGGGGGTTGAAGCCCATCTCCCACGGCTGGACCCAGATCGGCAGGTCACCCTCGGCGAGCTCGCCCATGGTGGCCGGCCCCTCCTTCCCGAGGTGGGTCTCGACGTGGTCGAGCCACTCCTGTGGGATGGACGTCGCCGGGGAGACCGGGGTGTGCCCGGCGATGCCGACGAGGTGTGCCCAGACGCGCGGCACGACGCTGACCAGTTCGTAGCCGCCGCCCCCGACCGCGACCCAGCGACCGTCGGACACCTCGTGCGAGAGGCGGTGGATCACGTCGGCTGCGGCGCGCTGGCCGTCGACGCTGATCTGCAGGTGCGCCAACGGGTCCTGACTGTGGGAGTCGCAGCCGTGCTGGCTGACGATCACCTGCGGCTTGAAGGCGCGGACGGCAGGCACGATGCTCGCGCTGAGGGCCCGCAACCACGCCGAGTCACGCACCCCCGGCGGGAGGGCGACGTTGACGACGGACCCCTCGGCGCCGCTCCCGCCAACCTCGGTCGGCCAGCCCGTGCCGGGGTAGAGCGCGCGTCCGTTCTCGTGCATCGAGGCCGTCAGCACTCGAGGGTCGTCCCAGAAGTAGGCCTCGACGCCGTCCCCGTGGTGGACGTCGATGTCGATGTAGGCCACCCGCTCGAATCCGCTGTCCAGCAGTTCTCGGATCCCGGCGGCGATGTCGTTGTAGACACAGAAGCCACCGGCACGCCCGGGCATCGCGTGGTGCATGCCTCCGGTGAAGTTCACCGAGTGCAGGTTCTGGCCCGAGGCGACTCGGCGGCAGGACTCGAGCGTTCCTCCGACGATGCGGGCGCTCGCCTCGTGCATCCCGAGGAAGGCGGGCACGTCCTCCGTGCCGAGCCCGAAGGCCGCGTCGGCGACCCCGGGGTCCTCCGAGGCGGCCCGGACGGCGGCGACGAAGGCCGGGTCGTGCAGCTGCGTGAGGTAGGCGTTGCTCGGCAGCGCCGGGTCGATGACGTCGACGTCGTCGAGGATCCCGAGGGCAGAGCAGAGCCGCTGGGTGAGATCCAGCCGCAGCGGTGCCATGGGGTGTCCGGGTCCGAAGTTGTACTTGAGGAAGTCGGCACCCCACACCACGCTCGTCCTTGAGACCATGGCCGCACGCTACCTGCCGACTAGGGTCGGTGAAGCAACCACTCGTCATGCAGACCGCCGGAGCCACGATGATCAGCAAGAACCGCCTCTACGACGACGACGTCCTCGTCATCGGCCTCGGCCGTTTCGGCGGCGCGGCCGCGATCGAGCTCACCCGACTCGGGCACCGCGTCGTCGCCCTCGAGAAGAACCCGGTGCTGGCCGAGCAGTTCCTCGGGCGGGTGACGAAGGTGATCCAGGCCGACGCCACCCAGGTCCACATCCTCGAGGAGATCAAGGCTCGTCAGTTCAAGCTGGCCGTCGTCGGCATCGGCTCGTCGATCGAGGCGTCGGTCCTCGCGGCCGTCAACCTCGTCGACGCCGGGGTGCCGGTCATCTGGGCCAAGGCGCTCACCCCCGAGCACGCGCGGATCCTCACCCGGATCGGCGTCCACCACATCGTCCGTCCCGAGGCCGAGTCGGGCAAGCGCGTCGCACACCTCGTCAACGGCAAGCTGCAGGACTACATCGAGTTCGACGACGGCTTCGCGATCGTCAAGATGCGACCGCCGCAGGAGGCGATCGGTTTCACGTTGGCGCAGAGCGAGATCCGCAGCAAGTACGGCGTGACGATCGTGGGGGTCAAGGCCCCGGGGTCCGACTTCACCTACGCCAAGCCGGAGACGAAGGTCGCCCCGCACGACACGCTCATCGTGTCGGGGCCGACCGAACTCATCGAACGGCTCGCGGCCCGTCCCTGAGCGACAGGCCGGGTCCGCCAACCGCAGGGTTCGCCAACCGCAGCGTCAGCCGCGGTCCTCGCCGAGGGCGAGGATCATCGCGACCTCTTCCTCGTCGCCGTCGCCGTCGCGCACCCGCATGGGTCGCCGATCGTCCGTGGGGCGGAAGCCGAAGCTCGAGGCGAAGGCCACGGCCCGCCCGTTGTCCGAGCCGACCCAGTAGGCGAGGCGCTCGAGCCCCGCGTTGTGGGCTTCCTCCGCGCCGCGACGCACGAGCGTGGCGGCCACGCTCTTGCCGCGCCACTCGGGGTGGACCCACAGGCCGAAGAGCTCGGCCGTGCGGTCCTCCTCGACGTCGGTCCGGCCGATGCTGACGACGCCGACGGGGGCCTTGTCCACCTGTGCCAGGAGCCGCTGGGAGCGGGCCATCCGGGTGCGCCAGAGATCCTCGTCGTAGGCGGCCTCCTCGTCGACGGTGGCCACGAAGGCCTCCGGGGACTCCCGCAGCGCCGCAAGACGCACGTCACGGTAGGTCTCCCACTCGTCCTCGGTCAGGGCGCGCACGGTGATGTCAGCCATGGCCCTACTCTCCCACGCGGACCCGACGTCCGGGAGTGCGGCCACCAGACGTTCACTCGTGGGGTGCTCTCAACCGTCCAGTGCGAGCGCCATCTCGAGCTCGCTCACGTTGCACGAGTGCGGCAGGACCCCGACCCGCCCGGTCGGGCGGAACCCCAACCGCCGATAGAAGGCGGCCGCCCGGGTGTTCTGCTCCGCCACGTCGAGCAGCACCCGGCGCAGCCCGAGGCCGCGAGCGTGGAGGACGGCGGCGTCCACGAGAGCCGCGGCCGCGGGCCCGCCCCGGGCGTGCGCGGCCACCCACATCCCGACGAGGACGATCTCGTCGGCGGGCACCTCCTCGGGGCGGAAGAGAGTCACGCTGCCGACCGGCAGGTCGCCGCTGCGGGCCATCCAGGTGAGCCCCGCCGCGCGTTCGCGCCATGTGGCCTCCGTGAACGCGGCCTCGCGGGCATACGTGCTCCCGAAGGCCAGCGGGGTGTCGAGCAGCATGGACAACCGGACCGCCCGCAGGTCACGCCAGGCCTCCGGTGACGTCCGGGCGACCGTGAGGTCCGGGGTGGGTGCGGCCTCAGTCACCGGACAGCTCCGCGGAGCGACGCGCGGCGGCGCCCACGGCGGCGGCGAAGGCGGACCGGACGCCGTGCGCATCGAGCTGGGCGAGGCCGGCGGCCGTGGTGCCACCCGGCGAGGTGACCTGCTCGCGCAGCAGGCTCGGGTGCTGGCCGGACTCCCGGAGCAACGTCGCCGCCCCGAGCACCGTCTGGACCGTCAGTTCGGTGGCGACGTCGCGGGGCAGGCCCTGGCCCACCCCGGCCTCGATCATCGCCTCGATGACGTGGAAGACGTACGCCGGTCCGGAGCCGGAGACACCCGTGACGGCGTCCTGCTGCGACTCCGGCACGACGACCGCCCGTCCCGACCCGGACACGAGCTCCGTCGCCTCGGCGAGGCGCTCGTCGGGGCAGGCGCTGCCGGGGCTCAGGGCGAACATGCCCTGGCCGACGAGGGCGGGGGTGTTGGGCATGATCCGGACGACGGCCGTGCCCGGGCGCAGCGCCCCTTCGAGCGTCGCCGTCGTGATCCCGGCGGCGAAGGACAGCACCAGGGCGTCGTCGCGCAGCTCATCCGCGATGTCCTCCAGCAGCGGGACGACGTCGTACGGCTTGACGACGACGAGGACGATGTCGGCCTCGCGGGCCGCCTCCGCCTGGTCGAGGACGCGCACGCCGAAGCGCTCACGGAGCTCGTCGGCGCGCCCGGCACGCTTCTCCGTGATGACGACGTCTGCCGCGTCCCGACCGTCGAGGAGCCCCGCGAGCAGGGCCTCCCCCATCGCGCCGGCTCCATAGAGTGCCACCGTTCCCATGTCTGCTCCTTCGTCGTTCGTGGTCTCGTCAGCGGCCCGTGGCGAGTGCCCGGGCGAAGTAGGCCGCGGTGACGGGGCGCTCGGCGACGCGGCGGGCCAGGTAGCCGTACCACTGGTCACCGAAGGGCACGAGGACGCGCACCCGCTTCCCCGCGTCGGCCAGGCGCCGCTGCGCGTCATCACGGATGCCACAGAGCATCTGGTACTCGACGGCATCCTGGCGCTCGTGGTGATCGGCGAGCGCCGTGACCACCTCGAGCAGTCGCGGCTCGTGTGTCGCGATCATCGGGGTCCCGCGGCCCGCGACGAGGAGGCGGGCGCACCGCACGAAGGCGAGCTGCGCCTCGTTGTCGTCCCGCCACGCGACGGAGCGCGGTTCCAGGCTCTCGCCGACCATGAGCCGCACCCGCGAGCCCTCTCCGACGAGATCGGCGCAGTCGGCCTCGCTGCGGTGCAGCTGGGCCTGGACGGTGACCCCGATGCCGGGGAAGTCGGGCCGTAACGCCTCCGCGAGCGCGAACATCCCGTCCGTGCTCGTGTGGTCGGCGGCGTCGAGGGTCACGCCCGCCCCCGCACCCTGCGCGGCCCCACAGATGGTCCGTGCGTGGTCCAGGGCGATCCGGTCCCCATCGCGCAGGCCGGCCCCGAGCGCGGCCGGCGACAGCGAGACCTCCGCCCAGCCCCCTTCGGACAGCCCCTGCGCCGACAGCTCGGCGAGCACGGCCACGGCCTCGTCCCGCGTGGCCGCGGCCGACTCGGCCGTGGTCGGGCCGTAGTCGAGGTGACGCACCGTCACCCTGCGGTTGGTCAGGCGAAGTCGGGCCGCGACATCGACCGCGTCGCTCGCGTCCGGCCCCGGCACGAATCGCGTCGCGACCTCACGAGCCTGCGTGGACTGCACGACGTGGCGGCGCACGATCTCGTTGCGGGACAACCGCGTGACGGCGTCACGGGCGCGGTCACCGAGGGCCACGGGCACTCCTTCGTCGGGTCCGGCCAGCCTAGTGGGAGCAGCAGGATCGCCCTCGACGCGTCAGTCCATCGGCGGGTGGCTGAGCAGGAAGACCCCCGGGCGCACGACCCACGTGCGTTCGGTGACGGGGTCGCTCAACTCGCCGTCCGCGTTGACCCGGAAGTGGCCCTCGAGGGCGCGCACGCGCACGTGCCGCACCCGCTCCAGCCGCACGTCGGGCAGCTCGGTGTGGCGACCTTCGCGCATCTTGGCGCCGTAGCGCAGGCGGGCCAGCGGGCCGACCGCCTCGGAGAGGACGAGGTCCGCGCGGCCGTCGGAGGGCAGCGCCTCGGGCGCCAGCTCGGTCCCACCACCGACCGAGCGCCCGTTGGCGAGCCCCAGTTGGAGGATCGGGGTCGAGCCGTCGGAGAGGATCTCGCCGTCGGCCACGACCTCGAGGCGCCATCCCGTCGCGGACACCGCGGCCCCCAACGCGCCGATGCCGTAGCCGAGGGCGCCGAGCCCGACCTTGCCCAGGACCGCCTTCCAGGGTCGAGCCTTGGCGTTGGCGTCCGCCCCGATCCCGACGTGCACGGCGTTGACGACGACGTGACCCTCGTCGTCGACGATGAGGTCGACGGGGGTCGGTTCGTGGGCCAGCAGGGCCTCGGCGGCCTCCACCGGGTCGAGCGGGATGCCCACCGCCCGGGCGAAGTCATTGCCCGTGCCGAGCGGGATGAGGCCGAGCACCGGTGGGCGCGGCACCTCCGAGGTGTCCGTGGCGGCGTGCTCGGCCGGGCCGACCCGCTCCGCCGCGAGGTGGTCACCGAAGGCGCCGAGGTCGGCGAGGCAGGCGATGGCCGCGTGCAGCGAGCCGTCACCGCCGGCGATGACGACCTCCCGGTCGCCCACCTCCTGCAGGATGGACCGGAGTTCGTCGAGATCGCTGGTGGCCGCGGTGTCGACCTCGGCGTCGCGGCGCAGTCGGGTCACGGCCGCCTCGATGGAGTCGGCGTCCGAACTGCCGGCGTCGGCATTGGTGATGACGAGGAGATGGCGCACGCGCCCACCGTAGGCGCTCGCGAGGCGCACGGACATCGGGTCGCGGCGTCGATCACGCGGCGACCGGCGCTCAGTCCGTGCGGCGACGCAGCGTCAGGCTGCCGAGGGCCAGCGCGACGGCGATCCAGGCGGCCATCACCGCGAGGTTGGTGCCGATCTCGGGAAGGGGGTCGGTCAGCTGCGTGACCTGCTGCATCGCATCGACGGCGTGCGACAGTGGCAGGACGTCGGAGAGCACCTCGAGCACCCCCGGGAGCCGGTCGCGCGGTACGAGCAGGCCGCACAGGAGGAACTGCGGCAGCACGAAGGCCGGCATCATCTGCACCGCCTGGAACTCGGTCCGCGCGAAGCCGCTCGCGAGCAGCCCGAGCGCCGTCCCGAGGACGGCGTCGACGACGGCCACGAGCCACAGCACCCACGGCGGTCCCGCCACGTCGAGGCCGAAGGCCCAGAGGGCGAATCCGGTCGTCACGAGCGCCTGGACGACGGCCATGAAACCGAAGGCGAGGGCGTAGCCGAACATGAAGTCCCCCTTCGCCATCGGGGTCGTCAGAAGCCGCTCCAACGTGCCCGACATGCGCTCGCGCAGGGTCGCGACCGACGTCACGATGAACATCACGACGAAGGGGAAGACGCCCAGGAGAGCCGCGCCGATCCGGTCGAAGACGGGGGTGTCGGCGAAGATCCACGCGAGCAGGCCCATGAGCACGACCGGGACGACGAGCATGAGGGCGACGGTGCGGTGGTCGCGCCGGATCTGCCGGAGGATCCGGGCGGTGGTGGCGAGGGTGCGCCGCGGCGTCATGAGGCGCCCGCCTCGTGGCCCTCGATGAGCGCGAGGAAGGCACGCTCGGGGTCGATGGCGCCGGTGCGGTCGAGCAGCTCGGTGGGGGTGAGATCGGCGAGGACGTCACCGTGGCGCAGGAGGATCAGGCGATCGCAGCGGGTCGCCTCGTCCATCACGTGACTGGACACGAGCAGGGTGCGGCCAGCGGCCGCGAGCCGACCGAAGAGGGCCCACAGGTCACGGCGCAGGACGGGATCGAGTCCCACGGTCGGCTCGTCGAGGACGAGCAGATCCGGCTGGCCGACGAGGGCGGCGGCGAGGGCGACGCGGCTGCGCTGGCCCCCGGAGAGCCGGTCGACCAGATCATGCGCCGCAGCGGTGAGGTCGACCTCCGCGACCGCGGCCGCCGCCGCGCGATCCGGGTCGGCGAGGCCGAGCATCCGGGCGACGTAACGGACATTCTCGAGGACGGTGAGGTCCCCGTAGACGCTCGGCGACTGGGTCACATAGGCGACGCGGCGACGCAGCGTCGGCGACCCGGCAGGCTCGCCGAGGACCGTGATGGTGCCGCCGGCCACGATCTGCACGCCGACGATGCTGCGGATGACCGTGGACTTGCCGCTGCCGCTGGGCCCGAGCAGCCCCACGACCGACCCCGTCGGCACGACGAGATCGAGGTCGGGGATGACCGTGCGACCACCGCGGATGACGCGCAGCCCCTCGATCACGACGGCCGGCGGCGGGGTGAGCGTCATGGCGTCGTCGCCGGCGCCCCAAGGTGGGCGCGGGCAAAGTCGAGCGACTCGCGCAGGTCCCCTTCGCGCGACTCGGACACGAGCTTGCGGGTGCCGACCTCGAGGACGACCGCCCCGTCGAACCCGCTCTCGGTGAGGTGCGCCAACACCTCCGCGCACGGCTGCGTCCCGCGACCCGGGACGAGGTGCTCGTCCTTGAGCGTCGCGCCCGAGCCGTCGGCCAGGTGGATGTGGGCGAGGCGCGACCCGAGACGACGGACCATGTCGAGGGCGTCCGACCCGGCGGTGGCCGTGTGCGACAGGTCGATCGTCACGTTGTCATAGGGCTGCTCCACCGGATCCCAGTGCGGCAGGTAGGCCTGCATCTCGCCGCGGCCCGCCTTCCACGGGAACATGTTCTCGACGGCGATCCGGATGCCGGAGTCGTGCTCACGCAGCGCGACCCCCTCGACGAAGGTGCGGGCGTAATCGCGCTGCCACCGGAAGGGCGGGTGCGCCACGACCGTCTTCGCGCCGACGTCGTGGGCCAGCTCGATGGACTTGTCGATCTTGGTCCACGGGTCGTTGCCCCAGACCCGCTGCGTGAGCAGCAGCGTCGGGGCGTGGATCGAGACCACGGGCAGGCCATGATGCTCGGACAAGGCCCTCAGCGCGCCGGCCTCCTGGGTGACCGGATCGGTCCAGACCATGACCTCGATGCCGTCGTAGCCGAGGCGGCCGGCGATGGCGAAGGCGGTCGCCGTCGACTGCGGGTACACGGAGGCCGTGGACAGGGCGACCGGGATGGGTCGGGGAGTCGCATCAGCCATGTCCGTGAGCGTATCCCCGAGCCGTCAGCTCGCGTCGACCTGCGGCATGTCGATGACGTCGAGACCCGGGTCGTCGATGGTGTCGAGGCGACGCAGGATGACGCCCTCGCGCAGCGCCCACGGGCAGATCTCGAGCTGGTCGACGCCGAGCAGGTCCATGGCCGCCTCGGCGACGATGGCCCCGGCGAGGCTCTGCTGCGCACGGGTCGCCGACACCCCGGGGATCTGCGCGCGCTCGCTGGCCGTCATCCCCGCGATCCGACGGATCACCTCGGAGACGTCGTTCTTGCGCAGGACGCGCGGCACGTAGGGGCCGTCGCTGCTCGGCGCCGCACCGGCGATCCGGGCCAGGGAACGGAAGGTCTTCGAGGTGCCGACGACCCGGTCGGGCGGGCCGACCTTCGTGATCGGACGCACGGAGGCCGCGATCGCGGCCCGGACCTCACGTCGGGCGGAGCGGATCTGCTCGGGCGTCGGCGGGTCCCCCTGCAGCAGTTCGCGGGTCAGGCGACCGGCTCCCAGCGGGAGACTGACGGCGACGTCGGGGTCCTCGTCCATGCCGACGGCGAGCTCGAGCGAGCCGCCGCCGATGTCCATGACGAGCAGCGTGCCGGAGGACCAGCCGAACCAGCGGCGCACGGCGAGGAAGGTCAGGCGCGACTCGGACTCGCCCGTGAGGACACGCAGTTCGACGCCGGTCTGCTCACGCACGGCGGCCAGGACGGCGTCGCCGTTGGGGGCCTCGCGGATGGCGCTCGTCGCGAAGGCGAGCGTCTCCTCGACGCCCTGGTCCTCGGCGATCTGGGTGCACTCGGCCACGAACTGGATCAGCTCGTCGCGGACGGTGTCGGAGATGAGGCCGGCCTCGGTGACCCGCTCCGACAGGCGCAACTCGACCTTGTGGCCGGCGGCGGGGAGGGGCTGCGCGCCGAAGTGGGCATCGACCACGAGGAGGTGCACGGTGTTGGAGCCGACGTCGATGACTCCAAGGCGCATGGCGCAGACGATATCGCGCCAACGACACGTAGGCTGACGCGGTGCCCGAGACCCCGCTGACGATCCCCCGCACCTGGGCCGAGTTCCAGGACCCCGCGGATGCCGGCCAGCGCTTCCGCTGCGACCTCACGTGGCTCACGTCCAACTGGACCTGCATCTTCGGCAACGGCTGCGCGGGCATCGACGCCGACCGGCCGGACGACGGCTGCTGCACCCTCGGGGCCCACTTCACCGACAAGGACGACCTCGAGCGCGTCAAGAAGGTCGCGAAGGGGCTCGGCCCGGACGAGTGGCAGCTGCACCCGGGCACGACCAAGCCCTCGGCGTGGACCGAGAAGGAGGACGGCGCGACCAAGACGAAGGTCGTGGACGGCGCCTGCATCTTCCTCAACCGACCAGGCTTCCCTGCCGGTGCCGGCTGCGCGCTCCACCAGCACGCCATGAGCACCGGGGTCGAGCCACACACCGTCAAGCCGGACGTCTGCTGGCAGCTGCCGATCCGCCGCTCGTACCGCACCGTCGAACTGCCGGACGACACGTCCTACCTCGAGGTGAGCATCGGGGAGTACGACCGCCGCGGTTGGGGACCGGGCGGCCACGACCTCGACTGGTACTGCTCCTCGAACTCGGACGCGCACGTGGGCGCGGACCCGGTCTACGTCAGCGAGCGAGGCGGGCTGACCGAGCTCATGGGGAAGGCGGCCTACGACATCCTCGCCGAGCACTGCGAGGCCCACCTGGCCGCCGCGGCCGCCGTCGCCGAGCACGGTCCTCGCCGACTGCTGCCGCTCTACGTCCACCCCGCGACGCTGCTGGCGCGGGGCGACTGAGCCAGCCCCCTTCGGGCTGGGTCACCGGCTGTCGGTCCCGGCGCCTACGTTGTCCCGCATGGCTACCAAGACGACCCGCGCCGCCGGCTACCGCTGCACCGAGTGCGGGTGGACGGCTGCGAAGTGGGTCGGCCGGTGCGGGGAGTGCCAGGCGTGGGGGACGGTGACGGAGACGGGGGCCACGGTCGTCCGGACGACGACGGCAACCCGTCCCGACCGTCCCGCCGTGCCGATCGGCGAGGTCTCCGGCGAGACGGCGACGGCCCGCACGACGGGCGTGGCCGAGTTCGACCGCGTCCTCGGGGGTGGCCTCGTGCCCGGCTCCGTCGTGCTCGTGGCGGGCGAGCCCGGCATCGGCAAGTCGACGCTGCTGCTCGACGTCGCGGGGCGGGCCGGTGCGGGAGGGCGCCGCGTGCTCTACGTCAGCGGGGAGGAGTCGGCCGCCCAGGTGCGCGGGCGGGCCGAGCGGATCGGGGCCGTCAGCGACGGGCTCTACCTCGCGGCGGAGACGGACCTCGCGACGGTGCTCGGCCAGATCGAGCAGGTTGAGCCCGACCTCGTCGTCGTCGATTCCGTGCAGACCGTGGCCAGTGCTGCCGTCGACGGGTCCGCCGGCAACGTGAGTCAGGTGCGCGAGGTCGCGGCCTCGCTCATCCAGGTGGCGAAGTCCCGCGGGATCGCCATGCTGCTCGTCGGTCACGTGACGAAGGAGGGCTCGATCGCCGGACCGCGCGTTCTCGAGCACCTCGTCGATGTCGTCGTCCAGTTCGAGGGCGATCGGCACACCCGGCTCCGCCTCGTGCGCGCCGTCAAGAACCGCTACGGCCCGACCGACGAGGTCGGCTGCTTCGACCTGCACGACGCGGGCATCGAGGGGCTCACCGACCCGAGCGGGCTCTTCCTCTCCAGTCGGTCGGTGCACGTGCCGGGGACGTGCGTGACGGTGACCCTCGAGGGGCGGCGGCCGCTCGTGACCGAGGTCCAGGCGCTGGTCACCCCGTCGTCGGCGCCCAACCCACGCCGGGCCACCCACGGGGTCGACTCGTCGCGGATGGCGATGATGATCGCGGTGCTGCAGCGGCGGGCTGGGCTGAAGATCGGCCCCTCGGACACCTTCGTCTCGACGGTCGGCGGTGTGCGCCTGAGCGAGCCGGCCAGCGACCTCGCCATCGCGCTGGCCCTGGCCAGCGCCGTCCACGACGTCGCCATCCCCCGCGGGGTCATCGCCGTCGGGGAGGTCGGGCTCTCGGGTGAGATCCGGCCGGCAACCGGCGTGGCACGCCGACTGTCGGAGGCGCACCGGCTGGGGTTCACGACCGCTTTGGTGCCGGTCGGGGCCACCCGTGACGGGGCTCCTCCCGCGGGGTTGCGGGTCCTCGAGGTGCCCAGCGTGTCGGCCGCGGCGGCCCACGCCTTCCCGGAGCTCCTGGGCTGACGTCGACGGACTCCGGGCAACCCGTGCACTCCCCGGAAGTCCGTATGCCGACGAGGTGTGCAGATTGTCCAGTCCGTTCGGATCGCCACCCAATCGTGACCCTCGCTGGTCGCCCTCGATCCGACGTTTTCCGGCGTCGCTCGGTACCATCGCGGAGTGCAGCCGACCGACGACGAGCTCTTTCGAGCCACCCAGGCGGCCGTCGCGCCGGGGACCGAACTGCGTGACGGCCTTGAGCGCATCCTCCGCGGTAACACCGGAGCACTGATCGTCCTCGGACATGACAAGACCGTGGAGAGCCTCTCGACCGGCGGGTTCCCGCTCGACATCGACTTCGCCGCCACGCGACTTCGCGAGCTGGCGAAGATGGACGGCGCCATCGTCGTCGACCGCGACGTCACGAAGATCCTCCGCGCAGCCACGCAGCTCGTGCCCGACCCGTCGATCGAGACGAGCGAGTCCGGCACCCGTCACCGCACGGCCGAGCGCGTCGCCAAGCAGACCGGCTTCCCCGTCGTCTCGGTGAGCCAGTCCATGCGGATCATCGCGCTCTACGTCGCGGGGCGTCGTCACGTCCTGCGGGACTCCAGCCAGATCCTCTCGACGGCGAACCAGGCACTCCAGACGCTGGAGCGCTACAAGTCCCGCCTCGACGAGGTGACCGGCACGCTGTCGGCGCTCGAGATCGAGGACCTCGTGACGATCCGCGATGTCGCCAGCGTCCTGCAGCGCCTGGAGATGGTGCGACGGATCAGCGAGGAGATCAGCAGCTACGTCGTCGAGCTCGGCTCCGACGGTCGTCTGCTGACGCTCCAGCTCGACGAGCTGACCGCGGGCCTGAGCAACGACCTCGAGTGGGTCGTCCTCGACTACCTCGCGAGCAACCGCAGCGGCCTGACGCTCGAGGAGGCCAGCGACAACCTCGTCGCCCTCGACAGCGCCGAGCTGCTCGACCTGTCGGCCTGTGCCCGGGCCCTCGGATTCACCGTCGTCGGAGATTCGCTCGACGGGTCGGTCAGCCCGCGCGGCTACCGGCTGCTCAACCGCGTCCCTCGGCTGCCGGGCGCCATCGTCGACCGCCTCGTCCTCCACTTCGGCGGGCTGCAGCCCCTGCTCGCCGCCAACATCGAGGACCTCATGGCCGTCGACGGCGTCGGCGAGGGTCGCGCGCGCATCGTGCGGGAGGGGCTGTCCCGTCTCGCCGAGACGAGCATCCTCGAGCGCTACGTCTGAGCGTGCCGTCCGAGCTGAGCACCTCCAAGGACCTGAGCTTGTCGAACGGCCGGAGTCCGTCCGCCGACGTGCGCGCGCTGCACGAGGACATCCTCGCCTGGTACGACGAGCACCAACGTGACCTGCCCTGGCGCGAGCCCGACTGCTCGGCATGGGGCGTCCTCCTCTCCGAGGTGATGGCCCAGCAGACCCCGCTCGCCCGGGTCGAACCGCTGTGGCGCGAATGGATGGAGCGTTGGCCGACACCGGCCGATCTGGCCGCCGCTCCCCCGGGCGAGGTCATCCGGGCGTGGGGCCGGCTCGGGTACCCGCGACGCGCGCTCCGACTCCACGAGGCGGCGTGCGCCATCGTCGACCGGCACGGGGGCGAGGTGCCCGCCGACCACGACCTGCTGCTGGCGCTCCCGGGGATCGGGACGTACACGGCTGCCGCCGTGTCCTCCTTCGCGTTCGGCGACCCCCGCGTCGTCGTCGACACGAACGTGCGTCGCGTGCTCGCGCGCACGCTGAGCGGGGAGGCGCAGGCGGCCCCGACCCTCACGCGCGCGGAGTCGGACCTGGCCGCGTCGGTCATGCCCGAGGACCGCGACGCCGCCAACACGTGGAACGTCGCCGTCATGGAACTCGGCGCGCTCGTCTGCACCGCCCGCTCCCCCGGCTGCGACGTGTGCCCGGTGACGCAGCACTGTGCGTGGTTCCGGGCGGGTCGGCCGCCGCACACCGGCCCCGTCCGCCGGGGACAGGCATGGCACGGGACGGACCGTCAGGCCCGGGGAGCGCTCTTGGCGGTGTTGCGGACCGCCACCGGGTCGGTGCCGCATGCGGCATTGGCCGCGGTCTGGGACGATGACGTGCAACGCGAACGCGCCCTCGACTCGCTCGTCGCCGACGGCCTCGTCGAGCCCCTCCCCCGCCGCCGCTTCCGCCTTCCCGCCTGACCCCCCTTCCCGCTCGCCCCCAACCCCCTTCCACAGGACTGCCCCCTTCCCCTGCCTGACCCCTCCCTGCACAAACGGGTTCGCGAGCCCACTCTTGCTTCGCGAGCCTGTTCAAACAGGCTCGGGAAGACCAAACCGGCTCGCGAACCGGTTGGGGTCAGCGGGCCAACTGCTGGCGGACCCGGCGCACCAGCGCAGCGGGGTTGCCGAGCTCGGCCCACGTGACGCGGACGATCCGGTAGCCGGCATCCCTCAGCCGCTCCTCGCGCTTCTTCTCCGCCATCAGCGCCCGCCGCCCGTCCTGCCCGGCGTACTTGAGGGCGCCGTCGAACTCGACGATCACCCGCTCATCCACGAGGAGGTCCACCCGCCCGATGAAGCCGTGCGCGTCACGGATCTCGACCTGCGATCGCACCGACAGCCCCGCCCCGGTGAGGATGATCCGCGTCAGCGACTCACCGGGCGACTCGCTCAGGGGGTCGGCCGCCTCCATGGCCGCGCGGCACTGGCCGACGCCGTAACGCACGCCCGTCGTCCGGAGGGACTCCTGCAGCTCCTCGGTGGTCACGAGGCCTCGGTGTAGCGCGCCATCCATGGCGACCACCCCAGCCCGATACCCGCTCGCCGCCGCGGTCAGGACGCAGGCGTCCGCGGGACTGACCACCCGTAGTGGATGTGTCAGTCCGCGCTGCAACTGCTCGGGGGTCGCGCGATGCACGTGAAGTCCGCGGCGGGGACGGCTCGTGACCACGGGCGCGACGACGTCGACGAGGCCGAGGTCGACGTCGTGGAGCGGCAAACCATGGACCGCCAGGGCCGCGTGGTGCGACACCATCCAGGTCGCATGGCCCAGGAGCAGGCCCCGCGCCGTGAGGACCAACCTCTCGTGCGGAGCCGCACCGGTCCACTTCTCCGCTAGGACGAAGAGGCCCGACCGGATCCGGACGAGTGCCCCGTCCCGCACGCAGGCCCGCAGCACCGCGGGCGAGACGTGCCCCGCGGACGCCTGGCCACGGGTGATGAGGCCGGAGTTGGCGTTGGCCAGCCGGGCGAGTTCAGGGTCGAGAGTCACCCGAGCAGCGTGTCAAAGCGCCGGCATCCGTGACTTGAGTCATCCACAGGCCTGCGCACAAACAGGCTCGCGAGCCTCTTTGCGCTTCGCGAGCCGGTTCAAACAGGCTCGGGAGGACCAAACCGGCTCGCGAGCCGTTTTGTGCAGGGAGTGAGGGTGGGCAGCGCGAAGGGGGTGAGTGAGAGCGCGAAGGGGGTGAGTGAGTGCTCGAAGGGGGGTGGGGCTGCGCGAAGGGGGTCAGAGGGTGCGCAGCATGCGCGTGTTGCCCAGGGTGTTGGGCTTGACCCGCTCGAGGTCGAGGAACTCGGCCACACCTTCGTCGTAGGAGCGCAGCAGTTCGGCGTAGACCTCCGGGGCGACGGCCTGTCCCTCGATGGCCTCGAAGCCGTGGCGCTCGAAGAACGCCGTCTCGAAGGTCAGGCAGAAGAGCCGCTCGACACCCAACGCCTGCGCGTCCTCGACGAGCTGCTCGAGCACGAGGGCGCCAATCCCCCGACCGACCATGGACCGATCCACCGCCAACGTGCGGATCTCCGCGAGGTCCTCCCACAGGACGTGCAGGGCGCCGCACCCGACGACGCGGCCGTCGACCTCGGCGACGCGGAACTCCTGCAGCCCCTCGAAGTAGGCCACGGCGTCCTTCGAGATGAGCACTCGCTCCTCGGCCAGCGGCGCCACGATCGCACGGATGGCCTTCACGTCGGCGGTGCGGGCGGCCCGAATGACGGGTCCGGCGCTGGGTTCGGTTGCGGGGGAAACGGTCTCGGCCACGACCCCACTGTAGGGGTCGTGGCCGAGACGGCTCAGGCCGCCCGAAGCGGCGTCACGGCGTGATCAGGCGCGCCCCCTGCTCAGGTACGACAGCTGCGACTGGGGGTTGAGCTGGTCGAGGACGAGCTTGTCCGCGTCCTTGGTCACCGGGTCGACGAACTTCAGGACGTCGAAGCCCTTGCCGAGATCGGAGGAGTAGATGTGGCCGTTGTAGTAGTACGAGGACCACGTGCCACCCCCGTCGTTCCCGGCAGCGGGGCCACGCTCGAAGTAGCCGAGCTCGCGCGGGTTCTCCGAGTCGGTGAAGTCCCAGATGCTCGTGCCGCCCATGTACCAGGACTGCACCATGATGTCGCGGCCCGCCACCGGGATCAGGGACCCGTTGTGCGAGACGCAGTTCTCCGAGTCGAACTGGTGGCGGTCGATCTTGAAGTAGGAGCGGAAGGAGAGCTTGTTGTTCTTGGACAGGTCATAGATCGCGTTGGCGCCGCGCTCGGGCCCCTCCGTCGTGTTGCAGGTGGCCGCGCCGCCGCCGCCCAGTTCGTCGGTGAAGACGACCTTGTTGGCCTTCTCGTTGAACGTCGCCGAGTGCCAGAACGAGAAGTTCGGGTCGGTCACGCGCTCGATCACCTTCGGCTTGGCCGCATTGGAGATGTCGAGGATGATCCCGTCACCCATGCAGGCCCCGGCAGCGATCTTGCGCTCCGGCAGAGCCGTGATGTCGTGGCAGCCGCTCGTCTCGCGGCGGGTGCCGTCGCCCTCCCCGGGCGTGAAACCACCGTCGGGGAAGAGGACGGGGGTGTCCACGACGGCGGCTGCGGTCGGGCGAGCCGTCGGGACCTTGACGATGGAGATCAGGTCGTGCGGGGTGGTGCAGTCCGGGTACTCCGAGCGCGGTCCGTAGCTCGAGACGTAGAGGTAGTCGGTGCCCTTGCCGTCCGGGACGAGCGTGTTGGTGTGCGACCCGCACGTCGTCTCGACGGAGGTGATGTACTTCGGCGCCGCGACATCGGAGATGTCGAAGATCTTGATGCCCTCCCACGAGTCCTTGATCGTCGCCGACTGCGACGTCGAGGCGCACGAGTCGTCCGAGCGCGAGGAGTCCGTGGACAGGTAGAGCAGGTTGCCGTTGACCGACACGTCGTTCTGCGATCCCGGGCAGGAGACCTGGACGACGGTCTTGGGCTGAGCCGGGTCGGAGATGTCGTAGATGACGAAGCCGTTGTAGTTGCCGACGAAGGCGTGGTCGCCCTGGAAGGCGATGTCCGTGCCCGTGGCCCCGGCCAAGGCGCCGGAACTGGGGATGTTGATGAGGTGCTCGACGTTGGCGCTGCGGCCGATCTGGTCCGGCAGCAGCTCCGTCCCCGACTTGCCGATCTGGTCGTCCGGGCCCGCGGCGGACGCGACGGTCCACCCCGTCCCGGCGATGGCGATGAGCGCTGCGGCGCTCGCGCTGAGAGTGCGACGCGATCTCATGGTGGTGCCCTTCTCGCGGAGGATGGCGGGCGCGAGGTTGGCCCGTTCCCGCCGCCGAAAGGCAAGCCTCTCGCCCGATTTGTCCCCTATTGGTCTGGACCGAGTCAGAACTTGGTCAAGACCACAACCGCCCGGCAACCCACGATCTGGGACGACCTAGGGTGGCCGGATGCTTCCCGCTCCCCGTAGCCCCCGCAGACCGCGGCTCGTGGCGGCAGCCGCCGCAGCCCTCGTTCTCGCCGGCACGAGCGCCTGCACCGAGAACTCGGGGACGGCCGCGCCACCGACGTCCACGGCCACGTCTCCCGACGCCCCCGTCCTCCAGCCCGGCCGCCCGGGCGAGAGCAACGCCTCGCTGACCGGCGACGATGCGGTCAACACCCCCAGCAAGACCTACACCCGGGGCGACGTCTCCTTCGTCCAGGACATGATCGTCCACCACGCTCAGGCCATCCGGATGTCGACCATCGCCAAGGGCCGGTTCACGGACGACGAGGTCTCGAGGATCGCGAGCCGCATCGCGGCCGAGCAGGGGCCGGAGTCCGAAGCGATGGCGACGTGGCTGGAGAACAACGACGAGGACGTCCCCCCGCAGGCCGAGAACCCCAACTTCGACGCCGGCCACGAGGGCCACGGCATGGCGGGCATGGCCAGCCCGGACCAGCTGCGCGAACTGGAGCAGGCCCGCGGCGTCGACCTCGACCTGCAGTACCTGACCCTGATGATCGCTCACCACGAAGGGGCCCTCGACATGGTCGTCGAGCGCTCCCGCGTCGGGCGTGACGTCTGGGTCGAGCGCCTCGGCGACGACATCGTCGCCACCCAGCAGGCGCAGATCAACCACATGGAGCGCATGCGCGCCCGCCTCAGCTGACCCCGGGCAGACCGACGACATGACGAAGGGGTCCGCCCCAGCTTTCGCTGGTGCGGACCCCTTCGGCG
Source organism: Janibacter zhaoxuefangae (assembly GCF_050271985.1). GTDB lineage: Bacteria > Actinomycetota > Actinomycetes > Actinomycetales > Dermatophilaceae. The sequence continues at coordinate 398,503 of NZ_CP189849.1, read as the reverse complement.
TCGGTGACCTAGACGGTCACTCGCCCGACTCGGTGGTGAGGAGCGGGAGGTCGAGCGGCCCGGCGTGCGGCGCGCCCACGAAGGTGAAGATCGCCTTCTTGCCCTCGCCCTCGACACCGACCGCGACGATCTCGCCGGCGGACAGCTCGCCGTAGAGGATCTTCTCCGAGAGCACGTCCTCGATCTCGCGCTGGATCGTGCGGCGGAGCGGACGTGCACCGAGCACGGGGTCGTAGCCCCGCGTCGCCAGGAGGTTCTTCGCGTCCTGGGTGAGCTCGATGCCCATGTCCTTGTCCTTGAGCCGCTTGTCCAGCTTCGCGATCTCGAGGTCGACGATCTCGACGATCTGCTCCTGGGTGAGCTGCGGGAAGACGATGGTGTCGTCCACGCGGTTGAGGAACTCGGGCCGGAAGTGCTGCTTGAGCTCGTCCTGGACCTTGTTCTTCATGCGCTCGTAGTCGCTGCCGGTGTCGCCGTGACCGGCGAAGCCGAGCGAGACACCCTTGGCGATGTCCCTCGTACCGAGGTTCGTCGTCATGATGATGATGGTGTTCTTGAAGTCGACCGACCGACCCTGGGAGTCGGTGAGGCGACCGTCCTCGAGCACCTGCAGCAGCGAGTTGAAGATCTCCGGGTGGGCCTTCTCGACCTCGTCGAAGAGGACCACGGAGAACGGCTTGCGACGCACCTTCTCCGTCAGCTGGCCACCCTCGTCGTAGCCGACGTAGCCGGGGGGCGAGCCGAAGAGCCGGCTGACCGTGTGCTTCTCGGAGTACTCCGACATGTCGAGGGTGATCAGGCTGTCCTCGTCGCCGAAGAGGAACTCCGCGAGCGCCTTCGCCAGCTCGGTCTTGCCGACACCCGTGGGGCCGGCGAAGATGAACGACCCACCGGGACGGCGGGGGTCCTTGAGCCCGGCGCGGGTGCGACGGATGGCCTGCGAGATGCCCTTGATGGCCTGGTCGTTGCCGACGACGCGCTTGTGCAGCTCGTCCTCCATGTGGAGCAGTCGCGAGGACTCCTCCTCGGTGAGCTTGAAGACGGGGATGCCGGTCGAGGCCGCGAGCACCTCGGCGATCAGCTCCTCGTCGACCTGCGCCACGACGTCCATGTCGCCGTTGCGCCACTCCTCCTCGCGCTTCGCCTTCTCGCTGATCAGGGTCTTCTCGTCGTCGCGCAGGCGCGCCGCCTTCTCGAAGTCCTGACCGTCGATCGCCGACTCCTTCTCGAGGCGCACGGCCGCGATCTTGTCGTCGAACTCCTTGAGGTCCGGCGGCGCGGTCATCCGGCGGATGCGCAGTCGCGCGCCCGCCTCGTCGAGCAGGTCGATGGCCTTGTCCGGCAGGAAGCGGTCGTTGATGTAGCGGTCGGCCATGTTGACGGCGCCGACGATGGCCGCATCGGTGATCGTCACCCGGTGGTGCGCCTCGTAGCGGTCGCGCAGGCCCTTGAGCATCTCGATCGCGTGCGCGATCGACGGCTCGGCGACCTGGATCGGCTGGAAGCGACGCTCGAGCGCCGAGTCCTTCTCGATGTGCTTGCGGTACTCGTCGAGGGTCGTCGCCCCGATCGTCTGGAGCTCACCGCGCGCCAGCATCGGCTTGAGGATGCTCGCGGCGTCGATGGCGCCCTCGGCGGCACCCGCACCCACGAGGGTGTGGATCTCATCGATGAAGAGGATGATGTCGCCGCGCGTGCGGATCTCCTTGAGCACCTTCTTGAGGCGCTCCTCGAAGTCACCGCGGTAGCGGGAGCCGGCCACGAGCGAGCCGAGGTCGAGCGTGTAGAGCTGCTTGTCCTTCAGCGTCTCCGGCACGTCGCCCTTGACGATGTCCTGCGCGAGACCCTCGACGACGGCGCTCTTGCCGACGCCGGGCTCACCGATGAGCACGGGGTTGTTCTTCGTGCGGCGGGAGAGGACCTGCATGACGCGCTCGATCTCCTTCGAGCGGCCGATGACCGGGTCGAGCTTGCCCTCGCGGGCGGCCTGGGTCAGGTTGCGACCGAACTGGTCGAGGACGAGCGAGCCCGCGGGCGTGCCCTCGGCCTGACCACCCGCGCCGACACCGGCGGTCTGGCCCTCGGTGCCACCCTGGTAGCCCGAGATGAGCTGGATGACCTGCTGGCGGACGCGACCGAGGTCGGCGCCGAGCTTGACGAGGACCTGGGCGGCCACGCCCTCGCCCTCGCGGATGAGGCCGAGCAGGATGTGCTCCGTGCCGATGTAGTTGTGCCCCAGCTGGAGGGCCTCGCGCAGGCTCAGCTCGAGGACCTTCTTCGCGCGGGGCGTGAAGGGGATGTGACCGGACGGTGCCTGCTGGCCCTGCCCGATGATCTCCTGGACCTGCTCGCGCACGGACTCGAGGGAGATGCCCAGGCTCTCCAGAGCCTTGGACGCCACGCCTTCGCCTTCGTGGATGAGGCCGAGGAGGATGTGCTCGGTCCCGATGTAGTTGTGGTTGAGCAGGCGCGCTTCTTCCTGCGCCAGCACGACCACCCGTCGGGCCCTGTCGGTGAACCGCTCGAACATCTTTTCCGCTCCTGCCTATCGAGTCACCTCGATGCTAGCCGCGCCCCGTGCGAAGTCCCGCACTGATTCCCGCTTCGAGTCGAGATCGGGACGTGGCGTCTTGTGCGGACCAACGCCACCCATGGGCCGGTTGTTCCGGTTCGAGACCCGCTGTTCGCTGTGGGCGGACGCGCGTGCGGTTCAGGAACGGCGCTGGCAGTTGCCGCACCAGAAGAGGTTGCGGCCCGCCACGACCTGGGTCCGGATCCTGGAGCCACAGGCGCGGCACGGCTCCCCGGCCCGGCGGTAGACGTAGGAGGTGCGCTCCTCGAGCGGGTCGACCTCGCCCGCCGCGAGATCGGCCTGGACCTGGGCGACCTGCTCGGCGACGGTGACGATCTTGCCCGTGGCCACCCCGAGCGGCATGAGCTCGACGAGATCGAGCCAGATCGCGTCCCACGTGGAGCGCTTGATCCGGCGGCCTTCCCGGAGCGGATGCACGCGCTGCCGGAAGAGGACCTCGCTGCGGTAGACGTTGCCGACGCCGGCGAGCACGCCTTGGTCCATGAGGAGCTCCGCGATGCTCCGGTTGCTGCGCGTGATCTTGCGCCACCCGAGCTCGGGGTCGGGGTCGGGGCGCAGCGGGTCGGGTCCGAGCCGCCCCATGACGGCCTCCACCTGGTCGGGGGTGATCACCGCGCAGAGGTTCGGTCCGCGCAGGTCGCCCGTGTGCTCGTCCGTGGCGAGCCGCAGCCGGACCTGGCCCACGACGGGCATCTCACCGACATAGGCGTGACGGTCGATCGTGAAGGTGCCGATGAGCCCGAGGTGGACGTGCAGCCAGGCGTCGGCCGTGAACTCGGCGAAGAGGTGCTTGCCCCACGACATCGCGTGCACGAACTCGCGCCCGTCGAGCAGTGCGGCGCCCGCCGTGAACTTGCCCTGCGGGCTGGTGACCGACGGCGTGGTCCCCGCGAAGGCGGCGTCGAGGTCCCGGGCGAGCCGGTGGAGAGTGTGTCCCTCAGGCATGGCGAAGGTCGCTCAGCTCGCCTTCTTCTTCGGCGCCTTCTTGGCCGCGGCCTTGCGGGCCGGGGCCTTCTTCGCGCCCGCCTTCGTCGCCGGTGCGGCGGCCTCGTCGTCAGAGTCGTCCGTCGCGGTGGCCTCGCCACGCGCCGCCTTCGCCTTCTCGACGGACTTGGCCAGGGCGGCCAGCAGGTCGACGACCTGACCGGACTCCCCTTCGGGCTCCTCGGCGGCCTGGACCTCGCCGCCCTCGACCTTCGCCTTGACGAGCGCCTGCAGGGCGATGGCGTAGTCGTCCTCGTACTCGGACGGCTCGTAGTCCCCCGCGAGCTGGTCGATCAGGGTCTCGGCCATGGCGAGCTCCTGCGCCGTGGCGTGCTGGTCCTCGTCGATGTTGGCGAAGTCCGCAGCCCGGACCTCATCCGGCCACAGCATCGTCTGCATGACGATGACACCGTCCTTGACGCGCAACACGGCCATCGTCATGCGGGTGCGGATCGAGACGGTGACGATCGCCATCCGGTCCGCCTTCGCGAGCGCGTCGCGCAGCAGGACGTAGGGCTTCGTCGCGGACTTGTCCGGCTCGAGGTAGTAGCACTTGTCGAGGTAGATGGGGTCGATCTGGTCCGCCGGCACGAACTGCTTGACGGCGATCTCCTTCGACGTGCGCGCCGGCAGGTCCTTGAAGTCCTCATCGGTGAGCACGACCATGTCGCCGTCCGCGGTCTCGTAACCCTTGGCGATGTCGTCGAAGGCCACGACCTCGCCGTCGATCGAGCACGTCCGCTGGTACTTGATCCGGCCGCCGTCCTCACGGTGGACCTGCCGGAACTGCACGTCGTGGTTCTCGGTGGCGGAGTAGAGACGGATCGGGACGTTGACGAGCCCGAACGAGACGGCACCCTTCCAGATGGCACGCATGGCACAGACCTTTCGCGACGACGACCCGACCTGCTGAGCCTACGGCGGACGTGGGCGCAGGACGAGTCCCGGCGGGGTGGGCCAAGATGGGCTCGTGCATCCCATGCTCGCGACGACCGCCACCGCCGTACCCACCGGCCCGGAGTGGGTGCACGAGGTGAAGTGGGACGGGATGCGGGTCCTGGCGGACGTGAGCGACGGGGTGACGACCCTCGCCTCGCGCAACGGCAACGACGTCACGGCGTCCTTCCCCGAGCTGGCCGGACTGGGCAGCGGCTACGACGACCTGTTGGTCGACGGCGAGATCGTCGCGCTCGCGGACGGGCGCCCCTCCTTCGGTGCCCTGGCCGAGCGAATGCACGTCAAGGACCGGCGTCGCGCCGAACGCCTCATGGCCGCCCGCCCCGTGACGCTCATGGTCTTCGACCTGCTCCGGCTCTTCGGGCAGGACCTCACGGGCATGCCCTGGAGCGATCGACGGGCCCTGCTCGAGCGGCTGGAGTTGAGCGGTCCCCACTGGCAGGTCCCACCCACCCACGACGACGGCCCCGGCCTCTTCGAGGCCACCCGGGACCAGGGGCTGGAGGGCATCGTGAGCAAACGCCGGACCGCGGCCTACGCGGCCGGCCGGCGGTCCGAGGACTGGCGCAAGTCCGCCCACCGGGTGACGCACTCGGCCGTCATCGGCGGGTGGCGTCCCGAGAAGGACTCGCCCGGGCGCCTGGGCGCCGTGCTGCTCGGCGTCCCCGACGGCGAAGGTGGGTGGCGCTACGCCGGCCGGATGGGCAGCGGCATCGCCGGCCGCGCGGCCACGTCGCTCGCCGAGCTGCTCGCTCCGCTGACCCGCGCGTCGCCCCCCTTCAGCGACGAGGTGCCACGGCTCGACGCCGCCGGCGCGACGTGGGTCGAACCCCGGATCGTCATCGACACCCTCAGCCTGGGGCACACCGACGGTGGCCGGCTGCGGCAGCCCACCTACGTGGGGGTCCGCCACGATCTCGATCCCGAGGATCTCACCGATGCCTGAGCCCGGCACGACCATCGTCCAGATCGAGGGGCGGCGCCTCAAGCTGTCCAGCCTCGACAAGGTGATGTACCCCGCGACGGAGACGACGAAGGCGGAGGTGCTCGACTACTACGCGCGGATCGCACCGGTCATGCTGCCCCACCTCGCGCAGCGTCCGGTGACAAGGGTGCGCTGGCCGCACGGGGTCGAGGACCCGACGATGTTCTTCGAGAAGAACCTCCCCTCGGGGGCGCCGTCGTGGTTGCGGTCCGTGGCGATCGACGACGTGACCTACCCCTTCGTCGACGACCTGCCCGCACTGACGTATCTCGCGAACCTCAACTCGCTGGAGTTTCACGTCCCCCAGTGGCAGGTGGACGAGGACGGCGATCGGCTCAACCCGGACCGGCTCGTCATCGACCTCGATCCGGGCAAGCCGGCCGGGCTCCACGAGTGCGCCGTCGTCGCGCTCCACCTCCGCGAGCGCCTCGGGACACTCGGGCTCGACCTCTTCCCCGTCACCAGTGGCAGCAAGGGCATGCAGCTCTACGCCGCGCTCGGCGGCGACCTGACCTCGGAGCAGGTCCGCGACCTCGCGCAACAGCTCGCCCAGGAGATGACGAAGAAGCACCCCGACCTCGTCCTGTGGAAGATGACGAAATCGCTTCGCCCGGGCAAGGTCTTTCTCGACTGGTCGCAGAACGTGGCCGCCAAGACGACCATCTGCCCCTACTCACTGCGTGGTCGCGAGCTCCCGCGGGTCGCGGCTCCGCGCACGTGGGCCGAGATCGAGGCCGGCGCCGAACGGCCCGGCGCGCTCGAGCACGTCATGTTCGACGAGGTCCTCGATCGCGTCGCGGAGCACGGCGACCTGCTGGCCGACCTGCTCTGACCCTCCACCCATCCCGCCTCGCCGAAAGCTGCCTCTGACGATGACCGAGTCCCCCACCGCTCCCGCCCAGCCCGGCGCCCTCATGGCGGCGGAGATCGCCGAACAACCCGCCGTCCTCCGGCACGTCCTCGAGGAGGCCCCCGAGGCGATCGAGCAGGTCGCCGCCCGGGTGCGGGCCGCCGCGCCCCGGATGGTGCTCCTCGCCGCGCGCGGCACCTCCGATCACGCGTGCATCTATGCCAAGTACCTCGTCGAGACGGTCCTGGGCCTGCCGGCGGGCCTCGTCTCGACCTCCGTCTACACGACCTACGGGACCCGGCCGCGGCTGGATGGCGTGCTGTGGATCGTCGTCAGCCAGTCCGGCGGCTCGCCCGATCTCGTTGCCTCGACGACGGCCGCGCGCGAGGCCGGGGCGCTCACGGTCGCCCTGACGAACGTGGCCGATTCCCCCTTGGCCGCGGCGGCCGAACTCACGCTGCCGATGCTCGCCGGCCCCGAGACGTCGGTCGCGGCGACGAAGACCTACACCGCCAGCCTGCTCAACCTGTGGCTGCTCATCACCGCGATCGCCGGGCGCCCCACCGACGCTGCGGCCGCCGTCCCGGACCACGCCGAGGCTGCCCTGATCGCCAACGGCGTCGACGACGTCATCGCCCGCTACCGCTTCGTCGACAAGCTCGTGACGACGTCCCGCGGCTACGCCTATCCGACGGCCCGCGAGTCGGCGCTCAAGCTCATGGAGACGTGCTACCTGTCCGCGCACGCCTTCTCGGGTGCGGACCTCCTGCACGGCCCCCTTGCCATGATCGACGCCGACCGACCGGTCGTGACGATCGTGCCCGAGGGGCCCGGCGGCGACGCTCTCGTGCCTGTCCTCGAGCGACTCCGCGAGCGCGGAGCGGACGTCTGCCTCGTGGCCCCACCGTCGGTCGTCGGGAGCGACGTGCGGATCGATCTGCCGGCCGCCATGGACGAGCAGTTCGCCCCGATCGCCCAGATCATCCCGCTGCAACGGCTGGCCCTCGGGATGGCCACGGGCCGGGGGTACGACCCGGACCGACCGCGCGGACTGCACAAGGTCACCGAGACCTTCTGAGTCGGGCCGGTCCCTCCGGGGATCAGGGGCGGGTCGTCTGGCGCGGGCAGGCCTGGCACTCGCGCATGCCGGGCAGCGCGAAGAGGAAGCAACAGGACACCCGCGGCCCCGGGTCCGGATGCGGGGGCGGCAGGACGGCGCGGCGCGCCCGGTCCTGCGCCATCGCCCACATGTCGTCGACCATCCCGGTTCGTTGCCGGGAGGACGTCTTGACGCCGCTGTCGTAGGTGGCGGCGAGACGGTGGGCCGCCGTCAGGTACTCGACCTCGGCGGCCCGCAGCCGAGCCGGGATGTCGCCCGGCGCAGGCGCCACGGCGGACAGCCCGAAGGTCGCCGGGAACAGCCCCACGGGGTCGAGCGCGAAGGACACGTCCTCCAGCGCCACCCGCCAGGGCCCGAGCACCGCGACCATGGTCAACAGGGTCGCCGGCACCTCGAGGCACCACTGGAGCACCATCGCGCTCGGTGTCCGGGCCGGCGCGGGGACCCCGTGTTGCCGCGTCATCTGGGCACCCACCGCCGCGCGCCAGCCAGCCGTCGGGTCCTCACCGCGGACCTGGGCCTCGAGGATCTCGCTCCACCCCACGGCCAGACGCGTGGGCGCGACTCCCGTCCACGGCAACCGGGCATCGAGGAGCCCGGCCACGAGCGTCAGCTCGGGACCGGGCTCGTCGAGTGGCACCGTCAGCGGTTGGCCGCGGCGTAGGCGTCCTGGATCTCGGCGCTGATGCGGCCGCGGTCGGACACCTGGTGGCCGTTGGCCCGGGCCCACTCGCGGATGGCGGCGAGCTCGTTCTTGCGGTCGCCCGACGTGCCGGCGGCGGCGCGCCGACCCGTGGAGCGGCGACCGGTCACGCGGCGGGCGTGGCCCGTCCAGGTGGCGAAGTCGTCGCGCAGCCGAGCGGCGTTGGCGGCATTGAGGTCGATCTCGTAGGTGACGCCGTCAAGGGCGAAGGTCACCGTCTCGTCGGCCGGGGACTTGTCGAGGTCGTCCTCGAGGACGACCTGTACGCGCTGTGCCATTGCAGTGATACCTCTTTCGGAGATGAACAATGCCTTTCGACTCAATATAGGCCGAGAATGCACGTCACAACAATGTCATACCGCCGACATCCATCACGAGAGTCGATCATCGGCGTGCGAAATCATTCGGCGGGAGGCGTGGTGCCGGCTTCCTTTTCCGCCGCACGTCGCTGCTCCGATTCCCAGATCGCGTGGGCGCGACGCTCCGCACGGTCCCCTTCGAGCATGTACTTGATGACGAAGAAAAAGAGCAGACCCAAACCGACGGTCGGCACCAGCGCAATGACGTAGGACATCCAGGTATCCATGCTCAGGCCTCCGGCTTGAGATGCGGGAAGAGCAGGGTCTCGCGAATGTTGGCCCCGGTGAAGAACATGACGAGTCGGTCGATACCCAGGCCGAGACCGCCCATCGGCGGCGCCCCGTACTCCAGCGCCCGGAGGAAGTCCTCGTCCAGCTGCATGGCCTCGGCGTCACCCGCGGCCGCCCGCAGCGACTGGGCGGTGAGCACCTCGCGCTGGATGATGGGGTCGACGAGCTCGGAGAACCCGGTGCCGCGCTCGACGCCGGCGATGATGAGGTCCCAGGCCTCGATGAGGCCGGGCTTCTCCCGGTGCGGGCGCGCCAGCGGCTGGGCGCTCGCGGGGTAGTCGCACAGGAAGGTCGGCTGCAGGAGCGTCGGCTCGACCAGCTCACCGAGGAGCTCGAGGGCGACCTTCTCACCGCCCCACGCGGGATCGATCTCGACGTCGTGGGCCGCCGCGATCTCGCGCAGCCGCTCCACGGGGGTCTCGATCGTCACGGTCTCCCCGACGACCTCGGAGATGCCGTCGTAGACCGGCAGCCAACGCCACTCACCATCGAGATCGACCGTGCCGGCTTCGGTCTCGACGATCCGGGATCCGCTCGCGTCCGCGGCGGCCAGATAGAGGTCGCGCATCAAATCGGCAATGGTGCCTTGGTCCCCATACGCCTGATATGCCTCGAGCATCGTGAATTCAGGTGAATGCGTGGCGTCGACACCCTCATTGCGGAAGATGCGCCCCATCTCATAAACCTTGTCGACGCCGCCGACGACGGCCTTCTTGAGATTGAGCTCGAGAGCGATGCGCAGCGACATGCCCTGATCGAAGGCGTTCATGTGCGTGTTGAAGGGGCGGGCCGCAGCGCCGCCGTGGACCAACTGGAGAACGGGCGTCTCGACCTCGAGATAACCCCGGTCCTCGAGGCAGCGGCGGATGGCGGCCAGGATGCCGGCCTTGGTCCGGACCATGTCGCGCGCTTCCTGGCGGACGACGAGGTCGGCGTAGCGCTGACGCACGCGGGCCTCCTCCGACAGGTCCTTGTGCAGCACCGGCAGCGGGCGCAGCGCCTTGCTTGCCATCTCCCAGCGAGTGGCCATGACGGACAGCTCGCCGCGGCGCGAGCTGATGACGCGGCCCTCGACGAAGACGTGGTCACCGAGGTCGACGTCGGCCTTCCAGGCGGCCAGTGCGTCCTCCCCGACCTCGGCGAGGCTGAGCATGACCTGCAGCCGGGTGCCGATCCCCTCCTGGAGGGTCGCGAAGGCGAGCTTGCCCGTGTTGCGCACGAAGATGACCCGGCCGGCGACGCCGACGACGTCCTGCGTCTCCTCGCCGGTCTCGAGGTGGGCCCAGCCCTCGCGGACCTCGGCAAGGGTGTGGGTGCGCGGGACGTGCACGGGGTAGGCCTCGCGGCCCTGACGGAGGAGGCGATCGCGCTTCTCCCGGCGGATCCGGATCTGCTCGGGCAGGTCGATCTCGGGCTGGGTCTGGGGCGCATCGGTCACGCCGCGAGTTTACCGGCGGCGGACAGGCACCCCGGACCGCCCGCGGGCTGTTGCCGGGGCAGCCCCTCAGAGCCAGTCGACGATGGCCTCGAGAACCTGAGCGCCGAGCTCGCGGTCCGCCTCCGGTGTGCCGCCGTGCGCCATCCGCGGCGGCGGCGGGATGTCCTCATCCGGCAGGAGCACCCGGTGCCCGGCGCGGGGGTGGATGAGCAGCCGCGTGCCCGCACCGCTGCCGGTGCGTCGCTCGCGGATCTCCTGCGCCGCGACGGCGGATGGCCAGACCCGGTCATCGCCCCCGGCGACGAGGAGGAGGTCGGCCGAGATGTCCTCGACGACGATCCGGGCACGCCCGACCAGGCCGGGGTGCGAGCGTAGCGAGGCCTCGTGCAACTGGCGCGTCGTCGTGAAGTCCGGGCCGCGCCACGCGGTCTGATCGACGTAGGGCACGAAGTGCAGCGGGTCGCCGTGCCAGGTGAACTGCGAGCGGTGCACCGGGGTGCCGTCGTCGTGCTGGTCGGGCGTCGCCCAGACGACCGTCGTCGGCGCGATCGCCACGACGAGGTCGACCCGCGGGTCCGCGATGCCGACGAGCATGGCCGCCGCCGCGCCGTAGCTCGTGCCGAGCACGATGATCCGGTCGGCGTACTCGCGCAGTGTGGTGACGTGCTCGGCGATCGACTCGACCGGCACCTCCGTCGGCGTCGGCGGCTGTCCCTCGTCGCCGAACCACCGCACGGCCAGCGCCGCGACGCCGTGCTCGGCGAGGACCCGCGCCCGCGACGCCTCCACCCGGCCGCTCGAGCCGCTGAGGACGAGCGCGGCCGCGCGCGGGCGACCTTCGGGCAGGCAGAGCACGCCGTGCTCGACCGCGCGCTCGGTCACCCCCACGGTCAGCGCCCCCCGTGCGTGACGGCCGAGGTGAAGAGGCCGAAGCCGGCCGGCACGTCGCCGACGTCGTGCCCGACCTCGACGATCCGGTTGTTCGCGTCGACGAAGACGACCCCGGGCTCGAACGTCCGCGCCTCCTGCTCGTCCATCGCGGCATAGCTGATGATGATGACGGTGTCGCCGGGCGAGATGAGTCGCGCGGCCGCGCCGTTGATGCAGATGATGCCGCTGCCCCGCTCCCCCTCGATGGCGTAGGTCGTCAGCCGGTTCCCGTTGTCGACGTCGACGACGTCGACCTGCTGGCCCGGCCACAGGTCCGCCGCGTCCATCAGGTCCCGGTCGATGGTGAGGGAGCCGACGTAGTGCAGATCGGCCTGCGTCACCGTGGCTCGGTGGATCTTCGAGTGGAGCATGAAGCGCTGCATGGGTGTCTCTCTACGTGGCCGGTGGTCAGGTGCCCGGGGCGGACTCGACGCCGCTGAAGACGTCCAGCGCGCCGCCACCCGGCCCGACGACGACCGGCGTGTTGTCGATGAGTCGGGTCGTGCCGACCTTCGCGGCCACCGCGAGGAGCGCCTCCCCGCGGTACCAATCGGGGACATCCTGGAGCGTGGTCGGGTGGACGAGGACGAGGTAGTCGACCTGCGCGAGCGGCTCGGCGACGAGGACGGCCCGGGCCGCGCGGCGGATGGCCGACGGCCCCTCGGGAGCTGCCTGCGCCCCGGCCCGAAGGGCCTGCGACAGCGCGAGGGCGACCTCGTGGTCGGACTCGGACAGGTAGGTGTTGCGGCTGCTCATGGCCAGACCGTCCGCCTCGCGCACCGTCGGCACCGACACGATCTCGACCGGCATGTCGAGGTCCCGAACCATCCGGCGGATGAGCAGCAACTGCTGTGCGTCCTTCTGGCCGTAGTACGCCGAGTCGGCGCGGGTCAGGTGCAGCAACTTGCCGACGACCGTGAGCACCCCGTCGAAGTGGCCCGGGCGCGAGGCCCCCTCGAGGACGTCGCCGAGCGGCCCGGCGCTGATCCGCACGCCGGGGTCACCGTCGGGATAGATGACGTCCGGGGTCGGGGCGAAGACGAGGTCGACTCCCTCCGCCCGGCAGATCTCCAGATCGGCGTCGAAGGTGCGGGGGTAGCGCGAGAGGTCCTCCTTCGGCCCGAACTGGAGGGGGTTGAGGAAGATCGTCACGATGACGTGCCGGGCACGCTCTCGCGCGACCCGGATGAGACGGGCGTGCCCCTCGTGCAACGCGCCCATCGTCATGACGACGGCGACGTCCCCGTCGTCGAGGCGCGCACGCTCGGCGCGCAGTTCCTCGCGGGTCCGGGCGACGGCCGGGGTGGGGTTCTCGCTCACGTGTCCTCCGAGTCGGCGAGGGTGTCCAGCAGCGGGTCGGCCAGCCGCGGGGAGAGTCGACCCGAGGCCTTGGCTCGCTCCGCGGTGGCGCGGGCGAGGGCGACGTAGGTAGCCCGGATGTCGGGCGCGAGCCCGTCCAGCTGGCGCAGGTGCGCGCCCACCGTACCGACGTCGCCGCGTGCGACGGGCCCGGTGAGGGCTGCATCACCCTGACGCAGGGCGTTGTCGAGGGCCGCGGTGAGCAGCGGGCTGAGCACCCGGTCGGGTGCCTCGATCCCGGTGGCGCGCAGGATGTCCGCCGCCTGGGCCACGAGCGTCACGAGGTGGTTCGAGCCGTGCGCGAGGGCCGCGTGGTACCGGACACGGTCGTCCTCCGCCACCCAGACCGGCTCGCCACCCATCTCGAGGACGAGCGCCTCGGCGACGGGGCGCAGGTCGGTCGGCGCGGTCACGCCGAAGCAGCACCCCTGGAGTCGCTCGACGTCGAGCGCCGTTCCCGTGAAGGTCATCGCGGGATGCAGGGCCAGGGGCAGCACGGGGACATCCATGGCCGGAGCGAAGGGGGCCACGCCGTGGCGGCCGGAGGTGTGCGCCACGAGCTGTCCGGGACGCCACACGTGCGCCCGGGCCAGTCCGGCGACGAGGTCCTCGAGGACGTCGTCGGGCACGGCCAGGAGCACGAGATCAGCCCCGGCGACGACCTCGTCGACGGGCCGGACCTCCGCGAAGGGGAGCAGCATCTCCGCGCGCTCCCGGCTGGCATCACTGACGGCCGAGACGGCGACGACGTGGTGGCCGGCCCGGTGCAGGGCAGCGCCGAGGACGGCACCGACGCGGCCGGCGCCGATGACACCGATGCGCAGCCGGGGTGGGTCTTTCGGGTCGCTCACCCCGAGAACGCTAGCGTCACCTCGTGACCCCGACCGGACCGCCGCCGCCTCGCCCCTGGCGGGAGGCCTGGCATGACGCGCTCTACGGACCCGCGGGGTTCTATCGCGAGTCCCTCGGACCGGCCGGCCACTTCACGACCTCCTCCCACGGCCCCGCCGGCGAGGTACTCGCCGAGGCGATGGTGCGCCTGGCCGAGCGCGAGGGGCTGACGACGATCGTTGACGTCGGGTGCGGGCGCGGGGAGCTGCTGTCGGCGATCGCGCGGATCGCGCCGGACACGACCCGGCTCGTGGGCGTGGACGTCGTCGAGCGGCCCGAGGGACTCGACGACCGTGTCCGGTGGCACCGCTCCCCCGGCGGCACCGGACTCCCCGAGGCGACGGGCTGGGTGGACGACCCCGCCCGGGCGCTCGTCATCGCCAACGAATGGCTCGACGTCGTCCCGTGCACGATCGCCCGCGCCGGCGCCGACGGGATCCTGCGTGAACTCCTCGTCGACGAGGACGGCACCGAGTCCCACGGTGCACCGCTGACCGGCGAGGACCTCGACTGGGCTCGGCGCTGGTGGCCCGCGGGGCGCGACGGATACCCGCCCGGCGCCCGGGTCGAGATCGGTCGCAGCCGCGACGCCGCCTTCGCCGCCCTGCTGGCTCGCTTCCCCCGCGGCCTCATCGTCGTCATGGACTACGGGCACTCGCGGGCGACCCGCCCCGAAGGGGGCTCGCTCACGGGCTATGCGAACGGGGTGCAGTGCCCGCCGGTCCCCGACGGGCGCTGCGACCTCACGGCCCACGTCGCCACCGACTCGCTGGGCGCCGACAGCGTCACGACCCAGCGGGCCGCCCTTCGCGACCTCGGCGTGAGTGGCGCCCGGCCTCCGATCGAGCTCGCCCGGACCGACCCCGCCGGCTACCTCCGGGCGCTCGCCAGGGCTTCGTATGCGGCGTCCCTCACCGGCCCCGGACTCGGCGACTTCCACTGGGCGATGGCCCGAGCACCCCGCGGATGACGCGATTCCCCTTGTGGGTGATGCCGCACGGGGGCAGGCTGGAGTCATGACCACCGCGCCCGGCACCGAGCACCTCAGCACCGCGACGTGCCTCGACCTCCTGCGTGGGGTCCCCTACGGCCGGCTCGCCGTGGTCGTCGACGGGCGTCCCAAGATCTTCCCGGTGAACCACGCCGTCGATCAGGGGTCGGTCGTGTTCCGCACGGCCGAAGGCACCAAGCTCGCGGCCGCCGACGGGCAACCCGTCGCCTTCGAGGCCGATGGTGTCGATGCCGCAACGGGCCTGGCGTGGAGCGTCGTCGTGACGGGCGTCGCCACGCAACTGCGCCGCCTCCACGAGGTCCTCGAGTCGCTCGAATTGCCGGTCTTCCCCTGGGAGGACGGCGCCAAACCCCTCGTCGTGCGGATCGAGCCCGACGGGATCACCGGGCGACGTTTCGCCATCCAGGGGTCGAGCGCGAGCTGAATCGCAGTCAGGACGCGGAGCGCTCCTGCGGCGGCAGCAGCGACGGCAGGAGGAGCTCGGCGATCCGGGCGTGCCCCGCGGCGCTCACGTGCACCCGGTCGGAGTAGAGGCCCGTGCGGTCCCCGCGCACCGGCGGCATCACCCGCGCGAGATCGACGAAGGCGGCGTCGCTCGTGCGCGCCAGCCGCCGCATGTGCTGCGCATAGTCGGTCCACGGCGCCGGCCAGTCGCCCTCACTGGCAGGGGTGAACATCGAAAGGATGAGCACGGATCCGTCGTGACCGTGGGCTCGCGCTTGGGCGATGAGCGAGGCGAGGTCACCCACGAACTGCTCGGGCGTGCGCCCGTCGGCGGCGTCGTTGAAGCCGAGCGGGAGGACGAGCAGATCGGGCTCGACAGCGAGAGAGTCCTGCAGGTAGGCGGGGTTGTCGACGATGTCGTGGGCGGCGATGCCGGAGTGGGCCACGTCATGAGCGTGCACGCATCGGCCGCGGTCGCCGGCGTAGGGCGTGAGGTCGGTGACCGTGACGGCGGTGTCGTCCGGCGCTGATGACGTCGCCGGATCGGCCACGTGTCGCGCCGTCACGCTGTGCTCCCCCGCCGCGAGCTCGCGCTCCCAGACCCGACGCTCCGACCGCGCGGACCGAGTGACGAGGTCGGCCACGACCCGACCGTCGATGACGACCTGCAGTCGTCCCGCGGTCGGAGAGGTGCGATAGCCGAGCTGGACCTCGTCCGCGTCGACCCGCCAGGTCACCGAGCCGCCGACGCCGAGCTGGAGGGCGCGACCCCCGGGCCCCTGCGTGTAGGCGCGCTGCGCGGGCCTCGTCTGCGCGGGCTTGGGCAGGGTGCCGGCCTCGTACCACGGCGGCACGACGGACGTCGTCCCGTGGAATCCGCGCGGGCGCACGGGGCAGCCCGCCAAGTCGCTCCGCTCACGCAGCATCGACTGGAGTCGGTCGAGGTAGCGCAGGGACAGGTCGTCCCCCAGCGTCGCCCCCTCCGCGTTGGAGTCCCCGAGCACGGCGATCGTCGCCTCCTGCTCATCCGCCTCCGCGACGGCCTCGTGCCACGCCGCCAGCGCCTCGGGCTGCTCCACGGTGACCGCCTCCGCGAGCGGGATCGGCTCGGGCTCCTGCAACCGGCGCAGGGCCCACACCGCAACGAGCGCGAGGATGACGAGCAGGGCGACGCCGACGAGCACACCCCGTCGGACGGCGGGTGTCCTCGTCACGCGAGACGCACGACCAGTCGCTCGAACCCTCGCAGCACGAAGGTCGGTCGCTGACGAGCCTCGACGATCTCCAACCGCGGCAGCCGAGAGAGCAGGGTCGCGGTGGAGATCTGCAGTTCGAGGCGGGCCAACGGGGCACCGAGGCAGAAGTGGATGCCGAGGCCGAAGGCGAGATGCGGGTTGCTCGCCCGCGTCGGATCGAAGGTGTCGGGCGAGTCGAACACGGCGGGGTCGCGGTTGGCGGCCCCGAGCAGCGTGCAGACGCGGTCGCCTGGCGCGAGCGCGACGCCGCCGAGTTCGGTCGGCGCGATCGTCGTGCGGACGAAGAGGTGCAGGGGGCTGTCGTGGCGGAGGAGCTCCTCGACGAGCCGCTCGATCGCCCGCGGGTCGCCGGGGTCGACGCTCGGGCGCTCGGGGGCCGTGAGGAACGAGTGCAGACCGTTGCCGAAGCCGTTCACGCTGGCCTCGTGTCCGGCGTTGAGCAGCAGCACGGCCGTCGCCACGAGTTCGTGGGTCGAGAGCCGGTCGGAGCCATCGCGAGCCTGGACGAGGTCGCTCAGGAGGTCGTCGCCCGGGGACGTGGACCGCTGTGCGGCGAGGCGCTCGACGTACTCGGCGAACTCCTGTGAGGCGGCCCTCGCCGCGACCTCCTGCTCGGGCGTGCGGTCGACCTCGTACATCGCCACGATGGCCTGGCTCCACGGCCGGAGCAGGTGACGGTCCTCCTCGGGCCAGTCGAGCAACTCGGCGATGACGAGGACGGGCAGGGGCTCGGCGTAGGACGCGATGACGTCGAAGCTGCCGTCGGGCCCGGCCCCGGCCAGCGCCTCGTCGAGCAGTCGGCCCGCGATCTCTTCGATCCGCGGGGCGAGCCGCTGCACGTGCCCGCGGGCGAAGGCCCCGGCGACGAGGCGCCGCAGGCGGGTGTGCTTGGGCGGCTCGCTGTCGAGGATGGAGTCCGCGTGCAACCAGTTGAAGGTCGCCCACTCCGACTCCGGCTCACGGGGCTCGAAGATGCGCCCGAGCTTGCGGTCGCGCAGCGCCGCACCCGTGAGTTCGTGCGACGTCGTGATCCACGCGTCGAGCCCCGAGTGCCAGGCGACGGGCGCCTGGGCGCGGATGGCGGCGAAGGCGGGATAGGGGTCCGCGACGACGGCCGGATCCGTGAGGTCGAGGACGGTCGCGGCGTCGAAGCGGGCGGCTGCCGAGGAGGCGCCGTCGGAGGCGGTGCTGGCGGTCATCCTGCGAGGGTACGACGCGTCCCCGTCGGCCCACACGCCCCCGCCGAAGACGCGGACGACGCAGGCGACCCGCCGTGCGGCAGACTGGGCGAATGAGCACGCACTCGGACGGGGTCAGGACCTCGGCGGGCACCCGGGGACTGACCGTGGGGGTCGGCGCCGGAGGCTTCGCGAGCGCGGACATGACGCTCAACATCGGGCCCCAGCACCCGGCCACCCACGGAGTCCTCCGCCTCAAGATCGTGCTCGACGGCGAGCGGATCATCTCGGCCGATCCGATCGTCGGCTACATGCACCGCGGCGCCGAAAAGCTCTTCGAGGTGCGCGACTATCGCCAGATCATCGTGCTGGCCAACCGCCACGACTGGCTGTCCGCCTTCGCCAACGAGCTCGGGGTCGTCCTGGGCGTCGAGCAGATGCTCGGCATGGAGGTCCCCGAGCGGGCGGTGTGGCTGCGCACCCTCCTGGCCGAGCTCAACCGCGTGCTCAACCACCTCATGTTCCTCGGGTCCTACCCGCTCGAGCTCGGTGCGATCACCCCGATCTTCTACTCCTTCCGTGAGCGCGAGGAGCTCCAGGCCGTCATGGAGGAGGCCTCCGGCGGCCGGATGCACTACATGTTCAACCGGGTCGGGGGCCTCAAGGAGGACGTACCCGCGGGGTGGCTGGGCCGGGTGTCCGCGGCCATCGCCGCGGTGCGGCGGCGCCTGCCCGACCTCGAGTCCATGCTCATCGGCAACGAGATCCTGCACGCCCGCACGCGCGGCGTGGGGGTGCTCTCGCCGGAGGTGATCCACGGCTACGGGGTCTCCGGGCCGATCGCTCGCGCCTCCGGTGTCGACGTCGACCTCCGTCGCGACAGCCCCTACCTCGCCTACGGCGAGCTCTTCGCCCCCGGTGGGCCGGGTCGGGTCGTCACCCGCACGGAGGGCGACAGCCTCGCGCGCCTGGAGGTGCTCCTCGAGCAGACGACCGTGAGCCTCGACCTCGCCCAGGCCTGCGTCGACCGACTCGGCACGCTGCCGCAGGGGCCCGTCAACCAGAAGCTCCCCAAGGTCCTCAAGGTCCCCGAGGGCGAGCTGTACACGGCGACGGAGAACCCCCTCGGGTTCAACGGCTACTACCTCGTGTCGCGGGGCGAGAAGACCCCGTGGCGGCTGAAGCTGCGCTCGGCCTCCTTCAACAACGTCGCGGTCCTCGGCGAGGTGCTGCCGGGGACTCTCGTCGCCGACATGGTCTCGATCCTCGGGTCGATGTTCTTCGTCGTGGGCGACGTCGACAAGTAGGCCCATGCCCCCGGTCAGCCCCACACCGCCCGTGACATCGCCCCGCGCAAGCCGCCGTGAGCGTCGTGCGGATCGGCGGCGCACCCGGATGCGCCTGGTGGTGGCCGCAGCGGCCCTCGCCCTCCTCGCCATCGCCGCCGTCGCGACCTACGAGCACCTCTCCTCCTCGACCGACACCGCGAGCAGCGGCGTCACTCCCGGTGAGCGCACGTCCGGGTCGCCATCGACGTCGACCGGTCCGTCGTCCACCGGTCCGTCGTCGACATCGCCGTCCCCGTCGTCGTCACCCCGCAGCAGCACGTCCACCCGGCCGCGCACGGCTGCCCCGGCGGGCACGCCGACGCGGGTCCGGGTGAGCACGGCCGGTGCCGACGTCGTCGACGCCTCGCTCGAGCCGACCCTCCTCAAGGACAACGGGGAACTCGCGCCGCCCTACGGCACCGCCGGCTGGTACGCCGAGGACGGGTGGGCACTGCCCGGCTCGAAGGGGGCCAGCATCCTCGTCGGTCACATCGACCACGACGGGCAGCCCGACGTCTTCGCGCAGCTACCGTCAGTGCGACCGGGGGCCAGAGTGACGGTCACCTACGACAGCGGCGAGGACGCGACCTTCGCCGTCACGCGCAGCGAGGCCGTGAGCAAGGCGGCCGTACCCAAGGATGAGACGATCTGGGACTGGGACAGTCCGACGCCGGTCCTGCGCCTGATCACGTGCGACCCCACGACCCCGATCGACGACGGCCACTACGAGGGCAACTGGGTGGTCTGGGCCGAGCCGGTCTGAGTTCACCGGCCCACGTCCGGGAGTCCTGGGCCTCCGGCGTCAGTCGCCGCGCCGCGCCGCAGCCCGGCCCGGATCGACGTCGTCGTCCTTGGGGCCGCGACGGACGCGGCACCAGCCCTGCACGACGAGACCGGCCACGATGACCACCACGCCGGAGACCACCGCAGCAACCAAGCGCCACGCGATCGCCTGATAGGCCCGCAGGTCGAGGTCGGGCGCGAGCAGGACCAGCTGTCCCAGCCACACACCGACGATGGCCGCACCGGTCAGCGCCCCGGCCTGGGCCAGGGCCAGGGTGCGAGCGGCCCGCAGACCGTCGAGCGAACGCCCCTTCTCGCTGTGCTGGTAGCGCCGCACGGGCCAACCGAAGGCGAGCAGCGCGATCGCGATCGCGACGTTGAAGGCGACGCTCGACCACGGCACCAGCAGGGGTGAGTGCCCGGAGCGCTCCCAGAGCAGGCCGAGCAGCCACGAGCCGAAGAACATCGCGAGGGCCACGGCACCGACGTGCGCCACACGGACTCCGCGCGTCACCACGTCGGTTCCTCCGGCATCTCGCGCACGCCGTCGGTCCCGACCGACCGCAGCAGGTCCGACACGGGCACGACGCCCCACTCGGTGCGCAGCTCGGCGTCCGGGTCGGCGGCCGTCCACGGCTGCAGGACGAAGGCGCGCTCGTGAGCGCGCGGGTGCGGAAGGGTCAATGCGGGGTCCGCCGAGACGACGTCGTCGCCGGTGCGGGGGTCCCCGTACTGGATGAGGTCGAGGTCGAGGGTGCGGGCACCCCAGCGGACCTCGCGGGTCCGACCGTGCCGTGCCTCGATGCCGTGGAGCTCCTCGAGCAGGTGCCACGGCGAGAGCGAGGTCGTCCCGACGGCGACGGTGTTGGTGTAGTCGGGCTGCTCGGGGCCACCGACGGGGTCGGTCGCGACGAAGGGGGCCACGGCGTCCACCCGCATCGGTCCTGCGCCGAGGTCGAGCAGGGCGCTGCGCAACGTCTCCGGCGCCTGGCCGAGGTTGGCTCCCAGCGCGACGACGACGGGGCGCCGGGCCACGCGACTGATCCGGACCTGAACGTCACCGAAGGGCACCCCGACCGGCGCGCTCGGCTTGTGCACCACGACCTCGACGGCCTCGACGAGGGGGCGTGCGAGGACGTCGCCGGCGATCTGGTCCGCGAGGGCCTCGATGAGGTCGAGGGACGGGCCCTCGACACGGCGCACGACGTCGGCCGCGACCTCGGCGTAGTTCACGGTGTGCTCGAGGTCATCGGTGTCGCCGGCCCGCGTGAGGTCGACGGTCATGACGACGTCGACGACGAACTCCTGGCCGTCGCGCTTCTCGTGGTCGAGGACGCCGTGGTGTCCGCGCGCCCGCACGCCGGCCAGCACGATCCGATCGGGCGTCATCCGCGCCCCAGCCCGCCGGCGCGGGCGGCCTCCGCCGCCGCGAGGGCGTCGGCGGCGTCGAGGGCGGACACGCTCCCGGCCACGTCGTGCACCCGCACGCACCAGACGTCGTGGCGGGCGGCGTGCAGGGTCGTCACGGCCGTCGCGACATCCCGCTCGAGCGGCGGACGCAGGTCGTCCTCGGCGCGACCGACGCGCCCGAGGAAGGTCTTGCGGGAGGCACCCACGAGCACCCGGGGACCGAGGTCGGTGATCCGGTCGAGGCCGGCGAGCAGGGCCCAGTTGTGCTCGGCCCTCTTGGCGAAGCCCAGCCCCGGGTCGAGGATGATGTCCTCGAGCCGCACGCCCGCGTCGGTGAGCGACTCGAGGCGGCCAAGGAGCTCGGCGCGGACGTCCTCGACGACGTCGTCGTAGTGCGCCCGTGACTGCATGTCGGTGCTGTGCCCGCGCCAGTGCATGACGACGAAGGGGGCCCCCGCCTCCGCGACGAACGGCACCATGTCGGGGTCGGCGAGCCCGCCGCTGACGTCGTTGACGAGGTGGGCGCCGGCCTCGAGCGCCGCGCGAGCGACCTCGGCACGCATCGTGTCGACCGAGATCTGCGCACCCGTGTCGGCGAGGGCTCGGACGACCGGGACGACGCGACGCAGCTCCTCGTCGACGCTGGGGCGCTCGGCCCCCGGACGCGTCGACTCGCCGCCGACGTCGAGCAGGTCGGCCCCCGCCTCGAGGAGCTCCTGGGCGTGCGCGAGCGCCGCCTCCGGGGTGAACCACTCCCCGCCGTCGCTGAAGCTGTCCGGGGTCACGTTGAGGACCCCCATCATCAGCGGGCGCGTGCGCACTGCGTCATCGCCGAGACCGCCGAGTCGTCCCGTCATCACCATCGCGGTCGCGTCAGCCCTTGCCGTTCAGGAGCAGGCTCATGGCCTCGGCTCGCGTGGCCGAGTCCCGCAACTGCCCACGCACCGCGGAGGTGATCGTGCTCGCGCCGGGGGTGCGCACGCCGCGCATGGACATGCACAGGTGCTCGGCCTCGACGACGACGATGACGCCCTGCACGTCGAGGTGCTGGACGAGGGCGTCGGCAACCTGGGTCGTCAGCCGTTCCTGCACCTGAGGGCGTCGGGCGAAGAGGTCGACGAGTCGCGCCAACTTCGACAGACCCGTGACGCGCCCGTCGATCGCCGGGATGTAGCCGACGTGCGCCTTGCCGTGGAAGGGGACGAGGTGGTGCTCGCACGTGCTGTAGACGGGGATGTCCCGCACGATGATGAGTTCCTCGTGGTCGATCTCGAAGGTCGTCCCGAGGACCTCGGCGGGGTCGCGGTGCAGCCCGGCGAAGAACTCGCCGTAGGCCCGGGCGACCCGTGCGGGGGTGTCCTTCAGGCCATCGCGGTCGGGGTCCTCACCGATGGCGAGGAGGATCTCCCGGACCGCCGCCTCCGCGCGGGCGAAGTCGACCTTCGACTGCCCGTCAGCCTCAGTGCCGGTCATCCGGGTCCACCACGCTGCCCTCCGGGACCTCGATCACCTGCGTCGGCGGGTGCTCGACGTGACCCGGGGCCGCGAGCGCCTCGGCGGCCTCGTCGATGGCCGCGGCCTTCGACGCGTCACCCGGCTGCTCGACGGCACCGGCGGGCGCACCCGAGCCGGCAGCTGCCGCCTCGACCTCGGCCGGGGTCAGGACCGGCGGACGGTCCGAGAGGCCGCGGTGGTCGGCGCTGTACCAGGTCGGGCGCACGGGGCGCTTGACCAGGCCCTGGAAGATCTCCGCGATCTCCTTCGCGTTGAGCGTCTCGTGTTCGAGCAGCGCGAGGACGAGGTTGTCGAGGATGTCGCGGTTGTCGTTCAGCGCGTGCCACGCCTCGTCGTGCGCGGCCTCGATCAGGCGACGCACCTCCTCGTCGACGACCCCGGCGACCTTCTCCGAGTAGTCCCGCTCGTGGCCCATGTCGCGGCCGAGGAAGACCTCGCCCTGGGACTGGCCGAGCTTGATGGCGCCGACGCGCTCACTCATGCCGTACTCGGTGACCATCTTGCGGGCCATGCTCGTGGCCTTCTCGATGTCGTTCGCGGCGCCCGTCGTGGGGTCGTGGAAGATGATCTCCTCCGCGACGCGACCGCCGAGGGCGTAGGCGAGCTGGTCGAGGATCTCGTTGCGCGTCGTCGAGTACTTGTCGTCGAGCGGCATGACCATCGTGTAGCCGAGGGCGCGGCCGCGGGGCAGGATCGTCACCTTCGTGACGGGGTCCGTGTGGTTCATCGCCGCGGCGACGAGCGCGTGGCCACCCTCGTGGTACGCGGTGATCTTGCGTTCCTTGGCGCTCATGATCCGGGTCCGCTTCTGCGGGCCGGCCATGACGCGGTCGATGGCCTCGTCGAGGGTTGCGTCGTCGATGAACTGCTTGTCGCTGCGCGCGGTGAGCAGGGCGGCCTCGTTGAGCACGTTGGCCAGGTCGGCGCCGGTGAAGCCGGGGGTGCGGCGGGCGACGGCGAGCAGGTCGACGTCGGGCGCCATCGGCTTGCCGGCCGAGTGCACCTCGAGGATGCGATGGCGACCGATCATGTCGGGCGCCTCGACGGCGATCTGCCGGTCGAAGCGGCCCGGGCGCAGCAGCGCCGGGTCGAGGATGTCGGGACGGTTCGTCGCGGCGATGAGGATGACGTTGGTCTTGACGTCGAAGCCGTCCATCTCGACGAGCAGCTGGTTGAGCGTCTGCTCACGCTCGTCGTGACCGCCGCCGAGGCCGGCGCCGCGGTGACGACCGACCGCGTCGATCTCGTCGACGAAGACGATGGCCGGGGCGTTCGCCTTCGCCTGCTCGAAGAGGTCACGCACGCGGGAGGCGCCGACACCGACGAACATCTCGACGAAGTCGGAACCGGAGATGGAGTAGAAGGGGACACCGGCCTCGCCGGCGACGGCGCGGGCCAGCAGGGTCTTACCGGTGCCGGGAGGGCCGTAGAGCAGGACGCCCTTGGGGATCTTCGCGCCGACGGCGAGGAACTTCGCGGGCTCGGCGAGGAACTCCTTGATCTCCTCGAGCTCCTCGACGGCCTCCTGGGCGCCGGCCACGTCGGCGAAGGTGACCTTGGGGGTGTCCTTCGTCGCGAGCTTCGCCTTGGACTTGCCGAACTGCATGACGCGGTTGCCGCCACCCTGCATCTGGCTCATGAGGAACCAGAAGAGTCCGACGAGGAGGAGGAGCGGGAGGATCGAGAGGGCGAGGTTGCCGAGCAGACTCGGGTGCTCGATCGTGTCGTCGTACTTGCCGGGGACCTTGTCGTTGACGAGCGTGACGAGGGACTCCGCGCGGGCGTCGACGTACTCGGTGCGGACCTTCTCAGCCTTCTGGATGGGGCCGGACGAGTAGGTCTGGCCCTCCTTGAGGTCGAGCTCGAGGACGTTGTCACTCGTGAAGTGCGCCTTCTCGACCTTGCCGTCCTCGATGAGCTGCTCCGCGGCCGAGGTGTCGACCCGGGCGTAGCCCCCACCGTCGTTGAACGACATGACGACCGCGAACATGACGGCGATCAGCAGGATCCACAGGAGTGGCTTGCGTGCGAGGCTCTTGGTGTTCATACGGCTAGCGGGCTGGGCCCGACCCTCCTGCTGTCATGGTCGGCCGGCCCGGCCTGGGACGGCGACGTCAGTCGTGGGATGAAACTACACCGCACCCGCGAAGGGGCCGGTTCCGAACTCAACGCCCCGGCTGGGGCGCGTGTTCCGGATCAGCTGTAGACGTGGGGTGCGAGCGTGACGATCTCGCGCAGGTTGCGGTACTGCTCGGCGAAGTCGAGCCCGTAACCGACGACGAACTCGTTCGGGATGTCGAAGCCCACCCACTTCGTGTCGATCTCGACCTTCGCCGCCTCCGGCTTGCGCAGGAGGGTGAGGATCTCGACCGACGCGGGCGAGCGCGACTCGAGGTTGCTGCGGATCCAGCTCAGCGTCAGACCGGAGTCGATGATGTCCTCGACGATGAGGACGTGCTTGCCGGAGATGTCGCTGTCGAGGTCCTTGAGGATGCGCACGACGCCGGAGGACTTGGTCCCCGAGCCGTAGGACGAGACGGCCATCCAGTCCATCGGGACGGTGCCGGGCAGGTGGCGCATGAAGTCCGCCATCACCATGACGGCGCCCTTGAGGACGCCGACGAGGAGCAGGTCCTTGCCCTCGTACTCCGCCCAGATCTGCGTCGCGAGCTCCGCGAGCTTGGCCTGGATCTCCTCCTCGGTGATCAGGACCTGCTCGATGTCGTTGCCCATGTGGCTGGCGTCCACGTGCTCTCCTGGTGTCGGATCCGGTCGCGGTCCGTCCCATTCAACCCGAGGCGGGGAGGTGCTGAACACCCGGGGACGGCAGACCGCGGTCCCCGATCACGACGGCCCCACCCGAACGGGCCACGTGCAGCGGGCCGGGGACGTCGATCGGGCCCTGTCCGCGCCACCGCACGAGCAGCCCGTCGCACGCCGTGACGTGGGCGGCCGAGAGCGATCCGGCGGGGGCGCCGGCGCTGATGAGGAGCCGCCGCCAGACGCGCGAGCGCACGGCCTCGGGGAGGGTCGCGAGCGCCGCGACGGGGACGGAGCGGACGCGACCTTCGCCGGTCGGACCGAGGGCTGCGAGGGCGTCGTCCGCGAGCGCGTCGAGGTGGTCGGTGTCGACGCGCAGGAGGTCCGCCGTGCGCGCCAAGGCCGCCGCCAGCCCCGGACCGAGATCGTCCTCGAGCGCGGCGAGGGCCTGCCGGACCCGCACCCGGCGATAGCCCGGGTCGGCGTTGTGGGGGTCGCGCCACGGTTCGAGCCCCCACGCCGCACAGGCGGCCTCGGTCTCGGCCCGGGTCACGGCGAGGAAGGGGCGCACGATCGCGCCGCGTCGCGCCGGCATGCCGGCGAGGGAGCGGGCGCCGGAACCCCGCGCCAGGCCGAGGAGCACCTGCTCCGCCTGGTCGTCGCGGGTGTGGGCCAGGAGGACGGCGAGCGCCCCGTGGCGCTCGGCAGCCTCGTCGAAGGCGGCGTGGCGGGCACCGCGGGCCGCGCCCTCGGGCCCCTCGCCGGAGTCCGTGGGCACCGCCACCCGCACGACCTCGACGGGGTCGAGTCCGAGGTCGGCGCACTGCCGCGCCGCCCGCGCCGCGACGTCGGCCGATCCGTCCTGGAGCCCGTGGTCGACGACGATCGCGCCGACGCGCACGCCGAGCGCACGGGCCTGCGCCGCTGCCGCCGCCGCCAACGCGAGGGAGTCGGTCCCCCCGCTGCAGCCGACAAGAACGAGCGGGCCGAGTGGGCCGGCGCCGGACGACGGCGGCGCGTCGTCGAGCAGCGCGCTCAGGGCGGTGCGCACCGCCCGGCGGGTCACCGCCTGAGCCGGGTGACCCGCACCCACGTCAGGCCTTCACCCGTGGACGCGCCGGACCCACTGGTCCGGATGGGTGATCTCCGACGGCATCGGCAGAGTCTCCGGGGACGTCCAGATCTCGTTGAAGCCGTCCATGCCGACCTTGTCGACGACGGCCCGCACGAAGACGGCACCGTCGCGGTACTGGCGCATCTTGGCCTCGAGGCCGAGCAGGCGGCGCAGCAGCCGGTCGGCCGCGCCACCCCCCTTCCGCTTGGCGTTGAACTTGGTGCGGATCTCCTCGACGGACGGGATGTGGGCCGGGCCCACTTCGTCCATGATCACGTCCGCGTGGCCCTCGAGGAGCGACATGATCGCCGTGACCCGCGCCATCTGCTCCCGCTGCTGCGGGTTGATGACGAGCTCGGCCAGTCCCTGCCCGTCCCCCTTGAAGACGTCAGGCAGTCGCTTGCCGAGCTGGTCGAGCTTGTCCTTCAGCGCCTGGCCGTCAGGCACCATGTCGGTCGCCAGGGCCTGCGTGCGCTGGATCATGTGGTCGCGCAGCCACGGGACTGCGGTGAACTGCACGCGGTGGGTCTCCTCGTGCATGCACACCCACGAGCGGAAGTCCGCGGCGTCGACGTCGAGTTGGCGTTGGACCTGCACGAGGTTCGGCGCGACGAGCATCAGCTTGGGCGTCCCGCCGGGCGCGAGGTCGTACTGTCCGAGCACCTTGCCGGCCATGAAGGCGAGCATCGCGCCGACCTCGGCACCGGTCACCTTCCCGCCGACGGCCTGGATCAGGGGCGACGGCTCGGGTCGGCCCTCCTTGCCCTCACGGACCGCTGCGGCCACCTTCGCGATGACGGGGTCGAGCAACTGCGCCATCGAGTCCGCGTTCGCGTCGATCCAGCTCGGGCGGTCGACGACGAGGGGCGCCGGCGCCTCGCCCGGGGCGTGCATGCGGGCCGTCTCGGCGACCGGTTGCACGGCTCCGGCTGCGGCGGCGCGGACGGCCTCGACGATGTCGTGCGCCTCCTCGCTGCTCACCTCCGGCCCGGCCGGGACGAGCTTGCGCCCGGCGCTCTTGGCAAAGGTCCAGTCGACGTACGTGGTGGTGGCCATGGTGCCCTCCTACGGGTCAGCGACACCCACACTCTGTCAGTGCCGCCACAACCCGGTCCAACGCGGCGCGGGCGGCCAGCGTTCCGACCGAGTCGGGGACATCCCCGGCGACGATGGCGAAGGTGAGTGGGCGCCCGTCGCGCGTGACGGTCGTGCCGGCGAGCCCCGAGGAACCCGTCAGGGTGCCCGTCTTGGCACGGGCGATGCCCGCCGCGTCGTGGCTGTCGGGGGTGAGGAAGCGATCGTGCAACGTGCCGTCGAGTCCGGCGACCGGAAGCGCGGCGATGGTGTCACGCAGATCCGGCAGCGAGGCCTGCTCCCCCAGCGCCAGACCGAGGACGTCACCGAGCACCCGGACCGGGATGGCCTGGCCGCTGCTCAGTCCGCAGGAGTCCCGCAGGGTGACGCCGGTCAGGTCGATGCCGTTCTCCTGCAACACCTGTCGGACCAGGGCGACGGAGTCGGCGAAGTCGGTGCCGCCGCCCGCCGCGACGGAGGCCTGGCGCGCGAGGTTCTCGGTCAGCGCGTTGTCGCTGTCGTCGAGGGCCAGGGCGAGCACGTCGCGATAGGACGCCGACTCCACGGCGGCGATCTCCGTCGCGCCCGCGGGTGCGGCGGCCTTCGCCGTCCCGGCACCCTCGGGGACCGTCGCGATGACACCGACCCTCTTCAGCTGGACGCGGAAGGCCTCGAGAACGACGTCCTCGGGCACCGTCGGCGACGGCACCCCCGGGGTCGGCCGCTGTCCGGCGAGACCGATCATCGCGACGCCCTGCGTGTAGCCGGCGCCGACGTCCGTCATGTCCCACGTCGGGGCGTAGCGGGGGCCGCGTGCGTACGAGGTGTCGAGGGTCAGGCGGCTGCGCACCGTCGTCCCGGCGTCCTTGTCGGCGCCGAGGGAGTCGGCGACCTGCTGGGCGAGGTCGGCGAGACCGGCGCGACCTTCGGTCTGACCGGGGCGCCCGCGGCCCGGCGCGAGCATGGTGTCCCCCGAGGCGACGAGGACGAGCTCGCCCTCCGTCGGCTGGACGACCGTCGTCGTCATCGTGTCCGTCATGTCGAGCGTCGAGCCGACCGCCGCGGCCGTGAGGAGCTTCGCGGTCGACGCCGGGACGCGCCCGACCGTCGTGCCCTTGCCGTAGATCTCCTCGCCGGTGACGCCGTCGCGCACGGTGATCCCCACCGAGCGGCCGAGGTGGGGATCGGCAAGGACCTCGCGCAGCGCCGCCGTCAGACCCGTGGACGTCGGCGCGGTGGCGCCGACCGGGTCACCCTCGAGCACGTCGGCCGGGCTCGCGGTCGGCACGGTCACGGGGGGCTCATCGGCGCCGGTCGTGTCGGGGACGGCGGTGCGTGCCGCCTTCGCCTCGGCCGTCGTCAGGACGCCCGGGACCCGGTCGGCGATGTCCGCCGCGGCGTAGCCCCCGAGGGCGAGTGCGACGAGCGTCACGAGCACGAGCAGTCGGCGCACAAGGCCCCCTGGGAAAAGCTGCGCAAAAATGGTGGAAGACTGGGCCACCGAGCCTAGATCATCCAGTCGGCATGCCCGACACGACCACGAAGGGGTAGACGTGGAGTTCGACGTCACCATCGAGATCCCCAAGGGACACCGCAACAAGTACGAGATCGACCACGAGACCGGACGCATCCGTCTCGACCGTCTCCTCTTCACGGCGATGAGCTATCCGTCCGATTACGGCTACGTCGAGGACTCCCTCGGCGAGGACGGCGACCCGCTGGACGCGCTCGTGCTCCTCGACGAGCCGACGATCCCCGGCTGCGTCGTGCGCGCCCGTCCGATCGGCATGTTCCACATGCGCGACGAGGCCGGCGGAGACGACAAGATCCTCTGCATCCCGGCGGGCGACCCGCGCAAGAGCCACATCACCGAGCTCGACCACATCAGTGAGTTCGACCGCCTCGAGATCCAGCACTTCTTCGAGACCTACAAGGACCTCGAGCCCGGCAAGTCCGTCGAGGGCGCCCACTGGGTCGGCCGCGTCGAGGCCGAGCAGTGCGTCAACGAGGCCATCCAGCGCGCCAAGGATGCCGGCATGTCGACGGCCCGCTGGTTCATGCCGCACGCCCCGAACGACACGGCGGACGTCGCGCACAACGCCGCCGAGACCGCTCAGGCGTCCGAGCGCGCCCGCGCCGAGCTCGCGACGAAGGACAACCCGCTCAGCGACAACGACTGAGCCACCACCGACGAAGGCGGCGACCCGGGATCACCCGGGTCGCCGCCTTCGTCATGTCGTGGCCCCGCGGCGCTAGCGTCGATCCCGTGGACACCTTCACCCGCGACGGGTTGACCTTCGACGTCGATGACGACGGACCGCGCGACGGCGAGGTGGTCGTCCTGCTCCACGGTTGGCCGCAGGACCGTGCGGCGTGGCGGCGCGTCACGCCGAACCTCAACGCCGCCGGGTACCGCACGCTCGCCCCGGATCAACGCGGCTACTCCCCCGGCGCCCGACCGACCGCCGTGTCGGCCTATCGCCTCCCCGAACTCCTCGCCGACGTCATCGCCCTGATCGACGCCGCGGGCGTCGAGCGCGCCCACGTCGTCGGCCACGATTGGGGCGGTGGCCTCGCCTGGGCGCTCGCCGAGGCGAGGCCCGATCGCGTGGCCAGCCTGACGGTGCTCTCGACCCCGCACCCGCGGGCCATGCAGTGGGCGCTGCTCCACGGCGACCAGGCGCGGCGGAGTTGGTACATGGCCGCCTTCCAGATCCCGAAGGTGCCCGAGTGGATCCTCGGGCGGCGACTCGAGCGCATGCTCACGGACATCGGTCTGCCCGCCGAGGACGCCGCCCGCTACGGCGCCCGGTTCCGAGTGCCGGGCGCGGCCACCGCGGGGATCAACTGGTACCGCGCGCTCGTGTCACCTCGCGGGGTACGGACCGGCGCGACGGGCGGGGCCGGCGTCACCGTGCCCACGACCTTCGTCTGGGGGCGGGACGATCCGGCCCTGGGGCGAGCGGCCGCCGAGCGCACGGCCGCGTACGTCAGCGGCGACTACGCGTTCGTCGACGTGGATGCTGGGCACTGGTTGCCGGAGACGTGCGCCGAGGTCGTGGTCGAGCAGGTGCTGGCGCGCATCCGTTCCAGCCGCTGACGCGCACGTGTCGCCGCTCAGCGACGCACGGCGAGGTGGTCCCGCAGGCCCCGCTCTCCCGAGCGCATCATCCATTCGTGGTTGCCGCGCAGGACGGCCGGCGCCAGCCTGGCCCCCAGCCGCAGCCAGCGCCCGCGGACGTCGACCTCCTGACGCCAGGTCGCGACGGACCCACCGGGCGCCGGGGCGACGTCCCAGCGCGCCCACCCGTCGAGGTCCTCGCCGAGCTCGACCACGAGTCGGCCGATCGCCTCGTCGCGGACCAACTGCGTCATCCGCAGGTGCAGCGGCAGGGGAAGGAGGCTGCGCACGACGGCCGTCCCCGTGACCTCGTCGATGCGGTGGACGGAACGAATCTGGGGCCACCAGAGGCCGTAGTCGTCCGCGGCGGCCAGCACGTCGAAGACCCGCGCGGCCGGCTCGGGGAGGTGCCACACGGCGTCGAAGGTGAAGTGGCCGGCGACACGAGAGAAACCCATGAGGCCATCCAACCCTGCCGGCCACCAGAACAAACAGAAACGCCCCCGACCGAAGTCGAGGGCGTCATCTGAGCCGCCTGTCGGAATCGAACCGACGACCTGTTCATTACGAGTGAACCGCTCTGGCCGACTGAGCTAAGGCGGCGACCGAGCCCGACGGGTCGGGCACGAGGGAAGAGTATACGGACCGAGCCCCCGGCGCGAAAATCGTCTCGTTCCGGATCGCTCGGGCCGACCTCAGCCGGTCAGCAGCGGAGCCCGTCCTTCGGCGCCGTGCCGCGCAGGAGGTAGTCGTCCACGGCCTTGTCGACGCAGTCGTTCGAGCGCAGGTAGGCCGTGTGACCGTCGCCGTCGAAGGTGATCAGCCGGCCCTCGTCGAGCTGCTCCGCGAGCCGCTGCGCCCAGGCATAGGGCGTCGCCGGGTCACGCGTGGTGCCGATGACGACGATCGGGGCGGCCCCCTTCGCGCTGATCTTCCGCGGGGCCTGCTCGCCCTTGACGGGCCACTCGCCGCAGACGAGGGAGCTCCACGAGAGGAAGTCACCCCACACCGGGGCCTCCTCCGAGATGCGCTCGGCCTGGGCGCGACGCTTCGTCAGGTCGGCGTCCTCGGGCCGGTCGAGGCAGTTCACGGCGCTGATGACCTCCATGATGTTGGAGGAGTAGGTCCCGTCGTCGTTGCGATAGGCGTACTGCCGGCCGTAGTCCATGAGCGGCTCCGGGTCGCCGTTCTCGAGGCTGCGGATGCCCTCCGTGAGGTAGTCCCAGCGACCTTCGTCGTACATCATGCTGGCTATGCCCATGGAGGCCCAGCCCTCGGTGAGCATGGTCCCGTCGTTCGTCTCGATGGGCTTCTCGTCGAGCCCGGTCAGCAGCTCGGACAGGCCCGTCATCACGGCATCCACGGAGTCGCCGAGGGGGCAGTCGCCCGCGTCGATGCAGGCCTGGGCCCACGCCCTCGTCGCGGTCTCGAAGCCGGTCGCCTGACCGAGGTTGAACTCCTCCCCCGTCAGGTCCGGCGCGAGCGCGCCGTCGAGCACCAGCCGACCGACCCGCTCCGGGAAGAGCTCCGCGTAGGTCGCTCCGAGGAAGGTGCCGTAGGACTTGCCGAGGTAGGTCAGCTGGGAATCGCCGAGCACGGCCCGCAGCACGTCCATGTCCTTGGCGGCCTCGACCGTCGACACATGCGTCAGGAGGTCGCCGGACTTCTCGTCGCAGCCCTGGGCGAAGGTGCGCGCGTTCGCTGCGAACTCCTTCTCCTCCGCCGCGTCGTCCGGCGTCGGGTCGGCGCCGAGGTAGACGTCGAGCGCCGTGTCGTCGAGGCAGTCGACGGGCTCGCTGCGGCCGACGCCGCGCGGGTCGAAGCCGACGACGTCGAAGCGATCCCGCACACGGGCGCTGACGATCTGGTCCGCCGCGGCGGCGTAGTCGACGCCCGAGCCGCCCGGACCGCCCGGGTTGACGATGAGCGAGCCGATCCGCTTGCCCGCACTGACCGCCGGCGCCTTGAGGACGCTGATGGAGATGGTCTCGCCGGTGGGGTCCTCGTAGTCGAGCGGCACCGTCATCTCGGCGCACTGACCGCCGAGGCAGTCCGACCAGGTCAGATCCTGCTCGTAGAACGTCTCGAGTCCCCTCGTGCCCGCAGGCGCCGACGTGTCCCCGCTGGGCAGCGGCGTCGGGGCATCACCGGTGAGATCCTCCATCAGCGAACAGCCGGAGAGGGCGAGGGCCGTGGCGGTGAGCACCGCGAAGGCGGCCGAGCGAGATCTCATGGGACGGCACGCTACCGGCCCGAGGTGTCGATCAGTCAGCGTGGCAACTGCAGTGAGATCGCCATGGCCTCGAGCGCGAGCAGCGGGGGGACATTGCCCTCGATCCGCTCGCGTGCCGTGCCGATGGCATCCATCGCCAGCAGGAGCTGCTCGGACGTGAAGGCGCGCGCCACCTCGTCGACGACCGACACCGCGTCCTGATTGACGAGCCCGAGCGGGGAACCCGAGTGACGCATGAGGGCGTCCCGATAGACCGAGAGCAGGTCGACGAGCGCCCGGTCGACCATGTCCCGCATGAATCGGGTGCCGCGGGCCTTCTGGTCCTTCTCGAGCTGGTTGACCTGCGAGCGCACGTGCGGCGGCTGGGTACGCGCCTGCGGGTCGGCGCCGAGGATCTCGAGGAGGCGAGCGCGCTCGGTGGCGTTGCGCTCCCCCATCGACCGTTCCTTCTCCTCCTCGGCGATCTCGATGAGCGAGGCGGCCGCGTTGACCGCGTCCCCGACGCCGCGGATGCGCGCGGCGAGCGTGATGGTCTCGTGGCGGCGCAGTCGCGCCCCTTCGTCGCGGGCGAGCCGGCGAGCGATGCCGATGTGGCTCTGCGCGGCGCGGGCCGCGTACATCGCCATGGACGGGTCGATGCCGTCCCGGGTGCGGAGCAGCTCGGCGACGGCCTCGACCGGCGGCGTGCGGAGGCGGACGTGCCGGGCGCGACTGCGGATCGTGACGAGCACGTCCTCGAGGCTCGGTGCACACAGCAACCAGATGGTGCGCGGGCTCGGCTCCTCGAGCGCCTTGAGCAGCGAGTTGCCGGCGGCCTCACCGAGCCGGTCGGCGTCCTCGAGGAGAATGACCCGCCAGCGCCCCACCGAGGGGCGGCGGGCCGCGAGCCCGACGAGGTCGCGCGTCTCGGCCACCTTGATGTTGACCGCCTCGGTGGCGATGACGTCGACGTCGGCGTGGCTGCCCTCGAGCGCCGTCCGACATTCGCGACACGTGCCGCAGCCCCCTTCGGGGCACTGGAGGGCCGCGGCGAAGGCGCGGGCGGCGACGGAGCGACCCGACCCGGGCGGCCCCGTGAAAAGCCAGGCGTGCGTCAGTTGTCGGGCGTCCGCCACGGCACCGCGGAGGGTCTCCACCGCGGGGTCCTGGCCGACGACCTCGTCCCAGACGCTCACGCGAGCACCCCGTCGGCCACCAGTCGGCCGCGGATGGCCTCGTGGATGACCGCGATGTCCGCGCTGCCGTCGACGACGAGATAGCGCTCGGGGTGGGCGTCCGCCTGCGCGAGGAAGTGGGCCCGGACGGCCGCGTGGAAGTCGTCCGCCTCCGCCTCGAGCCGGTCGTGCTCGTCCCCACGCCGGGCGCGCCCGGCGGCCGGGTCGATGTCGACGATGACGGTCAGGTCGGGCACGAGCGCGTCGACGGCCCACATCTGCAGGTCGTGCACCTCGCGGGCTCCGAGGTCGCGGCCGCTGCCCTGATAGGCGACGGCGGAGTCGGTGTAGCGATCGGTGAGGACGACGTCGCCGCGCTCGAGCGCCGGCCGGATGAGCTCGTCGACGTGGTGGGCCTTGTCGGCCGCGAAGAGGAGCGCCTCCGCGCGCGGCGAGACGTGGTCGCCGTGCAGGAGCAGTTGGCGGATGGCCGCGCCGAGGTCGGTGCCCCCGGGCTGTCGCGTGACGACGACCTCGCGTCCGGCCTCGCGGAGCGCGTCGGCGAGCAACCGCACCTGGGTCGACTTCCCCGCGCCGTCGCCGCCCTCGAAGGCGATGAAGTATCCGTCCGTCACCCGGCCGAGCCTAGGCCAGTCCACCGTCAAGCCCGGACACCGGCGAGATCCGGGCCTACGCTGAAGTGGTCGCACGATGCACCCGACGGCAGTGCCGGGGGCGCGGGCGGTGGGGCGGAAGGACGGGCCATGACCGTGGACGCAGGGGATCACCGGATGCGGGCTCGGCGGGGTGGCGTGGCACGGGCGCGCCTGGCCGTCGTGGCGGCGGCGACCAGCGGGGCGGTGGCTGGCTCGTGCGCCCTTCCGGCGGGGGCCGAGGTGGTCGCGTCGGCGCCGACGACAACGGCACCGGCCGCGACATCAGCTGCCGTGGCGCCCGCATCGGAATCGGGAACGGAGGTGACGATCGTCCTGAGCGGCGACATGCTCATCCACACTCCCCTGATCGACCAGGCACGGCGCGACTCGACCACGGCCGGGAGCCTCGATTTCCGACCCATGCTGCGCGCCCAGGAACGGCGGGTCGCCCCCGCCGACCTCGGGGTCTGCCACCTTGAGACCCCATCGCCCCGCCCGGAGGTCCCTACAGCGGATACCCGACCTTCGCCGCTCCGGCGCACATCGTCACCGCGATCAAGGCGGTCGGCTACGACGCGTGCACCACGGCGAGCAACCACTCGCTCGACCAGGGGTTCAGCGGCATCACGCGCACGCTGGAGGTTCTCGACGCGCAATGGGTCCGGCACACCGGCACGGCGCGCAGTTCCTGGGAGGACACCCGCCCCCTGCTGATCACGCGCCAAGGCGTGACGATCGGGATCGTGTCGGCGACCTACGGCACCAACGGGATCCCCGTGCCGTCGACGCGTCCCTATGCCGTGAACACGCCGCTGTCCGCCACCACCATCCTGCGCGACGCGCGCCGGGCCCGTGAGGCTGGCGCCGACATCGTCATCGTGGCCATCCACGCCGGCACGGAGTACCAGCACTCGCCCAACGCCCAGCAGAAGTCCCTGGTCACGACGCTGACCGCCTCGCGCGACGTCTCGCTCGTCTACGGCCACCACGCCCACGTCGTCCAGCCGATCACGAAGGTGAACTACAAGTGGGTGGCCTACGGCCTCGGCAACTCCTTCGCGACGAGCACGACGCAGTACAACGCCAGCACCGGCGAGCAGATCATGGCGCGCTTCCGCTTCTACCGGCGGTGGGACGGCAACTGGGTCGTCAAGCAGGCCAGCTACATCCCCGGCTACTCACCCAACGTGCGGCCCTATCGATGGGTGGACCTCGTCACCGCGTCAAAGGACACGAGCCTCAGTTCGACCACGCGTGATGCCTACTCCCGGCGCGTCAGCCACGTGCGGTCGGTCGTCAACCTGCTCGGTGGCCACAGCAAGGGCCTGACGATGGCCGGGCCGCTCCCCACGTCCTGACCTCCCGCGCGGCTCGGTAGCGTGCCGTCATGGCCTTCTCCGAGCACACCGTCCGCCATCTCGACCACCTCGCGATCACGACGCAGTCGGAGGGTCGGGTGCCGGGCCTTGCCGCGGGCGTCGCCCGTCGCGGCGTCCTCGCGTGGACGAAGGGGGTCGGCACGGCCGACCTGGCCGCGCCCGGTGTTGCGCCGGACGCCGACACCCAGTACCCGATCGCGTCCAACAGCAAGACCTTCACGGCGGTCGCCATCATGGCCCTGCGCGATGAGGGCAAACTCCGCCTCGACGACGCGGTCGGCACCCACGTCCCCGGCGCCGCGCACCCCGAGGTGACGATCCGCCAGCTCCTGGCCCACACCAGCGGCATGCAGCGCGAGCCCGTCGGCGACGTCTTCGAGACCCTCGAGTTCCCCGGCCGCGACGCCCTCGTGGACAACTGGAACGCCGCCGAGCGCGTGGGCCGCCCGCACACGCACTGGCACTACAGCAATCTCGCCTTCTCGGTCCTCGGTGAGGTCGTCACCCGACTGTCCCGCACCGACACGTGGTTCGAGGCGATCCGCACGCGCCTGCTCGAACCACTCGGCCTGACCCGCACGACCCTCGGTGTCGCCCCGGGCGGCCGCGCGGCCGGGCGCTACTTCGTGCCGCCGTGGAGCGACGTGCCCGCCGCCGAGCCGGACCTGCTCGTCGGCGCCGTCGACGCCGCCGCCGGCCTCGCCAGCACGCTGACCGACATGGCGCGCTGGGGCGGCTTCATCGCCGACCCCGACCCCTCGATCCTCTCCCCCGACACCATCGAGGAGATGTGCCAGCCCCAGGTCGTCATGGACGTCCAGGGGTGGACCGCCGCCTTCGGCCTGGGCCTCATGCTCTTCCGCGACGACGCCAAGCGGACCTGGGTGGGCCACACCGGCGGCTGGCCCGGCGGGATCACGGGAGCCTTCACCCACCGCGAGAGCGCCACGACCGGCCTCGTCCTGATGAACAGCACCTCGAGCCCGGACCCGGCCGCCGCCGCGATCACCTACGCGTCGACCGCCCTCGACCGCGAGCCGGTCGAGCCGGAGGCGTGGACGCCGGGCACGGCTGTCCCCGCGGAACTCGCGGGCGTCCTGGGCCCGTGGTTCTCCGAGGGCACCGAGTTCATCTTCAGTGTCCGGCAGGGAGCCCTCGAGGCGCGCGCTGCCAAGGCCCCCGCGAACAAACCTCCGGCCGTCTTCGAGCGCATCGAAGCCGATCTCCACCGCACCGTCTCCGGGCGCGAGCGCGGCGAACTCCTCCGCATCCGGCGCGCGGCCGACGGCACCGTCGAGGCGATGAACTGGGCGACGTACCTCTTCACCCGGGAGCCGCTGGCCTTCGGCGAGTGGCTCTGACGATCGGACGTCGGCGGCCCGATCAGGGCTCGGCGAAGCCCGTCACGGCGACGGCCAGTTCGCCGTCCGCCGGATCCTGCGGCATCACGAAGACGAGCGCGACCTCCTCGCCGCCGGAGAGGAAGTCGACGCTCTGGTCGCCCGCCATGACCTCCTCGCCGTCGACCGTGAGGCTCGCGGACACCTGGACCGCGGCGGCGGTGTCGTCGGCGACGTTGCGCAGCGTCACCGGCACGTGCCAACTCGTCCCGACCTGACGCGCCTCGCCAACGACCACCCGCGGATCGGCGGGCTCGCTGGGGCCACGCAGTTGGAGCGCCAACAGGACGACGAGCACGAGCAGGACGACACACGCCCCGGCGAAGGTCGCCCACCGCGCCGCGGTGCGCTCCGAGGATCCGGTCATGCGACGAGTCTGCCAGCAGCGCCACCGATGGCAGCGGGGAGTCCGAGCACGATGACGCGGTCGAGCATCTCGGTCCACGGCCCGTCCGCCCGCTGGAAGAGCCACAGCAGGACGAAGGCGACGACCAGCGAGAGCAGGTAGGCGACGACGGTCTCGGTCAGCGGCGCCTGGAGCAGACCAGCCTGCTCGTGGCGCGCGTCCTGACCGGTGAACCCGGCGGCGAAGACGATCCCGTAGGACGTCACCAGCGTCGCCCCGATGAGCGCGATGAGCCACCCCGGGTCGAGGCCCGCGGCGAGCTGGCTGACCTCGTCCGTGGGCGCGATGGTCACGGCGACGAAGGTCGCGCCGATCGCCGTCGCGCCGAGGTCCGCGAGGGTGACGTTGACGGGGTGCTCGGCGGCGCCTTCGCGGTCGCCGTCGCCCCCTTCGTCATCACTGTCGCCGTCCTCGTCGGTGCCGGCGCGCGACCCGCGCAGCAGGTGCCGCGCCACCCCGATGCCGAGGCAGAAGGGGACCGACTCGTAGACGACCATCCCGCCGATGGCGCCGATCGGGACGTCCGGGGTGATCTGGCGCAGGAGGACGAGCACGACGAAGGTGAGCACGATCCCGACCGCGAGCGAGATGACCGCGTCGCGCGTTGCCGCGATGAGGCTCGTGTCGCGCCGGCGGCGGAACCCCTCGGTCTTGTTGAGGACGATGAGCGCGGCCCACAGGGCGACGAGGACGAGCAACGAGACGAGGGGGTGGGAGCGCGAGCCCGTCCACCACACCTCCATCGTGTAGAGCAGCGGGATGCCGAAGAGCATCCCCCCGGACGCGGCGTGGATGAGCTCGCCGAGTTCCGCTCGCGCGGGGCTGGTCCCGGTGGGCGCCGACGCCGTGGTGGTCATGCGGTCATCATGCCCGCTCGCGCAGCTCCCGGTAGAGGACCTTGCCGGTGGCGTTGCGCGGCAACTCGTCGAGGACGACGACGTCGCGGGGCACGACGTGCCGGGCGCGGCGGGAGCGCACATGCTCGCGCACCTCGTCCGCCGTCACGGCGTGACCTTCGTGCAGGACGACGAAGGCGGCCAGCCGCTGGCCGAAGTCGGCGTCCGGGACGCCGACGACGGCGACCTCGCGGATCGCCGGGTGGTCGATCAGTGCGGACTCGACCTCGGAGGGGAAGACGTTCTCCCCGCCGCTGATGATCATGTCGTCATCGCGCCCGTCGACGAAGAGCAGACCGCCCTCGCGGTGGCCGACGTCCCCGGTGGCGACGAGGCCGTCGAGGAACTCCTTGTTGGCGGCGCCCGCCGTGTAGCCCTCGAAGACGAGGCCGTTGCCACAGAAGATGCGGCCGCGCTCCCCGTCGGGCACGTCGCGGCCGTCCTCACCGACGAGGCGCACGATCGTCCCGAGCGGAGGCGTGCCGGCGGTGTCGGCGTGACGACGCAGGTGCGCTGGTGTCGCGATGGAGATCCACGACGCCTCCGTGGAGCCGTAGAGGTTGTAGAGCACCTCGCCGTAGGCGTCCATGAAGCGCGTCGTGAAGCCGCTGGGGTAGGCGGAGCCGCTCGTCGCCACGACCCGCAGGCGCGACCGATCGGCCGAGCGGCCGTCGTCGGGCAGCTCCAGCATCCGCTGGAGCATGACCGGGACGGCGAAGACCGCGTCGACACGTTCGTCGCCGATGGTTGCGCGCACCTGGGCGGGGTCGAAGCGCCGCTGGAGGATCACGATGGCGCGCAACGCCGTCGCCAACTGGAGGGCGGCGAAACCCCAGGTGTGGAAGATCGGCGCGCTGATGAGGATGCGGCCGCGTGCCCGCAGCGGGATGCGGTCGATCATCGTGACGAGTGGCCCGAACCCACCCGGGGTCTTGCGCGCGGCCCCCTTCGGCGTGCCCGTCGTCCCCGACGTGAGGATGATCGTCCGGCCCGCGCGCGCCGGGGGCGAGAGCGGAGCGGGCTCAGGCAGGGCCTCGAGGCGCGTGGTGAAGGCGGTCTCGTCGATCCGGGTGAGGGCGTCGGGAAGTGCCGCCACGACGGGGCCG
This sequence comes from Janibacter zhaoxuefangae, assembly GCF_050271985.1. Taxonomy (GTDB): domain Bacteria; phylum Actinomycetota; class Actinomycetes; order Actinomycetales; family Dermatophilaceae. Next base: position 358,818 of record NZ_CP189849.1, on the reverse strand, counting down.
AACTCGTCGTCGTGGACGAGCGTCACCAGCTCCTGCTGGGCCGCGACGAGCGCGAGCTGCTCCGCCGAGAGCCCGGTGTTGAGCAGGACGAGGTCGACGCCGATCGCGCTCGCCCCGAAGAGAATCTCCACGGCTCCGACGTGGTTGCGGGCCAGCAGGCCGACACGCGTGCCGGGCGCAGCGCCGAGGTCCGCCAGGACGGTTGCCGCGCGCTCCGAGCGCGCCAGCAGCTCGGCATAGGTGACCGCGCCGCGCTGCTCGTCGATGACCGCCACGGCCTTCGGGCTGCGACTCGCCGCCTGGCGCAACTCACCCGCGAGACCGAACCCCCAGCGCCTCAACGCGAGCAGCTGCCGCGCCGTGCGCTGTGGCGGCCCGGGCGCGAGCATCCCGCGCTTGGCCATGGTCGTGGCGACCACCAGGGGATTCACCGTGCGATCACTCCGCCGGCTTCTCGGCCGCCGCCGTCTTCGCGACGGCCTTCGTGGCCGTCGTCTTCTTGGCCGCGGTCTTCTTGGTGGCCGTCTTCTTCGCGGTGGTCTTCTTCGCGGTCGTCTTCTTGGCTGTGGTCTTCTTCGTGGCGGTCTTCTTCGTCGCCCGCTTGCGCGTCGTCGGCCCCTTGGCCCGCTTCTCGGCAAGCAGCTCGAAGGCGCGGTCCTGGGTGAGCGTCTCGGGCTCGTCGTCCTTGCGGAGCGTCGCGTTCGTCTCGCCGTCCGTCACGTAGGGACCGAACCGGCCGTCCTTGACGACGACCTTCTTGCCGCTGACGGGATCGGCGTCGAACTCCTTGAGCGGCGGCTTGGCCGCGGCGCGGCCGCGCTGCTTGGGCTGGGCGTAGATCGCGAGGGCCTCGTCGAGGGTGATGCTGAAGAGCTGGGACTCCGTCTCGAGCGAGCGGGAGTCGGTGCCCTTCTTGAGGTACGGGCCGTAGCGACCGTTCTGTGCCGTGATCTCCACCGGCACCTCCGCGGTGGTGCCGTCGTCCGCGGTGACGGTCTCGTTGGCGACACCGACGACGCGGGGCAGCGACAGGAGCTGGAGAGCCGTCTCGAGGTCGATCGTGGCCAGGTCCATGTCCTTGAAGAGGGACGCGGTGCGCGGCTTGACCTTGGCGCGGCCCTTCTTCTCGGTCTCGCTCTCGGGCAGGACCTCGGTGACGTAGGGGCCGTACCGCCCGGCGCGTGCGAGGATCTCGTGCCCGGACTCGGGGTCCGTGCCGAGCACGCGACCATCGTCGGCGGCCACCTCGAGGAGCTCGCGGGCCTTGGCGGCCGTCATCTCGTCGGGGGCGATGTCGTCGTTGATCGTCGCGCGGCGGGGGGTGGCGCGGGTCTCGGGCGCCTCGTCGGCGAGGACCTCACCCGTCGCGGGGTCGATCCCCGCCGGAACGACCTCCTCGACGTAGGGGCCATAGCGGCCGACGCGCACGACCATGCCGTCGCCGAGGTCGATCGTGGAGATGGCGCGGGCGTCGATGTCGCCCAGGTCGGCCACGAGGTCGCGCAGCCCCTCGACCGACGTCGCCTCGTCCCCGAAGTAGAACCGCTTCAGCCACGTCACGCGGGCCGCGTCGCCCGCGGCGATGCGGTCGAGGTCCTCCTCCATGGAGGCGGTGAAGTCGTAGTCGACGAGTCGGGTGAAGTGCTCCTCCATGAGCCGCGTGACGGCGAAGGCGAGCCACGTCGGGACGAGCGTCGCGCCGCGATTCTGGACGTAACCGCGGTCCTGGATGGTGCCGATGATGGAGGCGTAGGTCGACGGGCGACCGATCCCCTTCTCCTCCATGGCCTTGACGAGTGTCGCCTCGGTGTAGCGCGCCGGCGGCGACGTCTCGTGGCCGTCTGCCTCGGCCGAGACGACCTTGAGGGAGACGCCCTCGCCGAGCTTCGGGAGGCGGCGGTCCTCCTCCTGGGCGGTGCGGGCGGCGAGCTCGTCGAGGTCGCGGCCCTCCTCGTAGGCAGCGAGGAAGCCCTTGAAGGTGATGACGGTGCCCGAGGCGGAGTACTCGACCCGGTCCGCGGCGGGGCACCCGGTCAGGCCCGCGCCGAGCTTGATCGTGGCCGTGGACCCCTTCGCGTCGGCCATCTGGGAGGCGACGGTGCGCTGCCAGATGAGCTCGTAGAGGCGGAACTCGTCGCCGCGGAGCTCGCCCGCGACCTGCGCCGGCGTGCGGAACCGGTCGCCCGCGGGGCGGATCGCCTCGTGCGCCTCCTGCGCGTTCTTGACCTTCTTGGCGTAGGTGCGCGGGCTGTCGGGCACGTACTCGGCGCCGTAGAGGTCGCGCGCCTGGCTGCGGGCCGCGGACATCGCGGCCGAGGACAGCGCGGTGCTGTCCGTACGCATGTAGGTGATGTAGCCGTTCTCGTAGAGCCGCTGGGCGACCCGCATCGCGTTCTTGCTCGTGAGGCGCAGCTTGCGCGATGCCTCCTGCTGGAGCGTGGACGTCGTGAAGGGGGCGTAGGGCCGCCGGGTGTACGGCTTCTCGGTGACGGCCGTGACGGTGACGTCGGCAGCCAGGGTCGCCGAGGCGATCGCCGTGGCGGCCTGCTCGTCGAGGTGCACGACGGCGGACTTCAGCGTCCCGTCGTCGCGGAAGTCGCGGCCGCTGGCGACGCGGGCGCCGTCGACTCCGGTGAGGCGCGCGGTGAAGGCGTTGCCTCCGACGTCGGGGGTGAAGGAACCGAGGACGTCCCAGTAGGCGGCCACGCGGAAGGCCATCCGCTCGCGCTCGCGCTCGACGACCATGCGGGTCGCGACGGACTGGACGCGGCCGGCGGACAGACCCGCCTTCACCTTGCGCCACAGCACCGGGCTGACCTCGTAGCCGTAGAGCCGGTCGAGGATGCGTCGCGTCTCCTGCGCGTCGACCATGTGGTGGTCGAGGTCGCGGGTGTTGTCGACGGCGCGCTGGATGGCCTCCTTGGTGATCTCGTGGAAGACCATCCGCTTCACGGGAACCTTGGGCTGCAGGGTCTCGAGGAGGTGCCAGGCGATGGCCTCCCCCTCGCGGTCCTCATCCGTGGCGAGGTAGAGCTCATCGGCGCCCTTGAGCAGCCGTTTGAGCTCGTTGACCTTCTTCTTCTTGTCCGCGTCGACGAGGTAGTAGGGCTCGAAGTCGTTGTCGACGTCGACGCCGAAGCGGCCGAACGGGCCCTTCTTGATCTCGGCCGGCATCTCGGAAGGGGTGGGGATGTCCCGGATGTGGCCGACGGAGGCCTCGACGTCGTAGTCCTTGCCGAGATATCCCGCGATGGTCTTCGCCTTGGCGGGAGACTCGACGATGACGAGCTTGCGACCGCTCACCACGCACCTACCTGTTCTGTCACCGCGTGCAGCGGATTCGTCGCTGCTCGGACACGGTTCTGCGGTCAGACGGTAGCCGGTCCCGCGTTCGGGCGACGATGGGGGCGAGTCCGCAGACCCCTGTTGTTGAACATTCAACTATTCTTTGCTATGCTCAGCCCATGACCGAGACCCTCGCCCCCACCCGCCAGCCGGTGCTCTACCTCAGCCATGGCGCCCCTCCGCTCGCGGACGACGCGACGTGGACCGGGCAGCTCGGCCAGTGGGGCAACGGCCTGCCGCGCCCCAGCAACATCCTCATGGTCTCCGCCCACTGGGAGGAGGCGCCGATCGCCGTCAGTTCCACCCGCGCGGGCACCCCGCTCGTGTACGACTTCTGGGGCTTCCCGGAGCGCTACTACCAGGTGCGCTACGACGCCCCGCCGGCCGTGGACCTGGCCGCCGACATCGACGGCCTGCTCAGCACCGGCGGCACGACCGTCCACCACGATGACCGCCGCGGACTCGACCACGGGGCCTACGTTCCCCTCGTCGAGATGTTCCCCGAGGCCGACGTCCCCGTCCTCCAACTGTCGATGCCCACGCTCGACCCCAAGGCCCTCTTCGACCTCGGGCGCCGCCTGGCCCCGCTGCGCGACCAGGGCACGCTCATCGTCGGCTCTGGCTTCACGACGCACAACCTCCGCTGGTTCAACCCGGCTGCCGGTCCGGACGCGACCCCTCCGACCGCCTCCAGCGAGTTCGACCACTGGGCGGCCGAGACCCTCGCGGCCCAGGACGTCGACGCCGTCCTCGACTTCCTCGACAAGGCGCCCGCCGCCCGCCAGGCCCACCCGCGCACGGAGCACTGGGCACCCCTCTTCGTCAGCCTCGGCGCGGCCTACGAGTCCGGCTCCCTGGCAAACGAGAGTGTCATCGACGGCTTCTGGTTCGGCCTGAGCAAGCGGTCCTGGCAGTTCAACTGAACCAACACTCCCTGCTCCCGCAGGCATGACGAAGGGCGGGCATCCGGTGATCCGGATGCCCGCCCTTCGCGTGCGATCAGCGCTTCTTCTTGGCGCCCGACCGAGTCGTCGGCCCGGGCCGCGTCGGGTCCGGCAGCGGCTTCTCGACCTCGGCGGGGACGACGATCGGCCGCGCCTTGGTCCAGATCACGAAGACCGCGGCTGCGATCAGGAGCGCGAGCCCGGTCCACAGGTTCGCGTTCGTGCCGCCGGTCTTGGCCGGCTCGGCGTCGCCGAGGAGGCCCATGAGCGTGAGGATCACGCCGTAGATCCCCAGCAGGAGACCGATGATGTTGCGGATGTCGAAGGCACCGGCGGTCTTCTTGCCGTCCGCCTGCGTGGTCTTGGTGGTCATGATTCGTCCTCTCAGAAGGCGAAGTTGAGGATGACGACGAGGGCGAGGGCCAGGCCGGCGAGCGGCACGGTCCGCTGGTACCACGGGAGGTTGGCCTCGTTCGGGTCGGTGAGGTCCTCCTTCGGGGTCTCGGAGTAGACGAGACCCTTCAACTCGGACGCCGGCTTGGGCTTGGTCACCAACGAGACGGCCACGCTGACCACGACGTCGACGACGAAGGCGGCCGCCGCCGCCACGAAGGCGGCACCCTGGCCGCTGAGCGGCAGGACGCCCTGGCTCAGACCGCCGAGGGTGTCCTCGGCGAGCACGCCCACGGTGATGGCCGCGGCCGTACCGCTGACGAGACCGACCCAACCGGCGGTCGGCGTCATCCGCTTCCAGAACATGCCGAGGATGAAGGTCGCGAAGAGCGGCGCGTTGAAGAACCCGAAGAGCGTCTGCAGGTAGGTCATCACGTTCGTGTAGCCCGAGGCGATGACGGCGGTGAAGATCGCGATGACCGTCGCCGCGACGGTCGCGAGGCGGCCGATCCGCAGGTAGTAGTCGTCGGAGTGGTCCTTGCGGACGTAGCGCTGCCACAGGTCGTAGCTGAAGACCGTGTTGAAGGCCGAGATGTTGGCCGCCATGCCGGCCATGAAGGCCGCGAGCAGACCCGCGATCGCGAGCCCGAGCAGGCCGTTGGGCAGGACGTCGCGCATGAGGAGCAGCAGGGCGTCGTTGTAGGTCACGCCCTCGCCGGACGACCCGCCCGGCGGGGTGCCGCCGTTCTTCAGCTCCGCGATCTCGTTGACGAGGACCGCGGCGACCATGCCCGGGATGATGACGATGAAGGGGACGAACATCTTGGGGAAGGCGCCGATGATCGGCGTCTTGCGGGCCGCCGAGATGGAGTTGCTCGCCATCGCGCGCTGGACCTCGACGAAGTTCGTCGTCCAGTAGCCGAAGGACAGGACGAAGCCGAGACCGAAGACGATGCCGATGACCGACCAGAAGGAGGAGTCGAAGCCCGACAGCGCCTGACCCGGCCAGCTGTTGAGCTGCTGCGCGGCCGCAGGCACCTCGGCGGAGGCTGGCGCCTTCTCCGCGGCCTCGGTGATCTTGCTCGTCAGACCGTCCCAGCCACCGACGCGGTTGAGGCCGATGAGGGTCAGCGGCAGGAGCGCCGCGACGATGACGAAGAACTGCAGGACCTCGTTGTAGATCGCCGCCGACAGACCGCCGAGGGTGATGTAGGAGAGGACGATCGCCGCCGCGACGATGAGGGCCACCCACAGCGGCCAGCCGAGCAGTGCGTGCACGATCGAGCCGAGGAGGAAGAGATTCACGCCGGCGATGAGCAGCTGGGCCACCGCGAAGGAGATGGCGTTGACCAGGTGGGCGCCGGTGCCGAATCGACGGAACATGAACTCGGGGACCGAGCGCACCTTCGAGCCGTAGTAGAAGGGCATCATCACGACGCCGAGGAAGAGCATGGCGGGGATGGCACCCACCCAGAAGTAGTGCACGGTCGGCAGGCCGAACTGGGCGCCCGAGGCCGACATGCCCATGATCTCGACGGCACCGAGGTTGGCCGAGATGAAGGCCAGGCCGGTCACCCACGCCGGGAGTGAACGCCCGGAGAGGAAGAAGTCGATCGAGTCGGACACCTGCCGACGGGCCACGAAGCCGATACCGAGAACGAAGACGAAGTAGATCGCCACGATCAGGTAGTCGACGGGTCCCGCGTCGATCAGGGTGTCGGCGGACGGGAGTACCGCCGGAGTGAGGGTGGATGACATCGACGACGCCTCCGCGAATCGGGGAAGGCCACTGTTGGCCGCTTACCTCGGCAACGTACTCCTCGGTAGTCCGATTCGCCGCGTCGGCCCCATGCACCTTTGCTCACGGTCGAGTCGGGTTTGTGCTCAACGTCCAGCGACCTCAGGGTGCCGGAGCGCGCTGCCGCCACGTGCCCGGCGGCCTGGGCCGGGAAACGTTCACATGGCCGGGGTGGCCTGCCAGGGCCGGGACATATCCCGGCCCTGAATGACCAGCCCTGCCATCTCAACCAAGGCCGGCCAGCGACCGCGGGTCGAGCGGTCCTTCGTCCTCGGCGTCGACGAGGGCCGCCGCGAACTGCGCCTGGTGCAGGCGGGCGTAGGCGCCCCCGAGAGCGAGCAACTCGGCATGGGTGCCCTGCTCGACGATGCGGCCCTCCTCCATGACGAGGATGACGTCGGCGTCGCGGATCGTCGAGAGCCGGTGCGCGATGACGAAGCTCGTGCGGTCGCTGCGGAGCGCATTCATCGCCTGCTGGATGAGCAACTCGGTGCGAGTGTCGACCGAACTCGTGGCCTCGTCGAGGATGAGCAGGGCGGGGTCCGAGAGGAAGGCGCGGGCGATGGTGATGAGTTGCTTCTCCCCCACACTGATGTTCCCACCTTCGGCGTCGAGCACCGTGTCGTAACCGTCCGGTAGCGAGTGCACGAAACGGTCGACATAGGTCGCCTCCGCAGCGGCTTGCACCTCCGCATCGGTGGCGTCCGGCCGGCCGTAGCGGATGTTCTCGCGGATCGTGCCGCTGAAGAGCCACGTGTCCTGCAGGACCATGCCGATCCGGGAACGCAGGTCATGGCGGGTCAGGTCGGTGATGTCGATCCCGTCGAGGGTGATCCGTCCGCCGTTCAACTCGTAGAAGCGCATGACGAGGTTGACCAGGGTCGTCTTGCCGGCACCGGTGGGACCGACGATCGCCACCGTGTGACCCGGCTCGACGACGAGGTCGAGATCGTCGATGAGGGGCCGTTCGGCGGTGTAGGAGAAGGTGACGTCCTCGAACACGACGCGACCGCGCGGGTCGTCGAGAGTGACGTCGCCGGAGGCCTCGGGGGTCTGCTCGGCCTCGTCGAGCACCTCGAAGACACGCTCGGCCGAGGCGATGCCCGACTGGACGACGTTGGCCATCGACGCGACCTGCGTCAGCGGCTGGGTGAACGACCGTGAGTACTGGATGAAGGCCTGCACGTCGCCCAGGCTCATCGAGCCGTTGGCCACCCGCAGGCCACCGATGACGGCGATGACGACGTAGTTGAGGTTCCCGACGAACATCATCACCGGCATGATGATGCCGCTGATGAACTGGGCGCCGAAGCCGGCCGCGAAGAGCTCGTCGTTCTTCTCGGAGAAGCGCTCGCGGACCTCCCTTCGACGGCCGAAGACCTTGACGAGGTCGTGCCCGGAGAAAGCCTCCTCGACGACGCCGCCGAGCTCGCCGGTCGACTTCCACTGCTGGATGAAGTGGCGCTGGGATCGCTTGCCGATGACCGCCGTGAGCACCACGGAGATCGGGATCGTCACGAGGGCGATCAGGGCCAGCAGCGGCGAGACGATGAACATCATCGTCACCGTCGCGACGACGGTCAGCAGGGCGGTGAGCATCTGCCCGAGCGTCTGCTGCAGCGACTGCGAGACGTTGTCGATGTCGTTCGTGACCCGCGAGAGGAGTTCGCCGCGCGGCTGCCGGTCGAAGTAGGGCAGCGGGAGCCGGTTGAGCTTGTCCTCGACGTCGGAGCGCAGCCGGAAGACGACCCGGTTGACGACGCCGGCGAGCAGGTGGTTCTGCGCCCACGACAGCAGCGAGGCCAAGACGTAGAGGGCCGACACCAGCACGAGCACGTCGCCGATGGCCTGGAAGTCGACGCCCTGACCGGGCACGACGTCCATCGACGAGATCAGGTCGGCGAGCTTGTCCTCGCCACGGGAGCGGAGACCGTCGACCGCCTGCTCCTTGGTGATGCCGATGGGCAACCGCCCGCCGATGAGGCCGGCGAAGATGAGGTCCGTCGCGCGCGCCAGCACCTTCGGCCCCAGCGCGGTCAGCACGACGCTGCCGACGGCCAACACCACCGCCGCGATCACCTCGCGGCGCTCCGGGCGCAACCGGCCGCCCAACCGGCGCGCGGTCGCGGGGAAGTCGCGCGACTTCTCGGTCGGCCGACCGATGTGGGCCATCGGCCCGTGGCCGCCGGCGCTCGGTCCGCGGCGCTTGGCGGCCGCCTTCTCCTCTGCCGTGGGGACTTCACTCATGCCGCGGCCTCCGTGCCCTGCTGTGATTCGACGATCTCGAGATAGGTGGGGCACGAGTCGAGGAGCTCCTCGTGGCGCCCGGAACCGACGACCTGACCGTCCTCGAGGACGATGATCCGATCGGCGTCGGTGATGGTGGAGACCCGCTGCGCGACGATGATCACGGTGGTCTCGCGCGTCGCCGGCACGAGCGCGGCGCGCAGCCGAGCGTCCGTGTTGAGGTCGAGCGCCGAGAACGAGTCGTCGAAGAGCAGGATCCGGGGCTGGGCGACGAGCGCGCGGGCGATGGCCAACCGCTGACGCTGACCACCGGAGACGTTGGTGCCGCCCTGCGCGATGGCGGAGTCGATCCCGTCGGGCATCTGCCGGACGAAGTCGGCCGCCTGGGCGACCTCGAGCGCGTGCCACAGCTCGGGGTCGGTCGCGGCGGGGTTGCCGTAGCGCAGGTTGCTCGCGACGGTCCCGGTGAAGAGGTAGGGCCGCTGCGGCACCCAGCCGATGCGCGCCCAGAGATCCTCGGGGTCGGCGTCCTTCACGTCCACGCCACCCACGAGGAGGGACCCGCCGGTCGCGTCGTAGAGGCGGGGGATGAGGGAGAGCAGTGTCGACTTGCCGGAGCCGGTGCTGCCGATGATCGCCGTCGTCTCACCCGGCCGAGCCTCGACGGTGATGTCGCGCAGGACGGGGACGTCGGCCCCCGGGTAGGCGAACTCGACGCCGCGGAACTCGACGCCCACGGGACCGTCGGGCAGGGGCACGGGGTTCGACGGCGCGGTGACGGAGGTGGGGGTGTCGAGGACCTCGAGCAGGCGCCCGGAGGAGACGACCGCGCGCGGGATCATCATCGACATGAAGGTCGCCATCATCACCGACATCAGGATCTGCATCAGGTAGGCCATGAAGGCGGTCAACGCCCCGACCTCCATCGCGCCGGCATCGACGCGCTTGGCCCCGAACCACAGCACCGCGACGGTGGAGAGGTTGAAGATCAGCATGACCCCGGGGAAGACCACCGCCATGAGCCGGCCGACGGCCAGGGACGTGCCGGTGTAGCGCTCGTTGGCCTCGCCGAAACGGGCGCGTTCGTGGTCCTCGCGGACGAAGGCGCGCACGACGCGGATGCCGGTGATCTGCTCGCGCAGGATCCGGTTGACCCCGTCGACCGAGGTCTGCATGAGGCGGAACTGCGGGACCATCCGGGAGATGACGACGCCGACGAAGCCGCCCAGCAGCGGCACGGCCACAGCCACCAGCCAGGCGAGGCCGAGGTCCTCGCGCAGCGCCATGATGATGCCGCCGATCATCATGAGCGGGGCCGAGACCATCATCGACAAGCCCATGAAGGTGAGGGTCTGGACCTGGGTGATGTCGTTGCTGCTGCGGGAGATCAGCGTCGGGGCGCCGAACCGCGAGACCTCCTGCGCCGAGAAGTCGGCGACGCGGTCGAAGACCCGGCCGCGCAGGTCGCGACCGAGACCGGCGGCGATGCGCGCACCGAGGTAGGTCGCGCAGATCGTGGCGATGATCTGCACGATCGAGACCGCGAGCATCACCGTTCCGGCGCGCACGATGTAGCCGGTGTCCCCCTTCGCGACGCCCTCGTCGATGATCTGGCCGTTGAGGCTGGGGAGGAAGAGCGCGGCGACCGTCGCCCCGAGTTGGAGAAGCAACAGGGTGACGACGAGCCACCGGTAGGGCCGCAACTGGGTGCGGACGAGGCGGATGAGCATCAGTGGACCTCTCGGCTGAGGGGGGCGGACGTGGTCGCGCCGGGGCGGACCCGGGTGCCGTCGAGGACGAGGTCCACGATCTCGGCGGGGGTCAGCGGGTGTTCGTCGGACAGGTGAGGGTGGCTGCCTGCGAAGGTGAGCAGCCGGAGGAAGACGACGAGGGACTGCGGGTGCACACGCAGGTGCTCACGGTCGGCGCCGACGAGGTCGACCATGATCCCGTCGATCCGCTCGTGCCACTCGGCGTGGTGTCGTGGTTGGCCGTGTCGGGGAGGCTCCATGACGCCGACCTTGGCCATCAGGCCGAAGACCTCCTGCATCCGGCGTTGGGATATCCCCACCGCCTCGATGAGGCGCTCGCGCAGCGGCAGCCCCGCGTCGACGCCCCGCAGCAGGTCCGCCACCCGGGTGGGGTCGACCGCGGACGCGATCGTCGCGTCGATGAGGGCCTCCTTGGACTCGAAGGCGCGGAAGACCGTGCCCTCGGCGATCCCCGCAGCCCGCGCGATCTGGCTCGTCGTGACGGTCCGGCCGTGCTCGCGCAGCAGGGGCAGCGTCACGTCGATGAGATGGGCTCGGCGGTCCTCGACGGACATGGCGGGTGCACGACTCATCCCCGCAGTATGAATGAGTGAGCACTCACTCACAAGTCGGGTGGGTGCTGACCGGGCCGACGAAGGTGGCGGCCCGACATCAGTTGGCGAGCAGGAGTCCGTCCGCCGCGAGGTCCCGCACGAGGGTGACACCGTCGGCGAGGCCGACCGACGCGTCGAGGTCGAGCAGTCCCGCGATGGCCACGATCGCCTGCCGCGCCGTGAGCTCCCCGTCACAGACCGACAGCAGCGCAGCGCCGAGGGTGTCCACGCGGATCGCCCGCCGCAGGCCGCCGCCCTGCCGGATGACGATGACGCTCGGGTCGGTGTCACCGGGGCGCGAGTGGCGCTCCTCCGTGACGTCGTCGGCGCACCGCCACGCCGTGTCGAGCACCTCGTCGTCGGTCCGCTCGGCGAGCCAGGTCCGCGCCCGCAGGCCCGCGAGGACAGCCGGGCCCATCGGCTGGGCCACCGGACCAGTGACCTCGACGAGATCGACGAAGGTCGCCCGCTCCCGGTCGGGTCGCTGCACGGTGATGATGCCGAAGCCGATGGCGCTCACGCCGCGGCTGGCGAAGTCGTCCAGCCAGGCGCCGTAGAGCTGCTCGTGGGCGCGGGTCCCGGGCTGCTGCCCACCGTCGCGGACCCAGGTCTCCGCGTACTCGGCCGGGTCCTGCGTCTCGCGCTGAACCACCCACGCGTCGAGCCCGGTCCCCTCGACCCAGCTGGCCACCTTCGTGCGCCAGGCGTCCTCGTCGTCGCCGACGATCTCCCAGTTGCCGAGCAGCTGCGCGATGCCGCCGGGAGCGAGGTGGGCGCCGACCCGGCGCACGAGGTCGGCCACGACCGCGTCCCCGGACCGGCCACCGTCGCGGTACTCGTAGAGCGGCACCCCGGCCGCGCGCGGCGTGATGACGAAGGGCGGGTTGGACACGATGAGGTCGAAGGTCTCACCGGCGACGGGTTCGAGCATCGAACCGGCGCGCAGCTCCCACGACGTCCCGTTGAGCGCGGCGTTGAAGGCGGCGTAGCCGAGGGCGCGCGCGGACAGGTCGGTGGCGACGACGTGCTCGGCGTGCTGCGAGAGGTGGAGGGACTGGACCCCGCAGCCCGTGCCGACGTCGAGGGCGCGGGCGACGGGCAGCCGCGGCGTCCACGTCGCGAGCGTGGTCGAGGCGCCGCCGATACCCAGGACGTGGTCCTGGGGCAGCGGTCCGCCGACCGCGGACTCGGGCAGGTCGGAGGCGAGCCACCAGCCCGCGGAGTCGCAGGCGTGCGGACGAAGGTCGCACGTCGCACGCACCGCGGCGCCCTCGGCGGCCACGAGGCCCAGGCCGACGAGGCCCGCGACCCCCACGGTCGGCAGGGCGCGCTCGACGACGTCGGTGTCGATCGCGTGGTTGAGGCAGAAGAGCCGCACGATGACGGCCAGGGGGTCGTCCCCGGCGAGCGCCCGCGCGGCGGGGAGGGCGTGGTCGCGCCGGAGGGCGCGGGCAGCGACGGTCCCGAGCCGCTCCTCGACACCGTCGACGGTGAAGCCCGCCGCGTGCAGGTCGACCCGCAGGTGGGCCAGAAGGTCGCTGTCGGGGACGGGCGGGGTGGGGGCTGAGGTCACGGGCCGAGCCTAGTCGCGGCCCGTGACCTCCCGCCTCAGCGTGACTGCTGGTCGTCCAGTTCGGCGACGCCCTCGCCGGCGACGTCGCGGTCCTGGATGTCACGGCCCTCGATGTCACCGTCGGCGAGGTCACCCTCCTCGACGTCGACGCCGTCGGCGTCGCCACCGATGGCGATGTCGCGCGCCTTCGAGATCATCACGGCCACGACCACGATGACGACCGCGATGGCGGCGATCCCGTAACGCAGGGCCGGCTGGGCGTCCTCACCGATGGACAGGGTGACGATGGCCGGGGCGATGAGCACCGCGACGAGGTTCATCACCTTGATCAGCGGGTTGATGGCCGGGCCGGCCGTGTCCTTGAAGGGGTCACCCACGGTGTCGCCGATGACGACGGCCGCGTGGGCCTCGGAGCCCTTGCCGCCGTGGACGCCGTCCTCGACGATCTTCTTCGCGTTGTCCCACGAGCCGCCCGCGTTGGCGAGGAAGACGGCCATGAGGCAGCCCGTGCCGATGGCGCCGGCGAGGAAGCCCGCGAGCGCACCCAGCCCGAGTCCGAAGCCGACGGCCACGGGAGTCAGCGCGGCGAGCAGGCCGGGGGTGGCCAGCTCACGCAGCGAGTCCTTCGTGCAGATGTCCACGACCTTGGCGTAGTCGGGCTTCTCGTCGTAGGTCATGATCCCCGGGTGCTCGCGGAACTGTCGCCGCACCTCGAAGACGATGGCGCCCGCCGCGCGGGTCACGGCGTTGATCGCCAGGCCCGAGAAGAGGAAGACCACGGCCGCGCCGAGCAGCACCCCGACGAGCGTCGAGGGCGTCGTGATGAGCCCCTGGGCGTCGGTGACGAAGTCCTGCGCGGTCGTCAGCTCGTCCTGGTTGAGCCCGCTCGGGTCGAGCTCACGCACGGCCGTCTGCCACGCGTCGGTGTACGACCCGAAGAGGGCCGTGGCCGCGAGGACGGCGGTGGCGATGGCGATGCCCTTGGTGATCGCCTTCGTCGTGTTGCCGACGGCGTCGAGCTCGGTGAGGATCTGGGCGGCCTCCTCGTCGACGTCACCGGACATCTCGGCGATGCCCTGGGCGTTGTCGGAGACGGGACCGAAGGTGTCCATCGCGACGATGACGCCAACCGTCGTCAGCAGGCCGCAGCCCGCGAGCGCGACGAGGAAGAGGGCCAGCGCGGTCGAGCCGCCACCGAGCAGGAAGGCGAGGTAGACGGCGCCACCGATGATGGCCGCCGTGTAGACCGCGGATTCGAGGCCGACGCCGATACCGGAGAGCACGACGGTGGCGGGGCCGGTCAGCGACGTGCGCGCGACGTCCATCGTCGGTCGCTTGTCCGTGCCCGTGAAGTACCCCGTCAGCCAGAGGATGACGCCGGCGAGCAGGATGCCGATGAAGACGGCCAGGGTGGCGCTCATCCGCGGGTCGCCCCCGAGCGCCGCGACCTCCTCGCTCGTGCTGGCAAGGCCGGCGAAGGTGTCCGGCAGGTAGGCGTACGCGGCCACGGCCGCGAGGACGGCCGAGATCGCCGCCGAGATGTAGAACGAACGGTTGATCGCGTTGAGGGCGCTCTCGCCCGCGCGCGCCTTCGTGATGAAGACGCCGAGCAGGGCGGTGAGCGCGCCGATGGCGGGGATGATCAGCGGGAAGACGAGGCCGTAGGCGCCGAAGGCGACGGACCCGAGGATCAGGGCCGCGACGAGCGTGACCGCGTAGGACTCGAAGAGGTCGGCCGCCATGCCCGCACAGTCGCCGACGTTGTCACCGACGTTGTCGGCGATGGTGGCCGCGTTGCGCGGGTCGTCCTCGGGGATGCCCGCCTCGACCTTGCCGACGAGATCGGCGCCGACGTCGGCCGCCTTCGTGAAGATGCCGCCGCCGACGCGCATGAACATGGCGAGCAGCGCGGCGCCGAAGCCGAAACCCTCGAGCACCTTGGGCGCGTCACCCTGATAGGCGAGGACGACGACGGAGGCGCCGAGGAGGCCCAGGCCCACGGTGACCATGCCGACGACACCGCCGGTGCGGAAGGCGATCCGGACGCCTTCGTCACGACCGGACGTGCGTGCGGCCTCGGCGACCCGGACGTTCGCCTTCACCGCGAGGCTCATGCCGAGATAGCCGATGGAGGCAGAGAAGAGGGCGCCGAGCACGAAGAAGCCGGAGCGACCCCAACGGATGGCGCTCGTGTCGGCGGGGAGGAAGAGCAGCACGATGAAGACGAGGACGACGAAGCCGCCGAGGGTCTTGAACTGCCGCGCCAGGTAGGCCTGGGCACCCTCCTCGACCGCGGCCCCGATCTCCTGCATCCGCTCGGTCCCGGGATCCGCGGCCAGCACCTGCTGGCGGAAGAACACTCCGAAGCCGAGCGCGATCAGGGCGATCACCGCCACGCCGATCGTCAGGGTCAGGTTCGTGCCGGTGATCTCGAGATCCGAGCCGGCGGTCACCACACGGGTCGCCAGTCCTGCCATGCCATCCTCCTTGATGGGTGCGTTCCCCGACGCCGGCCGACGGCGATGCACCGCGCGGAGTCAGTTGCGCCACAACGTACCCGACAGGCCGCCCGATGGCGGGGCTGACGAAGGGAGTTCGTGGTTCCAGGGCCGCAGCCCGACCGTCTACGCTGGTCGGCATGAAGCTGAGCAGCACGCTGGAGAAGGCGTTCAACACGCAGATCACCCTCGAGTTCCAGGCCTCGCTGGTCTACCGCCAGTTGGCCATCGAGCTGGAGGGGATGGATCTGCCCGGCATGGCTGCCTGGCTGCGCCACCAGGCGGACGAGGAGATCGTCCATGCCAACAAGTTCATCGACCACGTCTCCGACCGGGGCAACCACCCCGTCATCGGCGCCATGGAGGCCCCGAAGGGCGACGCCGACTCGGTGCTCGAGGCCTTCACGACCGCGCTCGAGCACGAGCGGAAGGTCTCCGAGTCGATCCGGGAGCTCTACCGCGCCGCCGAGGGCGAGGGGGACCTCGACTCCCGTCCGCTGCTCAACTGGTTCCTCCAGGAGCAGATCGAAGAGGAGTCCACGGTGTCCGAGATCGTGGGCCGCGTCGAGATGATCAACGACGACGGCCCCGGTCTGCTCCGCCTCGACGAGGAGCTCGGTGCCCGCCCGACCACCACGACCGAGGCCCGCTGAGCGGGCAGGTCACCCCGCCCGGTGCGGGGCGCAGGTCAGGAGGCGGACGACTCGCGAGGGTCGTCCGCCTTCGCTGCGTCGATGGCGTCCTCACGGGTGGCGTGGATGGGGAAGACCCTGTCCAGGCCGGTGATGGAGAAGACCCGCAGGATCCGGTCCTGGGTCGCCACGAGGTGCAGCCAGCCGGAGTGGTTGCGCAGCAACTTCAGGCGACCGACGAGGACCCCCAGGCCCGTCGAGTCGAGGAAGGTGACGCGCTCCAGGTCGGCCACGATCGTGTGCTGACCGGCGGAGATGTGCCTGTCGAGAGCATCCCGGAGGATCTGCGCCGTGTAGACGTCGATCTCCCCCTCCGCGGCGACGACGGTCACCCCGTCGTGGTCCGCACTCGTCACGGACAGGTTCACTGCCATACCCCAATCTTTGGCGATCACCGACGGACTTACCGTAGACCACGATGAATGTCGACCGCGAAAACCCGGCGGGACCGGGGTTCGACCCTCAGGCGCAGCTGGCACGTCTCGCCACCCCCGAGCGCGCCGGACGCCTGCGGCACGTCGAGCACATCCCCGCTCGCGCCGCCGCCCTGTGCCCGTGGCCGGACTGGGTGGCTCCGCCCGTGCTGTCGGCGTTCACGACGGCCGGCATCGAGGAACTCTGGTCGCACCAGCGGGACGCCATGGACCGGGCTCACGCGGGCGAGCACGTCGTCCTCGCGACGGGGACGGCGTCGGGCAAGTCGCTGGGCTATCTGGCCCCCCTGCTCACGGCCGCCGTCGACGGCGCCGGGGCGGCGTCGGGCCGCGGCGCGACCGCTCTCTATCTCTCCCCCACGAAGGCGCTCGCCGCCGACCAGCTCTCCCGGATCGAGCGGCTGGCCGTGCCCGGCGTGCGGGCCGCGACCTACGACGGGGACACCCCCCTGGACGAGCGTCGCTGGATCCGCGAACACGCCCAGATCGTGCTCACCAACCCCGACCTGGTGCATCACTCCCTGCTGCCGCTGCACGAGCGGTGGGCCCCCTTCCTGCGGGCGCTCCGTTATGTCGTCGTGGACGAGTGCCACGTCTACCGGGGCGTCTTCGGCGCACATGTCGCGCTCCTGCTGCGGCGCCTGCGGCGGATCGCGCGGCGCTATGGGGCGGACCCGACCTTCGTCCTCGCCTCGGCGACCATCGGTGAACCCGCGGCCCATGCGTCGGACCTCGTCGGCGCCCCGGTCCAGGCGGTGACCGAGGACGGCTCGCCGCGCGAGCAACTGACCTTTGCCCTGTGGCAACCGCCCGAGACGGACGAAGGTGGCCGCCGCTCGGCCACGACCGAGGCGGCCGAGCTCCTGGCCGACCTCGTCGAGGACGACGTCCAGACCGTCGCCTTCGCCCGCTCCCGGGTGGGAGTGGAGGCGCTCGCGGCCGGTGCGGCGCGTCGGCTCGACGCGCGGCTCCACCCTGGCGCCGGCGCCGAGCTCGTCGCGGCATATCGCGGGGGCTACCTGCCGGAGGAGCGCCGCGCCCTCGAGCGCTCCCTGCGCGAGCGCGAGTTGCTCGGTCTGGCCGCGACGAACGCGCTCGAACTCGGGGTCGACATCGCCGGACTCGATGCGGTGCTGCTCGCGGGCTGGCCGGGGCGGCGGGCGTCGCTGTGGCAGCAGGCCGGTCGGGCGGGTCGCTCCGGGGCGCGGTCGCTGGCGATCTTCGTCGCGGCCGACGACCCCCTCGACACCTATCTCGTGCAGCATCCGGAGGCGATCTTCGGGCCGGCCGTCGAGGCCTGCGTCATGGACCCCGCCAACCCACACGTGCTCGCGCCGCACCTCGCAGCGGCCGCGGCGGAACTGCCGCTCACCCCGGCGGACGAGGAGTGGTTCGGGGCGGACATGGTCGCGATCCTCGATGTCCTCGTGGCGCGCGGCATCCTCCGCCGTCGCCCGACGGGCTGGTACTGGGCGCGGCCCGATCGCCCCGGCGACCACGTGTCCCTGCGCGGGACGTCGGGCGTCGTCAGCGTGCTCGAACGCCGCACGGGCCGCGTGGTCGGGACCGTCGACGAGAACTCCGCGCACAGTCAGGTCCACACCGGCGCCGTGCACGTCCACCAGGGACAGAGCTACGTCGTGACCGAGCTCGACCTCGAGGAGGGGACGGCCGCGGTCGTGCGTGGGGACGCCGGCTGGACCACCCAGGCCCAGTCCGTGTCCGCCTTCGACATCGTCGCCGAGACGGCCGGCGCCGATCACGGTCCGGTCCGCCTCTCCTTCGGATCGGTGCGCGTCCGCACCCAGGTCACCTCCTTCCTGCGCCGGCTGCCCGGTGGCGAGGTCATCGGCACCCACCCGCTGGACCTGCCGGAGCGGGTCCTGGCGACGAAGGCGGTCTGGTGGACCATGACGCCGGAGTCCCTCGCCGCCGCCGGCATCGACGCGGTCGACGTCCCCGGCGCCGCGCACGCCGCGGAGCATGCCGCCATCGGCATGCTGCCCCTCATGGCGACCTGCGACCGCTGGGACGTCGGCGGGGTCTCGACGGCCCTGCACCCCGACACGGGCCTGCCGACGGTGCTCGTCTACGACGGCCACCCCGGCGGAGCCGGGTTCGCCGAGCGGGCGCACTCGGTCATCGTCGAGTGGTTGGCGGCGACCCGAGAGGCGGTGGCCGGATGCCCCTGCGAGCACGGCTGCCCCGGGTGCGTGCAGTCCCCCAAGTGCGGCAACGGGAACGAGCCGTTGGACAAGGCCGGGGCGGTGCGCCTGGTGGACCTCGTCCTCGACTCCCTGCGCGGCGTCGAGCGCCCGTGAGCCCCACTCGGTAGTCTCGAGGAGATCTGCGGGGGCCGATGGCGCCCCGCTCCCCCATCGGAAAGGACGATTCCCGTGGTCCTCCTCGGCCTCCTCCTCGTTCTGGCAGCACTCGTCCTCGGCGCCGTGCTCGTCCTCGGTACGCAGAACCTGACCGACAGCATCGACCTCGAGGCGATGAACGTCACGGTCAGCCTCAACCCCCTCTCCCTCCTCATCGCCGGCGCCGTCGCGATGTTCCTGCTGTGGATGGGCCTCTCGCTGATCCGCTCTGCCCTCGCCCGCAAGAACCGCCTGCGTCGCGAGCGCCGGTTCACCGAGCTCGACGAGCAGCGCCAGCGCGAGATCGAGGAGCACCGTCAGCGTGCCTCGGAGGCGGAGCGCCGCTTCGAGGAGCAGCGGGTCGCCACGGATGAGGCCCGCCGTCGCGCCGAGGTCGCCGAGCGCACCGGCGCCCCCGTCGCCGCCGAGCGGCCGGTCGACCCCACGGTCGACCCCGCCACGCGCGAGTTGCCCCGGACGGGGCGAGGCGAGGTCGGCACCGACGCGCGCGGCTACGGCCAGGATGCGCCCCCCGCCCCGCGTCGCTGACACGTCACGGCCCCAGCACGATCGACGGCGCGAGCCCGGACCACGGTCCGGCTCGCGCCGTCGCGTGTGCCCGCTCCACCCCGAGACCCCCGAGCCGGAAGGGGACCGGCGCCGCGACCGACACCGCGACCGTGCCATCGCCGCCCGTTCGGCAGCCCGTCACCTCGGCATCGTTGAGTCGAGCGACCCTCGTGGCCGCCGCGCATCCCCCTTCCCCCTGACCGGACTCCACCGCGGTCGCCGCCGCGAGCGCGGCCAGGTCCGCGGCACTCCGCGCTCGGTGGGCCGCCGCTGCCGCGCTCGTCACGGCCAGCACCCCGACCAGGGCGAGGAGGAGGCAGCTGACCAGGCCGAGCGCCACGACGGTCATCGAGCCGCGGTCACCCCTGCCCGGCGTCGACCGCACCTTCCCCTCCGCCTTCCACCGCACCGTCCGGCACGCCTTCCAGGACTGCCGTGGCGGACCCGCGTGGCTCACCGGACAGCCCGATGAGGCGCAGGGCCGACGGCGCGGCGGCGGTCACCTCGACAGCCACGGTGCCGCCCTCACGAGCCACCCGCACGGAGGCTCCGTCGGGCGCTGCCCGTCGCGCCACCCGCAGGGCCTCCCCTTCAGCGTCGCCCCGCGCGAGCATCCGGACCGAGGAGCGGGCCGCGTCGAGGCAACGGATCTGGTCGAGCCCCAAACGGATCCCCGAGAGCGCGACGACGAGCACGAAGACGACCGCGGGCACGGCCACGGCGAACTCGGCCGTGGCCGCGCCGGATTCCGGCCGCTCGCCCACCCGTGCTCGCGAACGGCCGGGCATCCTCAGCCGCCGAGGCCGAGGGCGCCCGCGATCGCCGAGGCCAGCCCGTTCTTGACCGGCCCGGATTTCACGACACCCAGCAGCACGATGGCGAAGGTGCAGGCGGCGAGCGTGCCGACCGCGTACTCCGCCGTCGTCATCCCCCTCTCACCGACCGCCTTCGCCCGCAGCCACCGTCGGATCATGACGTCTCGCATGGTTCTCATCCCTTCGTCCGGCCGACGCACCGGTGGCGTCGACGTCCGGGGACCACGCTGCCGCCGCGGGCGGTCACGCACGAGGGGGCGGGGGCGACTGTGGACGACCAACGCCTCGAGCCCCGGGGTGGGGATGCCTCAGCCGAGGGTGGTACCGCTGGAGGTGAGGAAGCCGACGCCAGCGGCGATCCACCAGCACGCCTGAGACAGGCCGATGGCCACCATCGTCCGGTAGCGGGTGCGCGAGGGCAGGTCGGCCAGCGTCTTCGGGCGACCCAGGGCGGCGAGCCGACGGCCCAGGCTGCGCGTCGCCACGCCATTGTTGACCAGGACGAGGACCGCAGCCAGCTTCACCCAGGTCTGCGCGGATCCGAGATCCGGGTGGAGGAAGAGCCCGGACGTCAACAGCAGCACCAGACCGAACCAGATGATCGGGTGTGCGGCATCGGCCAGGCGGAGGTTCTCGCGGAAGGTGCGCAGCCCGGAGAGCCACACCAGGCCGTACCAGTCGATGAGCATGACGGCCCCGAGCGCGAGGGTCATCCCGATGACGTGCGCGGAGGCCGCCACGGCGTGACCGACCGGACTGACGTCCAGGACGGTCGAGCCCCAGATCGTCACCGCCCAGAGGAACGTCACGAGGAGGTGCCACCGCCAGGCCCGCGGCTGGACGACCGCCTCGGCCGCCCCCTTCGCCGGCTCCGGCACGTGATCGGCGACCCGCTCGGCGGCGTGTTCGACGACGGCAACGGCCTGCGCGACAGACGGCGCGTGCTCGTGCGTCATCAGCGACCTCCCATGTCGACTCACCCTTGCGCAAAGCATCCCACGGGGAGCCCACTCGGGAGCGCGGCGCTCACGGACTCGGGCGGCCGCGCGGGCCTACTCTGCAGCCATGGTCCTCTCCGCCGCGCTCTTCGCCGCACTCGCCGCCCTCCTGCACGTCTACATCTTCCTGATGGAGAGCTTCTGGTGGACTCGGCCGGCCATCTGGCGCCGTTTCGGCGTCGGCAGCCAGAACCAGGCCGAGACCATCCGCCCCATGGCCTACAACCAGGGCTTCTACAACCTGTTCCTCGGCATCGGCGCGCTCGTGGGAGCCGTCATGCTGCACAGCAACGTCGAGGTGGGTCGCGCGCTGATCCTCTTCGGCTGCGGCGCCATGCTCGCGGCCGCCCTCGTCCTCATGTCGAGCGGTCATCGCTACCTGCGTGCGGCGATGACTCAGGGCATGCTCCCCCTCATCGCCGTGGTCCTGACGCTCGGTATCTGACCCCCGCGAGGCGACCTACGACGTCAGGCCGGTTCGGCGATGGCGACGAAGTTGGCCACGTTGTGGCCGTCGGCGCGCTGACCCAGCGCGTCGTCGCACGTGATGAGGGCGACGCGCCGCACGGACCCGTTGGCGCCCCAGACGTCGGCGTCTCGCTGGATCTGCACCTTGTCCGCGAGCCGGGTCCGAACGACCCGGAGCTCCAGCACGTCACCGTCGGCATAACCGATGCGCACCTCCGCACCCTCGCGGAGCTCCGGCAGCCGCGCGAAGAGGTCGGGGGCGCCGTTGGCCTCGACGTGGGCTGCCACGACGGACGTCCCGACGAGGCCGGGGAGGACGCGTTGGTATCCGGTGAACCAGATGGCCGTGCCGGCCGGTGGGCTGATCGTCCCGTCGGCGCTCAGCCCGCCCGGTGCCACCGTGATGCGGATGCCGACCGAGGGCACCTCGACGAAGGACACCCGCTCGGAGGCGTCGGAGGGCGCACCGTCAAGGCCCCCACTCGCTGACGGCGTGGAGGGGCGACGTGCCGACGTCGCGCTCTCGCCGGGCACGGTCGTCGCATCGTCACGGGACGGCGACCCCTCGGCCCGCCGGGACGTCGACGAGGTCGTCGTGGCCTCGGAGCTCGCCTGCGACTGTCCGGGCACGCCCGACGTCGGGGTGGCGTCGCGCAGGACGAACCCGAGCGTCACCACCCCGACGAGGGCGAGCAACACGCCCGCCAGGATCAGCGGGCGGCGCGACATCAGTGCTTGGCGGACTGACGACGCAGGCCGGCTCCGGCGAGCGCGGCGCCGCCGAGCAGGGCGAGGGAGCCGCCGAGCAGCCACGGGGTGTTGGAGTCCTTCGCCGGGATGTCGGTCTCCACGACGGGGCCGCTGGGCACGTCGGTGGACGTGGTCACGGGCGTCGTCGTGGACGTGCCGGTCGACGTCGTCGACGTGTCGGTGGTGCTCGTGTCCGTCGACGTCGTTGTCGTGTCCGTCGACGTCGTCGTCGTGTCCGTCGACGTCGTGGACGTCGTCGTGCTCGTCTCCTTGTCGCCGCTGCACAGGATGACGTGCGAGAGGTCCTTGCCCGTGGGGTGGTCGTAGGCCTGACCGGCCACGGGGTTCGTGACCGTCACACTGGCGTCGTCACCAGCCCCGGCCTTGAGAACGAGCAGGACCCACTCACCGGCGGGGACGGTCCACGTCTTGTCGTTGAGGCCGTCGTACTTCGTGCACTCGACGTCGGTGTAGCCCATGTCCTCGAGGTAGGACACCCAGTAGTCCGTGTGGTTCTTGTCGGGGTCCACTGCGCTCTGGACGGAGGCCAGCGGTGCTGCCGTGGCCGTCGCGGCAGCGCCGACGCCCCCGGCGACGACTGCGGCTGCGCCGACGATGGCGGCGAGTTGACGGTTGGTCAGATGGCGTGCGTTCATGATGTTCCTTGTCCCTCAAGGGGCAATCGATCCGTGGGCCACCCGTGGCCCCCACCGCGCGTCAGCCCCACTCGACACGCGCTGATCCCGGGCCACCCCCACTCAGACATGGTTGAGCCTACGGCCGAGGACATGTGGACAGGCGTAACCAGACCCTCGATCTGCGTCGTTTCGACGCCTCTGTCTTGAATGTCCGGCAAAAACCCCATGACGCTGGTCGTCAGCCCGTGCCTGCCGTCCACGTCTCACGAGAGTGCCTCCCCCGCGAGAACGACGATGACGGGCAGCACGGCCGTGCAGAGGAAGGCCGGCAGGAACAGCAACCCGAGCGGGATGACCAGCGCCACCCCGGCCCGGGCGGCCGCAGCCTCAAGGCGCCGGGCCTCCGTCGAACGGAGTCGCCGGGCCGCGGCGAGCAACGCATCGGAGGGCGAGGCACCGGCCTCCTGCGCCAGCGTCAGGGCGAGCGCGGCCGGAGCCCACGCGCCAGGTACGTGCGCCCAGGCCTGCGCGCCCTCGTGTCCCCAGGTCAGCGCGACCGCGACCCGACGAAGGTCGTCCGCCACCGGACCGGCACTGGCATTCGCGGCGGCACCCAGAGCCTCCGGGACGCTGCACCCGGAGCGCAGAGCGAGCGCCAGCAGGACGATGCCGTCGGCCACCGTGTCGCAGGTGCGGTCGGGCACGCGTCGTGACGCGGAGACAGGCACCATGGCGACGCGCCGGCCCGGCCACAGCGTCACGGCCGCCAGCAGGGTCAGGAGCGTGAACGCGATCACGCCGGGACCACCGCTGGTCGCGTCGCGCGTCGAAGGAGGATTCGGCAACTCCACCAACCCGCCGCCTCCAGCACGAGGCCGATCGCGAGCGCGAGGACGGTGATCGGGGAGCCGAGGTAAAGCTCGGACGGAGGGACGCCGAAGGCGAGGCCGGCAAACGGGCCTGCCAGCGGCAGGGCCGTGAGGAGGACCATCGTGGCCCGGCTTCCCGCAGCGGCGGCACTCACCCGCGCCGCAGCCCCTTCGGCATCCCGCAGCACGCGGGCCGCGGCATCCAGGGCGGGGGCGAGCGACGCGCCACTCTCCTCGCTGACGGCCCACGCTCCCGCCGCGAGATCGAGGGAACCTCCGCGGCCGGCCGCACCCGTCTCCGCGTACCGCCGCCAGATGGGAGCCAGCGGCTGGCCCTGCGCGGCCGCCTCGAGCGCGTCGCCGAGCAGCGGCCGGAGCCCAGGGTGCACCCCGGGTTGTCGCGCGATGAGTGCCAAGGCCTCGGCCGGCGGCAGGCCGGCGCCCAGCGCCGCGGCCATCACCTCGAGGGCATCCGCGACCGCGCCGGGCGGGGGCTCCCGCCGTCGTCCCACTCGGCCGATCGAGGTGCCACGCGCCCGCCACCGCACTCCCGGCCTGAGACCGGCGACCGGGGAACCCGAGGAGGTGCCGACCGGAGCGGCCGCGGCACGCGGCCACAGCAGCACGCACGCCAACACGAGCAGGAGTGCCGTCATCGTCCGAGCTCGCGGATGGCCTCGACGCGACGGGTGCCGGAGGCGTCGCGGCGCAGGTGCACGACGACCTCGATCGCCGTCGCCAGTTGCGAGCGCACCGCGTCCGGACTCATCCCCGCGAGGGCGCCGAGCGCCTCGAAGCGCACGGCGACATCCTCGGCCCGGTTCGCGTGGATCGTGCCGGCGCCCCCTTCGTGACCGGTGTTGAGCGCGAGCAGGAGCTCGCGGACCTCGGCCCCTCGGACCTCCCCGACGACGAGGCGGTCGGGGCGCATCCGCAGGGCCTGCCGGACGAGGTCCACCATGGTCACGGTGCCCGCACCCTCGACATTCGGGGGGCGGGACTGCAGT
This sequence comes from Janibacter zhaoxuefangae, assembly GCF_050271985.1. Taxonomy (GTDB): domain Bacteria; phylum Actinomycetota; class Actinomycetes; order Actinomycetales; family Dermatophilaceae. Next base: position 334,051 of record NZ_CP189849.1, on the reverse strand, counting down.
CGGACCACGTGCGGGTGGTCCAACGCCATCTCGCGGACGTCCTCGACGAGCACGACCCGCTCCGTCGGCGCGACCTCCGCGAGCGCCGCGGCCAGCAACGTCGTCTTGCCGGTGCCGGTCCCACCACTCACGACGAAGGCGCGTCGCTCCACGACGACGTCCCGCACCTGCGCGACCTGCGTGGAGGTCAGCATGCCGAGCGCGACCAGATCATCGAGGGACGTCGCCATCCGGCGAGGAACCCGGAGGCTGATGTGGGCGCCGCCGTCGACGAGCGGCGGCAGGATCGCGTGGAGACGGATGCCGCCGGGCAACAACCCGTCCACCCAGGGGCGGGAGTCGTCGAGTCGGCGCCCCGCGTGAGCCGCGAGGCGGACAGCGAGACGACGCACACCATCGGATCCCAGATCCGCGGCGGGTTCCCGGGTGAGGCCTCGCCCGTCGTCGAGCCACACGCTCCCGTCCCCGTTGACGAGCACGTCCGTGACACCTTCCTTGGTGGCCACGGCCTCCAACGGTCCGAGCCCCATGAGCTCGCGGCGGAGCCGGTCCGCCTCGCGCTGCGCACCGACGTCGCCGAGGCGCTCGGCGCCGGCGGCCACGACGTCGCTGAGGACGTCACCCGTGGGCACCTGCCCGTCCCGGATGCGCCGATCGATCTCGGTGGACCAACTCATGACGCCTGCCGCGCTCCGGGCCAGCCGGCCCGGGAGAGGGCTGCGGCCGCCACGCGGCCGAGGGCATCGCCCCGGGTGCCGGGCGGGCGACCTCGGGACTCATCGGCAGGTAGCCGCGGATCGTCCGCGAGGTGGCCCCACCACGGCAGGCCCACGTGACGCGCCGCGGACTCGGCGAGGTCGTCGCGACGCCGTGGGCCGCGGGTGACCACTCCGTCGACGTCGGTGGTGACGACGTCCCGGGCCTCGTGGATTCTCCGCGGGGTGAGCCCCACCAGGAGCAGGATCACGCGCGCCCCGTCTGGCGCCCACCAGCCCGGGGTGCCCCCGCCCCGCGCCGGCTGTCCCCCGTCGACCACGACGAGATCGACCCCCTCGACCAGTCCCTGCACGACCGCCTCCCGGGCCGCCGGTGGGGCGCCGCGGCCGCCGCCCGCAAGCACACGCACTCCGTCGTCGCCGGGGAGCGCCTGCCACAGACGGGTGCCGTCGACGCGGCCCTCGACGGCGGCCAGGTCGGGCCAGCGATGCCCGGACAGGTGCTCGACGACCGCCGTGACATCGAGCCCGGCCCTGCCGGTGTCGCCCTCCACGAGGGCGACCTTCGTGCCGGTCGCCGCGGCGGCGTGCGCCAGGGCGCACGCGAAGGTCGAGGTGCCGAGCCCGCCGGAGGCCCCGAGGACGGTGATGACGAAGGACATGGCAGCGACCTTCGTCCGTGGGCAGCGCGGAGGTGGGCCACCCGGGCCCGCTGTGGACGACGAAGGGCGCGCCGCGCGGCCTGTGGATCCGGGGCGGAGGGGCGATTCGGGCGCGGCCGGCCGGGAAGAACCCTGTCCCGGCGCCTGAGGCACCGGGACAGGGGACGGCCCCCGTCGGGGGGGGACGACGGGGGCCGTCTACGTACCGGGCTCCGGGGGGATGAAGCCGGTACGAGAGTTCGCTCAACCCGAAGGGAACGAACAGGACCATCGTGCGCCATCCACCGTCACCGTGCAAGTCATTCGCCGGTTTCCTCGGCGGTTTCCACGAAATGGCCCGAAATGCCTAGTCATTCGGACGTTCCGGACTCCGACGACATCCGGCAAACGGGTGCCGGCGCCGTGGGCGGCACCCCCGGCGATCAGCTCAGACGCCCCGCCAGGACGGCGTCGGCGATGACGAGGCCCTCGCCCGCGGCGGCCTCGACGGCGCCCCCGGCGTGGGTCAACCAGAGCAGGACACCCTCCCGCCCACCAGTGGCGTACGCGGCCAGCGACCCGAGGTAGGCGGGCCCGCCTTCGGCGCCGTGACCCGCCTCGGGCACGGCCACGCCCGTCGGGTCGAGACCGCTGGCCTTGATGATGGCGCGCTCCATGGCTCTCGCGACGAGCCCGTTGCCGTGCGTGAAGGGGCGGATCGTCGCGATCTCCGCATGGACGAGCGCGGCGACCAGCAGCGCGGGCGCTCCCGGCGCGCTCAGCAGGGCGACCACCCCGTCGAGCCGTCCCCGGATCTGAGCGGGCGGCACGGGCTCACCGAGGTCGACGAGCTCCCCGCAGCTCTCATCGCCCAGTCGCGGTCGGCCCAGCGCCGCCGACGACTCGACGAGGTCCGAGGCCGCGGCGACGTGGAGGCGAGCCAGGGCTTGCATGGGTGACGTGAGCACAAGGCCCGCGACGTGCTCCGTCTCCGCCGTCGCGTTGACCGCACCACGCAGGACGCGCTCGGCGGGGTCCAAGGCCTCCGGCCATTCGCGAGCCCCCCGCATGAGGTCCCGCACGATGTCCACGTTGTTGCGCGCCCCGTCGAGCTCGGCGCTGGCCCACGCGCCGCGCACCCGGGACTCGGCCGCCGCCTCGGGGATGCGACGGCGCAGGGCCTGGTGCCAGCGGAGTCGGGTGCAGGCCTCCCGGGCACGCTCCGTCACCTCGGCGACCTCCGGGACGGCGGCGAGGGAGGACAGGGCAGCGGGGACGGCATCCACGGCGCGAGCCTACGGGGCCGAGCAGTACGACACCCCTGCCGCACCATGACGCAGCACTACAGTGCAGGCATGACGGGCGCCTTCCACCTGCCCACGGCGCTGGCCGTGGCCGCCTTCGCGCTCGTCCTGGCCCTCGCCTGGTGGCTCGTGAACAAGGCCCGCGCCCAGCGGCGCGGCTTTCTCTCGGCGACGGACCGGGCGACCTACGAGACCCTGCACTCGGCGTCGGTCGCCGGTCGCCACCTCGCCGAGGGGCTCACGGACGACGGCTGCGAGCGCGCCGCACCGCACCTGCGCGCCATGCTCGACGTCGGCGCCGTCGCCCTCTGCGACCCGACGGCCCTCATCGTCTGGGACGGCATCGGTGACCACCACGCCTCGACCGTCCTGGCCAGCGCCCGGGCGAGCCTCGAAACCGGCGCGACCGTCGTGCTGCGCGCCGACGACGTCCGCTGCGGCCTCGCCGAGTGCGAGATCCGCGCTGCCGTGATCACCCCGCTCGTGGCCGACGACCTCGTCATCGGCGCGCTCGCGGCGTACGGCAGGGAGGCCAGCGCTGGCCTCGCGCGGGCGACGGAGGAGGTCGCCGCGTGGGTCAGCGCCCAGGTCGAGCTGGCCGACCTCGGTCGCGAGCGCACGCGCGCCATGGAGGCCGAGCTGCGCGCCCTGCGGGCCCAGATCAGCCCCCACTTCATCTACAACTCGCTGGCCGCCATCGCCTCCTTCGTCCGGACCGACCCTGACCGGGCCCGTGAGCTGCTCCTCGAGTTCGCCGATTTCACCCGCTACGCGCTGCGCCGCGGCGGCGCCTTCACAACGTTGTCGGAGGAGCTGCGCAACGTCGAGCGCTACCTCGTCCTCGAGCAGGCCCGCTTCGGCGAGCGGCTCAAGATCAGCCTCCTCGTCGCGCCCGAGGTCCTGTCGGTGACGTTGCCCTACCTCGCGATCCAGCCCCTGGTGGAGAACGCGGTGCGGCACGGACTCGCCGCGAAGGAGGGTCCGGGCACCGTGACGATCACGGCGTCGGACCGCGGCGGCTACGCAGAGATCAGCATCGAGGACGACGGTGTGGGCGCCGACCCGGAGGTGATCCGCAAGGTCCTCGACGACCAGCACGAAGGGGACTCGATCGGCCTGGGCAACGTCGACTCGCGCCTTCGCCAGCTCTACGGCGACGACGTCGGGCTGGTCGTGGAGACCGGCCCGCAGGCCGGGATGAAGGTCACCTTCCGGATCCCGAAGTTCTCCGCGGCGGCCCAGGCCACCGACTGAGCCTCCGCTCTCTGCTCATCGAGGGCCAGCCGGCCGTAGGCTGCCACCCATGCCAACGCAGGACGATCGGGGTGCGGCCGTGCCCCACACCCGCGGCCTGACCGCCCTCGTCGTCGACGACGAGGCCCCGGCCCGCTCCGAGCTGAGCTATCTCCTCGAGCAGGACGACCGGATCGGCACGGTCCTCACGGCGAGCAGCGGCACGGACGCCCTGCGGTCCCTCGAGCACGAGCCGGTCGACGTGGTCTTCTCCGACATCAACATGCCGGGCCTGGACGGCATGGAACTCGCCCGGATCGTTGCCCGCTTCGCCGAGCGGCCCCAGATCGTCTTCGTCACCGCCTACGACGAGCACGCCGTCGACGCCTTTGCCGTCGCAGCCACCGACTACGTCATGAAGCCGGTCCGACCGGACCGCCTCGCTGAGGCCGTCCGTCGCGTGGTCACCGGCCTCGCCGAGGCGCCGGCCCCGGCCCCGGCGCCCGCCGCCCTCGAGGACGAAACGATCCCCGTCGAGCTGGGCGGGGTCACGCGCTTCGTCCAACGCAGCCAGATCCGCTTCGCTCGGGCTCAGGGCGACTACGCGCGCCTGCACACGCGGGACGGGTCCCACCTCGTCCGCATCCCCCTGGCGACGCTCGAGGAGCGTTGGGCGAGTGCGGGATTCGTCCGCATCCACCGCAGCACCCTCGTGTCGACCAACCACGTCGAGGAGGTCCGCAGCGACCACGGTCGCGTCACCGTCGTCGTCGAGGGCCAGGAGCTCCAGGTGAGCCGCCGGCACGCACGCGACCTTCGCGAGCAGATGCTCCAGCTCCCCGGACGCACCCCGCCGTCGTGACCCAACCGACCGTCGGTCGCCGCGTGCGCGTGACCCGCACCCGCCGCGGCGCCCCGCGCCGGAATGCCGGGCGCCTGCGGCAGGACGTGCACGATCAGACCGGACTCGGCGCCCTCTACCTCGATCACCTCATGCGCGCGCAACGCCGCCTCGCGCTCCTCGTCATCGGCCTGGGCGCCCTCCTGCTCGGCGGCCTGCCGGTCCTCTTCGCGGTGCTCCCGGCCGCCGGCCGCCTCGACGTGGCCGGTGTCCCGCTGCCGTGGCTGCTGCTCGGCTTCGTCGTCTACCCCACCGTCTTCCTCGTCGCCCGCGCCTACACCCGGGCGAGCGAACGCATCGAGGACCAGTTCGTCGAGATCGTCGGGGAGCCGTGAGCGACCCCTACGGCCTGGCGATGATCGTCGTCGTCTGCGTCACCACCCTCGGACTCGGCATCTTCGGCATGCGGCTCTCGCGCGCGACGAGCGACTTCTACGTCGCCGGGCGGGCGGTGGGCCCGGTGCGCAACGCGAGCGCCATCGGCGGGGAGTACCTCTCCGCCGCGTCCTTCCTCGGCGTGGCCGGGCTCGTCTACGACGGCGGCGTCGACCTCCTCTGGTTCCCCGTCGGCTACACGGTCGGTTACGTCGTCCTCCTCGTGCTCGTCGCCGCCCCGCTGCGCCGGTCGGGGGCGTACACGCTGCCCGACTTCGCCGAAGCGCGCCTCGAATCACGCAGCCTGCGCCTGCTGTGCTCGGGACTGGTCATCGGCATCGGCTCTCTCTATCTCCTCCCCCAACTCCAGGGCGCCGGCATCGCGCTGCGCCACGTCACCGGCGCGCCGCCGTGGGTCGGCGGCCTCGTCGTGGCCCTGATCGTCGGGATGAACGTCGCCGGTGGTGGCATGCGCTCGATCACGCTGGTCCAGGCGCTGCAGTACTGGTTCAAGCTGACCGCCATCGCCGTGCCGGCCTTCGTCCTGCTGTGGGTCTGGTGGCGATCCGGCGCGCCCGACCCGGTCGGTGAGCCGGCCGGGTGGGATGAGCCGATGTGGGGCTTCGGCGCCAACGACCACCCGCTCTACACGACCTGGTCGACACTGCTGGCGCTCAGCCTCGGCACGATGGGTCTGCCGCACGTCGTCGTCCGCTTCTACACCAACCCCGACGGCCGCGCGGCCCGCCGGACCACCGTCGTCGTCCTTGCCCTGCTCGGCCTCTTCTACGTCTTCCCACCGCTCTACGGCTGGCTCGGTCGGGTCTACCTCCCGGGGGGCGCACGGGCGGGCGCCGCGGACACCATCGTGCTCGACCTCCCCACGGCCGTTCTCGACGGCACCTCCGGCCAACTCTTGGGCGCGCTCCTCGCCGGCGGTGCGTTCGCCGCCTTCCTCAGCACCGCGAGCGGTCTCGTCATGTCCGTGGCCGGGGTCATCGACCAGGACGTGCTGCGCCCACGCCTGTCCCGCCTGACGAAGGGGGACGCCTCGGGCGTCCAGAGTTTCCGGCTGTCCACGGTGCTGGCCGTCGTCGGCCCGTACGCCCTGAGCCGGCTCGTCGAACCACTCGGCATCGCGACGACGGTCGGGCTCGCCTTCGCCGTCGCGGCCGCGACCTTCGCTCCCCTGCTCATCCTCGGGGTGTGGTGGCCGCGGCTGAGCACCACGGGCGCGGCGGCCGGACTCGTTCTCGGCGGTGGCGCCGCCACCAGCGCCGTCATCGCGACGATCTCGCTCGACGACCGCACGGGGTGGTTGGGCGCGCTGCTCGAGCACCCGGCACTGTGGACGACCCCTCTCGCCTTCGCCGCCGCGATCCTCGTCTCGCTCGCGACACCGGGACGGATCCCGCGCCACACCCGCGCGACCCTGAGCCGCCTGCACTCGCCCGAGCGGCTGCGCAGCCGCTGACGCAACCCCCTTCCCCATCCCCGGCTGACCGCTGGTCGCCCGTGAGCGACCGTTCGGCGCACGCGCGCCGTCCGCAGACCGCGCGAGGGCCCCTCCGGTCGATGCCCGCCCGCGCGGGGGTCCCCGTCGCCCCTTGACCACCGTCACTCTGGGCCTGTCCAACGGCGGGCGCCCAGCCTGCCGTGCAACCCACGGAGGCCGTCGGTGAACCCCGAGACCCAGACCTTGGGCGAGCGCTATCTCGCCGTACAACAGACGGAGGAGTTCGGCGAGTTGCGTCGGCGCTTCCGCGGATTCGTCTTCCCCCTGACCGCGTTCTTCCTGGCGTGGTACTTCCTCTACGTGCTGCTGTCGGTCTTCGCGACCGACTTCATGAGCACGAAGGTGTTCGGCAACATCAACATCGGCCTCCTGATGGGCCTGGGTCAGTTCGTCACGACCTTCGCCATCACGCTCCTGTACTCGCGCTGGATGAACCGTGAGTTCGACCCGCGCGCGGACGCCATCGGCCAGGAGCTCATCGACGGGGACCCGTCATGAGCGCCCTGACCACGGCCCCCGTCCTGTCCGGCGTCGTCGCCGAGACGAGTGTCGGCAGCCCGGCCCTCAACATCGGCATCTTCGCCGCCTTCGTCCTCGTCACGCTGACGATCGTCATCAAGATCGCCGGCGGCCGCAAGACCGCCGAGCAGATGTACACCGGCGGCGGCGCCTTCTCCGGCAAGCAGAACGGCATCGCCATCGCCGGTGACTACCTGTCGGCGGCGTCCTTCCTCGGCATCGCCGGCGCCATCGCCCTCCAGGGTTACGACGGCTTCCTCTACTCCATCGGCTTCCTCGTCGCGTGGCTCGTCGCGCTCCTGCTCGTCGCCGAGCTGATGCGCAACACCGGCCGCCTGACGATGGCCGACGTGCTGTCCTACCGCCTCAAGCAGCGGCCGGTCCGCATGGCCGCAGCGACGTCGGCTCTGGCCGTCTCGTTCTTCTATCTGCTCGCGCAGATGGCCGGCGCGGGCGGGCTCGTCTCGCTCCTCCTCGGCGTCAGCGGCGCCACGGCGCAGAACATCGTCATCGCCTTCGTCGGTGTCGTCATGGTTGCCTACGTCATGATCGGCGGAATGAAGGGGACCACCTGGGTCCAGATCATCAAGGCCATCCTCCTCATCACGGCCACCGCGGTCATGACCGTCTGGGTCCTGGGCAAGTACGGACTCAACCTCTCGAGCCTCTTCCAGGCCGCGGTCGACGCCAACCCCAAGGCCGGCGAGGCCCTCCTCAACCCCGGTCTGAAGTACGGCATCTCGACGACGTCGAAGATCGACTTCATCTCGCTGTCCCTGGCCCTGGTGCTCGGCACGGCCGGACTGCCGCACGTGCTGCAGCGCTTCTACACGGTCCCGACGAGCAAGCAGGCCCGCAAGTCCGTGGAGTGGGCCATCTGGCTCATCGGCGGCTTCTACCTGCTGACGCTCGTCATCGGCTTCGGCGCCGGCGCCCTCGTCGGCCCCGAGAAGATCGCGGCCGCACCGGGCAAGGCCAACGCGGCCGCGCCGCTGCTCGCCTACGAGCTCGGTGGCTCGCCGCTGCTGGGCATCGTCTCGGGCATCGCGTTCGCGACCATCCTCGCGGTCGTCGCCGGCCTGACCATCACGACGAGTGCGACCTTCGCGCACGACCTCTACAACCGCGTGTGGCGTCGCGGTGAGGCCACCCAGGAGGAAGAGGTGAAGGTCGCCCGCTACGCGGCCCTCGGCGGTGGCGCCATCGCCATCGGCGGCGGCATGCTCGCGAAGGACCAGAACATCGCCTTCCTCGTGGCCCTCGCCTTCGCCGTCGCGGCGAGCGCGAACCTGCCGACGATCCTCTACTCCCTCTTCTGGAAGCGGTTCAACACCCGAGGTGCCCTGTGGAGCATCTACGGCGGTCTCATCTCGGCGATCGGGCTGATCATCTTCAGCCCCGTCGTCTCCGGCAAGCCGGTCGACCCCGTGACGGGCAAGAGCCCGTCGATGCTGCAGGGCGTCGACTTCTCCTGGTTCCCCCTCGACAACCCCGGACTCGTGTCCATCCCCCTCGGCTTCCTCCTGGGCGTGATCGGCACCCTCACGAGCAAGGAGTTCGACGCGGCGAAGTACGCGGAGATGGAGGTGCGCAGCCTCACCGGTCACGGTGTGGGCGAGGCGATCCACCACTGACCGGCGCGGGAATGGACCTCACCGGTCCATTCCTCCACCGCCGGCGCACCCCGGGCCCGGGGGATGGACATCCACCGTCCATTCCCCGGGCCCGGTCGCGTCCGCTCGGCGCGCCAACCGCCCCGCCCGTCGCGTCGACGCAGGAAGGGGTTGAACCGCTCGCCGCCACGGGGTTGGCTTGGGGGCAGTGACCACTCAATGAGGAGGAACGGTGCCCAACGGAACCGATCAGTTCGCGCCCACCGCAGAGTTCGCCGCTCAGGCGAACGGCAAGGCCGGGCTCTATGACCAGGCCGATGCCGACCACGAGGCCTTCTGGGCCGAGCAGGCCCGCAACCGTCTCACCTGGGCCACCGACTTCACCCAGACGCTCGACTGGACCGACGCCCCCTTCGCCAAGTGGTTCGTCGGCGGCGAGCTCAACGTGGCCTACAACTGCGTCGACCGCCACGTCGAGGCCGGCAACGGCGACCGCGTCGCCTTCCACTTCGAGGGCGAGCCGGGTGACACCCGCACGATCACCTACGCGGACGCCCAACGAGAGGTCTCGAAGGCGGCCAACGCCCTGGAGTCGCTCGGCGTCACCAAGGGCGATCGCGTCGCGATCTACCTGCCGATGATCCCCGAGGCCGTCTTCACGATGCTCGCCTGCGCGCGCATCGGCGCACCGCACTCCGTCGTCTTCGGCGGCTTCTCGTCCGACGCTCTGCGCACCCGCATCGCCGACGGCGAGGCGAAGGTCGTCGTGACCTCCGATGGTCAGTGGCGGCGCGGCAAGGCCGCCCCGCTCAAGGCCGCCGTCGACGAGGCGATCACCGGAGAGACCACGGTCGAGAAGGTGCTCGTCGTCCAGCGCACCAAGACCGACGTCGCCTGGGACGAGGAGCGCGACGTCTGGTGGCACGACCTCGTCGAGGCCCAGAGCGACACGCACGAGGCCCAGCCGCACGACGCGGAGCACCCGCTCTTCATCCTCTACACGTCCGGCACGACCGGGAAGCCCAAGGGCATCCTGCACACGTCGGGCGGCTTCCTCACCCAGGCCGCGTACACCAACTCGGTCGTCCACGACCTGCACCCGGAGACGGACGTCTACTGGTGCACGGCCGACATCGGCTGGGTGACCGGCCACTCGTACATCGTCTACGGCCCCATGGCCAACGGCGCGACGCAGGTCCTCTACGAGGGCACCCCCGACAGCCCGCATCAGGGCCGCTGGTGGGAGATCGTCCAGAAGTACGGCGTGTCCATCCTCTACACGGCACCCACGGCCATCCGCACGTTCATGAAGTGGGGCGACGCCATCCCCGCGAAGTACGACCTCAGCAGCATCCGCGTCCTCGGCAGCGTCGGCGAGCCGATCAACCCGGAGGCGTGGCTCTGGTACCGCAAGAACATCGGCGCCGACTCCGCACCGATCGTCGACACGTGGTGGCAGACGGAGACCGGCGGCATCATGATCTCCCCGCTGCCCGGCGTGACCTCGCTCGAGCCGGGCTCGGCGCAGCGCCCCGTCCCGGGCATCAGCGCCGAGATCCTCGACGACGAGGGCAACCACCTCACCGATCCCGACGCCGTCGGCTACCTCGTGCTCACGAAGCCGTGGCCGGGCATGCTCCGCGGGATCTGGGGCGACCCGGAGCGGTACAAGGAGACCTACTGGTCGCGGTTCGGGCCGAAGTTCTACTTCGCCGGCGACGGGGCCAAGTACGACCAGGCGGGCAACATCTGGCTGCTCGGCCGTGTCGACGACGTCATGAACGTCTCGGGTCACCGACTCTCGACCACCGAGATCGAGTCCGCGCTCGTCTCGCACCCGAAGGTCGCCGAGGCGGCGGTCGTCGGCGCCAGCGACGAGACGACGGGTCAGGCCGTGTGCGCCTTCGTCATCCTCCGCGAGGAGTTCGTGCAGGAGGCCGACGAGGCGGGCGAGGGCGAGGAGCTCGTGCAGGAGTTGCGCAACCACGTGGCGAAGGAGATCGGCCCGATCGCCAAGCCCCGTCAGATCCTCATCGTGCCGGAGCTACCCAAGACCCGCTCGGGCAAGATCATGCGCCGGCTGCTCAAGGACGTCGCCGAGAACCGTGAGGTCGGTGACGTCACGACCCTCGCCGACTCCTCGGTCATGGGCCTGATCAAGGACGGGATGGCCACGCCAGCTGCGGACTGACCTCCGCCGGAGGGGGTAGCGGGGCCCGGGACGCCATGGCGGCCCGGGCCCCGCTGCGTCGTACCCCCTGTCCGTCGGGCCGCCAGCCGTCAGGCCGTCTGGTGGCGGGAGGTGTCCCGGTTGGCGCCGCCCGAGACCGTCTCCATGGGCAGCCACTGCCCGCGGCTGATCATGACCTCACGCAGGATGTCGGGGCGGTCGGAGATGAGCCCGTCGACGCCGGCGTCGAGGAGGCGGTGCATCAGCTCCGGGTCGTCGACGGTCCACACGACGAGCCGCAGCCCGAGTCGGTGGGTTCGGGCGACGAGGCGGTCGGCGAAGACGGGCACGCGGCCGAGGCTGATCGGCACGTGGGCGAAGCGGCCGCGCAGCGTCCGCGCGGGGATCGGTGCGCCGGCCTTGGAGCACGCGATGAGTGTCGTGAGGGAGCGCCAGCCCAGCGCCGTGCGGACCCCCGGGGCCTGGGAGCGGAGCTGCTCGAGCCAGGAATCCCACGCCCCGGCCACGCAGAGGCGCTCGGCGAAGTCGCGGCGCTGCAGCAGCCGCGCGAGCGGCTCGATCGCGGCCTGGTCCTTGAGGTCGATGGTGAACCGGGCGTCGGGGAAGGCCTCGAGGGCCTCGGCCAACGTCGGGATCGGTTCGGTGCCCTCGACGCGGACGTCACGCAACTGCTTCAGCGTGTGCGCGCCGATGCGTCCGCGGCCGTCGGTGCACCGATCGAGGAGCTCGTCGTGGAAACAGACCAGCTCGCCGTCGGCGGTGAGCTTGATGTCGGACTCGAGGTAGCGCACGCCCAAGGCGCTCGAGCGCGCAAAGGCCGCCAGGGTGTTCTCGGGGGCGAGGCCCGCACCTCCGCGGTGCGCGATCGCCAGGGGCTGCTGCTCGTCGCCGTAGCTCATGAGTCCACGGTGACGGACCGGGACGCCCGGACCGGCCCCGTCGTGCCCACAGCGACGACAGTTCACCGAGGCTTCCCGCGGCGGCCCACGGTGTCGCACGCGGGTCGACTGCCGTTCATGTGAGGCGCGGTGTGACCGGCGTCACGATCACGCGCCGATGGCGCCGGAATGCCCCACGAGGTCAGATGGTTGATTTTTCCATGACCAACATCGGAATCGTCATCACGAGCACCCGCCCCACCCGCATCGGCCCCAAGGTCGCGACGTGGATCGCCGCGCAGGCCCCGGAGGGCGTCGAGGTCGAGATCATCGACCTCGCCGAGCAGGGCCTCCCCTTCCTGTCCGAGCCGGGCATGCCAAAGGACGGCAACTACGAGCAGGCGACGACCATCGCCTGGTCCGAGAAGGTCTCCTCGCTCGACGGCCTGATCTTCGCCACGGCCGAGTACAACGCGTCCTTCACGGCGCCCCTCAAGAACGCCATCGACCACCTCTTCACCGAGTGGGAGGGCAAGCCCGTCGCCCTCGTCGGCTACGGCTGGATGGGCGGCTCCCGCGCCGTCGAGGCCCTCAAGCCGGTCTTCGGCAACGTCAGCGCCGTGGTCGTCGACGCCCCGGGCCTGGTCTTCATGGACGAGATCAGCATCGACGGCGACCTCACGGTCAACGACGAGACGACGGCGGCGCTCGCGGCGACCTTCGCCGAGCTCGAGGCGAAGGTGCCCGCGACCGCCTGATCCGGTCGCACCGCTCCTCGATCGGCCCCGCGGCCTCGCCGCGGGGCCGATGTGCGCCCGGGTAGAGTCGTCACTGGTGTGCCGGGAAGTCTGGTCGGCGTCGCCCCGCTCCGCGGGCGTCCGTTGGCTGACCCGCACCCACTTCCCGGAGGATCCGTGAGCACCCCCGAACGCCGCCGCCAGCAGGGCGCCGATGACCGCGCCGACTCGACGGCCATCCTTCGACGGCCGGGGTGGCCCGAGGCGCAGCGTGTCGCCGAGGCGCTGCGCACCGAGACCATCGGCGGCGCGGTCCTGCTCGCCGCCGCCCTCGCCGCGCTCCTGTGGGCCAATTCGCCCTGGCGCGACTCCTACGCCGCCCTGCGGGACCTCGAGGTCGGGGTCGACTGGGGCCACCTGCGGCTCTCGCTCGGCCACTGGGCCGCCGATGGGCTGCTCGCCGTCTTCTTCTTCGTCGCGGGACTCGAGCTGAAGCGCGAGTTCCTCGTCGGCGAGCTCCGCAACCCCGCGAAGGCGGCCGTGCCGGTCGTCGCGGCCGCCTTCGGCGTGATCGCCCCCGCGCTCGTCTTCGTCGCCGTCATCCTCGCCCTGGGCGGCTCGCCAGAAGAGTTGCGCGGCTGGGCCATCCCGACGGCGACGGACATCGCCTTCGCCCTGGCCGTGCTCGCGGTCATCGGCAGTGCCCTGCCCACCGCACTGCGCTCGTTCCTGCTGACGTTGGCCGTCGTCGACGACCTCATCGCCATCACCATCATCGCCATCTTCTACACCCAGTCCCTCGCCCTGACGCCCCTCCTGCTCGCGCTGCTTCCGCTGGGTGCGTTCGCCGCGCTGGCCCAGCGCCGGATGACCCAGTGGTGGCTCCTCGTGCCCCTCGCCCTGGCGACGTGGGGCCTCGTCCACGCCTCGGGCATCCACGCCACCGTCGCTGGAGTGCTCCTCGGGCTGGCCGTTCCGGTCCGGCCGCGCGCGAGTGTCCCCGCCGCCAGTCGCCTGTCGGCGGACACGGACGTCGCCCACCGCTTCGAGCACCTGTTGCGCCCGCTGTCCGCCGGCGTCGCCGTGCCCGTGTTCGCCTTCTTCGCTTCCGGCGTCACCGTCGTCGGTGGCGGCCTCGGTGCCGCCTCCGCCTCCCCGGTGACGATCGCCGTGGTGGCCGCCCTCGTCCTGGGCAAGGTCATCGGCGTCTTCGGGTCGACCTTCGTCCTGGCGAAGTTCACCCGAGCCCAGCTCGACGACGCACTGTCCTGGGTCGACGTCTTCGGCCTGGCGCTCCTGACGGGCATCGGATTCACCGTCTCACTGCTCGTCGGCGAGCTGTCCTTCGGCGCGGGGTCGGCGCAGGACGACCACGTGAAGGTCGCGGTGCTTGCCGGGTCCCTCCTGGCGGCCCTGCTCGGCGGAGCCGTGCTCCGCGTGCGCAACGCCGCCTGGCGCGAGCTCGCCGAGGTCGAGGCGAGCGATGTCGACCTCGATGGCGTCCCCGACGTCTACCAGGAGGAGACCCGCGGAAGGGCGGACGGCTAGGGTACTGCTCGGTACATCCGGCCCCCGTGGCCATCGCCTACCCCCGGAGACGCACCATGACGCAGCAGCACGAGACCACCGCGCGCCACGCCGCACCTGTGGTTGCCCCGCCCGAGCGGACCGTCGGTCAGCTCGTCGCCGACGCCTCGCACGACGTCTCCACGATCATCCGCAGCGAGATCGCCCTCGCCAAGCTCGAGGTCACCTCGGGCGCGAAGGGGATCGGCAAGGGAGCCGGCTTCCTCGCCGCCGCCGGGGTCCTGGCCATCTTCGGCCTGATCTACCTGCTGCACGCCCTGGCGCACGTCATCGGGATCTGGCTCCCCCTGTGGGCCGGCTACCTCATCGTCGCGGCGCTCATCCTCATCCCCGCCGTCGTCCTCGCACTGCTCGGCATCAAGGCCCTGAAGAAGGCCAAGCCGGCTCCGGAGCGCGCGATCAAGAACGCGCAGCAAACCGTGGCCGCGCTCAAGCCGGGCCACTGAGCACCGACGCGCAGGCGGCCCTCGTCGAGGGTCCGTGGACGCACCGTTTCGTCGCGGCGAACGGGGCACGCTTCCACGTCGCCGAGATGGGCACCGGACCGCTGGTCCTGCTCGTCCACGGCTTCCCGCAGTTCTGGTGGGCCTGGCGCCACCAGATGACCCCGCTGGCCGAGGCGGGCTACCGCGTGTGCGCCGTCGACCTGCGGGGCTTCGGTGCCAGCGACAAGCCGCCGGGGGGCTATGACGCCACGACGATGACCGACGACCTCGCGGCCGTCATCCGCTCCCTCGGCGCCGACCAGGCCGTCATCGTCGGGCACGGCATCGGCGCGTGGTTGGCGTGGTGCATGCCGGCCCTGCAGCCCACCGTGACGCGGGCCATCGCGACCCTGTCCATGCCCCATCCGCGGGTCTTTGCCCGCGCGTCGCTGCGGCACCCTCGCCAACGACGGGCCAACACCTACATCCGAGCGCTGCAGGTCCCCTTCGCGCCGGAGCGGCAGCTGGCCGCCGGCGGCCGCGTCACCGAACTCCTGCGCGCGTGGTCGGGGCCCGACCGATCGTGGCTGACGCCCGAGGTGCTCGAGCGCTACGAGGACATCCTCGGGCTGCCCTTCTCCCCCCAGGCCGCCGCCGAGTTCTACCGGTGGCTCGCGCGGGTGAGAGTGCGTCCCGACGGCTGGGCCCTCATGCGTCGGATCAGCACGCCCATCGACGTCCCCGTCCTCCAACTCCACGGCTCGCGCGACCGCGCCGTCGTGAGCGGCCTGGCCAACGAGAGCGCCCCCTTCGTCGACGGCCCGTTGCGCCTCGTCACGCTGTCGGGCGTGGGTCACTTCCTGCCCGAGGAGGCGCCGGAGAAGGTGACCGGTCACGTTCTCGAGTGGCTGCCCACGGTCTAGCCGACCGGCGCGTCAGCCGCGACGGCGCAGGATGGCGGAGATCTCCCGGGCGGGCAGCCGTCGTTCGGTGTCGGCGTCCCACTCCCGGGTCAGGTGCGCCAGGTCGAGGACGGTGTCGAGCAGCGTCGCCGTGAAGCCCCAGACGAACAGCCCCTCCACCTCGAAGCCGGGGCCGCGATAGCCCCGCGGGCCGACGACCGTGAACCGGTTGGCGGGGTCGAGCAACGTCTCCAGCGGAGCCCGGACCACGCGCGCGACCTCGCCCTCGTCGACGACTCCGATCGGACCCGGGGTGTGCCACCACCCCAGGACGGGCGTGACGGCCTGCTTGCTGGGACGCAGGAAGAGGGGCGGCAGCGTCGAGACGACCTCGACTCCTCGCGTATCGAGCCCGACCTCCTCCTGCGCCTCGCGCAGTGCGGCACCCACGACCCCGTCGTCGTCAGGGTCGACCCGGCCGCCGGGGAAGGAGACCTGCCCGGCGTGCGAGCGCAGGTGCCGGGAGCGCTCGGTGAGCACGACGTCGTGACCGCCGTCCTCGTCGCCGGCGAAGAGCATGAGCACCGCCGCCTCGCGAGCCGCCCCGCCATCGGCGGGCAGCCCGTCGGCGGTCCCGCCGAGGCCGAACTCCCGGAACCACGCGGGCACGTCGCGGGCGAACTCCTCCTCGACGCGGGTCAGCCACGCCGGTGCCCCGCTCACGCGTCCGCTCCGGGCTGGGGCGCCCACGGCTGACCGGGCGCCATCTCGTACTTGAGCAGCCGCGCCGCCGCGACCGGGTCGGTCTCCCCTTCGCCGTAGGACGGGCACAGGGAGGCGATCGAGCAGGCGCCGCACGCGGGACGCCGCGCGTGGCAGGTGCGCCGTCCGTGGAAGATCACCTGGTGGCTGAGCATCGTCCAGTCGCGCCGCGGGATGAGGTCACCGACGGCGTGCTCGACCTTCACCGGGTCGGTCTCGTCGGTCCAGCCCCACCGCCGCACGAGGCGACCGAAGTGGGTGTCGACGGTGATCCCGGGGACCCCGAAGGCGTTGCCAAGGACGACGTTCGCCGTCTTGCGTCCGACGCCGGGCAGGGTGACGAGGTCGGCGAGGCGCCCCGGGACCTCGCCGTCATACCGCTCGAGGATCGCGGCGGCGAGATTGATCACGGAGTTCGTCTTGGCGCGGAAGAAACCCGTCGGCCGCAGGACCGCCTCCATCTCGTCCCGGTCGGCCGCGGCCAGGGCAGCGGCGTGCGGCCAGCGCGCGAAGAGGGTCGGCGTCACCTTGTTGACGGTGACGTCCGTCGTCTGCGCCGAGAGGACCGTCGCGACGAGCAGCTGAAGGGGGTTCTCGAAGTCGAGTTCACAGTGCGCGTAGGGGTACCGCTCGGCCAGCGCGCGCTGGATGCGTCGAGCGCGGCGGGTCAGGGCGAGGGGGGTCTCGGCACGAGCTGCAGGCACGGCCCCAGCGTACGTGCCGGGCCACGACCCACCCGTGGCACACTACGGTCCGTGGACCTTGACGTGGTGAGACGAGCCCCCCTGTTCTCGGCGTTGGACGACGACGCCGCACACGCGCTGCTGGCAACGATGACGGCCAGCCGGATGGAGCGCGGCGACGTGCTCTTCCGCGAGGGCGACCGGGGCGACCGGCTGTACGTGATCACCGAGGGCAAGATCAAGCTCGGCCGCACGAGCACCGACGGCCGGGAGAACCTGCTGTCGATCCTCGGCCCGGGCGAGATGTTCGGCGAGTTGAGCCTCTTCGACCTCGGCCCCCGCACCGCCACCGCCACGGCTGTCGCCGAGACCCAGCTCGTCGCGCTCGACAACCACCAGCTGCGTGACTTCGTCGCCGGTCAGCCGCGCGTCGCCATGACGCTGATGTCCGCCCTCGCGGCTCGGCTGCGGCGCACCAACGACACGCTCGCCGACCTCGTCTTCACCGACGTGCCCGGTCGCGTGGCCAAGGCCCTCCTCGACCTCTCGCGCCGCTTCGGCCGCCCCGTCGAGGACGGCGTCCTCGTGGCCCACGACCTCACCCAGGAGGAGCTGGCCCAGCTCGTCGGGGCCTCCCGCGAGACGGTCAACAAGGCCCTGGCCGACTTCGCCAGCCGCGGTTGGCTGCGCCTCGAGGCGCGTGCGGTCCTGCTTCAGGACGTCGAGCGCCTCCAGCGCCGCGCGCGCTGACCCCGGCCGACTGACCCGGACCCAACCGGGAGCTCAGCCCGGCGTCCGCCCGAGGTGGACGAGTTGGGCGAGCACGCTCTGGCGTGCCGCCGCCCAGACCGCGCGCGGCACGTCGGCATAGACGCGCTCGACGACGTCGTCCGCCGTGACGGCGCCGTCCGCCAGTGCCTGACGGACCTGCTCCAGCCGCTCCAGACGGTGCACACGATAGAAGGCGACCATCGCCGCGGCGTCCGGGACCACCGGCCCGTGACCCGGCAGGATCGTCGTGACATCGCCACCACCGGTCAAGGCGTGCAGGCGGTCGAGCGAGGCGAGGTAGGCGTCGAGCTCACCGTCGGGGTGGGCGACGACCGTCGTCCCGCGCCCGAGGATGGTGTCTCCCGTGAGCAGCGCGTGGTCGGCCGGCAGGGCGAAGGAGACCGAGTCGGTCGTGTGCCCGGGGGTGGCCACGGCACGCAGCTCGAGGCTCCCCACGGTGAGCACCGTGCCGTCGGCGATGTCGTCGTGCCCGCCGCCGACGATGCGCACGTCCGCGCCCGTGAGCGAGGCGAGCAGAGGCGCCCCCTCGGCGTGGTCACCGTGGTGGTGCGTGAGGACGATCCGGGTGATCCGAGCGTCCCGCTCCGCGACGTGCACGACGACGCGGCGCAGGTGGTCGGGATCGTGCTCCCCCGGGTCGATGACGAGCGCCTCGGAGCCGCCCGGTTCCATGACGATCCACGTGTTGGTGCCGTCGAGGGTCATCGGCCCGGCGTTGTCCTCGAGGAGGCAGTGGGCGTGCGGGGTGATCTGCCCGCCGGCCCACTCCCCGGGTGCCGCCGACGGCGCCGGGGCCGCCGTCGTCACGGATGCCTCGAGACGAGCCACACCGCGCCGTCCTCGTCGGTCACGAGTTCGGGCTGGATGGGGCTCGTCGGTGGGCGTTCCGCGAGGAAGGCGGCCGCACTCGGCGTCGCCGCGAGCGCCTCGAGGCAGATGAGCGTGGGCGGCAGGATGCGGGCCCGGCCGGCGGCGGCCTGCTCGAGAAGGTCGGCCGGGCGCACCCAGCGGGCGTGGTCGGCCTCGGTCGTCGCGTCGTCCGCGGCCTGCCCGTCCGGCAGCAACGCGGCGAAGAAGTGTGTGTCGTAGCGGCGCGGCTCGAAGGTCGGGGTGATCCAGTGCGCCCGGTAGGAGAGCAGGTCGGTGCGCGCCACGAGACCGGCCTCGGTCAGGACCTCGGCGAGCGACGCCTCATGGGCGACGAGGGCCGCCCGGCGGGCCGCCCAGTCGTCGCTGCGCACGTCGACGAGCGGAGCCCCCTCGCGGTCACCCGCCAGGAGCACGCCGCACTCCTCGAAGACCTCCCGGATCGCGGCGACGACGAGCATCTCCGCCTCGTCGTCGCTCACGTCCATGAGCGCGGCCCACTCGCCGCGGCTCGGACCCGCCCACGGCAGATCGGGCGTCGCGTCGCGGGGGTCGACGCCGCCGCCGGGGAAGACGTAGGTCGACGGCGCGAACGCCATCGTCGAGACCCGCTTGAGGACGAAGACCTCGGCGCCCGGGACGCCCGCGGACGCCGGCGCCTCGACGCCCGCCGCAGTGAGAACCGCAGCATCAAGGGCGCCAGCGCCCGCCTCACGGACCACCATGACGGTGGCCGCGGGGCGGGCGGGCGCGGCCTCGAGCTCACCGGCGAGCGCGGCTCGCGCTCGCTCGACGGCCTGCGGGGTGTCGGGGAGGGGGAAGCGGCGCTCGACCATCGGCTCAGCCCGCGACGGAGACGATGACCTCGACCTCGACCGGGGCGTCCAGCGGCAGGGTCGCGACACCCACGGCGGAGCGGGCGTGCGCGCCGGCCTCACCGAAGGCGAGGGCGAAGAGCTCGCTCGCCCCGTTGATGACACCCGGCTGCCCGGTGAAGGCCGGGTCGCTGGCGACGAAGCCGACCACCTTCACGACGCGCGTGACGGTGTCGAGGTCGACGACGGAACCGATCGCGGCGATGGCGTTGAGCGCGCAGGTCTGCGCGAGCCCCTTCGCCGTCTTGGCGTCGACGAGACCCTCGCCGTCGCCGACCTTGCCCGTCGCGGCGAGCGCGCCGTCGACCATCGGCAGCTGACCGGAGGTGAAGACGAGGTCCCCCTCGCGCAGGGCGGGGACGTAGGCGGCGACCGGGGTGGCGACCTTCGGCAGGGTCAGTCCGGCCTCAGCGAGGCGGCTCTCGACGGCTCCCATGTCAGGCCTTCGGGCGCTTGAGGTAGGCGACCAGGTTGGAGCCATCGGGCCCCTGGACGACCTGGACGAGCTCCCAGCCGTCCTCGCCCCACTGGTCGAGGATCTGCTTGGTGGCGTGGACGATCAGCGGCACGGTGACGTACTCCCAAGTGGTCATGGGCCGCAGCCTACCGCCGGTCCACGCCGCCCTCCCCGCGTCCTCCCACGTCGCTCCCGGCGCTCCCGACCTGCACTCGCCGACCATCCCAGCGTCCCCGCAGCCACCGGTCGTGGCTCGCGACGATGACGGTGACCCGCGTGCGGGTCAGCGCCGCCTCCAACTCCTCCACGAGGGAGAGGCTGAGGTGGTTGGTGGGCTCGTCGAGGAGGAGCAGGTCGGGTTGCTCGCCGACGACGATCGCCAGGGCGAGACGTCGCTGCTGCCCTTCGCTGAGGAGCCCGACCGGGCGATCCACGTCCCGCAGATGAAGGAGGCCGAGCTCCCCCAGGGGCACCGTCGCCCCGGTCGCCCGGTAGATCTCCCTGGCCGTGACCTGCGCGTCGGCGAACACGACATCCTGGGCGAGGAGGCCGACCCTCCGCGCCGAGACCTGGACGTCCCCGGCGTCGGGCTCGAGGCAACCCGCGAGCACCGCGAGCAGGGTGGACTTGCCCGAGCCGTTCGCCCCGTCGACGAGCACGTGCTGCCCCGCAGCGACGTCAAAGCGGGCCAGCTGGAGTCGACCGTCGACGACGAGGTCGCGCACGCGGACGGACCCTGCACCGTCCGCCGTCACCTCGCCGGAGAAGGTGAGCGGAGGGCGGGGCTTGGGGACCTGGTCGCGTTCGAGGGCCTCGAGTCGCTGCTGTGCGTCGCGACGGCGACGGGTCGCCGACTTCTGGACGCGCGCACCCTTGAAGGCGTAGACGAACTTGTCGTTGTCACGCGGGGCACGGTTGTGCGCGACATCGGCCGTCGTCGTGCGCGCCGCACTGCGGGCGTCGGCGAGTTCGTCCTGCTGGGCCTCATACGCCTCCCGCCAACGCCGCTGGGCCTCGCGACGGAACCCGAGGTAGGCGGTGTAGTCGCCGGTGAAACGCCGCCCGCCGTCGCCGTCGGTCCCGAAGTGGCTCGGATCGAGGTCGACCACCGCAGTGCAGACCGCGTCGAGGAAGTGCCGATCGTGGCTGGCGACGAGGACGGCGCCGGGCAGCTCGACGAGCGCGCTCTCGAGATAGTCGAGCGCCTGGTCGTCGAGATGGTTGGTCGGTTCGTCGAGGACGAGGCACGCGGGACGACGCGTGAGCAGGGCCGCGAGAGCGAGACGGCTGCGCTGGCCACCGCTGAGTTCGCGGACCAGGCGAGCACGGTCCACCGAGTCGAGGCCGAGGCGTTGGGCGGCCACCTCGGCACGTCGATCGGCGTCCCACGCATCGTGGAAGAGCGCCCAGGTGAGGGTCTCGTCATAGGCCTGTGCCGCAACGGGATCGGAGAGGTCATGGCTGAGCACCTCCAGTCGCGCCACGGCCTCGTGGAGAGGCGCAAGGGCCTGCGCGAGGACGTCGCCGACGGTGTCTGCCGGGTCGAGACCGCTGTCCTGGGCCAGGTGGCCGAGGTCCGCCGGGGTGGTGATGCTGCCGTGAGTCGGCCACTCGAGACCGGCGACGAGTCGGATGAGCGTCGACTTGCCGGCACCGTTCTCGCCGATGAGCCCGACGCGTTGCCCGGGCGCGACGGTGAGGTCGATGGCGTCGAGGACGGTGCGCCCGGCGTAGCCGTGCGAGACATCGCGGACGATGAGGGGGTGAGACATGGAACTCCAGCGGGTCGTTCGGGAGCTCGCGCGGGCGAAGGGCCTCGGGCGCGGGCAGGCGCTGGGTCAGTTCTTCATGGTGTCCACGAGCATACGCGGCTCGCGAGGTCCGCCACTAGGCTGCAGGGGTGACCAGCCAGAGCACGAGTGCCGCGCCCTCCGGCTCTCCCGGACGACAGCGGCTGCACATCGTCAGCGGCAAGGGCGGCACCGGCAAGACGACCGTCGCCGGCGCCCTCGCGCTCGCGCTGGCCCGGCAGGGCAAGCGGGTCCTGCTGGCCGAGGTCGAGGGCCGACAGGGGATCTCACAGACCTTCGACGTGCCCCCGCTCGGTGACCTCGAGACGAGCATCCTCACCGACAGCTCGGGCGGCGAGATCGTCGGCCTGAGTGTCGACGCGAAGACGGCCCTGCTGGAGTACCTCCAGAAGTTCTACAAGCTCGGCCGGGCCGGGTCGGTCCTCGAGAAGGTGGGCGCGATCGACTTCGCGACGACGATCGCGCCCGGGGTGCGTGACGTCCTGCTCATCGGCCGCGTCTACGAGGCCGTCGGCCGAGCCGCGCCCGGTCGGCACGCGAGCGGGCCGGCCTTCGACGCCGTCGTGCTCGACGCTCCCCCGACGGGCCGGATCGTCCGATTCCTCAACGTCAACACCGAGGTCGCCCACGTCGCCAAGGTCGGCCCCATCCGGACGCAGGCCGAGTCGATCATGCGGCTGCTCCAGGGCCCGCAGACGGTCGTCCACCTCGTGACCCTCCTCGAGGAGATGCCGGTGCAGGAGACGCTCGACGCCGCCGAGGAGCTCGCGGAGACGTCGCTGCGACTGGGGTCGATCGTCCTGAACCAGGTCCGCGACACCCTCGTCCCGGCTGATCAGACGACTCGCCTCGTCGGGTCCGTCGCAGCTCGAGGCGAGGGCGGCGAACTCCACGACGGTGTCCGGGACGACCTCCGATCGGTCGGCCTCAAGCCGACCGAGGCCGTCGTCGCCGGCCTCCTCGCGCAGGGCCGTGACCACCTCGAGCGGATCGGCCTCCAGGCCGAGATGGAGGCGAAGGTCGCCGCCGCCGGTCTCCCGGTGCGTCGCCTCCCGCACCTCACCGATGGCCTCGACTCGGGCGGTCTCGCCGTCCTCGCGGACGCCCTCACCGAGCAGGGGATGATCTGATGGCGCCCACCGAAGCCGTCGTGCAGGTGGATGCGCTCCTGGACGACCCCGACACCCGGATCATCGTGTGCTGCGGCGCCGGTGGGGTCGGCAAGACGACGACGGCCGCCGCCCTCGGGGTCCGCGCCGCCGAGCGCGGGCGCCGCGTCGTGGTGCTGACCATCGACCCGGCGCTGCGTCTGGCGCAGAGTCTGGGTCTGACCGCGCTCGACAACACCCCCCGGCCGGTGGGCGGCATCGACACGTCCGCGGGCGGGTCGCTCGACGCGATGATGCTCGACATGAAGCGGACCTTCGACGAGGTCGTCGAGACGCACTCGACCCCGGAGAAGGCCGCGCAGATCCTCGCCAACCCCTTCTACCAGGCCGTCTCGTCCTCCTTCGCGGGCACGCAGGAGTACATGGCCATGGAGAAGCTCGGCCAGCTGAGAGCGCAGGCGGGCGAGGACGGCAGCTGGGACCTCATCGTCGTCGACACCCCACCCTCGCGTTCCGCTCTCGACTTCCTCGACGCGCCCAAGCGACTCGGGTCGTTCCTCGACGGCCGGTTCATCCGGCTCATCAGTGCGCCGGCGAAGGCGGGCGGCCGCGCCTCCTTCAAGGTCTTCTCCGCGGGCGTCAACCTGGCAAGTGGGGTCATGACCAAGATCCTCGGCGGCGACCTCCTGCGCGACGTGCAGACCTTCGTCGCCGCGCTGGACACGATGTTCGGCGGCTTCCGGGAGCGGGCGGAGAAGACCTACGCCCTGCTCAAGGATCCCGAGACCGCCTTCCTCGTCGTGGCGACCCCCGAGCGCGACGCCCTGCGTGAGGCGAGCTTCTTCGTCGAGCGGCTGCGTCAGGACGGGATGCCGCTGGCCGGGGTCGTCATCAACCGGGTGCAGCGCTCGGCCGCTGGCCGGCTCGGCTCGACGCGGGCCCAGGAGTGCGCAGACGCCCTCGTGGACGGGGCCGAGAGCGGGGACGCTTCCCCCACGACGGACCTCACGGTCTCGCTCCTGCGCGTCCACGCCGAACTCGCCGAGATCGCGGAGCGGCACGCGGCCGTCGTCAAGCGCTTCCGGTCCGGGCACCGGGGGCTGGCGGTCACCGCCGTGCCCGCGGCCGCGACGGACATCCACGACCTCGACGGGTTGCGGTCCATCGGGGCCGACCTCAGCGAGCGCTGAGGCGGGCTCAGCGTCAGGCCTCTGCGCCCTCGGCGGCCATCCGGGCGAAGTGGTCCTTCCATGACCTCACGTCCGGGCGCTGACGCAGGATCGCGCGGCGCTCACGCTCGGTGAGGCCACCCCACACCCCGAACTCGGTGCGGTTGTCCAGGGCGTCGGCGAGGCAGTCGGCGACCACGGGGCAGCCCTGACAGACAGCCTTCGCGAACCGCTGCTCGCGGCCCTGCACAAAGAGGGCGTCGGGGTCGACGCCGCCGACACACTGGCCGCGCTGCATCCAGTCCTCGCCATGGTTGGGTGCGGGCAGGTGCGCGGACCCCTGATCGCGGCGGCTGAGCGGTGCGATGGACACAAGTGCCTCCTGGCTTCCCCATTGGCCGTGGAGCGGAACGACTGTCCTCCCACCGTAGGAGCACGGCGAGCACCGCGTAATACCCCAGCGGGCCACCTTTGATGGCCCGTTATGACTAGTTTTCGCCCCTGAGCCGGGGACGGCCGTTCGGCCGATTCCCGTGGCGAAGGCCGGGTTCACAGTGTCGCCGGTTATCCTCGACCGCATGCCGCCTCGCTCAAGCATGCCCCACGTCGTCGCCCTGCTGGCGGCCTTCGTCGCGATCGCCGTCGGGGTCGGGCTGGTCAGCGCCGGGCTCCTGGTGCCCGTCGCCGGAGCCGCCGGTACGGCCGCGCGGTCCACCGTCAAGGCCTTCGACGAGATGCCCGAGGACTTCCAGCCCTCGACGCTGGGTCAGCAGTCCCGCATCATGTCGGCCGACGGCAAGGTCGTCGCGACCCCCTACGACACCAACCGCATCACGGTGAAGCTCAACCAGGTCGCCCCGATCATGCGCAAGGCGCAGATCGCGATCGAGGACTCGCGGTTCTACGAGCACGGCGGCATCGACATCCGCGGCACGGCCCGCGCGCTCGCGACGAACCTCGGCAGCGGCGGCGTGACCCAGGGTGGTTCGTCGCTCACCCAGCAGTACGTCAAGATCATGCTCCAGGAGAAGGCTCTCAGCGCGGGCGACAACGAAGCGGCTGCGGCTGCCGTGTCCAAGAGCTACTCGCGCAAACTGCAGGAGCTGAAGTACGCGCTCAACATCGAGAAGTCGATGACCAAGGACCAGATCCTCATCGGCTACCTCAACCTCGTCTACTACGGCGACCAGGCCTACGGCGTGGAGGCCGCGTCGCGGCACTACTTCAACAAGCGCGCGAAGGACCTCAAGCTGGTCGAGGCGGCCACACTCGCCGGCATCGTCCAGTCCCCCGGCACGACGGACCCGGTGAACAACCCGCGCGACGCGGAGAAGCGTCGCAACATGGTGCTCACCCGGATGTACCAGCTCGGCTTCGCGAGCGAGGCTGCGGTCGAGAAGGCCAAGGCCACGAAGGTCGAGAGCTACCTCAACGTCAAGCCGAACGAGGGCGGCACGTGCACCCGCGCGTCCGACCCCTACTTCTGCAACTACGTCATGGCCTACCTCAAGACCCTCCCGGCCCTCGGCGAGAACGAGGACGAACGCACCCGCAACATCAACCAGGGTGGCCTGACGATCAAGACGACGCTACGGCGTGACTGGCAGAAGAAGATGCGTGAGGACCTCACCGAGCTGGTCCCCACCGGCGACGCGAGCGGCGTCGGCGCCGCCGCCGCGACCATCGAGCCCGGCACCGGCAAGGTCCTCGCCATCGCCCAGACGAGCGAGTTCAAGACGGGCCTGACGAAGTCCTCCACGAAATAC
The DNA here is from genome assembly GCF_050271985.1 of Janibacter zhaoxuefangae. Taxonomy (GTDB): domain Bacteria; phylum Actinomycetota; class Actinomycetes; order Actinomycetales; family Dermatophilaceae. The sequence continues at coordinate 308,222 of NZ_CP189849.1, read as the reverse complement.
ACCGAGCAGGGCTGGTCGGTCCCGACCGCCATGGGCGGCACCCGCGGCTTCGCCATCGGCTCGACGGCGAAGGTGTACGCCCTCGTCACGGCACTCCAGAAGGGGATGCCCCTCAGCTCCGAGATCGACGCGCCCTTCGCCGACACCAAGAAGGCCCACGAGTTCGACCCGTCGGAGTTCGAGCGGACGTGTACGGCCCAGAAGCCGTGGCCGGTCAAGAACGACTACCCCATCGGCGGCAAGATGTCGCTCGCGAAGGCGACCGCGGAGTCCATCAACACCGCCTTCGCCCAGCTCGCCTCCCAGGTCGGCTCCTGCAAGATCCGCGACACGATGAAGAAGATGGGTCTCAAGACCGGGGCCGGTACGCCCTACGGCGCCGCCCCCACGAACAAGGACGAGTACCCCATCTCCAACCTCGTCCTCGGCTCGGACGACTCCACGCCCCTGTCGCTCGCCAACTCCTACGCGACGCTCGCTGCGGACGGCATCTACTGCCCGACCACCCCCATCGAGTCGATCACGACGGCCGCCGGCAAGAAGATCAAGCTGCCGAAGACGAAGTGCGAGCGGGTCATGGACGAGGACGTCGCCCGGGGGGTGACCAAGCTGCTCCGCGGCCCGATCGAGACCGGTACCGCGACGGCCGCCAAGCTCGCCGACGGTCGCGTGGCCGCCGGTAAGACCGGCACGACCGACAACCACAACCAGTCGTGGTTCGTCGGCTACACCCCGCAGCTCGCCACCTCCGTGTGGGTGGGCCAGCCCTTCACGGGTAGCAAGGCGATGCCCCACACGATCGGCGGGCGCAACTACGGCGGCCTGGGCATCTTCGGCGGCACCATCGCCGCCCCGCTGTGGAAGTCAGTCATGGACGACCTGTCGTCGGACATGGAGAAGAAGAGCTTCACGGAGCCCAGCGCCAAGATCATCGAGGGCGACCTCCGCGACATCCCCAACGTCGTCGGGATGCCCACGGACCAGGCGATGCAGATGCTGGAGGACGCCGGCTTCAAGGCCCAGGTCGTCCAGGACGTCAACAGCAACTACGGTGCGGGCACCGTGGCCTACACCGACCCCAGCGGTCGCGCCATCAAGGGCGCCATGATCGGGATCTACCGGTCCAACGGCATCCCCGAGTACACCCCGCCGCCGCCGCCGACGACGACCGCCCCGCCCGCCCCGACGACGACGGCCGCGCCGACGACCACGACGAAGCCGTCGACCACCACGACGAAGAAGCCGACCTCGACGAGTTCGACCACGACGAAGAAGAAGGGCAAGGGCAACGGCGGCTGACCCGCCGGCACCACGCCGGGCATGACGAAGGGGGCGGACCTGGTCCGCCCCCTTCGTCATGCCCTGTTCAGGCCCATCGCTGCAGCTCAGCCGGCGAGGGTCCGTTTCACGATGGCGGCCACCCGGCCGCCATCGGCGCGGCCGGCGACCTTCGCGCCCGCGACCTTCATGACCTGGCCCATCTGCGCCATCCCGCTGGCCCCGGTCTCCGCGATGGCGCCGGCGACGATCTGCTCGAGCTGCGCGTCGTCGAGTTGCGCGGGCAGGTAGCCCTCGATGACGGCGAGCTCGGCGTCCTCCTTCGCGGCGAGCTCGGGTCGCTGGGCGCCGACGTAGGCGACCGACGCCTCCTTGCGCTTCTTCGCCTCCTTGGCGACGACCTTGAGGACCTCGTCGTCACTCAGCTCGCGAGCGCTCTCCCCCGCGACCTCCTCCGTCGTGATCGCCGAGAGGACCATGCGCAGCGTCCCCGAGCGGACCTGGTCCCGCTCACGAATCGCCGTGTGCAGGTCGGACTGGATGGTGGCCTTGAGGCTCTCGCTGGTCATGGGTCCATCCTCGCAGGTGCTCCGCAGGCGGCAGGACCTTTGTCGCGGCGCCGACGCGCCCGGCTCACGTCGCGGGCAGGTTCGTGCCCACGCCTACGGAGCGATGGCTGCGGCGACCCGGGCTGCGGCCGGTCCGATCTCGTGACCGAGGTGCTGCACGTCGGGGTCGACGAGGGCCCCCTGGTGGCTACCACCGACGCAGATCATGAGGCCCTCGTCGATCTCGCGCAGCGCGGCGACGACCTCGCGGGCGGCTCGTACGTCCCGGCGCCGGGGCACGCTGAGCACCGCGCAGCGCGCCCCGTGGGCCTCCAGCGCGGCCGACCATGCCGGAGTCGGCAGGTCCGCGCCGAGATGGACGACGTGCACGCCGAGTCGACGCAGCGCGACGGCGAAGGCGAAGATGCCCAGCTCGTGGTGCACCCCCGCCGGCAGACCGACAAGGACCCGCGGTCCGTCCGGCCGATGCACGGCCTCGTCGAAGGAGGCACCCAGGCGACGGAGCACGGCGTGCGCGACGAGATGCTCGCCCGCGACGGAGATCCGCTCGTCCGCCCACGCGCGCTCGACGCTCCGGTCCCGGCCGCGGTGCTCCAGGCTGGCGTCTTCCTGGGCGACGGGTCGATCTCCTTCGACATGCTGCGTCACCTCACCGAACGGCTCCCGGCGATGGTCGCACCACGGTGGCTGCGCAGCCGGATCCAGCCCATCGCCGTCGACGACGCGCTCCACTACCTCGTCGGGGCGACGCGACTGCCCGCGGAGGTCAACCGCACCTTCGACATCGGGGGGCCGGACGTGCTGACCTACGGGGAGATGATTCAGCGCTTCGCGCGCGTCAACGGGCTGCACCGCCGACTCATCGTCGTCGTGCCGGTGCTCACGCCATGGCTCGCCAGCCACTGGGTCGGGCTCATCACGCCCGTCGATGCCGCTGTCGCCAAGCCGCTCGTCGGCAGCCTCGTCCACGACGTCGTGCGGCGCGAACACGACCTCGACGAGTACGTCGGTCTGCCCGACGGGGGCCTCACCGGGTTCGACGACGCGGTGCGACTGGCGATGCGCGACGTCCGGCGTCGCCGGTAGCCCGGGCAGACGGCGGGCAGACGGCGGGCAGCACGACCCAGCGGCGTTTGCGAGGATGGGGCCGATGGACACCACACGCACCCTCCTGCGCGCCGGCGCCGGCCTCCTCGGGGTCGGCGTCACCGGCCTCGGTTACGCCTCCCTCATCGAGCGGAACGCCTTCGTCCTGCGTCGTGTGACCGTGCCCGTGCTCCCGCCCGGCGCCGACGAGGTGCGGGTGCTGCAGCTCAGCGACATCCACCTCGTCCCGCGCCAGCGCCGCAAGATGGCGTGGATCCGCGACCTCGAGCGGTTCGCGCCCGACCTCGTCGTCAACACCGGCGACAACCTCGCCGCGCTCGATGCCGTGCCGGCGGCACTCGACGCCATGGGGCCTCTGCTGGCACGGCCGGGCGTCTTCGTCCTCGGGTCCAACGACTACTTCGCGCCGTCGGCCAAGAACCCCGCGCGCTACCTGACCCGCCACCACGCGAAGGGGGTCGGCACGCAACCGCGGCTGCCCACGGAGGATCTCGTGACCGGGATGCGCGGCGCGGGGTGGCTCGACCTGACCAACCGGCGGGACCGGATCACGGTGCACGGCCTCGACATCGAGCTCGTGGGTGTCGACGATCCGCACCTGGGCTACGACCGATATGGCGACGTGGCCGGGCCCGCCGACCCCACGGCGGACCTGACCCTCGGCGTCGTGCACGCGCCCTATCAGCGGGTGCTCGACGCGATGACGCGCGACGGGGCGACCTTCGTCATCGCGGGGCACACGCACGGCGGGCAGCTGTGCGTGCCCGGCTACGGGGCGCTGGTGACCAACTGCGATCTCGACCGGCGACGCGCGAAGGGGCTGTCGCGCTGGTGGCCCGGAGCGGAGGGGGCGCCGTCCACGCAGGCGCCGGCCGACGCGGCCTGGCTGCACGTGTCGGCCGGGCTCGGGACGTCGCCGTACGCCCCCGTCCGGTTCGCCTGCCGACCGGAGGCCACCCTGATGACACTGGTGCCGCGCTCCTGACGCACCTCGTGTGGCGCACGTGGCTCCTGCCGCATTGGCCCGACTTCTGGACCCGTGCCGTCCCACGGAATGGACACAGAACCTCACGCGGACGCCGGATCGATGTCACCATGGGTGACGCCCCGGGGGGCAGGACGAGATTGCCATCGACGAAGGTGTTGTTGTTGTGAAAACGCGTGACGCGGTGATCAGCGCAGGCGCTCTGGCCAGTGTCGGGGGGTTGCTTTTCGCATCCTTGGCAAGCGCTTCGACGATGGATTCCTCGGCTCGGCCCATGACGTCACCGACGGCCTCGACGACGGCACCGGCCGCGCCCGCGCCGGAGGTCGCCGCCGAGCCAGCCCCCGAGGCCGGGTACATCGCCAACGCCGGCCTCTACGCGTTCTTCGGCGACGAGGGCCAGTTCCTGCGCGCCTTGGCCCCGGTCGACGGCGCCGACGTCGTCGCCCACGTCAAGGCCGAGCTGGCCAAGGCGCCGGACCGGGCCCCGTCGCGCGCCGTCCGCCGGGCCGTCGCCCGCGCGGTCGCCGACGGGTCGCGGGACCCCGCGAGCGTGCTCGTGCGGGCCTACCGGTCCGCCGCCGCATCCGCGCCGGTCTCCTGCAACATCAACGCCACCCTCCTCGCCGCGATCGGCCAGGTCGAGTCGGGCAACGCGGGCGGGCGCGCGTTCAGCCTCGGGAACAGCGTCGTCCCCGGAATCTACGGTCCCGCCCTCACCGGCGGCCCCTTCGCCGCCATCGGCGACACGGACGGCGGCCGGCTCGACGGCTCGTCGGCCCACGACCGCGCCGTCGGCCACATGCAGTTCATCCCCGGCACATGGGCGGCCTTCGGCGTCGACGGTGACGGGGACGGCAAGGCACACCCGCAGAACGTCTTCGACGCGGCAGCCTCGGCCGCGGTGTACCTGTGCCACGGGGGCCGCGACCTTCGTCAGCCGGCGGACCTGCGCCGCGCGATCCTCTCCTACAACCAGTCGACCGAATACCTGCGCACCGTCCTGGACTGGAAGCGGTACTTCGACAAGTACGGCATCGAGGCGATCGGCGAGACCTCGAACTACGTCCCCAACGGGACGCACAACGAGGCGTCGGACCACAAGGACACGAAGGAGGTCGTGAAGGTCGCCAAGAGGGAGAAGACGAAGCGGCACCCGCACTCCTCCTCGTCCACCACGACGTCATCCACGTCCACGTCGAAGCCCACGCGGACGTCACCGAGTTCCACCAGCACGAGTTCGAGCAGCTCGAGTTCCACCAGCACGACCTCCAGCACGTCGAGCTCCAGCACGAGCAGCACGACGTCCAGCACGAGCTCGCCGTCATCGACATCGGCCACCTCCACGAGCACGTCGACCACGTCCTCATCGACCTCGACGACGAACACTCCGTCCGACACCGACACCTCGAGCACGACCGACTCGTCCACGACGAGCACGCCCAGCGACACGTCGACCACCAGCAGCAGCACGACCACCGACAGCACGACGTCCGGCGCCGCGTCCGAGACCGCATCGACGACGACGCCGTGAGGCCGATCTTCGCCGCCCGTCCCGTGCCCGCGCTGCGGGCCCGGATTTCTCCCGGGGGTCGGGCTGCGTTATCCTTCCTTGTCGCTGCCTGATCGGCAGCGATGCGTGTGCCGGGCAACCGGTTCACGAGCCACGGGGTGTGGCGCAGCTTGGTAGCGCGCTTCGTTCGGGACGAAGAGGCCGCAGGTTCAAATCCTGTCACCCCGACCATGTGAGATGTCCCAGGACATCGACAAGACCCCGGACCGTCAACGGTTCGGGGTCTTGTGCGTCGTGGCTCCCCTCCCCCCGCCGAGCCCCCCGCCCCACCAGTATCGGGTCACCCGATATTCGCAGCCGTACCCGACTTCGCATGTCGGGTGAAGCGCACCTTTGTCGGGTGAAGCACCCGGTTCACGGCCGCCGCCCCGAGTAATGGACACCTGATGTCCCAAACTCGACCGAAGGGGGCCCGCCCGCCCCGAGCGTCAGCCCGGCAGCGTCAGGATCTCCGCCCCGTCCTCGGTGATGGCGATGGTGTGCTCGCTGTGGGCCGTCCGGCAGCCCGTGGCGCTGCGCAGCGTCCAGCCGTCGTCGTCCGTCACGAGTTCGGCGGTGTCGGCCATGACCCACGGCTCCAGGGCGAGCTGCAGCCCCGGACGCAGGGTGTAGCCGCGGCCGGGGCGTCCGTCGTTCGTGATGTGCGGGTCCTGGTGCATGGTCGAGCCGACCCCGTGCCCGCCGAACTGCAGGTTGATCGGGTAGCCCGCCTCCCCCAACACCTCGCCGATGGCGTGCGACAGGTCTCCGATCCGCGCCCCGGGACGAGCCGCCGCGATGCCCGCAGCGAGCGCACGCTCGGTCGCGCGGATCATCGCGACGTCCTGCGGGTCCGGCGCGTCACCGACGACGAAGGAGATCGCGGAGTCGGCGACGATGCCGCCGAGGGAGACGGCCAGGTCGAGCGAGACGAGGTCACCGTCCCGGAGGGCGTAGTCGCGCGGCAGGCCGTGCAGCACGGCATCGTTCACGGACGTGCAGATGTGGTGGCCGAAGGGGCCGCGCCCGAAGGACGGCTCGTAGTCGACGTAGCACGACAGTGCCCCGGAGTCCTCGATCATCGTGCGCGCCCACCGGTCGATGTCCAGGAGGTTCACGCCTGCCGAGCTCCGCCCCTTCAGCGTCTGCAGGATCTCCGCGACGAGAGCTCCGGTCGCGCGTCCGCGCTCGACCTCGGTGGGGGCAAGGATCTCGATCATGCGCCGACTCTCTCACGCCGTCCGGCGGCGCTTCAGCCCACGACGAGGTGCTGGTGCCCGTCCACGAGTTCCCGGACGAGGTCGAGGTGACCGGCGTGGGTGGCCGTCTCCACGAGGAGCCGCAGCAGGCACGCCCGCGCGTCCTCGAAGGGCGGGAAGGGGAAGACCTCCGCCGACGGCCACCACCGGGGCGCCGCATCGAGGTCCACGTCGGCGAGCAGCCGGGTCACCCGCTCGACGTGGTGTCGGTAGGTCGCCACGGCCTCGGCGCCCGAGGTGACGGGCACCCGCCACCCGTCGGTGATCAAGGCGATCGACTCCTCGTCGCCGCCGATGATCGCCCCGCCCCAGAAGAGCTCGTCGTCGTACGTGAGGTGCCCGAGCAGTTGCGCCATGGACCACCCCGAGGGAGCCGCGGGCCGCGTCAGGTCCCCTTCGTCCAGGCCGTCCACGGCGGCCAGCACGTGCTCGCGCTCGCTCTGGAGCTGGGCGAGCAGCAGGTCTCGTTCGCGGGTCATGCTCGCCACCCTATGGGTGGCGTCCGTTCGTCCGGTCTCGACGAGCGCACGTAGGCTGGCGCACACACCACCCCCTCCCCCGAGGAGTCCCCCATGGCTGCCCCGACCGGCCTCCGCCGCACCGTGAAGGTCCGACTGAACGGACAGGTCACCGCGACCGCCGACATCGTCCTGTCGATCGCCGTCGCCCAGCGAGACGACATCGAGTCGGAGACGATGACCATCACCGTCGACGGCAACCCGGTGGACGTCCAGGAGCTCGCCGCCGAGCACGGCACGCGCCTGCACCGGATCCGCGAGACGCCCGTCGGGCAGCTCGAGGTCGCCTACGACGCCGTCGTCGGTGACGACCAGACGATGACCCAGCTCACCCAGGGTGACGACATCACCTACCAGCGCACCTCGCGCTACTGCCCCACCGACGAACTCGGCCCGGTGGCGGCAAGCATCTTCGGCGACGCGACGGGCCGCGACCTCGTCGACAAGGTCGTCAACTGGGTCAGCGACCACCTCTCCTACGTCGTCGGCTCGAGCGGCCCCACCGACACCGCCGTCGACACGTTCCTGCGGCGTCAGGGCGTCTGCCGTGACTACGCGCACCTGACCATCTCGCTGCTGCGCGCCCGCGGGATCCCCGCCCGCCTGGTCTCGGTTTACGCGCCGGGCCTCGTGCCGATGGACTTCCACGCGGTCGTCGAGGCCTACTACGACGACGGCTGGCACATCGTCGACCCGACCCGCCTCGCGCCGCGCGACTCCATGGTCCGCATCGCGACGGGCCGCGACGCCGCCGACACCGCCTTCATCACGACCCAGACCGGCCGCTTCCGCTTCGGCGGTGTCGTGGTCAACGCGATCGTCGACCCGGTCCTCCCCCGGGAGGACACCACCGAACGGATCGACCTCAGCTGACGCCGAGCTCACACAGAGAGCCGGCCGGCCCCCGCGGAGGGGACCGGCCGGCTCTCGTGTGTCGAGCGTGGGATCAGCTGGACGCCGAAACTCCTGCCGTCTCGGTCTCGTGCGCGGCACGCAGCTCGCGCTTGAGGATCTTGCCCGCGCCGTTGACCGGCAGCTCCTGGACGAACTCGAAGCTGCGGGGCACCTTGTAGCCGGCGATCGACTCCTGGCAGTAGGCCTTGAGCTCGTCGCCGGTCACGGTCGCCTCGGGAGCGAGGACGACGACGGCGTGCACCGTCTCGCCCCACTTCTCGTGCGGGATGCCGATGACGGCCGAGGCCGCCACCGCAGGGTGGCGGCTGAGCGCGTTCTCCACCTCGGCGGAGTACACGTTCTCGCCACCCGTGACGATCATGTCCTTGATCCGGTCGACGATGTAGAGGAAGCCGTCCTCGTCGAGCTTGCCGGCGTCGCCCGTGTGCATCCAGCCGTCGCGCAGGACCGCCGCGGACTCCTCGGGCTTGCCCCAGTAGCCGAGCATGACGTTGCCGCCACGGATGCAGACCTCGCCGACCTCGCCCACGGGCACGGTCGCGCCGTCGGCGTCGATGACCTTGATCTCCGTGTGCAGCGCGGCCTTGCCGGCGGAGCGGAGGTAGTGGTCGTGGTGGTCGTCCGGCAGCAGCAGCGTGCCGACGGGCGCGACCTCGGTCATGCCGTAGGCCTGCGTCATGCGCACGCCCGGGAACTTGGCGAGCGTCCGCTTGAGGACACCCTCGGAGATGACGGAGCCGCCGTAGAGGATGCGGTTCATCGAGGAGACGTCGTACTGGTCGACATCGGGGTGGTCGACGAGCATCTGGATCATCGTCGGGACGAGAAGGATGTCCGTCACCTGGTGCTTCTGGACCGCACCGAGGACCGCGGTCGGCTCGAAGAACGGGACCGTGACGTGCGTGCCGCCGAAGACGACCTGCCCGGCCCACGCCGCCAGGTCGGCGAGGTGGAACATCGGGGCCGCGTGAAGGAAGACCGCGCCGACGCCGAGGAGCTCACCGCTGGCGATGGTGCCCAGGGCCGACGTGACCATGTTCTCGTGGCTCAGCATGACGCCCTTGGGGAAGCCGGTGGTGCCACCGGTGTAGAAGACCCCAGCGAGGTCCTTGCCCTGACGGTAGGCGTCCTCGACCGGCTCGTTGTCGGCGACGAGCGCCTCGTAGGACACGGCGCCCTCGGGCAGTTCCTTGTCGCCACAGTGCACGACCGCCTTGAGCGACGGCACGTTGGCCGTCAGCGCAGGGATCATCGGCGCGAACGCGTCGTCGACGAGGATGACCTTCGTCTGCGAGTCGTTCAGCGAGTAGATGATCTCCGCAGGGCTCCAACGGATGTTGACCGGGTTGACCGCAGCGCCGGCCCACGGGACCGCCAGCAGGTACTCGTTGTAGCGGTCGCTGTTGAGGGAGAGGATCGCGACGCGGTCGTTCTCCTCGACTCCGAGACTGTGCAGGCCGGCCGCGAGGCGGGCCACGCGGTCCGCGTGCTCCACGAAGGTGCGGGTGCGGTCGCCATAGATGGTCGCGATCTTGTTCGGCGTGGTCTGCACCGCTCTGTGCAGGCCCTGGGTCAGGTACACCTTGATCTCCCTAGGTGGTGGTGGGTGTAGCCGTTACTGGGTGTGGCTGGGGGGTGTTGCTGTGCCAATGATGCAGTGGCGGGGCGAGGAAAATCCTCGCCCCGCCATAACGAATCACTCAGACGTAGAGCTCGCCCTTCTCGGCCTTCTCCACGAGGGAGGCCGGCGGGTTGAAGTGCTCGCCGTAGGATGCGGCGAGCTCCCGGGCGCGAGCCACGAAGCCCTTCGGGCCGCCTTCGTAGCCGTTGATGTACTGGGCGACACCGCCGGTCCAGGCCGGGAACCCGATCCCGAGGATCGAGCCGATGTTGGCGTCGGCGACGCTGCGCAGGACCCCTTCGTCGAAGCACTTGACCGTCTCGAGGGCCTCCGCGAAGAGCATGCGCTCCTGCATGTCCTTGAAGGGGATCTCCTTCGTGCCCGCACCGAAGTGCTCGGCCAGACCCGGCCACAGGCCGGTGGCCTTGCCGTCGGCGTAGTCGTAGAAGCCGCCGCCGCCGGCGCGGCCGGTGCGACCGAACTCCTCGATCATGCGGTCGATGACGTCGTACGCCGGGTGGTGGTAGTACAGGTGACCCTTGCCGTCCGCCTCGAGGCCGACCTGCGTGGCCTTCTGGATCTTGCTCATCGTCGAGAAGTTGAGCTCGTCCGACAGCTTCAGCGGCGCGGCCGGGTAGCCGGCCTGGAGGCCGGCCTGCTCGATGGACGCGGCGGAGATGCCCTCGGCCACCATCGCGTTGGCCTCGTTGAGGAAGGTGCCGATGACGCGGCTGGTGAAGAAGCCACGGCTGTCGTTGACGACGATCGGCGTCTTGCGGATCTGCTGGGCGATGTCGAACGCCTTGGCGAGGGTCTCGTCGGACGTCTTGTCACCGGCGATGATCTCGAGGAGCGGCATCTTGTCGACCGGCGAGAAGAAGTGCAGACCGATGAAGTTCTCCGGCTGCTGCACGCCGTCGGCCAGGCCGGTGATGGGCAGCGAGGAGGTGTTGGAGCCGAGCACCGCGCCGGGGGCGAGGAAGGACTCGATCTCCTGGAACACCTTGTGCTTGAGCTCGACGCTCTCGAAGACGGCCTCGATGACGAGGTCGCAGCCCTCGAGGTCGCTCGGCTCGGCGGCCGGGGTGATCTTCGCGAGCAGCGCGTCGCCGGCCTCCTGCGTGGACTTGCCACGGGAGACGGCCTTGTCGACGAGGTCCTTGGAGTAACCCTTGCCGCGCTCGGCGTTCTCGAGGGAGACGTCCTTGAGGATCACGTCCATGCCGGACTTGGCGCAGACGTAGGCGATGGCCGCACCCATCATGCCGGCGCCGAGGACGCCGACCTTCTTGGCGACGTACTTCTCGTAACCCTCGGGACGGCTACCACCGGAGTTGATGGCCTGCATGTCGTAGAAGAACGCCTTGATCATGTTCTTCGAGACCTGGCCGGTGACGAGCTCGACGAGGTAGCGGGACTCGATCGTCAGCGCGGTGTCGAAGTCGACCTGCGCGCTCTCGACGGCGGCCGCGAGGATGGCGCGGGGAGCCGGGTAGTTGGCGCCCTTGAGCTGCTTGCGCAGGTTCGCCGGGAAGGCGGGCAGGTTGGCGGCGAGCGCCGGGGAGGTCGGGGTGCCACCGGGGATCTTGTAGCCCTTGACGTCCCACGGCTGGACGGGCTCCGGGTTCGCGGCGATCCACGCCTTGGCTGCGGGGATGAGGTCCTCGATGGTCGGGACGACCTCGTCGATGAGGCCGATCTCCTTGGCCTTGGCCGGGGCGAAGGTCTGGCCCTGGCCGAGCACCTTCATGACGGCGTCGGCGATGCCGAGCATGCGGACGGTGCGGACGACGCCACCGCCACCGGGGAGGAGGCCGAGGGTGACCTCGGGCAGACCGATCTTCGAGCCACGGACGTCGGCCGCGATGCGGTGGTGCGTCGCGAGCGCGATCTCGAGGCCGCCACCGAGGGCGGCGCCATTGATGGCGGAGACGACGGGCTTGCCGAGCTTCTCGAGGGTGCGGAGCTGGGCCTTGATCTCCTGGATGTCACCGAAGACGCGCTCGGCGGCCTCGGCGGTGGCGGAGGACAGGTCGCCGAGGTCACCGCCGGCGAAGAAGGTCTTCTTCGCCGAGGTGAGGATGACGCCGGTGAGGGAGTCCTTCTCGGCGACCAGGCGGTCGACGGTCGAGCGCATGGAGGCGATGTAGTCCGCGTTCATCGTGTTGGCGGACTGGTTCGGGTCATCGAGGGTCAGGATGACGACGCCGTCGGCGTCCTGATCCCAGCGGATGGTGTCAGTCATGGTGTTGCATTCCTTGTCTGTCGGACGGCGCCCTGAGGGCGCGGCAAAGGTCGGTGCGTGTGCAGAGCGCTCAGACGCGCTCGATGAGCGTCGCGACGCCCATGCCGCCGCCGATGCAGAGGGTGAGGATGGCTCGCTTCGCGCCGCGGCGCTCGAGCTCGTCGACCATCGTGCCGAGGATCATCGCGCCGGTGGCTCCGAGCGGGTGGCCCATGGCGATGGCGCCGCCGTTGACGTTGAGCTTCTCGTCGGGGATGTTGAAGTCCTTCTGGTACTTCAGGACGACGGAGGCGAAGGCCTCGTTGATCTCCCACAGGTCGATGTCGTCCGGCGTCAGGCCGGTCGTCGCGAGGAGCTTCTTGGTCGCGGGGGTCGGGCCGGTCAGCATGATCGTGGAGTCCGCGCCGCTGGTCGCCGTCCCGACGATGCGGGCACGGGGCGTCAGGCCGAGATCCTTGCCGACCTGCTCGGAGCCGACGAGCACGAGAGCCGCGCCGTCGACGATGCCCGAGGAGTTCGCCGCCGTGTGGACGTGGTTGATGCGCTCCACCTGGTGGTACTTCTGCAGCGCGACGGCGTCGAAGCCGCCGGCCTCGCCCATCGTGGCGAAGGAGGGCTTGAGGGCACCGAGGGACTCGACCGTGGAGTCCGGTCGCATGTGCTCGTCGTGGTCGAGGACGACCAGACCGTTCTGGTCACGCACGGGCACGATGGAGCGCTCGAAGCGGCCGTCGGCCCAGGCCTTCGCGGCGAGGGTCTGCGAACGAACGGCGTAGGCGTCGACGTCCTCGCGGCTGAAGCCCTCGATCGTGGCGATGAGGTCGGCACCGATGCCCTGCGGCACGAAGTAGGTGTCGTAGTTCGTGGCCGGGTCCATCGCCCAGGCGCCACCGTCGGAGCCGATCGGCACGCGGGACATGGACTCGACACCACCGGCGATGACGAGGTTGTCCCAGCCGGAGCGGACCTTCTGGCCGGCCGTGTTGACGGCCTCGAGGCCGGAGGCGCAGAAGCGGTTGAGCTGCACGCCACCCACCGTGTCGGGGAGGCCGGCCGCGAGGACCGCGGTGCGGGCGATGACCGAGCCCTGGTCACCGACGGGCGAGACGACGCCCAGGACGACGTCGTCGACGCGCTCGGGGTCAAGGCCGGGGTTGCGCTTCTTGAGCTCGTCGATGAGGCCGACGACGAGGTCGACGGGCTTGGTGCCGGTCAGCGAGCCGCCGCGGTTGCGGCCGCGGGGGGTGCGGATCGCGTCGTAGATGAACGCTTCGGAGTTGCCGGGGGTGGTGCTGGTGCTCACGTGAGCTGTCCCTTCAGTTGGTGATCTAGAGCGAGCGGGCGATGAGTTCCTTCATCACCTCGTTGGCTCCGGCCAGGATCCGCAGGACGCGGACGTCGGTGTAGATGTGGGAGATCGGGTACTCGTCCATGTAGCCATAGCCACCGAAGAGCTGGAGGCACCGGTCCGCGACCGTGGTCGCCTGGTCCGAGATCCAGTACTTCGCCATGGAGGCGGTCGCGGCATCCAGCTCGCCCCGCACGTGCTTCTCGATGCAGTCGTCGAGGAAGGTCCGCGCCACCCGCGAGATGGTGGCGCACTCGGCGAGCTCGAAGCGGGTGTTCTGCAGGGCGAACAGCGGCTTGCCGAACGCCTCGCGCGACTTCGTGTAGTCGACCGTCATGGCGACGGCGGACTCGATGGAGGCCTGGGCGATGACGGCGGTCAGCAGGCGCTCCTGCGGGAGCTGCTGCATGAGCTGGTAGAAACCCTGGCCCTCCTTCGGTCCCAGGAGGTTCTCGGTGGGGACGCGCAGGCCGTCGAAGAACAGCTCGGCCGTGTCCTGCCCCTTCTGCCCCATCTTCGAGAGGATGCGGCCGCGCGTGAAGCCCGGCGTGTTGTCGTCCACCTCGGCGACGATGAGCGAGATGCCCGCAGCGCCGGCCTCGCCGGTGCGCGCCACGATGATGACGAGGTCGCACAGGTGGCCGTTGGAGATGAAGGTCTTGGCGCCGGAGATGACGTACTCGTCGCCCTCGCGGACTGCCTTCGTCGTGATCGCCTGGAGGTCCGACCCGGTGCCGGGCTCGGTCATGGCGATGGACAGCACGTACTCGCCGCTGCACACCTTGGGCAGCCAGCGCTTCTTCTGCTCCTCGGTGGCGTAGGCCGCGAGGTAGTGCGCGACGATGCCGATGTCGACGGCGAAGCCCATCGTGACGTCACCCGCGCGGACCTGCTCCTCGATGAGGACGGCCTCGTGGGCGAAGGTGCCCCCGCCGCCCCCGTACTCCTCGGGGATCGACATGCCGAGGATGCCGAGCTCCCCGGCGCGCAGGTACATCTCCCGGTCCGGGTGACCCTGCGCGACGTGCTTCTCCGTGTTGGGGACGACGTCCTTGGTGAAGTAGGTCGCCACGAGGTCGCGGACGTCCTCGAGGTCGTCGTCGCTCCAGCGCGATCGTGTGGACAAGGTGGATCCTCCAGGGTCGTGGGGCTGGGTCACCCCAGCGCATCAAACGATGACTTTCAATTGACACTCTGTCAATAGGACGTGGGGCCGGTCACATCAGGACTGGACCACGAGATCGGCGACGAGCACACGGAGCGTGTTCGCGAGGATGTCGTGGACCTCCGGGCGGGTCAGGCTGCCCTCGCGGACCCACTCGCGGATGGCCCCCTTCGCCATGGCGCCGTAGGCGCGCCCCATCCCTCGCACGCGCGGGCTGTCGATGAGGTGCTGAGGCACGCCGACCAGGCGCAGGACGCGCCTGGCTGCGAGGTCGTCGGCCTCCGCGAGCAGCGCCTCGATCTCGGGGTCGTCACCGACGCCCTCGGCACCGACGACAGCGACGAAGGTCGTGTCGTGCTCGGAGACCATGTCGAGCAGCCAGTCGACGCAGGCGTTGACCCGCGCATCGAGGCTCGTGCCGATGGTGTCGGGCAGGGTCAGTTTGGGCACGAGCAGCATCTGCCGGACGACCTCGACGTAGAGGCCACGCTTGGTGCCGAAGTAGTGGTGCAGGAGCCCCCGGGTGACCCCGGCGGCGGCGGCCAACTCGGCCGTGGACACCGCGGCGTAGGGCCGCTCGCCGAAGAGCTCGATCGCGCACGTGAGGATCTGCTCGCGCCGAGCGTCGGGCTCGAGCCGCGTGCGTGCCGGGCTGCTGGCGCTCATCGCGCCAGCAGCCCGTGCGTCGCGAGGGTCATTCGCCCTCGGTGTGCCACGGCAGGAAGTCGGGCTGGTCCGCGCTGACCCGCCCCGGGAAGACGGGGTCACGACGCTCGAGGAACGAGGCGACGCCCTCCTTCGCGTCCGGGCTCGTGGCGCAGCTCGCGATGAGCTTCGAGTCGAGCTGGAAGGCGGGCTCCGGCGAGTCGAGCGCGCTCATCTGCAGGAGTGCCTGGCGGATCACCGCCACCGAGACGGCCGACGTCGAGGTGACGATGTCGCGGGCGAGGTCGTAGGCCCGCTCGAGCACCTCCTCCGGCGGGTGCACCGCGGACACGAGGCCCGAGGCGAGCGCCTCGTCGGCAGGGATGAGCCGCCCGGTGATCATCCACTCCGTGGCCTTGCCCAGCCCGACGATGCGCGGAAGGAACCAGCTCGACCCGCCCTCGGGATAGATCCCGCGCCGCGAGAAGACGAAGCCGAAGCGGCTGTCTGTCGACGCGATGCGGACATCAGCCGCGAGGATCATCGTCGACCCGACGCCCACGGCGGCGCCGCGGACGGCGGCGATGACCGGCTTCTCGAGGGCGAACATCGGCCGGGTGGCGCGCGTGGCGGGCTCCACCCAGTCACCTTCCGAGGCGTCGTCCGTCACCTTGAGCCGGCCGCCGCTGAGGTCGGCGCCGACGCAGAAGTGCTCGCCGGCCCCGGTCAGGACGATGACGCGGACGTCGTCGTCGGCACCGGCGGTGCGCAACGCGTGCCCCAGCTCGTCAGCCATCCCGATCGTGTAGCCGTTGCGGGCTTCGGGTCGGTTGAGCGTCACCGTGGCGATGTGGTCCGCCACGGCATAGGTGATCTGTTCGTAGTCCATGTGTCCCTCTCGAAGGTCCGGCCGCGCTCAGCATCCAGCCTTGTTGACAATCTGTCAATTGGTTGGCGCGACGATTCCGGATCCGCCGTCGACCCTGATCGGTCCGCGAGCGCGCCGTCCAGGTCAGATCGAAGGAGTCGCGCCCCTCGAGCACGAGACGCCAGCGCTTCAGCGGCTCCTCGCACGTGTAGGTGAGTCGGTCGACCTTCAGCCCACGCGACGTGTCGAACTCGCCGGGGGTCGTGGGCACGGTCTGGTTCTGGGCGGCGTAGACGAGCTCGCACTTGCCCCCGCGCATGGTGATGACGACGGCGTCGGCCTCACCCGAGTCCAGGCGGTAACCGATGCGGGTCAGGCCGAAGGCCCCGGCCTGAAGGTCGGTCCAATTGAAGTAGAAGCTCTCCTGCCAGTGCGGCAACGGCTGCGTGGGATGGAGGTGCTCGTCAGCGACGAGGATGGTCACGTCGATGCCTTTCGTGGGGATGTGGTGTGACAGGTCTGACGCGCATTCCGTGGGGGACGGGCGTCGGGTCCGGCGTTGGGGGGTGACATGATCTGGCCATGGCGGACCGGGAGATCACGCGTCGGCGTTGGCAGGGCGAGTCCCCGGACGAGCGCACGGCCGCGCGACGCGAGCGACTCCTCGAGGCGGGTCTGGAGCTGCTGGGCACCGAGGGTGCGGCAGCCGTGACGATGCGCGGCACGTGCCGTGCGGCGCGGCTCACGGAGCGCTACTTCTACGAGAGCTTCGACAGCCGCGACGACCTGCTCGTGGCCGTCCTCGACCACGTCGTCGACGGCGCCAAGATGGCCGTGCTCGCAGCGTTGGCCACGCCGGGCGAGGAGTCCATCCGCGTGCGGCACGTCGTGACCGCCTTCACCGACCACATCGCGGCGGACCGGCGACGCGGGCGCGTGATGTTCGTTGCCCCGCAGGAGGATCCGGCACTCGCCCGCCGCGGCGACGAACTCGTCGAGGACTTCATCACGCTGATGGTGGTCGCCCTCGAGTCGAGCTCCGAGGTGCCGCACTCGAAGCTCGACGTGCGCCTGAACGCGACGGCGATCTTCGGGGCGATTGCCTACCTCTACCAGGGCTGGCTGCGTCGCCGGCCGCGCGTCTCGAAGGAACGGCTCGTGGAGCACGTCTCCCTCATGATCGAGGCACAGATCCGCGTCGACAGCGCCCACGACTGAGGCCATCCGCGTCTCCTTCGACGATCGTCCTGTGCCGACCCGAATCGGCCGCACATCGGCCGCCCTCTGGCGGCCATGGATCACTGTCCATCCTGACATCACGTGATGTCAACATGTTGGACGAATTTTCTGGTGGGACGCGCCCCGCGCACGCCTGCACAAACGGGCTCGCGAGCCCCTTCGTGCGTCGCGAGCCGGTTCAAACAGGCTCGGGAAGACCACATCGGCTCGCGAGCCGTTTTGTGCAGGGAAGGTGGGGGCCGGCAAGGACACGGGTCCCGCGAGGGGGCCCGGATCAGGCGCGGGACGGCTCCGGCGGCAGGAGCGGCACCAGGGCAGCGGAGGCGAAGTCGACGAGCTCGCGATGTGTCCCCGCGGCCGCAGCAGCCGAGGGGGTCAGGACGAAGGAGTGCGCGATCCGCACGAAGGCCTCGGCCACGGGGGTGAGGCCGTCCACCGAGTCGAGCAGCCCGTCGGCGCGCGCGCCCTCGAAGATGCGCTCGACCACCGAGACGGCCGCCACGAGGATCGGTCCGGCGTCGCGGCTGAGGCTGACGAAGACGGTGTCAGGCTCCAACTCGATCATCCGATTGAGCATCGCGTGGCTGCGGATCCGCTCGATGGTCTCGGCGAACCCCACGGTGATCCGCCCCGCCAGGCTCGACTCGCGGTTGGCCGCCGACAGGACCTCGTCGAAGAGGCGTCCGGCCTCTCGGATGATGACGGAGCCGACCACTTCGTCCTTGCTGCCCACCCGGCGATAGACAGTCACCCGGTCCACGCCAGCCCGCTTGGCCACGTCCCCGATGGTGGCCCGCCGCACGCCGACGTCGGCGAAAAGTCCCAGCGCGGCATCGAGGATGCGGTCCTCGTCGGCCAGCGCGAGTGGGGTGTCCGTGGTCATCCGATCATGGTAATCGCCGCGGTCAACGCAACATCCCCTGTTGCACCGTTGCAACCCGTCAGCGTGTCACGGAAGGGCGGCCGCCGGCCGGGCGACCTTCGGCACGTCGGGCCGTCAGGCCTGACCGATCTCCTCGAGGAGCTCGACGAACCACGGGGTGGCAGGGTCGAAGCGCTTGCCACCGGCGATCCGGGGGAACTCGATGGACCGCAGCTCGCCGCCCCGCTCGACGTCGTGCCCGACGACACCGGACTCGCCGCGCAGCGCCGCGTCGACGGCGAAGGTGGTGAACTCGCGGATCAACGCGAGGTCCTTGTCGTTGGCGGCGGCCGACCGGCTGAAGTAGCCACTCTTCTGGACCATGACCTTCTCGGCCCCGATCCGGTGGGCGAACTGGTCGGCGAACCAGGCGCCGGGGTTCACCTTGTCGATCTTCACGTGCCCGAAGGGGTCGCGCGGGACCTCCCGCCCTTCGGCCTCCAAGGCCGCGACGACATCGGCGATGCCGGCGCCTTCGGACAGGAAGATCGTCACGGACCCGATCTCGTCCATGACGGCTCGCAGTCGATCGGCCTCCCCGTCGAGGTCCAGCTCGACCTCGGGCACGTAGACGGCGTGCACGTCCCACCCGCGCTGGGTCACGCCGAGGCCGGGGACGTAGTCCTGCGCCGCGGCCCAGGCGTGGTGCTCGCGCGCCGTCGCGGCGGTGAGCCAGCCACAGTTGCGCCCCATGACCTCGTGGATGACGAGCATCCTCGGGTTCGAGGTGTGTTCGGCGACGATGTTGCGGGCGAAGATCGCCCCCTGCTCGGCCGCCGTCCACGCGCCGAGCGTCTGCTCGATCGGGACGACGTCGTTGTCGATGGTCTTGGGCAGACCGACGACCGTCAGGTCGTAGCCGTTGTCGGCGAGGTAGGCCGCCAGATCCGCGGCCGTCGTGTTCGTGTCGTCGCCACCGATGGTGTGCAGGACGTCGACCCCGTCGGCACGCAATTGGGCGGCCGCGACCGCCAGCGGGTCCTGCCCCTGCTGCACGAGCCCGCGGGCCACGAGGTCGTCGACGTTGGTCAACTTCACTCGGCTGTTGCCCAGCGGGCTGCCGCCGAAGGCGTGCAACCGAGCCGCCGTTGCCCGCACGTCGTCACCGATCTCGACCGAGTCTCCGGTCAGGAGTCCCGCATAACCGTTGCGATAACCGATGAGACGCACCTCGGGGGCCACCTCGGTGTACCGCTCGATGAGCCCACCCACTGCCGATGAAAGGCAGGGCGCCAGACCGCCGGCGGTCAACATGGCGACGGTCTTGACGGTCATTTCGCGCAGGGCCTCTCGACGGTCTCAGCGGGCCGGACGAACTTCTCGGCCACGGGCACAGTATCGAGGGAGTTGAGTCCCTTCCACGTCGCCCCGATGACGAGGTCGAGACGCTTGCCGGCGCGGCCGTCCTTGACGAGTGTGGCACCCGGCACGTGGTCCTTGAGCCGTTTCATGCTCTCCGTGCCCTCGGCGCCGTACCGAATGACGGCACGACCCTGGGGCCAGGACAACTGCGGGTCGTTGCCGACGTCGCCGATCTTGAAGGACCGGTCCTTGAGCTCGTCCGCGACCGTCGCCGCGAGCCCCTCGCGGTAGGTCGTGTTGAACACGTTGACCTTGATCTGCGACGGGACCGGCGGTGGCTTGCCGGGCTCGTTGACGAGCCGCTTGAAGCCGTAGCCGATGACCAGCTCGATGTCCTCGCCACCGCGGCCGTCATTCCAGAGAGCCGATCCGGGGACCTGCTTCTGGAGGAGGAGTGCCTGGTCGATGCTGTCCGGACCGTGGTAGATCAGTGCGGACTTCTTGACGTAGACGCTGGAGTCGGCGTTGCCGACCTCGACGACCCGGAAGTCCCGCTTGGACAGCGTGGCTGCGACCTCGCTCCCCTGTCCGACCGTCTCGTTGGAGTTGATGACGCGGACGCCGAAGGAGTCGCGCGCGGGCGCGGGGCGGACATCGGGTTCACACGCCACCGGGTCGGACGTCGTGAAGAGTCCGGCGCTGTAGGCCGTGGCCACCGTCGCCGTGCCGAGCAGCAAGCCCGGCAGGGTGATCAGGGTGATGAACCGACGGCGGCGGCGGCGCTTGAAGTGCTCCGCCTCCCATGCCGACAACTCCTCGACGGGCACAGCGCGGAATCGGCCGTCGTCCGGCCGACCCCCACCCACGCTCTCCTGCTCGTCCACGTCCTGCGCTCCCCTTCGTCTCTCGCCTGGGACAATCTTGCCCCATAAGTCACACCAGTCACATCGGTAACACCTGTCGGTGATCATTTCGTCACTCGGCGGGCTCCCGAACAAGGGCTGATCAGCTCGACGGACATCGCCGTGCGAGCCAACCCCTCACCCACCAAGACGCGCGACGACCCCCGTCGGTTGTCAGGCCAAGTGTAGGGGTGTCGTCGACTCTCCGCGCACCCGTCCACCGCACGCGAAGGGGGCCCTGCCGGCAGTCCGGCAGGGCCCCCTTCGGGCAGGTCACACGGTCAGCGTCCGGTGCCCCCGTAGACGACGGCCTCACCCTCGGAGGTGTCCAGCCCGAAGGCGGTGTGCAGCGCCCGAACGGCCTCGTCGAGCTGGTCCGCGCGGGTGATGACGGAGATCCGGATCTCGGAGGTGGAGATCATCTCGATGTTGACGTCGCTGTCGGCGAGCGCCTTGAAGAAGGTCGCCGAGACGCCCGGGTGCGTGCGCATCCCCGCGCCGACGAGCGACAGCTTGCCGATCTGGTCGTCGTAGAGGATGTGCTCGAAGCCGACCTGCTCGCGGATCCGGTTGAGCGCCTGAACGCCCGTCTGGCCGTCGGTCATCGGCAGCGTGAAGGAGATGTCGGTCCGGCCCGAGTCCACGGCGGAGACGTTCTGGACGATCATGTCGATGTTGATCTGGGCGTCGGCGACGGCATGGAAGATGTCGGCCGCCTTGCCCGGGTTGTCGGGCACGCCGACCACGGTGATCTTGGCCTCGCTGCGGTCGTGGGCCACGCCCGCGATGATCGGCTCTTCCACGGTCTCTCCTTCGTCGGGCTGGGCTCCCACCCAGGTCCCCTCCTTGTGGGAGAAGGAGGACCTGACGTGGATGGGCATGTCGAAACGGCGCGCGTACTCGACGCACCGCAGGTGGAGGATCTTGGCCCCACAGGCGGCCATCTCGAGCATCTCCTCATGGGAGATGTGCTCGATCTTGCGCGCCGCGGGGACGATCCGGGGGTCGGCGGTGAAGACGCCGTCGACGTCGGTGTAGATCTCGCAGACGTCGGCGCCGAGTGCGGCCGCGAGCGCGACCGCCGTCGTGTCCGAGCCGCCGCGGCCGAGGGTCGTGATCTCCTTCGACTGCTGGCTGACGCCCTGGAAGCCGGCGACGATGACGATGTGTCCGTCCCGCAGGGCGTCGGTGATCCGGCCGGGCGTCACGTCGATGATCCGGGCCTTGCCGTGCGTGGCATCGGTGATGACGCCCGCCTGCGAGCCGGTGAAGGAGCGCACCGTCTTGCCCGCGTTGGCGATCGCCATGGCCACGAGGGCCATCGAGATCCGCTCGCCGGCCGTCAGGAGCATGTCCATCTCACGCGGCGGGGGCATGGGGCTGACCTCGTTGGCGAGGTCGACGAGCTCGTCGGTCGAGTCACCCATGGCCGAGACGACGACGCAGACGTCGTTGCCGGCCTTGTGGGTCTCGACGATCCGGCGCGCGACGCGCTTGATGCTCGCGGCGTCGGCGAGGGACGAGCCGCCGTACTTCTGGACGACCAGACTCACGTGGCGCTCCGTCGGTTCGGGGGTTGCGGGACGGGTGGAGTCTAACGAGCGACACGATCACGCTTTGGGGCGTTCCGCATCGCGGAGCACGGGCAGGATCTAAGTTGGCGCCATGACGACAACGACGGGGGCGACCGGGGCGGGGATCGAGGTCCGGGGAGTGCGCCGCGCCTTCGGGTCCGTGCTCGCGGTCGACGACATCACCCTCACGGCGGCGCCCGGCGAGGTGACAGCCCTCATCGGCCCGAACGGCTCGGGGAAGACGACCCTGATGCTCATGCTCGCGAGCCTGCTCGTGCCCGACCGCGGTGAGATCCGCATCGACGGGTTCGACCCCGTGACGCAGCCGGCCGACGTCCGGGCCCGGATCGGCTGGATGCCCGACGGGTTCGGCACGTGGGACAGCCTGAAGGTGCGTGAGGTCCTCTCGATCATCGCCTCCGCCTACCGCGTCCCCACCGACGTGGCCGACGAGCGGATTGCCGAGTTGCTGTCCTCGCTCCACCTCGCCGACCTCGCCGATCGACCCGCGCGGGTGCTCTCGCGGGGCCAGAAGCAGCGGCTCGGGCTGGCTCGGGCTCTCGTCAACGACCCCAGCGTCCTCGTCCTCGACGAGCCGGCGTCGGGCCTCGACCCCCGCAGCCGGATCGAGTTGCGCGACGTCCTGCGCGGCCTCGCCGCCCAGGGGCGCACGGTGCTCGTGTCGAGCCACATCCTCACCGAACTCCAGGAGGTCGCAGACCGTGCGGTGATCGTCGCCCGCGGCCGCACCGTCCAGACCCAGGCCGTCGGCACGAACGGGGACGCCGTGGCGCGCTACCGCGTCCGCGCCCTCGACCCCGCCGCGCTGCTTGCCGCCCTGGCCGATCTCGGGGTGTCTGTGACCACGATCGCCGGCGACGCCGAGTTCTTCGTGGCCGGTGAGGCGAAGGCGGCCGAGCTGCTCGGCGAGCTCGTGCGCCGCGGTGTGCCGGTCACCTCCTTCGCCACCACCCAGGGCGAACTCGAGACCGCCTACCTCGCAGCGACGGAGGACCGACGATGACCGCCCGTGGGATCTGGACCGTCGCCAAGCTCGAGCTGATGCAGCGCGTGCGCGGCGGACGGTGGTACATCGCGCTCGGCGTGTGGGTGCTCGTCATCGCCGGCGTCACCGCCCTGACCTACTGGGCGCTCAACACGGACAGCGCCAACGCGGGGTCCGCGCTCTACGACGTCATCGTCTTCTTCGTCCTCGGTCTCGGGATGCTCGTCATGCCGTCGCTGACGGCGACGTCGGTCAACGGCGACCGCGAGCACGGCGTCCTCGCCACCCTGCAGACGACGCTCCTGACGTCGTGGGACATCGTCCTCGGCAAGCTGCTCGCTGCGTGGCTCGTCTCCCTCGCCTTCCTCGCCGCGGCCCTGCCCTTCCTGTTGCTCGCCTTCATCGAGGGCGGCATCGGGGCCGGCGTCGTGCTGCGATCCCTGCTCATCCTCGTGCTCGTGCTGGCCGTCGTCTGCGCCGTCGGCCTGATGTTCTCCACGCTGACGGCGCGCACGGTGAGCTCGGCGGTGCTGACCTACCTCACCATCGCGGCCCTGACGGTCGGCACCGTGATCGTCTTCGCCATGTCCTACTTCCTCGTCGCCGACCAGGAGGACGTGCGCATCCACGGCATCCCCGATTCGGAGTGGAGCAAGCACATGGAAGACGCTCCGACCGAGGACGACTGCACGATCTTCACGCGCCAGATGGAGGTCGGTCACACGGAGCGGATCTGGTGGCTGCTGGCGGCCAACCCCTTCGTCGTGGTCGCTGATGCCGCGCCGCGCCAGCCCGGCACGTGGGTGGACAACAGCGGGTCTTTCACGCCGCTGCAGGCCATCAGCACGGGCATCCGCGCGGCCAAGGCCGGGCCGTCGGACGCCCCACTCGAGGAGTGCCACTTCGAGACGGGCACCCCCGAGCCCGGCGGCTACACCTCTCCCGAGGTGGCGCGCGCCGAGAGCGCCGGAGCGGTGTGGCCCTACGGGCTCACCTTCCTGCTCGGCGCGGGCCTGGTGTCGGTGCTCGTCGCGCACCGACGCCTCCGGACGCCGATCCGACGACTGCCGAACGGGACTCGGATCGCCTGACCTGCCGCGTCGGCGGCCGGCCCCTCGAGACGGCTGGTCAGGACGCGGTCAGGGGTGCAGCGCGTCGAACTCGGCCTCGGCGACGAGGTCGTCGTCCGCGTCGAGTCGGATGTGGGCGAGCAGGCCCTGCAGCACGCGCAGTGCCATGGCGGCGCGCTCGCCCCAGTCGGAGAGGTAGGAGAACTGCCACCACCAGAGGGCCTCGGCGATGCGACCTTCGCGGTGGTGGACGAGGCCGTGGGCGAGGGCGCCGGCCACGACCGTGAGGTCGTTCGACAGCGACCCGGTCGAGAGTTCGGCGGAGGTGACGGGGTCGACGAGGTCCGCATAGTCGTCGAGCCCCTCGAAGAGGCGGGCGAGGTTGACCCGAAGGGGGTCGAGCTCGGGCTCGGGGCCGTCGGGCTCGAAGCGCTCCTCGAGGACGATGTCGTGGATCGCGCCGAGCCGGGCGCCCATGACGAGGACCTGCGAGAGCGCCAGGAGGCTCATCGGGATCGCGGCGTCGGGGGCGTCGCCGGAGGCCACACTCGTGACCGTGTCGAGGTACATCTGCGCGTCGGCGGCGGAGTCGGCAGCGAGGACGGCGAGGTCGTCAGACATCGAGCAACTTCCTTCCCTCGAAGGCCCTGCCCAGCGTGACCTCGTCGGCGTATTCGAGATCGCCACCGACGGGCAGCCCGGAGGCGAGTCGGGTGACGCGCAGTCCCATGTGCTTGAGCAGGCGAGCGAGATAGGCGGCCGTGGCCTCGCCCTCGAGATTCGGGTCGGTGGCGATGATGATCTCGGTGACGTCACCGGACCCGAGCCGGGTCATCAGTTCCTTGATCCGCAGGTCGTCCGGGCCGATGCCGTCGATCGGACTGATCGCCCCACCGAGCACGTGGTAGCGGCCCCGGAACTCGCGCGTCCGCTCGACGGCAACGACGTCCTTCGGCTCCTCGACGACGCAGATGGCCGTCGCGTCGCGGCGCGGGTCGGCGCAGATCCGGCAGAGCTCGGCCTCGGCGACGTTGCCGCACACCGTGCAGAACTTGACCTTGTCCTTGACCTCGAGGAGCGCCGCCGCGAGGCGAGAGACGTCCGTCGAGTCGGCCGTGAGGAGGTGGAAGGCGATCCGTTGGGCACTCTTCGGACCGACTCCGGGGAGTCGGCCGAGTTCGTCGATCAGGTCCTGGACCACGCCTTCATACACGCTGTGAGCCTATGCCCTCTCCGCCGTCGACCGGCACCGCCGCGCGTGGACGCGGGTCGTTCCTCACGTCATTCCTCACGGACGACGGTGGCGCCGAGGATCCGCTCGACGACGGCCTGGCCGACGTCGCCGACCTCGTCGATGTCCTCGTCATCGGCACTGACGGCCGTGTCGTCCGCGGTCCGGGTGACCTCGACGGCGGCGGGGTCACCGCTGATGGCCGCGCGGGCGCGCTCGATCGCCGACGTCGCCGGACGGCCGGGGCTCGCCGGGGTGGCCGGGGTGTCCGGGGCCGCTGCAGGAGCAGCGGCAGAGGTCACCGGGCCGGGCGTCGGGTCGGCCGTCGCCCAACTCGGTGCCGAACCTGGGGCACTGGCCGCACTCGACCAGTCGGCGCCTCCGCGGTCGAGCCGCTGCGACGTCGACGCCTGATCGGCGAGGGCACCCGCTCCGGCACCGGCCTCCGTCGAGCGATCACTCGCGGAGGCCCGGGCTCCCCCCGAGACTGGCCCCGACGGCGCGGTGCCGCTGGATGACGTGGCGGTCTGCCCGCCGTCGCCGGCATCGCCCTCCGGGCGGCGGCGCCGCTGGACCGGCTCGGGTTCGTCGTCGAGGACCGGGCGTGGGGCCTGGTCGGAGGAGATCCCGTCGACGCGGGCGTCCACCCCGAGGGCGTCGATGAGTGCCTGACGGACGATCTCGGCGTGGTTGCCGTTGCGGAACGTGTTGGCCAGGCTCGGCGTCGACAGCCCCAGCGTCACGCGCGTGCCGTCGTAGGCCACGATCTGCGCGTGCTGGGACAGCAGCGACCACGAGACCCGGCTCTGCTGAAAGATCCGGCCGAGGACGTCCGGCCAGGAGCGGTGCAGCGCCGCAAGGTCGATGCCTCCAGGCCCCTTCGCCGGCGGGGCTTCCGCGGCCGGCTGCTCGGCAGCAGGCTCCTCCGCGGCGGGCTCCTTCTTGGCGGCGGGCACCGTGGCGGGCTGCTCGGGGGCAGGTCCCGCTGTGGTGTTCGTGGTCGCTGTGGTGTTCGTGGTCGCTGTGGCGTTCGGCTGCGCGGCCTCCCTCTCATCGACGGCGGGCCAGGCGGCGTCGGCCGGCTCCTCGCGCTCAACCGACTCCTCGCGCTCAACCGACTCCGGGCGCTGCGCGGGCGCCGGCTCAGGCGACGACTCCGAGGCGGGCGACGGCTCAGGGCGCTGCGCGGGCGTGGGCCGGGCCTCGCTCTGCGGTGCCGCCGCGGGCGGCGACGCGATCGGGGTCGGGCGCGGCCGACCTTCGCCGGCGGTGGGCACGCCACCCACGTCGAGGCGACGCTCGAGGCGATCGAGACGGGCGGCGTAGCCCTGTTCCCCTGCAGCCGCGGGCAGCAGCACGCGGGCGGCGATGAGTTCGAGCTGGAGGCGCGGCGCCGTCGCGCCGTGCATCTCGAGGAGGCCCGCATTGATGAGGTCGGCCGCGCGCGACAAGGCACCCGGACCGTAGGCCGCGGCCTGGGCGCGCATCCGATCGAGCTGGTCAACGGGCAACCCGCGCATCATGGCGCCCGCGGCATCGGGTGCGGCCGAGACGACGATGAGGTCGCGGAAGCGCTCGAGCAGGTCCTCGACGAACCGTCGCGGGTCGAGACCGGTCTCGATGACCCGGTCGATCTGGTGGAAGACGCCCGCGGCGTCCCCCGCTGCGAAGGCGTCGATCGTCGCGTCGAGCAGTTCCCCATCGGTGAAGCCGAGGAGCGAGGCGGCGCCCTCGTAGGTGAGCCCGCCCTCGTGGGAGCCAGCGATGAGTTGGTCGAGGACCGACAGCGAGTCACGGACCGAGCCGCCGCCGGCGCGGACGACGAAGGAGAGGACGCCCGGCTCGACCGCGACACCCTCGGCGGCGCAGAGCCGCTCCATGTAATCCGTGAGCTGCTGCGGCGGCACGAGACGGAAGGGGTAGTGATGGGTGCGCGAGCGAATGGTCCCTATGACCTTCTCCGGCTCGGTCGTCGCGAAGACGAACTTCACGTGCTCCGGCGGCTCCTCGACGATCTTGAGCAGCGCGTTGAAGCCCTGCGGCGTCACCATGTGCGCCTCGTCGATGATGTAGACCTTGTAGCGGCTCTGGGCGGGGCCGAAGGACGCCTTCTCACGGAGGTCGCGGGCGTCGTCGACGCCACCGTGGCTCGCCGCGTCGATCTCGATGACGTCGACACTGCCCGAGCCGCCGCGGGCCAGGGCCACGCACGAGTCGCACTCGCCGCAGGGACGGTCCGTCGGGCCCTGCTCACAGTTGAGGCAGCGCGCGAGGATGCGGGCGCTCGTGGTCTTGCCACAGCCGCGCGGCCCCGAGAAGAGGTAGGCGTGGTTGACCCGCCCCGTGCGCAGCGCCTGCATCAGCGGCTCGGTGACGTGCTCCTGACCGATGACGTCGGCGAAGCTCTCCGGCCGGTAGCGGCGGTACAGGGCGGTGGCCATGCCGGCTCCTTGCTGATTGCGGCGGGGTGGTCTGTCGTGAACCCTAGCCGCCGCGTCCGACGACGACGGCGCCGCGAGGACCCCGACCGAGACCGACGTATCGTGATCCGGTGCGCATCGACATCTGGTCCGACTTCGGTCACCCCGCCAGCCGCCTCGGCCGGCAACGCCTGCAGGAGGCTCTCGCGACCTTCGCCCACGGCGGTGACTGCGAGGTGACGTGGCACAGCTACCTCCTCGACCGCAACGCGCCCGCCGAGTCCAACACCTTCGACGCGCACCGCGTGCTCCAGATGGCTGCCGCGGCCGGGCTGGCCACGGCCGCCCAGGAGCGTCTCGGGCGGGCCGCCGACGAAGGGGTCTCACTGGGTGACCGCGCGACCCTCGCCCGGCTCGCGGGTGAATTCGGGCTCGAGCCCGACGCCGTGACGGAGATGCTCGACTCGGACGACTTCGGCTGGGAGGTCCGCAGCGACGAGGCCACGGCCAAGATGATCGAGGTGCCCGACATCCCCTTCGTCGTCCTCGACCGCAAATACTCGGTCACCGGCGCGACGGACGTCGACGTGCTCGTCGGCGCGCTGCAGCTCGCCTGGGACGAGCAGGGTCAGGCTGCGCCCGAGCGTGAGGCGGCCGGCTGCGGCGGCAACTGCGCCGGCTGCGCCTGCGGCTGACCCGGGCTGATGCTCGGGTCGCTCGCGGCCCCCTTCCGGACACGAAGAACACCCCGCGCACCTGGAAGAGCTCTCCTACCCTTGCTGCATTCCTGCCCTGGGGGAGTTCGGAGAGGTACCACCGCACGGGGTGTCCGGTTCTCAGTCTAGGACGAGTCGGGGTGCGGACGAAATTCGAGCGCCGCGCCCGACTGGCGCCCGCCCGCGAGGACGAGGCGAGCAGTTGAGAGGATGCCGAGCATGACGCCGAAGACCCTCTTCCGCCGCCTTGCCACCGCCGAGGCCATCACCTGGGCCCTGCTCTTGGCGGGGATGGTGCTCAAGTACGTCACCCAGACCACCGACCTCGGTGTGCGCGTCGGCGGCATGCTGCACGGCGTCGTCTTCATCTCCTACGTGCTCGTGACGATGATCGTCTGGACCAACCAGCGGTGGTCGACGCGGACCGGCCTCCTCGCGCTCGCGAGCGCCATCCCGCCCTTCGCCACGGTCCTCTTCGACCGTCGCGCGGAGGGCGCGGGACTGCTCGAGGGCCCGTGGCGCCTCGGCGTCGGGGGCGATGTCCCGACCAACCCGGCGGAGCGACTGCTCGCCTGGGCGATCCGCACGCCCGCGCTCGCGGCGCTGGTCGCCGTCGTCGCCGTCGCGTGCCTGACGGGGGTCGC
This sequence comes from Janibacter zhaoxuefangae, assembly GCF_050271985.1. Taxonomy (GTDB): domain Bacteria; phylum Actinomycetota; class Actinomycetes; order Actinomycetales; family Dermatophilaceae. Next base: position 279,121 of record NZ_CP189849.1, on the reverse strand, counting down.
GCTGCTCATCGGCCCGCCCACGCAGATCGGCGGCTGAGGCGGGTTCGCCCGCAGGACACCGCGATTACAGGTCGCGCCCACTTCTCGGGTAGCCTCCTCCGCGGAGGATTCGCATAGTGGCCTAGTGCGCACGATTGGAAATCGTGTTGGGATAAAACCCTCGGGGGTTCAAATCCCCCATCCTCCGCCACATGAGATGGCCCCGGGAGCATGCGACCGGGGCCTTCCTCATGCCCGGGGGTGGCGCCCGCCCCGCCCGCACAAAACGGCTCGCGAACCGGAATGTGCTTCGCGTGCCTGTTCAAACCGGCTCACGAGCACCAAATGGGCTCGCGAGCCCATTTGTAAACGCCCGACGCCCAGCCGTCAGACCTCGAACGCCCGATGCCCGGCCGCCACCGCATCGAAGGTCGCCCGTGTCCGCTCCCCGCCGACGAAGAGGGCCGTGGCCCAGATGTCGGCCCACAGCAGCGACGGCCCCGTGACGGTCACGGAACCCGCCCGACCGACCATCTCCCCCACCTCGGGGTCGTAGAGGTGCGCACCGCGCGCGGCGGTGCCCGAGGTGGCGACCGCGCCGCTCGTCAGGGAGACCGTGCGGGCGATCCGTCCGGGGACGCGCGGGTCCTCGATGCCGACCCGCCACGAGATCGCCTCTGGCCCCTCGAGCGGCATCCACGGGTGCGCCCCGACGAGCAGATCGCCGCCGGCGTTGATGCACCACGAGATCCCGTCCAGGCTCGCGAGGTGGAGCGAAGCGCGATCGACGGTCCACCCCTTCACGAGTCCGGTGGGGTCGAAGGCGAGGTCGCCCTCGCCGGTGGGCAGGAAGACGGTGAAGGCGCCGCCGGTCACGAGGCCGGCCTCCTCGCCGATCCTCAGGGCCTCCGCCACGAGCGGGTCCACGTCCCCGATCTCCACGTCGCCACGGCGCAGGCGGGAGATGTCGGAGTCCTCGCGATACGTCGAGAAGGTCGCGTCCATCCGCCGGAACTCGGCCTGGGCCGCCGCAACCGCCTCCGCGGCGGCGGGGTCGTCGACGCCGGCCCCCCGCAGGTGGATGCTGACGGGCATGCCCATGACCTTCTCCACCCAGGCCCGGCGCCCGGGGACACCATGAGGGGTCGTCACGACGTCCGCGCTCATCAGAGGTTGGCCTGGTCGATGGCGGACTGGAGCGACTGCACGTAACCCTCGTAGGTGACGGTGGCACCCGAGACCATGTCGATGTCAGCGGACTGGGCGTCGACGGTCTCCGAGTTGTAGATCGGCACGGCGCGCGAGTTGATCATCTGGTCGTGCCGGTCCGACATGGGCACCTGGAGGACGTCGGCGGCGGTGATGGCCCCATCACTGACGGTGATCTGCACCTGGACGGCGCCGAACCGCGTCATGACCTCGTCGCCCGCGTAGGTCTCGGAGCTGCTCGAGGAGCCGGTGTCGGATGAGGAGCCGGTGTCGGATGAGGAGCCGGTGTCCGACGACGCCCCGGAGTCCGACGAGAGGTCGGACGTGGTCGTCGCGGAGCGGACCTCGGCGGTCGCCACGGGGGTGGACGACGTGGAGGTGTGATAGCTGAAGAGCAGGACGAGGGCGGTGAGGGTGCTCATCGCCCAGTAGGTGATGCGTCGCATGGGATCTCGATTCGTCTCGGGCGGGAGGAGGGAGGGAAGGGGGTCAGGAGCGGTCAGTAGGTGAAGCGCTCGTGGTGGATCGCCTCGCGCGGCACCCCGGCCGCCAGGGCGGCCGCGATGACGGTGTCCATCCAGTCGGGGTGGCCGCAGATGAAGACGTCACGCTCGGCGATGTCGGGGACGACGTGCCGCAGCGCCGCGGCGTCGTCGATGTGCGCGAGGTCGACCGGCAGCCAACTGGCCCGATCCGTCCGGCGGTGGCCGATGACGGAGATGGCTCGCGCGCCGCGCTGCTGCGCCAGGGCGTCGATCTCGCTCTCGAGGACGAGGTCCGCCCTCGTGCTGACGCGGTGGATGAGCACCGTCTCGTCCGGCCCGCCGGGCAACTCCTCGAGGAGGGCCCGCAGCGGTGTGATCCCGATACCGGCGCCGATGAGCACGCTCTTGCGGGCGACCTTCGTGCCGGCGTGGAGGCGGCCATAAGGGCCTTCGACGAGGACGCGCGTGCCGGGGCGCAGGTCCCGCAGCCGCCGCGACGAGTCGCCGATCTCGGCGACGGTGATCCGCAGGCTGCGCCCGTCCGGAGCCGCCGACAGGGAGTAGGGGTTGGCCCGGGTCCACCCCGGCCCGTCGACGAAGCGCCACTGGAAGAACTGCCCGCCGCGGGCGGCCAGCCGGTGCAGGTCGCGACCCCGGACGACCACCGAGGTCACCCCCGGCGCCTCGGTCACGACGTCGGCCACGCGCAGCTGGTGACGGCTCGAGAGCCACAGGGGGCGGACGATGCGGAAGGCGATGACGCACCCGAGCACGGCCAGGTAGAGCCCCCACCAGAAGACCGTCGCGGTCGTCGAGGAGAGGAAGTCGGCCCCGGTCCAGAGCTGGTGCGGCAGCGCGAGCCCCGCGCCGAGGTAGGCGTAGAGGTGCAGCAGGTGCCACGACTCGTACCGCAGCCGCGCCCGCGCCGCCCGGATCGACGTCACGACGACGAGGCACAGCGCGAGCGTCCCGGCGAGAGCCAGCAGCATGCCCGGCGAGTTGAGCACCTCGTCGAGGAAGGTCCCGATGATCCCGAGTCCGCCGCTGGCGTTGTAGCCGACGATGATGAGGACGATGTGGGCGACCATCAGGTAGAAGGACGTGTTGCCGACGAGCCGGTGCACCCGCGCCAATTCGTCCTGGCCCCAAGCCTGTTCGACGATGGGGATGCGGGCCATGAGGGCGACCTGCAGCAGGAGCAGGACGGAGGCGACGAGCCCGGTCACTCGGCCCAGGCTCGTCATGCCCGAGGCGAACGACGTCAGGTCGGCCACACCGCCACCGGCGACCCACAGGGCGACGACGAAGAGGACGAGGCCCCACGCCGTCGCGAGGGTGGCGTCGCGCCACCACCGGGGAGTCGGGGCCAAGGCGGACGCCCGGCTCGACGGGGTCGGGGCGAAGGTCGCGGATCGAGGCGCGGGTGGGACGACTGTGCTCATGGACCGAGAGTGAGCCCGGCGTCTGTGCGCTCCCTGTGCGTGATGGGTGGAGCCGATGTGAGGTGCGCTCGGGGCTCAGCCCTGCCAGCGGGCGACCTGCCAGGTGGCCCGGTCGGCCCCCTTCGCGAAGGTGGTCCACGCCAGCCACGGACCGGCGGCCGCCACCTGGCTGAGGCCGGCGGCCGAGCCCAGGCGGGAGACGGTCGCCGCGCGACGATCGAGGACGTACTGGCCCGGGTCCCCCTCGTCGGAGCCACTCCCCCAGGCGACGATGTCGTCGCCGCAGGCCAGCGACGGCGCCTGGGCGGGGGTCGCGAGCGTCACCTCGACGCGGTGGCCGGTCGTCAGGTCGAGGTCGACGATGCGTCCTGCCGCGTCGTCGGCGAGGGCCCAGGCGACGTGCCCCTCACCGGCGCAGACGGCCGAGACTCCCCAGCCCGTGGGGCCGATGCGGGCGAGGACGTCCCCCGCCCCGGCCGCGTCCCGGCGCCGGATCTCCCAGACACCCTCGGGCAGGTCGGCACCGAGCGGTTGGCCGGCGGCGTGGACGAGGGTGTCCCCGACCACCGTCGGGTTGCGGGCGCCCTCGGCGACGGTCGCAACCTTCGCTCCCTCACGCAGCGGAGCGGAGACGATGCCGAGGACGCGCTGCTCGCCCTCCCACCGCGCGACCGTCCAGTAGGCGGCGTCGGCGGTGGTCGCCAGGGACGATCCGTCGGGGACGTACGGCGGTGGTTCTGCGTCGCCGTCACCGCTGTCGCCGTCACCGCTGTCGCCGTCACCGCTGTCGCCGTCACCGCTGTCGGCGACACGCACGGCCGCGCCGCCGTCGACCGCTGCCCAGACCTCCCAGTCCTCGACGTCGAGGTTGGTGCTGGTCGTCTCGCGCCAGGCGACGGTCTCGCCGACGACGTCGGCCGCCGTCACCTGGGCGGGCGCCTCCGACGGCCCGCGCACGCTCGTCCGGTCGTCGGGGTGTGCCGGATCAGCGAGGTCGACGGAGACGGCGCCGAGCAGGTCGTCCCCGCGCGGGGTCGCGCTCGCGGCGCGGAGCACGCGGCCGTCCGGGGCGAGCGCCACCACCTGCTCGAGCCCGCCCGCGGCCGGCTCCACGGCGGAACGGTCCGCGAGCCGGGCCGGGGCGACCGTGTCCGTCGTGGCCGTCGCAGAGAGTCGGGTGACCGTGCCGCCTGTCGGCACCGGGGCGAGCGATCCGGCGGACGACGGGACGTCCGTCGGCCTGGTCTCGATCGGCTCGCCGGAGCACCCGCTCGCGAGGAGCGCGACGACGCCGCCGAGGACGAGCCCGCGGCGGGAGGTCGAGGGCATCAGTAGACGAGCCCGTTCTGGTTGAGGAAGTGGGTGGCCATGCTCGAGCTGCCATAGCTGAACTTGGGGCGCGCATCGGGGAAGACCGAGGTGCTCGGGTCGGCATAGTGGCCGTACCTGCCCAGATCGGAGTAGCCGTAGCCGGCGATCCAATGCCCGATGGTGCGGCCGACGGGGTGGCCGTTGTAGTGCCGACCGCCAGCGAACTCGACCGTGTCGAGCGCGATCGGCAGGTCCCTGCCGCCGATGGAGTAGGTCAGCGCGTGCTTGAGGTGGTCGCTCGAGGGGTTGCTGAACTGCTTGTAGTAGTCGTTGCCGCGCCACCGGGTCAGGCCGCGCGTGAACTGTTCCCGGTGCCAACTCGTGGACCCGTAGGAGTCGGTCTGCATGTGGGCCCACGTCGCGAGGTTGGCCTGGTAGAGCCCGTCACCGTTGAAGCGGCTGTGGAAGCCGACGCCGTTGGCCGTGCGGATCATCATCTGGCCGGTGGCGGGCCCGCACCAGTAGCTCTTGCCCTGCGGCCGGTGCTCCATCGGCAGGTACTTGTCGGCCGCGAGTTCGGTGGTCGTGGCGGCGGTCAGGGTCGTTGCCGAGGCCTCGGTCGTGCGCTGGGTCCCACCGGTCGCGGTGGCACTCGTGAGGGTGCGGTCGGAGGGGTCGGCGTCGAGGGCGATGCGCGCGCCATGGGCGTCCGCGCGGACGAGGGCGCGGTGGAAGGCGGCCGCGGCGGCCGCCTTCGCGCGCACCTCCGGACCGTTGGCCGGTGCGCTCCCGCGCGGCGTCACGTCACCGCCGGTGACGGTGCCGACGACGGGGGCGGGGTCGTCCGCGGCCCGCGCCGGGACTGCGCCCTGGAACGTGGCGGCGAGGGTGGCCGCGAGGGTCAGGGCGAGGGTCTGGGCGGTGGCGTTCCGTGACGGGGGCACGGCGTCTCCTTGGGTCGCGTTGCCGGGAGCGAGCAAGGGGAGGAACCCGACACAAGCACCATAGGCAACTTTGGCCCCATTCGGCGGAGGAGCGCTCACCGAGATCCCGCCCGGGCGACGCACCGACCGGCGATCACGACATGGGACGGCGGCCTACTCTGCGACCGCCCACCGACGGCCGCAGGCCGTCCACCGACAGCACCCACGGAACCGCTCGTTCAGGGCGCACCATGAGGGGCATGAGCAACGACGCCCGAGGCACCGCCGCCGAGCCCGCCACCACAGACCCTGCCAACACCGGCACCACGTCCCCCTGGGCGCAGGCCCATGCCCGCAGCCTGGCCGACCCGGACGGCTTCTGGGGCGAGGCGGCCCGTGCGATCGACTGGGTGACCGAGCCGACCCGCACGCTCGACGCGAGCAATCCGCCCCTCTACCGGTGGTTCCCCGACGGTGTCCTCAACACGTGCTTCAACGCCCTCGACCGGCACGTCGCGGCGGGCCGTGGCGAGCAGGCCGCGATCCACTACGACTCCCCCGTCACCGGCACCCGTCGCACCCTGACCTATGCGGCGCTGCTCGACGACGTGAGCCGCTTCGCCGGGGCGCTCGCCGGCCTCGGCGTGGAGAAGGGCGACCGGGTCGTCATCTACATGCCGATGATCCCCGAGGCCGTCGTGGCCATGCTCGCGTGCGCCCGCCTGGGTGCGATCCACTCGGTCGTCTTCGGCGGATTCGCTCCGGCCGAGCTCGCGGCCCGGCTCGAGGACGCGGAGCCGAAGGTCGTGGTGTCGGCCTCGTGCGGGATCGAGCCGTCGCGGACGGTCGCCTACAAGCCCTACCTCGACGGCGCGCTCGACCGCAGCGCCCACAAGCCCGAGAGCGTCATCGTGCTCCAGCGCGACCAGCTCCGCGCCGACGTCGGGGTCCGCGACACGGACTGGGAGGAGATGGAGTGGACCGACGTCATGGCCGACGCCGAACCGACCGGCTGCGTCGACGTCGCCGCCACCGACCCGCTCTACATCCTCTACACGTCCGGGACGACCGGCCGCCCGAAGGGGATCGTGCGTGACAACGGCGGCCACGCCGTCGCCCTCCGCTGGTCGATGGAGAACATCTTCGACGTCGGCCCCGGTGACGTCCTCTTCACCGCGAGCGACGTCGGCTGGGTCGTCGGCCACTCCTACATCGTCTACGGCCCGCTGCTCACCGGGGCGACCACCGTCCTCTATGAGGGCAAGCCGGTGGGGACGCCCGACGCGGGCGCCTTCTGGCGGGTCGTCGAGGACTACGGCGTGAAGGCCCTCTTCACGGCGCCGACCGCCTTCCGCGCCATCAAGAAGGAGGACGCCACCGGGGAGTACCGCCACGGCCACGACATCTCGAGCCTGCGCACGCTCTTCCTGGCCGGGGAGCGACTCGACCCCGACACCTACGAGTGGGCCTCGTCGCAGTTGGGCATCCCCGTCATCGACAACTGGTGGCAGACCGAGACCGGCTGGCCGATCGTGGCCAATCTGCGCGGCCTCGAGCCGATGCCGATCAAGGCCGGCTCCCCGACCGTGCCCGTGCCCGGCTACGACGTGCGCGTGCTCGACGAGACCGGGCAGCAGTGCGACCCCGGCAACGAGGGCGCGATCTGTCTGCGGCTGCCGATGCCGCCCGGGACACTGCCGACGCTGTGGCGCGACGACGAGCGCTACGTCGACGGCTACCTCTCCGTCTTCGACGGGTACTACCTCACCGGCGACGGTGGCCTCATCGACGAGGACGGCTACGTCTTCGTCATGGGTCGGACGGACGACGTCCTCAACGTCGCGGGTCACCGCCTCTCGACGGGCTCCCTCGAGGCGGCCATCGCCGGGCATCCCGACGTCGCCGAGTGCGCCGTCATCGGCGTCGCCGACGCGCTGAAGGGGCAGGCGCCCCGCGGCCTCGTCGTCCTCAAGGCCGGCGTCGACGCGGCCACCGACGGCGAGCGCATCCGCACCGAACTCGTTCAGCGTGTGCGCGAGGAGGTCGGCGCCGTGGCCGCCCTCAAGCAGATCGACGTCGTCACGGCCCTGCCTAAGACGCGCTCCGGCAAGATCCTCCGGAAGACGATGCGCGAGATCGCCGACGGCAAGGACGCGGTCGTGCCGGGCACGATCGAGGACGTCAGCGTGCTCGACGGGTTGCGCGACGTGCTGCGCCCGCACCCCTGACACCGACGGGACTCCACCCGGCCCCGCCAGCGCCCTGCGGGGTCGGGTGCCGTCTCAACCACGGAGCCACCTCGGCGAGGCCGCCCATCCGACGGTTAGCGTGGCCCCTCCATCGAAGGGGGTCTCGTGCTCGGCGTCGTCAACGGCTTCGCCGCGATTGGTGCGGTCATCGCCCTGGGCGCCCTGCTCGCCCACGTGCGACTCGTGGACCTCCAGGCGCAGGTCCTCCTGTCCCGCCTCGCCTTCTTCGTGGCCTCACCGGCGCTCATGACCTTGACCATCGGGCGCGCCGACGTGCACGAGGTGCTGTCCCCCAACCTCATCGCCTCCGCCGCGGCCGTCCTCGTCACGGGCGCCGCCTACCTCGCTCTGGCACGCGCGCTCTGGCATCGCGAGACCCCGGAGCTCGTCATCGGCACCCTGAGCTCGACGTACGTCAACGCGGGCAACCTCGGCATCCCGATCGCGGCCTACGTGCTCGGCGACGCGGCCCTGGTCGCGCCGACGCTGCTCATGCAGCTCCTCGTGATGCAGCCGCTGGCCATCACGATCCTCGACCGGACGACGCGCGGCACGAGCCCGGGCCTGCTACGGACCCTGCGACAGATGGTGACGAACCCGCTCACCACCGGCTCGCTGATCGGCCTGCTGCTGTCGGTCACCGGCTGGACGCTGCCGCCCTTCGTCACCGACCCCGTCCAACTCGTCGCCAACATGGCGGTCCCGTCGATGCTGCTCGCCTACGGCATCGCGCTGCGGCTGGGGCCGGGGTTCGGGGCCGGTGGGACGAAGGCGGAGGTCGCGTGCACGTCGATGCTCAAGCTCGTCGTCCAGCCCGCGGTCGCATGGACGGTGGCCCACCTCGTGCTCGGCCTCGACGGGACGGCGTTGCTCGCCATCGTCGTCACCTCGGCCCTGCCGACGGCTCAGAACATCTTCGTGCACGCCACCAGGTTCGGTCGGGGCGAGGTCCTCGCTCGCGACACGATCCTGCTGACGACGATGGGGTCGGTGCCCGTGATCCTCCTGGCCGCGCTCGTCCTCGGGTGAGGCTGCCGGCCGAGGTCAGCGGCTGCGACGCGAGGTGCCGAAGATCGAGCGGGTGATCTCCCGCCCGATGACCGTCCCGGCGGACCGCAGCGCCGACCTGAACGCGCTCGAGCCGACGACCTGGCCGATGATGCCCTCGTCCTCCTTGGCCGCCTTCGCCCGACCCGCCCGCGGCGCCGGCGCCTCCGGTGCCGCCTGCGGTTGGGCCGCCGCCGACTCCGCCGGTGCCGCTTCGAGACGAGCCGCGAGCTTTTCGTAGGCGGACTCGCGATCCGCGACGTCCGCGTACTTGGTCGCCAGCTCGGAGCCGCCGATGATCCCGTCGACGACGCCCGGGTCGCTCGGGGCCATGAGGGACTGCGGGGCCTGGATCATCGTCCACGCCACGGGCGTGGGGGCGCCCTTCTCGGACAGCACCGTGACGATGGCCTCACCCGTGCCGAGCTCCGTCAGCAGCTTGCCGAGGTCGTACTCGGAGTGGGGGTAGGTCGAGACGGCGGCCTTGAGCGCCTTCGCGTCCTCGGGGGTGTAGGCGCGCAGCGCGTGCTGCACGCGGTTGCCGAGCTGGGCGAGGACGTCACCGGGCACGTCCTTGGGCGACTGCGTCACGAAGAAGACGCCGACCCCCTTGGAGCGGATGAGCCGGACGGTCTGCTCGATGGCGTCCTGAAAGGCCTTGCTCGCCTCGTCGAAGAGCAGGTGCGCCTCGTCGAAGAAGAAGACGAGCTTCGGCTTGTCGAGGTCGCCGACCTCGGGCAGGTCGTGGAAGAGGTCCGCGAGCATCCACATGAGGAAGGTGGAGAAGAGCTGCGGTCGGTCCTGGACGGCCGGCAGCTCGAGGCAGGTGACCAGCCCCTGACCGTCGCGCGTGCGCATGAGGTCCGCGGTGTCGAATTCCGGCTCGCCGAAGAACGCGTCGGCACCCTGGTCCTCGAAGGCGATGAGCTCGCGCAGGATGACGCCGGCCGTGGCCTTGGACAGGCCGCCGAGCGCCTTGAGCTCCTCCTTGCCCTCGTCGGAGGTCAGGTGCGAGATGACGGCGCGCAGGTCCTTGAGGTCCAGGAGCGCGAGGCCCTGCTTGTCGGCGTAGTGGAAGACCAGGCCGAGGCTCGACTCCTGGGTGTCGTTGAGACCGAGGACCTTGGACAGCAGCGTCGGACCGAAGGAGGTCATCGTCGCCCGCACGGGGATGCCCTTGCCCTGGCCACCGAGGGAGAGGAACTCCGTCGGGTAGCCCGTCGGCACCCACTCCTGGCCGATCTTCTGCGAGCGCTCGGTGAGCTTGTCGCTGGCGGCACCGGGCGAGGCGATGCCGGAGAGGTCGCCCTTGATGTCGGCGAGGAAGACGGGGACGCCCTGGGCGGCGAGCTGCTCGGCCATGACCTGGAGGGTCTTCGTCTTGCCCGTGCCGGTGGCGCCGGCGACGAGGCCGTGCCGGTTGAGGCTCGCAAGGGGGATCCGCACCTGGGCGTCCGGGTGCGCCGTGCCGTCGGAGATGGCGGCGCCGAAGGTGAGCGCCGGCCCCTCGAAGGCGTAGCCCTCGCGGATGGCCTGGAGCTGAGGGTCGGTGGACTGCGGTGCGGGTGTCTCGGTCACGCAGCGACTCTAGTGAACCGGCCCCGGCGACGGCACGTAGTGTGGGCGCCGATGATCTTCAAGTCCGTGGGCGACCACCGCCCCTATCCCGAGCACGGCCGGACCACCCCACGCCACTGGGCCGACGTGCCCCCGCGCATGGTGCGGCTCGACGAGCTCGTGACGACCAAGAGCACGCTCGACCTGCACAACCTGCTCGCGGAGGACTCGACCTTCTACGGCGACCTCTTCCCCCACGTCATCCAGTGGCGTGGCGTGAACTACCTCGAGGACGGCCTCCACCGGGCCCTGCGCGCCGCGCTGCACCAGCGGCCGACGATTCACGCGCGCGTGCTCGTCATCGACTGACCGACGCCCTCGCCCTGGCCGGCGCCCGCGCCCTGGCCGACGGTCAGCGCGCCGCGACCGGCACCGCCGGTGTGCGTGCTTGACTGGATCGGCAGGATGAAGGAGGGGTGAGGCGGATGTCGGACTACTACGAAGGTGGTCGGCCGGAGCGCTCGCGCCGGGTGCGTGCCGGAGCGACGTTGGCCATCACCGTGCTCGTCCTCTTCTTCGCCTTCTGGTACGCGCTGTCCTACTACCGCGCGGACCGCGCGGCCCCTCCCGGGGGCGACTCGACGTCCGCGACCTGCCGCTACACGGCGCCGAGGAACATCACCGTCAGCGTCTTCAACGGGACGCAGCGCAATGGCCTGGCCGGGTCGGTGGCGCGCGAGCTGCGCACCCGTGGCTTCACCGTCGCCGAGGTGACGAACTCGCCCACTCCCCTGACGAAGGGGGTCGCCGAGGTCCGCTCCGGCAAGGCGGGCGCTCGGCGCTCCCTCACGCTCATCCGCCATGTGGGCAACCCGGAGCGCGTCCGCGACTCGCGCCAGGACAAGACCGTCGACCTGGTCCTCGGGCCCGACTTCACCGAGCTCGTGAAGCTCGCCTCCGTGCCCGCGTGCGCGCGCGACTGAACTGGCCGAGACCCTGATCGTCCGCCCCCGGCGCCGATCGACAGTTCTGTAAACATCCGTTCGCCATCGCCCCATTCGTCGGATATGCCCGATAGGTTCCGCTCCATCCTCGGTGACCATCCGGGGAGGCAAACCCACCACCGATGGAGTGTGTCCATGCACCACGCAACGCGCAGCAAGCGACTCATCGTCGCCCTGTCCGGAGCCGGCCTCGTCGCCGCCTCGATGCTGGCCGGTCCGGCGAGCGCCAGTGTCGCCGCCGACGAGCCCACGTCGACTCCCGTGCCGATCGCGACCCCCGAGGGTCAGCTGATGAGCTACATCGTCAACGCCAAGCACGCCAACGCCGGTCAGACCCGTCTCGTCGAGAGCGCCGTCAAGGCCGCCGGTGGCGAGGTCGTCCAGTCCTGGCCGCAGATCGGTGTCGTCGTCGCGCACTCGACGAAGGCCGACTTCCGCGCCGACGTCGTCGAGCTCGACTCCGGCCACGCCGTCGACTCCGTCGGAGCCTCCCGCACCGCGGCGGTCTCCGAGGGCACGCCCGGCACCGGTGGAGCGACCGCCAACGGTCAGCTCAGCGTCGGTGGTTGGCTCGCCGGCCAGGACGTCACCGCCGCCGAGGCCGTGACGCTCGACCCGCGCGAGGGCGAGCAGTGGGACATGACGCAGATCAAGGCCGACAAGGCGCACGAGATCACCGACGGCAGCTCCGACGTCCTCGTCGGCGTCCTCGACTCCGGCATCGACTCGACCCACCCGGACCTCGCGCCGAACGTCGACCTCGCCAACTCCGTCAACTGCACCGACGCCGGTCGACCCGACACGGCGGCCGGCGCGGCTGAGCCCACGACGAGCGCGCACGGCACGCACGTCGCGGGCACCATCGCGGCCGCCCGCAACGGCGTCGGCATCGTCGGCGTCGCGCCGGGCGTCACGATGGCCTCCGTCAAGGTCGTCAACGACGACGGGTACATCTACCCGGAGTACGCCGTCTGTGGCTTCGTCTGGGCCGCCGAGCACGGCATGGACGTCACCAACAACAGCTACTACGTCGACCCCTTCGAGTTCTGGTGCGACGACCAGCCCGACCAGCACGCCGCGAAGGAGGCCGTGCGCCGCGCGGTGACCTTCTCCACGAAGAAGGGTGTCGTGCACGCCGCCGCCGCGGGCAACGCCGCCTACGACCTGGCCAACAAGACCACGAACACGAGCAGCCCCAACGACGGCACCGCCGTCAACCGGACGCTGAACTCGACGTGCCACGACATCCCGACCGAGCTCGACGGCGTCGTCACGACGTCCTCGATCACGCAGGCCGGCACGCTGTCGTCCTTCTCCAACCGCGGCCTGGGCGTCATCGACGTCGCGGCTCCCGGCTCGGCGATCCTCTCGACCGTCCCCGGCGGTTACGCCCTGTTCAGCGGCACGTCGATGGCGTCCCCGCACGCCGCGGGCGTCCTCGCGCTCCTGAAGTCCACCCACCCGGACGCGACGCCGGCGCAGCTGATCGACATGCTGCGCGCGCAGGCGACCGACACCGCGTGCAGCACGACCACCCGCGGCGCCGCGTGCGTCGGCCCGGTCGAGGACAACAGCTACTTCGGTGAGGGCGTCATCGACGCGCTCGCGGCCGTCAGCTGACACGTCCGACACGACACCGAAGGGGGCTTCGCGGCGATCGCCGCGGGGCCCCCTTCGTCATGTCCGTCGATGGGGCTGCCGAGATCGTGCCGGCGTGAGCGGTGGCCTAGCGTGGAGACATGACCGGATCCGAGAACGTGCGCCACATCGAGGAGGGCGTGCACCGCGACCTGCGGGACGAGTTGACCTATGCCGGCTACCTCGGACTGGACAAACTGCTCACGGCGCAGGCGCCGCTGAGCCGTCCCGAGCACCACGACGAGATGCTTTTCATCATCCAGCACCAGACGTCCGAGCTGTGGCTGAAGCTGCTCATCCACGAGCTGCGCTACGCCATGGCCCGGATCGCGGCCGACAACCTCGCACCCGCGCTCAAGGCGCTGGCGCGCGTGAAGTCGATCCAGCGGCAGCTCTTCGAGCAGTGGTCCGTCCTCGAGACGCTGACCCCCACGGAGTACGCGCAGTTCCGCGGCGACCTCGGGCACTCGTCCGGCTTCCAGTCCGCGCAGTACCGGACCGTCGAGTTCCTCCTCGGCAACAAGAACGCCGAGATGATCGACGTCTTCGCGCACGACCCGCAGGTGCAGGCGGGGCTGCGCGAGACGCTCGAGCAGCCGAGCCTCTACGACGAGGTCCTGCGCTATCTCGCGCGCCGTGGGCACGCGATCCCCGAGCACGTGCTGACCCGCGACGTCACGCAGCCGCACGAGTTCGACGCCGCGCTGCTGCCGCCGCTGACGGCGATCTATCAGTCGCACGACGCGCACTGGGACGCCTACGAGACGCTCGAGGAGCTCATCGACATCGAGGAGTCGTTCCAGCTGTGGCGCTTCCGCCACCTCAAGACCGTCAGCCGGATCATCGGCTTCAAGCGGGGCACCGGCGGCTCGAGCGGCGTCCCCTTCCTCAAGGCCGCGCTCGACCTGACGTTCTTCCCCGAGCTGCTCGCCGTCCGCTCCGAGATCGGCTGAGTGATGGACGCCGTGACACCCACCCTCGCCGACGCCCAGCTGGCCGACCGCGACGACCCGCTCGCCGCCTTCGGCGAGCTCTTCCTGGCGCCGGAGGATGACGGGCTGGTCGCCTACCTCGACGGCAACTCGCTCGGTCGGCCGCCGCGGGCGACCGCGGACCGGCTGGCGCAGATCGTCCGGGGCGAGTGGGGATCGCGGCTCATCCGCTCGTGGACCGAAGGTGGCCCCGGCGACAGGTGGTGGGACGCGCCGACCCGCGTCGGTGACCTGCTCGGGGCGGGCGTCCTCGGCGCCGCGGCCGGCCAGGTCGTCGTCGCGGACTCGACGACGGTGTGTCTCTACAAGGCATTGCGCGCGGCGGTGGCGATGCGGCCGGGGCGCGACGAGATCGTCACGGACCGGCACAACTTCCCGACGGACCGGTACGTCGTCGAGGGCATCGCCGACGAACTCGGGCTGATCATCCGGTGGATCGAGTCCGACCCGGACGGCGGCGTGAGCGCGGACGAGGTGGCCGAGGTGCTCTCGGAGCGGACGGCGGTCGTCACGCTGAGCCACGTCGCGTATCGCTCCGCGCACATCGCGGACCTGCCCGGGCTCACGCGCTTGGCGCACGATGCGGGCGCGCTGACGGTGTGGGACCTCTGCCACAGCGCCGGCGCGATCCCCGTCGACCTCGACGCCACCGAGGCCGACTTCGCCGTCGGGTGCACCTACAAGTTCCTGTGCGCGGGGCCGGGGGCACCCGCCTTCGTCTATGTCCGCGAGGTGCACCACGCGGAGCTGGCCCAGCCGATCCGTGGGTGGGTCGGCGCGGACGAGCCGTTCGAGATGGGGCCGACGCATGTGCCCGCGACGGGGATCCGGAGGATGCTCTCCGGCACGCCGCCGGTGCTGGCGATGGTCGGCGTCGAGGAGGGTGCACGGATCGTGGCCGACGCCGGGATCGACGCCATCCGCGCGAAGGGGGTCGCCCTCACCGAGCTCGTCTGTGCGCTGGCCGACGCCTGGTTGCTGCCATTGGGGTTCCGGGTGGCGTCGCCGCGCGATCCGGCGGTGCGCGGGGCCCACGTCACCCTCGCGCGGGCGGACGCCCGGGCGCTCGCCGCGCGCCTCATCGCCGCAGGCGTCATCATCGACTTCCGGGCCCCGGACGGGATCCGGGTCGGGGTGTCCCCGTTGACGACGACGCACGAGGAGGTGTGGCGAGCCATGGACGTGATCCGCGAGCTCGCCGGCGACGGGGCGTCGACGTGACGGACGAGGACGAGTTCCTCGGCCGGGCCTCCGCCGAGCCGGACCAGGTCATCGCCTACGGCGAGGACCCCGAGCAGGTGATGGACCTGTGGATCGGGGCGCGCACGCTCGACACGGCGGGCACGGACTCCTACGAAGGGGTACCCGAGGAGCCCCCGGGCCGGGCCGGCCGCCCCGTCGTCGTCCTCCTGCACGGCGGCTTCTGGCGCGGGGCGTACGACCGGACTCACCTGCGGCCCACGGCGGGGGCACTGCGTGACCTCGGATGGATGGTGGTCGTACCGGAGTATCGGCGACGGCCCGGCTCCCCCGATGTCACGACCGGCGACGTCACGCTCGCGCTCCGACACATCAATGACGGGGCTCTCGACGGCGCAGGCATCGCCGAGCGCGGTTTCGTCGTCGTCGGGCACTCCGCTGGGGGGCACCTCGCGCTCTGGGCCCTCATGCACCTCAACCTCGACCACCGCGTCGGCACCCTGACGCTGGCGGCCGTGGCCGACCTTCGCCGGGCCCACCTGGGCGACCTCGGCGGCGGCGCCGTGGCCGCCTTCGTCGGCGGGGATCCCGAGTCGAGGCCCGACCTCGACCCGGCCCGCGCCACCCCGCGGCCCGACGGTGGGCTGACCCTCGTCCACGGCGTCTCGGACCTCGTCGTGCCGATCGGCGTCAACGAGGACTTCGTCCGGACGGCCACGACCGCGCGCCTCGTCGCCCTCCCCCATGTCGGCCACTTCGACCTCGTCGATCCGCTGTCGGAGGCGTGGCCCGACATCGTCTCGGAGATCGAGCGGTTCGCGCGCTGAGTTCCTTGGGGGACGTGGCCGAACGGTCCTGAACCGAGACGAATGAGACCAGAGCTGAGACCACGAAGGGGTCTCCGCACGCGTGCCAGTGGCACCCAGCCAATTGACCTCCGGGGTGCTCGACCAGGTGTTTGCGAGAGGATGGGCGAGAGTCGCCGTGACCAGTGTTCGGGAAAGTACGGTCTTCCGTCCGCAGCGGAACATGTTCAATTCCTGAACGAGCTGGTAAGGTGTTCAGGCAAAGGCAAGGTTCCGCTGTCATCGGAATCAAATCCATTTCTGAACGGAGGGTAGGCAATGGCGACCAATGATGCGCCGTCGAGCGGCGAGGTGGCACGCCTTGTCGTCGCTTCCGTGCGCGCGGCCTTGCCGCAGGAGTGGAAGGTGGCCGAGACCTTCGAGCCTCGGCGAGGACCGCTGCGCCCGGACATAGAGATCGAAATCGATGCCCCGGATGGAGTTGCTGCCCGACTGGTCGTTGAGCTCAAGCAGGTTCTGGAACGCCGCGACGTGTCACGGGTGGTTGAACAGGCACGAAGCATGACCACGCGGCCCACCGACGCTCCGGTCGTGGCGGCCCGCTACCTGTCGCCGTCAGTGCGTGATGCTCTGGCGGAGGAGGGCCTCTCGTACGTCGACGCCACGGGCAACATGCGCCTTGTGGTCGACAAGCCAGCCGTGTTCATCTCCGCACAAGGTCAGGATCGGGATCCGTGGCGCAAGGGCCGACCGCGCGGCACGCTCAAGGGCGAGCCTGCTGCGCGGGTGACTCGGGCGCTCTTGGACTACCGCCGCGATTGGACGGTGCGCGAACTGTTGGCTGCTTCTGGTTCGTCGACGGGCGCGGCTTACCGAGTGCTGGACTACCTAGAGCGCGAGGACCTCGTCGTGAAGGAGGACAAGCGCTACCGCGTGACTGACTGGGAGCGGCTGCTCCGTGCGTGGAGCGCCGACGCGTCCTTCAAGACCACCACCCGCGTGATGGCCTTCATCGAGCCTCGTGGCGTCGCGAGTTTCCTTGGGAAGGTCGCAAAAGAGTCGACGTTCCCGGTCGCTGTGACCGGTTCCAGTGCCGCCGAGGAATGGGCGACCTATGCGCCTGCAAAGGCCGCCTACGTGTACGTCTCGTCGATCCAAGAGGCATCCGAGCAGTGGGGCCTGCGACCAAACGCGACCGCCCCCAACGTGATCCTGTTGGAGCCCAAGACGGTCGGCGATGTGCCGTTTGTCAACACAATCCGCACCAAGGGCGGCTATCCCGTGGCCGCCGCTGCACAGGTGGCTGCCGACTTGCTGAACGGGCCTGGTCGCGAACCAGCCGAAGGCGAGTTCCTGATCGAGTGGATGAAGACCAACGAGGAGAAGTGGCGACGTGACTGACGAGGTGATCATGGCGCGCACCGGGCTGCTCGATGCGCTGGAAGCATTGCAATCGCACCTCGACGCCCTTGTGGTCGTGGGCGCACAGGCCATCTACCTGCACACCGGATCGATCCAGGTCGCACTCGCGGAGTTCACGACTGACGGCGACGTCGCGATTGACCCCGACCTATTGAGCTCCGACCCGCTGGTCGAGGACGCGATGCGCGCGGCGCGCTTCACCCCTGACCCGCGGAGCAGTGCGATCGGGTCTTGGATCTCCCCGCGTGGAGTGCCAGTTGACCTGATGGTGCCCGAGGCCGTCGCCGGAGCAGGGCGCCGTGGGGTCCGCGTGCCCCCGCACGACCCGAAGTCGATGCGGCGGGCACGCGGCATCGAGGCGACCTTGGTCGACAACTCCAAGATGGTGATTCGAGCGCTCGACTCCTCAGTCGACGCGCGAGAGTTTGAGGTCTCCGTAGCTGGCCCGGCGGCCCTGCTCGTAGCCAAACTGCACAAGATCCAGGATCGAATCGACAACCCGTCGCGTCTGGATAACAAGGATGCGCACGACGTATATCGCCTCTTGCGGGCGATCGACACTGATGTCCTCGTGACGGCCACCGTGCGGCTCATGAACGTAGACGTGAGTGGTGAAGTCACCCGTGATGCTGTCGATCACATCGCGGACCTGTTCGCTCGTGGTGCGGACGCTCCAGGATCACTGATGGCAGGCGCCGCCGAAGAGTTGGTCGGCGACCCTGTGGGTGTCGCCGAGAGCGTCGCGTTGCTGGCTCAAGACCTGCTTGACGCCCTGGGCCGATGACGACCTCCCGTGCGAAGGATCAGCGGCCATCGCATGGGCCAGACACGCCAGCAGCTTCTGCCCGAACCCACGTCCAAACGCGACGTGTGACGCCGCGCCGGTCAAGTTCCACGACGCAATAAGACGAGTGCGAGGCATCCCGTAAGTGCGAGCCCGAGCGCCAGACTCACCATTGCCCAGGGCGCAGGGGTCTGCTGCACGAACTGGTGACAGTTGGGGTTAGGCCGCTTGGGTGGCGGTGGGAGCCGCTGTCGCGACCACGCTCCTTCGTCGCGCGTGCGCTCCAGCTCCCGGCATCCCCTCGCCACCGCCAAACGAAAAAGCCCCGAGCATGCTCGGGGCTTTTCGTTTGGCGAGGGAGTTACGAAACTCTGAGTCGTGCGTGAATGACGCCTGTTTGCGGGGTCCAGTCAAGGAAGGCCCCCACGTTTTCGCGAAGTCATCCCCCGAGCTCTCTACCGTCAAGGGTAGACAGCACTTGTCCTTCGCTCCCCGAGCAGCCTCTCAGCGCACTCCTCGTGCCTTCATCCGGACCGTAGCAGCGGCTGTGGACACGGACCGCAGACCGCAGACCGCAGAGAGGCGGGCGCTCAGGCCACGTCGAATGGCTACGTCGATGTGGCGAGGATGTGGCAGATGTCGTCGTCCGCGCAGTCCGCAGGGTCGAGGACCTGGCTGCGCTCGAGGAGCCTTTCGAGCTCGGCCTGCAGCGCAGCGAGGTGGCGGATGCGGGCTCGGACGTCGGTGAGCTTGGTGTCGATGAGGGTGCCGACGTGCGCGCAGGGCGCGGTCCCGTCGTCGCGAAGCTCGATGATGCTGCGGATCTCGGCCAGGGTGAGCCCGGCCTCCTGAGCCACGCGGATGAAGCGCAACCGGACCAGCATGGAGTCGTCGTAGAGGCGGTACCGGTTGGCGCCACGGTCGGCGTCTGGCAGCAGCCCTCTGCGCTCGTACAGCCGGACGGTCTGGGCGCTCACCCCAGCTGCGTCAGCAAGCTCACCGATCAACACAACCGCGCACTCCTCTCCCTTGACCTTCTACCACGGTACAACGTCTACGGTCGCAGGTATGGACGTCTCCTTGCTGTACTTCGATGACTGCCCGAACTGGACCCTGGCCCATGAGCGGCTTGCTGCCATCGCGGCGGAGCGCCCCGACATGGTGCTGACGCTGCACCGTGTGGAGACGGTGAGGAAGCCGAAAGGGTCGGGTTCCACGGGTCGCCGAGCATCCGGGTCGACGGCGTCGACGTGTTCGCCGAACCGGGCGCCGGGGTGGGGTTGTCGTGCCGGGTCTACCGCACACCGGACGGCCTGGCCGGAGCACCCACCATGGACCAGCTGAAGGCCAAGCTCGGAGCCGGGGCGTGATGACGGGCCACTACGACCTGATCGTGATCGGGGCCGGCATGGCCGGGGTGGCCGCGGCGAACAAGTGCGCCTCGGCCGGGTGGAAGGTCGCCATCGTCGACGCGTTGCCGTACGGCGGCACGTGCGCGCTGCGCGGCTGCGACCCGAAGAAGATCCTGCGGCGAGGTGCCGAGATCGTCGACAGCGCGGCACTGATGCGCGGCAAAGGCATCGACGAGGCCGGGCTGGCCATCAACTGGACCGACCTCATCAAGCACAAGCACGGCTTCACCGACCCCGTCCCGGGAAACATCGAAGGCGCGCTGGTCGGCAACGGCGTCGACACCTTGCACGGGCACGCCCGGTTCACCGGCCCCACCACCATCGCCATCGACGGCAGCTCCTACGAGGCGGCGCACTTCCTGGTCGTCACCGGCGCCCGGCCCCGGCCGCTGCCCTTCGCCGGCCACGAGCACTTGGTCGACAGCACCGCGTTCATGGACCTGCCCGAGCTGCCGGAACGGATCCTGTTCGTCGGTGGCGGGTTCATCTCCTTCGAGTTCGCGCACATCGCGGCACGCGCAGGCAGCAGCCCCGTCATCCTGGACCGGGGACCGCGGCCACTCAAGGCATTCGACCCCGACCTCGTCGAGCTCCTCGTCAACCGCGGCACCGCCGCCGGAATCGACCTGTGGCGGGAGACCACCATCACCGCCGTCGAACCGTCGGGCTCCGCGTACCGGGTCAGTGTGGAACGAGCCGGTCAACCCGACACGGCGCAGTTCGACCTCGTCGTGCACGGCGCGGGCCGCATCCCGGACCTGGCCGGCCTGGACCTGGACGCCGCCGGCGTCGACTGGGACGAGAACGGGGTCCAGGTGGCGCCGCACCTGCAAAGCACCAGCAACCCGGCCGTGTACGCCGCCGGGGACTCGGCGAACACGCCCGGGATGCCGCTGACCCCGGTCGCGGTGTTCGAAGGCAAGGTCGCAGCGTCCAACATGCTCAAGGGCACCACGACCGTCCCCGACTACACCGGCGTCCCCACCGCGGTCTTCACCATTCCCGAACTGACCCGGGTCGGGATGCTCGAGCAGGACGCGCGCGACCGCGGCCTTGACGTCGAGGTCCGCCACCACGACACCAGCGGCTGGTACTCCAACTACCGCATCGGTGAGACCACCGCAGCCACGAAAATCCTCATCGACCGGACCACCGATCGCATCGTTGGGGCGCACCTGCTCGGCCCCGGCTACGGCGAGCTGGTCAACGTTCTCGGCCTCGCCATGAAGCTCGGACTGACCACCCGCCAGCTGAAGTCCATGCCAGCCGCCTACCCCACCGTCGGCTCAGACCTCGGCTCCCTGCTCTGACACCCCGAAGGCGAACAGACCCAGGCGACTCGGGACGGCTCAGAGGTGCCCGGGACGACTCTGGTCACCGGCGCGCTTCGGGGGGACGATGGGGTCATGGCAGCGCAGGCAGCAGTGCAGGACGAGCAAGCGCAGCGCCCGTCGTGCTGGTGCTGCGGGAACACGTTCGACGAGCAAGACCTGAGCCGGCTCGGAACCCACCCCGAGGTCGGGGTGTGCGCCGGCTGCGCGCAGTGGCTGCACCGGCGCGCGCGCTCCACGGCCGAGACCGGCCGCCGCACCCCGGGCGCGGCAGCACGCCGCGCTGTGTCAGCGGTTCGCGGCCGGGTGATGCGCGCCGGCGTGCAGGACTGGCCCGTGGTCGGGTTCTTGTTGCGGCGCCTCGACAAGCACCTGCCCTGAAGGGTGGTAGGACGCCCGGTGACCCCGGCCAACGGAGCTGGGAACGACGACCGGCCCACGGCGGACCGGGCCGTCATCGTCGCCGACCTCACCAAGTGCCGGAACGACCTGCACGACCTGCTGGCCACCGCGACCCCGGCCACGCTGCGGGCACGCAGCAACGGGACCCGATGGAGCAACGAGCAGCTGCTGTTCCACATGGTGTTCGGGTTCCTCATCGTCCGACGCCTGCTACCCCTGGTGCGGCTGATGTCGGCACTGCCACCACCGGTGGGCCGCGGGTTCGCCCGCGTCCTGGAAACAGGTCGCGTGCCGTTCCACTGGGTCAACTACGCCGGCTCGTGCGGGGGCGCGCTCGTCTTCAACCACACCCGGATGGGGTGGCTGTGCGACCGCACCATCGATCACCTCGTTGCCAGCCTCGAGCAGGAGCCGGAGCACCGGCTGATGCGGGGGATGCCGTTCCCGACCAACTGGGACCCCTACTTCGAACCCTTCATGACCCTCGCAGAGGTGTACGCATACCCGGTGCTGCACTACGCCCACCACCGCGGGCAGCTCACGCTCGCCACCTGAAGAGCTCGAGCGTGACCACCGGCTCTGCCAGCCGGTGGCTCCCAGGACCCTTGCCAGCGGCAGACTCGTCGCCGCGTCACGGCGGCGCGGCAGCGCCCGGCACGCGTGCGTACGTTGTGCCCTGGTGGCCCTGACCACCGTGGCGGGCCACCAGCTCCAGGGCGACCAGTGCGCGCAGGACCCTGCGAATGTTGGGCGCCTTCAACCCGGTGCGCCGCTCCAACTCGACGACGGTGACCTCATCGCCGCCCAAGGCGTCCCACAACCGCCGCTCCGACGGCCCGAGACCGGCGACCTTGCGAGCCACAGACTCGTTCGCCCCCGGCACGGGTCCCCGCTGGTGCGCCCGGGACCGAAGCAGCACGGTGAACCGGATGCCGCTGTCCTGGAACTGCGGAGGCGGATGACCCTGCTCGGCCATGGACGAAATGACCCGGGGAATGCCGCTGGCCAACGCCTCAACCACTCGCGAGTCGGCCTTCGAACGTGCGTACCGGCACACCTCCAGAAGTCGCCCGTTGCGTGCCGAGGTGACACCTTGGCGACCCAGCCGGTCCACCGTCACGCCGTACAACCCCCCAGGGTTCGTGACGACCAACCGGTCCGGTGTCAGGCGCACCTCAACGCCCGCCCCCTCCGACCAGGCGTCCAGGTCCCGATGGACCAACGCGTTCGCGACCAGCTCCCGGAACGCCTCCAGCGGGTACGTCCAGGCGTCATGCACTGAGCCGTCATCGCGCTCGACGACAGCCCTGGTGAAGACGCGCCGCGCCCACTCCAATGCGCCGTCCAGCATCACCGGAATCGGTCCCGACAACGCCACCGGGTCCACCGCCCGCGTCGCGCCCTGGGAGGTGACCGATAGGTTGAGCAGGTACCGGGGGAAGAACTGCTGAGGGTGCACCCCGAGCGCCAGTAGGCCCGCCTTGGTCGGCACGTCGTCAGCGGTGACAATGCCAGCGCGGAAGAGAAGCTCCCGACCAGTGAACCGCCCGAGGCCGAACTGGTCCCGCTCAGCAACGGTCGCCGCCCACACGGCGACCAGGTCCTGGTCCAGGTCCGCCATGGTCGCCCCCTCGACCGGGGAACGGTCGAAGTGCGGCGGTTGTCGCTGAGCCAGGAACGCCTGCTCCTCCACAGCTGACATCGTGAAGTCGCCGTCCCAGAATCTGACCCAGCCAGACCCGGTGGACACGACACGGCACGGTTTGGCCGAGGGAGAACACTCCGCCACCGCCGCCACGACCACGGGCCGGCCGGCCACCTCAGCATCATGAAATGTCACCTGCACCGGTGGGCTACACGCCCGCGCCTTGCCAGCCAAACCTTGTCGAAGCGCATTGACGTCACCCAGCTCAACCGGCGCAAAGCCAGCCTTCTCGTCCAAGCCCAGGACCACCCACCCACCCCCGGGCAGGTTCGCCAGCGCACACAGGGTGGACGTCATCGACGTCGGCAAGCCCCCCGCAGCGGACTTCACCTCGACGTCGGTCGTGTCCCCACCGGCCACCCGCAGTCGGGCCAAGAGGTCGTCGATCAGCGCCATCCAGCAAAGGTAACGCATCGCATTACATTTAGTTACATTCGCACTTACATTCCATCGACGTCGCGCCCCAGGGCGAACAGGAAGAAGAGGGGGACGAAGAAGAGGGGGACGAAGAAGACGCCGCCGGGAAAACAGTGCAGGGTTGACTACCCGACGCGGTTTGCTCGGTCCAGTCGCCGATGCACGTAGGAGAACATCGCGAAGGCGTCGTAAAAGTCCGCCAGGTCCTCGGCTGAACCCAAGCGGGTGGCGTGCGCGCGAGGGTTGCGATGAAGACCGTGCAAAGCCACCAGAAGGTTCTTGAACCCCTTGTGCTCGCTCTCCTCGGACACGGTGCTCAGCGAGTTGACCCGCAGCTCGGCCGGCTTCTGCTTCGTCCCGAACACCTCGTCGTACAGGTCCGCCCCATCCAAGGTGCATCCCGTCATCGACCGCACGCGGTCCGGGATGGACTTCGCGGCTTCGCTGACGGCGTGGAACAGCGACTTCGCCACCAGTTCCTCGCTGCAGTACACGAACAGCTGCGGGTGGCAGCCCCTCCGTCGAAGCTCGGTCTGCAGGGTGCCAGCAAGCTCGGCTGCCTCCCGCAAGCTGGCCGCCTGCTGCCTGCGGCGCGCCACCATGCCCGCGTCGTTGATGCGCAGACCGTACAGCACCAGCACCTCATCCAGCTGGTCGCGCAGCGCGTTCCACCGGTCATGGTCCCGGGTGTACAGGGCCGGCCTCATGGCGGCGTTCACGAAGGCAACCAACGTTGCGCCGTCGCCGCGGCGGACCTGGGTGTTGTGCAACACCACCCGCAGAGCGGTGCGCTTGTTCGGGCCGGGTGGCAGCTCAAACACCTTGGCGTGCTCGAGCGCGGCACGGAGCTCCGAGTTGGTTAGGCCCGGGTGGTCGGTCTGTGCCAGCACGTCGCACACGGCTTGCGTGACGGCGAGGTCGTAGACCTTGGAAGGCATGACAGCGATGGTGTCAGGTCAGCCCATCCACGCCGCGATTCGGCTCGCCGACGCCGCAGTCGCCCTACAGACCTGCCCAATGTTGCTGAAACCTGTGGCCACTTTGGCCCACACCGTCGTTCCTCGATCGACGGACGCCAAACCCCTGGTGACAGGGAACCCGGCAAGCCGACTCGAACCTGCCCGCTGGTGGCCTGCCTTCACCCCGGGACGTTGGCACCACGGCACCGCACGAGGCGCACGGTGACGTCGAGCTGGCGGGCCAGGACCAGCAGGGTGCGAACCGAGCCCCCGGCGACCGCCCCGGG
Source organism: Janibacter zhaoxuefangae (assembly GCF_050271985.1). GTDB lineage: Bacteria > Actinomycetota > Actinomycetes > Actinomycetales > Dermatophilaceae. The sequence continues at coordinate 254,560 of NZ_CP189849.1, read as the reverse complement.
CAGTTCGTACAGGGTGTTTGGGCGCACGCCGGCGTACTCGGCGAGCTGCCGCGGGGTTGTCCCGTCCCGGCGCCGCTGCCGCCGAACCTGCCGCATCAACCCCTCCAACACCGGGTGTCCGGGCTCGGGCTCGACCTCCAGGACGAACCCGAGCGCGCCTGCGATGGCCTCAACGGTGCCCAAGCGCGGCCACGTACTGCCCGCCTCGATGTCGTTGACCACCGACAGCACCACCCCGGCTTGGCTCGCGAGCCGGCGTAGTCCCCAGCCGCGGGCGTACCGCTCATCTGCCACGACCTCGACGAGCGCCCGCCACGCGCCGACGACCTCCCGCTCGGCGTCGTCGCTGTAGGACGAGTCCGGGCGAGCGGCCCAGGCCGGCCGCTGCCCGGTGCGCGGGTCCCGCGGCCCGCGAGGCGGCGCCCACGTCGCCGGTGACGGGTCCTCTGATTCCCGCGCCACCCCAGCCCCACTTCTCCTTGTCGCCTAACCGGTCCGGGCGAAATCGTACCGGCCACCCGATCCGAACGTACCGGTTTCCCGATCAAGTCCACCTCGGGCGCCAGCACCGTTCCCTTCGCACACCTGACCCGGTGTGCCGCGATGGCCCACCCCGCTGCGGGGTCAGGGACAGCCGCCACGAGAGCCCGCACCCTGCGGGCTCGTGACGATGCCGTCCCTGGAGCTCCCCCGATGTCCTCTCGCGCCCACCTTTCCTCCGCCACCGACCAGTGGCCCACCCCGCAGGGCTTCTTCGACCGTCTGCATGCCGAGTTCGGGTTCGTCCTGGACGTGTGCGCCGACGCCCTCAACGCGAAGGCGCCGGCGTACTACGCCTTGGACCACGCCGACCCGAACCGGCGCGACGGGCTGGCCCAGGACTGGGCCGCCGAGGCCGACCGCTTGCGCGGTGCGGTGTGGATGAACAGCCCGTACGGGCGTCCCATCGCAGCGTGGATGGCCAAGGCTCGCCAGGCCGCCGCAGGCGGTGCCACAGTTGTGGCCCTGGTCCCGGTGCGGGCTGACACGGCGTGGTGGCACGAGCACGTCCTGGGCTCTGGCGGCGAGGTCCGGTACGTCCGCGGCCGGCTCACGTTCGGTGACGCGGCGAACACGGCCGCGTTCGCCTCGGCCGTGGTCATCTACCGCCCGACCGACGTCCCCGGCCAGCCCGGGACTGTGGGCACGATGCCGGGGAAGTCGCCCAACGTGCGCCCGGCCAAGACGCCCGGCGCGCTCATCGACAACTACTGGGGTGCCGCGCTGCCCCCTGAGCAGTTCGCGCTGGCCGAGCCCGTCGTGAAGGACACCGCGCGCGCCATGACGCCTGCGACGGTCGGGCAGGCCAACGTGTACTTGTCGTCCCTGACCGCGTTCCTTGCCGGTCCGTGCGGATGGGACCGCGCCAGCACCCCAGACCTGCCCGCCCTGCTGACGGCCACGTCGGTCGTCAAGGTCACCGAGGCGATGACCGTGGGCGGCCGGACCAAGGTCACGCGACGCGAGGTGCTGCACCGCATCTGCCGCCAGCTCGGGACCATGGCCGCCTCGCCCCGAAACAACACCCTGGGCTACCCGCTACACCCCGACCGGTTCATCGTCGCCGGCGTCACCGCGCCGCTGCCCGTCGCTGCCCTCGTACAGGCGCACCGGGTCCGGCACGGGGCCCAGCTGACCGACAAGGGCCTGACGCTGGCGCTGAACGCGGTCGCAAAGTCGATGTCCACGGGCACTGCTACGGGTCGCACCGCGGTCACGATGCCCGCGCTGGCGACCATCCGGGCGCTGGCCGAGGCGACATCACCCGAGGTGGTCGGCATACCCTCCAGCACCAACCGCAGCACCGTCCGAACCGCAACACCCACGACCGAAACACCCGCGACCGCACCATCCACGACGAGTAAGCCGATGACGCGCGCCCAGCGCATCGCGTTCGCCAAGAAGTCCCACGCGCTGGCCCAGTCTGTGGCTGCGGCTCACGCCCCTACCCTCGAGCTCGGCCCGGTGGACACCACCGGCCTGGACGGCTCCACCATCGCCACCTGTACGACGTTCCGTCCCATGAACGCGTCCCGCGCCATGGTGTGGAACGACAACCTGCTGCTCGCGCAACGGCTCCTGCTCGGCACGCGGCCGCCGTCGGCGCGCGCCGCCAGCAGCTACGGCAGCGCCGTGGCTCGTTTCCTGGCCTGGTTCGCGCACTGGACCGGCCGACCCGGCACAGCGACCGGGTCCCCGGTCATCGTCGAGGAGCTTCTCGCCGCCGGCGTCGTCGAGTCCTTCGTGCGCCTGGAAGGACTGGTCCCTCGCAGCGCCGCAACGTACCGCTCCGTCATCCGGCGGGCCGTGGACTCCCTCGACCCGGCCCCACGCACCACCAAGCTCGCGTACAAGCCGGGTGCGGCGCCGTACACCCCGGTCGAGATGGACCAGTTCATGTTCCTGGCCGCGAACCAGCGCAACCCCGGGCCTCGGGCCGCGCTGTGCACCGCCATCGCCCTGGGCGCCGGCGCCGGCCTGGACACCACCGACCTGCGTGGCATCACCCCTGCCCACATCACCACGCAGACCCTTCCCGACGGGGCTGCGGTGACGATGGTGAGCGTGCCCGGCACGAAGGCGCGCACCGTCCCGCTGCGGCACACGTTCACCGACCTGCTGAAGGTGGCGTTGGCGGCGCACACCGAGCTCGGCAAGGGCGAGGACGACCCGCTCATCGGTCGCAAGGCCGACCGCATCAACGTGATGCGCCCCCTGACGTCCCGGGCCCGCACCGCGTCCGGCGCACCCATCGAGGTGCACCAGTCCCGGCTGCGGAACACGTGGATGGTCGCCGCGATGTGCGCCCCCGTGCCGCTGGCCGAGCTGATGTGCGCTGCCGGCATCAGCTCCCCTCGACCGGTGGAGAACCTGCTGCGGCACTGCCCGCAGCTGCCGCAGGACGCCATCACTGCGGTGCTCGCCTCCTTGGAGGGTGTGCCGACCGGCAGCGGCGTCGCACTCGGCACTGGCGCCGCCAAGGACGACGACCAGGTCGACCCGAACACCGGGCGGGGGGACGCCCGATGATTCGTCGCAGTGAGCTGGACCTGACCTTGGAGTACGTGCGCCGCACCGGTGTGCACACCGACATCGAGAACACCCTGCGCGCCAACCCCGGCGGGCGCCCTCGGGTCCTGCCGGTGGACGTGCTGCTGGCGGCGATGTTGTTGACCGCCAAGCACTCCCGCAACCTCAAGCTGGTCAGCGTCCACAAGACCCTGACCCAGGGACTGGCCCGCAACGTGCGCCACGACCTGGCCGTGGAGAACCTGACCATCCGCCAGGTCCGTTACCTGTTCTCGGCCATCGCCGACGCCTACGACCACAGCGAGGCCCGCAGGCCCGACCTCGGCGTCGGCCCCCGAGCAGTCCGCAGGGACGCCCTCCAGGACATCCTCGACAAGCTCACCAGCTCGGCCAGCCTTCACCTGCCCAGCAACGGCAGGTACGCCATCGACGGCACCGCCATCGACACCCCCGCCGTGCTGCGCGGCACCACCGCGGCCGTCAACGGGCCCCGCGGCGCCGCCAACGCCAACCCCGACGGCGCGGCGGGCGCGGCGTTCGTGGCCGGTCCGGACGACCGCGGACGGCCCCGGCACGACCCCGACGCCCGCATCGGGTACCGCACCAAGACCTACGCCAACCGCACCAAGTTCGTCTACGGGTACCAGCTGATCGCGTTCACCCGCATCGGCCCCGACAGCCCCACCTCCCGCGAGATGGAGCCCCCGGCGCTGGTGGACCGCATCGCCCTGGTGGCCGGTAACGAGAAGGGCCTGACCGAAACGATGGACCTGCTCGACCGCCTCGACGCCGTCGGCACCCCAGCCAAGGACATCGTCGTGGACCGCGGCTTCTCCGACGCCGCGATGGCCGACTTCGCCCGACCCATCGCCCAGCGGCGCATCGACGTCACCCTCGACCTCAAGAGCACCGACCACGGCGCCACCCCGCACGAGGACGGGTACCTCATCATCGACGGCGACCCGTACTGCCCGTCCACCCCCACTGCCCTGCGCACCATCCACCCCACCGAGGACATCAGGGCCAAGAAGCCTGGCCCCCGCGCAACCGCGGCGGAGAAGGCTGCGTTCGAGCAGCGCATGCGTGACCGTGACCTGTTCGAGCAGCTGACCCAGCGACGCGCCCAGTTCCGCCTCGAGAGCAAGGGCCCGACCAAGAACGGCATCCGCTTCTCCTGCCCGGCCAAGGTCGGCAAGCTCGCCTGCGACGCGTGCCCGCTGTCCCGGCACATGCCGCAGGTGGAGAAGGTCACCGCGCCCAAGGTCCGCCAGCACGACGGCACCATCGGCGTACCCAAGGTGTGCAACTCCAGCGTCACCGTCCCACTCGACGTCCTCGGCAAGCACCACCAGAAGTACCGGTGGGGCTCCAAGGAATGGCGCCGCTCCTACAACCGGCGCATCCGCGTCGAGCAGTCCTTCGGCCTCATCAAGGGCCACAGCGACGGCATCATCCGCCCCGGCTGGACCCTGCAGGTCGGCCACGCCAAGACCAGCCTGCTGCTCGGCATCGTCCTGGCCGCGCACAACTTGACCACGCTGCTGCGCTGGGCACGCACCAACAACTGGACCCTGGACCCCCTCACCCTCATCCGCATCCCCGACAACGGCGACCTGTTCGACCCCGACCCCGGCACCGGTGCCAGCGCTCCCGCCCAACCCGGAGCACCTCCCCTGGCCGCCTGACCTGGCTGCCGCCCCCGGCGGCCGCCCATCGGGCAGCCCCGCACATCCGAACAGCTCCACCGCCAAACAGCCCGCAGGCCAACGCCTGACGGGCTATAGGCGCGCCCTCCGCACCACCGTGAAGGCCCCGACCGCACCGGTCGGGGCCTTCGCGCGTCCTCGAACAGACCCGTGCAGCGCTTGGCGCGGCTCCGAGGCGCCCGAGGTGGGCCCAGACATGGGAAACCCCGGCTGGACATGAAGTCCAGCCGGGGTTTCGTCACTTCAGACCTACAGGTTTCGTAAGTCCCTTTTGGCGGTGGCGGTGGGATTTGAACCCACGGTGGAGTTACCCCCACACACGCTTTCGAGGCGTGCTCCTTAGGCCGCTCGGACACGCCACCGCCGACGAGAGTACCCGAGCGCGGGCCGCGCCGAGAAATCGCCCGAGGTCGCCAGCGCGGCCGGGACCGAGCAAGCCTCAGTCGCCGTACGGCACCTGCTCCCAGGACAGCACCGAGTCGGCGCCGGGGCGGTTGACCGTGACCTTGAGCCAGTCGGTGTTGTTGCTCGAGCCGTCGACCGTGATGCGCTGCAGCCCGTCCGCCGAGCCGGTCACGCCATACCGCTCCAGCCACACCGAGCCCTGCGCGAGCGGCCGGTCGACGTTGTAGACGTGGCTGTCGCCGTCGACGAGGTAGACGTCGCCGTCGAAGGCGGACGCCTCGTCGACGAGCGTCTGGACGAGCGGCGTGAAGGCCGAGATGTCCGCCGGGGTCGGCGTGTACGTCGGGTCGAACATGTCGGCCTGCTGGAAGAGGGCCACCGCGCGGTCGTTGCGCTGGCGCGCCTGGGCGAAGGTGTCCTTGACGAGGGCGATGGAGGCGTCCATGCGCGCCTTCTCCTCGGCCACCTGCGCGGCGTTGGGCGTCGTCTCGCCGAGGCCCGTCCACGGCAGCGTGCCGTTGTTGCTGCCGACGACATGGATGACGCCCATGGCGACACCGCCGCGGCGCAACTGCACGTTCTCGGGCAGACCCACGTTCGCCTGCGAGGCGACCTTCGCGCTGTGCTGCCCCAGAGTGCGTCCGGCGACGGGGAAGAAGGTGTCCCGGACGGCGTCGAGGCGCTCGAGCGGGTCGTAGGAGCCGTTGTTGGTGCGGTGGCAGTCGGTCCACTCGTTGTCGCCGGGCGTGTAGATCAGCGGCTGCTCGAAGCGGTCGAACTGCTCGCGGATGCCGGCGAAGTACTCGTCCGTGCAGCGGCTCGAGCCGTTCTTGATGTCGCCCACGTGGATCGTCATCGACACGTCGTCATCGGCGTTGATCTGGTCGACCCAGCCGGGGAAGTCCGCGACCTGGGCGGCGCCGTAGGGCACATCACCGATGACGGCGAAGGAGAAGGCGCCCGCCTTGTCCTGCCCGTCGGCGGCGAGGGCCGGTCCGGTCAGGGCGGCGAGGGTGAGCGGGACGGCGGCAAGCGCGAAGGCGGTGCGGGCGCGGGTCATCGGGGCTCCAGTTCGGGGGGGAGGTCGGGGTGGGAAGCGCAGGGCTCGCCCTGTTCTCCCGCACGAACCGTTCTCCCGCACGAAGGTGGCCACCGCCCCACGCCCGGCCGTCGCGGGCGTGAACGTCCCGCCACCGTCAGCGGTGGTCGGCGAAGAACGCGAGGAGGGCCTGTGAGCACTCGCGCTCCCGGACGCCTCCGATCACCTCGACCCGATGCGTGGCCCGGCGGTCGCGCACGAGGTCCCAGACGGAGCCGCACGCGCCCGCCTTCGGGTCCCAGGCACCGAGGGCGACGCGGCCGATCCGGGCGAGCAGCAGAGCGCCGGCGCACATCGGGCACGGCTCGAGTGTGACGACGAGCGTGCAGTCCTCGAGGCGCCAGCGGCCGAGCGTCGCCGCCGCGGCCCGGAGGGCGACGACCTCGGCGTGCCCGGTCGGGTCCCCCTCGGCCTCGCGGACGTTCCAGCCCTCCCCGATCACGGCGCCGTCCGGTGCCAGGACGACCGCCCCGACGGGCACGTCACCCGCCGCGGCGGCGAGCGCCGCGAGCTCGAGCGCACGGCCCATCGCCTCGTCGAGCGCGGGCTCGACGACATGGCGGCGGGTGGTGGTCACGGCGCCAGTCTCTCTCACGTCTGGTCACCCGGCGCCGAGGCGATAGATTCCCCCCATGCGCGTCCTCACCGCCGACCACCCGCTCATCGCTCACAAGTTGACCTACCTGCGGGACAAGAGCACCGACTCCCCCACCTTCCGCCGCCTTGCCGACGAGCTCGTCACGCTGCTCGCCTACGAGGCGACGCGCGAGGTGCGCACGCGCCCGGTCGACATCGAGACGCCCGTGGCCCCCACGCAGGGCGTCCACCTGTCCTCCCCCAAGCCGCTCGTCGTCCCCATCCTGCGCGCCGGCCTCGGCATGCTCGACGGCATGGTGCGCCTGCTGCCCACGGCGGAGGTCGGCTTCCTCGGCATGCTGCGCAACGAGGAGACGCTCGAGGCCGTCACCTACGCGAACCGTCTGCCGGACGACCTGTCGGGGCGTCAGTGTTACGTCCTCGACCCGATGCTCGCCACCGGCGGCACGCTGGCGATGTCGATCCGCTACCTCGTCGAGCGCGGCGCGGACGACATCACGGCCGTCACCCTCATCGCCGCGCCCGAGGGCATCGCCGCCCTCGAGGAGCAGGTCGCCGACCTCGACGTGCCGATCACCCTCGTCACGGGCAGTGTCGACAAGCGGCTCAACGAGCACGGTTACATCGTCCCCGGTCTCGGTGACGCGGGCGACCGCCTCTACGGCGTGGTCTGACACACCTGCGGGCGCCCCCGGCGCGCCACAATCACCACATCCGTCCCATGCGGCACACTGACGGGTGACGCGCGGCAGCCTGCCCGCACCCCGACAACCCTGCTGGGGACACGACGAGGAGACACGGAGCAGTCGATGCCTCCCATCAAGAAGATCATCCTTGGGATCCTGGCCATCTTCATGGTCTATGCGGTCGTCACCTCCCCCAACGAGGCGGCGACGATCGTCAACGCGATCTGGGACGTGATCGTCAACGGCGCCAAGAACGTCATGCGCTTCTTCGACGCCCTCATCGGCGGCAACTGACCGGGAGGGCTCGCATGGCCCGGCGCGCACGCTCGACGGCCAAGGACCTCGACCGTTTCCTGCTCGAGGGCGAACGGCTGGTCGGCGACGTCCGGCGCCACCGCATCGTGCTCGCGAAGCCGGTGCTGCTCGTCCTCGCCGCGACCGTCGTCGCGATCTGGGGAGACATGTCGATCCCCGACTCCGGCGCCACCGTCATCGAGTTCCTGTGGTGGGCGTGGTTCGCCAGCCTGCTGTACCTGGCCTTCCGCATCTTCGAGTGGCGCCAGGAGCGGTTCGTCGCGACCGACAAGCGCCTGCTCCTCTTCTATGGGTTCATCACGCGGAAGGTCGCGATGATGCCCCTCACGAAGGTCACCGACATGACCTACCACCGCACGATCCCCGGCCGGATGCTCGGCTACGGGAAGTTCGTGCTCGAGTCCGCGGGTCAGGAGCAGGCGCTCTCCGAGGTCAACTTCATCCCCCGCCCGGACCGCCTCTACAAGGACATCTGCGCGGAGATCTTCGGCACCCGCGACGCCGACGACTACAGCGACGAGGACAACGACGCCTACGAGCGCGACCAGGAGGCCGCCTTCGAGCTGGAGCACGACGTCCACGACCTCCACGACAACGCGGCGCTGTGGCGCGGCGGGCCGCCGCCGGGGATCATGAGTGGCCATCGTCAGGGCCGACACGAGGGATCGCTCTATCGCAGCGCCGACCTGCGCCGTCGCGACCGCGACGACGACACGGGCGAACTGCCCGTCGTCGACCCCGACCGCTACTGAACAAGGAGGCACAGATGAGCATCATGCGGACGAAACCCGCGGAGCAGTCGATCCGCGAAGGGGACGAACCCGAGTACCAGCTCAAGCGCAAGCTCACCGCGCTCGACCTGACCGTCTTCGGCGTGGGTGTCATCATCGGCGCCGGTATCTTCACGCTCACCGGTCGCGCGGCCCAGTCCGTCGCCGGACCGTCGATCATCGTCTCCTTCGCCATCGCGGCGGTCTGCTGTGGCCTCGCGGCGCTCTGCTACGCCGAGTTCGCGTCGACCATCCCCGTCTCCGGCTCCGCCTACACGTTCTCCTACACGGCGATCGGCGAGATCGTCGCGTGGATCATCGGCTGGGACCTCCTGCTCGAGCTCTTCCTCGGCGCCTCCGTCGTCGCCCAGGGCTGGTCGCAGTACGCGGTCATCCTCCTGGGGAACCTCGGCTTCGACTGGCCCACCGCCATCGGCCCCGACGGGCACGTCAACCTGCTCGCCTTCGGCCTCGTCGCCGTGCTCACGGCGCTGGTCGCCTACGGCATCAAGGAATCGATGCGGGTCAACCTCGTGCTCGTCGCCATCAAGCTCTTCATCGTCCTCTTCGTCATCGTCGCGGGCATCGGCTTCATCAACACAGCCAACTACTCCCCCTTCGTCCCGGAGACGGCCGCGGTGGAGGCGAAGTCGGGGCTGCACCAGCCGCTCCTGCAGATGTTCTTCGGGCTCGAGCCGTCCGCTTACGGCATCGGCGGCATCGTGGCCGGTGCGGCGCTCGTCTTCTTCGCCTACATCGGGTTCGACGTCGTGGCGACGACGGCCGAGGAGGCCAAGAACCCGCAGCGCGACATGCCCATCGGCATCATCGCCTCGCTCGTCATCTGCACGGTGCTGTACATGGCCACCGCGCTCGTCATCACGGGCATGGTCCGCTACGACAAGATCGACCCGGATGCTGCCCTGGCGAGCGCCTTCGTCGATGTGGGCAAGGACGGTTACGCCACGCTCATCTCGGCGGGGGCCGTCGCCGGTCTCACGACGGTCGTCATGACCCTCATGATCGGCGCGAGCCGCGTCCTCTTCGCCATGGCCCGCGACTGGCTGCTCCCGCCCGCCATCGGCCGCGTCAACGCCCGCACCGGTACGCCGATGCGGATCACCATCGGCGTCGGCGTCATCGTCGCCCTCGTCGCCTCCCTCACCCCCGTCGGTGAGCTCGAGGAGATGGTCAACATCGGGACACTGTCCGCCTTCCTGCTCGTCTCCATCGCCGTGCCGATGCTGCGCAAGCAGCGGCCGGACCTCAAGCGCGCCTTCACGGTCCCCTTCTCACCGTGGCTGCCGTGGGCGTCCGCCCTGATCTGCGGGTACCTCATGCTCAACCTCTCGGCCTGGACGTGGCTGCGCTTCCTCGTCTGGCTCGCCATCGGCCTGGCCATCTACGGGATGTACGGCTACCGCAACAGCCGCCTCTCGGGTCGCCCGAAGGAGGGTCAGCTGCCGAGCATGACGGCCACCTGAGCCGGCTGCTCGCGCACCCGAGTCACCAGGTCGACTCTCAGAGCGCGGCGAGAATGTCGCCGACTCGCTCCTTCGCGTCGCCGAAGAGCATCTGGGTGTTGTCCTTGAAGAAGAGCGGGTTCTGGACGCCCGCATAGCCCGTCGCCATCGACCGCTTGAAGACGACGACGTCCTTGGCGTTCCACACCTGGAGGACCGGCATGCCGGCGATCGGCGACCCCGGCTCGTCCGTCGCTGCGGGGTTCACGGTGTCGTTGGCCCCGATGACGAGGACGACGTCGGTGGTCGCGAAGTCGTCGTTGACCTCGTCCAGCTCGAGGACGATGTCGTAGGGCACCTTCGCCTCGGCCAGGAGGACGTTCATGTGCCCGGGGAGCCTGCCGGCCACGGGGTGGATGCCGAAGCGCACGTCGACGCCCCGCTCGCGCAGCCGCGAGGTGAGCTGCGCGACGGGGTACTGGGCCTGGGCGACGGCCATGCCGTAACCGGGGGTGATGACGACGGACGTGGCAGCGCGCAGCAGGTCCGCGACGCCCTCGGCGGTGACTTCGCGGTGCTCGCCATAGTCACGGACCTCTCCCACGGTCCGACCGTCGGAGCCGAACCCGCCGGCGATGACCGAGATGAAGGAACGGTTCATCGCGCGGCACATGAGCCACGAGAGGTAGGCACCCGAGGAGCCGACGAGCGCGCCGGTGATGATGAGCAGGTCGTTGCCGAGCATGAAGCCCGCGGCCGCGGCCGCCCACCCGGAGTAACTGTTGAGCATGGAGATGACGACGGGCATGTCGCCGCCGCCGATGCTCGCGACGAGGTGCGCGCCGAGCGCCAACGCCAACACGGTGATGAGGAGCAGAACCCACACGCTGGGCTGGGTCACGAACCACACCGTCAGGACGACGAAGGCGGCGAGCGCCGCGAGGTTGATCAGGTTGTGTGCCGGCAGGGCCAGTGGGGCGGAACTCATCCGGCCGCTGAGCTTGAGGTAGGCGACGATCGAGCCGGTGAGGGTGACGGCGCCGATGAAGACGCCCACGGCGACCTCGCCCTCGTGGATCATCAGCCCGGCCGGGGGCAGCCCGCTGTGGGCACCCTGCTCCGCGCTCGTGCTGAGGTGGCTGCCGAAGCCGACGAGCACGGCGGCCGCGCCGACGAAGCTGTGCAGCATTGCGATGAGCTCGGGCATGCCGGTCATCTCGACCTTGCGTGCCCGCCAGATGCCGATGACGGCGCCGATGGCGATCGCGAGGACGAGCGCAGCGACGCCGCCGAGGCGATCGACGTCAGTGATCCGGGCGAGGGTCGCGACCAGCGCAAGCGTCATGCCGGCGATCCCGGCGTAGTTGCCGTGCTTGGCGCTGACGTGCTTGCTGAGGCCGGCGAGACTGAGGATGAAGAGAAGCGCCGCGACCGTGCACGCCGCGGTGTAGAGGCTGAGAGTCACGGGTCAGGCCCTCCGGAACATCGTGAGCATGCGGTGGGTGACGGTGAAGCCGCCGAAGACGTTGATGCTGGCCAGGAGGACGGCGACGAAGGCCAACGCCAGGATCCCTCGGCCTTCCTGCTCGATCAGGGTGAGTGCGCCGACGACGATGATCCCCGAGATCGCGTTCGTCACGGACATCAGCGGGGTGTGCAGGGCGTGCGCCACGTTGCCGATGACGTAGAAGCCGATGACGACCGCGAGCGCGAAGACGGTGACGTGCCCGAGGAATTCCGCGGGCGCGAACCTCGCGATGACGAGATACAGCGCCGCGGCCACGCCGATGGCCCAGAACTTCCGTGCGGGGCTGGACGACTCGACCGGTGCGGTCTTCCCCGGCAACCCGGACGCCTTCGCCGCGGCGGGCGGCGCATTCACGGGCGACGCGGGCGCGGCACTGACCTGGATGGCCGGCGGCGGCCACAGGACCTCCCCGTCGCGCGTCACCGTCATCCCCCGCTGGACGACGTCCTCGAGGTCGATCACGAGGTGTCCGTCCTTGGCCGGGGTGAGCAGGGTCATCAGGTTGGCGAGGTTGGTGCCGAACAGCTGACTGGCCTGGGCCGGCAACCGAGCGGGAAGGTCGGTGTAGCCGATGATCGTCACGCCCCCGGGCGTCACGACCACCTCGTCGGCGACGGACCCGGCGACGTTGCCGCCCTGACCCGCGGCCATGTCAACGATGACGCTGCCGGGCTTCATCGAGGCGACCATCTCCTCGGTGATCAGGCGCGGCGCCGCGCGACCGGGGATGAGGGCCGTCGTCACGATGATGTCGACCTCGCGCGCCTGCTCGGCGTAGAGGGCGGCGGCGCGCTCGTCGAAGGCGGCGCTCGTCGCCTTCGCGTAACCGTCGGAGCTGGGGCCCTGCTCGTCGAACTCGATGGGGAGGAACCGCGCCCCCAGCGACTCGACCTGCTCGGCGACCTCGGGCCGGACGTCCACGGCCCGCACGATCGCGCCGAGGCTGCCCGCGGTCCCGATCGCGGCGAGGCCGGCGACCCCGGCACCGCACACGAGGACGGTTGCGGGCGGCACCTTCCCGGCTGCCGTGACCTGACCGGTGAAGAGGCTGCCGAACTCGTGGGCCGCCTCGATGACGGCACGATAGCCGGCGATGTTGGCCATGGAGGACAGCACGTCGAGGGACTGGGCCCGCGAGATGCGCGGCACCGCGTCCATCGCCAGGGCGGTCACGCCGCGCGCCGCCAACGCCTCGACCAGTCCGGGGTTGAGGGCCGGCGCGAGCAGGCAGGCGAGCACGGTGCCGGGCCGCAGGAGGCCGAGTTCCTCGTCGTTCGGCGCGTTGATCTTGAGGATCACCTCGCTCGACCACACCTGGCCGGGGTCGGCGACGCCGGCGCCCGCGGCAAGGTAGGCGTCGTCGGTGTGCGTTGCGCGCAGCCCCGCCCCCGCCTGGACGACGACCTCGTGGCCGAGGGCGACGAGTTGGGCGACCGTCCTGGGGGTCACCGCGACACGCGTCTCCCCCGGTCGCGACTCCTGCGGTACTCCGATGCGCACGTCGAGCTCCTCTGGGTCCCACGAGCGGTGGCGCCGAAGGCCTCCGTCGTAGGCAACCTAGGGCCTCGGAGGCGCTCGCGTCGGTCTTGTGTGGCAGAGGGCGCAATACATCGCGCACGTCGGGCGGCCCACATGACGAAGGCGGCCCGCCACCGGTGGGTGACGGGCCGCCTTCTCAGGGGTGACGCGGGGTCACTGTCCCCGGGGGTGGAAGCCAGCGCTGTAGGCGGCCTGCGCGTCGGTGAACCAGACGTCCGCCTCGAGGACGTCGAAGGCCTCGTGTCCCGGCTCGGCGAACTCCTGGGAGTCCCGACGACCCTTGACCGGGTGGCCGAGGGGGAAGAAGCCGTCGGCGACGGGCGCCGCCGAACCCATCCCGTAGCCGCCGTCCTGGACGCGCTCGAGCGAGCCGTCCTCGATGAGGCCGCGGGGGAAGGTGGACTGCGAGGGCTCGCTCTCGGCGGCGGAGGCGTCCGTCGTCAGGTCCGTCTCTTCCGCCGACCCGGTCGTCGACTCCGGCTCGGACCAGTCCGACGGCCAGGTCGCCGCCTCGGCAGCGGCCGGCGCGACCGTCGCGTCGGAGACGCTCGGCTCCTCGGTCGCAAACGGCTCGTCCGAGGTCTCCGCGTCGAAGCGGCCCTCGGTGCGGGCCTCCTCGTCGATGAGGTCCTCGCGCGCGTGCGCCTCCTCGTCCCAGACCGTCTCGGTGTCGAGCCCGGGGTCGCTGACGCGGGTGGAGTTGTCGGCGTCGATGACGTCGTCACCGGCGTCGGTCCACTGCGCGGAGTCGTCGGTCGGCTCGGGGACGGCGTCGGCCCACGAGGAGCTCTCCGCCGAGGTGCTGGCGTCCGTGGGGGTGTCGGAGGTGGCCGTGTCGGAGGTGGCCGTGTCGGAGGTGGCGATGCCGGAGGTGGCTGCAGCCGTGGCCGCGCCGCTGGCGCCCCAGGTGCGGTCCGACGTGGTGGGGACGTCCGTCGTGGGCTCAGCGGTCGCGGGCTCATCCGTCGTGAACGTGTCCGCAGCGACGGGCTCGTCACGCGGCACCGTCGCCTCGTCGGGGTCCGGGCTGCCGCCCAGGTCACCCGAGTCGGTGCCCGCGTCCCACGCGTCGTCCTCGACGGAACGCTCGGCGGCGAAGGGGTCCTCCTCGGGGAAGGTGTCGTCCACGTCGACCGGCTCAGCCTGGTCGTCGATGTCGTTGGCCCGTGCGGCGGCGGCCGCGGCACCGCCGGCTGCGGCAGCGGCGGCACCGATCGCGGCCGCCTTGCCGGTCACGCCACGGTCGGAACCGTCGGCGACGTTGCCGGCCTCGTCGAGGCGGCGACCCTCGTCATCCGTGCGCACGTCGGGGTCGAGGGCGTCGGCGCGGCGCGCCTCCTCGTCGCGCTGCCGCGCGAGCTCCTCGGCCTGGCGCTGGCGCTGGGCCGCCTCGTCCTCGCGGACGGCGGCCTCCTGCTGGAGACGGCGCGCCTCGGCGGCACGCTCCTCGGCTTCGGCGGCGCGGGCATCGGCCTCGCTGCGCACGGCGCTGGCCGCTCCCGTGGCCTCCTCCGCGTCGGCCTGGCGCTGGGCGACCCGCTCGTCCAGGGCGGCGACGCGCTCCCGTGCCTGTTGGGCCTCGATACGCGCCTGCTCCTCCTGCTTCAGCCGGGACTGGCGCATCAGGTACCAGAGGACGAGTGCGAGCAGTAGCAGGACGATGAGGGCAATCAGGATCTTCATGGCTCCCCCTTGAGGGTGGCGGGCCCCGGAGCACCTCCGGGTGGTCATCACGGACACTAGTCGTTGCGGGCCGTCCGCGCGGGTCTCGCGCCCTCCCCTTCGTCGTCCTGCGAAGATGGGCCGCATGCGCCCGATCCGCCAGAGCAAGAAGCTGCAGCACGTCCGTTATGACGTCCGGGGTCCGATCCTCGTCGAGGCTCAGCGGCTCGAGGCCGAGGGGCACAAGATCCTCAAGCTCAACATCGGCAACACGGCCCCCTTCGGCTTCGAGGCGCCCGAGGCGATCGTGGCCGACATGATCCACAACCTGCCCCAGTCGCAGGGCTACGCCGACTCGCGCGGCATCTACTCCGCCCGGACCGCCGTTGCGCAGTACTACCAGTCACGCGGCCTTCGAGACGTCTCGGTCGACGACATCTACATCGGCAACGGAGTCTCCGAGCTCATCACCATGGTGCTGCAGACGTTCGTCGACGACGGCAACGAGATCCTCGTCCCCGCCCCGGACTACCCGCTCTGGACCGGCGCGGTCTCGCTGTCGGGTGGCACGCCCGTGCACTACCGGTGCGACGAGTCGAACGGCTGGAATCCGGACCTGGCGGACCTCGAGTCCAAGATCACCGAGAACACCCATGCTCTGGTGATCATCAACCCCAACAACCCGACCGGCGCCGTCTACAGCGAGTCGACCGTCAAGGCCATGATCGACATCGCGCGGCGGCACGAGCTCGTCGTCATGGCGGACGAGATCTACGAGAAGATCCTCTTCGACGACGCGGTGCACCACCACGCGGCGACCTTCGCGGGTGACGACGTCCTGTGTCTCACCTTCAGCGGCCTGTCCAAGGCGTACCGCGTCTGCGGCTACCGCTCCGGCTGGGTCATGGTGTCCGGGCCGAAGCACCTGGCCGAAGACTTCCTCGAGGGTCTGACACTCCTGGCCAACATGCGGATGTGCTCCAACGTCCCGGCGCAGCACGCGATCCAGACGGCGCTCGGCGGCTACCAGTCGATCACCGAACTCATCGTCCCCGGCGGCCGGTTCTACGAGCAGAGCAAACTCGCCGCGCGCCTGCTCAACGAGATCCCCGGCGTCTCGTGCGTCGAGCCGAAGGGCGCCCTCTACTGCTTCCCGCGCCTGGACCCGGAGGTCTACCCGATCGAGGACGACGAGGCCTTCGTCATCGAGCTGCTGCGCGCCAAGAAGATCCTCGTGACCCATGGGACTGGCTTCAACTGGCCGGAGCCGGACCACTTCCGCCTCGTCTGCCTGCCCGATGAGGAGGTCCTCACCGAGGCCATCGGCCGGATCGCCGAGTTCCTCGAGACCAAGCGCGCCTGAGCCCGTCGATGGCCCGTCACCACCTGCCCGAAGGCGGCCTCGGCCTCGTCGCGGCCGTCGCCGCCGGTGGGGCGGCCGGGTCCGTGGGCCGATGGGGCGTCTCCTCGGCCCTGCCGTCGGCCCACGACGGGTTCCCCTGGGGCACAACGGTCGTCAACCTCTCGGGTGCCCTGCTCATGGGACTGCTCGTCGCGTGGCTCACCGTTCGTCCGGGCACGCACCCCTTCGTCCGACCCGTCCTCGGGGTCGGCGTGCTGGGTGGGTGGACGACGTTCTCCGCGCTGGCGCTGGACGCTCACGACCTCCTCACCGACGGTCGCGCCGCACTTGCTGCCGGCTACCTCGCGGTCGCCGTCATCGCGGGCACCTGCGCGTGCGGACTGGGCCTGGCACTCGGGGCGCGGCTCTGGCCGGACATCCGCGAGGAGCGGGCGTGACCGCCCTTCTCGTGATCCTCGGTGCTGCGGTCGGGGCGCCCGCCCGCTTCGTCGCGACGCACCAGCTGACCCGGCGCGCGGGGCTCTCCACGAACGGCGCGACCCTCGTCATCAACGTGCTCGGCTCCTTCGTCCTCGGACTCGTTGTCGGCGCCGCACCCGGACCGAGCTGGACGACCCTGCTGGGCGTCGGCTTCTGCGGCGCCTTCACGACCTTCTCCACGCTCGCCCTCGAACTGTGGTCCGCCGCGGCCGAGCGCCGGGCGGGGGCATTCGTGGCCACCGTCGCCCTGAGCCTCGTCCTCGGCGTCGGGGCTGCCTTCGCCGGGGTCGCCCTCACCGGCTGACGCGGTGATTCGGGGCGCACCGGGCGCGAACGACTAGCAGGGGCAGGCGTAGGCCAGGTTCATGATGACGAGATAGATGGCTGGCGGGGTGCAGACCAGCAGGAGCGCGAGACAGGCCGCCACGAGCGTCCACCCGACGACCCCGCGAGCCACGCGCTCCCGCGGCGACCAGCGCAGGTGGGCCTCCGCCACGATCCAGAGGAGGGCGAACGGCGCCAGCACCACGGCCAGCGCCACGAGTCCGTGGGCGACGCGCGTGCCGGTCTCCCCGACCCTGTCGATCAGGCTTCCGGCCGCCATGGCCATCCCGACTACGGCGACGGCGAAGAGCACGGCCCAGGACACGTGGCCGCGTCCCGGCGTCCTCCTCACGTCTCGCACGGAGTCAGTGTGCGTCAGGGAAGGCGCCGGCTGATGCACGACGGCGCCGACCCCCACGAAGGGGACCGGCGCCGTCGTCCTGACTCAACGGATCACTGGACGACGCCGAGGGCGTTGACGATGCCCTCGCCGTAGATCGAGTTGTCGTCCGCGGTGCCGACACACTGCGCGTCGAAGGACGGGTCGCGCCCCTCGTTCGCGTAGCTGATCACCGGGGACGGGCACGCCATGTCCGTGGCCGTCTCCGTCATCACGTCACGCACGGCGTCGGGCGCCATCGAGACGCTGCCGTCGGCCGCCTTCGTGCCGTGGGCCGACACGGCGAGCGCCGCGACACCGGCGGCGTGCGGGGACGCCATCGACGTGCCCTGGTACCACGCGTAGTAGCCGCAGTTCGCCTTCCCGTCCGGCTTGGCCGTGCACTGCTTCAGCACGCCGGCGTCGCGGCCGGGCTTCGTCACGTTGCCGTTCTTGTCGACCTCGCCGCTCTCCCGCAGCGACTCGAGGCTGACGGTCGAGAGGATGAGGTTGCCGTTGGTGCGGTGCGACGCGGTGCCGAAGCCGTCGCGGAACCAGCCACCCGGCGCCGAGAACTCGAGCTCGTCCGAGCCGAGGTCCGTGGCGTAGTTCGAGTAGTCCGCCTTGGCACCCGACGGGCCGAGCGAGGAGATGCCGAGGACGTGCGGGCCCTCGACCGGCAGGTCGGAGCACGTCTCGTTGTCGATGGTGCGCGCCCACGGGGCGGCGTCCCAGTCATAGGCGGGGTTGTCGTAGTCCGGGCTCGACTCGTCGACCCGCGGGTTGGAGAGGTCCTCGTGGCTGTTGCCGAGGGCGCCGACGAGCGTGACGCCCTTGCCGTGCGCGTAGTCGAGCGCCCGGACCATGGCCGCCCGGATGACCTCCTGCTCGGCGATGGCCTCGGGGTAGGCCGCGTCCTCGGGGGCGCCACCCGCGCAGTTCCACAGCCACGGGTCGACGTAGAAGGACATGTTGACCACGTCGAGGCCCGCGTCACCCGCGTAGGTCAGCGCGTTGGTGACCGGTCCGAGGAAGAAGTAGCCGCTGTCCTGGCCACCGCGGATGTTGACGAGGTTGACGTCCGGGGCGACGCCGCTGACGCCGAGGCCGTTGAGCGCGGCGCCGATCGTGCCGGACACGTGCGTGCCGTGACCGTTGTCGTCGTGGTCGGCCGGGTCGACACAGCCCTCGTACTCACACGGACCGTCGATCGCCTCGATGTCGGTCGTGAAGTTGCGGGAGGCGGCCTGGTCGAAGTTCGCCGCGAGGTCCGGGTGGGTCCCGGAGACACCCGTGTCGAGGATGCCGACGGAGACGCCCGGGTCACCCGTCTGGGTGGCGTGCGCGTCGATCGCGCCGATCATCTCCATGCCCCACAACATGCCGTCGTAGGGGTCGTGGCCCGCGGGAGCCGGCGCGACGTCCTTACCGGTGCCGTTGGCGCGGCTCTTCTCGAAGACGTGCTCCTGCTCGACCGGGTCCGGCCCCTTGGCGCGGGTCGGGGTGGCGCCGATGCTGCGGTCGAGGGCGACGCCCTGGACGCCCTTGAGGGCGCGGGCACGGCGAGCGAAGGAGGCCGAACCGGACGAGACCTCGATCATCCCGATGGCTCGGTTGGCGTGGGTGACCGTGCCCCCGGCAGCCTTGAGGGCCTTGGCGACCGTGGCCGTCGAGGCCCCCTTCGCCGTGAGGACGATGAAGGTGGATGCCTGACTCGTCGTGGCCGCGGCAGTCGCGGCCGGGACGGCGTTGGCCGTGAGGGTGGCGCCAGCGAGACCGGCGGTGAGCGTCAGCGCGGCGGTTCCGGCCGCGAGGATGGAGCGACTTCGCATGATGGGGGTCTCCCTTCAGGGTGCCTCGCTGTTGAGGCACATACGAGGCAACGTAGCCCCGTTCGGCGACCCGTGGTGGGTTACCGCGAAGTCAGCCCAACGTCGTCAGCGGAGCTCCTTCGACGTGTACCCGAGCACCCGACGGGCCACGACGAGCAACTGGATCTGCTGCGTCCCCTCGAAGATGTCGAGGATCTTGCTGTCCCGGGCCCACTTCTCCAGCAACTCCGTCTCGGCGTACCCGGTGGCGCCGGCGAGCTCGACGCAGGCGAGGGCGACGTCGACGCACGTCCGGCCCGCCTTCGCCTTGGCCATGGACGCCTCGAGCGAGTTGGGCTTGCCGTTGTCCGCCATCCACGCGGCACGCAGGGTGAGTAGGTAGGCCGCCTGGTACTCGGCCTCCATCCGAAGCAGCTGCGCGGCCGCGGCATTCTGACGCCAGATCGGCACGTCGGGGTCGGCGGTGATGCCCTGCCCCGCGAGCAGCTCCGTCGTCGTGTCGAGGCACGCGCGGGTGAGCCCCAGCGCCATGGCCGCCACGAGCGGGCGGGTGTTGTCGAAGGTCTGCATCGCGCCGCCGAAGCCGCCCTCGATCCGGATCTCCGGGTCGCCAAGCAGGTCGTGCGCCGGCACCCGGCAGTTGTCGAGGTGGAAGGCGGCCGTGTCGGACGCGCGGATGCCGAGCTTGTGCTCGAGTCGCACCAGTTTGAGGCCCGGATTGGACTTCTCGACGACGAACGACTTGATCGCCTGCTTGCCGAGGCTGCGGTCGAGGGTCGCCCAGACCACGACGAGCTCGGCCCGGTCGCCGGCCGTGACGAAGATCTTCTCGCCGTTGAGGACGTACTCATCGCCGTCCTTCGTCGCCGTCGTCCGGATGGCACCGGAGTCGGAGCCGACGTCCGGCTCGGTGATGGCCATGGCGGCCCAGCGCGAGCCGTAGCGCGCCTTCTGCTCCTCGCTGGCGACGGCCGCGATGGCGGCGTTGCCGAGGCCCTGGCGCGGGATCGACAGCGTCAGGCCGACGTCGCCGCGGCAGGTCTCGAGGATCGAGAGGACGGAGGAGAGGTTGGAGCCGTTCTTGTTGCCGGCTTCACTCGCCTTCGTGCGGCCGGAGCCGACGGCGGCGACGTCACCCTCGGCCGCGCCGCTGTCAGCCCCATGGTCGGCGGCGCGCGTCGACGACGAGGCACCTGCGCCCTGACCCTGGCCCGAGTCGGCGAGGCCGTCGATGACGGCCGAGACGAGATCGAGTTCGGCGGGGTATTCGTGCTCGGCCCGGTCGTACTTGCGCGAGATGGGCCGGAAGACCTCCTCGGCCATGCCCCGCGCCTGCGTGACGAGCGGACGGAACTTCCTGGGGACCTCAAGATCGATCATGGGTGGTTCCTTCCGGCTCAGACGAGGAGGGTGCCCTCGAGGACACCCGTGGCGCGCAGGTCGCGATACCAGCGCTCGTTGTCGAACTCCTTGACGAACCCGTGCCCGCCGAGCATCTGGACGGCGTTGGAGCCGATCCACGTCCCGTGTCGGGCGGCGAGGGCGCGCGCCTGGGCGATGACGGCCCCGGCGTCCTGACCGCTGTCGAGGAGCGCGGCGGCCCGCCAGACGACGAGGCGCAGCGCCGCGAGCTCGATGGCGATGTCGGCCACGGTGAAGGCGACCGCCTGCCGTTGGCCGATGGGCTCGCCGAAGGCCTTGCGTTCCTTGACGTACCCGCTGACCTGGTCGAGGACCGCTTGCCCGGTGCCGACAGCGGCCGCGGCCCACGCCAGCCGGGCCCGCCGGACGGCGTCGAGGTGGTCCTCGGTCGTGCCGAGCAGGTTGGCCTGCGGGACGCGGACGCCCTCGAGGACGAGTCGGCCCGTGGCCGCGGCGCGGATGCCCATCGCGGGGTCGTCGACGGTGGCGAGCCCCTCGGTCCCGGCCTCGACGAGGACGAGGCGCGGCGCGCCGTCCAGCAGGGCCGAGACGATGAAGAGCTCACCGGTCGCGGCACCCGGGACGATCGCCTTCGTGCCGTCGAGCACGAGCTCGCCGCCGTCCCGTCGCGCGGACGTGGCTGGCTGAAGGGGGTCGAAGAGGGGCTGCGGCTCGAGGAGGGCGAGCGCGGCCGCCTTCGGCGGGTTGTCGCCGGTGAACTCCGGCAGGAAGGTCGCCTGCTGGTCCGCGGAGCCGTACGAGGCGATGGCTGTCGCGACGGCGGACGGGGCCATCAGCGCGGCCGCGATGCCCATGTCGCCGCGGGCGAGTTCCTCGAGCACGAGGACGCCCGTCACGGCGGAGCGCTCCTCGGCGATGCCACCGAGGTCGGCGGGCACTCCGATGAGCTGCAGGCCCATCTCGGTCGCGGCGGAGCGGACGGCGTCGGGGACGGTGCGCTCGGCGTCGGCCGAGGCCGCTGCGGGGCGAATGACCTCGTCCGCGAGCTCCTTGGCGGCGCCCTGGATCATGGCCTGGTCCTCTGTCGGCGTGAGGTCGAAGAGGGCCTTGGGCCGCGTCGTGGGCGTTCGCGTGGGGTCACCGGCGCCCGGCTTGCGGGAGAAGGTGCGCCCCGCCTTCGTCTGCGCCTTGAAACCCGTCACGGCGCCGCGATACAGCAGCCGCTCGACCTTCTTGCGGAAGTCGGGGTCCTGCATGCCCGGCAGGGCGCCTGCCTTCGAGATGAGGCGCAGACCGAGTCGCTGACCGCGGTCGGCCAGGGACGTGGTGGAGGTGGCCATCGTGAACCCTTCGTGCATCGGTGCAACTCTGGTACGTGAAACTTACGGTACCGGATACTTACCGTACCGGTAACTCGCCCGCGGGCGTGGCGCCGATCACACGCCCGGGAATGCCGCGACGACGCGAAGCGCTGGACTTCAGGAACCAGCACTCTCAAGCCGTAGGAGCACGACCCATGAGCACCGCCACCACCCGCGACCTCACCCACGAGTCCTTCAAGTCCACCGTCACGGACAACGACATCGTCCTCGTCGACTTCTGGGCGTCGTGGTGCGGCCCGTGCCGTCAGTTCGCGCCGGTTTTCGAGGCCGCCTCCACCGCGCACGACGACGTCGTCTTCGCCAAGGTGGACACCGAGGCCGAGCAGGAGTTGGCCCGTGCCGCCGGCATCAGTTCCATCCCGACGCTCATGGCCTTCCGCGAAGGGATCCTCGTCTTCAACCAGGCCGGCGCCCTTCCCGCAGCCTCCCTGGAGAAGGTCATCGAGGGCGTCAAGGCGCTCGACATGGCGGAGGTCCACGCCCAGGTGGCGGCGCAGCAGGCAGGGTCGACCGAAGCCTGAGCGCGCCCCGCTCAGGGTGACGGGACGCACACGAGAACCGGTCAAAGTGCCTCTGGAACGCCGATAGCCTGCTGGAAACACCCGTACCTGAAAGGGAACACCAGCATGGTCGACATCGATGTCGCTCTGGATGCCGCTGGCCTCACGAACGAGGCTGTCCGGGACTACGTGAAGCAGTGGGCTGAGATCACCCAGCCCGACCGGATCGAGGTGGTCGGCGCCGGCGACGACGACCGACTCATCCAGGAAGCACTCGAGGCGGCCGAGCTCCTCCCCGCGGGTGAGGGGCGCTACTACTCGCGTTCCTACTCCAAGGACACGGCCCGCTCGGAGGAGCGGACGATCGTCGCCACGAACGACGAGAAGGACCGCGGCGTCTACAACAACTGGCGCCCCGCCTCGGAGATGAAGGAGAAGCTGACCGAGCTCATGCGCGGTCAGTCCAAGGGCAAGACGATGTACGTCCTGCCCTACCTCATGTCCCCCAAGGGCAACGTGCTGGCCCAGTGGGCCGCCGGCGTCGAGCTCACCGACAGCCGCCCCGTCGTCCTGCACATGATCCGGATGTCGCGCGTCGGCGTCGAGCACGTCAACGACCTGCCCGACCAGTCCGACTTCGTGCGCGCCGTCCACGTCACCGGCGACCTGGAGAACCTCGGCCAGGGCACCCCCGACGACAAGCGCTACTTCGTCACGGTCGCCGACGAGCGCACGATCCTCCACTTCGGTTCGTCCTACGGCGGCAACGCGCTCCTGGGCAAGATCGCCCACGGCCTGCGTCAGGGCGCCTATGACGGCTGGGCGACGAAGAAGTTCCTCGCGGAGCAGTACATGCTCATCGGCATCCTCGACAAGGAGACCGGCAAGCGCTACCACATCACGGGTGGCTTCCCGAGCGCCTCGGGTAAGACCAACCTCGCGATGATGCTGCCGCCGGACGCCCTCGGCGACCGCTACCAGGTCGACTTCTACGGCGACGACATCGCGTGGCTGTGGATCGACGAGAAGACCGGCAAGCTCATGGGTATGAACCCGGAGTTCGGCGTCTTCGGGGTCGCCAAGGACACGAACGAGACGACCAACCCGACGGCCCTGCACTCCACGGACCCGGGCACGAAGGTCATCTTCACGAACGTCGCGTACAACCCGAAGACCCAGGAGGTCTGGTGGGAGGGACGCACGAAGGAGACCCCGGCCGACATCGACGGATGGCTGGACTGGAAGGGCGACGCAATCGCCGACCGCGCCGAGGGCGATGACTCCCCGTGGGCGCACCCGAACAGCCGGTTCACGACGACGCTCGGCAACGTGCCGAACGCCGCGCCCGACTTCGACGAGCCCGAAGGTGTCGAAATCGACGCGATCATCTTCGGTGGCCGCACGCGTGACCGCGAGCCGCTGATCCGCGCGATCACCGACCTCGCCGAGGGCGTCTACGACGGCCTCACCCTGGGCGCCGAGGCCACCGCGGCCGCGGAGGGCGTCGAGGGCCAGCTGCGCTACGACCCGATGTCCAACCGCCCCTTCATGGCGTACGGCGAGGGCGACTACGCCCGGCACTACCTCGACATCATCGGCGCCGCAAAGAACCAGCCGCTCTTCGCTCACGTCAACTGGTTCCAGCGCGACCCCGAGGACGGTCACTTCCTGTGGCCCGGATACCGCGAGAACCTGCGCCCGCTGCTGTGGCTCATGCGCCTCAAGGCCGGCGAGGTCAAGGGCCGTCAGACGGCCGTCGGCATCATCCCGACCGAGGACGAGTTGGGCCTCGAGGGCCTCGACCTGCCCCAGGCCGACCTCGACCGGATCCTCTCCATCGACGTGCCGCGCTGGCAGCAGGAGATGGGCTTCCGCGAGGAGCACCTCAAGCAGTTCGACCGTCTCCCCGAGGAGATCTGGGAAGCGCACCGCCGCGTGACCAAGGCTCTGGACGAGCAGAGCTGAGTCCGACCACGACGAAGGCGGCCCTCACCCGAGACCGGGTGGGGGCCGCCTTCGTGTGTGCGGTCAGAGCTTGCCCGCTCCCCCGGCCTGCTTCGGGATGAGGAACTGCGTTGCCGCCGTCGCGGTGGCGCCCGACGCGTCGACGTAGCTGTAGACGAGCGTCTGGTAGCGGTCGCGCGAGCGGTCGATCCCGGGCTTGACCGTGAAGGTGATCGCCGAGCCCGTGGAGGTCGAGCTGCCGTAGGGCTGCTTCAGGGTGCTCCACTCGGGCAGGATGGCGGAGCCGTAGAGGTTGGTGACCGTGCCGGGCACGCCGATGGTGACCGTGGCGGACCCCTTCGCGAGCTCGGTGAGCGTGGAGGAGACGAACGCGCCGCACGGCTTCGTGTTGAGCGTGTAGAGCACCTGCCCGGAGTCCGACCCGTTGACGTCGGTGACGGTGTAGGTGATCCGCTCGACGGCGTTGTCCGGGGCGCCGCCGTCGTAGACGTAGCGCCACTGCGTCGCGGCCGTGGGCGAGGTGATCGTCTCGAGGTGCCCGTACGTCAACGATTGCTCCACGGAGAAGGTGCTCGTGGCGCCGGCCGCCACGACGTCGTTGGCCAGCTCGTCGCTGCCCCAACCCTTACCGAAGGGGACGAAGTCGCCGGCCGTGAGGCCGCACGTGGTGATGCCGCCCGTCAGCCCCGAGGACGTCTGGCGGTAGGTGTGGATGGGCGCCTCGTAGGGAATGTCGTCGTTGGCGACGGGCGCCTCCGCTGCCGACGAGGACGTGGCGAGTGCGACCTGGCCCCCGATGACGAGGGCGCCGGAGGCAACGGCGAGCAGGGAGCGTGAAAGGCCTGAGCGGCTCATGCGAGATCTCGATTCTGCGTGAAGGACGTCCCGCGGTTGGAGCAGGTCGCACGACACCTCACCCTGCGATCACCACGCGACAAACAAGGCAAACCCGTTGCAACGGAGCAACCGCGGCGAGATTAGCGCGAGCGCGACATTTCGGCGACCGGAACGAGGACGGCCCCCGATGCTCCGTCCGGACCTGCGTCGGGCCCCGATCCGCATGGCGGTCGGGGCCCGGTCACTCACCTTCTGGCACGTCGCACGAGTAAACCCCCGACAGCGTTTCCGCTGACCGGGGGTCCGTCGTCTGTCTCAACACAGAGTGCGCCCGAAGGGATTCGAACCCCTAACCTTCTGATCCGTAGTCAGATGCTCTATCCGTTGAGCTACGGGCGCAGGCCGCTCGGAATCGTCCCGGCGACAAGGGAAGAGAGTACCGGCTCGAGCGTCAGGGACGAAATCGACCGGCTCAGGACGCTCGCGCAGAGCGGTACGCGCGGATCGCGGGGGCGCTCAGTGCGGCCCCCAGCACGATGGCGAGCGCCCCCCACGGCGCGAGTGTCACCGCCCGGCCGGAAGGCGGCCCGAGGTTGCGTCGCGAGCGGCGATCTCTGACGCCGGCGAGGCCGCGACAGATCGCTCGGCGAAGATCCACGCCCGCATGGCCGCGAACTTCACGACGGTCGACACGACATTGGCCACCCCGACGACGACAGTCTCGACTGCCGTGGGCGCGTCGCCCCAGAAGGCGTGCAGCCCCGCGAGCGCGGCGGCGGTCAGGCCCCACGTCACGGCAAAGACACCGAGCGCCTGCAGGTGGTGCCGCAGCGCGCTCCCCGGCCCGCGGATCCCGAAGGTCCAGCGCCGGTTGGCGGCCGTGTTCACGATGGTCGAGAGCAGCAGCGCGACGACGTTGGCGGTCTGTGAGCCCACACCGCCCCCGATCGCCCCCGACGTCAGGAGCGCGAAGAGGGCCAGGTGCAGCACGGTCGTGGCCGCCCCGACGATGCCGAAGCGGACGGCGTGCGCACCCACACCGGAGGCCGGCGACGTCCGTCCCATCCGCGACCGGATGTCCTCCGTCGGGAGGAACCCGCGCGCGAAGGACCTCTTCATCCGGCGGATGCCGCGCAGGTCGTCCTTCGCGGTCCGGACGATGTCGACCCGCGAGTCGGGGTCGTCGAACCAGTCCACCGGCACCTCGTGGATGCGCAGGCCGGACCGCTGCGCAAGCACGAGGAGTTCGGTGTCGAAGAACCACGTCGGGTCCTCGACCAGCGGCAACAGTTCGTGGGCGACGTCGGCCCGGATCGCCTTGAACCCGCACTGCGCATCGGAAAAGCTCGCGCCCAACGCGGTGCGCAGCATGAGGTTGTAGCCCCGCGAGATGGCCTCCCGCTTGGCTCCCCGCACGACCCGGGAGTCCCGATGCAGGCGCGTCCCGATGGCGACATCCGAGTGCCCGGACATCAGGGGTGCCACCAGCGGCCACAGGGCGTCGAGGTCGGTCGACAGATCGACGTCCATGTAGGCGAGCACGCTCGCATCGGAGGCGAGCCAGACCCGCTTCAGCGCCCGACCCCGACCCTTCTGCTCGAGGTGGACGACGTCGACGCCGTCGAGCTCACCCGCGAGCCGGCCGGCCACCTCGAGGGTGGCGTCCGTGCTCGCGTTGTCCGCCACGGTGATGCGGAAGGGGTAGGGGAAGGTCGCGACGAGATGCGCGTGCAGTCGGCGGACCGAGGCGTCGAGCGTGACCTCTTCGTTGAAGACGGGAACGACGACATCGAGGACGGGTGCTTTCACGGCGCGCCTCAGACGTTGCTCGTCGAGGAGGTGGCCGTGGCCGCCCCGGTCTCGTCCAGGGGCTGGGTGAGGTCATAGAAGGTCGACCCGTCGATGGTCACCGACGTGAAGTTCTCGCTCACCCACGTGGTGATCTCCGAGCTGGCGCTCGATCCGCCCGAGCTGCCTCCCCTGCCACCCATGCCGCCACCGCTGGCCGCGAGGTAGTGGATGTCACCGTCCGCGACGTACTGCTGGAACTGCTCGAGGGTCGGGGACGGGTCGGACCCGTTGAACCCGCCGATGGCCATGACCGGCAGCTCGGTGCCGAGCTGGAGGCCGGCCGCGCTCTGCGAACCCACGGCGGCGGCAACCCAGCGATAGCTCTCGGCGTCCTCGGACAGAGCCGCGATGACCTCGGTGCTCGGCGTGCCGGCGTCGAGCAGTCCGCCCATGCCACCGCCACCCTGCGTCTGGCCCTGGGCCATGCCCTGCGGCACCTGGCCCTGCGTCATGCCGGGCGGGGCCTGGCCGGGCGACCCGCCGGGGAAGCCCTGACCGCGAATGCCACCCGGGCCACCCATGCCGCGCCCGCCCATGGTCGCGGGACCGGCCGTGACGATGGATCCGGTGTGCGCCTCGCTGACCGTCGTCAGGCTGTAGGCGGCGGGTCCGGCGAGGCCGGCGGCGATGGCGGCGGCCGAGACGACCGCGGTGCCCCGACGCGGTAGGCGCGTCAGCACGAGCATCCCGAAGGCGGCCGCGAGGCCGACGAACAGCACGGCCCACTTCAACCCGTCGTACTCGCTCGTCCGCCCGAGCAGGACGAAGCCCCACAGCGCCGCGGCGCCCGTAGCAGCCGCCAACGCGAACGCGCCGATCAGGTTGGCGCGGTTCTCCCAGGCCTCCTTCGCGCCCATCCCGACGAGTGCCGCGACGGCCGGCGCCAGCGCCACCGTGTAGTACTCGTGGAAGATGCCGGCCATGAGCGAGAAGGTCAGCAGCGTCACGAGCAGCCAGCCGCCCCACACGATGTAGGAAGCGCGCCGACGATCGGTGCGCGGCGCAAGGCCACGCAGCGCCAGACCGGCGATGAGCAGGATGACGGCCGTCGGGATGAGCCACGAGATCTGACCGCCGATGGAGGCGTTGAATATGCGCCCGAGGCCCGTCTCACCCCAGCCGTTGCCGCCGCCCACGGAGCCGGTCTCGTTGCCGTTGATGCGGCCGAGGCCGTTGTAGCCGAAGGTGAGCTCGAGGAACGAGTTCGTCTGGCTGCCACCGATGTAGGGGCGCATGCTCTCGGGGACGAGCTCGACGATGGCAACCCACCAGCCTGCAGTGAGGAGGAAGGCCGCAGCCCCCGCGACCGAACCGATGATCCGGCGCCGCAGCGTCGTGTCCGCGGCGACGAGGAAGGCCAGCCCGAGGAAGGGGATGACGAGCAGGACCTGCAGGGTCTTCGTGAGGAAGCCGAAGCCGAGGAACACGCCCGCCAGCACGAACCAGCGGGTGGAACCGGCATCGACGGCCCGCACCGTGGCCCACGCCGCGAGCGTCATGAGCAGGACGAGCAGTGCGTCCGGGTTGTTGAAGCGGAACATCAGGACGGCGACCGGCGTGAGCGCGAGGACCGCGCCGGCGAGCAGGCCCGCCGCGGCGCCGAAGTGGCGCTTGACCGTGGCGTGCAGGACACCGACCGCGGCCACCCCCATGAGCACCTGCGGCGCGAGGATCGCGAAGGAGTTGAGCCCCAGCAGCCGGACGGACAGGGCCATGACCCAGATCGACGCCGGCGGCTTGTCGACCGTGATCGCGTTGGACGCGTCGGACGAGCCGTAGAAGAGCGCCGTCCAGCTCTCGGACCCGGCCTGAGCCGCGGCCGAATAGAAGGAGTTGGCCCAGCCGCTCGAGGTGAGGTTCCAGAAGTAGAAGGCGGCCGTCGCCAGGAGCAACAGGAGCAAAGACGGGCGGGCCCATGTCGGATCCGACGGGTCCCCGCGCCAGAGGCGGGCGACCCGGCCGCGTGGGCCGTCGGTACGCGTCTCGGAGGAGGTGGTCGGCAGCGGCGCGGGGGCGGGACCGGAAGGGCCCGCGGCATAGGTCATCGTGTCCATGCCCCCACACTCGGACCGGAGCCTGTGTCGTTCATGTGGTGCCCCTTTGGGGCCCCGATGACTCCGTCAGGCCGGCAGGGCGACCGTGAAGGTCGTCCGCCCCGGGGCGGACTCCACGCTCACCTGTCCGTGGTGCGCGCGGGTCACGGCGTCGACGATCGACAGGCCGAGGCCGGTGCTCCCCGACGCGCGCTGCCGCGAGTCGTCACCGCGGGTGAAGCGTTCGAAGATGGTCGGCTGCAACGCCTCCGGGATGCCCGGGCCGTCGTCGGCGACGGACAGGGTGACCCGTCCCCCTTCGTTCCGCAGTCGTGTCGTGACGCGCGTGCCCGCGGGGGTGTGCGTGCGCGCGTTGGCCAGCAGGTTGGCGACGACCTGGTGCAGGCGCGCTCGGTCCCCGACGACCTCCACGGGCTCGGCGGGCAGGTCGAGCTCCCACCGGTGGCCCGGCGATGCCGCCCGGGCGTCGCTGACGACGTCCATCGCGAGGAGGGTGAGGTCGACGGGCTCGCGCTCGAGCGGCCGGCCGGCATCGAGCCGGGCCAGCAGCAGGAGGTCCTCGACGAGGTCCTGCATCCTCAGTGCCTCGGACTCGACGCGGGAGAGAGCGTGGGTCACCCCCGGCGGGACGGGCTCGCGCTCTCGGCGGGACAGCTCGGCGTAGCCACGGATCGAGGCGAGCGGGGTGCGCAGCTCATGGCTGGCGTCGGCGACGAACTGGCGGACCCGCATCTCTGACTCGTGGCGCGCGGCGAGGGCGCCACCGACGTTGTCGAGCAGGCCATTGAGCGCCAGGCCGACCTGACCGACCTCGGTGGACGGGTTCGTGTCCGCGGCCGGCACACGTTCCGCGAGCGCGACGGCGCCGGAGTCGAGCTCCAGCTCGGACACACGCCGAGCCGTGGCGGCCACACGGTCGAGGGGTTCGAGGCTGCGACGCACGAGATACGTGCCGCCGGCGCCGACGGCCGCCAGCCCGAGCCCACCGGCCCCGGCGACGATGAGACCGATGACCCGGACCGTCGCATCGACGGGCCCGACCGGCACGCCGGTGACGACGGTCCAGCCCTCAACCGTGCGCGTCGAGACGAGGCGGTAGTCGCCGATGTCCCCGCCGAGGTCGACCGTCCGCGGCGACCGGCCGAGGCCGGCCGCGTTGAGCTCCGCGACCTGGTCTGCATCGAGGGAGTCGTTCTGGCCCTTGGCGTTGACGGCGTAGTTGAGCTCCTGACCGTGTTCGTCGACGACGACGGCGCCGTCGAGGAGCACGAGCTGAAGGACGCCGTTGCCGCTGCCGGGCGGCGGACCGCCTCGACCGCCCCGCGGCCCCTCCTCCGGCTCACCGTCGATCGCGGCGACGAACCGGCCGGCGGTCGAGAGGAGATCTGCGTCGACCTGCTGGGTGAGGTACTGGCGCGCGGCCAGGGTCGTCAGGACGCCGGTCAGGGTCGTCACGACGAGAAAGAGCAGGAGGACCGCGGCCACGAGCTTGCGGCGCAGGGTCCAGGTCGCCGGCTTCACGTGGCCGGCTTGAGCACGTATCCCGCGCCCCGCAAGGTGTGGATCATCGGCTCGCGGCCGGCATCGATCTTCTTGCGCAGGTAGGAGATGTAGAGCTCGACGACGTTGGCCTGGCCGCCGAAGTCGTAGTTCCAGACGCGGTCGAGGATCTGCGCCTTGGACAGGACGCGCTTGGGGTTGCGCATGAGATAGCGAAGCAGCTCGAACTCGGTGGCCGTCAGGGAGATCTCCGTGCCGGCACGCATGACCTCGTGGCTGTCCTCGTCCATCGTGAGGTCGCCGACGACGAGCAGGGAGCTGCTCTCGGTGGTCACGACGGCGGTGCGGCGCATGAGCGCGCGGACTCGCGCGACGACCTCCTCGAGGGAGAAGGGCTTCGTCACGTAGTCGTCGCCGCCGGCCGTCAGTCCGGCGATACGGTCCTCGACGGCGTCCCGTGCGGTGAGGAAGAGGACGGGGACGCCGGGGTCGTCCGCTCGCATCCGGCGCAGGACCTCGAGGCCGTCGAAGTCGGGCAGCATCATGTCGAGCACGACGGCGTCGGGGCCGAAATCGCGCGCCGCCCGGACGGCCTCACTGCCCGTCGCAGCGGTGCGGACCTCCCAGCCCTCGTAGCGCAACGCCATCGACAGCAGTTCGGCGAGGTTGCTCTCGTCGTCGACGACGAGGAGGCGGACGGGGCTGCCGTCGGCGCGGGTCAGGGACGGCCCGGCGGTGGAAGGTCGCGTGCTCATGGGTCCATGAGACCGCACGAGGGTGCGTGCTGGCCATGGGTCGGCTGTGTGAATCCTGTGGGCGCGTCTGCCCAGCGTGAGGGCCGCCCGGGAAGACGCAGCGTTCCGACGGCTGCGGCACAGGAGCGCCACAGTCTCGGGGACTCGACTGGGGAGCACGGCCGCCGGACGCGGAGCATCTGCCCCGAGCCGGCGGCCGTCCACCCGCACCGACACCACCCACCGACACCCGGAGGTCCCCGTGCCCTACCTGCCCGCCACCCCCGCCCACCCGAGCGACGGTTCGTCGCACCACATGTCGCACCAGGTCGGCAGTCAGCCCCGCGGGACGCACCCCACGGACCCGGCCGCGCTCCCTTCGCTCGCACCGGCCCTGGCGCCCCCGAACTGGGCCGGTCGCAAGGAGCCCGTGCCCGCGACGCGGGCCACCCTCCGCTGAGGCGCGCCCCCTCCCCCTCCGCGCTCCGCCCCTCCGCCCTGCCCCCTTCAGCCGAGTTTTGGACATCAGGTGTCCATTACTGGGGGCGGCGGGCCCCCTTCGGCCGAGTTTGGGACATCAGGTGTCCCAAACCCGGGGATGAGGCACGCGTGGGTGCTTCACCCGACAAAGGTGCGCTTCACCCGACATGCGAACCCGGGTAACGCTGCGAATATCGGGTGACCCGATATCGGTGGGGCGGGGGGCTCGACGAGAGGAGCGCGGGGAGCCGCGACATGAGGAAGGCCCCGGCAGCGGACTCCCGGGGCCATCTCAATTGGCGGAGGCGGAGGGATTTGAACCCTCGATGGGGTTGTAGCCCCAAACCCGCTTAGCAGGCGGGCGCCATAGACCGGACTAGGCGACGCCTCCAGACAACCTGCACAGGGTAACGGTCGCCCGTCGCCTCGAGCAAAACGCCCCAGCGAGACGCCTGCTCGTCACACACCGCCGGTCAGGCGCAGATGTCGGCGTCGGCCTTGCGCGTCTCGATCGACGCACCCGGGGCGGACGTCCCCGACTCGACGGTCGGCACCGGGAGCGGCTCCGTACCGACTCGGTTGGAGACCTCGCGGACGTGTCCGGCGCCGACACCGAGGCGCACCTCGACGACGTCGTCGAGGGTCTCGTCCACGACCATCTTGGCCTTGGGGAAGGCGGCCGCCACGGTCCGAGCAGCCTCGGCCGCACTCGTGCTGTGTCGCACGACCACGCCGGTGCTCGTGCCCGCCTCGCCGTCCCCGGCGCTTGCCTGGAATCCCTGGACGGCGAGCGCTGCGGACTCCTGACGCGCCAGCCCGGGGACCCCAGCGACGTTGACCACGCGGACGACGATGTCGGCCGGGGAGACGGTCAACGTTTCGTCCTCGGCCTCCTTCGTCGTCTCCGCACCGGGCAGCGGCTTGTCGAGTCGGATCGACTCCCAGAGCTCGTCGGCCGCAGCGGCCCACTGCACACGATTGGGGTCCTGCGGATAGACCTCGTTGGGGACGGTCACGAACTGCACGTTGCCGACGCCGAGCCCCTTGAGGCTGCTGGCCACGTCGGTCATGGTGCCGAATCCGAGGTCCTGGTCCGTGGTCATCGACCCGGTCGCAGCCTCGAGGAAGTTGTAGAGCCGATCGGGGCGCAGGAGCAGCGACGTCTTCGTGGCCTCCTGGACGATCGAGGACATGAAGGCCTGCTGCCGCTTGATCCGGTTGAGGTCGGACCCGCCGGTCACCGTCTTGCGGACGCGGACGTAGCCGAGGGCCTGTTTGCCCTGGAGCCGGTGTCGCCCGGCGTCGAGCTGGAGGCCGGAGTCCTTGTCGTCGATGGCCACCGGCGTGCACACCTCGACCCCGCCGAGCGCGTCGACCATGGTCTGGAACCCGCGGAAGTCCACGACGACGAAGTGGTCGACGTAGATGCCCGTCAGGCCCTCGAGGGTCTTGACGGTGCAGCCCGGACCGCCCTTGTTGAAGTTGTAGTTCCACTGGCGGACGATGCCGTCCTCGACCGTCGACGCCGGGTCCGTGCAGTCGCGCGGCGCCATCGTCATCGAGTCGCGCGGGATCGAGACGACGGTCGCGGCCTGCCGGTCGGCGGACAGGTGCACGAGCAGGTTCGTGTCCGAGTGGGCGCCGCCATCGATGGTGTCCTTGCCGAACTCGGTCGTGCCGAGGCCCTCGCGGGTGTCGGACCCCATGACGAGGATGTTGAGGGCGCGCTCGTCGCCGGTGCTCTGGGAGGGCCGCGCGCCGAGGATGTGGGAGACGTCGACGCGGTTGATGTTGCCGTTGAGGGAGACGTAGGCGAAGCCCGCGCCACCGGTCGCGAGGGCCGCCGCAACCAGACCGGCAATGCCGGCCCGACGCAGCAGCGGGTGCCGGCTGTCGCGCCGAAGTTGCCTCCGGGCCTCGAGCCGCCCCCTGCGCGTCGAGTGCTGGCCGTCGACGGCGTCATGACCTGACTCGTCGACGGTGTGGGGCGGGGTCACGGCGGGGATGCTCCGAGGGTTCGGCTGTGGCGGCTGTCCGAGAGTGTAGGGGGATGAACCTGTGAGCCACCTCCGAACCCGGCACTTCCGCTCCCCTTCCCCCGAGTTTGGGACATCAGCGATCCCAAACTCGGGGTGCCGCAGGGTACGCGAGAGCCCCCCGACCCGAAGGGGGCCGAGGGGCTCTCAGAGCGTCAGACGGGTTGCCCCGCCGTGCGGTCAGACCGCGCGGACGTGCTCAGCCTGCGGGCCCTTGGGGCCCTGGGTGACCTCGAACTCGACGCGCTGTGCCTCTTCGAGGGAGCGGTAGCCCGAGCTGTCGATGGCCGAGTAGTGAACGAAGACGTCCGGTCCGCCGCCGTCCTGGGCGATGAAGCCGAAGCCCTTTTCAGCGTTGAACCACTTGACGGATCCCTGTGCCATGGGGTGAATCTCTTTCTGATAGCCAATGGAGCCCACACCTCGTGGACCCCTGGCTGCACCTACACCCCACAACCAAGGGGACATGCCCCCTACGACAAATCTGACCCGCCGTGAGGCGGGCACTTCTTCGACCTGCGAGGAACTGCTGCTGCAACCACGGCAAACGCTAGCACGCAGAAACGCGATTCATGGGGTCGAGAAAGCACCTCGATCGCCGTCCTCGCGCGGCTCCGCGAGGAGGGTCAGTGCGTCCTCGTAACCGGTCACGCCGCGGCCGACGATGACCTCGACGGCGAGGTCCGAAATGTAGGAGAAATGGCGGAACTCCTCGCGGGCGTGGATGTCCGACAGATGCACCTCGACGATGGGACCGCGGACCGCGGCGAGGGCATCGCGGATGGCGACCGAGGTGTGCGTCCAACCAGCCGCGTTGACGACGAATCCGGCTGCGCTGGAACGCAATTCGTGGATCGCGTCGATCATGACGCCCTCGTGGTTGGTCTGCCGGAAGTCCACGGCGAGTCCGAGTTCATCCGCCCGTGCGCGGCAGCGACGCTCGACGTCGGCGAGGGTGTCGTGCCCGTAGACCTCCGGCTCCCGCTCCCCGAGCAGGTTGAGGTTCGGGCCGTTGAGGATGGCGATGACGGGTTGCTGGGGCACGATCGGAGACTATCCCCGCAGGGTCCGCTCGAAGAGGTCACGCACGCTCTGCGGAAGCGCCGGCTCGGGGACGAGGACGTCGAGCGCCGGGGCGTCGCACGTCACGCCGTAGCAGTAGGCGTCGGGGTGGCTGGGCGCGCCGGCGAGGTCGGTGAGGCCTCGACCGCGCAACAGGTCCTGCCAGGCTGCGGCGTCCGACTCGGGGAGCGCGCCCACGTCGACGCGCCGTTCGCGCACCTGCCCCGCGAACCCACCCGTCCGCCGCAGCGTCAGGGTGGCCGGGGGCCAGCCCCCTTCGCTCGGCTCGTCCTGTCGCGGCGTGGGAGCGGTGGGAGCGGAGGACGAAGGGGACGAACTCACCCCGACCTTCGTCCAGGCCGCCGCCACGGCGTCGGCCTCGCGGCCCCCGAAGCGCGCCCGGGCGGCGCGCACGGTCAGCCCGGCGAAGGTCGCAAAGTCACAGTCGGCGCGAATGTCGCCGGTGATGGTGTCCCACCAGATCGCCCCGGCGCCCTCCCATGCGTGGCCACCGATGCCCGTCGCGGCAAGGTGGAAGGCGCGGTTGGGGATGCCGGAGTTGAGGTGCACTCCCCCGTTGTCGTCCGACGTGACGACGAAGTCGTCGAGGTGGTCCGGCTGCGGATCCTTGCCCAGACGCGGGTCGTCGTAGGCCGTGCCGGGAGCGGCCATGGAGCGCAGGGCGACCCCGTGCACGCCCGGCGCCAGGAGTTCTGCGCCGATGAGCCAGTCGGCGTCCTCGGCACGCTGCCCCAGTAGGCGCTGCCGCACGAGGACCCCGAAGACATCGGAGACGGACTCGTTGAGGGCCCCGGACTGGCCTCGATAGTTCAGGCCCGAGGTGTACTGCGTGACGCCGTGGACGAGTTCGTGACCAATGACGTCGACGCTGCACGTGAAGTCGTTGAAGATGACGCCGTCGCCATCGCCGAAGACCATCCGGGAGCCGTCCCAGAAGGCGTTGTCGTAGTGCTGCCCGAAGTGGACCGTGGCAGTCAGCGGCAACCCGCGACCGTCGAGGGAGTCGCGGCCGTACGTGGCCAGGAGGTCCCACGTCGCGCCCAGCCCGTCGTAGGCGCGGGTCACGGACGCGTCGTCGGTGGGGTCCTCGCCCTCGCGCCGGACGACGACGCCGGGGAGGTCCTCGGTGCCGGCCGCATCGTGGATCGTGCGGTGCGGGCCATCGCCGGGGAGCGGCTCGATGACGGGCAGGCCGGGCCGGGTCGCTCGGCCGGCGACCCCGAGTCGGTCCCGGCGCAGCCGCTCCTGCACCCGCAGGGTCTGGTCCGCACGCGCCGCGGCCGTCTCCCCCGCGGAGCCCGCGGCGAGCCGCTCGAGGATGTACGGCGGGATGATCGAGCAGCACGTCATGGGTCCCAGTGAACCCCCGGTTGGCGAACCGCGCGAACCGGAGTGCGCCGCCGCGAACGCTCCCGACTACCGTTGGTCCGAACGTCTCCGCCGAGTGCGGGGCCGGGCGGGTTCGCATAGTGGCCGAGTGCAGTCGCCTTGAAAGCGACCAGAGGGCAACCTCTCGTGGGTTCAAATCCCACACCCGCCGCCAGACTGGGCTTCCGCAGTCGGCGGGCCAGACCCGGCCAACCCGCCGCAGCCGGACTCAACCCACCTTCCACGGACGCCCTCCCACACTCACCCAACCTGACACGATGCACGAATGGCGCCCCCGCACGGCCGGTACTCCGACGACGGCTACAACCGCGACGCCGAGGACGACATGGAGCGCCTCGACCGTCACTGGATCGAGCTCCTCCAGGAACTGCGCGTCATGCAGACGGGAGTCCAGATCCTCACGGGCTTCCTGCTCATGCTCCCCTTCCAGCAGAACTTCGCCGGCCTTGAGGGCCAGGGCCTCTGGCTCTACGTCGCCTCGGTCACCCTGGCCCTGGTCTCCACGGGCCTGCTCATCGCGCCGGTGAGCATCCACCGCCTGCTCTTCGGACGACACCGCCGGGCCGCGCTCATCACGGCCACGGACGCCCTCGTCCGCTCGGGCCTCATCTGCCTCGCGCTGTGCATCGCCGTCGTCGCCGGGCTCATCTTCACCGTCGTCTTCGGCGATGGTCCCGGCCGTGTGACGCTCGGTATCGCGACGACGGGGTTCATCGTCCTCTGGTGGGTCCTGCCCGAGGTGCTTCGGGGTCGTGCCGGGTAGGGTCGAGCGCGATCCACGAAAGGACCTCCTCCCATGGCGAAGTTCTCCTTCCTGATCGGCGCCGCCGCCGGCTACGTCCTCGGCGCGCGCGCCGGCCACGAGCGCTACCTCCAGATCAAGCGCGCCTCCCAGCAGCTGTGGAGCTCGGAGCCGGTCCAAGCGCAGGTCGCCCAGGCCAAGCACGCCGCCAAGACGAAGGCGGCCCCGGCCGCGCTCGACGCCGTCAGCGGGGTGGCTCGCACCGCCGGTGAGCGACTGCGCGCCAGCGCCAACCGCATCCCGGCCGACCCGTCGCGCGACATCCCGTCGACGCTGACCGACGACACCGACGCGACCTCCGCGCAGGCGCATCCGAGCTGACCCGCCGCCACCGCACGTGATGGCGCCCCCGGCCGTTTCGGTCGGGGGCGTCGCCGTGTCACCGGGTCGCCGTGTCACCGGTCACCGTGTCACCGGGTCGCCGCGGCCCCCTCCGGCCGCGGCGACCCGGTACGTCAGGTGCGAGCTCGAGAACTCACCATCGGGGCCGTCGCATGGCGGCGAGCCAGGGCCACCATGACCTCGATCCGCGCCACCTCGGAGCGGCGGCGGGGGTAGCGCAGCGACAACGCCAGGCGCCACGCCTCGACGAGGCTGAAGGCGCAGCGCAACTGCGGCGTGCGGCTGCCCGGACCGCCGGCGTCGTGGTACGCGGCGATGCAGTGCCCCACCGCGGGACGCCCGGGGCGCGGGTCGCGCGCTCGGAGCGCGCCTTCGACGGACACGAGGTCCCACCCGGGGTCCCCCGCGCCGCGGGCGACGCCGAGGTCGATGAACGTGACGAGATCCGAGCCGTCGTCGAGGGCTCGCGGCATCGCGCTCAGCCAGGTGTCGACCTGAGCCCCGAGGATCTCGCCGTGGATGGTCGCGCTCGCCGTCCAGTCGCGGCCGGCGGCCTCGAGCGCGTCGCGCACCTCCGGTTCCTCGGCGACCGCAAGCACGCCGTCGAGGACGCTGCCGGGGACGGCGGCCGCCATCTCCGGCAGGACGCACGTGGGCGAGAGTGGCCACGGCTGCACGGCAGGTGCGGTGTCCCCACCCGCTGGGCCATGCAGCCGGGCCAGACGGCGGCCGAGGGCCTCCGCCAGTCGATCGAGCATGACGAGGTCCACCGGGCCGAATCCCCCGATCGGCTGCGGTGACCTGCCTGCACCGGCGCCCACCAGGGCGCCGACGTCTGCGCTGAGCACAGATGCATTCGTCATCTCGTCGTCCTCTCGCCACGTCCCCTTGTGGGACCGTGCGACACCAAGGAGAGGGCGTCCGGCTGGCTGATACATCGCCGGCGAAAAATTCTCCGACGAGCGATCACCGCAGGTTCGTCGGGCCCACGAGGTATCAGGGCGGCTTCCCCGAACTCCTCATCCATGACCCGCCGCCTCACTACGCTGGTCGGGGTCGCGGCCAGCCAGTCCGGCCGACCCTGGCCAGGCCCTCAGGAGCTCAGATGACCGACACGTCGCGCACGCCGGGCGCCGCGCGCCGCCCGCACGGACCGGCCCCCGTCCCCGGAATGTCCCGTGCCCTCGCCGAGCGATTCGGGGCCCGCGTCCTCGACCCGTCGAGTGCCCGGGCCGTGCGGACCACGGGCGCGAAGGGGGTTGCTCGCCGCACCCCGCAACCCACCGCCTACCTCGCCGACAGCCTCCTCGTGCGCGGCCTACCGGGCCGGCGCGGGGCACGCACCATCGCGCAGCTCGACGACATCGCCGCCGGTCTCGGCAACGCGATGCGGCTGACCGTGACCGATCGTGAGACCGAACTGGCGAGGACATACGACGCGGACGAGCGGCAGGCCGCCTTCGATGACACGTGGTGGACCCGCGTGCACCTCGAACCGGCCGACGACGGCCCCGCGGCACCTGCGGACGCCTGGGAGCTGCTCGCCGCGGCCCGGCAGGCCGGACTTGACCACACTCAGGTCGCCCTCGACCACCTCGTCACCGCGTGCCCGACACTCGACGGCGTCGGCGGTCACTGGGGTGGCGTCGGCGGTCACTGGGGTGGCGTCGGCGGTCACTGGGGTGGCGTCGGCGGTCACTGGGGTGGCGTCGGCCAGGGCATCGCCGAGTACGGGGAGCCCGGCATCGGTGGGCGCACCCCCGTCATGTGGAGCGCGCCCGACCCCCGCCTGACCGCGCCGAAGGTCGCCCACGTGCCGGTCGTCGCCATCCTCGACACCGGCGTCGGACCCCACCCGTGGTTCACCGCCGACGACGGCGTGACCTTCCTCGACGGCATCACCGAGGACGTCGAGTGCGACCAGCAGCCGATCGGCATCCGGGCCCACGTCGGCACGGGAACGCCGACCGATCCCGAGTACCGGGGCGTCGTCACCGACCCGCTCAACGGCGGCCTCGACCGCCAGCCGGGGCACGGCACCTTCATCGCCGGCATCATCCGGCAGCGCTGTCCGCAGGCGGAGATCCTCGCCCTGCCGGTCATGCCCGCCGACGGCGCCGTGGCCGAGCACGAGGTCATCGTCGCCCTCAACCAGCTCCTGCGTCGGCACCTCTCCGGCGAGGGCCGGATCGACGTCCTCAACCTGTCGATGGGGTACTACCACGAGAGCCCGGACGAGGCGGCTGACGACGGACCGCTGCTCGCCGCCCTTCGCGCTCTGGCCGAGGCCGGCGTCGCCGTCGTCGCCGCGGCCGGCAACGACGGGACCGACCACCCGTTCTTCCCCGCCGCGCACCGCCCGGTCATCACGACCGGCGTGCCGATGACCAGCGTCGGGGCACTCAACCCCGACCTGAGCACGGTTGCCCTCTTCTCCAACAACGGCACGTGGATCAACGCGCACGCGCCGGGAGCCGGCGTCGTCAGCACCGTGCCGACGACGCTCTCCGGGTCCCGCGGCCGCTCGATCCACGTCGACCGCCGCGACCCGCTGCCGCGCGCGACGGTCGACCCCGACGATTTCTCCTCGGGATTCGCCTTGTGGAGCGGCACCTCCTTCGCCGCCCCCTGGATCGCCGGGGACATCGCCGCCGCCCTCACCGGCGGTGGCACGGTAGTCGACGCCGTGGCGTCGGTCGTGACGGACAACCGGGCCCACCTCGCGGCTCGAGCAACGGGAGGGGCGCCATGGTGACGTCGTCGGGCGAGACGACCGCGGCCCGAGCCGGGGCCGCCTTCGCCGCCTATCGGTCGGGGGACGTGCAGCAGATGGACGAGCTGGTGGAGCTGCTCACTCCCCTGCTCTGGCACACCGCCCGCGGCATCGGCCTGGAGGCCGCGGCGGCCCAGGACGTCGTGCAACAGGCGTGGCTGCGACTGGTCGAGAAGGCCGACGACATCCGCGATCCGCGCGCGGTCATGGGTTGGCTGCTCGTCACGGTCCGTCGGGAGAGCTGGCGGGTCGCGAAGGTCGCCGGCCGCGCCGACACCGAGCTCGACGAGGAGCTCCCCGACACCGATGCCGACCCGGCCGACCTGAGCGTGTTGGCGGAGAGCGACGGCGCCCTGTGGCGACAGGTCTCCTCCCTCAGCCCGCGGTGTCGTGCCCTGTTGCGTGTGATCGCCTTCGCCGACCGCCCGGACTACGCGCACGTGGCCCAGTCGCTCGGGATGCCGATCGGCAGCATCGGCCCGACCCGCGGCCGCTGTCTGGCGAAACTCCGGGCGGCCCTGCTCACCGACCCGCAGTGGGTGACGTCATGACCCCCTCCGCACAGGGCCCGGCGATGGACCCGATGGGCCCCCTCGATGACGTCGACGACCAGATCCTCGAGCAGCTGCGTTCCGTGGCGGCGAAGGTGGATCCCGTGCCGGCGGGGATGACCGACGACATCAAGTTCGCCCTCACGGCCCGCGCGCTGCAGGCCGAGATCGCCGAGCTCGAACTCCTCGGCGCAGGCGAGCTCGTGCGCTCCGTCGACTACACCCGCGCCGAGACCCTCTCCTTCACCAGCACCGGCCTGACCGTCATGGTGACGGTGACGGCCGTGGACTCCGCAACCGTCCGGATCGACGGATGGGTCACCGGCGCATCGGTCGAGGTGGAGATCCGCGAAGTGGGCCGCGAGACCCGCGCGACCCCCGACGAGGACGGCCACTTCGCCGCCCGCTCCGTGCGTCGTGGGATGGTGCAGTTCGTCTTCCATCCCACGGACGGTGGACGGCCCGTCATCACCCCCGCCGTCGACCTGTGAGGTGACCCCATCGCGCGACCGACGCACGCCGATCTCGAGTCCCTGCTCGACCGGGCCCGCACGGCCAACAACGTCGGGCGGCCCGCCGAGGCCGAGCGGCTGCTGCGGCGCGTGCTGCGTGCCACCCAGGGTCCGGGTGCGGCGGACCTGCCGCGGGATCTGGCGGACCGGTCCAAGGTCACGCTGGCGCTGAGCCTGCACCTGCGTCAGCACCGGGATGAGGCGCTGGCGCTGCTCGACGAGGTCGACGCCACCCCGGGCCTCACCCCGGCGACGCGGGCCCTGTCCGCGATCCAGCGGGCCGGGCTGCTCGGCCGATCGGGGCGCTGGCGCGAGTCGCTCGCGGCGCTGCGCTCCGTGGACCCCGATGCGGGGCTACCGCCGCAGGCCGCCACGGTCCTGGCGCTCAACCGGGGGCTGGCCGAGCAGTTGGTCCACGAGTTCGCCGCCAGCCGCGCCAGCCTCGAACAGGCCGCGGCCCTGGCCGAGGAGCACGGCCTCGACGCGCTCCACTTCATGACGCTCTACAACCTCGGCCGGCTCGCCTTCGTCACCGGCGACCTGACGTCGGCCCTGCGGCTCATGGGCCGCGCCGACGCTCTCGACGTTGACATGCACCGCTCCACGGCCAACCTCGATCTGGCCCGGGTGCTCCTCGACGCCGGCCTCCTCGATGAGGCCGCGGACCGGCTCGGCGACGCCGAGTCCGAGGCCACCCGGATCGGGGAACGGCACGACCTCGGCGAGATCACCATGGAGCGCGCACGGCTGGCACTCCTGCTCGACGACCCGGAGGCCGCGGCCGTTCACGCCCGGTCGGCCGTCGCGGCCTTCCGCCGTCGCGGCGAGGAGCCGTGGCGGGTGCGCGCCGAACTGCTGCACCTCGAGGCGGATCTCGCTGCGGGACACCGCCTCGAGGCCGTGGCCCGTCGGGCCGGTGAACTCGCCGACGACGGCGCGGTCGCCAGCGGCGTCGGCCACGAGGCGACACTGCTGGCGAGCGAGGCCGAGGTCGCGATCGGCGACCTGCCTCGCGCCCGCGCGCGGCTGGCCACCCTGTCTCGCGGCTCGGGCCTCACCTTCCCCCAGCGGTTGCACCGCGACCTCGTCCACGCCTCGGCAGCCATCGCCGAAGGGGACCCCGCACGGGCGTCGCGCCGGTTGCGGGCGGCCGCCTCGGCCCTCGCCCGGGAGCAGGCGCGCTACGTCGGCACCGAGGCCCGGACGGCCCGGGCCCTGCACACCCGCCGCCTCAGCGACCTCGACATCGGGCTGGCCCTCGAGTCGGGGAACGCACTGCGGGTGCTCACCTCCTCCGAGCGGTGGCGTGCCGTCTCCCAACGGCTGCGCACGCTGGCGCCACCGGCCGATGAGGACCTCGCCCAGCTGGTCGCCGCACTCCGACAGACGCGTTCGGAGCTCGCCGAAGCCGACGACGCACACCGGGAAGCGTTGGCGGACAAGGCTTCTCGTCTCGAGCGGACCATCGCTCGGCATGACTGGGATCGTGCCGACGCCGAGGGCGGCTCGGCACTCGCCGCGGCCTCCGGTCGCGCGCTCGTGGCCGCCGCCGCGCAGCGCTCCACCGGGCTCGTCAGCATCGTCGTGCGCGCCGGTCGCGTGCACGCCGTGAGCACCGACGGAGACCGGACGTGGGTGACCGACCTCGGCCCGAGCGACGACCTCGTCGACCTCGCCGAGCGGGTCGCGGCGGGACTCGTGACGTCCTCCCGGGTCGCCGACCCGCACCTGCGGTCCGTCGTGCGACGCGGCCTCGATCGCGATCTCGGGCGCGTGTCGGCCCTGCTCGCCCCGGCGCTTCCGGGGACCGAGTCGGTCGCCGTCGTGCCGTCGCGGCTGCTCGCCAGCCTGCCGTGGCGGGCCTTGCCGGATCTGCGCGGTCGACCGGTCATGGTCAGTCCGACCGCGACCTTCTGGGCGGGGCGCGCCGAGACCTGGGCGCCGGGCACAGCCCCGGCCGTCACGGCCTTCGCCGGCCCGGGGCTGACGCGCGCGTCCTGCGAGGTGGACGCCGTGGCGCGCGACTGGTCGGGGACCGCCGTGCGCGGCCCGGCGGCGACGGGGTCGGCGCTCACGCACGCCCTGCGGTCGGCCGACATCGTGCACGTGGCCGCCCACGGCCGACACCATGACCAGAGCCCGCTCTTCAGCGAGGTGCTCCTCGAGGACGGCCCCGTCTTCGCCCACGAGTTCCAGCGCGCGGGCGTGGGGGCGCGCCACGTCGTCCTGTCGGCCTGCGAGGTGGGCCGCGCCCACGTGCGACCCGGCGAAGAGCCCATGGGCCTGACCGCCAGCCTCCTCGGCTGCGGCGTCCGGTCCGTCGTGGCCGCGGTGGCTCCCGTCACCGACGAGGCAGCCAGCGCGATCATGACCGGCTATCACCGGGCGCTCGCCCGGGGGCTCGAGGCGCACCGCGCGCTCGAGGTCGCCGCGGCGGACGTGGACGGCGGGGAACTCTTCTGCGCCTACGGAGCACCGTGGTCCGTGCGGGTCGATCCGGACGCGACCGGCGCGACCAGATGACGAGGGTCGGCTAGATGAAGAGGGCCGGCTCGTTGAAGAGGACCTCGAAGGGGTCCTCCTCCGGCGGTCGCGGGTGCCGGTAGACCGCGGGGACGCCGGTCGCGACGACGCCTGCCGGGACGTCCTTGGTCACGACGCTGTTGGCGCCGACCTTCACGCCGTCGCCGACGGTCACCGGCCCGAGGATCTTCGCGCCCGCCCCGATGAGGATGTTGTTGCCCAGCGTGGGGTGGCGCTTGACGCGGGCGTGCGAGGTCCCGCCGAGGGTGACCCCGTGGTACAGCATGACGTCGTCACCGATCTGCGCGGTCTCGCCGATGACGACACCCATTCCGTGGTCGATGAAGAAGCGGCGACCGATGCGCGCACCGGGGTGGATCTCCACACCGGTGATGGTCCGTGAGACGTAGGCGATGAGTCGCGCCGGCCAGCGGCCGTAGCGGGTGCGCCACAGCCGGTGCGCCAAACGGTGCACCCAGATCGCGTGCAACCCGGCCGACGTCAGCAGGACGACGGCACGCGACGTCGCCGCCGGATCCCGGTCGAGCGCCGCGTCGAGGTCCTCCGAGACGGACGCGCGAGCACGACCGAGGAGGGACCGGGATGCGGGCGCGCCCGAGCGGGATCCGGCGGACGAGGTCTGGTGCACGGTGGTGATCCGGTCCTCAGTCGAGGAGGTCGGAGAAGAGGATCGTCGAGAGGTAACGCTCGCCGAAGCTCGGGATGATGACGACGATCGTCTTGCCGGCGTTCTCGGGGCGGCGCGCAACCTGGTCGGCGGCCGCGAGGGCAGCGCCGGAGGAGATTCCGACGAGCAGGCCCTCCTCCTTCGCGGCACGGCGAGCCCACTCGACGGCCGTGTCGGCGTTGATGTCGATGACCTCGTCGTAGACGTCGCGG
The DNA here is from genome assembly GCF_050271985.1 of Janibacter zhaoxuefangae. GTDB lineage: Bacteria > Actinomycetota > Actinomycetes > Actinomycetales > Dermatophilaceae. The sequence goes on along the minus strand of NZ_CP189849.1, from coordinate 209,746 downwards.
TCGAGGATCTCGGGGACGAAGTTGGCGCCGAGGCCCTGGATCTTGTGCGGGCCGGGGGCGCCGCCGTTGAGGATCGGGGACTCCTCGGGCTCGACGGCGATGACCTGGACGCCCGGCTTGCGCTCCTTGAGGACCTGGCCGACGCCGGTGATGGTGCCGCCGGTGCCGATGCCGGCGATGAAGATGTCGACGTTGCCGTCGGTGTCGGCCCAGATCTCCTCGGCCGTGGTGGCGCGATGGACGGCCGGGTTGGCCTCGTTGGCGAACTGACGGGCGAGGACTCCGCCACGCTCGGCGGCGATCTCCTCGGCCTTGGCGACGGCCCCCTTCATGCCCTCGGGGCCGGGGGTGAGGATCAGCTCGGCGCCGTAGGCGCGCAGGAGAGCGCGGCGCTCCTTGCTCATGGTCTCCGGCATGGTGAGGACGACGTTGTAACCGCGCGAGGCACCGATCATGGCGAGAGCGATGCCCGTGTTGCCGGACGTGGCCTCGACGATCGTGCCGCCCGCCGTCAGCTCGCCGGACTTCTCCGCGGCGTCGATGATGGCGGCGCCGATGCGGTCCTTGACCGAGTTGGCGGGGTTGTAGAACTCCAACTTGGCCGCGACGGTGGCCTCGGAGTCGATGAGTCGGTTGATGCGCACGAGGGGGGTGCGCCCCACCAGGGCGGAGACGTCGTCATAGATCGGCACGTGGGTCCTCTTCTCGGATCGGGAGCGCCCGGCGGGGCGCAGGCATCGCGCTGCACGCGACAACACGGTTGAACTTATACGTATTCCAACATTGTGTTATCCCTCGGCACAAGCGGCGTTCACCACCTGGGCGCATCCGACGGTCCACTGTGACGGGCGCGTCACTCTCTGCGGGGGGCGAGCGGCGTTGCCGCTCAGTAGAGTTGCGGCCATGTCTGCCCTCCAGATCATCGCGATCATCCTCAGCCTGTCGGTGACGCTCGTCGGCGTCACCCTGCTGGCTCGCGTCATCGGTCACTTCTTGCGCGTCTTCCGCCTCGGTCAGGCCGAGGTCCGCACGGATCGAGCGGGGGCGCGCACCGCGACGCTGCTGCGCGAGTTCCTCGGCCACACGCGCATGTCGCGTCTGCCGGTCGTGGCCATCGCGCACTGGTTCACGATGGTCTCCTTCGGCGTCCTGTTCTTCACGCTGGTCAACGCCTTCGGCCAGCTCTTCAAGCCGGAGTGGGCACTGCCGCTGATCGGGCACTTCCCGCCCTACGAGTGGATCACCGAGTTCTTCGCCGTCATGGGCCTGCTCGGGATCATCACGCTGATGGTCATCCGCCAGAAGAACCACCCGCGCAGCGCGGCCGGCGCCGATGGCCGCCGCTCCCGCTTCTTCGGGTCGAACTGGTGGCAGGCCTACTACGTCGAGTTCACGATCCTCGGCGTCGCCATCTGCATCGCGCTGCTGCGCGGCCTCGAGTACGCGCTGGACAAGGTCGCCCACGGCGGCGAGCACGCCAACGCCCTGCACTTCCCCTTCATGAGCTGGCTCGGCGGTCTCTTCGACGGCCTGTCCCAGGGCACCCTCGAGAACGCGATCATCATCGTCGCGACGATCAAGATCCTCATCTCCTTCGCCTGGATGATCACGATCTCCCTGACGCCGACGATGGGTGTCGCGTGGCACCGCTTCCTCGCGTTCTTCAACATCTTCCTCAAGCGCCACGCCGACGGCCGCACGTCCCTCGGTGAGCTCCAGCCGATCACGGTCGGCGGTAAGCCCTTCGACCTCGAGGCCATGGAGGATCTCGAGGAGGACGACGCGCTGGGCGTGGGCAAGGTCGAGGACTTCACCTGGAAGGGCCTGCTCGACTTCTCCACCTGCACCGAGTGCGGCCGCTGCCAGAGCCAGTGCCCCGCATGGAACACGGACAAGCCCCTGTCGCCCAAGCTGCTGATGATGACGCTGCGCGACCACTCGCACGCCAAGGCCCCCTTCCTGCTGGCCGGTGGCGCCACCGACGGTGAGGGCTCGGTCGCGACGAAGGAGCACGAGGGCGACGCCATCAACTGGTCGGACCTGTCCCTCATCGGCGACACCGGCTACGACATCGACCACCCGCTGAGCGCCTACAACCCGCACGGCCCCGACGCGGTCATCGACCAGGACGTCCTGTGGTCGTGCACCACGTGTGGCGCCTGCGTCGAGCAGTGCCCCGTCGACATCGAGCACGTCGACCACATCGTCGACATGCGTCGCTACCAGACCCTCATCGAGTCCGCCTTCCCGAACGAGCTTGGCGGCCTGTTCAAGAACCTCGAGGGCAAGGGCAACCCGTGGGGCATGAGCGCCCGCGCGCGCCTCGAGTGGGCCAAGGACCTCCCCTTCGACGTGAAGGTCGCCGGCACCGACCTCGAGAACCTCGACGAGGTCGACTACCTCTTCTGGGTTGGCTGCGCCGGCGCCTACGAGGACCGCGCGAAGAAGACGTCGCGCGCCGTGGCCGAGCTCCTCGACACCGCTGGCGTGAGCTTCGCCGTCCTCGGTGACGGCGAGACCTGTACGGGTGACTCCGCCCGCCGCGCCGGCAACGAGGTGCTGTTCCAGATGCTCGCCGCCCAGAACGTCGAGACGCTCAACGAGATGGGCGCGACGAAGATCGTCGTCACCTGCGCGCACTGCTTCAACACGATCAAGAACGAGTACCCGCAGCTCGGCGGCAAGTACGAGGTGGTCCACCACACGCAGCTGCTCAACCGCCTCGTGCGCGAGAAGAAGCTGACGCCGGTGGCTCGCCCCGCCGACCACCCCGGCAAGTCGACGCTCAAGAACGTGGCGTCGACCGCGGCCACGGTGACCTACCACGACCCCTGCTACCTGGGTCGGCACAACAACGTCTACGCCCCGCCGCGCGAGCTCATCGGTGCCCTGCCGGGTGTCGAGCTCAAGGAGATGGAGCGGACGAAGGAGAAGTCCTTCTGCTGTGGCGCCGGTGGTGCCCGCATGTGGATGGAGGAGAAGCTCGGGTCGCGGATCAACATGAACCGCACCGAGGAGGCGCTGGCGACGGGCGCGGAGCGCATCGCCGTCGGCTGCCCCTTCTGCCGCGTGATGATGACCGACGGCCTCACCGCCAAGCAGGCCGAGGGTGTCGGCGAGGACGTCGAGGTCGTCGACGTCGCGCAGATGCTGCTCGCTGCCGTGCGTCACGGTGAGCAAGTCGCGGCCGAGGAGTCCGACGAGCCTGCGGCGGTCGCCGCGGCGCCTGCCGTCACGGACGAGGCGCAGGTCGCGGAGCCCACGGTCGAGGCGCCGAAGGTTGAGGAGCCGAAGGTTGAGGAGCCGAAGGCGGCTGAGCCGGCCACGGCTTCGACTCCGGCGTGGGACACCCCTGCGCCGAAGGCTGAGCAGCCCAAGGCTGCGGCCACCCCCGCTTGGGACACCCCGGCCCCCAAGGCCGAGGAGCCGAAGGCCGAACAGAAGACTCCCGCCTGGGACACCCCGGCACCCAAGGCCGAAGAGCCGAAGGCCGAGCAGAAGACCCCCGCCTGGGACACCCCCGCCCCCAAGGCCGAAGAGCCCAAGGCCGAAGAGCCCAAGGCCGAGGAGCCCACGGTCGAGGCCCCGAAGGTCGAGGAGGCCCCGAAGGCGTCCACGCCGGCATGGGACAAGCCCGCCGAGCAGAAGACCCCCGCTTGGGACACCCCGGCACCCAAGGCCGAAGAGCCGAAGGTCGAGGGCCCGAAGGCCGCGGAGGCCCCGAAGGCGTCCACGCCGGCATGGGACAAGCCCGCCGAGCAGAAGACCCCCGCTTGGGACACCCCGGCACCCAAGGCCGAAGAGCCGAAGGTCGAGGGCCCGAAGGCCGCGGAGGCCCCGAAGGCGTCCACGCCGGCATGGGACAAGCCCGCCGAGCAGAAGACCCCCGCTTGGGACACCCCGGCACCCAAGGCCGAAGAGCCGAAGGCCGAGGAGCCCACGGTCGAGGCCCCGAAGGTCGAGGAGTCGGTCCAGGAGTCGAAGGCCGCGGAGACCCCGAAGGCGTCCACGCCGGCATGGGACAAGCCCGCCGAGCAGAAGACCCCCGCTTGGGACACCCCCGCACCCAAGGCCGAAGAGCCGAAGGCTGAGGAGTCGGTCCAGGAGCCGAAGGCCGCGGAGACCGTGAAGGCGTCCACGCCCGCATGGGACAAGCCCGCCGAGCAGAAGACCCCCGCTTGGGACACCCCCGCACCCAAGGCCGAGCAGCCGAAGGCCGAGGAGCCCACGGTCGAGGCCCCGAAGGTCGAGGAGCCCGCGGTCGAGGAGGCTCAGGCCGTGGCCCCGGAGGAGTCGCCGGTCGACGAGACCCCTGCCGGCGAACTCCCTGCCGAGGTGTCGACCCCCGCGGACACCCCCGTCGAGGCAGAGGAGCAGCCGGAGGCGACCGCGGCCGTCTCGGCAGCCGGGTCGGGTTCGTGGGACGAGCCCGTGGAGCAGAAGCGGCCCGCTTGGGACATCTCCCTCTCCAAGGCTCTGGAGCGTGACGCCGAGTCCAACTGACCGGCCGACGAAGGGGTGGTGTGCGCTCGGCGCACACCACCCCTTCGTCATGTCTCGTCACTTCACCCGACAAACGCATGCTTCACCCGACATGCGAACCCGGGTAACGCTGCGAGTATCGGGTGACCCGATACTGGCGGGGCGGGTGGGGCGAGAAGGACCAGGTGAGGGTCAGTCGAAGAAGGCGAGTACCTCGTCGCGGGTGACGTCGGCGAGGGAGGCGTGACGCCACGTCGGGTTCCGGTCCTTGTCGACGAGCTGGGCGCGGACCCCTTCGCTGAAGTCGGACGTCTCGGCGAGGAAATGGCGACCGAGGACCTCGTCCTGGTCGAGCACCTCGCGCAACGACTCGAGGCGGGCCGCCCGGCGCAGGGCTTCGAGCGTCACGGCCACCGCGAGGGGCGAGCGAGCGGCGAGGTCGGCGCCCGCACGCCTCGCTGCGGGGTCGGGGTGCGAGGTCAGCCGGTCGAGGATCACGGCGGGGTCGTCACCGGCGTAGCACTCGTCGATCCACGAGCGCTCACCCATCAGCTCGCTCTCGGGCTCCACGTCGCCGACCTCCGGGCCGAGCTCCTCCCACGCCGCGAGCCGCTCGACGAGCCGGGGCATGTCGGCCGACGCGACGACCGTGTCCGCGAGTCCCACGGCCACGGCATCGCCGCCCGAGATCGTCGCTCCGGTCAGCGCCATGTGCGTGCCCAGCTCGCCGGGGGCCCGCGACAGCAGCCACGTGGCACCCACGTCGGGGAAGAAGCCGATGATCGTCTCGGGCATGGCGACCCGCGAGCGCTCGGTCGCCACGCGCAACGACGCATACGCGGACAGCCCGACGCCGCCACCCATGACGACACCGTCCATGACGGCCACGACCGGCGTCCCACTGGTGGCGATCGCGTGATCGAGGGCGTACTCCTCGCGCCAGAAGCCTTGTGCCGCCTCAGGATCAGTGGCCGCCTGCTCCCTGAGGAAACGCACGTCGCCCCCGGCGCACAGCCCCCGGTCACCAGCGCCCTCGATCACGATGGTCCGCACAGCCTCGTCCCGCTCCCACTCCCTCACCTGCGCGAGGGCAGAGGCGACCATGGGCGCGTTGAGCGCGTTGAGGGCGCGGGGGCGGTTGAGGAGGATCCGGCCAGCGACGCCATCGACGGCGAAGAGGACGTCCTGCGTGGGCAGCGGTCCGGGCGCAAAGTCGACCATGGCGCACACCCTGACACATCGCGACTGACGGTTCCCGCGTCGGGGATCATCGCGCCTTCCGACACGTCGCCCGGCGCGATCTGCCACGCGCCACCCACACCTGTCCGTCCCCTTGTCCGATGGCGCACTCGACCGGCCAGAATCGGCCATCAGGTAACGCTTGGGTCGCGGCGCTTGCCCGACCCGGCGCGCATCTGATGAAGTGGGCGGCATGACAACGTTGTCACCTCGACGGTCCAGCGCGCGGCCCACCATGGTCGATGTCGCCGCCGAGGCCCACGTGTCGGTCAAGACCGTCTCTCGCGTCGTGAACGACGAGGCCGGTGTCCGCGAGGAGACAGCCACCCGCGTCCGCGCCGTCATCGAGCGGCTCGGCTTCCAGCGCCACGACGGCGCCCGCCACCTGCGCGGTGGCCGCACGTCGACCATCGGGCTCGTCGTCGAAGACCTGGCCAACCCCTTCTACTCGCAGATCGGCGCGGCCGTCGAGCGCGAGGCCCGACGCCACCAACACCTCCTGATCACGGCCTCTGCCGAGGGCTCCCCCACGCGCGAGCGCGCCGTGCTCGACGCTCTCGTCGCGCGCCGGCTCGACGGCGTCATCGTCGTCCCCGCCGGCGAGACCCCGACCGCCAACGCCCGCGCCGTCGCCAGCGGGACGCCCGTCGTCTACGTCGACCGCCCCGTGCGCGGCCCCGCCACCGACACCGTCCTGTCCGACAACGTCGGCGGTGTCCGCAGCGCGGTGGAGCACCTCGTGGCCCACGGCCACCAGCGGGTGGGGTTCCTCGGCGACAATCTCGGCTTCTGGACCGCGCGCCAGCGGCGAGACGCCTTCACCGCCACCCACCAGGCACTGCGCCTCCCGGGGCAGCCGCGCGTCGGGATGGGGCCGCACACCACCGAGGGCATCGCCAACCTCCTTCGCGAGTGGACTGCCGGGCCGCAGCCGGTCACCGCGCTGCTCACCGGCAACAACCGGATCACCGTCCTCGCCCTCCACGCCCTGCGCGACACCGGACGGACGCTGTCGCTCGTCGGCTACGACGATTTCGAGTTGGCCGATCTCGTCGAGCCCGCCGTCACCGTCGTCCACCAGGACCCGGGCGCCATGGGCCAGAAGGCCACCCAGCAGCTCTTCGCGCGCCTCGCCGGCGACGACTCCCCGCCCGAGACCGTCGTCATCCCGACCCGGCTCATCGTGCGCGGCTCCGGCACGCGCCCGGTCGCCGTCGCCCCGTCGGCGGCGACGGCATGAGCGCCCCGACCGACGTCGTCGCCCTGGCGATCAACACCCCGCGACGGTTCTACCGCGGTGGCGAGCGGATCCTCGCCTTCCGCGGCATCGACGCCCCCGCCGGCCACGACGACCACCGTCCCGAGGACTGGCTCGCCTCCACGACGCACCTCTTCGCCGAGGGCGGCGGCGGTCTGAGCGCCCTGCCCGACGGCCGCACCCTCGCCGACGCCCTCGAGGAGGACCCGAGCGGCTGGCTCGGCGCGGACCACGTCACCGCGCACGGCACGGAGCCGGGCATCCTCACCAAGCTGCTCGACGCCGGCGAACGCCTGCCCGTCCACTCCCACCCCGATCGCGCCTTCGCCGCGGCCCACCTCGACTGCGCCCACGGCAAGACCGAGGCGTGGATCGTGCTGGGCGCCGAGCCCGGCGCGACGGTGTGGCTCGGCTTCCGCGACGACCTGACGAAGGAGGCCCTCGCGGCCCTCGTCGACGATCAGGGCGACGGCTTGTTGGCCGCGCTCAACCCCCTTCGCGTCGAGGCGGGCGACGCCATCCTCGTGCCCGCCGGTCAGCCGCACGCCATCGGTGGGGGCGTTTTCGTCCTCGAGATCCAGGAGCCCACGGACCTGTCGGTGATGCTCGAACACGCCCGGTTCGGGCTCGAGGAGGCACACGCCTTCCTCGGTCTGCCCGTGGAGCGTGCGCTCGAGAGCGTCGACACCCGCACGCTCGACGGCGAGGCCCGAGCGGACCTTCAGCGCCGCTGGGTCGACGTGCGCGGCCACGGCTCGGCGCTGTCCGAGCGGGCCGACGAGTTCTTCCGTGCCGAGGTGCTCGCCAGCGCCGATGGCGCGGTCGAGGGCGAAGCCGGCTTCGGCGTGGCCGTCTGCGTCGCGGGCTCCGGCATCGTGACGACCGAGCACGGCGAGGCGGCACACCGCGTGACCCGCGGCGACGTCCTGCTCACCCCTCATGCCGCCGGACGCATCCGCGTCGACGGCGGCGCCACCCTGATCCGCTGCCGCCCCGCGGCAGTTCCCACCGCAACATCCACCCCCACAGACCTACCCGGCAACACCTGAGTCGACCCACCCGGGACGACGACACCGATCTGGCCGCGGCTCACCGCCGGGGTCCGCCCACACCGGGCACCACACAGGAGGAAGCAATGCGCAAGAGGATCTTCACCACCACCGCGATGGCGGGTGCCCTCGCACTGGGTCTCGCCGCGTGCGGCGGCGACACCACGACCACCGGCGACACGCCGAGCGACACCTCGTCGTCGGCGATGGAGACGACCGAAGGCGGCGCCGGTGGCGACGTCGGCGTCTTCACCTGGTGGGCCGCAGGCTCCGAGAAGAAGGGCCTCGATGCGCTCGAGGAGCTCTTCAAGGAGAAGTACCCGAACGACACGTTCGTCAACCTCGCGGTGGCCGGCGGCGCCGGCTCCAACGCCAAGGCGAAGCTCGCCTCCGACCTCCAGAACAACCAGCCGCCGAGCTCCTTCCAGGGCCACGCGGGCGCCGAGCTGCTCGACTACATCGACAACGGTCAGATCGACCCCGTCAACGACGTCATCGACGCGCTCGGCGGGGAGGACGTCTTCCCGAAGAGCCTCCTCGACCGACTGACCGTCGACGGCAGCATCTACTCCGTCCCGAGCAACATCCACCGCGCCAACGTCGTGTGGGCGAACGCCGAGGTCCTCAAGAAGTCCGGCATCAACGAGGCCCCCAAGGACATCAAGGCGTGGATCGCCGACATGGACAAGCTCAAGGCCGACGGCATCAAGACGCCGCTGTCCGTCTCGGGCACGTGGACCCAGGTCCAGCTCTTCGAGACCGTCCTCCTCGCCGACCTCGGCGTCGACGCCTACAACGGCCTCTTCGACGGCACCACCGCGTGGGACTCCGACGGGGTCAAGACGGCCGCCGCCGACTACAAGAAGCTCCTGACCTACGCCAACACCGCCTCCGACGGTGACGACTGGCCGGTCGCGACCGACATGGTCATCGACGGCTCGGCCGCCTACAACGTCATGGGCGACTGGGCCGTGGCGCAGTTCGCGGACAAGGGCAAGAAGGAGGGCACGGACTACACCTACTTCCCGGTCCCGGGAACGGATGGCGTCTTCGACTTCCTCGCCGACTCCTTCACCCTGCCGACCGGCACCGAGAACCCCGGTGGCGCCAAGGACTGGCTGAGCCTCATCGGTTCCGCCGAGGGTCAGAAGGCGTTCAACCTCGCCAAGGGCTCCATCCCGGCCCGCTCGGACGTCCCGGCCGACGACTTCCCGCCGTACCAGCAGTCGGCGATGAAGTCGTTCACCTCGGATGACATCGTGTCCTCGATCGCTCACGGTGCGGCCGTGAGCCTCGCCTGGAACACCGACATCTCCACGGCGATCTCGAAGTTCTACGGCAGCAAGGACGACGCGGCTCTGGTCTCCGACCTCACCGCTGCGGCCGAGAAGAACCTCGGCTGATCCAGCACATAGGGTGCGGGCGGGCCGGCGACGGTCCGCCCGCACCCCGCGCACGTCCCACCCCGCACCTCAGATCGGACCCCTCATGAAGAAGGCCAAGGACTGGCTGCCCGGCTTCCTGCTGGTGCTGCCGTCGATGATCCTCGTCGGGATCTTCGTCTACGGGCTCATCTTCCGGAACATCGACACCTCGTTGGACCGGACCGTCACCCGAGCCACCAAGCGTGAACTCAACCCCGGCGGCATCGCGAACTACACCGACATGCTCGGCAGCGCCGACTACCAGCACGCGTTGTGGAACCTCCTCGTGCTCACCGTCGTCTTCCTCGCCGGCACCATGTTCTTCGGCCTCCTCTGGGCCGTCCTCCTCGAGAAGGGGGTCAAGGGCGAGGGCTTCTTCCGCAGCCTCTACCTGCTCCCCATGGCGATCTCCTTCATCGCGGCTGGCGTCGTCTGGCGCTGGCTGCTCAGCCCCGGGACGGGCGAGCAGGCCGTCGGCCTCAACCAGCTCCTGCAGATCGTCGGCCTCGACAGCCTCCAGAACGGGTGGTGGCAGTCCGGCGGCAAGTTCTCCATGGCCGCGATGGCACTGCCCGCGATCTGGCAGCTGTCCGGCTACGTGATGGCCCTCTTCCTCGCCGGCTTCCGCGGCATCTCCGACGACCAGCGCGAGGCGGCCCGGATCGACGGGGCGAGCGAGTGGCAGATCTACAAGCACGTCCTCTTCCCGCAGCTCTCCCCGATCGCGCTGTCGGCGCTCATCATCATCGGCCACATGTCGATGAAGATGTTCGACCTCATCTACGCCATCGCTGGACAGAACTCCTACGCCGCCTCCGTGCCGGCGACGCTCATGTGGACGCAGATGTTCGCCCAGAGCAACCCGACGGCCGCGGCGGTCAACGCGACGATCCTGCTCTTCCTCGTCGCCATCGTCGTCGTGCCCTACCTGATCTACACGAACAAGTCCGAGAAGGAGAACCGCTGATGACCGCGGCAGCACCCACCACGGACAACGTCCTCCCCCCGCGGGTCGACACGGGCAAGGCCCCCGGCACCGGCGGCAGCGTGCTGAGCCGCACGGTCCGCTACGCGCTCCTGATCATCTTCGCGATGTTCGTGCTCATCCCGCTCTACGTCCTGCTCGTCACGAGCTTCAAGGACAGCGCGGACGTCACGGCGGACAAGGCGTGGGTCCTCCCCACGAGCCTGACGACCGACGGGTGGCGTTCGGCGATCGACGTCCTCGCACCGCCGCTCGGCCGCTCGCTGATCATGGCGACGATCGCCGCCGCGCTCTCGTCGATCCTCGGCTCGCTCAACGGTTTCGTCTTCGCGAAATGGCAGTTCCCCTTCGCGACGACGGTCTTCACGTTGTTCCTCTTCGGGATGTTCATCCCCTACCAGGCCGTGATGATCCCGCTGCAGGGCATGCTCATCCAGCTCCAGCAGCAGCCGGGGATGGACTGGTTCGACGGCATCTGGAAGCTCATCGCCGTCCACACCATCTTCGGCATCCCGATCTGCACGCTGATCTTCCGCAACTACTACGCCACCGCCGTTCCGACGGAGATCCTCGAGGCCGCCAAGATCGACGGGGCGGGGATGCTGCGCACCTTCCGCTCCATCGTGCTGCCCGTGTCGGCGCCGGCCTTCGTCGTGACGATGATCTGGCAGTTCACCTCGGCGTGGAACGACTTCCTCTTCGCGCTCTTCCTGACGAACCGCAACACGGGGCCGGTCACCTACGCGCTCAACGAGCTCGCTGGCGGTCAGAACCCTGACTACCCGTCGATCATGGCGGGCGTGCTCGTCGCCTCGCTCCCGACGCTGCTCGTCTACATCCTGCTTGGCCGCTACTTCATCGGCGGCTTGATGAGCGGGTCGGTCAAGTAGCCGGTTCGGCCGGCCGAGCACGGACATGACTAAGGGGATGGGCCGGCGGCCCATCCCCTTCGTCATGTGCTCCGGGTGCTCAGAAGTCGAGGAACTCCGACATGAAGGACTTCTTCTTCCGCGGCCGTCCCGAGGGGTCGTAGCCGTAGCGCGGTGACGCGGCGTAGCGCGGGCCCGCAGCTCCCTGGCCGACGTTGCGGCGATCGTAGGGCTGCTGCGCGGTCTGCGGCGGCGCGGGCGCTGCCGGTGACGCGGGGGCCGGCGCGTAGTAGGCGGACTCGGCGGCCCCCAGGGCCTCGAGTTCACCACGGTCGAGGAAGAGGCCCCCGCAGCCCGTGCACTGGTCGACGTGCACGCGGTTGCGCTCGTAGGTGCGCATCGGGGACTGGCACTTGGGACAGGTCAGAGCATCCATGTGTGGTCCAACGCCCCGTCCCCGCACGACGTTCCGCCGTGGCGCGCGGCTCAGCTCAGGCCGGCCTCGGCGAGGAAGGACGCCGCGACGTCCGCCGCGTCCTTCTTCTCGACGGTGACCTCCGCCAGCAGGGCGGTGAGCTCCTCCGTCGTCAGCTCGGCCGAGACGGCGTCGAGGGCGGCGGTGACGTCCTCCGTCGCGGCCTCCTTCGTGACGAGGGGGACGACGTTCTGCGAGCCGAAGAGCTTCTTGGTGTCCTCGAGCGCGACGAAGTCGTTCTCGAGGATGGCGGGGTCGGTGCTGAAGATGTTGGCGACGTCGACCTGCCCGTTCTTGAGGAACTGGACGAGCTGCTGCCCCTTGAGTGCCTTGAAGGTGGGCTCGAAGCCGTAGGTCTCCTTGAGGCCGACGATCCCCTGCGCCCTGGTCTTGAACTCGGCCGGGGCACCGAGGGTGAGATCCTCCGCCTGCGCCAGGTCCTCGATGGTGCTGGCGCCACCGAGTTCGGCCGCCTTCTCCTTGGTGATGACGAGGGAGTCATTGTCCTCGGCGGCCGACTTCTCCAGGACCGTCAGATCGTCCGGGAGCACGCCCTCGAGCTCCGTGTAGACCTCCTCCGGGTCGGTCTTGTCGAAGGCCTTGTCGTAGTACAGCGCGAGCGCGCCGGTGTACTCGGGGACGAGGTCGATCGAGCCGTCCTCGAGCGCCTTGAGGTAGATCTCGCGGGCGCCGATGTTGGGCTTCGTCGTCGCGTTGATGCCCTTGGCGTTCAGCGCACCGGCGTAGATCTCGGCGAGCAACTCCGACTCGGGGAAGTCCGCCGACCCGACGACCAGGCCCCCACCCGCGGCACCGCCCGAGGCCGCGCTCGAGGTGTCGGAGTCCGTCGCGAGGGGGTCGGTGCCGCCACCTCCGCACGCCGTGAGACCGAGCGCGGCGAGGCCGGCGAGAGCGATGGTGAAGCGAGTGCGTCGCATGAGATGTCCTTCGGTGAGGGGTGTCCGGTGGGGAATCAGGAGGTGGTGGCGCGGCGGAACCGCAGGAGGCCGGAGTGACGGGTGCGCAGCCCGGGCGAGACGACGGTCCTCTCGACGAGACCGAGCACCTGGTCGACGGCGAGGGCGAGCAGGGCGACGACGAGGGCGCCTCCGGCAGTGACGGCGTAGTCCCCCGCGGCGAGGCCGTCGATGAGGAAGCGGCCCAACCCGCCGAGACCGACGTAGGCCGCGACGGTCGCCGTGGCGATGACCTGGAGCGCGGCCGACCGGAGTCCCGAGAAGAGGAGTGGCAGGGCGATCGGCAGCTCGACCGTCCGCAGGACGGCGGGCGGTCGCATGCCCATCCCGCGGGCGGCGTCGAGGGCCGCGGGGTCGACGGCCTCGACGCCGGCGTAGGCGCCGGAGAGGATCGGCGGGACGGCGAGGATGACGAGGACGACGAGGCTCGGCAGCGTGAAGGCCAGGTCGGACCCGAGGTGCGGGGCCAGCCACAGGGTGAGCGCGAAGAGGAGACCCAGGGTCGGGACGGCGCGCAGCGAGTTCGCCAGGGAGACGAGCCAGCGCCCCCGACCCGAGTGCCCCACCCACAGCCCGAGCGGGATGGCGATCAGGGCCGCCAGCGCGACGACGATGGCGCTGTAGAGCAGGTGTTCGCCGAGTCGGGCGGCCAGGCCGTCGGGACCGGACCAGCTCTCGGGCGCCGTCAGCCAGTCGAGGATCCGGGCGATCACGCGGCACCCCGCAGTCCGGCGGTCTCGGCCCGCCGCCACGGCGTCGCGACCCGCGCCAGACCTTGGATGGCGAGGTCGAAGACAAGGGCGAGGAGGACGCAGGCGACGATCCCGGCCGCCAACTCGGCGCCGATGTCGCGGTTGAAGCCGTCCGTCAGCAGATCGCCGAGCTGGCCGACCCCGATGAGCGATGCCACGCTGACGATGCTCACGTTGCTCACCGCGGCCACGCGCAGTCCGGCGGCGATGACGGGCACGGCGAGCGGGAGCTCGACCCCGAGCACACGACGCAGCGGCGTGTAACCCACCGCCGTCGCGGCCTGCTCGACGCTGTCCGGGACGCTCCCGAGCCCGTCCACGACCGTCCGCACGAGCAGCGCGACGGTATAGAGCGTCATCGCGGCGATGACGTTGAGCGGGTCGAGGATCTGCGTGCCGAGCACGAGCGGCATGAGGATGAAGAGGGCGAGGCTGGGGATCGTGTAGAGCAGGCCGGCCGCGCTGAGGATGAGCCCGCGACCGAGCGTCCAACGGTGGGCGAGCCAGCCCAAGGGCAGGGCGAGGAGCAGGCCGAGGATGAGCGGCAGCCCCGCATAGAGCACGTGGTCGGCCGCGAGCCGGGCGATGTCACCCGCATGGTCGAGCACCCACGACATCAGGCGGCCTCGATGGCGGCGACGACGTCGCCCGCACGGACCGTGCCCACGAGGACGCCCGCGTCGTCGACGATGACGCCGCGTCGGCTCGGCGACGACAGTGCCGCATCGAGGGCGGCGCGCAGGCTGCCGCCGCGCGTGGCGAGGGTGCCACCGAGCCGCAGGTCGTCCTCGGTGACCGGCCCGGTCAGCCGCTGGGCGTCGACCCACCCGAGGGGGCGACCTTCGCCGTCGACGACGAGGACGAGGACGTCCGTGGCCGCGGCTCGGACCTCGTCGGGGGAGGCGCCGAGGGTCACGGTGGGTTCGCTCGCCGCGGGCACCTCGGCGTGCGCGAACCCGAGCGTGCGGTAGCCGCGGTCCTTGCCGACGAAGTCCGCGACGAAGGCGTCCGCGGGGTGCGCGAGCAGCTCGGCGGGCGTGGCGAACTGGGCGAGGCGGCCGCCGACGCGCAGGACGGCGATGCGGTCGCCGAGCTTGATGGCCTCGTCGATGTCGTGGGTGACGAAGACGATGGTCTTGCCGAGCTCGGCCTGCAGGCGGCGGAACTCCTCCTGCAGTTGCTCCCGCACGACGGGGTCGACGGCGGAGAAGGGTTCGTCCATGAGCATGATCGGCGGATCCGCGGCGAGCGCCCGAGCCACGCCCACGCGCTGCTGCTGACCGCCGGAGAGTTGCGAGGGGTAGCGGCGCGCGACGTCGGGCGACAGGCCCACCAGCTCGAGCAGCTCGTGGGCGCGGGCTCGGGCGGCGCGCTTGTCCGTCCCGAGGAGCAGCGGCACCGCCGCGATGTTTCGCTCGATCGTGTGGTGCGGGAAGAGGCCGCCGTGCTGGATGACGTAGCCGATGCCCCGCCGCAACTGGGCCGCGTCCTGGTCCTGGACGTCGACGCCGTCGATGGTGATCCGGCCCGACGTGGGCTCGATCATCCGGTTGATCATCCGCAGGGACGTCGTCTTGCCGCAGCCCGAGGGGCCGACGAGGACGGTGATCTCCCCGTCCGCAGCCTCAAGGTCCAGGTCCTCGACGGCGACCGTGCCATCGGGGTACTTCTTCGTGACGCCTTCGAAACGGATCATCGTCCGCCTTCCGGTGAGGGGGCTGACACAACCTAACCGACGGTGCCGACGGTCCCCGGAGGGGCCGTGCTCAGAGCTCGGCGCGGTGGAACTTCGCGAAGGAGCGGCTGGCCGTCGGCCCGCGCTGGCCCTGGTAGTGCGAGCCGTAGGCGTCGCTGCCGTAGGGGTTCTCGGCCGGGGAGGTCAGGCGCATGAAGCAGAACTGCCCAATCTTCATGCCGGGCCACAGCATGATCGGCAGCGTCGCCACGTTGCTCAGCTCGAGCGTGACGTGCCCCGAGAAGCCGGGGTCGACGAAGCCGGCGGTCGCGTGGGTCAGCAGCCCCAGACGGCCGAGGCTCGACTTGCCCTCCACGCGCGCCGCGAGGTCGTCGGGGAGCGTCACGGTCTCGAGCGTCGAACCGAGGACGAACTCACCCGGGTGCAGCACGAAACCCTCGCTCGGGTCGACCTCGACGAGACGGGTCAGGTCCGGCTGGTCCTGGCTCGGGTCGATGACCGGGTACTTGTGGTTGTCGAAGAGCCGGAAGTACTTGTCGAGGCGCACGTCGACGCTCGACGGCTGGATCATCGACGGATCCCACGGGTCGAGGGCCACGCGGCCGGCGTCGATCTCTGCCTTGATGTCGCGGTCGGAGAGGAGCACGGGCCCAACCTACCGGGGCCGGGCCCGGGCCGTGTGACGGGGCGCGAAGGGGGTCAGTCAGGACCTGCCGAACGTGGGCTAGACTGCTGAGCCGCGCGCCTCCCGAGCAGTTCCGGGGGCGCCGCGCCGATGTAGCTCAATGGTAGAGCGCCAGCTTCCCAAGCTGGACACGCGGGTTCGATTCCCGTCATCGGCTCCAACAGGTGAGGTCCCCCAGCAGCTTTTCCGCTGGGGGACCTCACCTGTTTGTCAACGCTGTGGGAATCGGGAGGAGTCCGGGCGCGAGCGAGGAACGAGCTCGCGCCCGGACGACGGGTCCCGTCATCGGCTCCAAGGGGAGGTCCGACTCCACCGTCTCGGTGCGAAACGGGACGCGCGTCCGCCGTGTGCCATGCTTCCGACGTGCCGGACACGCTGCACCCCGGAGACCGGGGGCTCATGACTCCACGACGTGCGCGCCCCCCCCCCCCCCCCCCCCCCCCCCCCCCCCGACGCATCCGCGTCTTCCGCCACCCGGCTCAGGCGTCGGTGGCCGCCTTCGCCGTCGTGCTCCTCATCGGAACTCTCCTGCTCATGCTGCCGGCCGCGCGCACGGGTGACGGCGCGGCCCCCTTCGTCACCGCCCTCTTCACCGCCACGAGCGCCGTCTGCGTCACGGGGCTCGTCACGGTGGACACGCCGACGTACTGGACGGGCTTCGGGCAGGTCGTCATCCTCGGGCTGATCCAGGCGGGCGGCTTCGGCATCATGACGATGGCCTCCCTCCTCGGCCTGCTGATCAGTCGTCGGATGGGCCTGCGCACGCGACTCACCGCGGCCGCCGAGACCAAGAGCGTCGGGCTCGGGGACCTGCGCGGCATCCTCCTCGGCGTCGCTCGGATCACGCTCGTCGTCGAGACGCTCGTGGCGCTGGCCCTCGCGGCCCGGTGGTGGCTCGGTTACGGCGAGAGTCTGGGCCGGTCCCTGCAACTCGGCGTCTTCCACTCGATCTCGGCCTTCAACAACGCCGGCTTCGCCCTCTTCAGCGACAACCTCATGGGGTTCGTCGACGACCCGTGGATCTGCCTGCCCATCGCGCTCGCCGTCATCCTCGGCGGCCTCGGCTTCCCCGTCATCATGGAGCTCCTGCGACGGGTGCCGCCGCGGCAGTGGAGCATGCACAGCAAGCTGACCCTGGCCGTGACCATCGTCCTGCTCCTCGCCGGCACCGTCTTCATGACCCTCAGCGAGTGGGCGAACCCCGCCACCATCGGCGGCCTCGACGGTCGCGGCAAGCTGCTCGCCGGGTTCTTCCACTCCGTCATGCCGCGCACGGCCGGCTTCAACGCCTGGGACTACGGACAGGTCGATCAGGGCACGCTGCTCGGGACGATCATCCTCATGTTCATCGGTGGCGGCGCCGCTGGCACCGCGGGCGGCATCAAGGTCACGACCTTCGCCCTGCTCCTCTTCGCCATCGTCGCCGAGGTCCGAGGCGAACGGGACGTCACCATCTTCGACCGGCGGATCGACGACCGTGCCCAGCGGCAGGCCACGACCGTCGCCCTCCTCGGCGTCGCTGCCGTCATGGGGGCGACCTTCGTGCTCATCGAGGTCACCGACTTCGCCCTCCAGGATCTCCTCTTCGAGGCGACGTCCGCCTTCGCCACCGTCGGACTGTCCGTCGGCATCACGGCCGCGCTGCCGCCGAGTGCCCAGTTCGTCCTCATCGCCCTCATGTTCCTGGGCCGTCTCGGTCCGATCACCCTGGTCTCGGCGCTCGCCCTGCGCGATCGTCAGCGCCGCTACCACCACCCGGAAGGCAGGCCCCTCATTGGCTAAGCACATCGGACGCGCGGACGGCATCGCCGTCCTCGGTCTCGGCCGCTTCGGCAAGTCCCTGGCGCTGGAGTTGGAGGCGGACGGCGCCGAGGTCCTCGGCATCGACGTCAACGCCAAGACCGTGCAGTCCCTCGCCGGCCGTCTCACGCACGTCGTCGAAGCCGACACGACCGACGAGGAGGCCCTGCGCCAACTGTCGATCGAGAGTTTCGACCGGGCCGTCGTGGGGATCGGGTCGGACATCGAGTCCAGCGTCCTCACCTGTTCGACCCTGATCGGCCTCGGCGTCGCGCACGTGTGGGCGAAGGCGATCAGCGCCTCGCACGCCCGCATCCTCACCCAGCTCGGCGTGCACCACGTCGTGCGTCCCGAACACGACATGGGCAAGCGGGTCGCCCACCTCGTGCGCGGGCGGATGCTCGACTACATCGAGTTCGACGACGGTTACGCCATCGTGCGCACCAATCCGCCGCAGGACATCGTCGGGATACCGCTCGCCGAGTCCCGCGTGCGGTCGCGCTTCAACGTCACGGTCGTCGGCATCAAGCAGGCCGGCAAGGGGTTCACCCACGCGACCCCGGAGACGGTCGTCGCCTACGGTGACTCGCTCGTCGTCTCCGGCACCCGCCGCGACGTGGAGCGCTTCAGCGATCAGGCCTGAGCACCGGACCCGCCGAGAGTCGGCGTTCTGCCGCCTCGACGCCCACTCAGGCACCAGATTGCCGGCACTCGACGCACACGGGGCTGGGCTACGCTCGATCTCATGCCCTCTCAGGACTGGGACGAGCGCCACGAGGCGGAGCTCATCCACTGCCGCAGCGTCACCCGCGACCTCATCCCCGACGTCGGTGTCCGCACCCACTATTCGCTGCCCGCCCGCGAGGGTGAGCGGCTCGGCATCGAGGCTCTGCTCGTCCGACGCGAGGACCCCACCCTCATCGTCGTCTTCCACGGCGCCCTCGTCCGGCGCCAGGTGACGCTGCCACGATTCGAGTGGCTGCGCACCCTGCAGGAACGCCCCGAGAGCCTGCTCTTCATCGCCGACACGACGCTCGACGTCTCCGAGACATTGCCGCTCGCCTGGTACGTCGGCACCGAGGACGACAACCTCACCGACCGCCTCACGGAGAAGATCCAGCACGTCGCCCAGCTCGTCGAGGCCGAGACCGTCTGCCTCACCGGTAGCAGCGGCGGCGGGTTCGCGGCCCTAGCGCAGGCCGCGCGCATCCCAGGGTCGCTGGCGGTCCCCTTCTCCCCGCAGACCCGCATCGGCTCCTACCTACCCATGCCGATCAAGATGTTCCGCAAGGCGTGCTTCCCCTCCTACACCGACTACGACGACGTCGAGGAGCACTTCCGCACCCGCGTCGATCTCACGCACCTCTACCGCGGGCAGACCCCGGCGTGGATCCACTACTCGCAGAACGTCCAGGACACCGACCACATCGACGCCCACATGGAGCCCTTCCTGACCAGCCTGGGGGTCGACCCGACGACGGGCGACGGCAACCCGATGGTCCAGGTGACGATGGACGACTTCGGCGAGGACCACACCCCGCCGCGCCCCCGCCAGATGCGCAGTCACCTCGACGCGGCCCTGCAGTGGCACCGCCAGCAGACGGCGCCGCCGCGCCCACCCGAAGGGGGCCTCAAGGCCGCCGGACGCAAGCTCCGGCTACCCCTGCGAGGTCGCTGACTTGCTCAACCGGTACCGGTGGTATCACTATTCTTGTAGAAGGTAAGCGATCGCTTACTCCCCGACACACGGCGAGGACCACGATGGGTCACTACAAGAGCAACCTGCGCGACATCGAGTTCAACCTCTTCGAGGTCTTCGGTCGCGACCAGATCCTGGGCACGGGCATCTACGAGGACGTCGACGTCGACGCGGCCAAGGACATCCTCGCCGAGATCGCCCGCCTCTCCGAGAACGAGCTCGCCGAGAGCCTGCTCGACTCGGACCGCAACCCGCCGGTCTACGACCCGGCCACCTACTCCGTGACGATGCCGGAGTCCTTCAAGAAGTCCTACAAGGCCTACGTCGACGGCGAGTGGGGCAACCTCGACGTCCCCGCCGAGCTCGGCGGCATGGTCGTCCCGCCGTCGCTGCGCTGGATGATCGCCGAGATGATCTGCGGCGCGAACCCGGCCGTGCACATGTTCGCGGCGACGTACTCCTTCGCGAACCTGCTCTTCCACCTCGGCACGGACGACCAGAAGAAGATGGCCAAGCACATCGTCGACGGCGCGTGGCACACGACGATGGTGCTGACCGAGCCCGACGCCGGCTCCGACGTCGGCGCCGGCCGCACGAAGGCCACCGACAACGGCGACGGCACGTGGAACATCACCGGCGTCAAGCGCTTCATCACGTCGGCCGAGTCCGACATGACCGACAACGTGGTCCACTTCGTCCTCGCC
The DNA here is from genome assembly GCF_050271985.1 of Janibacter zhaoxuefangae. Lineage (GTDB taxonomy): Bacteria > Actinomycetota > Actinomycetes > Actinomycetales > Dermatophilaceae. Next base: position 189,652 of record NZ_CP189849.1, on the reverse strand, counting down.
CGCCCCGAGGGCGCCGGCCCCGGCACGAAGGGGCTCAGCCTCTTCATCGTCCCGAAGTTCCACGTCGACCTCGAGACCGGTGAGCTCGGCGAGCGCAACGGCGTCAACGTCACCAACGTCGAGCACAAGATGGGCCTCAAGGTCTCCACGACGTGCGAGGTCACCTTCGGCGACGGCGCCCCGGCGGTCGGCACGCTGCTCGGGGACGTCCACGACGGCATCGCCCAGATGTTCAAGGTCATCGAGAACGCGCGCATGTTCGTCGGCACGAAGGCGATCGCCACGCTCTCGACCGGCTACCTCAACGCGCTCGAGTACGCCAAGGAGCGCGTCCAGGGCGCCGACCTCACCCAGCAGACCGACAAGGCCGCGCCGCGGGTGACGATCACGCACCACCCCGACGTGCGCCGCTCGCTCATGCTGCAGAAGTCCTACGCGGAGGGGCTGCGCGCCCTCGTCGCCTACACGACCGTCCAGCAGGACGTCGTGCACCAGGCCCAGGGCGGCGACCCCTCGGTCGCGCTCGAGCCGAGCTCCGAGGCCGACATGGCCAACCGGATCAACGACCTGCTGCTCCCCATCGTCAAGGGCCTCGGCTCGGAGCGCGCCTGGGTGCTGCTCGGCACGGAGTCGCTGCAGACCTTCGGCGGCTCGGGCTTCCTGCAGGACTACCCGATCGAGCAGTACGTCCGCGACGCCAAGATCGACACCCTCTACGAGGGCACCACGGCGATCCAGGGCCTCGACTTCTTCTTCCGCAAGATCATCCGGGACAAGGCGCAGGCGCTCAACGTCGTCGCCGCCCAGATCCAGGAGACCGCGAAGGGGCTCGACGGCACCCCGCTCGACCGCTCGCGCGAGCTGCTCGGCGCGGCCCTCGACGACGTCCAGGGCACCCTCGGTGCGATGGTCGGCGAGCTGATGAAGTCGGACCCGCGTCAGGAGGGTGGCGACGTCACCAACCTCTACAAGGTCGGCCAGAACACCTCGCGCCTCCTGCTCGCCGCGGGCGACCTCATCGTCGGCTGGCTCCTCGTCCGTCAGGCCGAGGTCGCCCAGCGGGCGATCGCGGACGGCGCCAGCGGCAAGGACCTCGACTTCTACACGGGCAAGGTGGCGGCCGCGACCTTCTACGCCGCCAACGTCCTCCCGAAGCTCAAGGCCGAGCGGGCCATCGCCGAGGCCACGGACAACGCCCTCATGGAGATCCCCGAGTCGGCCTTCTGAGGCCGGGCCGATCGGCCTGACACCGCGCGAAGGCGCCCGCCCCCTGAGGGGAGCGGGCGCCTTCGTCGTGCAGCCTGGAGCGAGCGACTCAGTAGTCGCGCGGCGGGACGTCCCCGCGACGCTCGATGACCTCGGTGTGCTGGCTGCGCGAGCGCTGGCCGTTCATGATGAGGCCGACGACGATCGAGAGGATCCCGGCGATGAGCAGGATCCAGCCGATGGTGTCGAGGTTGGTGTCCAGGGCGTTGTCGACGATGTCGGTGAAACCGAGGATCGCGCCGACGACGATGAGGGTGATGCCGAGGCCGAGGCCCATGGTGTCCTCCTTCGTGGTGCCACTCCGGTGAGCGGCTCTCGATCGTCGACCCTAGCGACTCACGACCCGCTGACGCGGCATCCGGCCTCCGCGCCCCGCACGCCCCCTCCCCCGAGTTTTGGACATCAGATGTCCCTTCCACGGCCAGATCGGCCGATTTTCGCCGAAATTGGGACCGCTGATATCCAAAACTCGACGGGCCGGGTGGAGCAGGGTGGGATCGGCGACTGGGCCGACGAGGGCTCGTCAGGCGCCGCGAAGGTGGAGCGCCAGGACGTCGGTCGCGCCCGGGGTGAGCACGACGGGAAGGCCCCAGTCCTGTTGGTAGAGGTGGCAGGCGGCGTGCTCGGGGACCTCGCCGGTCTCCGGATCACCGTCGCACGCGGCCGCCTGCACCGAGACGTGGAGGACGCCGTCGCCGACGGCGGGGTCGAGCACGAGACGCCGGGTGAGGCCCCGCTCCTTGCCTGCACCTTCGCGCAACAGCGCCTCGGGTGTCGCGGAGACCGTCAGCTGCGTCGGGTCGCCCCACCGGTCGTCGAGCTTCTGCCCGGTCGGGGGTACGAAGGTGACCTCGAGCGTGACCGCGCCCGGCGCGATCTCCGTCGCCGGTCGCTGTGTCCGGTGGGCCGCCCCGTCGACGCGGGTCGCCTTCTCCGGCAACGGGATTCGCGTGAGGGTGTGAGCCGCCGACTCGACGACGATGAGGGCGGGGGCCCCGCCCCCGGTCGTGTCCACGAGCGCGTCGGAGGGCTCGGCGAGGTCGGTCGCCAGCGTGCTCACCTCACGCGTCGCGGGATCGTAGCGTCGGACGGCGCCGTTGTAGGTGTCGCTGACGGCGACGGACCCGTCGGGCAGGACGGTCACGCCGAGCGGGTGCTGCAGGAGCGCCTGGTCCGCGGCGCCGTCACGGTGCCCGAAGTCGAAGAGTCCCGTGCCGACGGCAGTCTCCACCGTGACGCCGGCATCGGCAGTGTCGCTCGCACCGTCCGCGCGCCGCACGGCCCGCAGCGCCGACGTCTCGGAGTCCGCCACCCACAGCGTCTCGCCGTCCGCGGACACGGCGAGGCCCGACGGCTGCGCGAACCACGCCTGCTCGCCGGCACCGTCCCGGATCCCTTCGGCCGACGTGCCCGCGAGGACGCCCACGCGCCCGTCGTCCGGGGTGTCGCCGAGTTCGAGCCACCACAGCTGGTGTGTGCCCGCCATGGCGATGACGACCCGGCCGTCCCACCACGCGAGGTCCCACGGCGTCGAGAGATCCTGCGCGAGCGCGGCCCCGCCGCCGCTGCGCTCCCGCAACTGCCGGCCCGTGCCCGCGACGGTCACGACCTCGCCCGTCGCCAGGGAGATCCCTCGGACCCGGTGGCCGACCGCGTCGGCGACGAGGACGTCGACGCCGGTGCGTGCCGCGACGTCCGGTGGCAGCACGAGCAGTCCCTGCGGTTCGTTGAAGGTCGCCGCGCCACCCCAGCGCGCCCGCTCCGTGACGAGGTCGCGCTCGAGGTGGACGACCTCGTGGTGCGCCGTGTCGGTGACAAGCACCGAGCCGTCGCTCAGGGCCGCCAGCTTGCCGGGGAAACGCAGCGCACTGGCCGCCGGCGGCGGCGGGACGTACGGTGAGTCGCCGACCCGCAGGGTCCCCTTCGCGCGGTGCTCCTCGAGGAGTTCCCCGACGAGGACATCGAGGCCGTGCGCGTGCCCCTCCCCCGACATCGACGCGACGATGTAGCCCTCCGGGTCGATGACGACGAGGGTCGGCCATGCGCGAGCGGCGTAGGCCTGCCACGTCGTGAGCTCGGGGTCGTCGAGGACGGGGTGGTGCACGGCGTAGCGCTCGACGGCCGCGGCGAGCGCGTCGGGGTCGGCCTCGTGCTCGAACTTCGGCGAGTGCACCCCGAGGATGACGAGGCTGCTCGCGTACTTCTCCTCCAGCGGCCGCAGCTCGTCGAGGACGTGGAGGCAGTTGACGCAGCAGAACGTCCAGAAGTCGAGGACGACGACGCGGCCGCGCAGCGACGCGAGGTCGAGGGCTTCACCCCCGGTGTTGAGCCAGCCTCGGCCGGTCAGGGCGGGCGCGCGAAGGTGGAGGCGGGCGGGAGCGGGCGTCGTCACCTCAGCGCCAACGGGGCGGCCCCGATGGCTATTCCGTCCGCGGCCGAGGGCCGGGACGGAATGGCCGTGGAGGACCGTCCCTCGGGAGGGTCAGGAGGAGGACGATGGGCGCGAGCAGCAGCAGGGTGAGTTTGACGTCCATGTCAGACACCCCCCACTCCGCCGACGCCGCCACCGGGGCCGCCGCGGAACTGCGACCGATCGGGCGCGTGCTGCAACTCGGCCTGCTCCTGCAGCCGCTCGTGCTTGACGTCCGAGATCGGGTGCACGTCGTCACCCTCACGTTGGCGGCGGCGCCGACCGCGGTCGGCGAACCAACCGATCGCCAACAGGGCCACGACGGGCGTGAGCATCAAAAGGTAGGCGGGAACATCCATGGCAACCCCCGTTGACGGTGCGGACGCAATGGCCCGCTGTCCTTGAACACTAGTCCCGATGCGCTCCCCGAGCGCCGGGAAAGCGTGACCTGTCTGACCCGGGACGGCGACGCCAGCGCTCAGTAGTAGAAGCTGCCGCCGCTGCCGCCCATGCCCTCGCCGTAACGCTCCTTGGCACGGCTCTGCGGTGTCGCGGTGCCGGCATCCGGCGCCATGGGCATGTCGTCGCCCGTCGGCGCGTGGCCGCGGCGTCCGCGCACGACGAACCAGATCGCCAGGAGGAGCACGACGGCAACGAGAATCACTGCGGCAACGACAATCCAGAGCCCTCGACACCCACCGAAACGAACGGACACATGACCCGTTGGGGCGCGCGGGATGATCGTGACCCGGCCCGTGGTTGGCCATGGACGTGACTTCCACCGCTGGCCGCGTCCCCCTGTCCGTCCTCGAACTCGCCCCCGTCTCCCAGGGCATGAGTCGCCACGATGCCTTCGTCGAGACCCGGCGACTCGCCGAGGAGGTCGATCGGCTCGGCTACCAGCGCCTGTGGGTGGCCGAACACCACGGCAGTGAGACCTTCCTCAGCTCGGCGACGTCCCTCGTCCTCGGGCACCTCGCCGAGCACACCAGCCGGATCCGGCTGGGCTCCGGCGGCGTCATGTTGCCGAACCACGCCCCCCTCATGGTCGCCGAGTACTACGGCACCCTCGCCACCATCCACGGCGACCGGTTCGACCTCGGCCTCGGCCGCGCGCCCGGCACGGACCCCATGACGGCCGCGGCCCTGCGCCGCGGGACCGGCGAGCTGGACACCTTCGCGCAGGACGTCCTCGACCTGCAGGCCTACCTCGGGCCGCGTCGGCCGGGCACCCGCCGGGTGCGCGCCCTCCCGGGCGAGGAGACCGAGGTGCCCCTGTGGATGCTGGGGTCCTCGACGGGCGGCGCGCAGGTGGCGGCCGCGCTGGGCCTGCCCTTCTCCTTCGCGTCCCACTTCGCCCCGCAGCAGTTGGCCCAAGCCCTCGCCGTCTATCGGGAGGCGTTCAACGCCGGCGCGGAGACGGCGCAGGTCGACCGGCCGACCGTCATGGCCGGGGTCTCCGTCCTCGTGGCGCCGACGCAGGAGGAGGCCGAGTACCTCTACACGACGAGCCAGCTCATGACCGTCCGGATCCGAACCGGACAGTCCGCCCCGCTGGACCCGCCGACCCACGACCTCGCGGGGATGCTCAGCCCCGAGTTGCTGCAGGTCGCGGGCACGCCCGTCGGACCGGCCCGCGCCGTGGGCTCGCCGGAATCGGTCGTGGCGACCCTGGACGCCTTCGTCGCCGAGCACGCCATCGACGAGTTGATCGTCGCGACCTACACGCACGACCCCGAGCTGCGGCGTCGCTCCTTCCGGCTGCTGGCCGACGCCTGGGGGATGTGACCCGCTCGCACCCCTGGGTAATGGACACCTGATGTCCACAACTCGGGGGAAGGGGCGGGCGGGGTCGGTCAGCCGCGGTCGGCGCGGCGGGCGAGGTCCGCGTTGTAGGCGGCGAGTTCGGCGTCACCGTCCCGGTCGGCCTGGCGGTCCCGGCGGATCTGCTCCGCACGATCCGAGCGCACCCATTGCGCCGCGACCATGAGCGCGAGCACGAGGGTCGGCGCCTCACCGACGCCCCACGCGATGGCCCCGCCGCGGTGCTGGTCGGCGAGCGGATCGGGGATCCACGACAGGTCGAGCGCGTCGAAGAACGGCGCCGCGAGAAGCGTCGACGAGTCGGTCATGACGACGCCGAAGAACGCGTGGAACGACACCGTGACGAAGAGGACCACGAGTTTGAAGAGCGGGTGGGCCCGCTTCGGTCCCGGGTCGATGCCGACGAGCACCCACGCGAAGAGGTACCCCGACGCGACGAAGTGGATCATCATCAGCACGTGCCCGGTGTGCGTCCGCAGGGCGAGCTCGAAGAGGGGCGACCAGTAGAAGATCGCCAGGCTGAAGAAGAAGATCGCGGCGGCGATGATCGGGTTCGCGAGGACCTGCAGATAGCGGGAGTGCACGAGCGCGAGGAGGAGTTCGCGGGGGCCGAGGGTCTTGTCCTTGCGGACGGGCAGGGCCCGCAGCGCCAACGTGATGGGGGCCCCGGGCACGAGCAGCAGCGGCACGATCATGGCCACGCCCATGTGCATGACCATGTGCCACGAGAAGCTGACCTTGCCGTAGACACCGGGCGCCCCCGACGTGAAGTACACGAAGACGACCCAGCCGAGCACCCAGCTGATCGTCCGCAGGACGGGCCACGCGTCGCCGCGCCGCCGCAACCGCAGCACCCACGCGAGGTAGACGCCGACGGCGACGGCCGCGACGGCCACCCACAGCCAGTCGATGAGCCACTCGTTCCACCACGACGCCGTCGTCGGCTCCGGCGGCGCGGGGTACTGCGTCAGCTCGTAGACCGCGTCCGTGGGCGGCGCGAGCAGCTCCTCCGCCGGGGCGGGCGTGCGGGAGAGCGCGGCGGCAGCGCCGAAGGCGATGCCCATGAGCACCAGTTCGACGGCGAGCAGGCGGACGAAGGTGGCCGTGGCCCCCTTCGCGCTCGTCCCGTCGGCGGCCGGGCCAGCCTCCCGGTCGAGGCTCTCGAGCCGGGCGACGACCGACCGTCGCTGCTGCCAGCCCAGCAGGCCGAGGAGGACGAGCGTCACGACCTTCACGCCGACGATGGCGCCGTAGGCGGACAGGAAGTCGCCCCACGACGTGAGGTTGATCCAGAGCGCGAGGATCCCCGAGAGGACGATGGCGCCGTAGGCCCAGCCGGCGACCACCGAGTAGCGGCGCACCGTGGCCGCAAGGTGGCGGCCGAGCATTCCGCGCACGAGCGCCAGCGCCAGGAGGCCACCGACCCACACGCACGCGCCGATCAGGTGGACGAAGATCGCGTTGACCCCGCCCATGTGGTCCCGGCTCGCGGAGCTGTGACCGTTGAGGGCGACGGGCCAGAGGGCGAGGACGGCGAAGGCGAGGAGCCAGGCGAGGGCCCCCTTCGTCCGCGCGATCGAGGCGCCGATGGCGACGACGATGGCCAGGCCAGCGGTGATCAGGCCGCCGCGGGTGGTCTCGAGTTCGAGGACGAAGGCGAGGTACTGGTCGACGAAGCCGGGCGACCCCAGGGTGATGCCGGCGGTGTCGGCGAAGGACAGGACGGTGCCGACGAGGGCCGCGGCGGCCCAGACGACGGCGGCCACGGCGGCGGACCGTGCCAGCGTCACGCGATGGTTGGTGCGGACGGTCTCGGGCACGAGGAAGGCGCCGACCAGGAGGAGGCCGATCGTCGCGCTCGCCGAGAGGTCGTGGATCAGGCGAAGCAGCGGCAGGCCCCACCGGACGAGGGCGCCGGGGTCACCGATCGGATAGGACTGCGCGGCGCCGCCGACGAGGACGCCAACGACCGCGGCGACGAGGCCCACTCCGACGAGGATGACGAGCGGCAACGGCCCTCGGCCGCCGCCCTGCGGGGTGGTCGGCCCGGTCGTCGTGCTCGTCGTTGCGGGGACGCTGCTCATGCCGACAGCCTAAGTAGGCTGGCTGCATGTCCCTGCACCCGGCAGCACCCAAAGGTCTCGACGAGCATGTCGAGGCCATCGCCCAGACCCTGCAGACGATCAGCGACCTCGCGCACGGGGCGCGCCCGGCCGACTTCGCCCTGCCGACGGACTGCCCCGGGTGGAGCGTCCAGGACGTCCTCGCCCACGTCATCGGCCTCGAGCACTACTTCGCCACCGGGGAGAACCCCGACGTCCCCGTCGCCCACCTGACCCACGTCGGCTCCCCCATGGCCGAGTTCGTCGAGCGGTCCGTCGAGGCGCGGCGGGGACGATCGCCCGAGGCGATCCTCGAGGAGCTCGACACGCTGCTGCCACAAGCGATCGCGGCCATGCGCGACCCCGCCCTCACCGCCGAGGACCGCATCGTCGGCCTCTTCGGCCCGACAACGCGGATCGCCTTCCTCCAGACGCGCCTCTTCGACCTGTGGGTGCACGAGCAGGACCTGCGCGAGGCCCTCGGGCGCATCGGTGGGCAGGACACCGGGGGCGCGGCCCACTTCGTCCGCACTCTTTTTGCCGCGCTGCCGATGATCGTCGGGAAGCGCACCCACGTGCCCACCGGCCATGCCGTCATCCTCGAACTGACCGGGCCGATCGAAGGACGCTCCGGCGTGCTCGTCGCCGACGTCGACGGTTCGCGTCGCGGGCTCCCGCTCTTCACCGGCGAGGAGCACGACCACGATCCTGCCGCGACGACGACGATCCGGCTCTCGACGCAGGTCGCCGGGCGGCTCGGCGCCGGACGACGGACGCGCCAGGAGCTGCACCACGACGTGCACGGTGATGAGGCGGTCGCCGCCGACGTGCTGGACCACCTCAACCTCGCTCCCTGACGCCCGCTCCCCTCGCCCCCCGCCAGCGCCCCCCACCCATCGAGTTTTGGACATCAGGTGTCCCAAACTCGGCGCTGAGCGCCCCCTTCGCCCGAGTTTTGGACATCAGGTGTCCCTTCCTCGGGGCGCGCGGGCGGGGCGGTCAGCCCAGAGCACGAAGGCGGGTCACGGCCGCCCCGACCTCGCGGGCCGCGCGCGCGAGATCGTCCTCACTCACCTCCGCGCCGAAGGTGCAGCGCACCGCGGTCTGGGCGACCTCGCGCGACAGGCCCATCGCCGTCAGCACAGCTGACGGTTCGTCGCTGCCGGCCGCGCACGCGGAGCCGCTCGCGCACAGGATCCCGCGCTCGGCCAGAGCCAGCAGGACGGCCTCGCCGCTCGTGCCGGGGAAGCAGAAGGAGGCCGAGCCCGGCAGCCGCTCGGTCGGGTGGCCCGTGAGCATCGCCCCGGGCGCCGAGCGCAGGACCTCGGCGACGAAGGCGTCCCTGCGCCGGGCGACCTCCGCCGGCACCCCGGCATCGATCGCGGCGGCCGCCGCCGTCAACGCAGCGGCGAACCCCACCGCCCCGGCCACGTCGACCGTGCCGGAGCGCCGCCCGGACTCCTGGCCGCCCCCGTGCAGCAGCGGCTCGAGCCGCTGGCGTCGATGGACGACGAGGACACCGGTCCCCTTCGGCGCCCCGAGTTTGTGACCCGACAGGCTGAGCGCGCGCACGCCGAGCCGGCCGAGGTCGAGGTCGACCCACCCCGCGGCCTGGACCGCGTCCGTGTGCACGGGCACCCCGTGACGGGCGGCCACCGCGGACACCTCGGCGACGGGCTGCAGGGTGCCGACCTCGTTGTTGGCCAACTGCACCGAGACGAGGGTCGTGTCGGGACGAAGGAGTCGAGCGACGTCGTCGGGGTCGACGCGGCCGTGGCCGTCGACCGGCACGATGTCCACGGCATACCCGATCCGGCCGAGCCAGGCCGCCGACTCGAGCACCGCCGGGTGCTCCACGGCCGAGACGATGACGTGCCGCCCGCGCGGGTCGGCCAGGGCGATCCCCTTCACCGCCGTGTTGTCCGCCTCGGTGCCGCCGCCGGTGAAGACGACCTCGCCGGGCAGGCAGCCGAGGATCTCCGCCACCTGCGAGCGGGCCTCCTCGAGCGTCCGCGCCGCCGACCGCCCCAGCTCGTGTTGACTGCTCGGGTTCCCGAAGTTCGACCCCAGGTGCGGCCACATCGCCTCGAGCACGTCCCGCCGCAGCGGTGTCGTCGCGGCGGTGTCGAGGTGGAGCAGGTCGGCCACGGCTCAGCTCATCTCGAGATCGAGGCCGAGATCGAGCGCCCGGACGCTGTGGGTCAGCGCGCCGACGGAGATGACGTCGACGCCCGTGGCCGCGATGTCGGCGATGGTCTCGAGGGTGACGCCACCCGAGGCCTCGACGAGCGCTCGCCCGGCGACCTGGTCGACCCCGGCGCGCAGCGCGTCACGGTCGAAGTTGTCGAGCATGATCGTGTCGACCCCTGCGGCGAGGACCGGCTCGATCTGGTCGGGGCGGTCGACCTCGACCTCGAGGTGGACGGTGTGTGGCAGCGCAGCCCGCGCCTCCCGCAGCGCCGCGGTGAGCGCGCCGGGGTCGTCGCCGACGAGCGCGAGGTGGTTGTCCTTGGCCAGGACGGCGTCCGAGAGCGAGAACCGGTGGTTGTGGCCGCCGCCGCACCGCACCGCGTGCCGCTCGAGGGCGCGCAGGCCGGGGGTCGTCTTGCGAGTGTCGACGACACGGGCCCGGCTCCCGGGGACGGCCGCGACCGCGTCGACGTGGCGCCGGGTGAGGGTCGCGATGCCGCACATCCGCTGGACGAGGTTGAGCGCCACCCGCTCGGACCGCAGGACCGACCGGCCCGGTCCGACGACGCGCGCGAGGACGTCGCCGGCGACGAAGGGGTCCCCGTCCGCGACGAGCAGACTCACCTCGGTCGTCGGGTCGAGCAGGACGAACGAAGCGGTGAGCACGTCGCCGCCGGCCATGACCCCCGGCTCGCGCGCGACGATCGCTCCACGGGCGACCGCACCCACCGGGACGAGGGTCTCGGAGGTCAGATCGCCGAAGGGGGCGTCCTCGGCAAGCGCCATCCGCACAACGGGGTCGATGGCGGCACGAGTGAGCGTGCCGGTCAGCACGAGACCTCCTGGAGGGCTGGGACGGACCCGCTGACGGTCGCGACGATTGCGCTGTGGTGTGCGAAGGCGGGCGACGAGTGCGGGAAGTCGGTGCGGTGGTGGGCGCCGCGGGACTCCTCCCGGGCCAGGGCGGCGCTCACGAGCGCCCGGGCGACGGTCAGGAGGTTGCGATCCTCGGCCGATCGACGGTCGACGACGGCAGGGCTGCGCCACCCCATGAGTTGCTTGCGCAGCTCCGTCAGACCCGCGGCGTCCCGGTGCAGCCCAGCCGCCGCCCACATCGCGTCCTGCAGGTCGCGCCGCTCGAAGGGAACCGCACCGGGAGCGTCGGCGAGGTCGACCTCGGCGGGGATGACCGCGTCGGCCACCAGCTCGTCGGGGTCAAGGTCATCGCAGATCGGATCGCCGACGACGCCGTCATCGGGCGTCGCCGAGGCGAGGTGCGCGACGGCGCGGGTGGCGTAGACGGCGGCCTCGAGGAGTGAGTTCGACGCCAGCCGGTTGGCCCCGTGCACGCCGGTGCAGGCGACCTCGCCGACGGCGAGCAGGCCGGGCAGGGACGTACGCCCCCACCGGTCGGTCCGGACACCGCCCATCCAGTAGTGCGCGGCCGGGGTCACCGGGATCGGGTCGCGCGACCAGTCGTGACCGAGGGCGCGCACGGCGCGGTCGATCGTCGGGAAGCGCCGCGCGAGGAAGGCCGCGCACCCTTCCACGTCCGGCCCGCGCAGGTGCGTCGCGTCGAGGACGACGGGCAGCCCTGGCTGCCTGGCCATGACGGCGGCGATCCCGCGCGCCACGACGTCCCGCGGCGCGAGTTCCGCGTCGGGGTGCCGCTCCACCATGAACCGGCGGCCGTCGGCGTCCCGCAGCACGGCCCCTTCGCCGCGCACCGCCTCGGAGATGAGGAAGTCGCCCGGGGCGTCGAGCGCCGTGGGGTGGAACTGGTAGAACTCGGCGTCCGCGACGAGCGCCCCGGCGCGCAGGGCCATGGCGATGCCGTCGCCGGTGGCGACCTCGGGGTTGGTCGTGTGCGCGAAGAGGTGCCCGGCGCCGCCCGTCGCGAGGATGACCGCCTCGGCCGTCAGAACCGACCCGTCGAGCAGGCGCACGCCGGTCACGCGGCCGCTCTCGAGCTCGAGGTCCGTGACGACCGTCCGCTCGAGGATCCGGACGGGACTGCGCCGCACCCGCGCAATGAGCGCCCGCGTCATGGCCGCGCCGGTCGCGTCGCCACCGGCGTGCAGGATTCGTGCGTGCCCGTGGGCGGCTTCCAGCCCGCGGGCCAGGTCGTCGCCGACGAGGTCGAAGGCGACCCCGCGCGTGATGAGATCACCGACGGCCGAGGGGCCGTCCGCGCAGAGCACCTCCGCGGCCTCGCGATCGACGATCCCGGCACCGGCCGCGATCGTGTCCGCGACGTGCTCGGCGATGGTGTCGTCCGGGCCGGTGACGACGGCGACGCCACCCTGGGCGCGCGTCGTGTTGCTCGCCTCGAGGACCCCCTTCGTCACGAGCGTCACGGCGAAGGTCACCCGGCCGCCCGTCGTGTGCTCCGCCGCCTCCAGCGCGGCCGTCAGCCCGGCCACGCCGCTGCCGACGACGACGAGCGGGCGCGCCGTCGCGTCCGTCATGCGCGCCATGTCAGGCCTTCACCACGGGTCGGGGGGCCGCCGCGAGCATCCGCTCAAGGGCGACCTTCGCCGGCGCGGCGACGTCGTCGGGCACCGTGATCCGGTTCGGCACGCGGCCCGCCACGAGCTCCTCAAGCACCCACGCGAGGTAGCCGGGGTGGATCCGATACATCGTCGAGCACGGGCAGATGACGGGGTCGAGGCAGAAGATCGTGTGTTCGGGGTGCTCGGCCTGGAGCCGGTTGACCATGTTGATCTCCGTGCCGATGGCGAAGGTCGCCCCCGGCTCCGCCGACTCGACGGCACGGCGGAGGAGGTCGGTCGAGCCGGCCTCGTCGGCGGCGTCGACGACGGGCATCGGGCACTCGGGGTGGACGATGACGCGCACCCCCGGGTGCTCGGCCCGCGCGCGCTCGATCTGCGCGACGGTGAAGCGCTTGTGCACCGAGCAGAAGCCGTGCCAGAGCAGCACCTTCGCGTCGGCGAGGTCCTGCTCCGAGTTGCCGCCGAGCGGTCGGCGCGGGTCCCACATCGGCATTCGGTCGAGGGGGATCCCCATCGCCTTCGCCGTGTTGCGGCCCAGGTGCTGGTCGGGGAAGAAGAGGACCCGCTGGCCCCGCTCGAACGCCCACTCGAGGACGGTCGCCGCGTTCGAGGAGGTGCAGACGATGCCACCGCGCTCCCCACAGAAGGCCTTCAGCGCTGCGGAGGAGTTCATGTACGTCACCGGGATGACGGGCACGCGGCCGTCCGCGTCGGGCTCGGTGCCGTAGACCTCGGTCAGCTCCTCCCAACAGGCCGTCACGGACTCAAGGTCGGCCATGTCGGCCATGGAGCATCCGGCGGCGAGGTTGGGCAGGACGACGCTCTGCTCCGGGCCGGAGAGGATGTCGGCCGTCTCCGCCATGAAGTGCACGCCGCAGAAGACGATGTGTTCGACGTCGGGGCGGGTCAGGGCCGCGTTCGCCAGCTGGAAGGAGTCCCCGACGAAGTCGGCATGCCGGACGACCTCGTCGCGCTGGTAGAAGTGGCCGAGGATGACGAGGCGCTCGCCGAGGGCCTCCTTCGCTGCGGTGATCTTGGCGTGGAGCTCGTCGTCGGACAGGCCGCGGTAGCGCTCGGGGAGCTGGCCGGGTCGGGCGACCGGCTCGGGAATGGTGTCGGCGGCGGAGGCGCCCGGGCCGTACCCGGGGACCGCGTCGAGGGACCACGGCTGCGCGCCGAGGTCGGTCCCGCAGGTCGATCCGGGGGCTGCGAGCGCGATGGTCGTGGCGACGCTGGTCATGAGTTCTCCTGCCGGGGCTGCGTGCTGGTGGTGCCGGGGTTGGTGAAGCGGTAGAGGCGCGGGGGTCGGTTCTTCGCGCCCTGGACGCGCTCCCCCGTCGGCTCGATCTCGCCGGAGGCCTTGAGCTGGCGGCGGAAGTTCGCCGGGTCCAGCGGGCGCCGGAGCACGGCCTCGTGGACCTCGCGCAGCTGGGCCAGCGTGAAGGTCTCGCCGATCAGGGCGGGCGCGATCCGGCTGTACTCGAGCTTCGTCCGCAGGCGCCACAGGGCGTACTCGACGATCTCGTTGTGGTCGAAGGCGAGCGAGGGCAGCTCGTCGGCGACGAACCACTCGACGTTCGTCGCGGTCGCCTCCGCCGTGCGGTCGGCCTCGTCGGCGCGCACGAGGGCCCAGTAGACGATCGAGACGACGCGGTCATGGCCGGGTGAGCGATTCACGGCGCCGAAGGCGTAGAGCTGCTCGAGGTAGCGCGGCGTCAGACCAGTGGTCGCTTCGAGGTTGCGCTCGGCGGAGCGAGCCAGGTCATCCGCGGCGCCGAGTGGCCCCCCGGGCAGCGCCCACTGGCCCTCATGGGGCTCCCGGATCCGCCGGACGAGCGGCAGCCACAGGGTCATCAGTCCGGACTCGGAGTGCGGGCGCAGCGCAAAGATCACCGTCGAGACGGCAAGCGTGACGCTGTCGGGTGTGGCCACCGACGCTCCTTCGCGTAAAGGTTGTAATGACCCTAAGTGGGCTGCGTCAGCGTATCCCCGGCGTTAGGGTCACTGCAACCTGATCTCATGCCGTCCCCCAGTTTTGGACACCAGGTGTCCCAAACCCGGCCCCACCGGCCCCCTTCCCCCCAGTTTTGGACATCAGGTGTCCCAAACCCGGCCCCACCGGCCCCCTTCCCCCCAGTTTTGGACATCAGGTGTCCCAAACCCGGCCGCACCGGCCCCCTTCCCCCGAGTTGGACATCAGGTGTCCCTTCCTCGGATGACGGGGTTGTTTGCGACGCGCAAGCGTCTGCTGGGAGAGTGGGACCATGACCGACGACGGCAGCCACGCGACCGACGCCCCACGTGCCGAGGGCATGGGTTCGAGCCTCGCGCGCGCCGTCAAGCTCCTCCAGGCCGCGCGGCACCACGCCGCTCCCCTCATCCCCGGCCTCGACCCGGCCGCCTGGCCCGTCGTCTTCTCGATCGAGCCGGACGACATGCGCGTCTCCGAGATCGCCGATTGGATCCACTCCGACATCTCCACCGTGAGCCGGCACGTCACCGCGCTGGCCGGCCACGGCATCGTCGCCAAGATCCCCGACCCCCGCGACGGGCGCGCCCAACTCGTGCACCTCACCGACACGGGCCGCGCCCTGGTCACCGACCTTCGCCGCCAGCGCGACCAGTGGTTCGGCGAGTTCCTGGCGGACTGGTCGGACGACGATCTGGCCGCCTTCCGTGCCCACCTGGACCACTTCTCCGTCTCGCTCGAGGCAGAACTCGCCCGCCAGCGCGCCCTGCGAACCGGCAGCTGACGCAACCCCGCGCGTCGCTCGTGCGTCTCCAATGGTGTGATGGACGCAGCCCCGCTCCGGGGAGAGCGACGACGTGAAGGGCCTGCAATGTCGGCACCGACCAACCCCACCGCACGACGAGCGCTCGCTCTGGGCGCAGCGCTCACCGCGGGGGCCATCGTGGCCGCCACCCCGGCCTCCGCCACGACCTCGGGCGTACAGGCAGCCACGCCCGAGGCCCGCAGCATCACGATCCTCTGCGACGGCCTCGGCGAGGACACCGTCGAGATCGGCGGCGCCCTCGGCGCCGGCGGCAAGGCACGCGTCGTCGACGGCGGCCTCGTCTCGCTCGTCGGGGAGCCCGGCTTCCGCGGCACGGATGCCCGGGGAGCGAAGGTGGAGGTGCCCGCCACCGGGAAGGGCATCAGCTGCACCGGCGGTCGCCTCCGCAGCGTCGACCTCCAGCAGGCGCTACCCTCGGGACAGGCCTCGAAGGCGCTCGGCACGAGCGCCGCCACCGACATCCGCACCGAGGTCACCGGCGAGTACACGTGGACCGTCGCCGTCGCCGATGACCCCACGGCCCGCACGACCGCCCCCGCCCAGGCCGACCTCGCCGACGCCGCCTTCCCCTTCGCGAGCAAGATCCAGAGCTACGTCAACAGCCGGCCCGGTGACGTGACCGTCGCCGTGAAGGTGCCCGGTCGCTCGACCATCTACGCGTCGACGAAGGGCTCGTGGACCAACTACACCGCCAGCATCGTCAAGGTCGACATCATGGTCGCGACGATGATGCGCGCGCAGGATCAGGGCCGGGCCCTCTCCGAGTGGGAGAAGTCGAAGATGGTCCCGATGATCCGCTACAGCGACAACGCGGCGACGACCGAGTTGTGGAACGCGCTCGGCCAGGGGTCGGGGCTGAGCTCCTACAACAAGCGACTCGGCCTGGCGAGCACGACGATGGACTCCGCCGGTCACTGGGGGCTCACCCGCACGACGGCCAGCGACCAGGTCCGCCTCATGGAGCACCTGGCGCGGTGGACCGGCAAGGTCAACGCCACCAACCGCAGCTATGGCCTCTCGCTCATGCGCAGCGTCGCGAGCGACCAGGACTGGGGCGTGACGGCCGGGCCGCCAGCCGGGACGGTCGCCGTGAAGAACGGCTGGCTCCCCCGCACGACGGGCTGGCACGTGAACAGCATCGGCCTGTCCACGTACAGCACGCCCGACTACTCCATCGCCGTCCTCACCCAGGACAACCCGGGCAGCGAGGCCGGCCAGATCACGACGATCGAGGGCGTGTCCCGGATCGTCTGGGGCAACCGCGCCGCGCTCGTGCCGCCGATGACCACGGTCAAGGGCGATCTCAGCGGTGACGGGTGCGCCGACATGGTCGGCATCTCCTCCGGCGGCTACCTCTACCGCTGGAGCGGCGACGGGTCGGGCGGGCTCGGCTCCCGCGCCACGCTCGCCTCCGGCTGGGGCGGGAAGAAGTGGCTCGGCTCGCCGGGTGACGTCAACAAGGACGGTCGCTCCGACCTGCTCACCGTCGAGTCCAACGGACTGCTCCGCTTCCACCCCACGACGAGCACCGGCAAGCCCGGCACCTACCGGACCATCGCCACCGGCTGGGGCGACTTCACCGACATCGCGACGGTGCCCGACATCGACAAGAACGGGTCCATCGACCTCGTCGCCCGCACGAGCGGCGGTGGCCTGCGGCGGTATTCGCTCGCCACGGACGGAACGATCAGCGGCGGGGCGTGGCTCTCCGGCGGGGTCGGCACGTACTACTCCCGCATCGAGGGGGTCCAGGACGTCAACGGCGACGGCCGCGGCGACCTGATCGGCTTCTCGGCCAGCGGCAAGATGAGGTCGCTCGTCGCGACCTCGGGCGGTTTCACCTACGGCGACGCCGCAGCGACTTCCGGGTGGCAGTACAAGCGGATCGTCACGAGCCCGGGAGAGCTGACGGGCAACGCCCGCGATGACCTCATCGCCGTCTCGAGCGACGGCACCGTGACCCGCTACGACGGCACGGACGCGGGCGGCCTCGCCTACGGCGCCAAGCTGGGCTTCAGCGCCAGCCCGTTCACCCACCTGGCCTGACGACCCACCTGCCCTGACGACGACGAAGGCGGCCCGACCAGGTGGTCGGGCCGCCTTCGTCGTGCCGTCGGCGGATCAGCCCCAGACGAGCGCCTTCGTCGGGTCCCCGAGGATGGCGGCGACGTCCGCGAGGAAGCGACTGCCGAGTTCGCCGTCGACGAGTCGGTGGTCGAAGGAGAGCGCGAGCTGGGTGACCCAGCGCGGTTCGATCGACTCGGACCCGTCGGCCGCGGTGACGACCCACGGCATCCGGCGCACGGCGCCGAAGCAGAGGATGGCCGACTCACCGGGGTTGATGATCGGCGTGCCCGAGTCGACGCCGAAGACGCCGACGTTGGTGATGGTGATCGTGCCGCCCGACATCTCGGCGGGCTGGGTCCGGCCGGCGCGAGCCGTCTCGGTCAGCTCACCGATGGCCCGGGCGAGGTCCGCCATCGGCATGAGGTCGGCGTCCTTGATGTTCGGGACGACGAGCCCGCGCGGGGTCGCCGCCGCGATGCCGAGGTTGACGTAGCGCTTGGTGACGATCTCCTGGGCCGCCTCGTCCCACGTGGCGTTGATGCCCGGGTTGCGGCGGATGGCGAGGCAGAGCGCCTTCGCGAGGACGAGCAGCGGAGAGACCTTGAGGCCCGCGAACTCCTTGTCCCGCTTGAGCCGCTCGACGAGATCCATTGTCGCGGTGACGTCGAGGGTGACCCACTCGGTGACGTGCGGCGCGGTGAAGGCGGAGCCCACCATCGCCTGGGCGGTCATCTTGCGGACGCCCTTGATCGGGGTGCGCTCCTCGCCGCGGTCGGTGACGGCGAAGGGGATCGCTGCCCCGCCCGCGGTGCCCGCGGCCTCCGACGATGGCGTGGACGCCGTCGTCGCCGCCGGGGCGACGCCACCGGCGATGACCGCCTCGACGTCGGCGCGCGTGATGATCCCGCTCTCGCCGGTCGGGGCCACCATGGCGAGGTCGATGCCGTGGTCCTTGGCGAGCTTGCGCACCGGCGGCTTGGCCCGCGGGCGTCCGCCGTCACTCGCCGGGGCGGGCACTGCCGGGGCGGGTGTCACAGGCGCCGGGGCGGGCGCCGCCGGAGCTGCCGGAGCAGTGGCGGGCGCGGCCACCCGACCCGACGGCGGATCGCCGGCATCGCGCGCCGACATCACCCGTGGACGCCGAGTCGTGGCGCCCGCCTTCGCGCCGTAGCCGACGAGGATCGCGCCCTCGCCGGAGTCTGCGCCGCTGTCCGCGGCGGGGGCCGGGGCAGCCGCCTCGGCGGGAACGGGCGCCGCGGACGGTGCCGTGTCGCCGCCGGTGCCGTCGTCGATCTCGATGATCGGCGAACCGACGTCGACGGTGGCGCCGGGCTCCACGAGGATCGCGCGCACCGTCCCCGCCCACGGGATGGGCAGTTCGACGAGTGACTTCGCAGTCTCGATCTCGAGGACCACCTGGTTGACGGTCACGGTGTCTCCGACCGCGACCTTCCACTCGATGATCTCGGCCTCGACGAGGCCTTCGCCGGGGTCGGGCAGGTTGAACGTCTTGATGGCCATTCCAGTCCTTCCGTCGTGCCCGGGTCAGTACGCGAGCGCGCGGTCGACGCCGTCGAGGATGCGGTCGAGGTCAGGGAGGAACTCCTCCTCCATCCGACTGGGCGGGTAGGGGATGTTGGCGCCGTTGACGCGGATGACGGGCGCCTCGAGGTCGTGGAAGCACCGCTCGGTCACCTGGGCGGCGATCTCCGCACCCATGCCGAGGTAGCTCGACGCCTCGTGGACGACGACGAGCCGTCCGGTCTTGCGGACCGACGCGACGATCGTCTCGATCGGCAGCGGGGACAGCGAGCGCAGGTCGATCACCTCGATCGAGGTGCCCTCGGCCTCGGCCGCGCTGGCGGCCTCGAGGCACTGCTTCATGGTCGGGCCGTAGCCGATGACCGTGCAGTCGGTGCCGGTGCGTGCCACGACAGCGTCGAAGAGGCCGCGCGGCGACGTCGCCGCGTCGAGGTCGACCTCGGCCCGGTCGTGATAGCGCCGCTTGGGCTCGAGGAAGATCACCGGGTCGTCGCACGCGATGGCCTCCTGGATCATCCAGTAGGCGTCCTCCGGGTTGCCGCACGTGACGACGCGCAGTCCGGCGGTGTGCGCGAAGTAGGCCTCCGGCGACTCGCTGTGGTGCTCCGGCGAACCGATGCCGCCGCCGTAGGGGATACGGATGACCATGGGCATCGTCACGGCGCCGAGTGAGCGCGCCCGCATCTTGGCGACCTGGCTGACGATCTGGTCGAAGGCGGGGTAGACGAAGCCGTCGAACTGGATCTCGCAGACGGGTCGGTAGCCCCGCAGCGCCATGCCGACGGCGGTGCCGACGATGCCGGACTCGGCCAGCGGCGCGTCGATGACGCGGTCCTCACCGAAGTCCTTCTGCAATCCCTCGGTCACGCGGAAGACGCCGCCGAGCTTGCCGATGTCCTCACCGATGAGCACGACCTTCGGGTCGTTCTCCATCGCTTTGCGCAGTCCTGCGGTGATGGCCTTGCCGATGCCGATCTTCTGGGTCGCCATCTCAGTTCGCCCCTTCGAAGCTCGCGACGTAGGCCTCGTAGGCGGCCCGCTCCTGCTCCATGACCGGGTGGTCCTCGGCGTAGACGTGGTCCCACATCGTGTTGCCCGGTGCCGTCGGCATGGTCTGCACGCCCTCGCGCAGTCGGGCCGCGAACTCGTCGGCCTCGGCGTCGATGGCGGTGAAGTACGCCTCGTCGGCGATGCCCTCGCGCGAGAGCAGGGTCTTGAACCGCAGGATCGGGTCGCGGAACTTCCAGTTCTCGACCTCGGCGTCGATCCGGTACTTCGTCGGGTCGTCGGCCGTGGTGTGCGCACCCATCCGGTAGGTGAACGCCTCGATGAAGAGCGGGCCGTTGCCCGAGCGCGCCTCGTCGAGATAGTGCTTCGTCACGGCGTAGACGGCGAGGATGTCGTTGCCGTCGACGCGGACGCCGGGGAAGCCGAAGCCGCGAGCGCGCTGGTAGAGCGGAATCCGCGTCTGCTTGGTGACCGGCTCGCTGATGGCCCACTGGTTGTTCTGGCAGAAGAACACGACGGGGGCATCGAAGGAGGCCGCGTAGACGAAGGCCTCGTTGACGTCGCCCTGGGCGGACGCGCCGTCGCCGAAGTAGGCGATGACGGCGGTGTCGCGGTCCGGGTCGCCCGTGCCGACGAGCCCGTCCTTCGCGACGCCCATGGCGTAGCCCGTCGCGTGCAGCGTCTGGGCGCCGATGACGATCGTGTAGAGGTGGAAGTTGTTCGCCTTGGGGTCGCAGCCGCCCTGACTGACGCCGCGGAAGAGGGACATCGGCGTCAGCGGGTCCATGCCGCGGGTGAAGCCGACCCCGTGCTCGCGGTAGGTCGGGAAGGCGAAGTCCTGGGTGCGCAGCGCGCGCCCGGAGCCGACCTGGGCCGCCTCCTGGCCGAGCAGCGAGGGCCACAGGCCGAGCTCACCCTGACGCTGGAGCGCGTAGCCCTCGGCGTCGAGCCGGCGCACGAGGACGAGGTCGCGGTAGAAGGACCGCAGGTCGTCCTCGGACAGCGCGTCGATGACGGCGTCGTAGCGGGGGTGCGACAGGCGCTGCCCCTCGGGGGTCAGCAGCTGGACCATCTCGGGGCCGCCGTCGCCGGGGTCCTTGACGGGTTCGTGCAACCGGGCCAACACCTCGTCGGTGCTGAGGTCCGCGACCTCGTTGTCGCTCACGGCATCTCCTTCTCGCCCCGGTGCGGTGGTGCCGCGGCGGGGTGGTGTTCGGCCGCGCCGGGGGTGGTGGCGCAGTCACGGTCAGGCGTCCCGCGCCCGGGTGTGACCGGGCACACGACGTTGTGCGCCTCCTAACGTACCGGACCGTGCTGGGCACGGAAGGCCGCTGCGATCTCCAGCAATCGGTCGTTCGCCTCGGGCTCCGCGATCGTCACCCGGACCCCGTCGTCGCCGTACTGACGGACCACGAGTCCGGCCTCGTCACAGGCCTGCGTGAAGGCGGTGCCGTCGGCCCCGAGCGGGAACCAGACGAAGTTCGCCTGGCTTCTCGGCAGCTCCCATCCCTGCTCGGCCAGACCCGACTGGACCCGCGTCCGCTCCGCGATGAGCTCGGCCACGCGCACGTCGAGCTCGGCCTGGGCCTCGAGCGAGGCGATGGCCGCCACCTGGGCGAGCGAGTTGACGCCGAAGGGGACGGCGGTCTGCCGCAGCGCCTGTGCCACGGGCTCGTGGGCGACGGCGTAGCCGACGCGGAGACCCGCCAGCCCGTAGGCCTTGGAGAAGGTGCGCAGGACAGCGACGTTGGGGTGGGCCTGGTGGACCGCCACGGCGTCGAGGGCGTCGGGCTCGTCGACGAACTCGAGGTAGGCCTCGTCGAGGACGACGAGGACGTGCGCGGGCACCTTCGTCAAGAAGTCCTCGACCTGCGCCGTGGTGACCGACGGCCCGGTGGGGTTGTTCGGCGAGCAGACGAGGATGACCTTCGTCCGCTCCGTCACCGCGGCCGCCATGGCGT
Organism: Janibacter zhaoxuefangae; assembly: GCF_050271985.1. Lineage (GTDB taxonomy): Bacteria > Actinomycetota > Actinomycetes > Actinomycetales > Dermatophilaceae. The sequence goes on along the minus strand of NZ_CP189849.1, from coordinate 167,974 downwards.
CGAGGTCGTGGCGGGCGTCCGCGGTCAGCGGGACCGGCACGGGAGTGGCGCCGGCGACGGTCGCGACGATCGGATAGGCCTCGAAGGAGCGCCACGCGTAGATGACCTCGTCACCGTCGTCGCACATCGCCTGGACGATCTGCCCGAGCACGCCGACGCTGCCGGTGCCCGTGGCGATCCGCTCGACGGGGACACCGATGTGCTCGGCGATCGCACCCGTCAGGGCGGCGACGGACATGTCGGGGTAGCGGTTCATCTCGCCCGCGGCCTCGCGGACGCGTTCGAGGACGCTCGGCAGCGGCGGGTAGGGGTTCTCGTTCGACGACACCTTGTAGGTCGTCAGCCCCTCGCGCGGCGCCGCCGGCTTGCCGGCCTTGTAGGCGGGCAGTCGGGACAGGGCCTCGCGGAGGCGGACCCCTTCGACGGCGGTCGGGGTCGAGACCGGTCGGGGTGCCTCGGCGTTCATGTCGGTGCGCTGGTCGGGCCGGCTCACTCGTCGCCGTCCGGGATGACGACGTTGAGCACCATGGACACGAGCGTGATGATCAGCGCGCCGATGACGGCGTCCCAGAAGAAGTCCGAGATCTGGAAGGAGAGACCCAGCGGGCCGGAGAGCCATTCGGTGATCTGCAGCATGAAGGCGTTGACGATGAAGGTGAACAGCCCCAGCGTCAGGATGATGAAGGGGAACGAGAGCACCTTCGCGATGGGCTTGACGATGGCGTTGACGACACCGAAGAGGAGCGCGACGAGGGCGACCGTCGCGAACTTGGCGGCGAAGGTCGCACCCTCCTCGCCGAGGGTGATCCCGTCCACCGCCCAGGCGGCGACCCAGAGGGCGATGGCGTTGACGACGAGGCGGATGACGAATGTCTGCATGGCACCACTATGGCCGACGGTGGCCCATGGGGTGAGACCGATTCCTCACTACTCGCTGCGTCCGCGTGACCCATTCGCGGCGTGGGTGCGCCACAATGTGCGACGCAACCCCACAAAGGAGTAGGTCGATGGCTGGCGCCCACGCACGCAAGAAGGGCATGTCCACGGGCATGAAGGCCGCGATCGCGGCCCTGGCGCTGGTGGTCCTCCTCGCCATCCTCTGGGGGACGGGTGCCTTCTCCAAGGATGCCTCGGGCGACGAGGCCCTGCCGGGCTGTGACGCGCGGGAGCTCACCGTCATGGCGACGCCCGAGATCGCGGACGCCGTCCGACAGACCCTCGACAAGGCCTCCGCCAGCGACCCGTGCACCAGGTTCGCCGTGACGGAGATGAGTTCCCATGCCGCTGCGAAGAGCATCAGCCGCGGCGCGGGCCCCGACATCTGGATCCCCAACTCCTCCAGCTGGATCGACGCCATCGACGCCTCGAGCGGTCGCGCGTGGCAGGAGGGGACGTCCCTGGCCACGTCGCCGATCGTCCTCGCCGGCGGCGAGGCTCAGCTGGCCGAGGTCGGCAACGTCCCGTCGTGGGGCGACCTGATCAACGAGAGCAAGGCCAACCTGCGGATGGCCAACCCGGACATCGACGCCGCGAGCCGGCTGGCCTATCAGGCCTCGCGCACCGGTCGCCCCAGCAACGTCGGCCTCGACACCGGCGCGCGGCTCATCGTGATGTCCCGCTTCGCCCGCCCGACCACCGAGCAGTTGCTCGAGGATCACGTCGCCAAGCCGACCAGCTCCCCCGTCTTCCCCCTCTCCGAGCAGGAGCTGGCCGCCTTCAACGCGGAGCACGAGGACGACGCGCTGGGCATGGTCGTCCCGCAGTCCGGCACGCTCTCCCTCGACTACCCGTGGATCGCCAGCCCCGAACTGGCCCGCGACGAGCTCGACATCGCGGACAAGGGCCTCAAGGCCTTCGACACCCCGGCCGCCCGCTCGACCCTCGCCAAGGCCGACCTTCGCGCTCCCGGGCGCACCGGTGGCCCGAAGATCAACGGGACCGAGGCGCCGGAGTACACCGAGCTCCCGGCGCCGACCCGCGACGAGCGCAAGGTCGCGCTCGAGCAGTGGGACGTCCTGCGCACCGACATGCGCATGCTCACCCTCATCGACGTCTCCGGCTCGATGGCCTGGGACGGCCCCACCGAGGGCATGAGCCGCATGGAGATCCTCCAGGGCGCGGCCAAGCAGGCCCTGACGATCCTCCCCGAGGGTTCGAAGATCGGCTCGTGGATCTTCTCCACCAAGCGCGACGGCGCCAAGGACCACCAGGAGCTCGTGCCCGTGCGCACCCTGACCGACAAGGTCGGGTCCGGGACGCAGCGCGACAAGCTCCGCTCGGTCGTCGACTCGCTCGACGAGCGGCTCAAGGGCGACACCGGCCTCTACGACTCCACGTGGGCCGCCTACCAGCGGATGCAGGCCGACTACGACGGGACCTACGTCAACTCCGTCGTCATCATGACCGACGGCGAGAACGACGACCCCGCCGGCGGCCTGACGCTCAAGCAGCTGCTCACGAAGCTCAAGGACGCCTACGACCCGGAGCGTCCGGTCCGCATCGTGACCATCGGCATGGGTGAGGCGGACCCGGGTGCCTTGCGCCGGATCGCCGACGAGACGGGCGGCTCGTCCCACATCGCCGAGACGCCCGAGGACATCGAGCGCGTCTTCGTCACGGCGCTGCTGGCCCGCCACCAGGGCTGAGCGCCGCAGAACACGACGAAGGTCGGTCCGTCAGGTCACAAAAAGGCCGCCCTCCGCGTGGACATCTGGTCCACGTACGCGGACGGTGGCACGATTCGGCCACGGGCGCGACCGGCGCGCCCCCGTAACCGGAGGACCACATGCGTCGCTCTTCTGTCCTGCTCCTCGGAGCCCTCGCCGCCGGCAGCCTCACGCTCAGCGCCTGCGGCTCCGACTCCCTCTCGAACGACGGCACCACACCGTCGGCCTCCGTCACGGCCGAGGCGGACGCCGCGCTCGCGGACAAGGTCCCGGCGGACCTCAAGGAGAAGGGGACGCTCAAGGTCGGCACCGACTCGTCCTACGCCCCCAACGAGTTCCTCGACCCCGACGGCAAGACGATCGTCGGTTTCGACATCGATCTCTTCACCGCGGTCGCCGCCAAGCTCGGCCTCAAGGCGGAGTACGAGACGGCGAAGTTCGACTCGATCATCACGGGCGTCGAGAGCGGCAAGTACGACATCGGCGTCTCCTCCTTCACGATCAACGACGAGCGCAAGAAGCAGGTCAACATGATCAGCTACTACAGCGCCGGCACGTCGTGGGCGGGTGCGCCCGGCAACCCGAAGGACATCGACCCGACCAAGCCGTGCGGCCTCAAGGTCGCCGTCCAGCAGGGCACCGTGCAGCAGGAGGAGGACCTCCCGCCGAAGGAGAAGGCCTGCAAGGCCGCCGGCAACCCGATCGACGTGCAGGTCTACGAGGGCCAGGACGAGGCCACCGCGGCCGTCGCCGCCGGCAAGGCCGACGCCATGCTCGCCGACTCCCCGATCGTCGCCTACGCGGCGAAGGAGTCCGACGGCAAGGTCGAGTCGGTCGGTGACATCTACGACGCCGCGCCCTACGGCTATGTCGTCCCGAAGGAGCAGACCGAGCTCGCCGACCTCCTCGCGGAGGCGCTGACCTCGCTCAAGGAGGACGGCGGCTACGAGGAGGCGCTCACCAACTGGGGCGTCGAGGACGGCGCCATCGACGAGTTCGCGGTCAACCCGTGAGCGACGCCGCCACGGTGACCGACCCGACCGGCCGTCCGGCAGGGGACGGCCGGCCCGGCACCATCGACGCCGTCCCGGTCCGCCACCCGTGGCGTTGGGTCGCCGTGGCGGTGATCGCCGTCCTCGCGGCGATGTTCGTCTCGATGCTCGTGACGAACGACGCCTTCAACTGGCCCTTCATCGCCGAGGCGATGATCCAGACGCCGGTCCTGCGCGGCCTCGTCTTCGGCACGATCCTCACGACCCTCATGGCCATGGTCATCGGCGTCGTCGGCGGCGTGCTCATGGCGATCATGCGACTGTCCGACAACCCGGTGCTGTCCTCCGTGGCGTGGCTCTTCACCTGGTTCTTCCGGGCCGTCCCGCGCCTCGTGCTCCTGACGATCATGGGCACGCTCGGCATCGTCTTCCAGGGCGGCATGGACATCGGCATCCCCTTCGACAACCAGATCATGTCGCTGCTCGGGATGGACGGTGACCTGCGCTTCCTCAGCCTCGACGCGAACCAGATCTTCACCGGCATCGTCGGCGGCGCCATCGGCCTGGGCCTCTCCGAGGCCGCCTACATGGCCGAGATCGCCCGCTCGGGGATCCTCTCGGTCGATGAGGGTCAGCACGAGGCGGCCTCCGCGATCGGCATGAGCCGCGCGAAGGCGATGCGCCGGGTCGTCCTGCCCCAGGCCATGCGCGTCATCGTGCCGCCGACGGGCAACGAGACCATCGCCATGGTCAAGGACACCTCGCTCCTCATCGGCATCCCCGTGAGCAACGAACTCTTCTTCCAGTTGCGCTCGATCGGGTCGCGGACCTACGAGACCTTCGCCGTGCTCGTCGCGGCGACCCTCTGGTACCTGATCATCTGCAGCGTCCTCATGATCATCCAGAGTCGTCTGGAGAAGCGCTTCGGGCGCGGCCACGGCTCCCGCACACCGTCCGCCCGCGGTGGCCTCCTCGGCCGCCTCGGCATGGGAGGACAGCGATGAGCACCCCCACCGCCCCGGCATCCTCGGCGGCTCCCCTGGTCCGAGCCGTCAACGTCACCAAGGCCTTCGGTGCCAACATGGTGCTGAAGGGGATCGACCTCGACGTCCGCCCGGGCGAGGTCGTGTGCCTGCTCGGCCCGTCGGGCTCGGGCAAGACGACCTTCCTGCGGTGCATCAACCAACTCGAGACGATCGACGGTGGTCGCATCCACCTTGAGGACGAGCTGCTCGGTTACGTGGAGCGCGGCGGGCAGCTGCACCGCTTGTCCGACAAGGAGATCGCGGCCCAGCGTGGCGAGATCGGGATGGTCTTCCAGCGCTTCAACCTCTTCCCGCACATGACGGCCATCGAGAACGTCATGGAGGGTCCGGTCCAGGTCAAGCGTGAGTCGAAGGCGGCCGCGAAGGCGGCGGCGGCCGCCCTGCTCGAGCGGGTCGGCCTCGGCGACAAGACGCACGCCTACCCGAGCCAACTCTCGGGTGGGCAGCAGCAGCGCGTCGCGATCGCCCGCGCCCTGGCCATGAAGCCGAAGCTGATGCTCTTCGACGAGCCGACGTCGGCGCTCGACCCGGAACTCGTGGGCGAGGTCCTCGAGGTCATGCGCGAGCTCGCCCGCGAGGGCATGACGATGATCGTCGTCACGCACGAGATGGGCTTCGCCCGGGACGTGTCGGACCGCGTGGTCTTCATGGACGGGGGCGTGGTCGTCGAGCAGGGCGACCCGCGCACCGTCATCAACGACCCGCAGCACGAGCGCACGAAGTCCTTCCTCAGCCGGATCCGCAGCGAGAACGAGCAGCACGCGGCCGCGTTGCAGGCGCGCGTCGAGGCGGAGCAGGTCTGACGCCAGAGGCGATGCAGGTCTGACGCCAGAGGCGATGCAGGTCTGACGCCAGAGGCGATGCAGGTCTGACGCCAGAGGCGATGCAGGTTTGACGCCAGGCCCGACAGGGCTCACCGAGCGCGCATGCGGTCACCACTTAGGGTGGCCGCATGCGCGTCCTCATCTCCGGCGGTGCCGGCTACATCGGATCCCACACGGTCGTCCAGGTCGTGGCAGCCGGGCACGACGTCGTGGTCGTCGACGACTTCTCCAATGCCAAGCCGACGGTCATCAACCGGCTCGAGGCCCTCACCGGTACCCACATCCCGGTGCACGCCTTCGACCTGACCGACCGCGACAAGACCGAGCGACTCTTCGCCGACGAACGCTTCGACGCCGTGATCCACTTCGCGGGCCTCAAGGCCGTCGGTGAGTCCGTGGACAAGCCGCTGGAGTACTACGAGAACAACCTCGGCTCGACCTTCTCGCTCGTGCGCGCGATGCGCCGGCACGGCGTCGGCAAGCTCGTCTTCTCGAGCTCGGCGACCGTCTACGGCGACCACGCCCCGGTGCCCTACCGCGAGGACTACGAGCCGCTCGCGGCTGCGAGCCCCTACGGCCGCACGAAGGTGATGATCGAGCACGTCCTCTCGGACGTCGCCGCCGCCGACCCCGGCCTGAAGGTCGCCCTCCTGCGCTACTTCAACCCCATCGGCGCGCACCCGTCCGGCACGATCGGCGAGGACCCGCAGGGCATCCCCAACAACCTCGTCCCCTTCATCGCGCAGGTCGCCGTGGGACGCCGCGAAAAGCTCAACGTCTTCGGTGACGACTACCCCACCGCCGACGGCACCTGCGAGCGCGACTACATCCACGTCGAGGACCTCGCCGCCGGACACCTCGCGGCGCTGACCGCGCTCGAGGCCGCGCCGGCACCGGTCAACGTCTGGAACCTCGGCACCGGGACGGGCACGAGCGTCCTCGAGATGCTGCGCGCCTTCGAGCGCGCCGCCGGCAAGGAGATCCCCTACGAGGTGGTCGGCCGGCGAGCGGGCGACCTTCCGGCCTATTGGGCCGACCCGACGAAGGCGCACGAGGAGCTCGGCTGGCGCGCGACGCGGACCGTCGACGACATGTGTGCGGACACCTGGCGCTGGCAGCAGGGCAACCCGAACGGGTATCCCGACGCCTGAGCCCAGGGGGTGAGGGGAGATCTCCCCGAACCCGTTCCGAGCCACTCCTACGGTGTGTAGTATTTACTACCGACCGTAGTAGTCACTCCCTCGGACGGAGCCCCCCAGATGGACGCGCTCGACCTCGCGCGATGGCAGTTCGCCATCACGACCGTCTACCACTTCTTCTTCGTACCGGTGACGATCGGCCTGTCGGCCATCGTCGCCTACCACCACACCCAGTGGGTGCGCACGAGGAACGAGGACCATCTGCGTCTGGCGCAGTTCCTCGGGAAGCTGTTCACGATCAACTTCGCGCTCGGGCTCGTCACGGGCATCGTCCAGGAGTTCCAGTTCGGCATGAACTGGTCGGACTACTCCCGCTTCGTCGGTGACGTCTTCGGTGCGCCGCTGGCGATCGAGGCCCTGCTCGCCTTCTTCCTCGAGTCGACGTTCCTCGGGCTGTGGATCTTCGGCTGGGGCCGCCTCCCCGAGCGCCTGCACGCCGCCTGCATGTGGATCGTGCACATCGGGACGCTGCTGTCGGCCTACTTCATCCTCGCCGCGAACTCCTTCATGCAGAACCCGGTCGGCTACCGCTACAACGAGGAGACCGGACGTGCGGAGATGACCGACTTCGTCGCGATCCTCACCAACAAGGTCCAGCTCGTCACCTTCCCGCACGTCGCTCTCGCCGCCTACATGGTCGGCGGGGCCGTCGTCATGGGTGTCGGGCTGTGGTCCCTGCGCCGCGCCGCGCTGAGCGCTCCGGGCGACGCCCGCGCCGCCGACATCCCGCTGCACCGCCGCGCCGCCCGCCTCGGCGCCGTCGTCACCCTCGTCGCCAGCCTCGGCGTCATCGCCACCGGCGACGTCCAGGGCAAGATCATGACCGACGTCCAGCCGATGAAGATGGCCGCCGCCGAGGCGCACTACGAGACCTCGAGCCATGCCCCCTTCTCGGTCTTCTCCACCGGCGACCTCGATGGCAAGAACGCCCACCACTGGATCCAGATCCCCGGCCTGCTCAGCTACCTCGGCCAGGGCGACGTCAACGCCGAGATCCAGGGCATCGACAACCTGCGCGAGGAGCTCACCGCGGCCTACGGCGGTGACCCCACCTCGCGCACCTACGACGCCACCTACACGCCCAACATCCCCATGTCCTACTGGTCGTTCCGCTTCATGATGGGCCTCGGCTTCGTCACGACGGCCGCGTCGCTGGCCGTCCTGTGGGCCACCCGCAAGGGTCGAGCACCGACCCACCGGGCGTGGCTGTGGGTGGCGCTGCTGACCCCCTTCGCGCCGATCTTCGCCAACAGCTTCGGCTGGATCTTCACCGAGATGGGCCGTCAGCCGTGGGTCGTCTACGGGCTCATGACCACGAGCAGCGGTGTGTCCCCGGGGACCACGTCGGCCGAGGTGATCATCTCGATGGTCGTGTACACGCTCCTCTACGCGGTGCTCGCCGTGATCGAGCTCAAGCTCTTCCGCGACTACGTCCGCAAGGGTCCGCAGCCCTTCGCCGACCCGACCGAGCCGGCCCGCGAGGACGACGCGCCGCTCGCCTTCGCCTACTGACGCAACGGGACTGGAGACACGCACATGGAACTCACCACCGTCTGGTTCATCCTCATCGGCGTCCTGTGGACGGGCTACTTCGTCCTCGAGGGGTTCGACTTCGGCGTCGGCATGCTGCTGCCGATCCTCGGTCGCGGCGAGGACGCCGCCGACACCGAGAAGCGTCGCCGCGTCCTGCTCAACACCATCGGCCCGGTCTGGGACGGCAACGAGGTCTGGGTGCTGACCGCCGGTGGGGCGACCTTCGCGGCATTCCCCGAGTGGTACGCGACCCTGTTCAGCGGGTTCTACCTGCCATTGCTGCTCATCCTCGTCGCGCTCATCGTGCGCAACATGGGCATCGACTACCGCCACAAGCGTGACGATGACCGGTGGCGGCGCGGATGGGACCGGGCCATCATCGTCGGCTCCACGCTGCCCGCGCTGCTGTGGGGCGTCGCGCTGACGAACGTCGTCGCGGGCGTGCCGCTCGACGCCGATCACGAGTACACCGGAGGGCTGCTGACCCTGCTCAACCCCCTCGCCCTCCTCGGCGGCCTCACCTTCGTCGCCCTCTTCCTGACGCACGGCGCCCTCTTCGTGGCACTCAAGACGACCGGTCCGATCCGCGCGGAGGCGCGGGCCCTGGCGACGAAGGTCGGCCTGGCGGCCGCCGTCCTCGCGCTCGCCCTCCTCGGGTGGCTCGGCGCCGGGCGCGGCTCGGCCCCGTCGTGGGTGCTCACCGTCCTCGCCGCCGGCGCCCTCGTGGCGGCACTGTGGTGGAACGTCCGCGGCGCGGAGGGACGCGCCTTCGCGGGCACCTTCGTGACCATCGGGCTGGCGATGGCCACGTACTTCACGATCCTCTTCCCCGACGTCATGCCGAGCTCGACCAACCCCGACTGGTCGCTCACGGCGGCCGGGGCGGCGAGCACGCCCTACACGCTGAAGATCATGACGGTCGTCGCGCTCGTCTTCACGCCCATCGTCGTGCTCTACCAGTCGTGGACGTACTGGATCTTCCGCAAGCGCATCGGCACCCAGCACATCCCGGAGCCCTCGGGGGTCGTCGGCGCATGAAGCCCCTCGACCCGCGCCTGCTCCGCGCCGCACCGTCGGCGCGGCGGGCCGTGCTGAGCCTGGGTGGCCTCGGGCTGGCGCAGGGGGTCGTCACGGTGGCGACCGCCTTCGCGCTGACCGCTCTGGCGATGGCCGCCCTCGGTCGCGGGTCCGGGCTGCTGGCGGCAGGCGGGGTCGTGCTGGCGCTCTTCGCGGCGCGTGGGCTGCTGGCCTGGACGATCGAGCGGGTCGCGGCGCGGGCCGGGGTGGCCGTGCAGACGGAGCTGCGGGGTCACCTGCTCGCGGCGTGGCTGACCCGGGACGTCGACTCCCGGCCCGAGCGCTCGCGGGCCTTGACCCTGGCCGCGCAGGGCTCCACGGCCGTGGAACCGTACGTCGCGCGCTTCCTGCCGGCGCTCGTCGCCGCGACCGTCCTGCCGGTCCTCGCGATCGGGGCGCTCGTCGTCGTGGACTGGCCGAGCGCGCTCATCGTCGTCGTCACACTCCCGCTCCTGCCGCTCTTCGCGGCCCTCATCGGGATGACGACCCGCGACGACACCCGGGCGCGGTGGCGCGCGCTGGCCGATCTGTCCGGGCACTACCTCGACGTCGTGCGCGGGCTCCCGACGCTCGTGAACTACGGGCGCGCCCAGCGGCAGGTCGGGACCATCCGCGAGGTGAGTGGCGCCCACCGACTCGCGACGATGCGGACGCTGCGGCTGGCCTTCCTCTCGTCGGCCGCCCTCGAACTCCTGGCGACGATCGCGGTCGCCCTCGTCGCCGTCACCGTCGGACTGCGCCTGTTGCACGGCGGCCTCACCCTCGAGACCGGTCTGCTCGCCATCCTGCTCGCCCCCGAGGCCTACTGGCCCGTGCGGCGCGTCGGTACGGAGTTCCACGCCGCGGCCGACGGCGCCGAGGCGTTGGAGGGGATCCTCGGGGAGCTCGAGGGCGCCGGCGCGACTGGCGCGGGCGAGGTCGTCACCGAGGTGCGTGGCGAACTGGTGGGTGGCGAGCTGGCACCCGGGATCCGCGCGGTCGCCGTGCGCTACTCCCACCCCGGCGCGACCACCCCCGCCGTGGATGGTGTCGACCTCGAGGCCACCACGCCCGGACTGACCGTCGTCACCGGCCCCTCCGGCGCCGGCAAGACGACACTGCTCGAGGTGCTGGCCGGGATCCGGCAGCCCACCTCCGGGCGCGTGGACGCCCCCGTGCCCGTCCACCTCGTGACGCAACGCCCCTTCCTCGCCGCGGGCACGCTGCGGGACAACCTCGTGCTCGGCGCGACAGAGACCCCCGACGACGCCGCGCTGGCCGAGGTCCTCGACCGGGTCGACCTCGCCGACCTCGTCACCCGGCTGCCCGCAGGCCTCGCGACCCTCGTCGGGGATGACGGGTTCGGCCTGTCGGCGGGGCAACGCGCCCGCGTCGCCCTCGCCCGTGCGGCCCTGTCCGCGGCCCCCGTCGTCCTCCTCGACGAGCCCACGGCCCACCTCGACCCCGCGAGCGCCGACGTCGCGCACCGGGTGATCGCCGACCTCGCGCGCACGCGCACCGTCATCGCGGTGACCCACCGCCCCGAACTCGTGGCGATCGCGGACGCGCACGTCCACCTTCGCGCGCCCCTCCCCACCCCCGAGGAATGGACATCACCGGTCCCGAACTCGGCCGAATTGGCCGGATCCGCCCCAGGAAAGGACCGCTGATGTCCACAACTCGGAAAGGGCTGGGCGGGGACCGCCCGCAGGTGTCGCAGCGGGTCAGCCGTCAGGTGTGGGTGGCCGGACTGATCGGCGGCCTCGCGACCGCGTGCGGCATCGCCCTGACGGCCACCTCGGGCTGGCTCATCGTGCGGGCCTCCCAGGCGCCGGTCGTCCTCACCCTGATGACGGCGATCGTCGGCGTCCGCGCCTTCGGGATCGGCCGCCCCGTCCTCCGGTACGCCGAGCGGCTCCGCTCCCACGATGCTGCCCTGGCCGACCTCGCCGAAACGCGCACGGCCACCTTCGCCCGGCTCATCCCGCTGACGCCGGCCCGGCTCGGCCGCCGCGGCCGCGGCGAACTGCTCGGCGGCGTCGTCGACGACCTCACCGACGTCGCCGAGGCGGCCGTGCGCGTCACCGTGCCGATCGTCTCGATCCTCGTCGCGGCCGTGCTCGCCCTCGCCCTGACCACGTGGGCGCTGCCGGCCGTCGGGCTCGTCGTCGCGGGAATGATCGGCACCGGGGCTGTGCTCGTCGTCCTCGCGACGCGGCTCGAGGAGGCGGGCCAGGGCGCCGTCCTTGCCGCCCGCGCCGAGACGACCCAGGTCGCGACCCTCGTCGCCGACCAGGCCACCGAACTGCGCGCCGTCGGCGGCGAACGGGCCGCCCTGGGCTGGATCGAGGCCGCGCACGGTCGACTGTGCGAGGCGGCCGACAGCCAGTCCCGCGGCCGCGCCCTCATCGCCGGAGGGCTGCTCGCGCTCACGGGGTTGGGCACCGTGTCGGCGGCGTTCCTCGTCCTACCGACCGACCTGCACCCCGGCGTGAAGGCCCTGCTCGTCCTGACGCCCGTCGCGCTCGGCGACGCCGCGGTCGGCCTGACCGAGATCGCTCGTGCGCACGCCCGCGCCCGGGCGAGCGCCGGGCGGATCGAGTCCCTGCTCGACCAGGAGCCCGCCGTCCGCGACGGCGGGGAGGGGCGCCTTCGCACGACCAGCCCGAAGGGGGCCGAGCGCCCGCCGCACCTGCGGCTGGCCGGAGTCCGGGCCTCCTGGACCGACGGCGCCACACATCTCGGCCCGATCGATCTCGACCTGCCCCCGGGCTCTCGCGTCGCGATCACGGGCCCGAACGGCAGCGGCAAGTCGACGCTCCTCGCCGTCCTGGCCCGCCACCTCGACCCCCTCGCGGGGAGCGTGACGCTCGACGGCGTCGACGTGCGGGATCGCCCCCTGGCCGATGTGCGGGACCGGATCGCCATCGTCGACGACGAGCCGCACCTCTTCGCGGGGACCCTGCGCGCCAATCTGCTGCTGGCCGCGGCCGACGGCCGGGCCGACGACGCCGACATCGAGGACGCCCTGCGCGCGGCGGGGCTCGGCCCGTGGCTCGCGAACCTCCCGGACGGGCTCGACACCCGCCTGGGCGCCGGCGGCAACGGCCTGTCCGGCGGCGAGCGCGCGCGCCTCGCGGTCGCCCGCGCCACGCTCTCGCGACGGCCGGTCATCCTCCTCGACGAGCCCGTCGCGCACCTCGATCACCCGACGGCGAAGGCCGTCCTCGCCGACCTGATGACCGCATCGGCGGGCAAAACAGTCATCATGGTCACTCACCACGGTGTCGGACTGGACCTCTTCGACACGACGATCGAGCTCGCAGCGCCCGTCGCGTCTCCCGCCCGCACCCCCGCCGCAACAACAAGGAACTGATCGTGTCCATCCCTTCCAGCAAACCTCTCGGCGATCTTGAACGCGCCGTCATGGAGGTCGTCTGGGAGGGCCCGGACGACGGCCTCCTCGTGCGCGAGGTGCTCGCGGCGCTGACCGACCGCGACCTCGCCTACACGACCGTCATGACCGTGCTCAGCCGGCTCGCGGAGAAGGAATTCCTCAAGCGGGTCCGCGACGGTCGCGCCTGGCGCTACCAGGCCACCTCGTCGCGCGAACAGGTGACGGCGCGGGCCATGCGCGGACCCCTCGACGACCTCGACGAGGACGCGCGCCGGGCGGCGATCCTGCACTTCATCGACGGCGCCTCCCGTGACGAGCTCACCGAACTGAAGGCGGCCCTGGCCGACGTCGAACGTCGCGCCGGCGACAACGGCTGACCACGGTGCTGGCTCTCGCGCTCGTCGCGCTGGCGGCGACGCTCACGATCATCGCGCCGCGTGTCATGGCCACGCGCACCCGCTTCCGCGAGTCGCCCCGTGCGGCGCTCATCGCGTGGCAGGCCGTCGCCTTCTCGGGGGCGCTGTCCGCGATCGCCGCCGCTCCCGTCGCCGCCACCGAGCTCGGCCCGTCGAGCGGCGGCCCGCGCGTGGCGGCCGCCATCATCGCCCTCGCCGTGAGCACGCTCGTCCTGGCTTCGCTGCTGGTCAACGGACACCTCACGGGCACGCGTCTCCGCGCGGCTCGGCGCCGCCACCGCGAGCTCATCGACCTCGTCGGTCAGGATCCCGACGGCGAGGACCTGCGGCGGAGCGCCCTCGACGCACGGGCACTGCGCGTCGTCCCGCACGAGACCCCCACCGCCTACTGCATCCCCGGCATCCGCGGGCACGTGGTCCTCACGGCCGGGACGCTCACGAACCTGAGCGACGACGAGCTGACCGCGGTGATCGCCCACGAGCGCTCGCACCTCGATGAGCGCCACGACCTCGTCCTCGAATACTTCACCGTCCTCCATCAGGCCGCTCCGGTCGGCCTGCGCGCCCCCGAGGCGCTGCGTGAGGTCACGCTCCTCATCGAGGTCATGGCTGACCGGGCCGCCCGCCGCACCGCCGGCGACACCGCCCTCGCCCGCGCGCTCGTGGCCCTCGCCGGGGGCAGCCACCCCGCCGCCACGCTCGGCGCCACCGAGGCCGGGCCGGTGGGCACGGATGCGACCCTCGCCCGGATGCAGCTCCTCGGCCGGCCACCGGCCGCGCCGTGGCGGACCGCCCTCGTCCACACCTTCTCGGTCGCGGTGGTCGCGGCCCCCTTCGCGCTCATCGGCCTGGCGCTCACCCGCTGACCAAACCCCCACGCCCGAGCCGCGGCGGCGTCCCCTGGTTGCAGCGAATCGGATGAGTGGGGCCAGCCGCAGTCACTACCGTGGGTCGTGTCGCCACCCGGCGACACGGCACACGGCCACGCACCTCTGGGGGAGACCACCATGACCATCCACGGACAGCTCTTCACGACCTTCGAGGAGAAGGCGAGCACGGACCAGTTCTCGCTGCAGAACCACAAGCTGCTGAAGGTGAACATGGGCCACGGCCCCGTGTGGGCGCGTACCGGCTCGATGGTCGCCCACCAGGGCGCAGTCACCTTCAAGAACCGCGGCGCGGGCGGCCTCGGCAAACTCGTGAAGTCCGCCGTCACCGGCGAGGGCGTCGACCTCATGGAGGCGAACGGACAAGGCGAGCTCTTCCTTGCCCATGAGGCCCGCGAGATCCAGGTGATGTACCTCGAGAACGACATGGTCTCGGTCAACGGCAACAACGTCCTCGCCTTCTCGTCGTCGATCCAGTGGGACATCCACCGGATCCAGGCGCGCGGCGCCGCCCTGACCGGCGGCCTCTACAACGTCTCCCTCCGCGGCACGGGCTACGTCGCCATCACGACGAAGGGGGACCCGGTCGCCCTGGACGTCGCGAGCGCGCCGACCTTCGCCGACGCGCAAGCGGTCGTCCTGTGGACCGCGGGCGTGCGGATGGACGTCAAGATCGACACCGGCGGCATCCGGTCGCTCGTGCGCGGCGGCACCGGTGAGCTCTTCCAGATGGCCTTCACCGGCAACGGCCACGTCCTGGTGCAGCCGGCGGAGAACGTCCAGCCCGGAGCGGCCTCCTCGGGCAAGTCCGGCGGGGGTCTCGCGTCCGGATTCGGCGACCTCCTGAGCTGATCCCCACCTGCGCCACGACAGGCCGTCGAGCCGCCTTGGCCACGAGTTGGTCACGGTGCGGTTACAATTCGGGGACGGTTCGGGCTTGCCATGGATATCGCCCGCCCGGGTCGGATCCATCTCGCGGAACAGGAGCTTCGTGCACGTGCAGCGGCTGAAGATCGTCGTCGTCGGCGCGGGCTCCATCGGTTGTCACCTCGGCGGTCACCTCGCGCAGGAGGCCGACGTCACCCTCGTGGGCCGGCCCCGGATCACCGAGGCCATCACGGCCGAGGGCCTGACGTTGACCGACCTCGGGGGTCGCACGACACACGTCGGCAGCTGCTCGATCCGCGTCGCCACCGAGCCCAGCCGCGTGGCCGAGGCCGACGTCGTCCTGTTGACGACGAAGTCGGGCGCCACCGCGGCCGCCGTCGCCGAGATGGCCCCGCACCTCCACCAGGACAGCCTCATCGTGTCCTTCCAGAACGGGCTGGCCAACGTCGACGCCGCCGAGGGCGCCCTGGGCGAGCTCTTCCCCAGCGGCGCTGCTCGCCCCCTCGTCCTCGTCGGGATGGTCCCCTACAACGTCGTGCAGACCGGACCGGCCACCTTCGAGCAGGCCACCTCCGGACGGCTGCTCGTGGCCGACCATCCCCGCGTCGACCGACTCGTCCACGTCGCTCACCGCTCCGGCCTCGACATCGGCGTCCACCAGGACATGCGCTCGGTCATGCAGGCCAAGCTGCTGATGAACCTCAACAACGCGCTCAACGCCCTCTCCGGCCTGCCCCTGAGGGACCAGCTCATGGACCGCGACTCCCGACACGTGCTCGCCAGCTGCCAGGAGGAGGCGCTCGCCGTCTACCGCGCCGCGGGCGTCCACCCGGCCCGGATCACCGCGCTGCCGCCGATCGCGACCCCGCACGTGCTGCGGGCTCCGAACCCGGTCTTCGGTGTCCTCGCCCGCCGCACGCTCCAGGTGGCGCCGGCGGCCCGCTCCTCCATGTCCGACGACCTCGACCAGGGTCGCCCCACCGAGATCGACAACCTCCAGGGCGCCGTCATCAGCCTCGGCGAGAAGTTCGGGGTGCCGACCCCGGCCTGCCGCCAGATCGTCAGCCTCGTGCACGAGGCCGAGCACGCCGGGCCGTCGCGCCGCCGGTGGACCGGCCGCGAGCTGCGCAACGCGGTCCGGGTCTGATCGCGGTGTATCGCATCTGCGTCGTCTGCACGGGCAACATCTGCCGCTCCCCCATGGGCGAGTTCATCCTGCGCGAGCTCTTCGAGGAGGCCGGCCTGGGCGATCGCGTGCACGTCGACTCCGCCGGGACGACCGCCTGGGAGGAGGGCAATCCCGCCGACCCGCGCACCCTCGCCGTCCTCGCGCGCAACGGCCACGAGGGACTCGGCGGGGACCACGTCGCCCGCGTCTTCCGTAGCGAGTGGCTCGCCGAGCGCGACCTCGTCCTCGCCGCCGACCACGGCCACCTCGGGACGCTTCGCCGCATGGCGCGCACCGAGGACGAGCGGGCGAAGGTCGCGATGTTCCGCTCCTTCGACCAGGCCGGTCTGCGGGAGGACCAGCAGTCCATGGACGACCCCTGGTACGGGGACGACCGCGACTTCGACCGCACCTACGCCGAGGTCATGGGGGCCGCCCGCGGGGTCGTCGACCACGTGCGCCGCGAGTTGGACGTCTGAGGCCGATCTCCGGGCGCGACGACCGGGGTCGCCAGCCGGCGTTGCTCGGCCGACGCCGCTCACGGCGCTGACACCGCGTCAGGCGCAGTCGCCGATTCTGGGAGGATGGGCCCATGGCCTCGCTCGCTGACCTCACGCCCCCGATCGCCCTCGGCGCCCTTGACGGCCGCTACCGCCCCGCGGTGGCCGGTCTCGTCGACCACCTCTCGGAGCCGGCGCTCAACCGGACCCGCACCCACGTCGAGATCGAGTGGCTCATCCACCTCACCGACCGGCAGGTCGTGCCGGGGGTCCGGCAGTTCACCGACGCGGAGAAGGCGGCCCTGCGGGCCATCGTCACCGACTTCGGCGCGGCGGAGATCGCCGAGATGGCCGAGACCGAGAAGGTCACCCAGCACGATGTGAAGGCGGTCGAGTACTTCCTCAAGAAGCGGCTCGCGCAGATCGCCCCGGATGAGGCCGACGCCGGCCTCGCCGAGCTGATCCACTTCTGCTGCACCAGCGAGGACATCAACAACCTGTCCTACGCGCTCATGGTCCAGGGCGCCGTCCGCGACGTGTGGCTCCCGCGGGCGACCGCCCTCGTCGAGGCGCTGGCGACGATGGCCTCGGACCTGCGCGACCTTCCCCTGCTGGCGCACACGCACGGTCAGCCGGCCACCCCGACGACGATGGGCAAGGAGCTCGCGGTCCTCACCCGCCGCCTGCAGCGCCAGCTCGCGCGGATCGAGGACGCCGAGTTCCTCGGCAAGCTCAACGGCGCGACGGGCACCTACGGCGCGCACCTGGCCGCCGTGCCGGAGGCCGACTGGCAGGACATCTCCGAGTCCTTCGTCGAGGGCCTCGGCCTGACGTGGAACCCGCTGACGACGCAGATCGAGAGCCACGACTGGCAGGCCGAGCTCTACGCCGACATGGCGCGGTTCAACCGGGTGCTGCACAACCTCTGCACGGACGTGTGGACCTACATCTCGATGGGCTACTTCGCGCAGGTGCGCGGTCAGGGCACGGTCGGGTCGAGCACCATGCCACACAAGGTCAACCCCATCCGTTTCGAGAACGCCGAGGCCAACCTCGAGGTGAGCAACGCGCTCCTCGACGTCCTCGCCGCGACGCTCGTGCAGTCCCGCCTCCAGCGCGACCTCACCGACTCGAGCATGCAGCGCAACATCGGCGTGGCCGTGGGGCACTCGCTCCTGGCGATCGACAACGCCACGCGCGGTCTGGCCGGACTCGACGCCGCCCCCGAGGCGATGGCTCGTGACCTCGACGCCAACTGGGAGGTCCTCGGCGAGCCGGTGCAGTCCGCCATGCGCGCCCTCGGCGCTCAGGGCGTGCCGGGGATGGAGGAGCCGTACGAGCGGCTCAAGGAGCTGACCCGCGGTCGCCGGATCGGCCAGAGCGAGCTCGTCGAGTTCGTGAAGGGGCTCGGCCTGCCCGCCGACGTCGAGGCGCGTCTGGCGGCCATGACCCCGCAGACCTACATCGGGATCGCCCCGGAGCTCGTCGACCACCTCGACTGACTCACGCCCGCTCGACGGGTGCCGCCAAAACGCCCACGGAGGGGTCGCCCCCGCGCTTACGCTGCGAACGTGGCCCGTTCCCGAGCATCGAGTCTGCGCGACCTCGATGACATCTGCATCGCGCTGCCCGAGGTCGAGCGGTCGACGGCGTGGGGCGGGCTGCCCGCCTTCAAGGTGCACGGACACTCCTTCGTCGTCTTCCGCGGGCCGCGGCCGGACGCGATCGACCCGGCGACCGGCGAACCCATGGACGACGTCATCGTCGTGACGACGCAGGGCCAGGAGGACAAGCTGGCCCTCGTCGAGGCCGACGGTCCGTTCTTCACGACGCCGCACTTCGACGGCCACGACGCGGTGCTCGTGCGCGAGCGCGACCTGCCGCGGGTGAACCTGGCCGAGCTGACCGAGATCCTCACGGACGCGTGGCTCGCGCGGGCACCCAAGCGTCTGGCCAACGCGTACCTCGAAGGTCACTGAGGGGGTTACGGTGGGGGCCTGACAAGGAGGTCACCGTGGCAACGACGGGCAACCTGCGCGGACGCCGCGAGCACGTCGAGCGTGCCCGCGGGGCGTGGGCTGACGGCGGGACCGATCCCGCCGGGGTCCGTCCCGAGATCGCGGAGAGCTGGCAGCGCTCGGCCAACGTCTCCCCCGACCTCGACGCCGCTCCCCTGGCCAACCCGGACGAGACCGCGGAGCAGTTCTCCGGCTCGGCACTCGACGTCGCGGTGGGCCGCCTGCAGCCCGAGCTGCGCCGGGCCGCGGAGGACGGCGACCTCGTCGTCGCCGTCTCCGACCCGCAGACCCGCATCCTGTGGACCTATGGTGGTCGCGTCATGCGGCGACGGGCGGAGTCGGTCAACTTCGTCGTCGGCGGCCGCTGGGACGAGGAGAGCGTCGGCACCAACGCCCTCAACCTCGCGCTGCGCACCGACCGCACCCAGACGGTCTTCTCCGCCGAGCACTACGCCTCGATCGTGCACAACTGGGTCTGTTGGGCCGCGCCCGTCCACGACCCCGTGACCGGGACTCAGCTGGGGGTGCTCGACCTGTCGACGACATGGGACCGGGCGCACCCGATCGGCGCCGCGACGGCCCAGGCGCTCGCCCGTCTCCTCGAGCGCGAGGTCCCCGACCTCGGCGCCGCGAGCGCGCCGGTGACGCTGGGCCAGCCGCGCGACCCCGGTCTGCGGCTGCGGCTGCTCGGGGCCGCCGAGGCCACCCTGGACGGTGCGCGCCTGCTGCTCACCCGGAGGCAGACGGAGATCCTCGCGCTGCTGAGCCTCCACCCCGAGGGGCTCACGCTGGACCAGCTGCACGCCCACCTCTACGGGGACAAGGCCGTCAGCGCGTCGACGCTCAAGGCCGAGGTCTCCCACCTGCGGGCGGCCCTGGGCGGCCAACTCGCCTCGCGTCCCTACCGCCTCACCGTCCCGGTCACCACGGACGTCACGACCGTCGAGGGCTGCCTGCGCTCCGGTGACGTCGATGGGGCGCTCGAGTCCTACGGCGGGGACCTCGTCCCCGGCACGGAGTCGCCGGCCCTGATGGAGCACGCCGACTACCTCGCCGTCGCCGTTCGCGAGGCCGTGCTCGCCGACCCGACGCCTCGGGCAGCGTTGCGGCACAGCGAGATCGCTCCCTATGACACCGAGGTGGTCGAGCGCGCGCTGGCCCGACTCGGGGAAGCGCACCACCCCCTTCGCGCCCTGCTGCGGGCCCGGCTGACCGCCCGCTGACGACGGACCAACCTTCCACCAACCTGACCGGACCTACCGTCGCCGCAGACGGGCAACGTGGCTCGTCAGGAACAGGAGGAAGACATGGCCGTCTACCCGCAGCCCGGAAGCGCCGACTCGTCGATCGAGGTCAAGGAGCGCTACGAGAACTTCATCGGCGGAGCGTGGGTCCCGCCGGTCAAGGGCGAGTACTTCGAGGACATCACCCCCGTCACCGGGCAGGTGTTCACCCGCGTCGCCCGTGGCACCGCCGAGGACATCGAGCTCGCGCTGGACGCGGCACACGCCGCGAAGGACGCCTGGGGCCGGACCTCGACGACCGAGCGCTCCAACGTGCTCCTCAAGATCGCCGACACGCTCGAGGCCAACCTCGAGGACATCGCCGTCATCGAGACCTGGGACAACGGCAAGGCCGTGCGCGAGACGCTCGCCGCCGACATCCCGCTGGCGATCGACCACTTCCGCTACTTCGCCGGCGCCATCCGCGCCCAGGAGGGCGGCATCTCGGAGATCGACCACGACACGATCGCCTACCACCTGCACGAGCCGCTGGGCGTCGTCGGCCAGATCATCCCGTGGAACTTCCCGATCCTCATGGGCGTGTGGAAGATCGCGCCCGCGCTCGCCGCCGGCAACTGCATCGTCCTCAAGCCCGCCGAGCAGACGCCGTGGTCGATCCTCAAGGTCATGGAGCTCATCGCGGACCTGCTGCCCGCCGGTGTCCTCAACGTCGTCAACGGATTCGGCGTCGAGGCCGGCAAGCCGCTCGCGTCGAGCCCGCGCATCGCCAAGATCGCCTTCACCGGTGAGACGACGACCGGCCGGCTGATCATGCAGTACGCCAGCCAGAACATCATCCCGGTGACGCTCGAACTCGGCGGCAAGTCGCCCAACGTCTTCTTCGACGACGTCGCCGCGGAGAACGACGCGTTCTACGACAAGGCGCTCGAGGGCTTCACGATGTTCGCCCTCAACCAGGGTGAGGTCTGCACGTGCCCCTCCCGCGCCCTCGTCCAGCACGGCATGTACGCGCAGTTCGTCGGCGACGCCATCGCGCGCGTCGAGGCCATCGTCCAGGGCAACCCGCTCGACACGACCACGATGATGGGCGCCCAGGCGAGCAACGACCAGTTCGAGAAGATCAAGAGCTACCTCGCGATCGGCCGCGAGGAGGGCGCGAAGGTGCTCACCGGTGGCGAGCCCATCGACCTCGGTGGCGACCTGTCCGGCGGCTACTACATCCGCCCGACCGTCTTCGAGGGCGACAACTCGATGCGCATCTTCCAGGAGGAGATCTTCGGTCCCGTCCTGTCGCTGACGTCCTTCACCGACCAGGCCAACGCTCTCGAGATCGCCAACGACACGCTCTACGGCCTCGGCGCCGGCGTGTGGTCGCGCAGCGCCCACACGACCTTCGAGATGGGCCGTGGCATCCAGGCCGGACGCGTGTGGACGAACTGCTACCACCAGTACCCGGCGCACGCCGCCTTCGGTGGCTACAAGCAGTCCGGCATCGGGCGCGAAAACCACAAGATGATGCTCGATCACTACCAGCAGACGAAGAACCTCCTCGTCAGCTACGACCAGAACAAGCTCGGCTTCTTCTGATCGATCCACGCTCGAGCGAAGGGGGCCCGCATGGGTTCGCGCGTCGACCTCACCGCCGCGGCGGCCGAGCTGCTCGCTCGGCTCGAGGCCCGGCACGGACCGCTCATGTTCCACCAGAGCGGCGGGTGCTGCGACGGCTCGTCGCCGATGTGCTTCCCCGCGGGTGACTTCGTCACCAGCGAGGCGGACATCCGACTGGCCACGCTCACCGGTGAGGGCTTCACCCCCATCGAGTTCTGGATGAGCACGGCGCAGTACGCCTACTGGAAGCACACCCACCTCACCGTCGACGTCGTCGCCGGCCGTGGGTCGGGCTTCTCGGTGGAAGCGCCCGAAGGGGTTCGGTTCCTCATCCGGTCGCGGTTGATGACCGAGGAGGAACTGATCGAGTACGACCTGCTGTAGCCGGCAGGCCCACGATGACGGGCTGGGTGCGATCCCTCCACGCACCCAGCCCGTTTTTCGCTGCCCGGACCCGCTCGCGTTGGGGACATCAGCGATCCACAACGTGCGTGAGGGGGAAGGGGCACTGCCCGATTGCGGGAATACCCTCGGGGGGTATGGTGGTTGGGACGGATGACAGCGAACGCATCCCCCTGGAGGACGTCATGGCCGGTTACGCCGGGAGCAAGGACGACTATCTCAAGCGGCTTCGTCGCATCGAGGGTCAGGTCCGCGGCCTCCACCGGATGGTCGAGGAGGACACCTACTGCATCGACGTCCTCACCCAGGTCGCCGCAGTGACCAAGGCGCTGCAGGCCGTCAGCCTCGGCCTCCTCGAGGACCACGTCGGGCACTGCATCGTCGACGCCGCGCGCGAGTCCGACGAGGCCGCCGCCGCGAAGGTGCGCGAGGCGTCCGAGGCCGTCGCCCGCCTCGTCCGGAGCTGAGGGGCACGACCCCCTTCGCTCGCACGAACCGCCAACCACCACCGAAGGAGCACAGCATGGGCACCACCACCGAACTCACCGTCACCGGCATGACCTGCGGGCACTGCGTGCAGGCCGTCACCGGCGAACTGACCGCCCTGCCCGGGGTCACCGCCGTCGACATCGACCTCGTTGCGGGCGGCGACTCCCCCGTGACGATCACGAGCGATGGTCCACTCGACTCCGCTGCGGTCACGGCCGCCGTCGATGAGGCCGGCTACACCGCTTCCGGCATCCACTGAGCACACCCCCCCGATCGAGGACCCGATGACCAGGCACCAGCACACCGACAGCTCGACCGCCAGCCAGCGCGTCGACCTCGCCATCACGGGCATGACCTGCGCGTCGTGCTCGGCGCGGATCGAGCGCAACCTCAACAAACTCGAAGGAGTCGAGGCGTCCGTCAACCTCATGACGGAGAAGGCGAAGGTGAACTGGTCGGGGCCCGCCACGGTCGATGACCTGCTGGCCACTGTCGCGAAGACGGGTTACGGCGCCACGGTCATCGACCGGGCTGGTTCACAGGCGGGTCACGGCGTCCACGAGGCGCGCGGCGAGCACGCCGCCAGCAGCGACCAAGCCGAGCACGGCGGCCACGGCGAGCACGACCACCTCGCCGCCAGCGGCGATCAGACCGAACACGGCGGCCACGGCGAGCACGACCACCTCGCCGACGTCGCGCCGGGCGCGGAACTCAAGCGCCGCTTCCTCATCGCCCTCGCCCTGACCGTGCCCGTCCTCATCCTCGCCATGTGGCCCGGACTCCACGTCCCCGGCAGCGGCTGGATCCAGTTCGCGCTCGCGACGCCAGTCGTCACCTGGGCCGCCTGGCCCTTCCACCGCGCGGCCGCGATCAACGCCCGCCACCGTGCGTCGACCATGGACACGCTCGTCTCCATCGGCGTCCTCGCAGCCTACGGCTGGTCGGTCGTCTCCCTCCTGACGATGGGCGACGAGGGGCACCTGTACTTCGAGACGGCCGCGGTCGTCACGACGTTCCTGCTGCTGGGCCGCTGGCTCGAGGCGCGCGCGAAGGCGAACGGCCGCTCCGCCATCGAGGCCCTCATGGACCTCGGGGCCAAGGACGTGGCCGTCCAGCGGATCGACGCGTCGACGCGCGCGACGACCGAGGTCCGCATCCCCATCTCTCAACTGCGGGTCGGCGACCACTTCGTCGTCCGACCGGGCGAGAAGGTCGCCACCGACGGCGTGGTCGTCGACGGCGCCTCCGCGGTCGACACCTCCCTCCTGACCGGGGAGTCCGCGCCCATGGACGTCCGCCCCGGCTCCGAGGTCACCGGCGGCACGCTCAACGTCAACGGTCGCCTCGTCGTCACGGCGAGCACGATCGGCGCCGACACGGTCCTCGCGGGGATCACCCGCCTCGTCGAGGACGCCCAGACCGGCAAGGCCGACGTGCAGCGCCTCGCCGACCGCATCTCGGCCGTCTTCGTGCCCGTCGTCCTCGTCATCGCGCTGCTCACCTTCGTGGGCTGGTGGATCGGCACGGGCGACCCGGCCCGAGCGATCTCGGTCGCCGTGGCCGTCCTCATCATCGCCTGCCCGTGCGCGCTCGGCCTGGCCACGCCCGTCTCGCTCATGGTCGGCACCGGCCGCGGCGCCGAGCTCGGCGTCCTCATCAAGGGCCCGCAGGTGCTCGAGCAGACCCACGAGGTCGACACGATCGTCCTCGACAAGACGGGCACCGTCACGACGGGCGCGCACCGCCTGCACTCGCTCGTCCCCGTCGGCTCCCTCGACCCGATGGCCGCGCTGTCGGCCGCCGCGTCCGTCGAGGCCGGCAGCGAGCACCCCATCGCCCGCGCCATCGTGCGCGCCGCCCGCAACCGCGAGGCGCCGATCCGCGAGGCGCGGGACTTCGAGGCGCTGCCCGGCGCCGGGGCGCGCGCCTCGATCAAGGGCCAGGTCGTCACCGTCGGCCGCGCGGACCTCTTCGCCCGGGTGCCGTCCGAGCTGAGGGCGCTCGACTCGGCCGGCACGACCGTCTACGTCGGCTGGGACGACGAGGCGAAGGCCGCGCTGACCGTGACCGACACCGTCCGCCCGACATCCGCGGCCGCCATCGCCCGACTCAAGGAGCAGGGGCTGACCCCCTTCCTGCTGACCGGTGACAACCGCAGCGTGGCCGAGGCCGTCGCCGCGGAGGTCGGGATCGACCCGGCCAACGTGCGCGCCGAGGTGCGCCCGGCGGACAAGCACGACGCCATCGCGGCGCTCCAGGCCGAAGGTCGCGTCGTCGCCATGGTCGGCGACGGCATCAACGACGCCGCCGCGCTGGCGCGCGCCGACCTCGGCATGGCCATGGGCAGCGGCACGGATGTGGCGATGGAGAGCGCCGACGTCGTGCTCATGCGCTCCGACCTGTCGGCCGTCGACGACGCGATCGCCCTGTCCCGGGCAACCCTGCGCAACATCAAGCAGAATCTTGGGTGGGCCTTCGGCTACAACATCGCGGCGATCCCGCTGGCCATGGCCGGCCTGCTCAACCCGATGATCGCCGGCGGGGCGATGGCGCTCTCGAGCGTGCTCGTCGTCGGGAACGCGTTGCGGCTCAAGGGGTTCCGCCGCAGCTGAGGGCTCAGCTGCGGCGGGCCGTGATCAGAGCCGGACGAGCATCTTGCCGGTGTTGGCGCCGTCCAGCAGGTCGATGAAGGCCTGCGGGGCGGCGTCGATGCCGTCGCGGAACGTCTCGTCGCCGCGCAGCTGACCCTCGGCGAGCCAGCCGGCCGCCTTCGTCCGGTACTCGGCAGCGAGCTGCGGGTAGTGGCCGACGATGAAGCCGCGCAGGGTCAGCCCCTTGCCGATCGCCTGGGCCAGGTTGCGCGGACCCGACACCGGCTGGGTCGAGTTGTACTGCGAGATCGCACCACACATGGCGACCCGTCCTCGCAGCCGCAGGGCGGAGATGGCCGCCTCGAGGTGGTCACCGCCGACGTTGTCGAAGTACACGTCGACGCCCTCGGGCGCGGCCTCGCGCAGGCCCTCCCGCACGGGCGCGCTCTTGTAGTTGAAGGCGGCGTCATAGCCGAGCTCGAGGAGGCGGGCGACCTTCTCGTCGGTCCCGGCCGACCCCACGACCCGCTTGGCGCCGAGGGCCTTGGCAACCTGACCGGCGAGCTGGCCGACGGCGCCGGCGGCACCGGAGATGAAGACGGTGTCCCCTTCGCGCATCTCGGCGACGGCGGTCAGGCCCACATAGGCGGTCAGCCCGGGCATCCCGAGGACGCCGAGATGGGCGGAGGCCGGGGCGAGCGCGGTGTCGATGACCGTCACCTCGTCCGCGACCAGGACCACGTGCTCGCGCCAGCCGAGGCCGTGCAGCACGTGCTGCCCGACGACGACGCCCTCGGAGCGGGAGGCGATGACCTCACCGACGGCACCGCCATCGAGCGGGGCGTCGATCTGGAAGGGGGCGATGTAGGACTTCACGTCGTTCATCCGGCCCCGCATGTACGGGTCGACGGACATGACGACATTGCGCACGAGGATCTGACCGTCGGCCAGCTGGGGCAGGTCGACACTCTCGAGGCGGAAGTTCTCCTGCGTCGGCGCTCCGGTCGGGCGCGAGGCGAGGACGATCTGGCGGGTGGTCGTGGGGAGGGAGCTCAAGCTGACCTCAGTCCTCGGTGACCGTGACGGTCACGTCGATGTTGCCGCGGGTGGCGTTGGAGTACGGGCAGACCTCGTGGGCCTTGTCCGCGAGCTGCTGGGCCACCGCGGGGTCCAGGTTGGGGAGGGTGACCTCGAGCTCGACGGCGAGCTGGAAGCCGCCGGCCTCGTTCGGGCCGATGTGGACCCGGGCGCCGACGGACGAGTCGGTGATGTCGGCCTTCGCCATACGGGCGACGCGCTGGAGCGCGGAGTGGAAGCAGGCGGCGTACCCGAGCGCGAAGAGTTGCTCCGGGTTGGCGCCGTCACCGGAACCGCCCATCTCCTTGGGGATGGCGAGGTCGACGGCGAGCTGGCCGTCGCTGGTGCGGGCAAATCCGTCACGGCCGGCTCCGGTGGCGAGGGCTTCGGCGGTGTAGAGGGTGTTCATCGTGATGTTCCTTCGGTTGTGGGTTCAGCAAGGTTGTTGGCGGACTCGCAGAAGCGCTGGGCGAGTTTCCGCAGGGCGGCCAGCTCGTCCGGGTCCATGTCGACAGCGTCGTAGAGGCGCTGCTGGATCGAGGCGACCTTCGTCTCGAGCTCGTGACCGGCGGCGGTCACGTGGATCGTCACGCGGCGACCGTCCTCCCCTTCGCGACGCTTCTCGACGAGGCCGTTGGCGGCCATCCGCTTGAGAACCGGTGAGAGCGTGCCGCTGTCGAGGTGGAGGGCCGTGCCCAGCTCGGAGACCGTGCGCCCGTCCTGCTCCCAGAGGACGAGCAGGGTGACGTACTGGGTGTACGTCAGGCCGATCTCGTCGAGGGCGTCGCGGTAGGCAGCCGTGGCCGCGCGCGCCGCTGAGTAGAGCGCAAAGCAGGTCTGGTGGTCGAGCCGCTGGTTCGGGTGCACGCTGGAATCATTGCACGCAACTGAGTTGTGCACAATTTAACTGCCACGCTGCCGGTGCTGGGAGGGCACGGCTGGGGGATGACAGAGAGGCGGCGACTCCGGTGGGAGTCGCCGCCTCTCTGGGTGTGACCGGCTGTGGTGGGCCGGACGAAGGGGGCCGTCGCCTAGATCGTGACCTCACCGTTGGGGGTCGTGAAGGTGACGGAGAGCAGCCCGGGCGTCCCGTGCGGCGCGACGAAGTCGAACTTGATGACCGACGAGGTCTTGCTCGGGGGCAGACCCAGCCACTCGTGCACGCGCTCCGGGTCACCGGCGACCATGAGGGACTCGATGACGACGTCGGAGTTGTTGTCCGCGGACGGGTGCGCCGACTCCTCGTCCCACTTCACGAAGTAGGGCAGCTGCGGGTCGGAGAGCAGCCCCTTGATGCCGATCTGACGCCACTTGAACTCACGACCGTCGGGCATCCGTCGACCGCCGTCGACCGCCTGGCGACCGAGACGCTTCTCGAGGGACTCGAGGTCGTCGACCGCGATGCACCAGCCGAGCCAGCCGCCGCCGGCCTCGGACCGGGCGCGGACGGCCTGGCCGAAGGGGGCCTTGTCGGCCGACGGGTGGTCGAGCACCTCGACGACCTCGACGTAGCGCTCGTGCGCGAGCGGCAGGATGACATTGCGAGTGCCGAAGCGAGGGTGGAGTCCACCGTCGAGGGGTTCGATCCCCAGCAGTTCCCCGAGCCGCTTCGCCGTGGCGTGCAGCCCCCCGTGCTCGGCGGCGTAAGAAACGTGGTCAACGCGCATATGTTCATCGTGGCACACGGCGAGGGGTGCTCCTGACCGGGGTCCCACCCGTCACACGCCTCACACCGCGGCGGACGCGAGCAGCGTCAGGCCGACTGTCCCGCAGACGCGCCCGCCGCCGCGCCGACCCCGCGCTGACGTACCGCCTCATAGATGACGATGGCGGCGGACGTCGCGACGTTGAGGGAGTTGGCCCGTCCGGCCATGGGGATCCGCACCCGCTCGTCGGCCGCTCCCAGGAGCTCGTCGGTCAGGCCGTACTTCTCCGAGCCGACGGCGAGCGCGACCCGACCGCGGTAGTCGACGTCGGTGTGCAGCAGGTCGGTGTCGGGCGTCGTCGCAACGAGCGTGACCCCTTCGCGGGCGAGCCACGCGACGGTCTCCTCCGTCGATGCCGAGACGACCGGGACCGAATAGACGGTGCCCTTCGAGGAGCGGACGACGTTGGGGTTGCCCCAGTCGGTGACGGGGTTGGTCGCGATCACGGCCGAGACCCCGGCCGCGTCGGCGGTGCGCAGCATGGCGCCGAGGTTGCCCGGCTTCTCCACGGACTCGCAGACGAGGACGAGCGCGTCCGCCGGGAGGTCGAGCTGCTCGAGGGTCGTGCCGACGGCGGCGACGACCGCGAGGAAGCCGTCCGGCCCCTCGCGGTAGGCGACCTTCTCGAAGGCGGAGCGTCCCAGGCGCACCGCCTCCACCCCTTCGCCCCGCAACTCGTCGACGAGCGTGAGCTGGTCCGCCTCCGCGAGCATCAGCTCGGGGCAGTAGTAGAGCGTGCGCGGGCGGACCCCGGCCTCGCGCGCGAGGCTCAACTCCTCGTAGCCCTCGAGGAGGGTCACGCCCGCCTCCTCGCGAGTGCGGCGACGGCGGAGGGCGACGAGCTGCTTGAGCCGGGGGTTCGCCGGGGAGGTGATGACGAGGTCCATGGTGCGCTCATCGTGCCACTGCCACCGGGGCGGGACCAGCACCGGGAGGCTGGCGCTCGGGCGGGCTGGAGGGCGTGGCGGGCACAATGGCCCCCATGTCATCGCACGCGCAGATCAGCGCCACCGAGTCCGCCGAACGGGGAGCCGCTCCGGGCGACGTCGACGGCCGCCGGGGCGCCGTCACCGTGGGCCGTCCCGGCCCGAGCGCGCGCGAGGTCATCTCGGTGCTGGCCCTCACCGCGGTCGTCCTCGCCGTGACCACGCTCCTGGGGCACGCCATCCTCGGCTCCCCCGGCTTCCTCAGGTCGGACGCGACGCTCGTCGACGACGCGACGACGCTGACCGCGGCCAACCCGTGGCTGCGGTCGACGGCGATGGTGTGGGCGGAGGTGAGCCAGCCCGTCGTCCTGTGGGCCGTGCTCATCGTCGCCGCGCTCACGCTGTGGCTCACCGGTCGCGGCGAGGCGGCGCCGCGTCAACTGGCGGCCCAGCAGCGACTCGTGCGCATCCTGCCGCTGTCGATGCTCGTGTGGATGACGGGCGTCGTCGCGAAGGGACTCGTGCACCGGCCCCGGCCGACCCCTGATCCCGACATCACGACGGCGTGGGGCACGAGCTATCCCTCCGGGCACGCGCTGAACTCGGCCGCCTTCGCCGTCCTCTTCGTCGCCCTCGTCGCTCCGCTCCTGCGCACGAAGGTCGCCCGCGGCACCCTGATCGTGGTGCTGGCTGTCGGCGCCGCGCTCACGAGCGTCGACCGCGTGCTGCTCGGCGTCCACCACGTCAGCGACGTCGTCATCGGCGCGATCGTCGGACTCGCGATCGCCTTCGGCGGGTTGCGGCTGCTGCACGTGCGCTATCGGGCGCACCTCGGCCTCTGACCCGAGTTTGGGGCATCAGCGGTCCCAAACTCGGCGCGCTGGGCCCCCTTCCGCTGTGTTTGGGACATCAGCGGTCCCAAACTCGGCTCCGTCATGGCTCTCAGGAGAGCACCTGCGCGTCCGCGAAGAGGTGCGTTGCGCTGGACTGCTCAGCCGGGTGGATAGGGTCGCGCCATGCGTAGACGCCTGGTCGCCCTGGACATCGACGGCACGACGATCCACTACGACACCCACCTGTCGCCGGCGGTGCGGGACGCGGTTCGGGCCGTGGTCGACGCCGGCCACCGCGTCATCCTCGCGACCGGCCGCGCCGTCACCGCGACGATGCCGATCGCCCGCGAGCTGGGCCTGACCCACGGCCACGCGGTCTGCTCCAACGGCGCCGTGACGCTGCGCCTCGACGAGTCGAAGGAGGGCGGCCACGAGATCGTCGACGCGATCACCTTCGACCCCGCACCCGCCCTGACTCTCCTGCGCGAGGCGTGGCCGGATGCGGTCGTCGCGGTCGAGGAGCTCGGCGTCGGCTTCAAGGTGAGCGCCCCCTTCCCCGAGGGTGAGCTCGGTGGGCAGCTGACGGTCGTCCCGTGGGAGGAGCTCATCGCCGACCCGGTGACGCGTGTGACCTTCCGCGATCCGAGCGGCACGAGCGAGGACTTCCTCGCGCTCGCCCACCGGATCGGTCTGCACGGGGTCAACTACGCCGTGGGCTACTCGGCCTGGCTCGACATCAACCCGGAGGGCGTCTCGAAGGCGTCCGCGCTCGAACTCATCCGCCGCCGCCTGCAGGTCGAGCCCGGCGACACGGTGGCCGTCGGGGACCAGCGCAACGACCTCGAGATGCTCGAGTGGGCCGCCCGCGGCGTTGCGATGGGTCAGGCGCCGGACGAGGTCAAGGCCGCGGCCGACGAGGTCACGCTCAGCGTCGAGGACGACGGGCTCGTCCCGGTGCTGCTCTCCCTGCTCGAGGACTGACTCCTCAACCGAGTTTGGGACCGCTGATGTCCAAAACTCGGATGGAAAGGACGAAGGGGGCCGAGTTAGGGACCGCTGATGTCCAAAACTCGGATGGAAAGGACGAAGGGGGCCGAGTTTGGGACCGCTGATGTCCAAAACTCGGGTGGAAAGGACGAAGGGGGCCGAGTTTGGGACCGCTGATGTCCCAAACTCGGGTGGAAAGGGCGAAGGGGGCCGAGTTTGGGACCGCTGATGTCCCAAACTCGGATGGAAAGGACGAAGGGGGCCGAGTTAGGGACCGCTGATGTCCCAAACTCGGATGGAAAGGACGAAGGGGGCCGAGTTAGGGACCGCTGATGTCCAAAACTCGGGTGGGACGAGGAACGGGTGGGAAGGGGGCGCTGGTGGAGCGGGTCAGCGCACGGGGGTGAGGACCTCGAGCCCGAGGAAGGGCTGCAGCGCGGCGGGGACCCGGACGGAGCCGTCGGCCTGCTGGTGGTTCTCGAGGATGGCGACGAGCCAGCGGGTCGTGGCGAGCGTGCCGTTGAGGGTGGCGACGACCTGCGTGCCCTTCTCCCCCTTCATCCGGGTGCCGAGCCGGCGCGCCTGGAAGGTCGTGCAGTTGCTCGTCGAGGACAGCTCGCGGTAGCGGCCCTGCGTGGGCACCCAGCCCTCGCAGTCGAACTTGCGCGCCGCCGGACCGCCGAGGTCACCGGCCGCGGTGTCGATGACACGGTAGGGGACCTCGATCTTGGCGAGCATCGCCCGCTCCATCTCGAGCAGCGCCTGGTGCTGCGCCGGCGCGTCCGCGGGGTCGCAGTAGACGAACATCTCCATCTTGTTGAACTGGTGGACGCGGATGATGCCGCGGGTGTCCTTGCCATAGCTGCCGGCCTCGCGGCGGTAGCACGTCGACATGCCGGCGTACTTCAGCGGACCGCGCGAGAGGTCGATGATCTCGTCGGCGTGATAGCCGGCGAGCGCGACCTCGGACGTGCCCGTGAGGTAGAGGTCGTCCTCGGCGAGGCGGTAGACCTCGTCGGCGTGCGCGTCGAGGAACCCGGCGCCCTGCATTACCTCGGGCAGCACGAGCGTCGGCGTGACCATCGGGACGAAGTCGTGCTCGATGGCCTGCTGCAGCGCGAGCTGGGTCAGGGCGAACTCGAGGCGCGCACCGACGCCCTTGAGGAAGTAGAAGCGGCTGCCGGCCACCTTCGCGCCGCGCTCCATGTCGATCGCGTCGAGGCCCTCGGCCAGCTCGAGGTGGTCCTTGGGCTCGAAGTCGAACTCGGTCGGCGTCCCCACGGTCTCGAGCACGACGTAGTCGTCCTCGCCGCCGACGGGCACACCCTCCTCGACGACGTTGCCGACGCGGCGGATGAGGGTGTCGAGCTCCTCCTGGGCGGCCGCAGCGGTGGCGTCGAGCTCCTTGACCCGGGCCGAGACCTCCTTCGTGCGCACCAGCAGCGCCTGCTTCTCCTCGCCCTGGGCGCGGGCGACGTCCTTGCCCATCACCTTCTGCTCGGCGCGCAGGCGCTCGTAGTCGGCGATGGAGGAGCGGCGGCGCTCGTCGGCATCGAGGATCGCGTCGACGACCCCTTCGTCCTCGCCACGGGCGTGCTGCGAGGCACGGACGGCGTCAGGGTTGTCGCGCAGGAACTTGATGTCGATCACGCGGGTCAGCCTAACGGCGCGGGTCAGGCGGAGGCTGCCCGGATCCGCTCCCGGTGCCGGTCGAGATGGCGCATCGTCGGTGTCACGAGCACGCCGTGGACGAGCACCGACAGCAGGATCGTGAAGCCGACCGTCGACCAGAGCCACCGCTCCTCGGGGAAGACGGCGTGACTGCCGGCGTAGGCGAGGTAGTAGAGCGAGCCGACGCCGCGGACACCGAAGAACGCCGTGATCCGCCGCTCGGTCTGGTCGAGGTCGCTGATCTCACCGCCGCGGCGAACCCACAGCGCGATCATCCCGGCGAGCGGGCGGATGACGAGGACGAGCGCCAGGGCCAGCACGACACCGCGCCAGTCGAGGTTGGCCAACAGCCCCTGGGTGAGGGCGATGCCGAGGAAGAGGAGGACCGTGAGCGTGAGCAGGTGCTCGAGTCCGTCCATGACCTCGTGCATCCGCCGGTGGTAGGCG
This sequence comes from Janibacter zhaoxuefangae, assembly GCF_050271985.1. Lineage (GTDB taxonomy): Bacteria > Actinomycetota > Actinomycetes > Actinomycetales > Dermatophilaceae. The sequence goes on along the minus strand of NZ_CP189849.1, from coordinate 135,403 downwards.
TGGTCGCGCTCGCGCGAGCGGATCGTCATGGCGCAGATGAAGACGGCAAGGAACCCGTAGCCGCCGACGAACTCCCCCACGCCATAGGCCAGGAGCATGGCCGCGAGCGCGAGCAGCGGCTGCCCCTGCTCGGCCAACCGCAGCGACGCTCGTGGCGCCCCGAAGGCGATCTTGCCGAGCACGAGCCCGACGGCGACGCCGACGATGATGCCGAGGGCGACCTTCCCCAGCAGCTCCCAGAGGAACCAGTGCCCGCCCCACTCGCTGAAGGGGATCGAGGCGACGTCCGAGGCGCCGCCGGCGACCCCGGCCGCGCCGGCGCCGGCCATGAGCAGGGCGGCATGGACGAAGGGGAAGGCCAGGCCATCGTTGAGTCCGGCCTCCGCGGTGAGCGTGAAGCGGACCTCGTCGTCCTCGTCGATCTCCTCGATGGCGAGGTCCGTCGCGTCGTCGTCGACGGTGGGTCCCTCGACCTGGACATCCGAGGCGAGCACGGGGTCGGTCGGGGCCAGGGCCGCCCCGAGGAGCAGGGCCGCGGCGGGCGCAACACCGAGCAGTCCCCAGCCGAGGAGGGCGACGCCGCCGATGCACAGCGGCATGGCGATGAGGAGCATGCGCCACGTCGCGTTCCACTGCCGGAGTGAGTCGCGGTCACGTGGGCGCAGGGGTCGGTCGAGGGCCAGGCCGACACCCATGAGCGCGATGAGCACGGTCAGCTCGGTGACGTGCTGGATGACGGCGCGGTCGTCGATCGGCGAGATGTGCAGGTGTTCGGGCAGTGGCAGCAGGCCGATGAGCATGCCGACGGCGATGAGGATCATCGGCGGCGACAGGGCGACCCGGCGCAGGACGGAGGGCAGGACGACCGCCAGCAGCAGCGACAGTCCCGCGATGACGTAGGTCGCGGCGGCGTTCACCGGGCGTGCGGGGGGAAGCCGACGTCGACCAGGTGGTGGGCGAGGTCGTGCAGTCCGTACTGGCTCAGGGTGAGGGCGGTGAAGCGGGAACCGTTGGAGCGCAAACCGGTCCGGTCCCATTCGTCGGGGCTGACGGCCTCGGCGGCAGCCGCCCACGCATCAGCGGCGACGATGAGTTCCTCGCCGACCATCGCCGGGTCCTGGGCACCGTAATCGTCGGCGAGTGCCGCCTGGTCCTGGTCCCAGTTGGGGAAGGCGGGGTCGTCCTTCGTCAGCATGAGCTCGAGGCGCCCGGTGAAGACGCGGCAGACGTCGCGGACGTGGGCGGCGTATTCGAGCGGCGACCAGGTGCCCGGCTCGGGCCGGCGGCGGGCATCGGTACGCCCGAGCCGCTCCGGCCACGGCTTCGCGAGGTCGGTGATGAGGCGAGCGACATCGGCGGGCTGGACTGCGGGCGAGTCGAATCCGCAGTCCGGGCAGGACCGCTCGAGCACCCAGGTCCAGTCCTTGTCGTCCGGGACGATCTCCTCGGGGGTCCGCTCGTCGCTCATACCGCCCACTCTAGGTGGGGTAGCGTCCCCGACGTGTCCGGTTCCTGGCCCCTCCTGGCCGCCATCATCGCCCTCCTCCTGCTGCTGCTCGGGGTGGCTCTCGCCCTCGTCGCGACGAGCCCCGCGGCGTCGACGCGACCCCTCGGACGCGGCCGGGCCGTGGCGCGCTCCTCCTTCGGTGGTGGGGCGGCACGGCTGAAGCAGGCCGCCATCATCATCAACCCGTCGAAGGTGGCCGACGACGCGGCCCTGCGCGCGCGACTGACCGCCACGTGCACCCGCCTGGGTTGGGCCGAACCCCTCTTCATCCCCACGACCGTCGAGGACCCCGGGACCGGCCAGGCCCGCGAGGCCATCGAGGCCGGCGCCGACCTCGTCTGCCCCCTCGGCGGCGACGGCACGATCCGCGCTGTGGCCGCGGCGCTGTCCGGCACGCGCACGCCGATGGGTCTGCTGCCGTCCGGCACCGGCAACCTCCTGGCCCGCAACCTCGACATCCCGCTGGACAGCCTCGAGGCGGCGCTGGAGCTCGCCTGCACCGGGCGCAACCGGACCCTCGACCTCGGGTGGGTCTCGCTTGACCCGCCCGCGGAGGCGCGCGCCGACGACGAGGCCCAGGCGCAGGACCCCGAGGTCGGCCCCACCGTCGAGCGGCACCTCTTCCTCGTCATGGCCGGTGTCGGGTTCGACGCCGCCGTCATGAGCAGCACGTCCGACGAGTTCAAGGCGAAGGTCGGCTGGCCCGCCTACTTCGCCGTCGGGATCCGACACCTGTGGGACGAGCGGATCAAGGTCACCTTCCAGATCGACGACGACAAGCCCGTCACCCGGCGGATCCGGACGCTCGTCGTCGGCAACTGCGGCAAGCTCACCGGTGGCATCACGCTCATGCCGGAGGCGGAGGTCGACGACGGGATCCTCGACATCGTCGTCGTCGCGCCGAAGGGGGTCTTCGGTTGGGGCTCGGTCGCGGGACGCGTGCTGGCGAAGTCGGCCAAGAAGAGCGACCGCTTCGACCGCTACCGCGGTGAGCGGGTGCTCGTGACGACGGACGAGCCGCGCGAGGTGCAACTCGACGGTGACGTCGTCGGCTCGGCCACGCAGATCCTCGTCGAGGTGGCCGCGGGCGCGCTCGTGGTGCGCGCGGGCGTCTGAGCCGCGCGCTCCCCTTCCCGCGGGCGGCTTCCCGTCCACCCCGCCACGACGTATCGTGACCCCTCGTGGAAGCCGTCGGGAAACTCATGACCTCGGGAGCATTCGGCCGTTCGCGTCGGGCCGCGGAGCGACTCATGGACGACCCGGCAGGCCTGCGTCGCCTCGCTGAGCGCGCCGCCCTCAAGCACCTGCCCGACGACGGCACCGACGTTCGCACCGACCGTTCCGCCGCCGTCCGCCTCGTGCGCGCCCTGTCCGACCAGTGCATCGCCGGCCGCCGGATGGTCCACCGCAGCCGGGACAGCGTCACCGCCGTGGCCCGCCAGCGTCTCGTCGTGGCGGCCCTGCACTACCTCGTGGAGCGGGACGACGTCATCCACGACACCCTCCCCAACGGGTCGACCGACGATCTCGTCATCCTGCACGAGGTCTTCCAGATGGCCGAGGCCGAGATCGCGCCGCACCGCCTCGGGGATCACGCCAGCACGGCCTGACCCGGACCGGACGAGTTGCCCGCTGATCGTCAGTGCAGGTTGGGCGGCAGCGCGTCGGATGCCGCCAGCGGGTCCATCCCCGTCAGCGTCAGCAGGTCGGCGGTGATCGAGCGGATCTGCGCGAGCACGACCTCGATCGTCAGGTCGTGCACGCGCTCGACCTCCGCCGACGCGCGGCCGACCCGCATGAGCGCGGGACGGGCGGCGACGGCCATCTGGTTGGCGGACAGCTCGCTGGCGATCTGGTCGGCGGCATCTGCCAATTCGCGGCACAACACGCGGTAGGACGCCGGGACCTCGCGCCGGTGATAGGCGGCGACGGCCGTGCGGCGCACGAGCACCCGGGTGTTGCGCAGGGCGAGGTCGAGCGGTTCGACGAGGTCGGCGACGTGTCGGATGTGCTCCCGGTGGGCGACGCGGAAGGGGGAACTCGCCACCACCGACAGCCCCTCGTCGGCCGCCGCCCGCAACTCCCGGATGAGGTAGTCGGTCGAGCGCGCGTCCCGCAGGAGGGCGAAGGCGGGATCGCTGTCGCCGTGGTCCATGACGTCCGCGGCCGCACGCAGCAGCGCCGAGATCTTCCGGGTGACGGCGGCCGCGTTCTCCCGCGGGCGGCGCAGGGGTGCGGCCGGCACGACCGTCGCTGCGACGAGGGCGACGGCGCCACCGATGAGCGCGTCGGTCCAGCGGAGCAGGGCGCCGTCGGCCCCGGGCACGAGGGTCGCGACGACGATCGACTGCACGCCCGCCTGGGTGACGAGCAGGGGACCGCCGTCGAGGAGGAAGGCGGTGCACATGGCCAACGCGACGATGAGGGTCAGTTGCCACGCGCCCGTGCCGATGGCGATGACGAGCAGGTCGGCGATGAGGACGCCCAGGGCGACGCCGACGGTCACCTCCGCGACCCGGCGCAACCGCTGACCGAAGGAGGTCCCGAGGCAGACGACGGCCGCGATGGGGGCGAAGAAGGGCATGTCGTGGCGGAAGACGTCCGCGGCGAGGAACCAGGCGACGCCGGCGGCGATGGCGCACTGGGCCACCGCCCAGGACTTCGAGCGCAGCCGCGTCAGCCGCGTCCGCAGCGAGGTGCGGCTGACCTCCCATGCGCGGTCGAACGGTCGAGCCTCCATGGAGGCATCGTCTCAGGTGCCGGCACTCGAGGCCCGCCGCCATCCGCCACGCGGTGTGAATGGTGCGAATCGTGCGGATCGCCAAGGGTTTTCGCCATTCGGGCACGCGCCGATGAGCCCGGTGTCACCGTGGAGGGGTGTCGCCAAGGCAGCGACACGGAGCGTCGTCATGACGCTCACGGGGTGCAGACAGAACGTGTCCGGGGGCGGAACGCGCGTGCCGCGGGTGGGTGGCTGTGGGCCTCGTGACGCCCGGGCGGTGCCCCTCCTTCACGGAGTTGGAGAGCAGACATGTCCGATCTCATCACCGTCCGGCGCACAGCGCCGGACCCCACGCGCGGCATGCGCCGCACCCGCAGGCGGTGGACCTCGTTCCTGGCCCTGCTCGCGGTGCTCGCCGCCATGTTCGTCGTGCCCGCGGGGTCGGCCCAGGCGGCCACCCCGTCCACGACGCTCAACTTCAGCGGCCAGAAGACGCTGCAGAGCCGCTACTTCACTGCGGGCTGCGACGGCTGCATCCCGCTGAGCGACCTCGGCGTCGGGACCCGGCTCACGGCCTCGGTCACGGCCGACTGGGCGCCGACCGCGCAGGTCACGTATCAGTACTCGGCGTCGAAGCTCCGCCAGGGCCAGACGCTCGATCTCACCGACAAGCTGACGCCGGGCTCGGGTCCGCTCGAGCTCACCTGGGGCGTCCACGGCGACGCGGGGTCCTACAACTTCACGGGCGCCGGGGCCCAGTTCCCCGACGACGGGTCGGAGGATGCCGTCGTGCCGATCGACCTCTCGACGACGGAGACGACGACGTGCCCGCTCCGGCTCGACGGTGACGCCGGCTACTCCTGCTCGGCGACGCACACCTTCACCGTCCTCGACGCGACCTTCGCGGGCCAGGGCGTCAAGGTCATGATCCCGCTGACGACCACGCTCGACATCACCCCCGACGGGGTCATCACGACGCGCTCGATCACCATGGGGTCGGTCACGCAGACGGACACCCTCGAGTTCCACGGGCCGTCGCCGTCGACCATCGCCGACCCGGTCGTCGTGCCCTGTGACGCCGTGCCGGGCGACAGCCTCGTCTACGACCTCACGACGTCGAGCACCTCGCCCGGCTTCGACTCGACGACGCGGGTCAACCTCAAGATCGACGTCACCGTCATCTTCACCGTCGAGGCCGTCAACGAGACGATCGTGACGATCGGACCCGACTCGGGCACCTTCGATCTCACCGCCGGCAGCGCACCGCTCGACTTCGGCGAAGTGCTGGCCAACAACATCCCGCCGACGATCGTCGCCGCGAGCGACTACGCCGGGGACGAAGGGGCCCCGGTCCAGTTCGACGCGAGCGGGACGACCTCCGTCTGCCCCGGCAGCCTCACCTACGTCTGGGAGTTCTCCGACGGGGGCAAGGCCTACGGCGAGAAGCCGAAGCACACCTTCAACGACAACGGGACCTACTCCGGTCTGCTGACCGTCAGCGACACCAACGACAACGTGTCGAAGAAGTCGTTCAGCGTCGAGGTCGGCAACGTCAAGCCGGTCGCGAAGGCGGGACCGGACACCTCCGGGGCGTGGGGCCGCAGCATCGCCTTCAACGGCTCGGCCGTGGATCCGTCGTCCGTCGATCAGGGGACGCTCGACTACACATGGGACTTCGGTGACGGCACGCCGCCGCTGACGATCGCCGACGGTGGCTCGTCGACGACCCACGCCTACGCGACGCCCGGGGAGTACACGGCCACGCTGACCGTGTGCGACAAGGAGGGTGCGTGCAGCACCGCCGACAGCCGGGTCATCACGGTGACGAAGCGGGCGGTGTCGCTGTCCTATCTCGGCGCCACATCCGGCACGTACGACACGGCGGCGACGTTCTCCGCGAGCCTCGTCGACGAGTTCGGTTCGGCGGTCAACGCCGGGCCGGTCCAGTTCGCGCTCGACGGCGACAGCCAGGGCACGATCGGCACGAACTCGTCGGGGATCGCCTCGCACACGCGGACGATCACGGCGCACGCCGGTGACTACGCGCTGACGGCCGACTACGCGGGCAGCACGAAGTACGAGCCCGCGGGCTACGACTCGACCTTCGCCGTCGGGCGCAAGGCGACGTCAGTGACCTACACCGGGTCGGTCACGGGCGGCCCGAACAAGACGATCACGCTCAGCGCGGTCGTCAAGGACGCCTCGGGCACCCCGCTGCCCGGTGTGAGCGTCGCCTTCGCGTTGGGCACCCAGTCCGCCAGCGCGACGACGAACGACAACGGTCTGGCGTCGACGACGCTGAAGCTCGCGCAGAAGAACGGCACCTACACGGTGTCCGCGACCTACGCGGGGACCGCTGGCACGTACTCGGGGTCGGCGACGTCGGCGACCTTCAAGCTGCAGGCACGCTGAGTCCGGCTCTGCCGGACTGCTGACAGCACGACGCACGAAGGGGTTCGCGAACCCCTTCGTGCGTCGTGGCCTGTCCGGGCGGGTCAGTTGGCCGCCTGCACCTGCGACGGGTGCGGCAGGACCAGCTCGGCGACGACGGGAAGGTGGTCGGACGCGGGTGTCGTCAGCACCTGCGCGCTCACCGGCTCGATGTCGTCGGAGGCCAGCACGTAGTCGATCCGGCGGGTCGGGTTGTCGGCCTCGATCGTGTAGCCCTGGCCCTCGCCGACGACCGGCCAGACGTCGGCGAGTTCGGCGGTGAAGAGCGGGTACTCGGCCGACTCGGGCGCGGCATTGAGGTCACCGACGAGGACGGCGGGCAGGTCGGAGGCACGCACGATCTCGTTCATCACGTTGGTCTGAGCGGTTCGACCCGCCGAACTGTTGTGCGTCAGGTGCGTGTTGAAGAAGCGGAACTCCGTCCCCCGGACGCGCACGTCCGCCTGCGCGAGGCCGCGCTGCTCGCCACCCGGGTGGTTGGGCAGGGGGGTGTTGGAGCAGTTCTTCAGCGGGTGGGACGACAGGATCGCCGTGCCGTACTGCTGTCGGTGGGTCTGGTCGGGCAGCGGCGGGTTGTCGAGGTTCGCGGAGTAGCAGACGTTCATGTCGAGCAACTCGGCGAGCACGGCGGCCTGATCCGCGAAGTCCGAGCGGGCACCCCAGTGGTTGTCGACCTCCTGCAGGCCGATGACCGAGGCACCGGTGTCCTCGAGGACGCGGGCGATGCGCTCGACGTCGAGGACGCCGTCGGTCCCGGCGGCGTGGTGGATGTTGTAGGTCGCGATCGTCACGGTGCGGTCGGCGGCGGGCGGCAGGTCCGTGGCGGCGGTGGCGCTGACCGGGATGGTCAGGGAGGTGGCGGCGAGGAGGGCGAAGGTGGCTGCGTGGGTGCGAGACATGGCGGCGACGGTAGGAGGCGGGCGTGGCGCGGGGTCGTCGCGGAGGTGGCCGTGCCCGGATCGAGGGGTGAAATGCCCGATTGTGCGTCGGCGGGTGAGAATGGCGGCGTGGACATCTCCGGCCTGACCGACCGCACCTTCGACGCCGTCATCTTCGACAACGACGGGACGCTGACCGACTCGACGGATGCCGTCGTGCGGTCGTGGATGACGTGGGCCGATGAGCACGGCGTGCCACGCGAGCGTCTGGCGGGGATGCACGGGATCCCGGCCGAGGGGATCATCGCGCGGGTCGCGCCCCACCTCGAAGGAGGCCCGGCCCTGGAGCGCATCACGCAGCTCGAGGTCGAGGACAGCGACGGGATCGCGGCGCTGCCGGGCGCGGTTGCCGCGATCGAGGCCCTGCCCGGGCGGTGCGCCATCGCGACGTCGGCGACGGCCGAGCTCGCTCACATGCGGCTCGCCGCGGCCGGGCTCCCCGAGCCGACGGTGCTGGTCACCTTCGACGACGTGGAGCACGGTAAGCCGGCACCGGACCCCTTCCTCCTGGCCGCGCAGCGGCTCGGGGTCGACCCCACACGATGCCTCGTCGTCGAGGACGCGCCCCTGGGCGTTGCCGGAGCGCGCGCGGCGGGCTGCGCTGTGCTCGGCCTGACGACGACCACCCCGGCGGACGAACTCGACGCCGACGCCATCGTCGAGACGCTCGCGGACGTGCGGTTCGTCGTGGACGGGGACGTCATTCGGGTGACCTCCGCGGAGGCGTGACGACCGATTTGCACGACTCCGCGCGCATTGTCGGTGTCTGCCCCTAGGTTGTGCCCGGGCGCATGGGCGCCCACTCACTTCTCACCCCAGGGGTCACCATGCTCAAGCGCACCCTCACGGCCGTCACGGCCGCCGGATTCCTCGCCACCGCGACGGCGGTGGCCACCCCCGCGTCCGCGGCGGGCTACTGCTCCGTCGCTCTCCCGACGAAGGTCAGCGTCACCTCGCCCTACAAGGCGATCCGGGCGTCCTTCAGCTCCGGGTGCACGGTCAACAACGTCTTCGCGTCATGGTCTCTCGTCCACCCGACCCAGGGCCCCATCGACGGGGTCCTTTTCGACGCTCAGGATCGCAACGTCTCCTACGAGACCGTCGAGTTCTACGACTGGGAGCCGCGCGGCCGCTACGACGTCCGCCCCGACGGCGCCTTCTCCCAGGACGACTACGCCAACGTGACCCAGAACGAGCGCACCCTCACGGTCAAGCTGGGTTCGCGTCAGTCCGCCGCCGGCGCCCGCTCCGGCAGCTACGTGACCGTCTCAGGGACGGCGACGCGCTACTCCCCCAACGCCGGCGCCTTCCGCGCCTGGTCCGGGGCCACCGTCCGCCTCTACCAGAAGAAGTCCGGCGGCTCCTGGACGTACGTCAAGACGACGACCAGCAACAGCACGGGGCGGGTCAGCGTGAAGGCCTACGCCTCGACCGCGCGCTACTTCCAGCTGCGTTCGGCCGACTCGTCGACGACGTGGGGCACGACGTCGGCGTCCGTCTACCGCTGACCGGACGCGGCGACGGCGCCCGAGCGCGTCCGGGTCAGTCCCGGGCTCAGCCCCAGACGGCTCGGGCGCCGGCGTCGCCGGTCAGCGCGACGAGGACGAGGACCGCGATCGGGACGATGACGAGCAGCGCGGTGGTGGGCAGGACGAGGCCCGGCTTGCGCGCGGCGCGGTCGGTGCCGCCGACGAGGCGGGTGACCACGGGCAGGACCCACCAGGCCAGCACGATGACGGCGGCCATCACCCACACCGAGAGCTGGAGCTTCTCGGCCCACTCCTCGTGGGAGTGCAGGACGGCCGAGACGTTCTCCTCGGCCTCGATGAGGGACTCGCCGCTCATCGACGCGAGCTGGGTGGCCGCCGCGCTGACGAGACCGAGGACGAGCATCGGCCAGCGCAGCGCCCACCGCCAGCCGGGGCGCAACCCGTAGGCCATCGCGACGAGGGCGGTGAGCGGGACGAGGACGACGACGGCGTGCACGACGAGGGGATGCACGGGCAGCCCGAAGATTTCCATGAGGCCATTCATGCACGCCGGACTGCGCGTTGTCTGCGAGGCGCACGGGAGCCGGCGCTACGACCTGCGGGGGTCGTGGTCGCGACCCGCGGCGATGCGGTTGGCTGTCCCCATGGACACCGACGCCTGGCAGGACCGGATCCGGCAGTTCACCGACGAGCGCGACTGGCACCAGTTCCACACCCCGAAGAACCTCGCGATGGCCCTGTCGGTCGAGGCGAGCGAACTCGTGGAGATCTTCCAGTGGCTCACCCCGGACGAGGCTGCCGGGATCATGGCGACCGATCGCGGGGACGCCGTGCGCGACGAGATCGCCGACGTCCTCAGTTATCTCCTGCGTCTCGCGGACGTCCTCGACATCGACCTCGACGCCGCCCTCGAGGCCAAGACGGCGAGCAACGCCCGCCGCTACCCCGCGGACACCGCCCGCGGCTCCATCGCGAAGGCCGGCCCCGACCCCCTCACACTCGCCTCGCCCGAGCCGGTCGTCGTCATCGAGCCGGTCCTCGGCGCATGCCCGTGCGCCGGCGGGTGGGTGGGCGCGCTCCTGACGCCGGCCGCGCCGCGGCCGCAGGTCCTCACCGCCCCCGACCTCGACGGCCTCATCGAGCTCGCCCTCCAGAGCGAGGCCGTCACCGCGGTCGCCGTGGTGACCGTCCCTGCTGCTGCCGCCCCGGCCAGCTCTGCCCCCGCGGGCGAGCGACCCGGCATCCGCGTGATGTCGGTGGAGGCCGAGGCCGCCTTCGCCGATCTGGCCGGCGCCCTCGTGCCCGGCGGCCGCGCCACACCCACCGGCGACGAGGCTCGCCTGGCGATCCTCGAGCGGGCGAAGGTCGGTCGGCCGAGCATCTTCGCGGGATCCGACTACACGACGGCGGACGTCCTCGACGCATGCGCCGCCGCCTGCGCGGCGGTTCGGGGCTCCACCGGGCGGTAAAGTCGGTGGCAATGCCTCCCCTCGACGACGCCCGACCCCGCCGCACCTTCGCGGTCATCAGCCACCCCGACGCCGGCAAGTCGACCCTCACGGAGGCGCTCGCGCTGCACGCCCGCGTCATCTCCGAGGCTGGCGCCGTGCACGGCAAGGCGGGCCGACGCGGAACGGTGTCCGACTGGATGGAGATCGAGCGCTCGCGCGGGATCTCGATCAGTTCGACGGCGCTGCAGTTCGCCTATCGCGACCACGTCGTCAACCTCGTCGACACCCCCGGCCACGCCGACTTCTCCGAGGACACCTACCGCGTGCTCGCGGCCGTCGACGCCGCCGTGATGCTCGTCGACGCCGCGAAGGGGCTCGAGCCGCAGACGCTCAAGCTCTTCCAGGTCTGTGCCCACCGCGGCATCCCCGTCATCACCGTCATCAACAAGTGGGACCGCCCGGGCCTGGACCCGCTCGAGCTCATCGACGAGATCGAGCGCGAGATCAAGCTCAAGCCGACGCCGCTGACGTGGCCCGTCGGCATCGCCGGCGACTTCCACGGCGTCCTCGATCGCCGTACCGGCCGGTTCATCCAGTACACGCGCACGGCCGGTGGCGCGAAGCGCGCCCCCGAGCGGCACCTCGACCCCGACGACGCTCTCGTCGCGGCCGGCGACGACTGGACGACCGCGCAGGAGGCCCACGACCTGCTCGCCTCGGACGGCGCCGACCACGACCAGGACTCCTTCCTCGCGGGCACGACGACCCCGGTCCTCTTCGCCTCCGCCCTGCTCAACTTCGGCGTCGCGCAACTGCTCGACATGCTCCTCGAACTGGCGCCCGCACCCGGCGCGACGACGACGAAGGACGGCGGCCTACGGCCCGTCGACTCCGACTTCAGCGCCTTCGTCTTCAAGGTGCAGGCCGGCACGGACACCGCCCACCGCGACCGCCTCGCCTACGCGCGCGTGTGCTCCGGCGTCTTCGAGCGCGGCATGGTCGTCACGCACGCGGCCACCGGCCGCCCCTTCACGACCAAGTACGCGCAGACCGTCTTCGGCCGGGATCGGACGTCCGTCGAGGTGGCCCTGCCGGGCGACGTCGTCGGTCTCGTCAACGCGAGCGCGCTGCGGGTCGGCGACACGATCTACGCCGGCGAGCCGGTGGAGTACCCGCCGATCGCGAGCTTCGCGCCGGAGTTCTTCGCCACCGCCCGCGCGACCGACACCGGCCGCTACAAGCAGTTCCGTCGCGGCATCGAGCAGCTCGACCAGGAGGGCGTCGTCCAGGTGCTCCGCTCGGAGCTGCGCGGCGACCAAGCGCCTGTCCTCGCCGCCGTCGGCCTCATGCAGTTCGAGGTCGTGCAGGTGCGGATGGCGAGCGAGTTCATGGCGCCGATCCGGCTCGACCGACTCGATTACACCGTCGCCCGCCGCACCACCAAGGAGGACGCGCCCCACCTTCAGGGCCTGCGCGGCACCGAGGTCCTCGAGCGGTCCGACGGCGCCCACCTGGCCCTCTTCACCGATGCCTGGCGTGCCCAGGCCGTCCGTCGCGACCACCCCGACCTGGTCCTCGAACCCCTGCCGGCAAGCGCCCGGTGACAAACCGCTCCCACGGACAGGTTCCGGGGGCGGGTGCTGCACCCCTTCGATCAAAGGAAACACCGTGAGTCACCCCCATCTGGAGCTCCAGGCGCCGCCCGCCCTGCCCCGCGACGGCCTGCGCATCGTCGCCCTCGGCGGCCTCGGCGAGATCGGGCGCAACATGACCGTCTTCGAGCACAACGGCTCGCTGCTGATCGTCGACTGTGGGGTGCTCTTCCCCGAGGAGCACCAGCCCGGCGTCGACGTCATCCTCCCCGACTTCACCTGGCTGCGGGATCGGCTCGACAAGATCGCGGCGATCGTCCTCACCCACGGCCACGAGGACCACATCGGCGGCGTCCCGTACCTGCTGCGCGAGCGCGCCGACATCCCCGTCGTGGGGTCGCGCCTGACGCTCGCGCTGATCAAGGAAAAGCTCAAGGAGCACCGGATCCGCCCGAAGCTCGTCGAGGTCAGCGAAGGGGAGCACCGCACGTTCGGTGGGTTCGACTGCGAGTTCCTCGCCGTCAACCACTCGATCCCGGATGGGCTCGCCGTCGGCATCCGCACCAAGGCGGGGCTCGTCCTGCACACCGGTGACTTCAAGATGGACCAGTTCCCCCTCGACAAGCGGATCACGGACCTGCGCGGCTTCGCGCGACTCGCCGATGAGGGCGTCGACCTCTTCATGACGGACTCAACGAACGCCGAGGTGCCCGGCTTCACGACGTCCGAACGCGACCTCGCGCCGGCCATCGAAAAGGTCTTCCGCACAGCGCCGAAGCGGATCATCGTGTCGAGCTTCGCCAGCCACGTGCACCGGATCCAGCAGGTGCTGGACGCCGCGCACGAGCACGGGCGGAAGGTCGCCTTCGTCGGTCGGTCCATGGTGCGCAACATGGGGGTGGCGCAGGAACTGGGGTACCTCAACGTGCCGAAGGGGCTCATCGTCCCGCTCGACCGGTTGGAGCGGCTGCCGGACAACAAGGTGACGCTCGTGTGCACCGGGTCGCAAGGTGAGCCGATGGCCGCGCTCGCGCGGATGGCCAACCGCGACCACAAGATCCGGATCGGCGAGGGCGACACGATCCTCATGGCGAGCTCCGTGATCCCGGGCAACGAGAACTCGATCTCCGGTGTCATCAACGGCCTGACCCGCTGGGGCGCCAACGTGGTGCACAAGGGCAACGCGAAGGTGCACGTGTCCGGGCACGCCAGCGCCGGCGAGCTCGTCTACTGCTACAACCTCATCCAGCCGGCCAACGTCATGCCGATCCACGGCGAGTGGCGTCACCTGCGGGCCAACGCCGACCTCGCGATCAGCACCGGCGTCGACCCCGACAACGTCGTGCTCGCCGAGGACGGCCTCGTCGTCGACCTCATCGACGGGCACGCGAGCATCGTCGGCAAGGTTCCGGCCGGCAACGTCTACGTCGACGCGCAGACCGTCGGCGGCGTCACCGAGTCCGCGCTGAAGGACCGCCGCACGCTCGCCGAGGAGGGTGTCGTCACCGTCCTCGCGATCGTCAATGCCGACACCGGCAAGCTCGCCGACCCGCCGGACTTCCTCGTGCGCGGATTCACCCACAAGGTGAGCGACTTCGACCCGGCGATCCCGCTCATCGAGAAGGCGCTCGCGACGGCGGCGAAGGAGGGCATCGGTGACCCCTGGCAGCTCGAGCAGGTCATCGGTCGTGAGGTCGGGCGCTGGGCGCACCGCACCTTCCGTCGGAGCCCGTTGATCATCCCCATCGTGATCGACGCCTGAGCGTCGGGCGGCGTTCATGCCGCTGTCGTGAGTGCTCGGGCCCCGTCGCGAACGTTGCGGCGGGGCTCGGCCTTTGTCGGTGTCTTCGTTGTGTCGCGGACCCGAGGGTCGCCCTCGTCTCCTAGGCTGACCACGTCATTGCGGCCCGACGGGCTTCCCTTGTGGACATGCCCCCACCCGCACGAGTTGATTCGTGCTGCTTGGGGACCTGTCCGTGCATCTTCTTCGCTCCTCCGTCCGAGGATTCTCGGCGCTCGAGCACCACTTCGCGGAACTCCTGGCCACGCAGATGTCCTTCCAGTCGGGCCACCGCCCCTCGTCGGGTGAGGTCCGATCTTGGACGCACAGCATCCCCGCGCTGCGCGCCGATCTGATCAGCGCCGGCCTCCACGACGTGGAGATGCTTTTCGAGTACCGACTTCCGCTGACGAGCAAGCGCGCGGACGTGGTACTCGCCGGGCGACATCCCAAGACCGGTCAGCCGTCCTACGTCGTCGTCGAGCTCAAGCAGTGGTCCGAGGCCATGCGGTTCGAGGACTCCGAGACGCTCGTCAGCGTGGCGCAGTACGGCCATCGCGGCGTGACTCACCCGGCTCTGCAGGTCGCCGGTTACTGCGACTACCTCAGCGATTTCACGGCAACTCTGGCCGAGCAGCCCCACTCGTTGGTCGGCGTGGCCTACCTGCACAACGCCACCGATCGCGGCGTGGAGGACCTGCTCCAGATGCCCGGACATGACCGCGCGCGGCTCTTCACCGGTCAACGGCGCGGCGCCCTCATCGACTTCCTCACAGCGCATCTCGATCCCTCCGCCAGCGGCGTCGAGGCGGCCGACGCCCTGATCAACAGCAAGATCGCGCCGAGCAAGCACCTACTCGCGCTGGCCGCCGACGAGGTCCAGCGGCGCGAGCAGTTCGTACTGCTCGATGAGCAGCGGGACGCCTACGAACACGTGCTGCACGCCGTGGCGCGCGCCCGACGCGCCTCGACGAAGACGGCCATCGTCGTCAGCGGTGGGCCTGGCAGTGGCAAGTCGGTCATCGCTCTTTCGCTCATGGGTGAGTTGTCGCGGCAAGGTCGGACGGTCATGCACGCCACCGGTTCACGCTCTTTCACCCAGACCCTGCGGAAGGTGGCGGGCAAGCGAGCACCGCAGGTCGCCAAGCTCTTCGCCTACTTCAACTCGTTCATGGACGCCGAGCCCAACGACCTGGACTGCCTGATCCTCGATGAGGCACACCGCCTGCGGGAGACCTCGGTGAACCGGTACACCAAGAAGGAGGTTCGCCAGCGAGCGCGCCCTCAGGTGATCGAGTTGCTCGAGGCGGCTCGGGTCCCGGTCTTTCTGCTAGACCAGTTCCAGGTCGTCCGTCCCGGGGAGCTCGGAACGATCGAGGACATCGAGGAGCACGCTGCGAGCCTCGGCATGCGGGTCGAACGCATCGATCTGGATGACCAATTCCGTTGTGGCGGCTCAGAAACCTACGTCGACTGGGTGCTGCGTCTGCTGGGTCTCAAGGGTGACGGACCCATTCCTTGGCAGGGCGATCCGGGATTCGACGTGTCGGTCGTCGACACTCCCACGGAGATGGAGACGACGCTGGCAGCGACCGCCGTCGACGGCCACACCGCGCGCATGGCTGCCGGGTATTGCTGGTCGTGGAGTGACCCGCGCGCCGACGGCACCCTCGTCGAGGACGTGACGATTGGGGAATGGTCCCGCCCCTGGAATCTGCGCGGGGACCGCGCCGTCGGCGGCGCTCCCCCCTCCGCCCTTTGGGCGACAGACCCCGCCGGCTTCGGGCAGGTCGGTTGCGTCTACACGGCGCAGGGATTCGAGTATGACCATGCGGGCGTGATCCTCGGACCCGACTTCGTCTGGCGCGACGACCACTGGGTCGCAGTCCGCGAGGCCAACCGCGATCCGGACTTTCGCAACCGGACGAAGGTCAGCGATGCCCAGTTCGAGCGACTCGTGCGCAACGTCTACAAGGTGTTGCTCACGCGCGGGATGCAGAGCGTGCAGATCTACTCGACGGATCCCGAGACGCGCGACTTCCTGCGCCGCCTCGCGCGCCCCGAGGACCCGCGAGCCTGAGCCCGCTTCGGTGGTCGCCCGTGCGACCTTCGTCTCAGAGGTCGACCTCACCGACGATCCGGGTGACGGCATCGCCGGCCACCCAGATGCCCCCTTCGTGGGCCTCGATGTGCACGCGGCCGTCTCGGCCGATGGCGGAGCCCTGCCGCGCGACGTAACCGTCGGGGAGGGCGCCCGTGCCGATGAGCCACTGCGCGAGACCCGCGTTGGCGCTGCCGGTCACAGGGTCCTCGCCGAAGTCCCGCCCGTCGGCATAGAAGGCGCGCACCTCGACGTCGGCGCCGAGTTCGCGCACCGATGTCGCGTCCCAGCGTCCGACGACGGCCACCTTGAGGTCGGTGAAGGCCGCGATGTCCGGCGCGACGTCGAGGACCGTGCGCGCCTCGCGCAGGTCGGCGCCGATCCAGCCGGGACCGTTGTCGATCCACGCCATCCCGGCGACCTTCGCGTCGTCGATCCCCAGCGCGCGCACGACCCGCTCGCGCAAAGCCCGGTCGACGGGTCCCGATCGGCGCAACGGCGGCGCCGCGAACCCCAGCCGCGGCGTCCGACGCACCTCCACGAGCCCCGCGCCGCATTCCTGGACGAGCACGTCGCCGCGCGGGACGCCGCCGGCCTCGAGCCACGCGTGGGCGCTGCCGATCGTGGGATGGCCCGCGAAGGGGAGTTCGCCGCCCGACGTCCAGATCCGCACGCGATAGTCCGCACGCACGTCGGTCGGGGCACAGAGGAACGTCGTCTCGGAAAGATTGGTCCAGCGCGCGAAGGCGGCCATGTCCGCGTCGGTCAGTCCGTCGGCGTCGTGGACGACGGCGAGGGGATTGCCGAGCCAGGGCTCGGCGGAGAAGACGTCGACCTGCCGGAAGGGGAGCATGCGCACATCCCAGCACAGCGGCTGTCGAGGGCGCATCGTCGCAGGTCAGAGCGTTGTCAGTGGCTCCTGACAGAGTGTCCGTATGAGCAGCGCTGCCCTCCTTCCGAGCGTCACCGATGAGGTGATGTCGGGCGTGGCTGCGCCGGTTCGGGGTGGGTTGGGCGAGGCGATCGCACGGGGGCACGCGGCCGTCGATGACATCTTGGCGGCGCTCGCGGTCGAGGCTGCGGTCGGGGCTGAGCGCGGCCCGGATGGCGCGCAGCAGCGGGCCCTGTTACGCGAAGTCGAGCGGCTGGCGCGTCGGACCGAGGCTGCCCGACTGCGGATGATCGCGCGGGCCGAGGCCAGCGGCGTACCCGAGCGGACCGGGTTCGCCGACACGGGGTCGTGGCTCTCGCGCCAGACGATGCAGAACCGGTCCGAAGCCGCGGCCGATGCCGCCGTCGCCAGTGCCCTCGGGGACGAAGGGGATTCGTCGGCGACGATTGTCGACCTGCAGGGCGGCGGTGTGGCCGGGCCGAGCGAGCCGGGCTCCGCAGGTGGGCAGTGCGCGCCGGTCATGCCGGCGCGAGGCCGGAGTCTGACCGGGCAGGCGTTCGATCAGGGCGACATCTCGTCGGCGCACGCCAAGGTCATCGTCGGTGCGCTGCGGGATCTGCCCGAGGGGGTCACCGCCGCCGACCGGGACGCCTGCGAGGCCGAACTCCTGAGGCTGGCCGTGAACCGCACCCCGGCTCAGCTGCGTCGGATCGGACGCCGCATCCTCGCTCAGGTCGAACCCGATCCGCGGATCGTCGACGCGCACGAGGACGCCATCGTGACCGCCGAGGAGGACCGCGCCTGGGAGGCCGCGTCCTTCTGGTCCAAGGACAACCACGACGGCACGATGAGCGGCGGATTCACGGTTCCATGGCTCGCCGGCATGACCCTGAAGAAGGTGCTGGACGCAATGACGGCGCCCCGGCGCCGGACCACCGACGACCTGACCGGGAAGCCTGGGCGCCCGTCCGAGCCCGTGGACTGGAAGATGGCCCAGCTCGACTGGCAGCACCGCCGCGGGACCGCGTTCGCCGAGTTGCTGGCTCGCATCCCCACCGACCACCTGCACGACAAGGTGGCCGCCACGATTCTCGTGACCGCGGACCTCGACACGCTGCGCGGCGACGTCGCCCGCGCGGCCGGGACCGACGTGGCCGGGCCCGTCTCGGCCGGTGAACTGCGCCGGACTGCGTGCGGCGCCGGGATCGTGCCGGCCATCCTCGGCGGCGCCTCCGTGCCGGTCGACCTCGGGCGCCAGCAACGCTGCTTCACGACCGCACAACGGGTCGCGCTCAGCGCCACCTATGACGAATGTGTAGCCGACGGCTGCGATCGGCCGCTCGCGTGGTGCGAACTTCACCACCTGACCCCGTGGGTCGCCGGAGGGCGTACCGATCTCGCCAACGCGGTGCCGCTCTGCGGACGACATCACCGGGCGATCGACCGGCTCGACACGGAGCACACGGTGCTGCGTGACACGGACCAGCGCGTGCGGATCAGGTTCCGACGCGGGCCGTGACGCGGGTGTGCTCCCGGTCGGGTGAGATCGCAGGTGGTTGAGACGGCTCAGGTGGTTGAGACGGCTCAGGTGCTGGGGTGGCCTGAGTGGTCAACCTGCGCGTTCAGGCCGCTCGCACGCGCGCGCACCACCCCGAGCACGATCAGCAGCTGGGCGGCGCAGTAGGTCAGCATCACGACGAAGCCCTGCTGCGGCAGGTCCCACCACGGGGCGAACGCGTTCAGGGCGATCAACCCGTCCGAGACGAGGAAGAGTGCGCCTCCTGCCCACGTCAGGGCGTTCAGGCCGGTGGCCAGGACCGCCATCGTTCCCAGCAGCGCCCCATAGACCAGCACGGGGACAAGCAGCGCCCCGGCCTGTGGGGCACACGCGGCCACCAAGGCACCGACCGCCACGAGATACGGCACCAGCAGGATGCGCCGGCGGTGCAGCACGCTGGTCCGTCGGTGAGGCCAGAACGCCACGATGTACACCACTTGGGCGAGCAGGAAGAAGCCCACCATCGTCAGGAAGGCCATGTCGCCGTGGGTGAGACTCGGCGCCGAGTCCCCGAACCAGGCGAACCCCAGTGCCACGAGCGTCAGGGTCGCCAGACGTCCCCGACCGGCTGCCCCGGACAGTCCACGGGCGGGACGCTCGGCACCTTCCCGGGTGGCACTCCCGGTGCTGACCAGCAGGAACACGGCCAACACCGGCATGAGGAACCACTGGGTGACGCGCGATGACGTCTCCTGGCCGGTCAGTTGGGACGCCAGATGCACTGTGGCCACGGCCGCGTACAACCTCAGTGCCATCCGGGCGGAGCGTGGAGCCAGCATCCCGGCAGCCTAGGGGCGAACCCGGCCCTCCGAGGGCCATCGCTTCAGTACGCTCCCGACAAGCGACGGGAGAACGCATGAACATCCATGGACAGGCGCCCGGGCACAGCTA
Source organism: Janibacter zhaoxuefangae (assembly GCF_050271985.1). Lineage (GTDB taxonomy): Bacteria > Actinomycetota > Actinomycetes > Actinomycetales > Dermatophilaceae. The sequence goes on along the minus strand of NZ_CP189849.1, from coordinate 116,030 downwards.
CGGACCTCCCCCACGGCCGGAACGTGCCCCCGTCCCACCCGGGTACCCCCCAGTCGCCCCGCTGGCCCGACGCACCGTGGCCCGGCTGATCGACGTCGCGCTCGTGCTGGCCGCCATCACCGGGATCATCCTGTGGGTCGGCGCCGTGCCGATCGGACCGCTCGAGGTCAACGCAGACGGCAGTCAGCCCGACCCTGAGCCATTCTTCCTCGGCCTCGCCGGGATCGCGGCGGTTGTCGTGCTGCCCGAGATCATCCTCGTCGCGACCCTCGGTGCCACGATCGGCAAACTGCTCACCGGTCTGCGGGTCATCGACGTGCAGACGCTCCGGAAGCCGAGCTGGGGCAGTTCGCTGCTGCGCTGGTTGCTGCCCCACGTGGGACTCGCCGTGTGCCTGCCGATCAACCCGATCATCTGGGGGTCGGCCCTCTTCGACGGCTCCGGTGCCCGCCGAGGGTGGCACGACCGGGCGGCCAACACCGTCGTGGTGCGCCGCTGAGCCCACCGGAATGACGAAGGGCGGCCGGTGACCGGCCGCCCTTCGTCATGCCTGCGCGCGAGCGCGGCTCACTTGTCGTAGGTGTAGAACCCGCGCCCCGTCTTCCGACCGAGCAGCCCGGCGTCGACCATGCGGGCCAGCAGCGGCGGCGAGGCGTAGAGCGGCTCCTTGAACTCCTCGTAGAGCGACTCGGCCACCGCCTTCGTCGTGTCGAGACCGATCAGGTCGGCGAGCGCGAGCGGACCCTGCGGGTGCGCGGCGCCGCGCACGAGGCCCTGGTCGATGTCCTCGGCGCTGGCGAAGCCGCTCTCATACATCCGGATCGCCGACAGGATGAAGGGGATCAGCAGCGCGTTGACGACGAACCCGGCGCGGTCCTGGCAGTCGATGGCGTGCTTGCCGAGCGACCCCTCGACCCAGGTGCGGGCCGCCTCCGTCGTCTCGTCGGCCGTCAGCAGGCTGGGAACGAGTTCGACGAGGCTGAGCACCGGGACCGGGTTGAAGAAGTGCACACCGAGGACGTGCGTCGGGCGCTTGGTGACCACGGCCAGCTTCATGATCGGGATCGACGACGTGTTGGACGCGAGGATGGCGTCCGGGCTCGTCACGATCTCGTCGAGCTGCTTGAAGAGGGCAACCTTCGTCGCCTCGTCCTCGACGATCGCCTCGACGACGATGTCGCGGTCGGCCATGGACTGCAGGTCGGGGATGACGCGGATGCGCGACAGGACGTCCTGCGCACTGTCGATCTTGCCGCGCGACTCGGCCCGCTCGAGGGACTTCGTCAGGCGGGCGAGGCCGGCATCGGCCGCTGCCTGGCTCGATTCCGCGACGACGACGTCGTGCCCTGCCCGGGCCGACACCTCCGCGATCCCGGACCCCATGAGCCCGCATCCGACGACACCGATCTTCTGCATTCCCTGCCTCCGTCTGTGAACCGCGATCGGCGGTCCGCTCACTCTAGGGCCCTACTCCGCAGCGAGCGCCGCGGCCGGTGTCACCCGCACCGCACGCCGCGCAGGGAGCACCGACGCCAGCAGTCCGGCGGCGACGAGCGCCAGTAGGCGGGTGCTCGCGCTCGCGCGTCAGACCACGCTCGGATCCTGCGCGGCCACGACGACCCGAGGACTCAGCGCCGCGCCAACGACCCCGGTCACCCGCGCAGCGACCGCAGCCACGCGCGCGCCTCACCGAACGCGTCGTCGCTCGTGTGCTCATGCACCTCGGCCTCGCCGCCATCCGCGCGCGGATAGGACCCGAGGAAGCGCACGTCCGCGCACACCCGCTTCAACCCCATGAGGGCCTCGCCGACGCGCTCGTCACTGACGTGCCCCTCGATGTCGATGGAGAAGCAGTAGGAACCCATCGATGCCTTCGTCGGACGCGACTCCAGCCGCGTCATGTTGATCCCGCGGACCGAGAACTGCTCCAGCAGCTCCAGCAGGCCACCCGCACGGTCGGCCCGCTGATAGGCCACGAGCGTCGTCTTGTCCTTGCCCGTCGCGGGCGGCACCGACCCCGGCCGCGACACGACGACGAACCGGGTCACCGCGCTCGTGTTGTCCTCGATGCCCTCGGCCAGGACGTCGAGGCCGTGGTTGCTCGCGGCGACCGGCGCACACACCGCGGCCTCGTAGTGGGCGGTGTCGCGGTCCCCTTCGCCGGCGAGGACGGCCAGGCCCTGCGCGCCACTGGCCGTCGACAGCGTCGGCACGTACGTCGCGCGCGGCAGGTGCGTGTGCATCCAGCCGCGCACCTGAGCCCAGGCGTGGGAGTGCGTGCCGACGGCCCGCACATCCTCGAGGCGGGTGCCGGGCCGGGCCGCCAGGACGAAGGTGATCGGCACGAGAACCTCGCCGACGAGCAGGAGCGGACCGCCTCCGGCCAGGGCGTCGAGGGTGGCGCTCACGCCACCTTCGACGGAGTTCTCGATGGGGACGACGGCGGCGTCGACCTCTCCCGCGCGCAGTGCCGACAACGCGGCGTCCACCGAACCGTGCGGCACCTGCTCGTGCGGCTCGTCACCGACCCACTCATGCAGGGCCATCTGGGTGAAGGTGCCCGCCGGGCCGAGGAAGGCGTAGGTGCGTGCGTCGTCGATCATGCCTGCTCCGATCCGGTGCGTGCGGCGGCGAGCGCCTGCTGCTCCTCGGGGGTGAGGGTGGTGTCACTGGTGCCGCCGACGATGCCCTTGGCGTACGTGCGGGATTCGCCGCGGCCGTGCAGCGCGCTGAGGACGAACCCGTCGCCCGCGTCGTCGATGACCGCCGCGCTGAAGGAGAGCCGCCCGCCCATGTCGCCGAAGGCGTCATACCGCACGACGGCCACGTGCCGCAGGGCCTGAGCGAGGTCGGAGCGAAGGGCGGCCAGGTCACCGCTGCCCACGGGGCGGGCCGCTTCGAGGCGGGCCACCCGGCGGCGGAGCGCGCGCACCTCGACGAGCGCCAGGACCGCGACGGCGATGACCGCGACGAGGGCGAGACCCGCGACGAAACCGAGGCCGGTCGCGGCGGCGTCACTGAGCAGAGGCATCCGGGGCACGCCGCCAGACTAGGTCGTCACCCGTCCGCGGTGCCCGGCCGTTTCACTCACAGGTTCGGCGAAGGTTCGCAACTACCCTGTCACTCGTGACCCGACGCCTCCTCGCCACCCTCGCGCTGGCCCTGTTGACCCTGTCGGGTGTCGGTGTCGCCGCCTCCTCGGCGGCCACCGCGACCCCCTCCGATGCTGTCACCGGTGCCAGCTCAGGAGCGTCCACCACCGGCAACCCGGTCGTCGACCGCCTCGTCGTCATCGGCACGGGCGGGCTGTCGTGGAGCGACATCTCCCCGGAGAAGACCCCCGAGCTGTGGGCGATGCTCGACCAGGGATCCGGTTCGGCGCTCGTGGCCCGGTCCGTCTTCACCAACACCTGCCCGGTCGACGGCTGGCTCGGCCTGTCCGCCGGCAACCGCGCCGCCGCAACGCTTCCCGACGGCGCCGCGCGTCCGACGACCGAGCCGTGCCCCGCGCTCCCCGAACCCGCGCGCGACGGCACCATCGAGAACTGGAGCGCGTACACCGACGCGGCGAGCAAGGCCGCCTTCGATGCACGACCGGGCCTGCTCGCGACGCTGCTGACCGAGCACGACGTCGAGGTCACGGCGATCGGCCCCGGCGCCGCGCTCGCCGGCACGCAGGAGGACGGCACCCCCGCGGGCAGCTACCAGACCCTCGAGCGGGCGCTGACCGACGACACCGCCTTCGCCCATCCCGGCCTGACCCTCGTCGACATCGGCCAGGTCCGAGACCCCGAACTCGTCGCCGACGGTGAGGACGTCACCGGGCTCGGGTCCCGGGCCGCGCAGGTCGCCGCGATCGACGCGAGCCTCGGTGAGGTGCGCTCGGCCGTCGGGGGCGACGTCAACGTCATCCTCACGAGCCCGTCCGACTCCGGCCGAACCGAGCGCCTGCGCGTCCTGGCGGCTGTGGGCCCCGACTTCTCGGCCGGCACCCTCAAGTCGCCGTCGACGCGACAGGATTCGCTCGCCCAAGCCAGCGACGTCACGGTCACGACGCTGCAGCTCTTCGACGTGCCCGTCCCGAAGGGGGTCGGCGGCGGCCTCCTGACCACCAAGCCCGCCGACGACGACACCACGACGGAGGACCGGCACCAGCACCTCACCGACGTCGAGGTCAGCACGAGCGCCATCGACCCGCTCGTGCCTCCGTTCTTCAACGGGTTCGCCTACAGCCAGATCCTCGTCTACGCCTTCGTGTGGTTGGTGTGGAAGGGGAAGCTCGGGTCGGTCCTGACCCGCACCCGGCTGCTCGGCGTGACCCGGGTCGTGGGCACACTCGCCGCGAGCGTCCCCATCTCGACCTTCCTCGCCAACCTGCTGCCGTGGTGGCGCACCGAGACGGCGATGCTCGGACTCATCGGCGCCGTGGGCCTCTTCGCGGTCCTCATCACGGCGGTCGCGCTGCTCGGGCCGTGGCGGCGTGCGCCGCTCGGGTCGGCTGCCGTCGTCGCCCTGGCCACCGTCGGGGTGCTCGCGGTCGACGTGATGACCGGGTCGGAACTCATCCTCACGTCCGTGATGGGTCTGCACCCGCTGGACGGCGGGCGCTTCTACGGGTTCGGCAACGTCCCCTTCGCCATCTTCGCGACGGCGACGATCTTCCTCATGATCGCCGCGTCCGACGTCCTCGTCCGACGCGGTCACGTCCGGCTCGGCGCCGCGGCGGCGCTGGGGATCGGGCTGCTCGCGAGCCTCATCGACGGCAACCCGCAGTGGGGTGCCGACGGTGGCGGGCCGCTCGCCCTGCTGCCGGCGACGGCCTACCTCGTGCTGACCATCCTCGGCGTGCGGATCACGTGGCGGCGCGGGCTGGTCATCGCGCTCGCGACCGCGGCCGTCTTCCTCGGCGTGTGTTTCCTCGACTGGCTACGGCCGGCGGCCGAGCGCAGTCACCTGGGCAACTTCCTCCAGGAGATCCTCGACGGTGGCGCCCTCCAGATCATCCTGCGCAAGGCGAACACGAACCTGTCGATCCTCTTCGGGAACTACCGCCTCACCCTGCTCGTGCCGATCGCGCTCATCTTCGTCATCTACGTGCTGGCGCGGCCGACGTCGTGGGGCTCACGGGCGCTGCAAGCGGCCTCGGGGCGGCACCCGACGCTGCGTCCGGGTCTCGTCGCCCTGGTCGTCATGCTCGCGCTGGGCTTTGCGCTCAACGACTCGGGCACGGCCATCCCGGCCGTCGGCGCCACGGTCGCGGTGCCGCTGCTCATCGCCATCAACGTGAAGGTGCTCATCGATCAGATCCGGGAGCACCGTGCACGCGAACTGGCGCAGTCGACGGCCTGACCCGCGTCAGGGCGCGGGGGCCGGCCGAAGCCCTTCGCCGGAGATCCGGCGCACGAAGGCGACGACGATCGCGACCCACAGCGCCAGCACCAACCACGGCGCGACGTCCGACCGGAAGCCGACCGTGAGCGCCTCGACCGATTCCGACATCCCCCGCGACCGCCCGGGCAGATACGCGACGGCCAGAACGAGCGCGCGGGCGGTCAGCGCGTCCGGCAGCCACCAGCGCACCTCCCCGCGCAGGGCGAAGGCGGGCAGCGCCAGCCACATCAACTGGTCGTACCACGGCAGCACGTAGGCGGCCGCGAGGATGTAGGCGCCCATGAGTGCGAAGAGGGCCCGCAGGGTCTGCCCCTGCACGGTCGCCGGGGCCGCGCGGTCGGTCAGCCGCCACAGCATCAGCGCCAGGACGATCGCGACGACGGCGCTGCCGACCGACACCCACGTGCCGACCCACCCCGACTCGGGGTCCCAGCCCATCGCGTCGATGAGCAGCCGCCACGGGGTCGCGAAGGAGATGTGCGAGCTCGCCGCCTTGATCCGGGCGAAGGTGTACGGGCTGGCGAGCAGGTGCGCGGCCACGACGATGACACCGGCGGTCCCGGCGAGACGCGCCACTCGCCACGGCAGCCGGTCGCGGCGCAGCACGATCCACGCGACGACGAGGGCGACGGCGACGACACCGGCGGTGATCTTCGTGCTCGCCGCCACGCCGCAGGCGACCCCGGCGAGCGCCGGGTGGTTGCGCGCGAGCAGCACCGTGACCGCCACGGCGACCGTGGCGAGGATGTCGACGTGCGCGCCGAGGACGGCGACGCCGAAGACGAGCGGGTTGAGCGTCCACCACAGGTCGACGGCGTGGTGGTCGTCGACGAGCCGGCGCAGCAGCGCGCGGACCGCGAGCCACGCGAGGACGACCATGACCTGCCACACCCACACGACCTGGCGCAGGTTGTCGTCACCGAGCGCCGCGGCGAGCCGGAACGCCTGCACCGCAACGGGTCCGTAGACGCTGGGGGTCCACCGCCACGGGTAGTTCGCCTCGCTCGCGACGGGGTCGGTGCCGTCCTGCCACAGCGCCGGCCGCTCAAACCACGGGTCACCACCTTCGAGGGCGATCTGACCGTAGGCGGCGTAGTTCGTGTGGTCGGCCGTGCCGTAGGGGGCCGCCAGCAGGGCGAGCCCGCCGAGGCCGAGTGCGGCCGGCCAGCGCAGCGATCCCGTCGTGGCCACGGCCACACCACGGGCGAGCGCGAGCGCGCCGACGATGTAGCCCACTGCCAGGACGATGGTCGTCTGCATCGAGTTGAGCGACCACGGCAACTGGGGCGGGGCCCAGCCGCGGTCCCCGAGGTCGGGTTGCGCGGCGGACGGACCGAGCCAACCGACGAGCAGGAGCAGCGTGAAGGAGATGACGAGGAGTGTCGGCCGGAGCCGGTCCCCCCGCCTCTCCTCAGCCACGGCGCAGACGCCTCTCGAGGACGGCCTTGGCGACGTCGCGCAGCTGCTTCGCGCGGTGGATGCGGCCCCGCATGTCGGCGCCGGAGGCCCGGTGGGTCAGCTCGACGGGGACCTCCTCGACGCGCAGCCCGGCGCGCAGGACATCCACGAGCATGGCGGCCTCGACGCCCCAGCCCGAGGCCAGCGGAGACGCGGCCGCGTAGGCCTCGCGGGTCAGGCACCGCATGCCGGAGAGCGGCTGGTTGATCTCGCGACCGGTCATGGCGAGGATCTGGCTCCGCGCGAGACGGACGACGCGGCCGCGACCCTGCGAGCTGTTGGCCCTCGGGATGTTCGCGACCGTGAGGTCGGCGCGCCCCTCGAGCACGGGTGGGATCAGGGGGCCGAGGTTGGCGGCGGAACCCTGGAGGTCGCCGTCGACGAAGAGCAGCACCCACGGCTCGTCCCGACCCAGGCGTCGCTCCTCCTCGGCCACGCGGGCGCAGCCGGTCATCAGGCCGGCCGCCTTCCCCTGGTTGATCGCGTGACGCACGACGAGGGCACCCGCACGGGCCGCGACCAGGCCGGTGTCGTCGCTGCTGCCGTCGTCGACCACGACGACGAGGCCCACGTCGGGCAGACCCGCGACGGCGGCGACGGTCTCGGCGATGCGGTCCGCCTCGTCCTTGCAGGGGATGACGGCGGCGACGCGGGATGCGGTGCTCATGGTCAGCGGATCGTGACCTGCCGGGAGAGCAGCCCGGAACGGGCCCGGCGCTCCTCCGGCGTCAACGGCTCGGACGTGGCGAGGGCGGCTTCGTAGCGCGCGATGAAGGCGGCCACCTGGTCCTCGTAATCGGCGGCGTCGCGCTCGGGGTCGAGGTCCCACACGGGCACGAGCAGGCCGTGGCTGCGGAAGGCACCGAGCAGCCGGACGCCCTCGTCGAGAGCGGACTCACCGACGGCGTGCAGTCGGGCGAGGGCATCGGTCGCGGCGTCCTCGTCGTCGCCGAGGACGAGTCGCAGGAAGGTGCGCGACCCCATCCGGCACCAGTAGGCCGACGGCGCGGCGGCCAACTTCACCGACGGGACGATCGTCTCGTTGGCGCGCTCGAGCGACTCCTTGGCGGCGCCGTCGAGCTCCTGGCCCTCGATCCAGAAGTCGAACCCCTCGTGCAGCGTCACCTCGAGCGGGGAGCTGGTGTCGAGGAGGTCCTGCAGGCGGGGGGTCTCCTCGGTGGCGGCGGGCAGCGACATGATCGGGGTGCCGGGCTCGGTCTCGAGCGCGGCCACGAGGGCGCGCGCGAGGTCGCGGCTCGCGTCGCCGCTGCTGCCGCCGGACTGGGTGGCGACGAGGATCGTGCCGTCGGCGCGGTGCAGGGCCGGCCAGGCGAGGGGCAGGACGGTGGCGATCGTGACCTCACGGCCGCCGTCGGCCAACCGCGCGGTCGCGGTCGCGGCCGGGACGATCTCCCTCAGCGCCACCCACTCGGTCTCGCTCGCGAGGCCCTCGAAGGGGCGTCGGACGAAGGGGGCCGGGGCGACCTTCGCGGTCGTGCCGGCGGTGTTCTTACGTCGAGATGCCTTGCCCATGGCCGCAACCCTAATGGGCCGACCAGATCAGCTGCCTGCGCGGCGACGACTCGGTCCGCCGAGCGAGGCCCAGACCGTCACACCGGGGCCGCTGTCGCTGACGCCCCACTCGTGAGCGAGGCTTCGGACGATCCGCAGACCGCGTCCCGACAGGGCCCACACGGCACCGGAGACGGGGCGCGGGGTGGAGGTCGACCCGCCGTCGGTCACCTCGACCTCGACGACGTCGCCCTTGACCTTCCATCGGATCCGGACCGCGTGGTCGCCGAGCGGGCGGGCGTGGCGGATCGCGTTGGACAGGAGCTCGGAGGTGACGATCTCCGCCTCCTCGACGATGGTCTCGGAGACGCCGCGAGCCCGCAGGTCCTCCGCGATGGCGTGGCGTACGCGACCGACGGACGAGGCACGCCAGGCGGCCCGGATCGTCCGGCCGGTCCCCGAGCCGACCACCCCGCCGAACTCATCGGTGCGCGGGGCTGAACTGCGACCCTCGCCGGTCACCGGTACGCGGTCCTCACCCGTCATGGGTGAGCCCCAAGTGCTGCCGTGAAGCATGCCGCTGTCGGCTGCCATGTGAATCCTCCGTCGGGCGAACCCCTCTGTCGCCCTGTCTCCTTCACGAAGATACTCCCTCGCTCCGACAGTCGTGACCATCTCGGACCACTCCGAACCATCAGATGTGACTAGACCAACCAGGGAAAGGCGGCCTCCGGCACCCTCGGAGTGTTCAGAGGGCGAGCCCTCCGGGAATTCAGAGCAGGTGCACGACGAGCGGCACGAGCAGGCTCGTGACGAGCGCGGTCAGCCCCATGGCCAGGCCCGCGAACGCCCCTTCTGTCGGGTCGTCGGCCATGGACCGCGATGTGCCGATGCCGTGGGAGACGGCACCGACGGCGAGGCCGCGGGCCCGTCGGTCGCGGATCCGCAACAGCGTGAGCAGGCTCGGTCCGGCCACGGCGCCGAGGATGCCGACGAGGATCGTCAGCACGGCGACGAGCGACCCGACGCCACCGATCTGGTTCGTGATGGCGATGGCGACCGGGGTCGTGGCCGACTTCGCGGCGATGGTCCGCTCGAGAAGGTCGCCGCCGCCGAGGCCGCGCACGATGAGGATCCCCGCGCCGATCGACACGAGCGCGCCGACGGGGATGGCGACGAGCATCGGCAGTGCGAGTTCGCGCAGGTGATGCGCCTGACGGTGGAGCGGGATCGCCAGGGCCACCGTCGCGGGGCCGAGGACGAGGTGGATGAGGGACCCGCCGACCATGTAGACCTCGTAGTCGAGGCCCAGTCCCCACAGGGCGAGTGCGAGCACGACGATGGCGACGAGCACCGGCTGGGCCAGCGGGTGACCACCGGTCCGGTCGCGCACCGCCACGCCGATCCGGTAGGCCGCGAGGGTGAGGACGAGACCGAGCAGCGGGCTCTGACGAAGGTGCTCGAGCACGTCGGTCATGCGCGCACCCCCTTGTCGCCCCGCAGCATCTCCTGCAACCGCACGAGCCCCACGACGACGAGCCCCACGCTGGCCAGCCCGAGGACCCACGACCCGACGAGTCCACCGAGCAGCGGCGCCCAGTGGTCCCGCACGACGTCGAACTGGGTGATGATGCCGGTGCCCGCCGGGATGAAGAGGAGTTGCAGGTGCCGTAGCAACGCGCTGCCCGCGCGCAGCACCGGAGCCGACTCCGGCGGGCGTCGCACGGTGAGGATGACGAAGAGGATGACCATCCCCACGACCGGACCGGGCACCGGCAGATCCAAGCCGACCGCGAGCGCCTCCCCCGCCAGCTGGCAACCGAGCAACCAGAGCAGTCCCGAGATCATGCCTGCCATCCTCCCCCGCCCCCCTTCGCCGTCGAACCTGCCCTCCCTGCGCCATGGTCCCCTGCGCCATGGTCCCCTGCCCCACCACCCCCGTGCCGCACAATGACCCGGTGACCTCCTCGACGCCGCGCCGGACCGAGCCCGGCGGCGCGAGCGGAGCGACCTTCGACCTCGCCCGGATCGGTGACGGGCTCCCCTTCGCTGCCGCGCTGACCGAGCTCAGGGCCGCCGTCGACGGTCGCGGCCTGGCCGTCGTCCAGGCCCCTCCCGGCAGCGGCAAGACGACCCTCGCCCCGCCCCTGCTCGCCGAGACCGTCAGCGGCCGCGTCGTCGTCACCGGCCCGCGGCGGGTCGCGGTGCGGTCCGCCGCGCACCGCCTCGCGCACCTCACCGGCAGCGCGATCGGCGACCTCGTCGGCTACACCGTGCGCGGCGAGCGCCACGTGGGTCCGCGCACGCGGATCGAGTTCGTCACGCCGGGAGTCCTCCTCCGGCGTCTGCTGGCCGACCCGGACGTGCCCGGCGTCGGCGCGATCGTCCTCGACGAGGTCCACGAGCGGGCGCTCGACACCGACCTGCTCCTGGCCATGGTCGCCGAGGTTCGCCAGCTGCGGCCGCTGGCCCTCGTCGCCATGTCCGCGACGCTCGACGCGCCCGCCGTCGCCTCGGTCCTCGCCGACGAAGGAGGCCCGGCGCCGCTTGTCGACAGCCCGAGCGCCCTCCACCCCCTCGACATCGTCTGGGCACCGGCACCCTTGCCGCGCACCGACGAGCGCGGGGTGACGCGCGAGTTCCTCGAGCACGTCGCCGTGACGACGGCTCACCACCACGGACGCGGCGAAGGCGACACGCTCGTCTTCCTCCCCGGCGCCCGGGACGTCGATCAGGTCGTCGCGCGGGTGGGCGACCTCGTCGCCGACGCCGAGGTCCTCCCCCTGCACGGCCGGCTGGGCCCCCGCGAACAGGACCGGGCCACGGGTCCGGGCGGCTCGCGGCGCCGCGTCATCGTCTCGACCGACCTCGCCGAGTCGTCCCTCACCGTCCCGGGTGTGCGCCTCGTCGTCGACGCCGGCCTCTCCCGCGAACCGCGCCGCGACACCGCCCGCGACATGTCGGGCCTCGTCACCGTCCAGGCCTCCCGTGCGTCGATGACCCAGCGCGCTGGACGCGCGGCCCGACTCGGCCCCGGCACCGCGGTGCGGCTCATCGACGAGGCGGCCTGGACGCGTGCGCCCGCGCACGTGACGCCGCAGATCACCACGGCCGATCTCACCGGGGCGGCCCTGACCCTCGCGGCCTGGGGTTCGCCCCGCGGCGACGGGATGCCCCTGCTGACCCCGCCACCGGCGCCGGCGATGACCGCGGCCGAGGAGGCGCTGCGCGGGCTGGGTCTCGTCGACGCCACCGGCCGGATCACCGAGGACGGGATGGCCGCCGCCGCGATCCCGGCCGACCCGCGTCAGGCGCGCGCCCTGCTCACCGGCGCCGCTCTGGTCGGGCCGAGGACCGCAGCCGAGGTCGTCGCCGCGCTCGCCGACGACCACCGCGCCGAGGACGGTGACCTCGCCCGGCTGCTGGCCGACCTTCGCTCCGGCCGCGGCGCCGGCGCCGCCCGATGGCGCTCGGAGACCGACCGGCTCGCGCGGCTCGCTCCACAGGGTGTGCGCGAAGGTCGCGACGCCGCCGGCCTCGTGACCGCGTTGGCACACCCGGGCCGGATCGCCCGCCGGGTCATGGGCGACACCTATCTCTTCGCCTCCGGGACGCGGGCGGCGTTGCCGCCGGGGAGTCCGCTGCGGCACCACGAGTGGATCGCCATCGCCGACGTGGCGCGTGCCGGGGGTCGCGTCGCGGCCGGAACGGGCGCCGTCATCCGCCTGGCCGCCGGCCTGGACCGCGCCGACGCCGAACGGGCCGGAGCGACCCTGCGAGTGAAGGAGGTCCGGGCCGACCTCGTCGGTGGCCGGGTCACGGCCCGCGAGGTCGAGGCCATCGGCGCGATCGAACTGTCCTCCACGCCCGTCCGCCCCGACGCGGAGGCCGGCGCCCGCGCCGTCGGTGCGGCCCTGGCCTCCCGCGGGCTCGACGTCCTCACGTGGTCCCCGTCCGCGGATGCCCTGCGCCGTCGGATGGCCGCGCTGCACCACCACCTCGGCGAGCCGTGGCCGGAGGTGTCCGACGCCGCGCTCGCGGGCGCGCTCGAGGAGTGGCTCGGCCCGGAGCTGCGGCGGATGGCCACCGGGACGCCGCTGGAGCGGATCGACCTGACCGACCCCCTTCGCCGGCTGTTGCCGTGGCCCGCCGCGAGCCGCCTCGACGAGCTGGCGCCCGAGCGACTGACCGTCCCCAGTGGGTCCCGGCCCACGATCACGTGGCCGCCGCACGACACCCCCGCCGAGGCCCCGGTTGTCGCGGTCAAGCTGCAGGAGTGCTTCGGCCTGGCCGACTCACCGCGGCTCGTCGAGGGCCGGGTGCCGGTCCTCTTCCACCTGTTGTCGCCCGCCCGAAGGCCGCTCGCGGTCACCTCGGATCTCGCGTCCTTCTGGTCGGGTCCGTACGCGCAGGTGCGCGCCGAGATGCGGGGGCGCTACCCGCGCCACCCGTGGCCCGAGGACCCGTGGACGGCGCCCGCCACCGCGCGGACGACGCACCGTCGGCACTGACGCATCCCCGAGGCCTCACAACCAGCCGGCCCTCACGACCAGCGGGGCCTCACAACCAGCGGGGCCTCACAACCAGCGCCGCACGCCCGCCGAGTAGTCGCCGTACTCACCGCCGAACGTCGCCCGGAGCGCCTCCTCCTCCAAGGGAATCTGCACCCCGTCGAGGACGGCGAGCAGCGGCAGGATCGGGAGGAGGGCCTTCGGGTCGCGGCGGCGCAGGGCGTGCCCGACGAGGACCAGCACGATCCCGACGTACATGGGGTTGCGAGTGACCTGGTAGACCCCGCCGGAGACTAGCGTGCGGGCCTTCGTGGGGTCGATGGGGTTCATCGAGGTGTCGGCGCGCTTCATCTCGCGTTGCCCGAGGATGTTCACCGTCAGGCCGGCCGCCGCCAGCGCGGCGCCGGCGGCGTTCGTCGAGGCCTGGGGTCGGGACGAGCGCGTCAGGACGCGTTGGGCCGCGAGCGCGGCGACGCCCAGCACAGGCGGAAGGCGGGCGGCAGTGCGGACGATCGCGACCGGATCCATCTCTCGAGGCTACGCCGCGCCGCCGCCGGTGAACCCGGCGACGTCACACGGCGAGGGTGCCTCGCCGTGCGTCACCACGAGGTGTGCAGCGGGCGACCTTCGGCGAATCCGGCGGTGGACTGAAGGCCGACCACGGCCCGCTCGTGGAACTCCTCGAGCGTGCGCGCACCCGCGTAGGTGCAACTGCTTCGGACGCCGGCGACGATCTGGTCGATGACGTCCTCGACGGACGGGCGGTCGCGGTCGATGTACATCCGCGCCGAGCTGATGCCCTCCTCGAAGAGGCCCTTGCGCGCCTGGTCGTAGTCGGTGTCCGCGGCGGTGCGGTTGGCCACGGCCCGCGCCGAGGCCATCCCGAAGGACTCCTTGTAGGCACGGCCATCGCTGTCGGTGTAGAGGTCGCCGGGGGACTCGAGGGTCCCGGCGAACCACGAGCCGATCATGACGTTCGAGGCTCCGGCGGCGAGGGCGAGGGCGACGTCGCGGGGATGGCGCACCCCGCCGTCGGCCCACACGTGCTTGCCCAGCTCGCGGGCGGCGGCCGCGCACTCGAGGACGGCCGAGAACTGCGGGCGCCCGACGGCCGTCATCATCCGCGTCGTGCACATGGCGCCGGGACCGACGCCCACCTTGACGATGTCGGCGCCGGCCTCGATGAGGTCGCGCGTGCCGGCGGCGGAGACGACGTTGCCGGCGACGATCGGCACCTGCGGGTCGAGCGCGCGCACCGCCCGGACGGCGTCGATCATCTTGCCCTGGTGGCCGTGGGCGGTGTCGATGACGAGGCTGTCGATGCCCGTGGCGAGCAACTGCTCGGCCTTGCCGGAGACGTCCCCGTTGATCCCCACGGCCGCCGCGATGCGCAGACGGCCCTGGGCGTCGAGCGCCGGCCGATAGATCCCCGCGCGCAGCGCACCGCCGCGGGTGAGGACGCCGACGAGGTCACCGGCGTCGTCGACGACGGGGGCGACCTTCCGGCGGTTGTCGACGAGGTGGGCGAAGGCCTCCTGAGGGCCGAGTCCGTCCGGGATGGTGACGACCTTGCTCCGCATGATGTCGCGCACCTGGGTGAACCGGTCGACGCCAGTGAGGTCCTTCTCGCTGACGACGCCGATCGGGCGCGCGCCCTCCACGACGATGGCGACGCCGTGCGCGCGCTTGTTGATCAGGACGAGCGCCTCACCAGCCGTCGTCGCCGGGTCGAGCGTGATCGGGGTGTCGTGGACGGTGTGCCGCTCCTTGACCCAGCGGACGACGTCGGCGACGACCTCGACGGGGATGTCCTGCGGGATGACGGTGATCCCACCCCGCCGCGCGACCGTCTCGGCCATCCGGCGGCCCGCGATCGCCGTCATGTTGGCGACGACGAGCGGGATCGTCGTGCCGGTGCCGTCGACGCTCGAGAGGTCGACGTCGAGGCGGCTCGTCACGTCCGACCGGCTCGGCACCATGAAGATGTCGTCGTAGGTCAGGTCGAACTGGGGCTGCAGGTCGTTGAGGAAGCGCACGGCTGCCATCGTACGGGCGGCGCGAGCGCCCCGACGAGGCAGGAACTCGCTTGGCGCCGTCGGTGCGGCGTGCTGTGATGCCCCCATGACGACCGGCGCCGAACTCCCCGAGGATTCCCTCCCACCACTCGAGCCTGTGATCCTCGAGGCGGAAGAGATCCGGCTGCGGCCGTGGCGTGAGGAGGACGTCGCCTCGCTCGACGAGCCGCGCACCGACCCGGGCCACTGGATGCCGTCGGCCTCGGTGCTCGGGCCGGAGATGTTCCCGGCGTGGCTCGAGCGGTCGCGCGGCTACATGGCGGCACGCTCCGGCGTCACGTGGTGCATCGCGGACGCGAGGACCGACGTGGCACTCGGTCACATCGGACTCTTCCAGCGCAACAGCCCGCTGACCGACTGGGCGGAGCTCGGCTACCAACTCGTGCCTCGTGCGCGTGGGCGCGGGGTGGCGAAGGCGGCTGCCCGCCTGGTCATCGCCCACGGACGGCGCCCGACGAGCGAAGGGGGCCTGGGCCTGCGGCGATTCATCGCCGAGACCGCCGCGGACAACGAGGCGAGCAACGGGGTCCTGCGGTCCGTCGGCTTCGTCGTCTTCGGGCGCGAGCACGCCGTCGACCTCTTGCCCGACGGGACCTACCAGGACGCGCTCCACTGGGAGTTGCTGCCCTGAGGCACTGACGTCACGCGGGTCGGGCGACGGTGCCGATCAGGCGCAGCTGGGCGCGGACGTCAGGGCCTTGTCGGCCTTCGCGTAGTCCGCCAGAGCGGGCGTTGCCACCTTGACCATGTTCAACCACCGGCGGTGATAGGCAGCGCCACTGGAGTGCTCCTTGTGCGCCATCATGTCGATGTGCGTGGCCCACTGCTCGTGCACCCGCTTGCCCTTCGCGGCGACGTCCTCCAAAGCGGCCAACCGGTCGAGGCAGGCCGTCGCGGCACCCGCCGAGTCGGTCCCGCCGGCGTCCTTCGCGGCGTCACAGCCACCGGCCGCGGCCTTCTTGGCCTTGGTGGCGGCAGCGAAGGCCTTGAGGTCGCGGTTGATGTTCTTCTTCGACGTGGCCCAGTCCGCCTTCGTCTGCGCGACGGTGTACTCACCCTCGTCGAGCTTGACCTGCGCCTGAGTGTGCATGGCCCATGAGCCAGCGGAGCCGTCGACGGCCCTGGCATAGGCGTCGTAGGCCTTGACCGTCGTGCGGCAGGACTCGAGCGCCGCCTTCGCCTCGGCCGCCGCCGTGTCCTCGGTGGTGTCCTCGGTGGTGTCCTCGGTGGTGTCCGCAGTCGTGGTCTCGGCGTCCTCGGACGGGGAAGGCGCAGCTGCCTCGGAGGTCGGGGTCGTGGACGTCGTCGACGAGCTGCTGGTCTGCGCGGTGTCGTCGTCACCCGTGTTCAGGGCCGCCCAGCCGACGGCCGACGCGCCGCCGAGCGCGATGATCGCCGCGGCGGCCATCAGCGGCACTCGGCTCGAGCCCTTGTTCCCGTGTCTCCCCATGGGTGCATCATGACAGGACCGCGGTACGGGTCAATGAACACGGCCCGAATGATGCCGTTCTGTCGCCTTCCGGGCACACGCCCCAGGCGTGGGAACCGCACGCCGCAGGCGTCGGAGGGCTCACGCCGCAGGCGTCGGAGGGCTCACGCCGGAGGCGTCGGAAGGGCTCAGACCGCGGGCTCGGGAGTCGGTGCCGCCGGGGCCGCCGGGGCCGGCCGGCCCGACCCGAACCGCAGCAGCAGGTACCCCAGAATGCCGGCCACGACGCTGCCGATGATGATCCCGAGCTTGGCCGACTCGGCGAAGTGCGGCTCCTGCGGGAAGGCGAGGTTGGCCACGAACATCGCGACGGTGAACCCGACGCCCGCACAGACGGCCACGCCGAGCAGGTGCATCCGGGTCATGCCCTCGGGGAGGGTGCCGAGGCCGAGGCGGGTCGCGAGCGCGGCGGCCGCGTAGACACCAATGGCCTTGCCGAGGACGAGGCCGAGGCCGACGCCGACGACCACGGGGTCGGTCAGCCAGTCGCCGACGGGCGTGCGCGGGATGACGACGCCCGCGTTGGCGAAGGCGAAGATCGGCACGATGACGAAGGCGGACCACGTGGAGAGGTAGTGCTCCATCCGATCGAGCGGCGACTGGGTCTCCGTCGAGAGCCGGGCCAGTTCGCGGAAGGTGCCGTGGTTGAGGGCGTGTTCGTCGTGGGTGAGGCGACCGTCGCCGAGGCGTTCCTCGATGGTGCCGAGCAGGCCGCGGGCGACCTTCGGGTAGTCCTGCGGCGCGAGCAGCGACCAGGCGGGCGTGAGGAAGCCCATGGCGACGCCCGCGATCGTCGCGTGCACGCCGGACTCGTGCATGCAGAACCAGGCGAGGAGCCCGACGAGTGCGAAGGCGCCGACCGAGCGGACCCGCATCCGCGCCAGGACGGCGGTGAGGGCGATGAAGCCGAGGGCCGCGGCGAGCCAGGCGAAGCTCAGGCCGTGGGCATAGAAGATCGCGATGACGACGATGGCCCCGAGGTCGTCGGCGATGGCGAGGGTGAGCAGGAAGAGGCGCGCGCCGGCGGGGACGCCGGGCACGGCGGCGAGGACGGCCACGGCGAAGGCGATGTCCGTCGCCATCGGGATGCCCCAGCCGTGCGAGGCCGGGCCGCCGGCGTTGACCATCGCGTAGATCCCCGCCGGGACGATCATGCCGCCGAGGGCCGCGATGATCGGCGTGGCCGCGGCCCGGCGGTCGCGGAGCTGTCCGAAGAGCCACTCACGCTTGATCTCGAGGGCCACGACCATGAAAAAGATCGCCATGAGCCCGTCGTTGACGACGTCACGCAGGCTGAGGTGAAGGACGTCGAACGAGCCGACCGTGAGGTGCAGCTCCGACGTCCAGAAGGACTCGTAGTCCTGCTGGAGACCGGTGTTGGCGATGACGAGCGCCAGCACCGCGGCGGCTAGCACGGCAATGGCCGTGCTGACCTCGAGATCCATGAGCCGCTGCATCGGGCGCACGATGGCGCGCGGCACGAAGGTGTCCCGGGCGCTCCAGCTGTGCGCGACGACCTGGTCGCCACTGGTCTCGACGATGGGGTCGGCCTGGTGCTCGTTCGTCATGCGGTGCGCTTCCGATAGGCCATCAGGGTGTAAGTCGGCTCTCCTCGCTGACCCACGCCGACGAACGTCGTCTCGCCAGCTGGGTCGAGGCCATGATCTCCAGCCAAGGCGGTGACCAGCCCGCGCTCATCGGTGGCTGACCGGTCCATCGCGCCGTTTGCCGCGGCCTTGTCGACGGTGGTCACGAGAAGCCCAGCCGGACGCAGGACCCGGGCAGCCTCCGCAACCATCGGCTCGGCGTCGGGCACAAGGTGCAGCAGCCACACCATGGTGACGCAGTCCAGCGCGCCATCCGCGAAAGGGAGATGGGCAGCGTCGGCGGCCAGCGCCGACCCGGGCAGACGGGGGGACTGCTGCACGAATAGGTGACAACTGAACTGGCTTGCCCGACGGGCAGGCTTGAGAGGATGTCGCTGTGCCCAAGCCCTACCCCCGCGAGTTCCGTGACGACGTTGTTCGTGTCGCCAGGAGCCGGGATCCGAAGACCCCGCTGGAGCAGATCGCGAAGGACTTCGGGATCCACCAGACCACGTTGAACTCCTGGATGCGCGCCGCCGACGTCGAAGACGGCACCAAGCCCGGGATGACCGAGGACCAGAACGCCCAGCTACGCGAGTTGAAGCGGCGCAACCGGCTCCTCGAGCAAGAAGTCGAGGTGCTGCGCCGGGCGGCTGCCTACTTGTCGCAGGCCAATCTGCCGGGAAAATGATGTACCCGCTCGTCCGCGCGAGCTGGCCGTCGACGGGATCCCCGTCACGGTGACGTGCCGGGTACTCAAGATCGCTCGCCAGCCCTACTACCGCTGGCTCCAGGCGCCGGTCACCGACGCAGAACTGGTCGAGGCCTACCGCGCCAACGCGCTGTTCGACGCCCACAAGGACGACCCGGAGTTCGGGTATCGGTTCCTGGTCGACGAGGCCGCTATCGCAGGTGAGGCGATGGCGGAGCGGACAGCGTGGCGGATCTGTTCCCAGCTGGGGTGGTGGTCGGTGTTCGGCAAGCCCAAGCACGGCAAGGCGAAGAAGCCCGGTCCACCGGTCCACGACGACCTGTGCGCCGTGGTCGACAAGCACGGCGTCGTCCGGCACGAGTTCAAGGCTGATGCCGCGAACGAGTTGTGGCTGTCGGACATCACGGAGCATTGGACCGCGGAAGGCAAGCTCTACGTCTGCGCGATGAAGGACGTCTACTCCAACCGGATCGTGGGCTACTCGATCGACTCGAGGATGAAGTCGCGACTGGCGGTCGCGGCGCTGAACAACGCGGTCGCCAGGCGCGGCGACGTGGCCGGCTGTGTGGTTCACACGGACAGAGGATCGCAATTTCGAAGCAGGAAATTCGTCCACGCACTCAACCGGCACGGCATGGTCGGATCCATGGGCCGCGTCGGTGCGGCCGGGGACAACGCGGCCATGGAGAGCTTCTTCTCACTGCTCCAAAAGAACGTCCTCGACCGCCGCGCCTGGGCCACCCGCGAGGAGCTCCGGATCGCGATCGTGACCTGGATCGAGAGGACCTACCACCGACGCCGACGCCAGGCCGGCCTCGGACGATTGACCCCTGTTGAATACGAAGCCATCATGACCACGCCCGCCACTCAGGCTGCGTGACCCAACCTGTCACCCGTTCGTGCAGCAGTCCCGGGGCTGCGCGTGCCGGAGCATCTCGAGCACGCGGTCGGCCACGCCCACACGACAGCCGAAGCTCGCGATTTCGCGGCCGACGATCCCGGTCCCGCCCGCAACGTCGAGGATGGAGCACCCTGCGCCGTCGCCCTGACCGGCGCTCAGCGGGCCCAGAAGCCGGAGAACGGCCTCGGCTGCTGCGCGGGCGCGGGGCAGACCACCCCTGGTCGCGTCGTAGCGCTCAGCCTCTTGGACATAGTCAAGCGGCACGGGTCAGCCGTCCGATGCCGCAGCGGTCGTGTTGCTCATCCGCGTCAGGCTACTGCGAGCCGTGCATCGGCCGTGGACATCCAACACCTCGGCACCGTGCTCGACGCCAGCTTCTCCCGCGACCACCGTGAGCGTCTGGGGACCGATCATCGGTGCGACGAGGCGATACGTGTACTTCTGGCCGACCAGGCCGCCGCCTTCGCGCCGGTGGAGCTCGCCCATAAGGAGGGCCTGGAGCGGACCGTGGACGACGAGGTCGTCATAGCCCTCAAACTTCACCCAGCGGTGGTCGTAGTGGATGCGGTGGGCGTTGTATGTCAGGGCCGAGAACCGAAAGAGCAGGGCCTCGTCCACACGCAGAGTCAGCGCCGGCGAGCGCGGTGGGTCCTGTGGCACGTCGTCGAGGGATCCAGTGGCGGAGGGGACGCGGCTGCCCTCGGCCCGGTAAACGATGTCGTGTTCGTCGACGACGGCCAGCACTCCGTTCTGGCTGATCTCGTGTCGGAGGGTGACGAAGGTGAGCGGCCCGGTCGAGCCCTCCTTCTCGACCGTGTTGCTCACGCAAGTGAACCGCGTGGCCTCCTCACCAAAACGCAACTCGCGCAAGGTGGTGACGCGGCCACCGGCGTACATCCGCATACGGCCCGGCCCGGGAGGGGCTGGTAGTCCGAAGGTGGGATGGCCGTCGGGGCCAAGGTCGGCGTGTGGCCGACGATCGAGGAGGTGGGCCCAGTGCCAGAGCGCTGGGAGCACGGCGGTCGGCGCGGGGATACCGAGCAGGCCCGCGAGTGCCTCGCTCGGCTCACGGGTGATGAGTTCTGTGCGGGTGACCGACTCTGGCAGTCGCACATCGCGATCACGTGTCGTCATGCGCGGTCTCCTTCACGGGCCAGGACAGATTTGGCCCTGTTCAGCACGGGTGCGTCGACCATGTGGCCATCGAATCGCACGGCGCCGGCGCCCCCAGACTCAGCGGCATGCAGGACGCGCCGCGCCCAGGCCACCTCGTCAGCACTCGGAGCGAAGGCGGCACTCACAGCCGCGATCTGTCGGGGGTGGATGCAGAACTTCCCGGTGAACCCAAGGCAGGCGGCTCGCCCAGCGTCTTCGCTGGCCACTCCGGGGTCATCGAGTTCGGTGGTGACTCCGTCGACTGGGCCGGCCAGGCCCGCCGCCCGCGAAGCGACGACGAGCGTCGAACGCGCCAGCAGCATCGCTTCGGGCCCGGTGTCGGAACCGATGTCGGCAGCAAAGTCGAGGTGGCCAAAGGCGAGGCGCACGACGCCGGGGGCTGCGGCCATGTCGGCGGCACGCAGAAGTCCGAGCGCGGTCTCCACGAGGGCGACGACAGGCGCGCCGGTCACTTCGTGGGCGCGTGCCACGGCCGCGACATCGGCCGCCATGGGTACGACGATGGCGGCCAAGCCCTGCACATCGGCGAGGGCCGCGAGGTCTGCCTCAAAGCGGTCGTGGTGGCCAGCCCCGTTGACGCGGACAGCCCCGATGTTGCCTTCCTGTGAGAGCCAACTGGTGACAGAGGCGAGGGCCTCGTCCTTGTCGTCCTCGGTCACGGCATCCTCAAGGTCGAGGACGATGATGTCTGCCCCCGCCTTGAGCGCCTTGTCGAATCGATCCGGTCTGCTGCCCGGGACGAAGAGGAAGGTCGTGGCGGTTCCCGCCGCTCCGCAGGCGCCCTCCGCAGCGAGTCGCTCCGACTCCGTCACGGCGCCACACTCCCGCGTTTGACGAGCTGTCGCGCGATGACGTCCCTCTGGATCTCGTTCGTACCCTCGCCCACGATCATGAGTGGAGCGTCGCGGAAGTAGCGCTCGACGTCGAACTCCGTCGAGTACCCATATCCACCGTGGATACGAACGGCGTTGAGGGCGATCTCCATGGCCACCTCGGATGAGAAGAGTTTGGCCATCCCGGCCTCCATGTCCGAGCGCCGGCCGCGGTCATACTGACGCGCAGCGTGCAACGTCAGTTGACGAGCGGCCTCGAGCTTGGTCCCCATGTCCGCGAGGTAGTTCCCGATGCTCTGGTGCTTCCAGATCGGCTTGCCGAAACTCTCGCGGTCCTGGGCGTAGCGCAGGGCGTCCTCGAGTGCGGCTCGCGCGACACCGAGCGCGCGCCCGGCAACTTGGAGCCGCCCGATCTCGAGACCGCGCATCATTTGGGCGAAGCCCTCCCCCTCGTTGTCACCGAGAAGGGCCGATACTGGGGCGTTCAGTCCCTCGAAAACCAACTCGCAACTCTCGACGCCCTTGTAGCCGAGCTTCGGGAGGTCTCGCGAAATCGTGAGTCCATCGGCGCCCACGCGCTTGTCGACGAGGATGATCGAGATGCCCTTGTGGCGCGGCTCCGCCTGTGGATCCGTCTTGACGAGCACCGCGATGAGGTCGGAGTGGCGGGCGTTGGAGATCCACATCTTCGATCCGTCAATGACGTAGCGTTCGCCCTCCCGCCGCGCCGTCGTACGCATCGCTTGAAGATCGGACCCGCCGCCGGGTTCGGTGAGGGCCATCGTCGCGCGCAGCTCGCCGGTGGCCATGAGCGGAAGGTAAGTGTCCTTCTGCTCCTCAGTGCCGTAGTCCTGGATCAGCTTGGCGACGACCCCGTGGCCGCCAGCCGCTCCGGCCAGCGACATCCAACCGCGGGACAGCTCCTCGGTGACGAGCACGTAGCACTCTGCACTGACCTTCGCGACCCCCCACGGCTCGCCGATGGCAAGACCGTAGATGCCGATGTCCTTCATGGTCTTGATGAGTGCATCGGGGTAGGTATTGCTGTGCTCCAGTTCTTGGACGACGGGCTTGACGTCCCGGTCGACAAACTCGCGTACGAGGTTGACGATGGCACGCTCCTCATCGATGAGGTCGATCATGATGCGGCTGCTCCTTGAGTTGGGGTTGGGAGGTGCGCGGCGAGAAGTGCGGTCGAGGCCGACCACGTGATGTCACTAATGCCAATGCCGGTGCCAGCCAGGCACTCGATGAGTTTGTCCTCGAGCTGTTCCCGTGTCGGCGGGTTGGCTGGCGAGCCAGGAGGGTCGATCAGCGTGGACCGGAGGTTGCCCGTCGCTGACTCGACGGTGATGTCGACCTGTCCGGCCAGCAACTGTTGAGCCCCTTCGGCATGCGCGTCGACCTCGACACGTTGGACGAGGTCGCGTAGGCGCTCGCGCTGCGCTCCCTCATCGCTGAACGTCGCGAAGCCGCAGTAGTCGTCCACCAAGGCCGCCACCACGGAGTACTCGAGGCTGAACTTCGCCTCGAGGCCCGTCGACGGTCGAGAGTGGATCAGCGGGGTGATGGTCCCCTTCGGCGTCCGGACGACGATCCGGGTGATGTCGTCCAGGTCACCCACCTGCTGCCGCAGCGCGGCGGCCGCGCCGATGGGACGCTGGAGCGCGTAGCAGCACGGGTGCAGCTTGATCGCGAGACCGCCCGGCACGGCCGGACCGCTGAGGTCCACGTGATCCCGCTCAGCCCCCACGAGCACGAGCCACTCGTCGACGACATCGACATTGGCCTCGACCCCGTCGGCAGCCAGACGAGCCGCGCGAATCCCCGCTTCGACGGCGAAACTCACCTGGATCGACTTCGCGTCCGTGCCGAAGGCGCCATGGACGCCCCCGGCAGCCGGCACCGCGAGCGCGATGGCCGTGGCCGTGGTCTCGGCATCGAGGCCGAGCCCGACTGCGGCCGTCACAGCGGCAGCGAGCGCGCCAGCAGTAGTTGTCGCATGCCAGCCAGCAGAGTAGTGCGACCAGCCCAGCGCCGTGCCGAGCCGAGCCATAACCCCAGCCCCAGCGAGGTATGCACGCGCGCCTCCGCCGGTCGCCAGCGCGACAGGCACGCAGACAGTGCTGATGTGCGTCGTCGACGGCAGGTGCAGGTCGTCGAAGTCGACCAGGTGCGCCGCGAGTGCCCACCGTGCCGGCTCGGTCAGTGCGGCCGTGCGCCTCAGGAGGTCCTCGTCGCGGGCGACGAGAGCGACGGCGACGGTGTCTCTCAATTGACGGTCCGCCAACTCAAGATCATCCGTTGTGGGCTCCAGGTCGCAGGCCCAACGGGCAAGGTCGAGAGCGGTGCTCATGCGGGTTCCTCCGGGAGACTCAGACCGAACTCGGCCAGCACTGCCGCAGTGTGCTCGCCGACGGCGGGGACGGGGTTCATCACGGGTTCGTCGCCGTCGAGAGTGGCGGGCGGGACGAGCGCCTTGAGCGCGCCGACTGGACTGTCAACCTCGCGCCAGCGGTCCCGGGCAACGAGCTGCTCATGGGCCGCGAAGCCCCGCAGATCGCGCAAGCGTGCGTTGGCGATGCCGACGGTCTCGAGGCGATCCATGACCTCGTCCGGATCCCAATTCGCGAAGACACGCGCGATCTCGGACGTGAGCTCAGTCCGATGGGCGACGCGCAGGGAGTTAGTGACGAAGCGGCCGTCCGTCGCAAGATCCGGCACACCGAGCACGTCGTCGCAGAAGATGCCCCACTCACGTTCATTCTGGATGCCGAGGAAGACCTGCTCGCCGCCCGCGCAGGGAAATGGTCCGTACGGCGCGATCGCTGCGTGCGACGCGCCACTACGCACCGGATCGCTGCCGCCGTACTCGGCGAAGTACATGGGGAAGCCCATCCACTCTCCGAGCGCCTCGAGCATGGAGATCTCGACCGTTGCGCCCTCGCCGGTTGCACCACGCCGCAGGAGGGCTGTGAGGACGCCGGTGAAGGCGTACATACCTGCGGCGATGTCGGCAACGGAGATCCCCGCCTTCGAGGGGGTCTCGGGGGTGCCCGTGATGGAGACGAGACCCGCCTCGCACTGCACGAGCAGGTCGTACGCCTTCTTCGCCGCGTAGTCCCCGCCGCAGCCGTAGCCCGAGACCGAGACATGGATGAGGCGGGGACTCTGCGAGCGCAGCTGCTCTGCGCCGAGGCCGAGCCGCTCAGCAGCTCCGGGGGCGAGGTTCTGGACGAAGACGTCGGCTTGCGCGACGAGGCCTCGCACGGCCGCGATCCCCTGCTCGGTCTTGAGGTCGAGTGCCACGGACTCCTTCGACCTGTTGAGCCAGACGAAGTGCGACGACATGCCGCGCACCGTTTCGTCGTAGCCACGGGCGAAGTCGCCTACACCGGGGCGCTCGATCTTGATGACCCGGGCTCCAAGGTCGGCGAGTTGGCGGGTCGCAAACGGTGCCGCCACCGCTTGCTCGATGGACACGACGGTCAGTCCCGCGAGGGGCTGCATGACCATGCTCCTTGCGTCAGTAGGGATTGGGGACCATGGGGCCGACGCAGGCCGGCGCCATGGTGTGGTGGCACGCGCGGGGATCTCGTCCCCGCATCGGATCTGTCGGCCGCTAGCCCCTGCCCAGGAGGGCCAGCGAGATGAAGGGCAGGTAGGTCACCAGAGCGAGACCCAGCAGGAGGACGCCAGCCGTCGGCATGGCCGCCTTCGCCACCTTGACCACCGACAGCCCCGACAGGCCGCTCGCCACGAACAGGTTGAGACCAAACGGCGGCGTCACCATTCCGATCTCGAGGTTCATGATCATGATCACGCCGAGGTGGATCGGGTCCACGCCGAGCGCCACGCCGATGGGCATGAAGATCGGGGCGAGGATCAGGATCGCGCTCGACGTTTCCATGAAGCATCCAACGATGAGCAGGATGATGTTGACGAGCAGCAGGAACGTCCACTTGTTGAGGTTCATGTCGATCATCGCTTCGCTGACCTGATTCGGGATCCGCTCCGACGTGAGCACGAAGGTGAAGAGGATGCCGTTGGCGATGATGAACATGATCATGGCCGAGGTCTTGGCCGACCCGAGGATGACCCGCATCAGTCCGGCGAGGTCCAACTCGCGGTAGATGAACACAGCCACGAGGAGGGCGTAGACGGCAGCGACAGCCGCCGCCTCGGTGGGTGTAAAGATGCCGCCATAGATGCCACCCAGGACAATGACCGGCAGCATGAGGGACAGGAGGGCATCGCGCAGCGCCTTGACCTTCGCCGCTCTGCTCATGGCAACACCACCCTTGAGGCCGTAACCATTGCGGCGTGACAACCACACGACTGCCGCGAGCAACATCGCTCCAGCCATGATCCCGGGCAGGATTCCGGCGACGAAGAGGTCGCCGATGGACTGCTCGGTGGCAATGCCGTAGACGATGAGCGGGATCGACGGCGGGATGAGGATGCCGAGTGAGCCAGAGCTCGCGATGAGCCCTGTCGAGAACTCCTTGGGATACCCCGAACGAACCATCGCGGGAATGAGGAGGGTACCGACCGCGACGACGGTTGCTGGGCTGGAGCCCGAGATCGCCGCAAAGAACATGCACGAGAGGACGGCTGTCATCCCAAGTCCGCCGCGATAGTGCCCCACCAAGGCGTTGCCCGCCGTTGTCAGACGCTCGCTGATACCGCCACGGGCCATGATGTTGGCCGCCAGCACGAAGAACGGGATCGCCATGAGCGGGAAGGTGTTCAGCGAGTTGAAGAGGCGCTCAGGCACCTGGGTCAGCGGCGTTGTCGTGAAGTAGTAGAAGTAGAAGAGCGCGGACAGGCCGAGCGCGATGGCGATCGGTGCCGACGAGACCAACAGCCCGAAGAGCACCACGACAAGAACGATGGTTGCCTCAGTCATCGGGCACCTCCCGAGTGATCCGTGTCAGTGGGGGGCCCGGGCTCATGGCCGTCGGCCCCATCCTCGTCGGCGAAGGACGTTCGGGGATCGTGGTCAACGCCGCCCGCGCCTCGCGTGCCCCCGTCACCCACATTGCGGATGGCGTCGACGTCGAGCCCAATATTGGCTGCCTCGGCCTCGAGTGCCTCCTCGACCGCGTTGTCAGGCATCCCGTGGCGTGCCACATCGACGACGAACTGGATGCCACGGATGAACATCAGGGTCAGACCAATCGCCACGGCCAGCTCCATGGTCCACAGCGGCAGGTGCAGAGCCGGCGTGAGGGTGCTGCTCGAGAACGGCTCGAAGATGAGCATCCACGCCAAGTACCCGATGACGGCCAGGTAGACGAGCGTGACAACTCCCGCGATGAGCCCCATCACCTGCTTGCCCCGGGCGCCTAGGAAGGTGGCGACGACGTCGACGTTGACATGCTCGCGGTCGCGCAGAGTTGCCGCGGCGCCGATGAACGTGGAGAAGATGATCAAGTAAATGATCGCCTCCTCCGACCAGAACAGGAACACGCCGAAGGGGCGGAGTGCAACCTGGACCGCGGCGAGGATCGTCGCCAAGACCAGCGTTCCGCCGGCAAAGACGTTCTCGAATTTCGTGAGGGCAGAGTCGAACTGGTGCACGGAGCACCTCCTTCAAGGGGTGAGAGGGCGGGGCGGCCGATCCTTCAGCCGCCCCGCCAGCGGTCAGTTCTGCTTGCTGAGGAGTTCCTCGACGACGTCCTTGCCCAGGACGTCCTCGTACTGCTTCCACACCTTGGGCACGACAGCGTCCTTGAACGCCTGGCGCTCCTCGTCGCTGAGGACAGTGATCTCCGTCGTTCCCGCCTTCTCGATCTCGGCCTTGGCGTCGGCGTTCACCTGGGCGGCAACCTCGCGGTTGAGCTCAGTGGCGGCATCTGCCGCCTCGGTGACGACTTCCTGCAGGTCCTTCGGGAGCTCGTCGAACCACTTCTGGTTCACGACGAGGACGTAGCCGATGTATCCGTTGTTGATCTCCGAGATGTGCTTCTGCACGGTGTGCATCTTCTGGCTGGCGATGTTGGAGTACGTGTTCTCGCCACCGTCGATGACGCCTTGCTGCATGGCGCTGTACACCTCGGAGAAGGCCATGGGCGTCGCCTTGGCGCCCCATGCCTGGAACTGGCTTCGCAGGACGTCGGAGGGCTGGATGCGGAAGCTCAGTCCCTTGACGTCTGCAGGCTTGACCATCCCCTTGTTCGATGAAAATTGCTTGAGGCCGTTGTCCCATAGGCCAAGCACCTTCACGCCGTTTTCGGCGAGCTTCTTGTTGTTGTAGATCGCCTCGCCCACCTTGCTGTCCTGGGTGACGACCTCAGGGATGTCCTGGACATCGTCGAAGAGGAACGGCAGGTCCAAGACCTGCAGTTCAGGTGCGATGGTCGTGAACTTCGCACTGGCGGGCGCGAGCATTTGGACGCTGTTGCTCTGCAGCGCCTGCATCTCGTCCTTATCGCCATAGAGCTCGGAGTTCGGAAAGACCTCGACCTTGATCTTGCCCTCGGACTCCTCCTCGACGAGCTTGGCGAACTCGTTGGCAGCCTTGCCCTTCGGGGTGTTGTCAGTCGTCACGTGAGAGAACTTCAGGGTGTAGGTCTTGTCTTCACCGCCTCCGGAGTCTCCGCTTCGGGCGCCCCCGCATGCGGCGAGAGTGAGGGAAGTCAGTGCCGCGAGGCCGACGACGAGGTTGGCGCGAGTCCTGTTGGTGCTCATGTTTCCTCCGTGGTGTTTCTCGGACTTCGTTGTCCGGGGGACTGTGGGGGCCTGTTCCAGTGATCGGCGGCGGCGCTGACCGCGGTGTGACCCCGCGGGTCTGACGGTGGCGCGGCGTCAGGGAGACGGCGCGCGCCCTGGCTGCGGATCACCCCTTCTGCTCAGGCGGGTTCGGTGGGAGTAGTGGTCCGGTAGGAAGTGGCTCGTGGCCAACTCGAGCGGGCGCCCAAGGCGGTCGGTGTAGAGGCGCTCGATGCCCAAGAGCGGGCTGCCGGCGGGACACCCGAGGGCTGCGGCCAGGTGTGCCTCGGCGGCCGTCGCGCTGATCACCTGCTCGGCCTCACCGATGTCGTTACCCCGCGCCTCGATGAGGCCGATGATCGTCGTGCGGGTGTGCACGCCAGGATCAGTGAGCTCCGGCACGCCGACGAGTGTCGCGGCGATTGCTGGAGGGAGGTCGACACGAGTCCGACAGAACGCGGTGCCGCGGTGGAGCCTTTGGAAGACGAGACTGCTCACGTGTGGTGAGTTGAGGCGGAGCCGGTCTGCCGCGTCTCGGTCGATCCGGTCCGCGAGTGGCTCGACGAGTTCGAAGTCGGTATCGAGCTGGAGATTCATCAGATCGTCGATGCTTCCGAAGGCACGGCGGTATCGCGTTTCGCCCGGCATGACGAAGGTCCCGCTGCCCCGCACCCGGTAGACCAAGCCCTCCGCGACCAGGTCTTGGTACGCACGGCGAATGGTCTGCCTGCTGAGCCCGAGTTCAGTCGCGAGCGCGTGCTCGGTGGGCATTCGAGAGCCCTCCCCGAATTCGCCTTGGAAGATGCGCTCGCGCAGGCGCTGGGTCAGGAGCCGGTAGGAACTCTCACCGGGGCTGCGCGGGCGAACGTCCACGTGCAACTCCCTCGTCAGCCCCGGCGCCTCGTTGCACCAAGTTGTGCGGCCATATTAGAAATGGCCGCACAACTTCGTCAAGGGATGGCGGGCAGAAGTTCGTCGTCACCGTGACGCACAGATGAGCCCCGTGCGGTGGAGGGCGGAGCGGTGGTCCACGAGCACGGGCGCCCCTCCGCACGCAAGGATGGGGCCTATGCAGCACGTCACCACGGAGGAACTGGCCGCGCGCCTCGCGGCCCTGCCCGACAACCCGCGCATCGTCGTCAGCGGCAACATGTCGCTGCCGTTCGAGGCCGTCCGACTCGTCGACGCGACGCTGGCGACCTTCGTCCTCCATGCCCTGAACGGGCCGAAGGGGCTGCCCGACCGCGAGGGCGTGACGCTCGAGACGTGCTTCGTCGGGCCGGGGCAGCGGGGACGGGCGGGCCTGCGGTACATCCCGTCCCGGCTCTCCCTCGTGCCGCGACTTTTCGCCGGGCCACTGCCGCCCGACGCCGTGATCCTGCACTGCGCGCCGCCGCGTGACGGCCTGCTGAGCCTCGGCCTTGAGGTCAACGTCCTGCCCGCGGCGCTCGAGGCGTGCCGTGCCCGGGGTGGCCTCGTCGTCGCGGTCATCAACCCGCAGATGCCGCGGACCGGGGGTGACGCACTCGTGCCCGTCGAGCACGTCGACCTCGCGGTCGAGATCGACGCGCCCCTGGCCACGCACGTGCCGACCGCCCCCGACGCCGACAGCCAGACGATCGGTGCGCGGGTGGGCGAACTCATCGGCGACGGCGCGACCCTCCAACTCGGCATCGGGGCGGTCCCGGACGCGACGCTGCACGCGGTCCTCCACCGCAAGGAGTTGCGCGTCTGGACGGAGATGTTCTCCGACGGGGTCCTCGCCCTCGAGGAAGCCGGCTCGCTGGATCGCGGCCACCCGCTCGTCACGTCGTTCGCCTTCGGCAGCCGCGACCTCTACGACTGGCTGGACGACAATCCGCGCGTGCTCATGCGCCGGACCGAGACGACCAACGACCCGGGAGTGATCGCCCAGCAGCGGCGGATGACGTCGGTGAACACGGCGCTCGAGGTCGACCTCTTCGGGCAGGCCAACGCCTCGCGGATCAACGCCCGCATCCACTCCGGTTTCGGCGGCCAGACCGACTTCATCGTCGGCGCGCTGCACTCCCCCGGCGGTCAGTCCTTCATGGCGCTGCGCTCATGGCACCCCCGGGCGAACGTCTCGACGATCGTGCCGCTCGTCGACGAGCCGGTGACGAGCTTTCAGCAGAGCGCGGTCGTCACCGAGCAGGGCGTGGCGCGGCTGTGGGGGCTCGACGAGCGCGCGCAGGCTCGCGATCTCATCGAATGCTGCGCCCACCCGAGCGTGCGGGACGAGTTGTGGGAGGAAGCGGCCGCGCTGGGGCTGGCCTGAGCCGGCGGCGAGGCGGGCATGTCCGGTCCGACGTCGGCACGGATCGGCATCGTCGCGATGATCGACCCCCGGATGGCGACGGTGAGGTGGTGCCCGGCGTCCGCAACTCATGGCGGCGTCGGGTCCCCACCAGACGCGAACCGGTGACGACCTTCGCCCCGGGCAGCCGCTCAGCCCGTGACGACCCAGGAGATCGTCACAGCGGCGGCGTTGACGACGGGGTTGATGACCGCGAAGGCCAGACCGATCAGGCCGAAGACGCGCGCCGCGCCCTCCAGCGGTTTCCGCCCGCGCGTCAGCCCGGCCAGCGCCGCTGACGCGGCACCGAACATCGCCGGCATGCCGCACCAGAAGAAGGCGAGCGCCGGCACCGCCGCGATCCCCATCACGATCGCACCGACCTGGCGCTGGCGATCGGACCGCAGGCGGCTCACGGCCAACACGGAGACCGCGAGCGCGAGTGTGCCGAAACCGACGATGCCGGCAAGTTGCTCACCGAGTGAGCGTGGGGCGTCGCCGCTACCGGTATATCCGAGGAGCATCTCGGCGACGACGCTGCCCGACATGCCCACCACGCAGATGGCGTAGGCGATGCCGACGAGGACGGGGTACGTGGGGGTGCGGGTGGCCGGTGCGGCCACGGCCGGGTTGGCTGGCATGGGATCTCCTGAGCAGTGGTGGCGCGGATGCCTGTCCGACCACTGTGGTCGCACGCGCGACCCGGTCGCCAGAGCCCGGCGTCCCGGGTCGTCCCGCCGATGTCCCGGGAGAGTCCCGGGGCCTTCCGGGGCAGGGTCAGCGCGCGGATACTGACACCCATGAGCACATTGTCGGCACCGAGCACCTCGGTGTCGCCCCCTACCTTGGCACCCGCCGGTGGGGTGTCGGGCGAACTGCTGGTGGCGGTGGCGGTGCTCTCGCTCGGCGCCCTCCAGCCCGTGCTGGTGCTCCCCCACGACCGCCTCGTCGCCGACGCCAGCCTCCCGCTGCTCGGCTGGTTGCCGCTCGGCATCGCCGGCTTGATCCTGCTCGACCGCAGGCCGCGATCTCTCGTGGGCTGGGCCGCCGTGCTCGTGGCGGCGCTCACGCCGCTCGCGATGACACTGTCCACCCTGCCGACGCCGGCTCCCGGAGCGGCATCCGGACCCGGGTGGCTGCTGCCCGTCCTCGTGGTCGCCCTGGCCTCGCTGCCGGCGAGTGGACGATCTGCCCGCCGCTGGCGGACGTGGATCGTGCTGTGGGCGGTCATCGCCATCGCCACCGCGAGCGCCACGTGGACGTGGGGGACGCCCACCGCCTTCGGGCTGACCGCGACCCTCGGGTTGCTCGCCGTGGCCGGCTCGGTCGCAGGGGCCGCGCTCGTCCGGCAGCCACGCCCGGCTGTGGAACCGCTGGTCGACGTCGCCCTCGTGATCGGGGTGCTCCTCGCCGGCACCGTCGCCGGCTGGCTGATGTGGTCCTTCGCGCGTCACGAGCGGATCTTCGGGGCCGAGGTCGTCGGCACCCTCGCCGCTGCCGTCACCATCATGATGGCGACCCCAGCAGCGGTGGCGGTCCGACGCCACTTCCTCGCCCGCCGCTACGGCACTGGCCTCCTGAGTCCCCAGGACCTCGCCACGCTGACGGGCGGTCTCGGAGGTGACGGCGACCCCCGCGGGCTGTTGGGCACCGCCGCCGGTCTGGTGTCCGCGGCGAGCGCCACCGAGGCCGTCGAGATCGTCCTCGACCACCTCGAGGAGCGGCCCGGGTGGGCGACCTTCCCGCTCGTCGTCGGCGACGAGCGAGTCGGCACACTTGCCGTGCGCTTGCAGGAGCCCGAGGGGCTTGAGTCGCGCCAGGAGCACGTCGTGCGCCAACTGACTCCCACCGTCGCGCTCGCGGCGCGCGCGGTCGAACTGGCCGTGGAGGCGCAGCTTGCCCGGGCCGACGTGATCCGCGAGCGCGAGGTCGAACGGGCCCGCATCCTCGCCGATCTTCACGACGACCTCGGGCCGGCGCTGGCGGGCATGAGCATGCGGGTGGAGGCCGAGCGCGCCACCCGACCCAGCACCGAGCTGGGCGCCCTGGCCGCGGACCTCGCGGCCTGCCGGGCCGACCTGCGCCGCATCGTCTCCGCGCTGACCCCCGAGCCGCTGGTGGGTGCCGACCTGGCCGGTGCGCTCGAGACCCTCGTCACCTCCTTCCGCACCATCGGCGGACCGCAGGTGCATCTCGAGGTGCACGACGCCCACGACGTCGAGGGTGACCGGGCGATCGTCGTCTACCGCTTCGTCGCCGAGGCGGTGACCAACGCGCTGCGCCACGGCGGCGCGTCGGAGGTCCGGGTGCGGGTGAAGGGCCTCGGCGACGGACTGCGCGCTGAGGTCGAGGACAACGGCAGTGGCGGCCCGGTCGTGCCGGGCGTGGGCCTCACCTCACTGCGGACCCGCGCCCAGGAGGTCGGGGGGCACCTGGACCTCCACCGCGCGGCGACCGGCGGCCTCCTCGTCGTCCTCGACGTGCCGGGGTTCCGCGCGTGATCCGGGTCGTCCTGGTCGACGACCACCCGGTTGTGCTGGCGGGGCTGTCGGCGCTCGTCGACGCCGACCCCACGATGGAGGTCGTCGCGACCGCCGGCACGGTGGCCGACGCGCTCGCGTGGTCCGTCCAGCCCGAGCCTCAGGTCTGCGTGCTCGACCTGCGGTTGCCCGACGGCGACGGCGTGGCCCTCGGCCAGCGGCTGCGCGAGCAGTGGCCCGCGGTGAAGTTGGTCATCCTCACGATGACCCACGAGCCGGCCACGGTGCTCCGCAGCCTCGCCGCTGGAGTGGACAGCTACCTCGTCAAGGACTCGCCTCCCGACGAGTTGCTCGACGCGATCCGGGCGACGGCCAGCGGGTCGGTGGTGCTGAGCTCGGGGGCAAGCGCGTCGGTGCGGGTCGCCGCGTCGGCGGTGCCCGACACCAACGTGCTCGAACGGCTCGACGCCCGCGACCGGGAAATCCTCGGCCTCTTGGCACAGGGGCTCTCCACGCACCAGGTCGCCAGCCGGGTCTTCCTCGCCCCCAAGACGGTGCGCAACAGGGTCTCCGAAATGCTCGCCAAACTCGAGGTCGCCACCCGGGAGGACGCCCTCACGCTGGCCCGCTCAGCAGGGCTCGGGCGCTGAGTGCAGCCACACCGCCGACAGCCAGTGACGGGCCGGCCCCTCACATCGGGGTGGACCACGCCTGCTTGAGACTCAACCGCCCCGTCGTCTGCAGGAGCGAACGCTGGTAGAGCCGTGCGGCGACGCGGACGACGAGCCCGGCCGACGCGATGAGGATGGCCAGAGCGACGAGCGCCTGCCACCAGGGCGCGGATCCCTCGAGCACGCGTATGGGCATGAGGATGGCGGAGAAGGGCGGCACGAACGACAGCACTGTCTTGGCGACCCCGTCGGTCAGCAGGGCGGCAAAGAAGACGGCCATGGTGAGCATCGTCAGCGGCATCGAGGTCGACTGCACATCCTCGGTCCTCGACGCCAAGGCGCCGGCCACGGCCCAGAGGCAGGAGAGCAACGCGAACCCGACGACGAAGAAGACGGTGAACCACCCGACCGCACCGGAGACCGCCGGGACGAGACGGTCGTATTCGGTGAAGGAGAGTCCAATGAGACCGACACCGACGAAGAGCGCCATCTGAGCGAAGGCCAGAGCGAGGTTGCCCATGACCTTGCCCGCGAGCAGTTGGTTGACGGGAATCTTCGTGGTGATGATCTCCACGATTCGGCTCGCCTTCTCCTCGACGACGCTGTTGGCGAGCGCGATCCCGAAGGTCAGGGACGCGATGTAGAAGAGGAAGGACAGGGCAAAGCCCACTGCCTTCGCGATGGCCACGCGCTCCGCGTCCCCCTTGAGCAGCACGGTGCTGACCGTCGATCCGCGTCGCAACGCCTCCACTGACGTGCCGACCTCGGCCGCATTCTCGGCGAGGGTGGCGTCCCGGATCGCCGTGGTCGCGACGCTGGTCAACCCGGCAGGCACATCGTCCGCACCCGTGAGCACCCAGCCGTCGTTGCCTTCGTGCAGATGGACATCGGCGTCACCGTCGATGACCTTCTGCGACGCGGACGCGTCGCTGGCAGCCTCGCTCACCACGACCGTGGTCTTGTCATCGCCGGCCTCAGCCACTTCCTTGACCTGCTCAGCCATCTGGTGAGCGGCGCTGGAACTCGTGACGAGGGCAAATTCGGTGGCCTTGTTGGCCAGCAATGCCTGGACGCCGAGGACCACCATCAGGACCGCGAGCAGGCCCACCGTTCCGAAGAGGAACGCGCGGTCGGTGAGTTTGGTGATGATCTCGCGTCGGGCCACGGTCGGCCAGGCGGTGTGTGTCATGCCGTCACCTCACGGTAGATCTCGGACAGGGAGGGGATGTGCCGGGCGAAGTCGATGACATCGCCCCGCTCGATGGCTGCGCCGAGCAGCCGGTGGCGGGCGGTTGGCTCGGTGAACTCGACGAGGGCCGTGGTCCCGTCGACGTCGTGAACGTGTGTGCCGGGCTGGTCGCGGAGCCAACCCGCGTCACCGTCGAGCGTGATCCGGTAGCGCTCAGGACCACCGCTGCGCAGCTCCTCGACCCCACCGGTCGCCACGACACGACCCTGAGAGAGCACGACGAGTCGGTCGCAGAGGCGCTCCACGAGGTCCAGTTGGTGGGAGCTGAAGAGAACGGGCACGCCTGCGGCGGCGTGCTCACGCAGGAGGTCGACCATCGAGTCGACGGCCTGCGGGTCGAGACCGGAAAACGGCTCGTCGAGGATGAGCGCATCGGGTTGGGTCATGAGGGCGGCGATGATCTGGACCCGCTGCTGGTTGCCGAGCGACAACTTCTCGACCCGCTCCCGTGCGCGGTCGGCGAGGCCAAAGCGCTCGAGGTGGCTCATGATGGCGGTCTTGGCGCCCGCCGCGGTCATGCCCGAGAGTTCACCGAGATAGACGAGCTGATCGAGGACCTTCTGCTTGGGATAGAGCCCACGCTCCTCGGGCATGTAGCCGATCTGGCGGCGCACCGCGGCGGTGATGGGGGCGCCGTCCCACCGGACCTCACCGGCGTGGGTGGCGAGCAGACCCATGATCATCCGCATCGTCGTGGTCTTGCCGGCCCCGTTGCCGCCGACGAAGCCGGTCATCAGTCCCCCCGGGACGGTGAAGCTCACGTCGTCGACGGCCGTGATGTCCCCGAAGGAGCGGCTGAGTCCGGCAACCTCGAGGAGTGCTGCTCCGCTTCGTCTGTCTCTCATGACCTCCACGGTAGGAAGCCTGTGCAGGAAGCAGATCAGTCCTGCGGATGAGTTGGGCTCTCCGCCGGTCGGATGAGCCCGACCTCGTAGGCGAAGACGACGGCCTGGACCCGGTCACGCAGATGGAGCTTGGCCAGGCAGTTGGACACGTGGGTCTTGACTGTGGCCTCACCGACGAAGAGGGCCGCGGCGATCTCGGTGTTGGAGCGGCCCCGCGCCATGAGGGTGAGCACCTCGAGTTCACGGTCGGTGAGCCGGTCGAGCTGGTCGGCCGAGCCGACGTGAGGGTTGCCGACCGCCGTGCTCGGGGCTGAGGAGCGGGCGGCGGCGACCATCTCGGCGATGACGCGCGTCGTCACCTCCGGTGCCAGCAGAGCGTGCCCACCCGCGACGGCCCGGATGGCATCGGTGAGCTGTTCGGGCTCGGCATTCTTCAGCAGGAAGCCGCTCGCACCGGCGTGCAGCGCATCGAAGAGGTAGTCATCGCGGTCGAACGTCGTGAGGATGATGACCTTGGCGAGGTTTGCCGCCACGATGGCGCGCGTTGCCTCGATGCCGTCCATCACGGGCATCTGGACGTCCATCAGGATGACGTCGGGCCCGAGGTCATGCGCCGCGGCAAGGGCGAGCCGGCCGTTGGCCACATCGCCGACGACGTCGATGTCCTCGTCAACGGACAGCATCATCGCGAAGCCGGACCGCACGAGGTGCTGGTCATCGACGATGAGGACGCGGATCGGTGCAGCCGGCTCAGACATCATTCTCCCTCAGGGGAATTCGGACACGGACCCGGTAGCCACCCATCGGCCGCATCCCGATCTCCACGGTCCCCTTGTGCGACGCCGCGCGCTCGCGCATCCCGAGCTGGCCCAGGCCCGAGCCGGACGTCCCGTGCCGAGGTCGGCCGTTGTCGAGCACCTCGATCTCGGCATAGTCGTCGGCCGGGCCGTCGACCACGACTCTCGTGAACACGTCCGTGGCACTGGCCGTCGAGTGCCGGGTGACGTTCGCGAGCGCTTCCTGGACGATGCGATGGAGCGTGAGCCCGATGGACGCCGGGACCGCGGCGAGCGCACCATCGTGCGTTTCCACGACGTGGTGGGTCGTGCGCAATCCGGCCGCATCGCGCTCGGCGACGAGATCGACCACGTCCGCGAGGGTCGGCTCGGGACGGCGTGAGTCGTCGCCGCCGGCCGTTGCGTCGATGTCGCGCAGGGTGCCGAGCAGGCTGCGCATCTGGGTGACGGCGTCGCGCGAGCTGGACTCGATCTGCCCGAGCGCCACCGCAGCGTCCGCCGGCCGCGCGTCGATGACCCGGCGAGCGGCTGCGGCCTGCACACCGATGACGGAGATGTGGTGGCCGACGACGTCGTGCAGCTCACGGGCGATGCGCAACCGCTCGTCGACCACGGCGCGGCGCCGCAGCGAGTCGGCCTGCCGGGCGATGGTCTGCGCCTGCTCCTCGAGGCGCGCGCGTTGACGAGCGCCGCGCCAAGCGATCTGGCCGACGAGGATCGCGCCCACGAAGTAGCAGGCATTGATGGCCACGGTGGTCGCAACGGCGCCGACGGTGGGGCTGAACCAGCCATGCGTCTCGTCCTCCGGTGCGTCCTGGGTGAGTTCGGCGAGGCCGCCACCGAGGGCGAGTTGCCACCCCACCCACAGCAGCATGAAGACCGTGATCCCGGCGACCACCAGCAGCGCCGAACGTCGGTGTCTGGCATGGGCGACTGCGGCGTAGATCGCGACGAAGTAGACGGCCTGCAACGCCAGTTGAGCCATCACCATCGGCATCGTGACGCCGACGAGGAACATGTGGGCGGCTGCGAGCACTCCCACGAGGATCGGGTGCTGCCGGCGCCAGACCATGAGCATCGCCCCCGCTGCGGCTGCCCACCCGCGTGGATCTCGGTGATGCTGCGGGCCAGTTCGAGGAAGAGCACCCCGACGGCCGAGAGCGTGATGCCGACGAGCCAGTCGCCGCGCCCCAGCGGTGGGGCAGGACGCTCCCAGTCGTCATCGATCGCGAAGAACTCGCGGATGCGAGTCGGCACGGAGCGGCGAGCGGGCGGCATGCCCTCAGCCTAAGGACGGAGACGTCGGCGCGGATCCGTCGAGCGATGGAGCACCTCCCGCGGCCGCCACCGGCCGCCCGCGCTCAGGTCGCCCAGCGCAGTTGAGTAGACGCAGCGCAGTTCAGGAGACCCAGCGCAGTTCAGGAGACCCAGCGCAGACGCACGGACTGTCCGGGTCGCAGCTGGGCGGCGCGATCGACGTCGGCCGTGCGCACGACCCCGACGACGGGATAGCCGCCGGTGACCGGGTGATCGTTGAGGAAGAGGACGGGCTGCCCGTTCGGCGGCACCTGGATGGCGCCGCGGACCATCCCCTCGCTCGGGAGTTCGGCGTCGAGCCACCCGTCGGCGCGCACGAGAGGCGTGCCCTCGAGGCGAATCCCCTTGCGGTCACTGCGAATGGACACCGTCCACGGGCGATCCGCGAGGTCCTCGGGTGAGGCGAACCAGTCTCGGCGCGGGCCGGGCAGGACGGCGAGGGTGACGACACCGGTCTCGTCGCCGTTGCTGCCGCGCTGATCGTCCGGCGGTCGCAGCGCCGCAACCTCGACGTGCGGGAAGCGGTCGGTCTCCCCACCGACGGTCAGGACGTCGCCCGCCCGCAGCGGCGGCGGCCCGAGGCCCGACATCGTGTCGGTCGAGCGCGACCCGAGCACGAGCGGCGCGTCGATCCCGCCCCGGACGGACACGTATGTCCGCAGCCCGCGCGGCGGCATGGCCAGCGCGAGTTCCTGACCGTCATGCAGGACGAAGGGGGCCGCGTGCGGCCGGGGCGCCCCACCCACGGCGGCGGGGGCAGGGGCGCCGGTGAGACACAGGAGGACGTCACGCTCGGCCCGCAGGCGCAGCCCGCCGAGCGTCACCTCGAGCGACGCGGCCCCGTCGGCGTTGCCGAGCAGGCGCGCCCCGAGGAGGTGCGAGGCCACGTCGGCGGCGCCTGCGCGCCCCACCCCGACCGCGAGGTGCCCGAACCGGCCGAGGTCCTGGACCGTCGTGAGCGGGCCGGGCGCGACGACGACGAGACGCCGCGGGGCCGCCTGACGGCTCACGACCCCTCCGCCACGAACCGCACCGTCGTGCCCGGGAGGAGCAGGGCCGGCGGGTCGCGCTGCTCGTCCCAGAGGGCGACCTTCGTCGTCCCGATGAGCTGCCAGCCGCCGGGCGAGGACCGCGGATAGATCCCGCTGAACTCCCCCGCGAGGCCGACCGACCCGGCGGGCACGCGCGTGCGAGGTTCGGTCCTGCGCGGGACGGTCAGTCGCGGGTCGCCACCGACGAGATAGGCGAAGCCTGGCGCGAAGCCGCCGAACCCGACCCGCCAGGGCGTGCCCGTGTGGGCGGCAATGACCTCGGTCGGGGTGAGGCCGGTGAGACGCGCCACCTCCGCGAGGTCCGCGCCGGAGTAGTCGACCGGGATCTCGACGACCGGCCCGTCGCCCCGTTGATGGGCGTCACGGAGTTGGCGCTGCCTGGGTACGGGCAGCCCACCGAGAGCGCGCGAGAGCGCGTCGAGGTCGGTCGCGGGCCGGGTGACGAGCAGGAGAGTTCGGGCCCCGGCGACGAGCTCGTCGACCCCGGCCCACACCCCTTCGCCCGCGCTGACCAGCGACGCGAGCACGGCATGCAGGTCGAGCACGGAGTCGATGTCGGCGACCTCCACGAGGAGTGCGGCCTCGCCCATCGGCAACACCCGCAGGGCCCCGGTCGGCGCGTCGACGGGCACGACTCAGCTCACGAAGGGGTCGACCGCGACCCCGGCGTCCGCGAGCGCCGCACGAATGGCGCGCGCCATGGCGACGGCGCGCGACGAGTCCCCGTGGACGCACACGGAATGGGCCGCGATGGCGATCTCGGTGCCGTCGATCGCGGTGACGCGACCTTCCGTCACGAGCCGTACGACCCGGCGCGCGACGGCGGCGGGGTCGTCGAGCACGGAACCCGGCTCGCTCCGCGGGACCAGATGCCCCGCGGCGGTGTAGGCGCGGTCGGCGAAGGCCTCGGCGACGGTGGTCAGCCCCGCGTCGGCGGCCAGCCGCAGGAAGGCCGAGTCCGGCAGACCGAGCACGGGCAGCGTCGGGTCGAGCGCCACGACCGCCGCGACGACGGCCGCGGCCTGGTCCTCGTGGGTGACGATGGCGTTGTAGAGCGCGCCGTGCGGCTTGACGTACGAGACCTTCCCACCGGCCACCCGGGCGAGCGCGTCCAAGGCGCCGACCTGGTAGATGACGTCGGCGGTCAGCTCGGCCGAGTCCATGTCGATGAAGCGGCGGCCGAAGCCGACGAAGTCGCGATAGCCGACCTGGGCACCGATGACGATGCCGCGCTCGACCGCCTTCGCGCAGGTCTCCCGCAGGGTGAGGCTGTCGCCGGCGTGGAAGCCGCAGGCGATGTTGGCGCTGGTGACGACGTCGAGCATGGCCGCGTCGTCCCCGAGGCGCCACGCGCCGAGGGACTCGCCGAGGTCGGCGTTGAGGTCGATTCGCGGGAGCGTCATCGTCGCCTCAGGCGAGCGCTCGGGGAACTCCAGATCCGACTCATCTCCTCGATCTCGATCATCGCCTCACCTGCCACTGCCCATGGAGGCCCGTTCGGCGATGAGGCCCTCAGAATAGGCCTCCGCGGGAGGTGGGCGGACGACCTTCGCCCGCCTAGGGCAGGCGCTCCCAGCGCCCCTCGGACACGACGGTCGCGCTCCCCTCGACGACGGCGATCGCGGACTCGTCGTCGAGCACGAAGGCCGGGCCGCCGATCTCGGCGTGCCAGCGCTCGGCGTCGGCCATGGTGTTCTCCGGGAAGACGTCCAGGTGCGGGAAGATCGAGAAGTCGACGAGGCCGAGGGTGCGATCGTCGCGGGCTCCCGGCCACTCGACGAAGTCCGTCCCGATCCGCGGTGTGAGCACCATGCTGCCGGCGCTCACGCCGACCCAGACGGTGTCGACCAACTCCGGCAGCAGATCAGCGAGCCCGGACTCCCGCAGCCAGTGGCAGAGGAAGGTCGCGTCGCCACCGTCGACGAGGAGCACGTCCGCCTCGCGAACCCACGGCACCCAGCGCTCCTCGCCGATGGTCGGCAGGGCCGTGAGTTCGAGCAGGACGAGGGATCGCCACGGCAGGGCCGTCAGCCCACCCCGGGAGGCGTCACCGGTGACCGACCCGAGCGCCGAGACCGGTCCGCACGCCGGGTGCCCCCACTGGGCCGTGGGGATGCACAGGGCGCTGGCCTCCTCGATCGGCTTGCCCAGGAGGTCCGTGAGCGATGCGTGGATGCTGGGGTTCGTGATCCCACCGGACGTGAGCAGCAGCCTCATGCCGCCACCCAACCACACGGGTGAGGGCCAGGCGGCCGGGCGGAACTCGGTCGCTCCGGCCGGACACGAGAGGCAGAATGGGCACGCGTGACCCCTCTGACCGAGAACGAGATCCGCGCCAGCTTCGTCAACGCCTCCAAGCGGGAGGTGGCTCAGGCGAGCCTGCCGGATCTCGACGCGCTCGACTGGGAGAGCCTCGACTACCTCGGGTGGCGCGACGCCAAGCGGCCCCTGGGCTACGCCGTCGTCATCGTCGACGGAGAGCCGCGCGGCCTCATCCTGCGCGCCGCCCCACCGCCCGCGGCCCTCGGCGGGCGGCGCCGGAGTGCGATCTGCACGTGGTGCAAGGACCCCCTCGAGACGAAGGACGTCAGCCTCTACGTGGCCAAGCGCAGCGGCGCGGCGGGCCGGAACGGTGACACCGTCGGCACCCTCATCTGCACGGAGTTCGTCTGCTCGCAGAACGTCCGCCGCAAGCCCACCTTCACTGAACTGGGTTCCAACAACCCGGACGACCGCGAACTGTTCATCCTCGGCCGCATCGAGGGCCTGAAGGAGGGCGCGGCCGCCTTCGTCGCCGCCGTCTGAGGTCGCCCGTCACCACCGCCGCTGCAGCACCGACGTCACACCCGCCCCGCGTGGTGGGCCCACATCGCGATCTCGACGCGATTGCGCACGCCGAGCTTGGCCATCAGGGCGGCAACGTGGGTCTTGACGGTGCTCAGGCTGATGAAGAGGGCGTCGGCGATCTCGGCATTGGTTCGGCCGCGAGCGACAAGCCGCAACACCTCCTCCTCACGCTCCGTGAGGGGGTGGAGCGGCGTGGACGGCGCCGACGGAGATCGGTCGACGAACGCCTCCAGGAGTCGCCGGGTGACATTGGGGGCGATCAGCGCGTCACCGTCGGCGGCGGCGTGGATGGCTTGGATGAGAAGTTGCGGTCCGGCGTCCTTGAGCAGGAACCCGCGCGCTCCAGCGCGAAGCGCGCCGAGGACGTATTCGTCGAGATCGAAGGTCGTGATGACCACGACAGCCATCGGGTCTGCCACCGCAGGCCCGGCGACGCGCCGCGTCACCTCGACGCCGTCGAGCCCGGGCATCCGGATGTCCACGAGGAGGACATCGGGGCGCAGCCGGGTCGCCATCTCCAGTGCCTGGAGGCCGTCCGTGGCCTCGCCCACCACCTCCAGGTCGGGTTGGGCACCGAGGATCATCACCAGTCCGGCCCGCACCAAGTCCTGATCGTCGGCCACCACGACGCGAATGGTCACAGCGAGCCTCCCGCCGGGAGCACGGCGTCGACGGCCCAGCCACCCTGCGGCCCGGGGCCAGCCGTGAGCGAGCCGCCGAGGAGCTGGGCGCGCTCGGCCATCCCGGTGAGGCCGAAGCCGGGCTTCACCACCTGACCCGGCGGGGTCCGTCCGTCGTCGGTGACCCGCAGCCTGACCACGTCACCGACGCGGTCGACCTCGATCGCCACCTGCGTGGCGGCCCGAGCATGCCGGAGGGCGTTGGTCACCGACTCCTGAGCG
Organism: Janibacter zhaoxuefangae; assembly: GCF_050271985.1. GTDB lineage: Bacteria > Actinomycetota > Actinomycetes > Actinomycetales > Dermatophilaceae. The sequence goes on along the minus strand of NZ_CP189849.1, from coordinate 73,198 downwards.
AGTCGGTAGACGGCTGCGTCGACGGATCGTGGCCGGCCCATGGCGGAATCGTCCACCGACACCACAACTCGGGGGTGCTGATCGGTGCGCACCAGTGCGGCGAGGTCGGCGACACCGCGTGGCGACGGGTGGGCTTCCATCTCGTCCTCACGGAGCACTCGGACCATGGCCCGCATCTCCGCGAGGGTGCGTGAGGCTTCGGTTTCGATCGCGGCGAGGATGGCAGCAGCCCGCGCCGGCTGCTCGGCGGCGACGACACCGCCGGCCTGGGCCTGCACGGCGATGGCCGAGACGTGGTGGGCGACGGTGTCGTGCAGCTCACGGGCGAGCGCGAGGCGTTCCTCGTTGCGGGCGTCGCGTTGCTGACGGGTCCACAGCTCCGCCCGATTGCGGACGATCGCACCGAGCGCGATGGCGAGCATCAGGAAGAGCGTGCCGCCGATCATCTCGGCCAACGTGGCGTGCGTGACCACCATGCCCAGGGCCGCGACCGCTGCGACGGCCGCGACACCGAGGACCACCTCTCTGCCCGACCCCCATCGCACCAGGGAGTAGAGCAGGATCACGACCGCCGTCATGGACGTCGGACCGACATCGGTGCGGTGCGTCACCAGTTGGAGAATGGACAGCAAGCCAGCGGCACCAAAGCCGATCAGGCAGGCGACCAACGGGTGGCGACGGCGCCAGAGGAAGGCGGGAGCCACGCCCAGAGCGAGCGCGATCACGAATGGCTGCCAGGGCAAACCCCGTCGGGTGACGCCCTCGACGAGGGTTGCACCGGCGAATCCGCTGGCGATGATCCAGTCCCACCGGCCCGTGGGCGGCGGGTCGGCAGGGCGCGGCTCACGCCACGCGGAACGCCATCCAGCCATCACCGCTTCAGAGTAGGGACAGCGCCGGTGCGGGGCCAGAGCCATGCGGTCCGCAGGATGAAGACGAGCAGGCCGAGTTCGACCGCGAAGCCGAGACCGTAGTAGAAGGGCCACTCCCCGCCGGCCAGGTTGAAGGCCATCCAGGGGATGAGGAGTGCAGCGACGACGAGGTTCGCCATGCGGTTGACTCTGCCGGACAACGTCATCGAGAGCACGATCATCAGGGTGGGATCACCGAAGCGGCCAGCGCGCTGACGGCGAAGGTTTGGGTGATGTCGAACGTGAAGACCTTGCCCTTGAGGATGTCTGCGACGGCGCCGGGCTTGTAGAGACCCAGGACGTCGACGTAGACATACAGGAACATGAAACTCGTCCAGGCTGCGGCGAGTTTTGCTTGGACACTGACGTGCAGGGGGAGCACGGCGCTCTGGGTGGTCACGGGGTGAGTCCTTCTCTGTCGTGGTGATCGGTCCCCCTCACCATCGTCGAGCTCGCCCAGTGAGCACATCAGTCCCGAGGGTGGAGTTCACCCGGCTCCAGGACGGGGTGCGCGCCGTACTTTCGGCTGGATCGGGCAGCCCCCTGCGACCACGACCCCGCGATCACCCAGCGTGATCGCCGGCCGCCACTGGCGCTCCGACCTACTGGTGCGCGCGCAGGTACCGACCGAAGTGCGGGACGGTGAAGGCGATCCGGCCGCGCTCGCCCGAGTAGATGAGCCCCTTCTTGAGGAGCGCGTCGCGCGCCGGGGAGAGCGACTGCGGCTTGCGGCCGAGCAGCTCCGCGACGGCGGACGTCGGCACGGACTCGATGTCGTCGAGCTCCTCGTCCTCGGCCTCCGCGATCGCCGTCGCGGCGTCGGCCATGGCGCGCAGGTACTCGCGCTCCCCCGGCGTCGCCCGCTCGAACCGGCTCCCGAAGAAGCCCACGGCAAGCTCGGCCTCGGCCTCGGGCGCGGCCACCTTCACGTCCTGCATGGTGATGGGCGACTGCGGCGCCTCGTCCCACACGGCCTTGCCGTACGCCTGGATGAAGTAGGGGTAGCCGCCGGTGGCGGCGTACATCGCCTCGAGCGCCTCGGGCTCGAAGGTCGCTTCCTCGTCCTCCGCCGGGGCGCTCAGGGCGAGGTCGGCCGCGGCCCGCGGCAGGCGGTCGATCCGCTGGTAGCGGAAGAGGCGCTCGCTGTAGGACTTGCTCGCCGACAGCACGGCGGGCAGGTGCGGCAGCCCCGCGCCGACGACGATGACGGGCAGGCCGGACTGGCTGATCTCGTGGCAGGCCGCGCAGAGGGCGGAGATGTCGTCGGGTCCGAGGTCCTGCATCTCGTCGATGAAGACGCCGACACCCCGACCGAGGTCGGCCGCGAGGCCACCCACGTCGGTCAACAGCTCCACGAGATCGATCTCGATGTCGCCCGAGTCGGCCCGACCGGTGACGGCCGGTGCCGAGATGCCCGGGTTCCACTTCTCGCGCAGCTTCGTGCCGGCGGGCGAGTCCCGCTGCGCGAAGGCCTTGATCACGCCGAGGACGTGCTCGACGTCGTCCGACTGGGTGTGCCCCAGCTCGCGCACCGCCGTGTGCAGCGCACTCGACAGCGGCCGGCGCAGGCCCTGGTCGGGGCGCGCCTCCAACTTGCCCGTCCCCCACTTCGCCCGGACGGCCTGGCTGCGAAGGGCGTTGAGCAGCACGGTCTTGCCCACCCCTCGCAGACCGGTGAGGACGAGCGAGCGCTCGGGCCGTCCGCGCTGGACACGCTCGAGCACGACGTCGAAGGCGCGCACCTGCTCGTCGCGTCCGGCGAGCTCGGGCGGGCGCTGGCCGGCGCCGGGGGCATAGGGGTTGCGTACGGGATCCACGATGAGAGGGTATGGGCCTCTCTAGGGAGATCCGGATATTTGCGGATACGCGCGCATCGTGTCGCGGAGTGGCGAAGGGGGCGGACCGACCCGACGAGAGCTTCACCCGACTTGCGCAGCGTTACCCCGGATGCGAACCGGGGTAACGCGGCGAATATCGGGTGACCCGATATCGGTGGGGCGGGAGTGGCGAACGGGGGCCGGCCCGCGACGGCTCCGCTCAGATGACGGAGGGCTCGCCCGCGTCGGAGACGACCGTCTTACCGCTCGCGGCCCAGGCCTTCATGCCGCCGTCGAGGTTCGCCACATCGAAGCCCTGCTGGCTCAGCCAGGCGACGGCGCGCGAGGAACGGCCACCGCTGCGGCAGGTCACCGCGAGGGTGGCGTCGTCGTCGACCGGAAGGTCGGCCAGACGGGTGGGCAGGTCGCCGAGCGGGATGTGGACAGCACCCGGGGCATGCCCGGCATCCCATTCGTCCTGCTCGCGCACATCGAGAAGGACGGCGTCGTCGTCGAGGTCGGTGGGCTGGATCTGCGTGATCTCACTCATGCGGCCATCCTGCCACCGGCCGCGTCGATGCATCCGTCTATGACCATCTACCGTCCCTCCAATACATCACTAGCCATGGCGATCGAGCCCAGTCATCCCCTTCCCAGTTATGGACACCTGATGTCCCAAACTCGACCAAAGAGGGCCGCCAGCCCCCAGCAATGGACACCTGATGTCCCAAACTCGACCAAAGGAGGCCGCCAGCCCCCAGTTATGGACACCTGATGTCCCAAACTCGGGGAGGGGGGCGCGCCACCCGGGGAGGTGCGGGCTACTTGAGGAACTTGCTCGTGCGGCGGTCCGCCAAGGGCTTGCCACCGGTCTGGCAGGTCGCGCAGTACTGCAGCGACGAGTCCGCGAAGGAGACCTCCCGCACCGTGTCACCGCACTCCGGGCACGGCTCACCGGTCCGCGCATGCACCCGCATACCGGCCCGCTTCGCGTCCTTGAGTTCCGCCGCCGGCTTCCCGCTCGCCGCCCGCACCGCATGCTCGAGCGTCCCGCGCAGCGCCTCGTACAGCCGCTCGACCTCGTCCTCCGCCAGCGACCCCGCGAGCGCGAAGGGGGACAGCCGGGCCACGTGCAGCACCTCGTCCGAGTAGGCGTTGCCGACCCCGGCGATGACGGACTGGTCGCGCAGCAGCCCCTTCAGCTGCGTCCGGCGGCCGGCGAGGATCCCGGCGAAGACCTCGAGCGTGAACCCGTCAGCGAGCGGATCCGGACCGAGGCGCGCGATCCCGGGCACCTCGGCCACGTCGCGGACGAGGTACGCGGCCAGGCTCTTCTTCGTCCCAGCCTCCGTGAGGTCGAAGCCCGACCCGTCACTGAACCGAGCGCGCAGGGCGATCGGGCCCTTGCCGGGGCGCGCGGTCCCCTTCGGCGCCTCCTCGTACCAGCGCAGCCAGCCCGCGCGGGCCAGGTGGAAGACCAAGTGCGTGCCGTCGCAGTCGATGTCGAGGAACTTGCCGTGCCGCGCCACGCCATCCACCGGCGCCCCCGCGAGCGCCTGCGGCGGCGGATCGAACGTCTTCAACACCGTGAAGGACGCCAGCTCGAGGCCCGCGACGGCCAGACCGTCGAGCCGCTCGCCGAGGAAGTCGACGAGCGCCTGGACCTCGGGCAGCTCGGGCATGGTCAGCGCGTCCCGTCGTTCGGGGGCGTCTCCCCGAGCACGGCGCGCATGATGCGCGCCATCGCGTAGCCGTCGCTCGCTCGCGCCACGGGCACCTCTGCTCCGGGGTGCTGCTCGAACTCGTCCGTCGCCATCGGGGTGAAGTGCGACAGCATCTGCTCGGTCGCGCTGAGGACTCGGATGCAGATGGCGCGCACCCGGTCCGGTCGCTGCTCCGCGAACTCGCCGTAGATCGTCGGGTCGTGTTGACCGTCGTCGCCGACGAGCACCCAGCGGACGTTCGGCAGTTCCCGCACGAGCCGGTGCAGGCACGCCCGCTTGTGGTCCTGCCCGGAGCGGAACCACCCCGTGTTCGTCGGTCCCCAGTCGGTCATGAGCAGCGGCCCGAGCGGGTACCCGCGGTCGCGCAGGAAGCGGGTCAGCTGCGGGACGGTGTTCCACGCCCCCGTCGAGACGTAGACCACCGGCGCCTGCGGGTGCGCGGCGAGCATCTCCCGATAGAAGGTCGCCATGCCCGGCACCGCGGCGCGCGTCCCCTCGTGTCGGAGGAAGGTGTTCCACGCGGCGATCATCGGTCGCGGCAGCATCGTCTTGATGACGGTGTCGTCGAGGTCGCTGATGATCCCGAAGTCCTGGTCGGGCCCGATGACGAGCACGGCCGCCGTCGTGTCGGCCGCGCGCGGCGACGTGATGGTGACGTCGTGCCAGCCCGGCTCCAGCCCGTGGCCGGTGATGGTGACGTCGATGATGCCGCTCCGGTCGCTGCGGGCGGTCACGCTCCGCTCACCGACGGTGATCGAGACGGGCTCGTTGAAGGCGGGGTTGGTGATGAAGGAGCGCCAGCCGCGCCGCTCGTGGTCGGCGTTGCGCAGTTCCTCCCACGTCGCCTTCGCGTCGGCGCTGGCGGGAGCGTACGGGCGGCGCGTCATGAGGACGCGGCCGAGGACGCGCACCTGGTCGACCGAGCCGTAGCCGGTGTACGCCAGCACTCGCGTCCCCCAGCCCCGTCGACGCAGGACGGCTCCGAGCTGGCGGTGCCATGCGTCCTCGACGATCGCGGCGGCGTGCGGGCGGGACATGGCAGGAGCCTAGTAGCGTGGCGCTCGAAGAGGACGAGTACACCAGCGCCGGCGCTGCGGACGAGCACCCGCCGGGAAACGGGACGGAGCGGCATGTCGGGGACGACCGCGCACCTCGTGGCCTTCGGGGTGCCGTGGACGCTGGACCTCTCGCACCTGGCGGCCGAGGACCGGTACGAGGTGCACCGTCGTTGGGAGCGCTGCCGCGCCGACGTCCTCGACGCCGACCCGGAGCTGACCCCCCAGACGACCCCCGTCTCCCCGGGGAGCAGCGCCTACGACCTCTCTCGCCACATCACCCGCCGCAGCATCGACCAGCAGTTGGGCCGTCTCCTCCTGCTGCACGCGGCGGGGCTGGCCGACCCCACATCCGGGGCGACCCTCGGCCTGATCGCCCCCTCGGGTACGGGCAAGACGACGTCGGCCCGCATCCTCGGGCACCGCTTCGGCTACGTCACCGACGAGACCCTCGCCGTGCGCGACGACCTGGCCGTCGTCCCGTATCCCAAGCCGCTCTCGGTCATCGAGGAGGGGCATCCGGAGTTCAAGCGCGAACTGTCCGCCACCGATCACGGCCTCCTGCCGACCCCGCGGGACCCGCGCCTGGGGGGGACGGTCCTGCTCCACCGCGACCCGACCCTGCTGCGCCCCGGCCTCGAGCCCGCGCCGCTGCTCGACGCCGTCACCCAGGTCATCCCGCAGACCTCGGGCCTGGCATGGATGTCGCGTCCCCTCGTGCGCCTGGCCACCGTGCTCACCGCCGGCGCGGGCGTGCACACGCTGCACTACGCGGAGATCGGCCAGTGCGGCGACCTCCTCGAGCGTCTGCTCGACCCCGGTTCGGACGGTGTCACCGCCGAGCGCGACTGGGCGGCCGTGTCGCCGCCCCCCGGCGCGACGCTCCCGGCGCCGGGCAGCGGACCCGTGAGCAACCCCGCCACCTCGCTCCCGGACGGGACGCGGCTCGTGCGCGCCCCGTGGACCGATGCCCTCGCCGTCGACGGGGAGGTGCTCGTCCTGATCGGCTCGACGCCGCTGCGCCTGGCCGGGGTCGGGGCGATCGTCTGGACCTGCGCCGACCAGCCCGTCACCGTCGAGACCGTGACGGCCCACGTCGTCGATGCCCTCGGCCCGAACCCCTCCGACGCGGACCTCGTCGCGGCGGCCGCCCTCGAACTCGTCCGGGTCGGCGTCCTCGTCCCGGCGGAAGGTCCCGCATGAGCACGCCCGCGCCCGCCACCCGCTCCGAGCGGCTGGAGCGACTCCCCTTCACCCGCCGCCACGGCCGGCTGCTGGTCGGTTCCGGGGTCGGCTGGGCCCTGGACGCCATGGACGTCGGGCTCATCTCCTTCATCATGGCCGCCCTGGCCCAGCAGTGGCTGCTGACGCCGACCGAGCTCTCCTGGCTCGGGTCCATCGGGTTCGTCGGGATGGCGCTCGGGGCCTCGCTCGGCGGTCTGCTGGCGGACCGGATCGGGCGCCGTTCGGTCTTCTCCCTGACCCTGCTCGTCTACGGCCTCGCGACCGGTGCGTCGGCGCTCGCCGGTGGCCTGGCCGCGCTGCTGGCCCTGCGGTTCGTCGTCGGCCTCGGACTGGGCGCCGAACTCCCCGTCGCCTCCACCCTCGTCAGCGAGTTCGCCCCGACGAAGATCCGCGGCCGCATGGTCGTCATCCTCGAGGCCTTCTGGGCCGTCGGCTGGTTGCTCGCGGCCCTCATCGCGACCTTCGTCGTCCCCGTGTCCGACGACGGATGGCGCTGGGCCTTCGCCGTGGGCCTCGTGCCCGCGTTCTACGCCGTCGTCGTCCGACGGGGGCTGCCGGAGTCGGTCCGGTTCCTCGAGGCGAAGGGGCGCACGGAGGAGGCCGAGCGTGTGGTCAGGGACTTCGAGGAGTCCGCCGGGATAGCGGCGCCTGCCGCTCCAGCGGCAAGCCCGCAGCCCGCAGTCACGCGGACGGCCGCACCGGGGTTCGGCGACCTCTTCGGCGGTGCCCACCGCCGTCGGACCATCGCCCTCTGGCTCACCTGGTTCGGCGTGAACTTCGCCTACTACGGCGCCTTCATCTGGATCCCGACGCTGCTCGTGGCGCAGGGCTTCCCGCTCGTGAAGTCCTTCGAGTTCACCCTGATCATCACCCTCGCCCAACTCCCCGGCTACGCGATCGCGGCCGTCCTCATCGAGGTGTGGGGGCGTCGCGCGACGCTCGCGACCTTCCTCGCGGCCTCGGCCGTGGCCGCCGTCCTCTTCGGCCGCGCGGACACCGAGACGGGCATCCTCATCGCCGGCTGCGCCCTGTCGATGGCGAACCTCGGCGCGTGGGGCGCGCTCTACGCCGTGACCCCTGAGGTCTACCCGACGCGGATGCGCGCGACCGGCGCGGGCGCGGCGGCCGCCTTCGGCCGCATCGCCTCCATCGCGGCGCCCCTGACGGTGCCTGTGCTGAAGGGGGCCGGCGGCACCGCCCTCGTCTTCACCGTCTTCGGCGGCGCCTTTCTCCTCGCCACGCTCGCGTCGCTCTTCCTGCCCGACCTCACGGGCGAGGACCTGGCGGACTGATCGGTCCGCACAGGTCCCCGACCTGCGAGGGCGCAGGTCCCCGACCTGCGAGGGTTCAGTCCCCGACCTGCGAGGGTTCAGTCCCCGGCGATGGCGAACATCCACTTCCCGCCTTCGCTGACGCCGATCCGCCAGCCCATGTAGCCGCTGCCGTCGCGGCGCATCCGGTCGGCCTCGGCCTGCGTGAGGAGCCCGGCTCGCACGACCTCGGCCCAAGCGGAGTCGCTCTTCGCGTGCCACGCCGTCGCCACCCGCGGCCACACCTTGTAGTCGGCCCACTGACCGTGGGAGGTGCCGGGGAGGGTCGTCAGGGCCTGCGCCTGGTACCAGTACCGCCCCGACTCCGCGTCGGGGAGGGCGAAGGCCTGCCCCGGGGTGACGAGCCCGTAGGAGAGAGACGTGTGGTCACGGGTGGCCCGCCACACGAGCGCCGCCTTGTCGCAGTCCTTGGCGTCGATCTGGAGGCGACGCGCGGTGTAGCGGGCCCGCTCCGGGACGTTGGTGACGTTGACGGCCTTGAAGGTGCGGCCGCCGGCCGAGCAGGTGGCGCTCGTGTCGGCCGGCGTGGTGGACAGCTCCGGGACCCCGCCGGCGGCCGTGGCGGGTGGACCGCTCACCGCTGCGGCGCCCAGCGCGAGCACGAAGGCGGCCAGGCCGGCCGCCGCCGGGCGCGCGAGTGTGGTGGTGCGTGACGTCGTTGGTGCCATGGGATTCCCCTCCCCTACGGGGTCGCCGTCGGTGACGACCCTCGTGACCTCCGACGCGCGAGTCGCTCCCGCGGTTGTCATCCCGCCCCGATGGCATCGCTCGCGTGAGCCGCGAGCTCGCGATCAGGCGCCGCGGCTCCCATAGGTGCCGTCGAGCAACGACTGCACCTCACTGGCGAGGAAGCGGTGATGCCCGCCCGGCGTGCGGATGGCGGTGAGACGGCCCGTGTGCGCCCAACGCGTCACCGTCCGCGGATCGACGCGGAAGAGTCGCGCCACCTCACCCGGCGTGAGCAGCACCTGCTTGTCATCCGGCATGGTCTCGTCGACCCCCTTTGGTCCCTCGTGTGACGAGCCTCCGTGCGAACCCCCGGTCACGTCGACCGGCCCCTGTCCGCGGAAGTTGCCTGAACAGTAACCCCCACGACGGGACCTGTGGGCCGGGGAGCGCTACTTCTTCGCGCGGGACCGCTTCGTCGGCCGGACCACCAGGACGGGGCACGGCGCGTACTGCTGCACGTGCTGGGCGGTGCTGCCCACGAGGATCGTCTCGCTGAGGCCGCGGCCGCCCGCGCCGATCACGATGAGGTCGGCCCCAGAGGTGGACGCGAGCTTGATGATCTCCCCCGCGGGGGAACCGCTGCGCACCTTCTTGTGGACCTTGGGCCCCCAGCCGGCGAACTCTGCCGCGACGACGTCGACAGCCGAGATGGCGGCTTCCCGGAACGACAGGTCCGGCGCAGCCGCGGGGTTCCGACGCCCCTTCGGTCGCGGGCTCAGGTCGTCCACGAAGGAGACCGCGGCGAGCGGACGGACGACGGCGAGGATGGTGATCTCGTCGATCTTCGTCGGGTCGGCGAAGGACTTCAGCTTGCGGGCCGCGGTGAGGGACTGCTTGGACCCATCCGTAGGGACGATGACGTGCATGGTCAGTCTCCGATCCTGGTGTCGATGTCGTGCGTGGTCAGGGGTTCGCCCAACTCGTCATCATCATCGCGGTTGCGATGTCCGAAGAGGGCCTCGGCGGCAAAGAGAGCGCCGCCGAGGGCGAGCAGGCCGGCACACCACCACAGCGCTCCCGGGTCGTCGACGACGACGTAGATGAGCAGGATCAGGTTAGCGAGGATGCCGACGAGGAGCAGCGGGGTCGACGCGCGGAAGGTGTCCACCCCGTCGTCCTGGCCGCGCAGCCGCAGCGCCGAGACGATGACGAGCGCGTAGATGAAGAGCGTGAAGACCACGGTCACCGTCGCGAGTCGCTCGATGACGTCGATGCTCACGCCGATGCGGTTGAGCACGAAGCCGACGAGGAGCAGGCCGGCGACGACGCACGCCGCGAAGATGAGCGCGACCCACGGGCTGCGCCGGCTCTGGTGGATGCGGCCGAAGACGCCGGGGACGACGTCCTCGCGGGCCATCCCGTAGAGGATGCGCGACTGCGTCACGACGGCCACGAGGGTCGTGTTGGTGATGGCCACCATGGCGATGCAGGCGAAGAGGATCGTCATCACCCCGACCGGGACGGGCAGGATGCCCTCCTTGACGACTTCCAGCAACGCGGCGTCCGAGCTGGCGAGTCGGTCCGTGGGGACGGTGAGCGCGGCGGTCACGGCGACGAGCACGTAGATGATGCCGGCGGCGACCATGCCACCGACGAGGGCGCGCGGGAAGGTGCGAGCCGGGTCGACGGTCTCCTCGGCCACGTTGGCCGCGTTCTCGAAGCCCGTCATGGCGAAGAAGGCCAGCGCGACACCGGCGACGATGGCGAAGATCGGGTTGCCGTCGACGGAGAAGTCGGTGAGCGTCCCGAAGTTCGCGTCGCCGCGGGCGACGTGGATGGCGCCGATGATCATGATGATGATCAGGCCGGCGATCTCGATGAAGGTCATGATCATGTTCGCCACGACGGATTCGGTGATGCCGATGAAGTTGACGATCGCGAGGATCGTGATGAAGACGAGCGTCACCAGCAGGGCCGGCGGGAGGGACCAGATCTGGTCGAAGTAGGCCGCGAACCCCGTCGCGAGCGAGCCCGTCGCCGCAAAGCTCGCGGAGAGCATGCAGACCGTCACGAGGAAGGTGAGGGCCGTGCTCTTGAACGCCTTGTTGACGTACAGCGCCGCTCCGGCCGCCTGGGGGTATTTGGTCACGAGCTCGGCGTAGGCCAGGCCGGTGATGGTCGCCACCGTGACACCCACGGCGAAGGCGATCCAGAAGGCGCCGCCGACCGCCCCGGCCACGAGGCCGATGAGGACGTAGATGCCGGATCCGAGGACGTCCCCGAGGACGTAGAAGAAGAGCAGCCGGCCGGTGATCGACCTCTTCAGGCCGTCCTCATCGACGTCGTCGAGTTCTGCGGTGATGCTGGTCTGGTCGGCCATGGTGGCCTCGCTTCCCGGTCGGGGGACGCACGTCGGCCGGTGGTCGACCGGACGCCGCTGGGGTTCACCTGCCGTTCAATCCGAGCGTGCAGGGCCCGGGCTGTCAACCGGAATGGGCGAAATGTCCACCACCTACGGGTTCCGAACGCGACCGTCCGACCGTCAGCGCGCGGGCCGGATCGTCCCCGTCACGGTCCCGAGACCGACCTTCGTGCCGTCCGCACCGGGCGCCCAGGCCGTCATCGTCACGGTGTCGCCGTCCTCGAGGAATCCGCGGCTCGTGCCGTCGGCCAGGGTCAACGGCTGCGTGCCGTTCCACGTCAGCTCGAGGAGGCTGCCGCGGGTGTCCGCCTCCGGACCGCTGATCGTGCCGGACCCGAAGAGGTCGCCGTCCCGCAGGCTCGCGCCGTTGCTCGTGAGGTGCGCGAGCATCTGCGCGGGCGACCAGTACATCTCGGCGTTCTCGGGGCGGCTGACGACGGTGCCGTTGACCTGCACCTCGAGGTGGACGTCGAGGCCGAAGGCGTCGCCCTGGAGGTGCGGCAGCACCTGCGGGTCATCCTGGCCGGGCAGCGGGACGCGGGCCGAGTCGAGCGCCGCCAGCGGCGTGACCCACGCGGAGATCGACGTCGCGAAGGACTTGCCGAGGAAGGGGCCGAGCGGCACGTACTCCCAGGCCTGGATGTCGCGGGCGCTCCAGTCGTTGAGGAGCACGACCCCGAGGATGTGGGTGGCCGCCTCGTCCACGGAGACGCTCGATCCGAGGTCGGTGGCTCCGCCGACGACGTAACCGAGCTCGGCCTCGATGTCGAGGCGGATGCTCGGGCCGTGGACGGGCGCCGCGACGCCTCCTGTGCGGTCGAGCCGCTGCCCGCTCGGCCGGACGATGTCGGTGCCGTCGACGACGACCGTGCCGGCGCGGCCGTGATAGCCGATGGGGAGGTGCTTCCACTGCGGCGGGAGGGCGGGGTTGTCGGGGCGGAAGATGGCGCCGACGTTGAGCGCATGGTGCTCGCTCGCATAGAAGTCGACGTAGTCGGCGACCTCGATGGGCAGGTGCAGGGTCACGTCGCCGAGGGGGTGGAGGTGGCGCTCGACGACGGGTCGGTGCGACGCATCGGTGAGCAGGTCCGTGAGCCACGCGCGGGCGGCGGCCCACTGCGCGTGTCCGAGGGCGAGGAAGGCGTTGAGGTTCGGGGTGGCCCACGCCGCGGCCAGCTCCGGCTGGCCGGTGGCCGTCGCGACCGCGGCGCCGTCGAGCACGTCGTCCCCGACGCGGACGCCGACCCTGGGCTGGTCGGCGCCGACCGAGGAGTCTGCGGTCAGGGAGAACACACCGAAGGGGAGGGTCCCGATCCCGAAGGGGTGGTCGGTCGGCAGGTCGAGCCAGGTCATGCGGGATCTCCGGTCGTCGTCGGGCGGGGCAGGAGACCGAGGTCGATCGCCTCGGTGAGTGGGTCGAGGACGTCACAACAGCCATAGGAGACGAAGGTCGCCCGCGCGCGGGCGACGTCCTCGGGTCGGGCGACCAGGCCGAGGGTCAGTTCGAGAACGGTCGCGCTGGCGTCGAGCGCGAGGATCCCGGCGACACTCGCTCGGTCGGCGCCCGCGAGCGCGGCGTCGACGGCGAGGAGGACATTGAGCACGCCGTGCATGGGCTCGCGGTCGGCGACGTCCCGGTCGGCCCGGTCGACGCGGACGTCCCGGGCGGCCCGGTCGGCGCGCACGAGGTGGTGCAGACCGCCGGTCAGCTTCACCGTGAGCCCGCGCGCGACGGCACCGGCGAGGAAGCCGGCGAGGACCCCTTCGTCCGGCCAGTCCCACAGGGGGGTCGCACCGGTGCGGAACTTGGCCAGCACCGCGACGCCCTCCTGGTCCCTCGCGTCGGCGAGGTCGTCGAGCGCCTTCTCCTGGTCCGCGCCGAGGCCCACTTCGATGGCGAGGGGGACGCCGAGGTCCAGCAGATCGCGCCACTGCGGCGACCAGCCGGTCTCGATGGAGGAGAGGCGGACCCGTGTTGTCTCCTCGAGAGCACGTGCGCCCTCGCGCAGCGGAGCGGTCGGCGCTCCGGGTCGGACGATGAGTCCGAGCTCGAGCGGGCCCGCGTCGATGCCGTCGGGGTCGGTGCGCGCGTCCGCCGCGGCGAGGGCGACGACCGCTGCGGCATCACCGGCGGGCACGAGCAACGGCCCGATCCGGTCGGCATGAAGCCCCGACCGCAGCGCCAGGTGCTCGCGGACCGCGACCTCGAGGCCGGCGCCGCGCGGCGGAAAGACGGCGGCGTCGTCGATGAGACCGGCGAAGAGCCTCGACGCGGTTGACATGGTCCCGACCCTAGCGGAACGTATTCCTCGGGAGACGCCAGTGAACGATAATCGGACGATCACTCGATCGGTCCGTCTCGGCGAGTATTGCGTCGACGCAAGAGTGCCCCAGAAAGCAGGAGCGAGGACATGGCCCACTACCAGTCGCGCGGCTTCATCCCCCCGAAGCGGCACACCCAGCACCGCGCCGCCGACGGCACCCTCCACTTCGAGGAGCTCATGGGTGAGGAGGGCTTCTCCTCGGACTCGTCCCTGCTCTACCACCGGTACATCCCGTCGACGATCACCGCGTCGCGGATCTGGGACCTCCCCGACCAGGCCACGACGCCGAACCACCCCCTCGTGCCGCGCCACCTCAGGTTGCACGACCTCGCCGACGACACGTCGATCGCCGAGGCCGACGTCGTGCGCCACCGCCGCCTCGTCCTCGGCAACGGCGACGTGCGCATCTCCTACGTCGTCGCCACCCAGCCGAGCCCGTGGTACCGCAACGGGATCGGCGACGAGTGCTGTTTCGTCGAGGCCGGCGAGGCCCGCGTCGAGACCGTCTTCGGCGCCTTCGACGTCGCGGCCGGCGACTACCTGATCCTGCCGCGGGCGACGAACCACCGGTGGCTCCCGGTGAGCGCCGCCGACGCGGCCGACGGTCGAGCCCTGGCCGTCTACGCCATCGAGGCCAACAGCCACATCGCTCCCCCGCGGCGCTACCTCTCCAGGTACGGACAGCTCCTCGAGCACGCGCCCTACTGCGAGCGCGACCTTCGCCAGCCGCAAGGCCCCCTGCTGGCCGAGGACATCGGCGCCTCCCCCGACGACGAGACCGAGATCCACATCAAGCACCGGGGCAACGGCCCGGGCGGCGTCGTCGGCACGATCCACACCCAGCCGCACCACCCGCTCGACGTCGTCGGCTGGGACGGCTGCCTCTACCCGTACGTGCTCAACGTCCGCGACTTCGAGCCGATCACCGGACGGATCCACCAACCGCCGCCGGCCCACCAGGTCTTCGAGGGCCACAACTTCGTCATCTGCAACTTCGTCCCGCGCAAGGTCGACTACCACCCCCTGTCGATCCCCGTGCCGTACTACCACTCGAACGTCGACAGCGACGAGGTCATGTTCTACGTCGCCGGGAACTATGAGGCACGCAAGGGATCGGGCATCGCCGCGGGGTCGATCTCGTTGCACCCGGGCGGGCACGCCCACGGCCCGCAGCCCGGCGCCTACGAGGCGTCGATCGGGGCCGAGGCCTTCGACGAACTCGCGGTCATGGTCGACACGTTCCGTCCGCTCGACCTCGGTGAGGCGGGGCTGGCCTGCGACGACGGGATCTATGCCGGCTCGTGGTCCCGCCCCCGCGCATGAGCACGGCCGCCGAGTCCGCGGTGCCCGACAACGCCGCGAGCAGCACCGCCCGCGCCACCACGTCGCAGACGCTCGACCGCGGCCTGCGCATTCTCGAGCTGCTCGCCGCGCCGGAACACACCGGCGGGCTGACGATCAGCGCTCTCGCGGCGGCCCTCGACACCGGCCGACCCGTCGTCTACCGGCTCGTGGCCACCCTCGTCGACCACTCCCTCGTCACCCATGCCGACAACCGAGTCCGGCTCGGCGCGGGCCTGCACCAGCTGGCCTCCGCCGTCCTGCCCGTCGTGCGCGAACGCGTCCAGCCCGTCCTCGCGGTCCTCGCTGACGCGGCCGGGGCGACGGCCCACCTCACCGTCGCCGAGGGGTCGGAGTCGGTGGCCCTGGTCGTCGTCGAGCCGACGTGGACCGACTTCCACGTCGCCTACCGCAGCGGCGCCCGGCACCCCCTCACCCAGGGCGCGGCCGGGCGCGCGATCCTCGCGGCCCGCGCCGGCGAGGCCGTCCTCACCTCGTCGGTCGGGGAGCTCCAGCCCGGAGCCCACGGTCTCGCGCTCGCCGTGCCCGCGGCGAAGGGGGCCGGACCGGCCCCCTTCGTCCGACCGTCCCTGGAGGCCTCCGTCGGCATCGTGTCGCTCTCACCGATCGACATCGAGGCGCACGCTCCCGCCGTGCGGGCGGCCGCGGACGCCCTGTCCGCGACCCTCGCGTGACCAAACCGACTCGGGTGGCTCGACAGACGGGGGTCCTCCCCTCGTAGGGTGGCCAGACCATGACTGCCACGGCGAGCATCCACGACGACGACCCGGTCGGCGAGGCCATCGCGAGCCTCGGGCTCCAAGGGCTGCTGACGAAGGCGGCGGAGACGCGCCGGTACATCGAGGACGACGGTGTCACCTACGGCACCGGCGACCCGAAGGAACCGCTGCGCGACTGGTTCCTCGACCCGCTGCCGCTGATCATGGGCGCCGAGGAGTGGGCCGCCATCGAGCGCGGCGTCCGGCAGCGCACGCACCTGCTCGACGCGATCCTCACCGACTCCTACGGCGAGCGTCGCCTGCTCCACGAGCGCATCGTCCCGGCCGAGGCCATCCTCGGGCACGCCGGCTACTTCCCGCAGGCCGACAACATCCGTCTGCCCGGTGCCCACCAGCTGATCAACTCGGCCACGGACCTCGCCCTGACCGGCGGCCAGTGGGTGGCCTACGGCGACCGCACCCAGGCCCCGTCCGGTGCCGCCTACGCCATGGCGAACCGGCGCATCATCTCCCGCGTGCTCGGCGACCTGCACCGACGCACCGACCTTGCCCGGATGCGCGGGTTCTTCGACATCATGCGCCAGACGCTGACGGAGGTCGCGCCGCCGACCGACGGACCGCCGCGCGCCGTCCTGCTCTCCCCCGGCCCACTCAGCGAGACCGCCTTCGACCAGGCGTTCACCGCCACCCTGCTCGGCCACCCGCTCGTCGAGGCCGAGGACCTCACGGTCCGCGACGGCCGCGTGTGGCTGCGCACGTCCGGGCGGCTCGAGCCCGTGGACGTCGTCATGCGCCGCGTCGACGCCGACTTCGTCGACCCGCTCGAGCTGCGCGGCGACTCCGCCCTCGGCGTGCCCGGCTTCCTCGAGGCGTCCCGGCGCGGCACCGTCAGCGTCGTCAACCCGATCGGCGCCGGCGTCATCGAGAACACCGCGCTCACGCCGTACCTGCCGCAGGTGTGCCGCGCGCTCCTCGGCGAGGACCTGCTGCTCCCGTCCCCGCAGACGTGGTGGTGTGGCGACCGCGCGAGCATGCGCCACGTCCTCGCCAACCTGCAGAGCCTCGTCATCAAGCCGATCGCGCGCGGCATCGGGGTCGCCACCCGATTCGGCAGCGACCTCAGCAACCTGCAGGCCGACGAGTTGCGCGCCCAGATCCAGGCCGAGCCGTGGCGGTGGAGCGCGCAGGAGCGGCTCGACATGGCCACCGAGCCGGTCGTCACCCCGGACGGGTTGTCGCAGCGCGCCACCGTCGTGCGCACCTTCGCCGTGGCCCACGGCGACGACTACGCGCTGCTGCCCGGCGGCATGGCGCGGGTCTCGCACGACGAGCAGAGCACCTTCATCTCCAACCACGCCGGCGCCCCGAGCAAGGACGTGTGGGTGCTCGCCTCGCCCGCCGACGCCGTGTCCGGCGCCCCGTCCGACACCGCCGTGGCCTCCCCCGGCGGCCCGGGTTCGACCGGTGTCCCCGGGACGGCCCCGGTCACGCGCCCGGCTCCCGGTCGGCCGACCGGCGCGGGCACGGTCCCCACCCCGACCAGCCCGCCCATCGACCGCTCCGGGCTCGCCTTCTCCAGCCCGGCGCCGCGTGTGGCCCAGGACCTCTTCTGGCTCGGCCGCTACAGCGAGCGCGCGGAGGGCACGGCCCGACTGCTGCGCGTGGCCGACGACCTCGTCGAGGACCACGCCGGCCGGACCGGGACACCCGGAGCCAGCGCCCTCGCCGTCGTCCTCGAGGCCGTCGCCCAGGTGACGGGTGTCGCGCCCCGGGCCCCCTACGACCCCACCGCGACCGGCGCCGAGGCGAAGGCGGTCGATCCGCTGACGCACCTGCGTCACCTCGCCCTCGACGGCCAGCAGCGCGGCAGCGTCGCCTACGCGGCCGCGCGGGCCGCGCGGGCCGCCTTCGCCGTGCGTGAGCAGATGTCGGTCGAGACGTGGATCGCCCACGGCCGGCTCGAGCGGACGCTCGAGGAGGCGCCCGAGGGTGCCGAGCTGAGCCCGCTGCTCGCGCAGGTGCTCGAGTCGTTCCTCGCGCTCGCCGGGATCCACGCCGAGAGCATGGTCCGCGACACGACGTGGGCCTTCATCGACACCGGCCGGCGCATCGAGCGCGCCCAGTTCACGGTGCGTCTGCTGCGGCACACGCTCGGCCAGGACCGC
Organism: Janibacter zhaoxuefangae; assembly: GCF_050271985.1. Classification (GTDB taxonomy): domain Bacteria; phylum Actinomycetota; class Actinomycetes; order Actinomycetales; family Dermatophilaceae. Next base: position 55,454 of record NZ_CP189849.1, on the reverse strand, counting down.
GCGCCCATCGTCGACGGTCAGGTCACCGAGTCGCTGCTCGTGGCGTGCGAGTCGGTCATCACCCACCGCCGCCGGATGGCCGCCGGTGCCGGACCCGCCGGGCCGGCCGCGGCCGCCTTCGATCTCGTCCTGCTGGACCGGGGCAACCCGCGGTCCGTGACCTACCAGATCGACCGGATCGCCGAGGATCTCGCGCTCGTGCCCGAGCCGAGCGAGTCGATCCTCGAGGAGATCGCCGCCATCTGGGGGCTGCTCGAGGCTGCCGACGCCGACGAACTCGAGGGCGACGGGCGCGCGCACCTGCGGACGCTGCTCGACGACCTCGAGAAGCGGCTGCGCGATCTGTCCGACGCCATCGACAAGCGCCACTTCGTGCGGCGCGCCCCCGCGCGGCGCCTGCCCACGCTGTGGTCCACGACCGGTAGCGGGTGGGGCGCATGAGCACCGGACCGACCACCTTCGACAACCCGAAGGCGGGCCGCGAGCGCCGCCTCACCGCGGACGAGCACCACCTGCCGCGGACGTACAGCGTCTCCCACCGGACGACGTACACCTACGAGGAGTACGTCACGGACTCGTACGGTCGCGCGCTGCTGAGCCCGCGCGCGACGGACTCGCAGGAGATCATCTCCAACGAGGTCGAGGTGACGCCGGAGCCGCACCTGCTCGAGGAGCACACCGACCACTTCGGCAACCACAGCCACTACATCGAGATCCGCAGCCCGCACTCGCGCCTCGTCGTGGCCAAGAAGAGCCTCGTGCGCGTCGAGTGGCCGCGGGTCGACGAGGACGCCCTCAACCAGTGGACGGTCGAGTCGGCCGTCGCCGCGCTGGCCGATCCGCGGGCCGACATCGATCCCGTCGAGCGCGCGCAATACCTGCTGCCGTCGCAGCTCGTCGAGTTCGGCAGCATCGTGCGCGAGTACGCCGAGACGATCCTGCCGCCGGAGCGGCCGCTCGGGGAGGCGCTCGTCGCGCTGTTCCACGAGATCTACACGGGGTTCGCGTACAAGAAGGGCGCGACGAGCGTGAAGACGACGCTGCCCGAGCTGCTCGAGAAGCGGGCCGGTGTGTGTCAGGACTACGCGCACCTGGCGATCGGCTGCCTGCGGTCGGTGGGTCTGCCCGCGCGCTACGTCAGCGGCTACATCGAGACGGCCCCGCCTCCCGGGAAGCCCAAGCTGGCCGGGTCCGACGCCACCCATGCGTGGACGTCGGTCATGGTGCCGGGTGGTGCGCCCGGTCAGGACGGCCCGGGATGGGTCGACCTCGACCCGACGAACGACCACTTCGCCGACAGCCGCTACATCGTCACCGGCTGGGGTCGCGACTACCGCGATGTCACCCCGCTGAAGGGGATCATCTTCAGCGAGGGCAGCGGCAGCAAGCTCGACGTCGCCGTCGACGTCATTCGCCAGCCCGACTGACCCGCGCCCCCGCCCCCTTCCCCTTCCCCTTCCCCTTCCCCTTCCCCCGAGTTTTGGACATCAGCGGTCCCAAACTCGGGGCGCGCGGCCCCCTTCCCCCCAGTTTTGGACATCAGCGGTCCATTCCTCGGGGGGCGCCGGCCTTGACCGAGTGTTCAGTGAGCGGTCATCTCCGCGCCGGGTGGAGCACCGGTCCGGTGCCTAACGTCCGCCCCATGGACCACCTGCTGCTCACCCGCCGCTCACTCGTGACGATCCTCGGAACCGCCGGCGCCGGCGCACTCCTCGCCCCACCGGCCGGCGCACTCGGCCAGGCGTCGGCCCCGGCCGCCTTCCTGGCAGACACCGCCGAGCGCGTCCCGGGCGGGCTGCGCTTCGTCGTCCTCACCGACACCCACGCCGACGTCGACGTCCCCTCCAACCTGGCCAACCTGCGACGCGTCTTCGCCGCCGTCGAGGCCGAGGACCCCGCCTTCGTCCTCAACTGTGGCGACATCACGGAGTACGGCCACGACACCGAGTTCGCCGCCTATCGCGCCACGATCCCCGACACGCTCTTCGACCGGGTCAAGCACGTGCCGGGCAACCACGAGGTCCGCTGGGACCCCACGGCACTCGAGTCCTACGAGCGGTGGTTCGGCCCCTCGCAGTACTCCTTCGACGCCGACGGCATCCACTTCGTCGCCCTCGACCCGACCCAGATCCTCCAGGAGCCCGGGCTCCACGGCCCCGACGACCTGGCCTGGCTGCACCGGGACCTCGCCTCAGCCGGGGCCAGGACGCCGAGCCTGCTCTTCCAGCACTACCCGATGGGCGGCCGGAACTACTACGTCAACGACACCGACGCGCTCCTCGACACGATCCGCCCCTTTGCGGTGCGAGCCATGTTCGCCGGCCACATCCACCGTGAGGAGAACGATCACCTCAACGGGCTCACGCAGGTGACCGGCCGGGCGACGAAGGGGCAGCCGCTCTACTACCTCGTCGAGCGCGCCCGGACCGCGGACGGCGGCGACGCCCTCGTCGTCCAGCGCGTCGTCCTGCCCGTCGCGGGCTCCGACGCCCCGCCGACGCGCGACGACGTCGCCGTCATCCCGCTCGGGCGGAAGGGGCCCGGGACCGAGGTCGGCCCCCTCACCGTCAAGAGCGAGATCGCCGCGGCCGGCGGCGCCATCGCCGTCGACGTCACCGCCAAGCCGGCGGCCGTCAGCGCGACGGCGAAGCTCTATCCCCAGGGCGTTTTCGGCGGCACCCACGATGCCGGCTGGACCGGCCTGACCCGCGCCGGGAACCGTTGGATCGGGACCGTCACCACCCCCGGCCTGCCGCCCGGCATCCACCGCGTCCAGGTCCGCGTCGAGGACGAGACGGGGGCCGGCATCGAGCACACCCAGACCCTCGTCCACCCCGGCGACCCCGAGCTGGCGAAGGTCGCCTGGGAAATCGCCCTTGGCGGTCACGTCCAGGGCGCGCTCGCCTCCCACGACGGGCTCGTCGTCGCCGCGAGCACGTCGGGGACGGTCGTCGGCCTGCGGCCGAGGGGCGCGAAGCCGGGCGAGCAGTGGCGCGTCGAGGTCGGCCCGGTCCACCGCGGGCCCGCGTTCGCCGGGGATGGCGCCGTCATCCTCGTCCCGTCCGCCGACCACCACCTGCACGCCCTGGACGCCTCGACCGGCGCCCGCCGGTGGTCGCGGGACCTCGGCAGCCCGGCGTTGTCGTCGCCCGTCGTCGGCGAGGTCTCGGGGACCGAGGTCGTGGCCCTCGCGGCCGGCGACCGCCTCGTCCTCCTCGACACCGCCGACGGCCGGATCCGTTGGGATGTCGAGATCCCCGTCATGTCCGCGGGGCGCCCCGCCATCGACGGCCACCTCGTCATTGCCGGAGCCGGTGACGGCAAGGCCTACGCCGTCGACGCAGCGACGGGCGAGCGGCTCTGGTCCTTCACGACGAACACCCGCACGACGGCCTACACCCGCCTCATCTACGGTCCGTGGGACGACACGATCGAGCTGTTGCCCGACGGCGGAGTGCTCGTCTCGACGGTCTCGGGCGCCTGGGCGCTCGACCGGAGCACGGGCGAGCAACGCTGGCGGCGCAGCGGGTCCTACATCTACGCCCCGGCGCTCACGGTGGGCGATCGGGCGCTGCTCCTGACCGACGAACTCGGCCGGGCGTCGCTCGTCGATCCCACGACGGGCACCGCGACGTGGACGACCCCCACGGCACCCCGCGTCCTCAACGCCGGCCCCGTCCTCGTGCCCGGCGGGGAGCGCGCGCTCCTCGTGGGGACCGGCGGGCTGCTCGTCACGATCGACCTTCGGTCGGGGGCGGCGACACCGCTGCGGCAACTCTTCACCGCCAACACGTTCAGCACGCCGGCGCTCGTCGACGGCGCGGCGGGCGACGGCGGGCCGCAACTGGTCGTGGGTGCCCAGGACGGAGTCGTGCGGGGGATCGTGGGCGCCACCGGCGCCTGACGCCACCCCCGCCCCCCTTCGCCCGCTCTCCCGAGTTTGGGACATCAGGTGTCCCAAACTCGGCCCGATCCGCCCCTTCACCCCCAGTTTTGGACATCAGCGGTCCATTCCTCGGGGGTGGGGCGGGTGCCTAGGCTGACGGGATGAGCCTCCCTCTGGTCCTGGGCACGATGTACTTCGGCACGAAGACGGACGAGGCGACCGCCTTCGCGCTGCTCGACCGCTACGTCGAGGCCGGCGGTCGCGTCCTCGACACGGCGAACTGCTACGCCTTCTGGGCGAGCGACACCGGCGCCGGCGGCCAGAGCGAGCAGGTCATCGGGCGGTGGCTCGCGCAGAACGAGGGCCTGCGCGAGCACCTCGTCCTCTCGACGAAGGTCGGCCAGGAGCCGCGCGAGCCCGGTGTCTTCGAGGCGCCGTGGGAGGGGCTGTCGGCGGAAACCGTTGCGCGGGAGGCAGATCGGAGCCTCGAGCGCCTCGGTGTCGAGACGATCAACCTCTACTGGGCGCACGGCGAGGACCGCTCCGTCGACCTCGCCGAGACCGTGGACGCCTTCGGCGCCCTCACCGCCAGCGGGAAGGTCGCCCGCATCGGCTTCTCGAATCACCCCACCTGGCGGGTCGAACGGGCTCGGGCGCTGGCCACCGCGCGAGGGTTCACCCCCGCCACCGCCCTCCAACTGACGACGTCCTACGTCCGGCCGCGCCCCGACACGACCGTCCCCGGCAAGGACCACCGCTTCGGGTGGGTCACCGACGAGACCCTCGACTACGTGACCGAACATCCCGAGATCGAGGTGTGGGCCTACAGCCCGCTCATCCAGGGCAGTTACGTGCGTGACGACCGCCCCTTCCCGGAGCCGTACGACCACCCCGGCACGACGCGGCGGCTGTCCGCGTTGGCCGACGTCGCGGGTGAGATCGGCGCGAGCCAGGCGCAGGTCGTCCTCGCGTGGCTCGTCGCATCGGCCCCGAGCATCCGCCCCATCCTCGGCGTCAGTTCCGTCGATCAGCTCGACGACGGGCTCGCGGCGATGGACCTGCACCTCAGCCCGGAGCACCTCGCGCGCCTCGACACGGCCTGACCCTCAACAGCGGAAAGCCCGGCGGCACACGACCAAGGCCGCGTGCCGCCGGGCTCACTGTCCGACGAGAGGGACTGCTCAGGGCAGGGTGATCTCGATCGTCCGGTCGTTGCCCGACGCCGGGTGCTGGATGTTCACCCACGCGCGACGCTTGTCGGTCGGGTCGAAGTAGAGACCCGTGAACTCGGAGCCGACCGTCCCGTTGGAGGCCCAGCGGCCGATGCCCTCGCCCGCGTCGCCGAGGTCACCGTCGTCGTTGAGGTCCTTGGCCAACCAGATGTCGTTGTCGACGCCGCCATTGCGGTCCTCGACGATGTAGATGTTGCCCTCGGAGTCGATGGCCAGGTTGTCCGGGCTGGTGAAGGCCTTCGAGCCCGCGGCTGCACCGGTGGCGAGGTCGGTGCTCGACGCGTCGGCGAAGACCGAGATCTCCTGCGAGCCGAGGTCCATGACGTAGACCTCGTTCGTCGTCGTGGTGGCGACGTAGAGGCGCTCGACACCGTTGACGGTCTTCAGCTGCACGTCCTCGGGACGCTGGTAGTCGGTGCCCTTGAACGCCGGCACGTCGGTCGTGTTGCGACCGTCGACCGACGTCACGCCGTTCGGGTCGGTGATGGTGAGCGTGCCGGGGAGGCCCTTGCCCTGCCAGTCGGTGATCGGGACCCAGGCGTACGACCCGGTCGCGTTGGGGGTGTTGCCGTCGCCGACGCGCAGGACGGAGGTCTGTCCGGCGTCGAAGTAGCCGGCGCGACCCGCGGCGATCTCACCCTTGCTGGCCTTGGGCGTGTAGCGGAAGATGCTGCCGCCGTTGAACTCGTCGATGACGTACATGTTCCCCTTCTTGTCGAAGGAGATGCCCTCGTGGGACATGCGCGGGATGACGTTGCGGTGCTCGACGTTGGCGGCCTCGCCGCCGACCTCGGTCACGGAGTCGGCGGTCAGGGGGTTGGTCAGTTCGAAGAAGCGGCCCCACGGGTTCGTCGTGCACCCCTCGGCGTCGGCGCACCACTCCTCCTCAGCGGTGACGTACGTGTTCTGCGGCGTCCACTGCGACCCGTCCCAGCGCTTGAACTGCTCGGGTTCGGGGCTGATCCACAGGGTCTTCGTCTCGCCCGAGGCGAGGTCGGTCCGCTGGATGCCGGACTGCTGGCTCTCGAACGGCGTGAAGAGGAACGAGCCGGGCTGGTGTCCGGTCTCGTTGACGACGTTCATGTCGAAGACGCCGGTGTTGGGCTCGCCCTTGGCCAGCTGCTCCTGCTTGGAGACGATGGAGCGCTGCAGGAGGGACGGGTTGCCGAAGGTGATCGGCGTGGCCTCCGTGGCCGTCGGACCGGCCGAGGCGGCGAGCGGGGTGAAGTCGGAGAAGCGGACGCTGTCAGCGGACGCTCCACCGGCCGTGGCGACCAGGCCGGTGAGCAGCACGCTGCCGGCGACGACACCGGCGCGAAGGGGGCTCTTCATGTGGGTTCCTCCCAGATCATGTGCCGCTCGATCGAGCGGCCCAACGCAGTCTGGCGAGGTGGCGCCATGGGGGCGTGAAATCCAGCCCGGTCCCCCCTGAACACCGCGTGAACGCACGTTCAGCCTCCAGAAATGGACACCTGATGTCCCAAACTCGGGTGGAAGAGGGCCTTCAACCCCAGGAATGGACACCTGATGTCCCAAACTCGGGTGGAAGAGGGCCGGCTCAGACGCTCGAGACGCCCTGCTGACGCCGCGCCCGCAGCGCCTGCAGCGCCTGACGCACGAACCAGCCGACGACGGCAATGTTGAGCACGAGCAGCACCCACTGAGCCGTGCCCCACCCGTCTGTCCCGTTGGCGAGGTCGACGAGCTTGCTGACGAGGGCCACCGAGAGCAGTGCCGCCAGAACGGTCGGGATGACGGGCGAGGCGTAGGTCGGCCGCGGGCCGCGGTTGTCGGTCATGGCCCCAGCCAACCACGGCCCAGTGCGTCGAAGCGCGACATGACCGCTCAGTTCACCTGGCGGTCGCGGCCCTCCCAGTACGGGGCGCGCAGCTTGAACTTCTGCAGCTTGCCGGTCGCGGTGCGGGCCAGTTCGTCCCGGAACTCGACAGACGTCGGCGCCTTGTAGCCGGCCGCGCGCGACTTGCACCACGCGATGAGGTCGGCCTCGGTCGTCGTGGAGCCGGGCGCGAGGACGACGAGGGCCTTGATCGTCTCGCCCCACTTCTCGTGCGGGACGCCGATGACCGCGACCTCGGTGACGTCCGGGTGGGAGAAGAGCGCGTCCTCGACCTCGACGGACGAGACGTTCTCGCCGCCGGTGATGATGACGTCCTTCTTGCGGTCGCTGATCGTCACGTAGCCGTCGTCGCCGATCGTCCCGCCGTCACCGGTGTGGAACCAGCCACCGTCGAGCACGCGGGCGGTCTCGTCGGGCAGCTCCCAGTAGCCGTCCATGACGACGTTGCTGCGGGCCAGCAGCTCGCCGTCCTCGGCCAGGGACATGGACACCCCGAGCGCGGGCGCACCCGCGCGCACCAGACGACGTGCGCGCTCCTCCGGATCCAGGTCGTCCCACTCCTGGCGGGTGCGGTTGATCGTCAGCAGCGGCGACGTCTCGGTGAGCCCGTAGATCTGGATGAACTCCCAGCCGAGGTCGGTCTCGACCTGGGCGATCGTCGCGGTCGGTGGCGGGGCACCGGCACAGATGACACGCACCCGGTCGCGCCCGGGGATCTCCCCCTCCCAGTCCGCCGCGGCGGCGAGCACGCTGTTGACGACGGCCGGGGCCGCGCAGAGGACGGTGACGCCATGCTCCTCGATCCGGCGGAGGATCTCGGCGCCGTCGATCTTGCGGATGATGATGTGCTTCGCGCCGACACCGGTCATGGCGAAGGGCATGCCCCAGCCGTTGGCGTGGAACATCGGGAGCGTGTGCAGGTAGACGTCCCGGTCGCTGATCCCCGCGTGCATGCCGAAGGTGACCGCGTTGGTCCACAGGTTGCGGTGGGTGAGCTGGACCCCCTTCGGGCGGGCCGTCGTGCCGGACGTGTAGTTGATCGTCGCGGTCGCCCCTTCGTCCGGCTCCCACTCCCGCGGCTGCGCCGCGGCCGGGTCCGCACCGAAGAGGTCGTCGTCCTGACCGAGGACGAAGACGTGCTCCGCCTCGACCTCGTCGATGAGCGTGGTCAGCTCGGGGTCGATGTAGAGGACCCGGGCGCCGGAGTGCTTGACGATGAAGGTGACCTCCTCGGGCGCGAGGCGGAAGTTCACGGGCACGAGGATCCGGCCGGAACCGCTGACGCCGTAGAAGCTCGCGAGCAGACGGGCCGAGTTGTGCGAGACGACGGCGACGCGCTCCCCCACGGCGATGCCGAGGGCGTCGAGGTGGGCGGCCTGCCCCCGGGCCAGCTCCCGCAGCCGCGCGTACGTCACGCCCTCGAGCGGGGCGGCTGGCTGGTCCGGCTCGTCGACGACGGCGATGCGCTCGCCATAGGCCAGTGCGGCGCGATCGAGGAAGTGGTTGACGGTGAGCGGGACGAACATCGGGGGCTCCCAGGGGGTTCGACTGCGGTGTCGATCCGAGATTACCGCCAGCCGACTGGCGTCGACTGGCGGTAGGGAGACCTCGGTGGCCACTCAGGCCGGCATCCCGGCATGCAGGTGGCGGTTGTGAACCATCACCGTGGCGAGCAGCACGATGGCCAGGGCCGCGGCGCCCAGGCCGACGGCGACCTGCCAACTCATGCCGAAGATGTCGGACCCATCGAGCGTGACGAAGTTGGTGACGCCGTTCGAGGTCGCGTCCCCCGTCGGGCCGTCAGCCCCCGGGAGGGGAGCCGGCTCGGCGAAGGCGGATGATGCGGTGACGATGAGACCCATCAACAGCGCGGCAACGCTGGCGGTGAGTCGAGTGACGAACGAAAACATGACGTGCCTTTCGATGTGTGCCGGACCCCCCGGCGCGGTGCCCGGCGGTCGTCGGGCTCACTGCTGAGCGTGCGGCTCGGGGTCGGGGGCCGGTAAGGGGTGAAACCCTCGGCAGTGACGGCCGCGCGGGTGCGGGGTCGAAGGGTGTGCGGGCGAGGGTCAGAAACCGACCGGGTGGGTCGACGGGCCATCGGCGCCCTCGCCATGGACCCGCGATGTATCAGGAGCAGGGACCGGCGACGCGCCGGGCAGGTCCGCGAGGGCCAGACCCAGCTCTGCCCGCCCACGGATCCCGAGTTTGCGATAGACGCGCCCGAGATTGGCCTCGACCGTCTTGATGCTGAGGTAGGCCGACGCCGCGATGTCACGGTTGCGCAGCCCCATCGTCGCGAGGTCGGCCACCCGCCGTTCCGTCTCCGTGAGCTCGTCACCGGTGTGGTGGTGGAGCCCGATGCGGTCGAGCTCCCCACGAGCCTGCTCCTCCCACGGGGGGCAGCCGATGGCCTCGAAGATCGAGGTCGCCTTCTCCACCTCGTCCCGAGCCCGCGCCTTGGCATGGGCGCGGCGCAGCACCCTGCCCGCGACGAGGTGGGCACGGCCGCGTTCGAGCGGCTGCCGGTCCGGGCTTGCATACCCCGCGAGCATCGCCGGCACCGCCTCGGTGGCCTCCTCGACGTGCCCGGTGGCGGCGAGGAGGCAGACACGCACGCGCTCGAGCCCGGCTGCCACGGAGTCGCGGCCCATCCGGTTGGCCCGCTCCAGCCCCTCCGCGTGAATGGCCTCGGCCTCGGCCACGTGCCCCAGAGCCAGGGCCGCCTCGGCGTGGTCCGTGACGATGACGACGTTGCCGACATCGAGCAGTTCGGCCTCCTGCGCTCGGGCCCAGGAGCGTCCCGCGGCCTCGTAGGCCTCCTCGTGCAGGCCGTAGCCCATGACCGACCACACGTGGAGGGCGTGCGCGACGGACCACAGCAGCGGGTCGTCGGCGTGCTCGAGGTGGGGCATCGCGTCGGCGAGGATGCGGCGGGCGCCCGCGAGGTCGCCCCGCAGCGCGACGATCGGCATCCGCGTCACCTCGGCGAACCAGTGCGGCACGAAGTCGGTCGTCGCGAGCCGTGCGGAGCGGTCGAGCAGTCGCAGGGCGCGGTCCCACTGGCCGGCGCGCATCTCGACGTGCGCCAGGGTGGCCACGACCTCCGCCGCGGAGACGTCGTCGCCGAGGGCGAGGGCCTCCTTCGCGATCCTCGTCAGCTCGGCACGGGCCTCGTCGTGGTGATCGGCGAAGAGGGCCTGCTTGGCCAGCACGAAGTCGGCGCGGGACAACACGAGCGGTGGCGGGGCGGACCGTTGGAGCGCGACGGCCCGCTCGAGCAGCTCCGGGCGCGGGTCGAGCCGCTGGTGGTGCCACCGTCCCTCGCAGGTCAACGCCGCCGCGAGGACCCGGTCGACGTCGGGGGTGGACTCGAGTGCCTCGAGGATCCGGCGTGCCCCGGTGACCTGCTCGTGCCGGATGGCCCGCGGGGTCGACCCCTCGAGGTGGACCAGACGCGCGGCGAGCGTCAGCGCCGATGGTCGCTCGGCGCCCAGCCGCGCGATGATCGCGTCGGTCTCGCGACGGGTGCCGGTGGACTGGCTGAGGATGCCCAGGTGGAGGAGCGCCTCGCACCGGATGTCGGAGTCGTGACAGCGGGCGAGCTCCTCAAGGAGGGCCTCGGCCCGGTCGTGGCGCCCCGCCACCATGAGCCAGTCCGCGAGGACGAGCCGGCGCCGGTCCCGCTGCACGGAGTCGACCGGCGATCGCGTAACTCCGCGTTCGAGCAGTTCCAGTGAGGTGTCCCAGGCTCCGCGAGCGCGGGCTTCGTGAGCGGCCGCCTCGAGGTCCGCGGCAAGGTCGTCGTCGGGGTCGTCGCCCGCGTGCCCGAGGTGACGCACCCGCGCCTCGCTCCCGGAGGCGACCTCGGCGAGACGGGCATGGGCCGCCTGGACGGTGACGTGGGCGACGGAGTGGACGACCGCGTGGGCGAAGAGGGGGTGCGCGAACTCGACGACGTCCGTGAGGCGAACGAGCCCGTCGGCCTCGGCGGGCGCGAGGGCCTCCACGAACGCGGGGACGTCGACGTCGCACGCGGCCGCGACGTCCGCGACCCGCGGCTCCGTGGCGAGCGCCGCCATCAGCAGCGCGGCCCGCGTCAATGGTGGGAAGGCACGCACGCGCGCCTCGGCGAGTGCGTCGACGCCCGCTGGCGCCGACGAGTCCACCGCCTCGTCGTCCTCCTGCACCCGGAGCCGGGCGACCTCCAGCGCGAGCGACGGGTTCCCGCCTGAGGCCCGGGCGACCGCGTCGAGTCGCCCCCGGTCGAGTTCGACACCGAGCTCGGCGCGGACGACGTCGTAGATCTCCTCCTCGTCGAGTGGGCCGAGGGTCACCTCGGTGGTGTCGTCGGGCAGCCAGGGCTCGACGGTCGCGGGTCGCCCCAGGGCGAGCAGCCGCACTCGGCCGTCGTGGGCGCCGCGCAGGACGACTCCGAGCGCCCAACGGGTCGACGCGTCGAGCCAGTGGGCATCGTCCACGACGATCAGGACCGGTGCCAGGGTTCGCAGGACGGTGCCCAACCCGGCCGCGACGGCGCGGGGGTCGACCTCGGCCCCCGGATCGTCGTGCAGCAGCGCGGCGCGCAGCGCGCGGCGCTGCGGCGCGGGCAGCGCCTCGATGACGGATTCCCCGACAGGCGAGAGGAGTTCGGACAGGGCGCTGAAGGGGAGTTGCTCGTCGAAGGCGGTCGGCCGAGCCGTCAGGACGTGCCCCGCGCTGCCGTCCACCTCCCGCAGGACGTGCCGTGCGAGCGCCGTCTTCCCCATGCCCGGGGCGGCCGTGACGAGGGTGTGCCCTCCGTCATCGGCGTGGACCAAGGCCACGAGATGGCGCACTTCCCCCTGTCGGGCCACGAAGGCACCCGGAGGCTCGCCCATGCCTGTCAGTCTGTGCGCCGGCCCGGTGGCGCGTCAGGCCCGAACGGGTGGTTACCGCTGACCCGTTCGGGCCCCGCCCGCGATCAGGGCGGCCGCACCGACGTGCGCGACCGTCATGAGGACGAAGGTCGCGAGCCACCCCACGGCGAGCCCCGGGGTGGAGAGCGGGCTGCCCCCCCGCCCCGGCCACGAGCAGGGCCATCACCACGACGGCGACGACGTTGACGACGGCGGCGAGACCCACGCGCGCACCGAGGGTCAGGCGCGGCGCGAGCCATCCGGCCATGAGGCCGCCGCCGACCGCCGCCACCGGACCCACGACGATCACGAGCGCCATCACCAGGCGGGTGATCCCCCACACGAGGGCGATCGTCGTGAGCGCCGACGCGAGGGCCGCCTTCGTCGTCCTGGTCATCGACGCGTCATCCCTGCTTCTTCTCGAAGGTCAGGCTCTCGATGATGTGCCGGACCGTCTCCGGGTCGGGGTTGGCCCCGTTGATCGCGACGGCGGCCGTCTGAGGATGGGGCCACTGGCCGGCGATGACCCAGGTGCCCTCCCACGTCTCCTTCTCGTGCGTGAAGGTGAAGTCGCTGCGGATGGCGGAGTCGGCGCCCTCGACCTCGAGGTCCTGCATCCCGCCGCCCTTGTAGCCCTCGAGGCGGAGCGTGGCCGGCAGGTCGAGGCGGCTGAGGGCCGCATTCGCGGTGGGGTCGTCGCTGAACTCGCCGGAGACCTGCAGCTCGATGCCGTCGCCGACGTACTTCGTGTCCCAGGCCTCCCCGGTGGGCGACTCCTCGGTCCAGTCGGCGGGTCGCTCGAGCGTCAGCCGCCCGACCTTCACCTCCGTCCAGCCCTCGGCGGCGCCTCCACCGGCGGGGCCACCGCTCGAGCAGGCGGACAGGCCGACCACGGCCGCCACCGTCATGACTGTCGTGCACATACGGGCCCGCATGGTCACCTTCCGTCGGGTCTGTGTCGCGCCGCCGGCGCGGACGCCGCGCATCATGCCACGCATTCGGTGTAGTCGAGGACCGGTCGCGTGCCGTCGGCGCGGGGGGCTCCGAGGTAGGTCGCCTCCGTCGCGGTCGTCTCCGAGTTCTCCATGGAGAAGTCCACGCCGAAGGCCATCCCGAACTTGACGTTGAGCGCGAATCCGGCGACGTCGGTGACGTGGTCGTAGGCGATGCTGCTGCTCGTCGCGTTCTCGAAGAGGAGCGTCCCGAAGGGGTCTTCGGGGTCGGCCTGCGCGGGGTTCGCGTCGTTGAGGCTGATCAGTCCGGGCCACTCGTAGTTGCCCGTGCCACCCAGCCAGTCGGTCGCGATCTGCTGCTGTTCGGCGTTCTCCGGGTCGAGGGCCAGCGTCGTCTCGGTGACGACGACGTCGCCGTTGGTCGACCCCGCGTTGATGCTGCCGGAGCCGCCGTTGCGCGTCGGCGTCCCACCGTTGTTGACCTCGGCTTCGCCCTCGCCGCCACCGGCCGAGGTCACCTCGCTCGTGGAGACGATCTGGATCTCGATGATGTTGCCGTCCGCGTCCTTCTTGACCGACAGGGACATGCCCACCATGGAGCCACCGCCACCGGTCGCGAGACCGACCTGGCCGGTCAGTTCGCCGTTGAGGGACATGTCCGTGACATAGGTCCGGGTGTCGTCGGAGGCGTCGTCGGGGGTGTTGCCGTTGTCGTTGGTGACGGTCCACTGGGCCTGCGGGCTGAGGGACGCGCTGAAGCCCTGGTCGGTGAGCTGGGTCGTGCTCAGCGGCGTGTCGCTGCCGGCGGAGATCCCGAGGTCACCGGTCACGTCACCGTTGACACCGATGCCGCCGAAGGTGGTCGAGGGGACCGGCGGCGGGTCGACCGAGGGACCCATGTAGGGGATGCACGTCCCCATCGCGCACGTCGGGTGCGTGATTTGGTACTGGTACATCAGGTAGGCATCGAGGTCGTCGCGGAACTCGTTTGCCTGGTCCTGGTTCTCGAAGGACCACGTGCTGCCGTAGTCGAACGTCACCCCGCCGCCGAAGTCGATCTTCGCCTCGGCCTCCATCTCGCCCCACGCGGCATCGGCACCGAAACCGCCCGTGGCCCCGATCTCGGCGCCGTTGGTCGCCATCATCGTGACCGTGCCGTCGCTGTACTCCGTGACGACGAAGCCGGCGTTCTCGCCGATCTCGATGAAGCCGATCTTGATGACGGAGCTGTATTCGTCACCGGTCTCGTGGATCTTGCACTTCTCCGGTTCGAAGTCCTGGTCGGTCGGTGGCTGGGCCTCGTCCTCGGTGTCGCCTCCACCCGGCGCGCAGCCGAGGTCGGTCTGGACGACCTGGCCCACCGCGCGGCAGACCGCACCGCGGATGTCCGCGCTCTGGGGCGAGATGGCGATGAAGACGGCGCCGACGAGGAAGGCCGCCGTGATGACGCCGGCGACGTACTCCAGCCCGGCCGCACCCGTCTCCGCGAGTGCGTGACGGAGCCCCCTGATCCGGCCGGTTCGGGCGCGCTTCGTGTCCATGATCTCCCTTGGCTGAGGCCCGGTCGGCTCCCCTGAGATCCAACCGGGCAGCGCCAGAGTAGGTGCGCGAAGGTCGCCCGGTCGTGGGCCCGCGGGCCCCATCCGGGGCCCAAGTCAGGCCCAATACGGGCCCGATGTCAGGCCCGGGGTCGTCGCCCAGGGGGCCGGACAGGTGGGTGGGCTAGGTTCCGCGGCATGGACGACGGGCTGCTGACGGGGATCGCCGGACGGCTGCTGCCGGCCGCGCACGACGTCACCCTCGGGGCCTCCGAGCTGAGCGTGGTCCTCCTGCTCGCGCTGGCGGCCGTCGCCATCGACCCCCTGTGGCGCGTGCTGCGCGTCGGCATCACGCTCGTCCACGAACTCGGGCATGCGGGCGTCGGCGTCCTCGTCGGCCGCCAGTTCACCGGCTTCGTCGTGCGCGGCGACATGTCGGGTCACGCCGTCACCCGCGGGCCGGCTCGGGGGCCGGGCCAGGTGGCCTCAACCTGGGCCGGCTACCCCGCGCCCGCCGTCGTCGGTGCCGTCCTCACCTGGCTCGCCGGGACGGGGTGGGCCGGACCCGGGCTGGCCGTGATCCTCGTCGGGCTGCTCATCGCGCTCATCCGGGTGCGCTCCGCGCTGACGGCGATCGTCGTGATGGTCGCCCTCGGGGCGACCTTCGCGCTGTGGTGGTGGGCGGACGACACCGTGCGCGCGCAGGTCCTCGTCGGCGTGGGGATCGTCCTCGTCGTCGGCGCCTGGCGGCACCTGGGCGCCGTCCTGCGCGGCGGCCGCTCGAGCGACCCCGGCGTCCTCGCCCACCTGACCGGGGTGCCGACGCTCGTCTGGACCGCCAGCTTCGCGCTCGTGTGCGGGCTGGCCTCCTGGGTCGTCGTGGCGACGCTCGGTGAGGCCTGGTCGTGAATCACCCAAGACGTGCTGGCGGTCGTCGGGTCACCCCGACGGCTGTTCGGGCGGCGCCACGCGGGCAGGGCGGTTCGTACTGGAAGTACTCGGCGTGGACGAAGGACGGCTACCGCGCCTCCGTGAGCTGCGGGTCCGCCTACGTCACGGCCTTCGGCGCCACGGTCCACTACGAGTGAGCCGACCGTCGCACAGACTGCGGGGCCGGATCCGTCATGGATCCGGCCCCGCGGCCTGTCGTCACCCGTGAAGCGGGTCAGTGCAGATCGAGCCGTCCGACGCGACCGCCCCCACCGGCCGCCCAGCAACTGCCGTCGTTGGTGCAGTCGAGCGTGTGGAAGGCCTCGTCACTGACCTGCGTCCACGTCCGTCCGCCGTCGAGGCTGCGACTCGTCCCGCCGATGGCACCGCCCTGGCCGACCGCGAGGACCGTGGCCCGCGTGCCCGGGACGAAGGCGGCGTCCTCACCCAGGTGGGCCACGTCGCCACCACCGGTCCACGTGGCGCCGTCGCGCGTCGTGGCGGCGGCGTCCGTCCCGTTGTCCGGGGCGGCGAAGTCGCCACCGACGACGACGGCCTGGCGCGGGTTCTTCGTCGCCATCCCGAAGACGCCGGCGGCCTCACCGGCGGGCAGCCCGCTGTCCGTGGCCGTCCACGTCATGCCGAGGTCCCGCGAATGGAAGACGCGCGAGTCCGCGCCGCCCGAGCCGAACCACGCATCGCGCCCGTCCATGACGAGGCAGTCACCACTCGCGGAGAAGTTGAACTCCCCGGTCGAATCCGGCATCCCCGCCGTCGGCAGGACCTCCCACGACGCGCCCCCGTCAGCGGTGCGCAGGATGCGGAAGCGCCCGTCGACGGGGTCGCTCACCGCGAGACCGTCGCGGCCACCCGGTGCGAAGTCGACACAGTTGTAGAAGGCGGCCTCCTCGGTGTTGCGGAACGTCTCCGCCCACGTCGCGCCGCCGTCCGTCGTCCGGTAGATCCGGGAGGCTTCGCCGGGTCCGATGGCGAGGACGACGGCCGTCTCGGCGTCACGCGCCTCGACATCCCGGACCATCAAGCCCTCGGAGCCGGCCGGGCGGACGTCCTCCCAGTGCGCTCCGCCGTTCGTCGTGCGGAAGACGCCGCCTTCGCCGCCGGAGGCACTGCCGCCGGTGACCCATGCGGTGTCCCGGTCGACGGCGTCGAGGCCACGGAACCCCTGGTCCGGGTCGACGACCGTGACGTCCCAGTCGGCGTCGGTCGAGGGTGGGGCGGCCACCGCGGAGGTGGCGAGAGGCATGGCGAGGGCGGTCGCCGCGCCGACGGCCAGGAGGCGACGAAGGGTGCTGGGCTGGGTCATCGTGAAGCCTTTCGCTCAGTGGGCGTGCGGGAAGCCAGCGCGCTCGGCGGACTCGCCGTCGGCGAACCAGAGGTGCGGGTCGACGCCGTCGTAGCCCTCGTCGCCGGGCTGGAGGTGGGTGCGGGTGTCCTCCCACGCCTTCACGTCGTGCCCGAAGGGCTGGGCGCCGTCCTCGAGGGTCGCGGCCGACCCGATGCCGTAGCCGCCGTCGCGGATCTCCTCGATCGACGAGATCCGGCGGCCATCGGCGCCCTGGTCGCCGCCCGCACCACCGGTGGCGCCGAGCGCTCCGCCGACGCCCGTCTGCAGGGTGCCGTCGGCGTTCTGCCGCGGGTCGTGTCCTTCGACGAGGGTGCCCTCGCTGTCCCACACCTGCGGGCCGCCATGATCCTCCGCGGTCCAGTCCGTCGGCTGACGGAACTCCTCGCCCGCGGCGATGTCGTGGTTCGCCGGGTCGTGCTCGGCGGCGAACTCCTCGGTGACCTTCTCGTTGGACTCGTCCATGACTTCCTCCACGGTTCGGTGTGTGCCGTGCCGTCCCTGCGGCGTGGCCACTTCACGCTAGCGCGGACGACCGTCGTCGGCAGGTCCGAGCAACGGTCGGATCAGGACCAGACGCCGAAGACGTCGCCGCCGATCTTGACGATGAAGGCCCCGACGACGAGGACGAAGAAGATCCGGACGAAGGCGGACCCCTTCGCCACCGCGGTCCGGGCCCCGATGTAGCCGCCCAGGAGGTTGGCGACGCCCATGAGCAGGCCGACCTTCCACATGACGGCGCCCTGCGGGACGAAGACGGCGAGCGAGGCGAGGTTGGTGGCCCAGTTGGCGAGCTTCGCCTTCGCGGAGGCCTCGAGGAAGTTGTAGCCGAGGAGGCCGACGAGGGTGATGACGAAGAAGGAGCCCGTACCGGGGCCGAGGACGCCGTCGTAGAAGCCGATGACCAGGCCGGTGAGCATGGCGCCGATGCGGTGCCGGTGCCCGTCCCAGCGCAACTGCGTCGACTCGCCCATCGTCGGCTTGAAGAGGACGTAGGCACCCACGACGATCAACGCCACGAGGATGATCGGGTTGAAGGCGGACTTCGGGATGTGGCTCGCGACGACCGATCCCCCGGCAGCGCCGGCGAAGGCGAACGCCATGAGGGGCAGGAAGGTGCGCGGGTCCGGCTTGACCCGCCGGTAGTACGTCGCCGAGCTGGCCGTCGTGCCACAGATCGAGGCGAGCTTGTTCGTCGCGAGGACCTGGACGGGCAGGGCCCCGGGGAAGGCGACGAGCAGCGCGGGCAGCTGGACGAGCCCGCCTCCGCCGACGACCGCGTCGACGAATCCCGCCGAGAGTCCCGCCAGGGCGAGGAGGAGCAGGACGGTCAGGGAGGGCTCGGACACGCCCTCGATCGTAGGTGCCCCGCTGCGGGCCGAGCGCGATGCCCCGGCACGTCAGCCGTCGAGTTTGGGACATCAGGTGTCCCAAACTCGGGGCGGCGGGCCCCCTTCGGTCGAGTTTGGGACATCAGGTGTCCCAAACTCGGGGCGGCGGCCGTGAGCCGGGTGCTTCACCCGACAAAGGTGCGCTTCACCCGACATGCGAAGTCGGGTACGGCTGCGAATATCGGGTGACCCGATACTGGTGGGGCGGGGGGACGGATCCCGCTGGCTCGATGTACATGGAGAAGGACCCCTGACGATCACGTCGGGGGTCCTTCTCAGGTACGTGCGCGAGGGGGGATTTGAACCCCCACGCCCTTGCGGACACTGGCACCTGAAGCCAGCGCGTCTGCCGTTCCGCCACTCGCGCAGTGAGTGTGCCCCTCATCGGAGCAGACCTAGTGTGCTGCATGGACCCCCCTTCGTCCAAACCCGGCTGGACACCCCACCGCCGACGCCCGCGTGGCGCGCGGGCCCCCCACCTGCAGGTTCAGTTGTCGTGCAGGGTCAGCCAGTTAGGATCGAAGCGACCCGATCCGGGCCAGCACCATCTGCACCGCAGCACCACACGGACCACCCACCGAAGGAGGAGCGACGCATGAGCCTGTTCCAGCGCATGGAGCAAAAGCTCGAGCGCGCCGTCGTCGGCGCCTTCGCCCGCGCCTTCCGCGCCGAGGTCCAGCCGCTCGAGATCGCCTCCGCCATCCGGCGCGCCATGGACGACCGCGCCGCCGTGCTCGGTCGCGGACGCACCATCGTCCCCAACCTCTTCACCATCGAGCTCAGCCCGGGCGACTTCGAGCGCCTCGCCGAGTTCGACGAGGAGCTCGAGCAGGAGCTCATCGCCGCAGCGGAGGAGCACGCCGACTCCCAGCGCTACCAGCCCGGTGGTCCGGTCCAGGTCGCGCTCGAGGCCGACGAGGAACTCGAGACCGGCGTCTTCCGCGTCCGCCCCGCGACGGTCCGCCGCCCCGCCGAGGCCGACGATGCCCAGCGCCCCACCGCCCGCCCTCCCGTGTCGAGCACGCGCGACGACGACTACGACGCGGACTACCCGGACGAGCTCGAGGGCACCGACCCGGACAACCCCTACGACGAGTACTCGATGGAGATGCCCGCCGTCGACCCGCTGCGTGAGCCCGAGGACCTGGCCGCCGCCGCCCCGGCCCCGGCCCCGGCGCGCCGCCCCACCACGCCGCCGGCCCCGCCGCGACCGGCCTCCTTCGCCGACCGCCCCTGGCTCGACGTCGACGGCGAGCGCTACCCCCTGATCGGCCCGATGACCGTCCTCGGCCGCGACGACAGCGCGGACGTCATCCTCGACGACCCGGGCATCTCCCGCCGCCACTGCGAAATCCGGATCACCAACGACGGACCCCGCTACGTGGCGAGCCTGCGCGACCTCGGCTCCACCAACGGCACCTTCGTCAACAGCGACCGGACCACGGGGCAGCGCCTGCAGGACGGCGACCGGATCACGGTCGGCCGCACCACCGTCACCTTCCGCACCGGCCGCCGGTGACGCCGCCGACCCGTGAGTGACGTGACCCATGAGTGAACTGACCCTGACGATCCTGCGCCTGGCCGTCCTCGTGCTGCTGTGGCTCTTCGTCTTCAGCGTGGCCGGCGTCCTGCGCGGCGACATGTACGGCACGCGCGTCCAGCGTCGGCCCGCCGCCCCCACCGCCCCCACCGCCCGCAGCGAAGGTCGCGACCGCCCGGCCCGCGCCGTCCGCGCCAAGCTGCCGAGCCAGCTCGTCGTCACGACCGGCCGGATGGCCGGCACGACGATGCGCCTCAAGGACTCCGGCACTCTCATCGGCCGCAACCCCGAGTGCGCGCTCGCCCTCGACGACGACTTCGCCTCCGGGCGGCACGCCCGCATCTACCGTGACGAGGCCGGCTGGGTGCTCGAGGACCTCGACTCCACGAACGGCACCTTCGTCGGTCAGCAGCAGATCCACGGCGCCGTCCCCGTCGAGGCCGGCACGAGCATCCGGATCGGCCAGACCGTCATCGAGCTGCGGAAGTAACGCGCGTGCCCGTCGCCTTCCACTACGCCGCCCGCTCCGACACGGGGATGGTCCGGTCCGACAACCAGGACTCCGGCTATGCCGGCCCGCACCTGCTCGTCGTCGCCGACGGCATGGGCGGCCACGCCGGTGGCGACACGGCGAGTTCGACCGTCATCGGCCGCATCGTCGAACTCGACGGTGAGTCCTTCAACGCCGCCGACGCCGCGGACGAGCTGACCCGCGCGATCGCCGCCGCCAACGCCGACCTCGGCCGGCTCATCCGCGAGCAGCCCGAGCTCGAGGGCATGGGTACCACCGTCACGGCGATCCTGCGCACCCGCAACCGCCTCGTCCTCGCCCACATCGGCGACTCCCGGGCCTACCTGCTGCGCGGCGACTCCTTCACCCAGCTGACGCACGACCACTCCTTCGTCCAGACCCTCGTCGACGAGGGGCGGATCACCGAGGAGGAGGCCTTGAGCCACCCGCAGCGCTCCCTCGTGACGCGCGTCCTCACCGGTCAGCCCGACGACGAGCCCGACCTCAGCGCCCGCGAGGCCCGGCCCGGCGACCGCCTGTTGATCTGCTCCGACGGCCTGTCCGGCTTCGTCGCCGCCGACACCATCGAGGACCTCCTGCGCCAGGGTCGTCCGCCGGGCGCGACCGCCGACGCCCTCGTGGCCCTCGCCCTGCGTGCCGGTGCCCCCGACAACGTCACGGTGGTCGTCGCCGACGCGGTCGACCCCTCGCGCACGCCCCCGACCCAGCCCGAGATCGTCGGCGCCGCGTCCCTGAACCGCACCCGCCGGCCCGTGAGCGACTCCCCGGCCTCCAAGGCCGCCGCCCTCACCCGCCGGGACGAGCCGGCCCTCGCCGAGGAGACCGGATCGTCGCGGGTGGCCCGCTGGCTCAAGGGGATCGGTGCGCTCGCGGCGGCCCTGCTCGTCGTCGCGACCGGGCTCTATGCGGCGTGGTCGTGGACCCAGGACCAGTACTTCATCGGGGACGAAGGGGGCCACGTCGCGATCTATCGCGGCGTCGCCCAGGACGTCGGCCCGCTGACCCTGCACACCGTCGTCGAGACGAGCACGACGAGCCTGGCCGACCTTCCGGCCTTCTATCGCGATGGCGTGCGCTCGACGATCAACGCCAGCAGCCTCGAGAACGCCCGCGAGCGCGTCGCCGAGCTCGAGTCGCGGGCCGCGGCCTGCCGCGAGCGGAAGGCGGAGGGGCAGCCGTGCGGCGACGGCCAGTCGCCCGCGCCGTCGTCGAGCACCTCGTCGTCAACCTCCGGCAGTTCCCGCTCGCGCACCTCCGACGGCACCTCCGACGGCGGCTCCAGCAGGACCAGCACGTCCACGAGCACCTCGCGCACGACCTCCCCGACGCCAACCACCACGCGGAGCACCTCATGACCGCGATCTCCACCGTCCCCCCGAAGCGCGGCCGCAACGTCGAGCTCGCCCTGCTGCTCGTGGCCGTCGGCATCGTCGTGCTCGCCTACGTCAACGTCGAACTCGCCACTGGCGGCAGCGTCCCGCCGGACCTGCTCGCGCACACCGGCGGCCTGCTCGCCATCGCGATCGCCTTCCACCTCGTGCTGCGCTGGCGGGCGTCCTACGCGGACCCGCTCATCCTGCCGATCGTCACGCTGCTCAACGGCCTCGGACTCGTGATGATCCACCGGCTCGACATCGCCAACGGCCGCTCGATCACCGAGGGCCTGGCCTTCCGCCAACTCCAGTGGAGCGCCCTCGCCGTCGCCATCGCCATCGGCGCGCTCATCGTCCTGCGCGACCACCGCACCCTCCGGCAGAAGACCTACCTCTCCGGCGCCGCGGGCATCGTGCTCCTGCTGCTGCCGCTGCTGCCCGTCATCGGCCGCGAGGTCAACGGCGCCCGCATCTGGATCGGCCTGGGCCCGTTCACCTTCCAGCCCGCGGAGCTCGCCAAGATCCTCCTTGCGATCTTCTTCGCCGGCTACCTCGTGCAGACCCGCGACGTCCTCTCCCTCGCGGGCAACAAGGTCCTCGGGATCACCTTCCCGCGCGGCCGCGACCTCGGTCCGATCCTCGCGGTGTGGATGCTCAGCGTCCTCGTCCTCGTCCTCGAGACCGATCTCGGCACCTCGCTCCTCCTCTTCGGCATCTTCGTCTCCATGCTCTACGTCGCGACGGAGCGGATCTCGTGGATCGCCATCGGCCTGGGGCTCGCCGCGGCCGGCGCGTACGTCGCCTACCTGCTCTTCTCCCACCTTCAGACCCGCGTCCTCATCTGGCTCGACACGTGGAGCCCGGAGGCCCTTCAGGCCTCCGACCAGATCGCGAAGGGGATCATGGGCATGGCCAGCGGCGGCCTGCTCGGCACGGGGCTGGGTCGGGGACGCCCGGACCTCAACTACTTCGCCGAGTCCGACCTGATCTTCCCGTCGTTCGGTGAGGAGCTCGGCCTCGTCGGGGTCTTCGCGATCCTCGCGCTCTACGCCCTCCTCGTCGAGCGCGGCCTGCGCACGGCGATCGGCCTGCGCGACGGGTTCGGCAAGCTGCTGGCCTCGGGCCTCGCCTTCGCCGTCGCCCTCCAGGTCTTCGTCGTCGTCGGCGGCGTCACCCGCGTCATCCCGCTGACCGGCCTGACGCTCCCCTTCATGGCCTATGGCGGCAGCTCGCTGCTGACCAACTGGACGCTCGCCGCGCTGCTGCTGCGGATCAGCGACCACGCCCGTCGCCCGCTCGAGGAGCTGCCCGTCGCCGACGAGGCACCCACCGAGGTGGTGAGGCTCCGATGAACGACCCCATCCGGCGGCTCGCGTCGCTGACCGCCTTCCTCTTCGCCGCGCTGCTGATCGCCTCGACGTGGATCCAGTCGATCGGGTCCGCGGACATCAACAACCGCAGCGACAACCGGCGCACCCTGCTCAACTCCTACAACCGCGAGCGCGGCCAGATCCTCGTCGATGGCGAGCCGATCGCCCGCAGCACGGCCACCAAGGACGAGCTGAAGTGGCAGCGCACCTACAGCAGCCCGCAGCTCTACTCGCACGTGACGGGCTTCTACTCGTTCGTCTACGGCACCGGCGGCGGCGTCGAGGACGCCGAGAACGCGCTGCTGTCGGGGCAGAGCGACAAGCTCTTCTACGGGCGCGTCACCGACCTCCTCACCGGCCGACGGGCGAAGGGTGCCAGCGTCGAGCTGACCATCGACCCGGCCGTGCAGCGCGCCGCCTCGGAGGCCCTCGGCGACCAGCGCGGCGCCGTCGTCGCGCTCGACCCGCGCACCGGCGAGATCCTCGCCATGGTGAGCAAGCCCAACTACGACCCCTCGCTGCTGGCGACGCACGACGTCACGGCGCAGCAGGAGGCGTGGACCGAACTCAACGGCGACCCGACGCGCCCGCTCGTCAACCGCGCCATCGGCGGCAACCTCTACCCGCCGGGGTCCACCTTCAAGATCGTCACCGCCGCCGCGGCCATCGAGTCGGGCACGTTCACCAAGGACTCGACCCTCCCCGGTCCGGCCGAGCTCGACCTGCCGCAGACGACGACGAACCTGCCCAACAGCCACCCCGGCGCCTGCGGACCGAACAACAAGACGACCCTCCTCCAGGCGCTCGAGACGTCGTGCAACACCGCCTTCGGCTGGCTCGGCATGGAGCTCGGCGCCGAGACCCTCGCCGACCAGGCGTCCCGCTTCGGCTTCGGCGACCGCCTCGACATCCCCATGCGCGTGGCCGACTCGACCTTCCCCGCCGACGCCGACGAGCCGCAGACGGCCCAGAGCGCCATCGGCCAGTTCGAGGTCCGCACGACCCCGCTCCAGGTGGCGATGATCGCCGCGGCCGTGGCCAACGACGGCGTCGTCATGCGCCCGCACATGGTCCGCTCGATCCTCGGGTCGGACACGTCGGTGCTCGAGGAGAAGAAGGTCGAGCAGCTGTCCGAGGCGATGTCGCCCGAGACCGCCGACGCCCTGACCGACATGATGCAGGCCGTCGTCGAGTCCGGCACCGGCACCGCGGCCCAGATCCCCGGCGTCGCCGTCGCGGGCAAGACGGGCACGGCCGAGCACGCCAAGGACGCCGCGCCGCACGCCTGGTTCACCGCCTTCGCGCCGGCGGACGACCCGCAGGTCGCCGTCGCCGTGGTCGTCGAGGACGGCGGCAAGGCCGGCAGCGAGGCCTATGGCGGCACCGTCGCCGGCCCGATCGCGAAGGCGGTCATGGAGGCGGTGATCAACCCGTGACGACACTCGGCACGCGAGGGACGATGATGATGACCAGCGGTGGGCTGATCGAGGCCACCACCGACGCGAGCGAAGGGGGAGCCGCGTGAGCACCACACCGCGCCTCCTCGGCGGACGATACGAGGTCGGCGAACTCATCGGCCGTGGCGGGATGGCCGAGGTCCACCGCGGCTACGACACGCGTCTCGGGCGGGACGTCGCCATCAAGATCCTGCGCTCCGACCACGCCCGTGACTCCTCCTTCCTCATCCGGTTCCGCCGGGAGGCGCAGTCCGTCGCGGGTCTGAACCACCCCTCGATCGTCGCCGTGTACGACTCCGGCGAGGACAAGCTCACCGAGTTCGGCGGCGCCGAGATCGACGTGCCCTACATCGTCATGGAGTACGTGCAGGGGCGGACGCTGCGCGAGGTGCTCAACGACGAGGGCACGCTCGAGCCCGAGGTCGCCGGCCGGATCACCGCCGCGGTCCTCGACGCGCTCGCCTACAGCCACCAGATGGGGATCGTCCACCGCGACATCAAGCCGGGCAACGTCATGCTCGGCGAAGGCGGTGAGGTCAAGGTCATGGACTTCGGCATCGCCCGAGCCATGGCCGACGCCCAGGCGACGATGACCCAGACGTCCGCCGTCATCGGCACGGCGCAGTACATCTCGCCGGAGCAGGCCGAGGGCCAGCAGGTCGACCACCGCAGCGACGTCTACTCGACCGGCTGCCTCCTCTTCGAGCTGCTGACCGGGCGGACCCCCTTCACCGGTGACCCGATCTCGCTGACCTACCAGCACGTGCGCAAGGCGCCGCCGCGCCCGAGCGAGTTCGTCCCCGAGCTGCCGTCGGACTACGACGCCGTCGTGCTGCACGCCCTCGCCAAGGACCGGGAGGTCCGCTACCAGGGCGCCGGGGACATGCGGACCGACCTGCTGCGGATCGCCCAGGGTCGCTCGATCAGCCCCGCCGCGAGCGCGGCCCTGCTCGGGCCCGCCGGCGAGGAGACCGCCGACCAGGAGAACACCCAGTTCCTCCCGGCCGGCACCGGCGGTCGTCCGCTGCCGCACGAGCCCGAGACCGCGCTCCACCCGGTCGCGCCCGTGGACCGGGACCGACGGCGCCAGCGCAGCCCGTGGGGCTGGGTCTTCGTCGTCGCGGCGCTCGTCGCCGCCATCGCGCTCGGCGCCTTCGCCGTGAAGCAGTACCGCGACAACCAGGAGCTGAGCCGGCTCGTCGCGGTCCCGCGGGTGATCGGCCTCGACCAGGCCGTGGCCAAGAAGCGACTCACGGACGCGCGCCTGCAGATGAACGTCGTGGCGGAGCCGAGCACCGACGTCGAGCCCGGCATCGTCACCGATCAGGACCCGGACCCCTCCGCCGAGGTCGAGCAGAACAGGGTCGTCACCGTCACGGTGTCCTCCGGACCGGCCGAGACGGAGGTGCCGCCGGTCGTCGGGGAGACGCAGAAGAAGGCCGAGGCCATGATCAAGGAGGCCGGCCTCACCCTCGGCAAGGTGACGAAGGAGGACTCTCCCACCGTGCCCAAGGGCCATGTCATCAGCGCCGACCCCACGCCCTACGCCAACCTCTCCGAGCGGGACCCGGTCGACCTCGCCATCTCCACGGGCGCGGTGCGGATCCCGAACTTCTCCGGCTGGGAGATCCAGCGGGCGACCGAGTGGTTCACCTCGCGCGGGCTCAAGGTGAAGACCGAGAGCATCACCTCGAGCGAGGAGCCCAACACCGTCATCGGTCAGGACCCTGGCCAGGGCAAGCGGCTGAACACGACGACCTTCACCCTCACCTACGCCATCGCCGCGCCGGTGACGGTCACGACGACGCAGCCCCCGCCGGCGACGTCGTCCACGACGACCACGACGAGCCCGACCTCGTCCGGCAGCACGTCGACGACACCGAGCGACACATCGTCCTCGTCCTCGTCGTCGTCCACGACCACGACGCCGAAGCCGACCTCGACCCGTCCGCCGGGCCGCGGCAACGTCCTCTCGGACTGACGTCAGCCGGCGGCGACGGCGCGGGCGACGCCCTCGGCGTCGCGCACGAGGGGGCTGAGCCCGGCCGACGTGGCGACGGCGTCCGCGTCGCCGGTCAGGGCGAGCCAGTTCGCGAAGATCCGGTGACCGCCGACGGTGAGCACGCTCTCGGGGTGGAACTGCACGCCGTGCAGCGGAAGGTCGCGGTGCCGGGCGGCCATGATGATGCCGCTCTCGGTGTGGCCGGTCGGCACGAGCGTCTCGGGCACGGTCGCGGGGTCGATCGTCAGCGAGTGATAGCGGGTGGCGGTGAAGGGGGTCGGCAGCCCCTCGAGCACGCCGTCGCCGCCGTGGATGACCTGGGACGTCTTGCCGTGCAGGAGCTCCGGGGCGCGTCCGACCGTGGCGCCAAGCACGACCCCGAGGGCCTGGTGGCCGAGGCAGACGCCGAGCATCGGCTGGGCCCGCTCCGCACAGGCCTCGATCATCGCGATCGAGACACCGGCCTCCTCGGGGGTGCCGGGGCCGGGTGAGATGAGGACGCCGTCGTAGTCGGCGCCGTCGGCCGGGCTGATCGCATCGTTGCGCACGACCGTCGTCTCCGCGCCGAGCTGCTGGAGGTAGCCGACGATCGTGAAGACGAAGCTGTCGTAGTTGTCGACGACGAGGATGCGGCTCATGGGCCAAGTATGACGCGCCGGGCGACTCGTCCCGGCGCGCCGTCAGTAGGCGGGCGCCGCGTGCTGCAGGCGGGTCGAGCCCTCGTACGCGGGCAGGGTCTCCTCGGGGTCCTCGCTGACCTCATAGCCGAGTCCGACGAGGTTGACGTACTGCCGATAGATCCCGACTGCGCGGTCCTTCTCGAGGGCTGCCTTGAGCTGGGCCGGGTCACCGACGGCCTTGATGGTGAAGGGGGGCGAGTACACGCGACCCTGGAGGATCAGGGTGTTGCCGACGCACCGCACGGCGCTGGTGGAGATGACGCGCTGGTCCATGAGCATCATGGCCTCGGCGCCCCCCTTCCACAGCGCGTTGACGACGGCCTGCACGTCCTGCTGGTGGACGACGATGTCGTCGACGGTGAAGCCGTCGGGCACCTCGGCCGCGGTCAGCGGCGCGTCGTCGAGGCTGACGGTGACGGTCGGTCCCGTGACGGCGCGGGTGCCGGCATCGGCCGCGAGCGCCTCCGCCTGCTCGGTGAGTTTGTTCGTCGTGGCGTTGCCCGTGGTGGCCGCCGAGAGCGTGTCGACATCCTGCTGGATGAGCGCGAGCTCACCGTTGCGCTTCTCGTTGTCGAGGGTCTCGGCGCGGATGAGGCCGGGCAGATCCGTCCCCTCGGAGCGCAGGTCCGTGCCGCGAGCGGTCTGGCCGGACGTGGAGAAGAGGAGCCCGGCGAGGGCGGCGACGACAGGGACGAGGAGGGACCATCCGGTGGGGCGCGCGGTGAGCCAGCGGAATCGACCGGTCGACGCCACGGTGCCTCCTTCCACTCGCCCTGATGTGCAGCCCCTACGCTAAGGCACGCAGCGACGGCCGTCGCTCGCACCCACCCGTCGAGGAGTAGAGCACGTGCCTGAGTCCAAAGGCCGCAAGAAGCCGCAGCCGACCACGCCCGAGCAGACCACCCGACCGAAGGCGGTCAAGGTCGGGAACCCGTCGTGGTTCGTGCCCGTGATGCTCGGCCTGATGATCATCGGGCTGCTGTGGGTCGTCGTCTTCTACGTGACGAGCCAGCAGTACCCCGTGCCGTCGCTCGGCCGCTGGAACCTCGGAGTCGGCTTCGCGTTCATGCTCACCGGCTTCATGATGACGACGCGCTGGCGCTGAACCTTTCCACCGCGCGCCTTCTCCACAGCGCGCGTCCTTCCGCCGTCGAGTTTCCACACAGCCCGAGTTATCCACAGGGTTATCCCCCGATGGGGATAAATCACAACGGTGTAATCCCCCTTCGGACCTGTTGTCCACAGGCCTGTCCCCCGGCACGGGGTGCGGGGTGCGATCAGCCGATGACGGTGTACTTGACGGCCACGAGGGCCACGAGCACGACGGCGATGGCGCCGAGGGCGAGCCACTGCAGCCGCTCCTGGCCGCGCCCCTTGAAGGTCACGAGCGCCAGGGCCACGAGGCCGCCGACGACGGCGCCGCCGAGGTGCGCCTGCCAGGCGATGTTCGGGATGAAGAAGCCCAGGGCCATGTTGATGGCGATGGTGGCCCCGATCGCCTGGGTGCGCTGGCCGAGCTTGCGCTGGAGGACGAGCACCGCGGCGAAGAGGCCGAAGACCGCACCGGAGGCGCCGACGACGCCGTGGAAGCTCTCGACGGGCTGGAAGAGGAGCCAGACGATCGTGCCGCCGATGGCGGACAGGAGATAGAGGGCGATGAAGCGGGCGCGCCCCAGCGCCTGCTCGAGCGCCGGCCCGACCATCCACAGCGCGAACATGTTGAACATGATGTGCAGGATGCTGCCGGTGCTGTGCGCGAAGGCGGAGGTCAGGAACCGCCACGGCTCGGAGTCACCGACGATCGGGGCGAAGACGACCTCGCTGGCCACTCGTGGGGAGGTCAGCTGGAGGAGCCAGACGACGGCACACACGGCGATGATCGCCATGGTGACGACGGGACGTTCGTCGGCGACGGCGCGGCCCCCGAGCACGGTGCGTGCCCGGGGAGCCTGCCGTGCCGACTCCTTGACGCAGTCCACGCATTGGACACCGACGGCCGCGGGCCGCTGGCAGTCCGGACACACCGGTCGGGCGCACCGCTGGCACCGCACGTAGGACACGCGGTCGGGGTGGCGCGGGCAGACCGGGGTCTCCGTCTGCGGGGTGGGGGGCTGCGTCATCGGGGTGAGGTCGGTCAGCCGAGGGTGACGGACTCGATGACGACGTCGGTGAGCGGCTTGTCGCGGCCGTCGACCTTCGTCGCGCTGATGGCGTCGACGACCTTGCGGCTCTCCTCGTCGGCAACCTCACCGAAGATGGTGTGCTTGCCGTTGAGGTGCGGGGTCGGGGTCGTCGTGATGAAGAACTGGGAACCGTTGGTGCCCTTGCCCATTCGGACGCCCGCGTTCGCCATGGCGAAGAGGTAGGGGCGGTCGAACTTCAGCTCGGGGTGGATCTCGTCGTCGAAGGTGTAGCCGGGGCCACCGATGCCCTGACCCAGCGGGCAGCCGCCCTGGATCATGAAGCCGTCGATGACGCGGTGGAAGACGAGGCCGTCGTAGAACGGCGTCGGGTTGGTGCGACCCGCGTCGTCCTTGTACTCCTTCTCGCCCGAGGCGAGGCCGGTGAAGCTCTCGACCGTCTTCGGAGCGTGGTTCGGGAAGAGCTCGATGCGGATGTCGCCGAGGTTGGTCTTGATCGTCGCGTTCATGGTGCAAATCCTCCCACGATGCGGACCGTCGGGGCGGGGCCGGGTGTCCCTGTGGCAGCAGACAGTGTTTGATGGAGGCAAGACGTGAACGACGATAAGGAGTGAACGTGTTCCGACACAAGAAGTCCACGAGCGAGCTGCTGCGTGAGCGCGCCGCCGAGCAGGCGAGCGCCTTCCTCGAGAAGGTCGCCCCCGCTGCGGACACCGCCCGCGAGCGTGCGTACGTCGCCGCCGAGACCGCACGAGACAAGGTGGCGCCGGCTGCGGGGACGGCGCGCGAGCGCGCCCACGCCGCGAAGGAAGCCGCCAAGGAGCGGGCCGCCCACGGGGTCGAGGCCGCCGCGCCGCGCCTCGAGGAGGCCGTGCACAACCTGTCCCCGCGGGTGGACGACGCCCGTGACCGCCTCGTCGACGACGTGCTCCCGCGCATCGCCGAGACGTTGGCCGCTCTCGCCGCCGGTGCCGCCGCCACGAAGTCGGCCGCCGCCGACACCGCGAAGATCCACGCCCCCGAGGTCAAGGCGGCCTTCAAGGGCGAGACGATCCAGCGCCGCAAGAAGGGTGGGAAGCTCCTCATCCTGCTCGGCCTCGCCGCCGCCGGTGTCGCCGCCTACGCCGCGAGCAAGCAGGGGACGAAGCAGGACCCGTGGGCCGTCCCGGCCGCGGACCCGTACACGCCCCCAACGTCGGGCCGCGCCTCCACCACGGGCGCCTCCGTCCAGGAGAAGGCCGCCAGCCTCGCCGAGGCTGCGAAGGAGAAGGCGACCGAGGTCAAGGACGCCGCCGCCGCGAAGGCCGCCGAGGTCAAGGACGCCGCGACCGCCAAGGCCGAGGAGGCCAAGGCCACCGTCGCCAACGCGCGCGACGACCGCACCGTCCCCGCCGTGGGTGAGACGTCCGAGGGCGCCGACCTGTCGACGCCGCACCTGGGCACGGACCCGTCGCTCGACGCGACGCCGACGGTCGAGGGCAGCGATGCCTGGACCGACGCCAAGGACTGGACCGAGGGCGAGACGAAGGCCTGAGTTCCCGGCCGCCGGCCCTGCCGGTGACCAGCCCGAAGGGGCCCGCTCGCGCATCACGCGCGAGCGGGCCCCTTCGTCGTGGCGGTCAGCCGTCCGGGGTGGTCACCCAGCGCGGGGGGCGCTTCTCCGCGAAGGCGCGCATGCCTTCGGCGGCCTCCTCGGAGGCGAAGAGGCGGGCGGAGAGGTCGAGGACGCGCTGGCCGTCGCTGTCGAAGGTGGCCCGGATGGCGCGGGTCGTCAGCGGCTTCGTCTCGGCGAGGCCCTGGGGGGAGCAGGCGCGCAGGGCGTCCTCGAGGGTGGCCCGGGCGGCGGGGAGGTCGTCGGTGGCCTCGGTGACGAGGCCAATGCGCTCGGCCTCGAGGGAGCCGAACGTCTCGCCGGTCAGGTAGTAGCGGGCCGCGGCGCGGTCGGTCAGGCGCGACTGGGTCGTCAGGGAGATGATCGAGGGCGCGAGCCCGAGGCGGACCTCGTTGAAGGCGAAGGTCGCCCGCTCCCCCGCGAGCGCGATGTCGCAGGCGCCGACGAGACCGAGGCCGCCGGCCCGGACGTGGCCGTCGACGACGGCGATGACGGGCTTGCCCAGGTCGACGATCTGGCGCAGGAGGACGAGCAGGCGCTCGGTGCTGGCCTGCGGGCCGCCCTCGGCCGCGGCCTCCTTGAGGTCGTTGCCGGCGCAGAAGGTGCCGCCGGTGTGGGTGAGGATGACGGCCCGGACGGTCGGGTCGGCGTCGGCGGTCGCCAGGTGGGCCGCGACCTCGGCGACGAGCTGCGCCGAGAGGGCGTTGCGGTTCGCCGGGGAGTCGAGCGTGAGGGTGGCGATGCCCGCCTCGGTGGTCAGGTGGGCGAGCTCGGTCGGAGCGTCGGTGTGCGAAGCCTCGTGGGCCATGGCGGGAGCCTCTCGTCGTTGGGTGGCGGCCGAGCGTCACCGTATCGGGTGGGGAGCAACTCCCTCGCGCGCGCCGCGAAACGTCAGCCGTGCGCCGCGGCGTTGGCGAGGATGGCGTCGTGCAACCACTGAGCGGCGCCGCTCGCGATCTCCTCGTACTGCGCCGTGAACCGCGGGTCCGAGAGGTACATCTGCGCCAGGCAGACCTGGAACTCGTGGTCGCAGTCGTAGAACCGGTTGATGGTCACCCGATGCCGCTCGGCGAGCGCCGCGGCGGCCTCGCCGTCAGCGGGCACACCGTCGCGCACGGCGGCGCCGAGGTCGGCCTCGAACGCCTCAGTCTCGGCCTCTACCTGCGCCCACTGCTCCTTCGTCATCCGCGCGGTGCGCTGCCGGGACTGTGCCCACGCGTCGGTGTCACCCCAGCGCTGCTCCGCCTCCTCCTGATACTCCTCGAAGGGCCCATCGCCAAACAGCTTCTTAAGGTCCTCGGTCGTCGCGGGTTCGTTGTGCATCTCTGCCTCCAGTCGTTGTTCGATCGCGTCCACCAGGTCGGACATCTCCGCCAACCTGGCCCTGACCGCATCCCGCTGCCGCCGCAGGTGGTCGATCACGTCGCGGCCCTCGGCGGCGAGCAGTTCGCCGATCTCCTCAAGCCGGAACCCCAGCCGTCGGTACACGACGATCGCGCTCAACCACTGCAGGTCCTCCGCCGTGTAGAGCCGGTAGCCCGCGGTGGTGCGCTCGCTCGGGTGCAGCAGCCCAATCTCGTCGTAGTGATGCAGGGTCCGCACCGTCACGCCGAAGGACTCGGCCACCTGCCCCACCGTGAGCGCTTCCATGAGGCCAGTCTGCGACAGCTGCTCGATGTCGGTCATGAGGAAACCATCGGGCCTCACGTCGCGTGAGGGTCAAACCCCGCTCGAGGCATTCGTCGTCCCGGCGACAATCCTGCGCACCATCGCGTCTGGCTCCTCGCGATTTCGGCAAGTATCTCGGGTGGTTTCCGGCAAACTGGGCGCGTGCAGAAACAGATCAGCGTCGTTGGTGCCGTGATCGTCCGCGACGGGCTCATCCTGTGCGCAGAACGCGGCCCGCAGGGGTCGCTCGGCGGAAAGTGGGAGTTCCCCGGCGGCAAGATCGAGCCGGGAGAAACCGCACGGGCAGCCCTCGCTCGGGAGATCGACGAAGAGCTCGAGTGCCAGATCACGGTTGGAGATCTCATCACCACCACGACGCACGACTACGACTTCGGCACAGTCACGCTGACGACCTTTTGGTGCGAGTTGGTTGCCGGGGAACCGGTCCTCACCGAACACGCATCGGTGCGGTGGCTGGCGGCAGGCGACCTGTCGGAACTCGACTGGGCCCCTGCGGACATCCCGGCAGTGCAGCTGGTGTCGGCCGCATGACCGTGGACCCGCACTGGCCCAACCAGTTCCAGTTCGACATTGACTTCGGCTACGTCTCGGGCTCGGCCCACGCACCCCGCCGTTACAACCCGCGACTGGTGCTCAACGCTGACGGCACGACCGTTGAGCACGCCCTCCTCGAGGAGCTGCGTCGCTGCGAGGCCTTCACCTTCTCCGTCGCCTTCATCTCGCCAAGCGCGATCGCCCAGCTGAAGCAGCACCTGTACGACTTCGATGGCAAGGGCCGAATCATTACGTCGGACTTTCTGGCGTTCAACCAACCTGAGGCCTTCGCCGAACTCCTCAAGCTTCGTGAACACGCAGATATCGACGTGCGCCGACACACGGCCTACGGCTTCCACCCGAAGGGCTACATCTTCGAGCAGGGTCCGAGCGTCACCGCGATGATCGGTAGCTCAAACCTGACCAGTCAGGCACTGTCGCGCAACCACGAGTGGAATCTCAAGGTGTCTGCTGCGCGCGGGAGCGACCTCGCCGCTCAGATCGACCGGCTCCTTGAGGAGCAGCTCGAAGGCTCCGAACCGCTCACCACGGAGTGGGTCGATGAGTACGCCCGGACCTTCGTCGCGCCGCCCCGACGTGGCCCGATGCCGGCGCTCCCCGCACCTGCAGAGGTTCCCACGCACGTGCTTCCCAACACGATGCAGCAGGATGCCCTGCTCGCCTTGGACTTGGCCCGTGCCGAGGGCGCCAATCGCGCGATCGTCATCTCTGCCACGGGCACTGGGAAGACAATCCTGTCGGCGCTCGACGTCCGGTCGGTCGCGCCGCGGCGCATGCTGTTCCTTGTCCACCGCGAGCAGATCCTCGACCGCACCGTGGAGGAGTACCGACGCGTCTTGGGCGGTCCCCCCAGCGATTTCGGCAAGCTGACCGGCAACGCCCACGAAGGCGATCGGCGCTACGTTTTCGCGACGATTCAGACGTTCTCACAGCCTCAAGTCCTCGCCAGCGTTCCCCGAGACGCCTTCGACTACGTCATCATCGATGAGGCTCACCGCGCGGGATCGCCGACCTATCAGCGGGTAATCGATCACCTGGATCCCGCCTTCTTGCTCGGCATGACCGCCACGCCGGAGCGCACGGACGGCTTCAATGTCTTCGAGCTGTTTGACTACTGCGTTCCGTACGAGATCCGGCTGCATCACGCGCTCGAGGCTGAGATGTTGAGTCCGTTCCACTATTACGGGGTCAGCGACATCACGTACGAGGACGGCCGCACGACCAGCGAGACGACGGACCTGAGTCTGCTCATCACACCCGAGCGGGTGCGATTCCTCGTCGAGGTCTTGGAGAAGTACGGCCAGGCGGGCGTGGCCCCCTGCGGGTTGATTTTCTGCAGCCGCAAGGAGGAGGCGCGAGCGCTCGCGGCGGCGCTCAACGGGCACACGCTGAACGGGCTCCCTCTTCGCACCGTGGCGTTGACCGGCGACGACCCCATCTCCCTGCGGGAGCAGCGCGTCGCCCAACTCCAGGCCGGCGAGCTCGACTACCTCCTCACCGTCGACATCTTCAATGAAGGCGTCGACATCCCTCGGATCAACCAAGTCGTCATGTTGCGCCAGACTCAGTCGGCGATCATTTTCGTCCAACAGCTCGGGCGCGGGCTCCGGCTTGCCAAGGGCAAGGACTACCTCGTCGTCATCGACGTCATCGGCAACTACACGAACAACTTCCTGATCCCGATCGCGCTGTTCGGAGACGAGTCCCTCAACAGCGAGTCCCTGAGGGAGAAGCTCAACGAGACGCTGGAGGGTGGCGTGCTCCCCGGCCTGTCGAGTGTGAGCTTCGATGAGGTGTCGCGGGACCGCATCTTGCGGTCGATCGAGACCACCACGCTCGACGACATGCGGCGGCTCAAGGCGGCACTTGAGGCCATGCAACGGCGCGTCGGTGGCATCCCCAAACTCTGGGACTTCCACCGGTTTGAGTCTGTCGATCCGATCCTGCTCGCGACGAAGGTCGAGCACTACCCAGGTCTGGTGCAGCGACTGCTGAAGGTCGACGTCGGGATGTCACCGCGGGCCGCTCGTGCGCTGAGCCTGCTTTCACACGAGGTCCTGGCCGCGAAACGGCTCCACGAGTTCGTGGTGCTGCGCCTGCTGATCGAACGGTCCAGTGTCACGCGGCGCCAGATCGCGGCAGCCTTCGTCGCCGAGGGCTTGGGCAGCGGCGAGGCCGTCGTCCAAGCTGCCCTCGACACCTTCACGCTGCGGGGTTACGCCGCCTCTGACGTCAAGCGCTATGCCGAGCCGCTTGTCGTCGTTCACGGAGACGACGTGAGGCTGACCGACAGTTTCCGCGCGGATCTTGTCTCCTCTGAACGCCTCCAGAGTGAGGTCGACGACCTGCTCATCACCGGTCAGGCTCTGACTCGCGCCCGCTACCGCCTCGATGTCCCGTTCACCACTGGCCTGCAGTATTCGCGTAGGGACGCTGCCCGAATCCTTGGGTGGCCACGGAGCACGGCTTCGACGATCTATGGCTACAAGACTGACCGAAGCCGGAACGTCTGCGCGATCTTCGTGACCCTCCACAAGTCCGTAGATGTCGATGCCAGCACGGCATACGAGGACGCGCTACTCGACGAAACCAGCATGAGGTGGTTCTCCCGCTCCCGCCGGACGCTCGCCAGCGACGAGGTGAAGGCGATCGTCGACAGGGACGTCGACGTCCATGTCTTCGTGAAGAAGGATGACGTCGGCTCAGACCACTACTACCTCGGGATGGCGACGGCTCACGACGCCTTCGAGACGACGATGGCCGACAAGAACGGGGTCCCCCTCCAGGTTGTCACGATGACGCTCCGCTTCGCCGAGGCCATCAGCCAGGGGCTCTACGACTACTTCCGCCCGTGATGGTGGTCGCGCTCGGGCACCACCCGTAGATCGATTGGTTCGGTCAAGGCGACAACAAGCGCCAAGAGGACCGACCGGCGGGCGAGGAAGCGGAACCCCGGACCGCGTCGAACTTGGGTCACTCTGACGCAAGGACGCCCAGAATCGTGCCAGCAGCCCCAACCGAGGCGCCGGCGATGACCATGCTGAGTCCCCAGCGAGAGTGCGAATCAGAAGTGGAGATCGTGAAGGTGCCGTCAGCGGGTTGCTCGTCAACCCTCGCTGCCCCGCGGTGCTGGAGGACGGCGCCAATCACGCTAATAAGCCAGCCTGCGGCGGCTAAGATGAGCAGTATCGAAGTCAGCACGCGTCAGTTCTACCTCTCCCAGCGCCCAATAGTATTGACCTGGAGCAACAAGCGGGGACGCGAGTCGTCAAATGGACCCCGATGTTCGCCACCTGTCGTGGCCTCGTCGGGTCACCCAACGATCCGGGCGATTGTTCGCAGCCGCGAGTCACGATCCGGATGCGGTCAGGAGCCTCCATCAGACCCCGTGCGCTGCAGTCACTCGGATCCTTGGCGCGGCCTGCCGTGGATCCGCCGCGGACACGGCGTCGCCCTGGCCGAGGCGTTGGCCTCATCTGCGCCGCAGCGCTGCTCGCATCGTCCTGCTCCTCGCGGCAAGCCGAAGCCGACTCCCGCGCCGAGGACGGAGCACGCCAGGTCGTCACGCTCGTGGCCACGATCCCCTTCGAGCGGTGGTCCCGACCACCCGCCCCGGTTCGAGAGGCCCTCGCCACCAACTCCACGCAGTACCGGGTCCTGAGCACCCACGCTGGGGGCGCACAGGTCGCGGTCTGGCGGTCGGACACGGGCGTGGACCCCTTCACCGACGACACCGTGCGCACCGGCCTCGTCTGCGCGCGGGTCGAACCGGAGACAGGTGCATACCGCCTGGAAGACTGCCCGCGACGCCTCGCACGCGAGGTGTCGTCGAGCTCGATCGACTGGTCGGACGCCTCGGCGGCTCACGACGCAGCGCTCGCCGACAGCTCCGACGCGCTGGTCGCCCTGCAACAGGAAGTGCGAGTGAGCCATGTCAGGGACCGCCCCTCGGCAGCGGCCTTCCTCGAACGGCGTGACCTCACCGTGGACCCCCGGGCGCGCACCGAGCCCAACACCATGAGCGCGACCGTCCGCCGCACCGCCAGCGCCGCGCGGATCAGTGACACGGATCGCACCATCTCGGCGACCTCGTGCGCGACCGTCACCATCTCGCTCGACCCGAAGGCACCGTTCTACAGCAGCGCTGATGAGAGGCCGTGCGCCCCTCACTGACGGAACGGATGGAGGTGAGATGTCGGACGGCTGTGCTCCCATTGGCGGATGGTTGAGGTCGTGGTCGGTGCCCTGGTACGTGAACGTCGAGTCCTACTCGCCTATCGGAGTCAGAACAAGCGTGCGTACCCAAGCGTGTGGGAGTTGCCCGGTGGGGTGGTCGAGGCCGGCGAGTCAGAGCTGACCGCGCTCGCGAGAGAGTTGCACGAGGAGCTTGGGGTGCGAATAGCCACCGGTTCGGCTTCGCATCTGTGTCGGCTGACCGTCGGGCCAGTGGGCGAACCGGCACTCCTCAGCGCTTGGCTGGTGCGCGACTGGCAGGGAACGCCTGCGAATCTCGCTCCCGAGGAACACGACGACATCCGATGGTGGGACGTCGACGAGTTGCCCCCTCCCGCGCACGTACTCGTGCGCACGGCACTACTGGATGCGATCCGGAATCACCTGAGCTGACGAGACGATCACGACCGCACCGGTTCCAGGGCGATGAGACGTTGCCCCGTCGGCTCGTCGATGGTGACGTGGGCTTGGTGTGCCCCAGAGCCCGGGAGCCAGATCGACTTGGCTCGGCCGTCGTGCACCTCTCCCGCCTCCCAGGCACTCACGAACTCGGGACTGCGCCGAAGCAGCGACTGCACGAAATCCTCGCCGGCCTGGTCCCCGATCAGTGCACGTCGGGCAACTGCGGCACGCAGCTCGCCGGCCTGTGCGCGGGAGTAGGGCCCGCGCTCGTGTGCGGGGAAGATCGCCCGCACGGCCTCCTCGAGGAACCACAGTTCGTTGACGTTGGCGACGCCCAGGCCTCGCTCCAGCACCCACGGAAAAAGCATGTCGCCCGCGCGGTTCTGAGCCAGGACATAGCCGAGATCGTTCACGACCTGGGCTGGCGTACCCTCCAACGCGCTCAAGAGGAAGGTCAACGACACCGACGGCTCGTCGTCGACGTGCTCCGGCGCGCTCCGTCCGGTGAGCCGATACAGGTGAGCACGCTGTGCGGGTGTCAGCCCGAAGGCCGACGAGAGGCCATCGATCACCTGCGGCGTCGGCATGGACCCGGCCCGGCCCTGCTCCAGGCGGGTGTAGTAGTCCACCGACATGTTCGCCAGCACGGCCACCTCCTCCCGGCGCAGACCCGGCGTGCGGCGACGGCCCTGCCTGAGAGGTGCCGAGCCTCGGCGCAGCGACTGCAGATACTGCGCCAGCTCGCGACGGCTCTCCGGTGATCGCGACATGCCCGCCAATCTAGGCCCGCGGCTCGACCACGTCGCTGTCTCAGGGACGCTCGGTGCGGGCGGCGAACGCCACGAGCTCCTCGACGAACGTCGCCGGCTGCTCGGACGTCACGACATGGCCGGACTCCACGGTCCTCAGCTCCGACCCCGGGATGGCGTCCGCGACGGCTCGGCCGGCATGCGCCGGGATCGTCGCATCGAAGGCGTTCACCAGAACCAACGTCGGGCACCTCACCCGGCCTGCGAGTTCGGTGACGTCGAGAGTTGCCCCGAGGGCCACCTGCCGCATCAGGTCCTGGGTCGGGGCGAGGTTGGGGATCAGGCCCTCGACGTCCTCGCGTGTCATCGACGTCAGGTGCCCCGGGCTGAACCCGGTGAGGGTGGAGAACATCCCGAAGGCGCGATCGTCACCGGACAGTGCCTGCCACGTGTCGAAGAACAGTCGCAGGTACTCATCGTGGGCTGCGCTGAGCCATCCGGCCGACACCACCAGTTGCGCAATGCGTCGTGGGGCGAGGGCAGCCGCAGCGATCGCCACCGGTCCGCCGAGGGAAAAGCCCACGATCATCGGCGCTGTGAACCCGGCCGCGTCGATCACCGCCAGTGCCTGACGGGCCAGTCCCTCCACGCTCAGACGGCCACCGCCGTCACGCACAGTGGGCGCGCCCGACAGGTCGGGCACCGCAATCCGGAAGTGTCCGCCCAAGTCATCCAACAGGTGACCAAACGGCACCGCCCCACCCGGTCCCGTGCCATGGACGAGGACCAACTCACGCGGACCGTCGCCGACGAGCTGATAGGGGATGTCGACGCCGTCGACGGCAACGAAGGTCATGGATAACTCCTGGGGGTGGTGGACCTGGACACCTCCCACCCAATGTCACCCCTTCGTCGCCCACCAGAGCGAACCCATCCCGGGACAATCTGGGCCTGCCACGCCGCCATGGGCAGGAGCAGAGTTGTCCATCCGTCACCAACGAGATCGGACAGGACGCTCATGAGGTTCCTCACCGCAAGCACGTTCACCGGCACCCGTCCCTGGGCGGCCGAGCAGTTGGCGGTCATCGACACCGCCACGGTTCGCCTCCACTGGACCGACGCCCCCTACCGCTGGCATGTCAATGACGGCGTGGAGGTCTTCGTCGTCCTCGATGGGACGGTCGACATGCACTACCGATCCCAGGGGCAGGAGCGCGTCGAGAGATTGGTGCAGGGACGCATCTGCATCGCGGAGATCGGTGACGAACACGTGGCCCACCCGATCGACGGTCCCGCACGCATCCTCGTGGTCGAGCAGGCCGGATCCGAGTAGGCCCGGATCGGTTCCCAACGTCGTCGATCCCGGCAGCGCGCCCTGCACAAAGCGCCTCGCGAGCCGGTCTGTGTCTCGCAAGCCGGTTCAAACAGGCTCGCGAAGCACCAAAGGGCTCACGAGTCTGAACGTGCTGGCCAGTGTTGGGCCCGGACACCAAGGAGGCCCCTCCCGCCAGCGGAAGAGGCCTCGAGTGGTGGAGCCAAGGGGACTCGAACCCCTAACCCCCTGCTTGCAAAGCAGGTGCGCTACCAATTGCGCCATGGCCCCGAGCGAGGCGGTCGCGGTGTCCGCGACCGCCTCGACGAGTGTGTTCAGTTGTCCCGCGAGGCGGGGCGGTGGTCAGACCTTGTCGGTGGCCGACGACCAGGCGCCGCCGGTGGAACCGGCTGCCGTGGGGGTGGCCCCCTTCGAGGTGTCCGTCGCCGCCGACCACAGGTCCTTCTCGGACTGCTGCTTCTGCATCTTCTTGCGGAGGACGGACGCGCCGAGGGCGGTCGCAATGACGAGGAGTGCCTTCTTCATGCTGTTTCTCCTATCTGTCGGCAGTGCCGACTGGTGGGCCTAAGAGGACTTGAACCTCTGACCTCTTCCTTATCAGGGAAGCGCTCTAACCGTCTGAGCTATAGGCCCGAGGGTCCTGCCACCATCATCACAGATGGACTGCCGGACCCGCATCGCGATCACGCGACGCCCGAGATTACCTCACCGGCCGCCCCGGCGCCAAAACGACGGCGGGCGAAGGGGACCGGTCCCCTTCGCCCGCCGTCAGCGGCCTCGCTCAGTCGTCGGTCAGCGTCAGCTGGATGCCGCCGACGAGGCTCGCGCACACGTTGTAGAGGAAGGCGCCGAGCGTCGCCAGCGCCGTCATGAGGATGACGTCGAGCACCGCGACGACGATCGACAGGGACAACACCCGGCCGAAGCCGAGGAAGTCCATGAGGTCGAAGGGGTTCTCCGCGTCGCCCATGACCTGGCCGATCATGCGGTTCATGTCCTCGAAGACGCCCATGCCGGACAGGATCATCCAGAGCACGGCCACCATGACGACCATCGCGATGCCGAGCGCCACCGACAGCAGGAAGCTGATCTTCATGGCCGACCACGGGTCGACCCGCGAGACCATCAACTTCACCCGGCGGGCGCTGGGCCGCGGCGCGGGGCGAGCCCCGGCGTTGACGGCCGAACGCTGCCCCGGAACGGCGTGCGTGGACGGGCCCGAGGAGCCGGCCGACCTCATGGCCGTGCCCGCGTCACCAGTCGTGCTCACTCCGTACCTCCGGCAGTCTCGTCCGCATCGTCGTCAGGCGCCCCAGCGGAGGCGTCCTCCTCAGACGGTACCGTCTCGGCCTCCGAACCCGACGTCGGCGCGTCGGTGACCGGCGCGTCCGCGGCGCCGTCACTCACGGTCGCCCCGTCCTCGCCGGCGACGGCCTCCGGGTCCTCGACGTCCTCCTCGACGGCACGCTCGGCGTTGCGCGCCACGGCCACGATCGAGTCGCCGTCACGCGGTGTCGCGAACTTCACGCCCTGGGTGTTGCGCCCCGTGCGCTTCACCTCGTCGACGCGCGACCGGACGATGTTGCCCTTCTCCATGACGACCATGACCTCGTCGTTCTCGTCGACGACGAGTGCCCCGACGAGGTTGCCGCCCTTGTCCGCGTTGGCGACGGTGACGCCGTAGATGCCGCGCCCCTTCGCCGTCCACTGCGACGCGAGCGTGCGCTTGGCGACACCGTTCTCGAAGACGACGAAGACGTCCGGGTCCGTCCCCTCCGGCAGGACGCACATCGCCAGCAGCGAGTCGTCCTGACGGAACTTCATGCCGGTGACGCCGCTCGTCGAGCGACCCATCGGGCGCAGCTGCTCGTCGGTGGCGTGGAAGCGCACCGACTGCCCCTTGCGGGAGACGAGCAGCAGGTCGTCCTGCGGGTTGACCAGCTTGGCGCCGACGAGCTCGTCGCCGTCGCGCAGGTTGATGGCGATGAGGCCGCCGCTGCGGGGAGAGTCGTACTCCGCCAGGCGCGACTTCTTCGCCAGGCCGTTGCGGGTGGCGAGCACCAGGTACGGCGCGGCCTCATAATCGCGCAGCGCAAGGACGGCCGCGATCTTCTCCTCCGGCTGGAAGGCGAGCAGGTTGGCCACGTGCTGACCCTTGCCGTCGCGCGCGCCCTCGGGCAGCTCGTACGCCTTCGCGCGGTAGACCCGCCCGAGGTTGGTGAAGAAGAGCAGCCAGTGGTGGCTCGTCGTCGTGAAGAAGTGGTCCACGACGTCCTCGCCGCGCAGGCGCGCACCGCGCTTGCCCATCGCGCCGCGACGGTTGACGGAGTACTCGTCGACACGGGTCCGCTTGGCGTAGCCACCCCGGGTGATCGTGACGACCACGTCCTCCTCGGGGATGAGGTCCTCCATCGACATGTCGCCGTCGAAGGGGACGATCGTCGTGCGCCGGTCGTCGCCGAAGCGCTCGACGATGTCGGCGAGCTCCTCGGAGATGATCGTGCGCTGACGCTCCGGCTTGGCGAGGATGTCCTCGTAGTCGGCGATCATCGCGGCGAGGCGGTCGTGCTCGTCGATGATCTTCTGGCGCTCCAGGGCGGCCAGGCGGCGCAGCTGCATGTTGAGGATGGCCATCGCCTGGACCTCGTCGATGTCCAGCAGGTCGATCAGGCCGGCCTTCGCCTCGTCGACGGTCGGGCTGCGCCGGATGAGCGCGATGACCTCGTCGAGCGCGTCGAGCGCCTTGAGCAGACCGCGCAGGATGTGGATGTCCGCCTCGGCCTTCTTGAGGCGGAAGGTCGTGCGACGCACGATGACGTCGACCTGGTGCTCCACCCAGTGGCGGATGAAGGCGGACACCGGCAGCGTGCGCGGCACGCCGTCGACGAGCGCGAGCATGTTGGCGCCGAAGCTCGTCTGCAGCTGGGTGTGCTTGTAGAGGTTGTTGAGCACGACCTTCGCGATGGCGTCCCGCTTGAGGACGATGACGAGGCGCTGGCCGGTGCGACCGGAGGTCTCGTCACGCAGGTCGGCGATGCCCTGGAGGCGGCCCTCCTTCGTCAGCTCGGCGATCTTCTGGGCGAGGGTGTCCGGGTTGACCTGGTAGGGCAGCTCGGTGGCGACGAGGCAGGTGCGTCCCTGGATCTCCTCGACCTCGACGACGGCACGCATGATGATCGAGCCGCGGCCGGTCTTGTAGGCCTCCTCGATCCCCTTCCGCCCCATGATCAGGGCGCCGGTGGGGAAGTCGGGGCCGGTGATCCGCTGCGTCACGGCCTCGAAGGTCTCCTCACGGGTCGCCTCCGGGTTGGCGAGCAGCCACTGCGCGGCGGACGCGACCTCACGCAGGTTGTGCGGCGGGATCTGCGTGGCCATGCCGACGGCGATGCCGGCGCTGCCGTTGACGAGCAGATTGGGGAAGCGCGCGGGCAGGACCTCGGGCTCGCGGGTCTTGCCGTCGTAGTTGTCCTTGAAGTCGACCGTGTCCTGGTCGATGTCGCGGACCATCTCCATGGCCAGCGGCGCCATCTTGCACTCGGTGTATCGCGGGGCGGCGGCGCCGTCGTTGCCGGGGGAGCCGAAGTTGCCCTGGCCATCGACGAGCGGGTAGCGCAGCGACCAGTCCTGCACGAGGCGGACGAGGGCGTCGTAGATCGAGGAGTCACCGTGCGGGTGGTACTGACCCATGACCTCTCCGACGACGCGCGAGCACTTGTTGAAGCCGCGGTCGGGCCGGTAGCCGCCGTCGTACATCGCGTAGACGACGCGGCGGTGCACCGGCTTGAGGCCGTCACGCACGTCGGGCAGCGCGCGGCTGACGATGACGCTCATCGCGTACTCGATGTAGCTGCGCTGCATCTCCGTGTTGAGGTCCACCGGCTCGGTCCGGTCGAACTCCGGGGGGATTTGGTCAGTCATGAGGGTCCTTGTCGTTCAGGAAGTCGGCATCGGACTCGGCGCGCGGCGCCGGCCCGGCTCAGGCGAAGGGGGAGCGGGCGCGATCAGATGTCGAGGAAGCGGACGTCGCGCGCGTTGCGCTGGATGAAGCCGCGTCGGCTCTCGACGTCCTCGCCCATGAGCACGGCGAAGATCTCGTCGGCCGCGGCCGCGTCGTCGAGCGTCAC
The DNA here is from genome assembly GCF_050271985.1 of Janibacter zhaoxuefangae. Classification (GTDB taxonomy): domain Bacteria; phylum Actinomycetota; class Actinomycetes; order Actinomycetales; family Dermatophilaceae. Next base: position 11,613 of record NZ_CP189849.1, on the reverse strand, counting down.
CTGGAGCAGGACGCGGTGGTCGGGATCCATCGTCGTCTCCCACAGCTCCTGGTAGTTCATCTCGCCCAGACCCTTGTAGCGCTGGATCGCGTTGTCCTTCGGCAGGCGCCACCCCTTGCTCTGACCGGCGGCGATCATGGAGTCGCGCTCGCGGTCGGAGTAGGAGAACTCGTGGTCGTGGTTGCTCCACTTGAGGCGGTAGAGCGGCGGCTGCGCGAGGTAGACGTAGCCGGCCTCGATGAGCGGACGCATGAAGCGGAAGAGCAGCGTCAGCAGCAGCGTGCGGATGTGCATGCCGTCGACGTCGGCATCGGCCATGAGCACGATCTTGTGATAGCGCGCCTTGTCGAGGTTGAAGTCCTCACCGATGCCCGTGCCGAAGCCGGAGATGAGCGCCTGGACCTCGTTGTTGGCCAGCACCTTGTCGATGCGCGCCTTCTCGACGTTGAGGATCTTGCCGCGGATCGGGAGGATCGCCTGCGTCTCCGGATTGCGCCCGCGCACGGCCGAGCCGCCTGCGGAGTCACCCTCGACGATGAAGACCTCGGAGATCGTCGGGTCCTTGCTCTGGCAGTCCTTGAGCTTGCCCGGCAGGCCGCCGGACTCGAGCAGGCCCTTGCGTCGGGTCGCCTCGCGCGCCTTGCGCGCGGCCATCCGCGCGGCCGCGGCCTGGACCGCCTTCCGCACGATCTCCTTGCCCTCGGTCGGGTGCGCCCCCAGCCAGTGGCCGAACTCGTCCGTCATGGCGCGCTGGACGAAGCCCTTGACCTCGGAGTTGCCGAGCTTCGTCTTCGTCTGGCCCTCGAACTGCGGCTCGCCGAGCTTGACGGAGATGACGGCCGTCAGGCCCTCGCGGACGTCGTCACCGGTGAGGTTCTCGTCCTTCTCCTTGAGCAGGTTCTGCTTGCGCGCGAAGTCGTTGATGAGCTTCGTCATCGCCGCACGGAAGCCCTCCTCGTGCGTGCCGCCTTCGTGCGTGTTGATCGTGTTGGCGTAGGTGTGGACCGACTCGCTGAAGGAGGTCGTCCACTGCATCGCGATCTCGAGGGAGAGCTCGCGCTCCGGGTCCTCGGACTGGATGTCGATGATCTCGGCGTGCACCGGCTCGCTGCGCTTGGACCCGACGAGGTGATTGACGTAGTCGACCAGGCCGTTGTCGTAGCGGTAGCTCACCTTGCGCTTGCGGCTCTTGGCCGGCGGAAGGTCGGCCGGCCGCGCCTCGTCGTCGCCGTCCTCCTGGACGTCGATGACCTCGCCCGTGGCGGCGTCCTCGTCGACCTCGTCCTCGTGGAGGTGGTCGAGGTCCTCCTCGTCGGCGCCCGTGGGCTGCGCGATGCGCTCGTCGACGAGGTTGATCGTCAGGCCCTTGTTGAGGAAGGCCATCTGCTGGAAGCGGGCGCGGATCGTCTCGAAGTCGTAGGTCGTCGACTCGAAGATCGCCGGGTCGGCCCAGAAGGTGATCGTCGTGCCGGTGCGGTCCGACTCCTCCTCGCGGCGCAGCTCGCCGACCGGGACGCCGTAGTCGAAGCGCAGCCGGTGGGCGTAGCCCTTCTGGTGGACCTCGGCGTCGAGCCGGGTGGAGAGCGCGTTGACGACGGACGAGCCGACGCCGTGCAGACCACCGGAGACCTTGTAGCCGCCACCGCCGAACTTGCCACCGGCGTGGAGCTGGGTCAGGACGAGCTCGAGGGCGGAGCGGCCCTCCTGCGGGTGGATGTCCGTGGGGATGCCGCGGCCGTTGTCGGCGACGCGCACGCCACCGTCGGCGAGCAGGGTGACGTCGATGGTGTCGGCGTGACCGGCGAGCGCCTCGTCCACCGAGTTGTCGACGATCTCCCAGACGAGGTGGTGCAGACCGCGCTCGCCGGTGGAGCCGATGTACATGCCGGGGCGCTTGCGGACGGCCTCGAGACCCTCGAGGACGGTGATGGCGCTGGCGTCGTAGTCGGCCGTCACCCCGGCGCTCGCGAGCTTCTTCGCCGCGACGGCCTCGGCCGCCTCCCTGGCCGCCTCCGCCTCTGCTGCGGTGAGGTTCTCCTCGGGCATGCTGGTGTCGTCGGCCACTGTGCTCCTCGTGTCTGGTTCGGACGGGTTCACCCCGTCACCACTCGCAGTCGGCGCCTCGGAAGGCTGGTGGCCCTCGGGCGCCGAATCTGCGTCTGAGTTTACCCTCTCGAGGCCCGCGTGGCCGTCCAGGAGGGCCGAGAAGGGCGATTTCTGCCGCGAACGGACCTGTTTTCTACTCCCCACACACGTCCGGGGGGTCCGGAGGCCCCTCAGGGCCTTTTCCGGGGCCTCATTCAGCGACCGTAGGCTCGGGGCATGACTTCACCTCGCCGTCGTCACCGCCAGGCCGCCCTCGTGGCGCTGACCGCCGCCCTGGGCCTGTCGGCCTGCGCCGGGTCGGACGGGGGCGAGGGCGCCTCGTCATCCTCGTCGTCCGCTTCGTCGTCCGCTTCGTCATCGTCGACTTCTGCACCGTCATCCGCATCGTCGTCGGCGTCGTCGTCAGCGTCGTCGGCGCTCCCCGCCGGCACGGGGACACTGCCCGACGGGGCCCGCTGGGTCGAGGCGCCCAAGAGCCGCGTCCGGTTCGGCGTCCCGGAGGACTTCTCCGACTACGACCCGGCGAACCTCGCCCAGGGTGACGACATCCCGCCGCAGATCACCGCGCTCGCCAAGAGTGCCGGGATGAGCGCCGAGCAACTCATCGCTCAGTTGCGCACGGCCGTCGACGTCATGGTCGTCGCCCCGGGTGACATCTCCGCCGGCGTGGCCAACCTCAGCGTCATCACCGTCCCGGGCCAGCCGCTGCCGAGCGCGGGCGAGCTCGAGATCCAGCTCGAGGCCGGTGCGGTGCGCATCGACTCGCGCCGTCGGATCACGACGAAGGCGGGCAACGGCTACCTCTTCTCCGGCGAGTCCTCGGGGCAGGCCGGTCGATACATCTCGATCAAGGGCCCGTCCGGCTTCGTGCAGATCAGCATGAACGCCCCCGAGGACGCCGACGTCGACGCCCTTGCCACGGGCGTCGTCGAGTCGCTGAGCAAGGCCAGCTGACCGCGTCCCGTCAGCCGTTGCTGCTCAGCAGCGGCCGCCCGGCAGGTCGCGGCGGTGCTCCGTCAGCACGGATGTGAGGTCGTCGACGACGGCGACGCCCTCGTCGAGACCGCCCGTCGTCAGCCGGACCTGCAGGGTCACGGCGACCGAACCGCCGCCGGGCGTCGGTAGGATCCCCAACTGGCGGACCACGTAGCCGTCGTCGGTCGCGCCCCATCCGCCCTTGAGGCGAGCCCGCGGCACGGCGCCGAGGCCCCAGCGCTGGGACGCGACGACCTGTCCGAGGAGGCGACGGACCGGGGCCGCGTCGTCCGCACACGCGAGTCCGGCCGTGAACCGCGCCTGATCGTCCAGGCGCCACGGTGTCTGACCGAAGGCGGACCACCCGGGTCGCACGATGGTGGACCGGGTGCGGGTGCGCCGGTCACCCGCGGAGCGCAGGGCGCGGTCCGTCGCGGCGGCCGCCTCGCCCGGGGTGCCGAGGGAGTCCCACAGTCGCCCCGCGGCGCCGTTGTCCGACCGGGTCAGCGCGGCCTCGAGGTCGGCCCGGTGCGTCGTGGCCCCGCCGTGCTCGACGACCGCCTGGGCGAGCGGGACCTTCGCGGTCGACCAGGCGATGAGCTCCTCGGCGTCGCCGATCACGGCCGGCGACACGTCGGCTCCCACCGGCGCGATCGCGACGGCCGGGCGCGCGGCCGCGTGCCGCTCGAGCACGATCTCGAGGTCGGCGACGAGCGCGGGGGAGAGGCGCAGCCGCGAGCGCGTCCCGGACGCGGCGTCCCCGGTGCTCGGCCTCGTCTCCGAGGCCGTCGTCGCGGACTCCGTCGACGCCGGCGGGGACCCGGCGTCAGGGGGCGTGGACGGCCCCGAGCACGCCGACGCGGACATCGCGACCGCGAGCAGGACCGCCGCCGTGGTCGCGCCCTTGCTGATCCGCCGCGCGAGGCTCACCGTCGCGTCGTCAGTAGATGAGGACGACGGCGTCGTTGCCGCCGGTGCACGTCGTGACGTCGTCACCGGAGCAGCTCATCGTGTAGGTCTTGCCCGTCACCGGGCTCTGCGCCCGGACGCTCACCTGGCCACCCGTCTTCGCGGCGTCCGAGTCGGCGTAGGCATCCCGCACCCGCAGGGCGAAATCGCACGTCGTCATCCCGTTGCCGACGGCCACCTTCAGGCCCTTGCGCTTGCTCGCCCCACAGGTCTCGGCGCCGGCCGGGACCGTGCCGGAGCGGTCGGCGGTCTTCCCCGTGGACGACGACGCGTCGTCCTTCGGCTCCGTGGAGGTCGGGGACTGCTCGGTGGGGGACTCCTGGGTGTCGTCCTCGGTCGGCAGGTCCGATCCGGGCGTCGAGGGCGTCGTGGCCGCAGGGGTGCTCGCCACGTCCCGGTCGGCTTCCCGGTTGACGAACCACAGCGACGAGGCCGCGACGAGGGCGCCGGCGAGGAGGACGACGGCCGCCATGATGACCGCGGAGCCGGGTCCGCCGCGGCGCGACGCGAGCGGTCGCGGGCCGCGACCGGCCGGGGGCTGGCCCGCCCCCACCGCGGCCGGGCTGGCGGGAGCCCAGCCGGAGGGCGGCGTCGCCTCGGTCGAGGCGGCTGCGGCGGCCTGGTGCGCGTAGGGGTTGACGCCGTAGCGGAGCGCGTCGATGTCGGGGCGCGGCCCGTCGCCGGAACCACCGAAGGGGTCCGCGTCCGCTGCCGACCTCGTAGGCGCCGCCGCGGACACGGCAGCGGGCGCGGCCGGAGGCACGACGGGGTGCTCCTTGGTGTCCGCCTCGCCACGCGTCACGGGCAGCTCGGTCGTCTCGTCGGCGCTGCTGTCGTCGGTCCTGACGTCATCCCCGGTCGCGTCATCCGCGGCCGTGCCCGGTGCGGGGGCACCGGTCGGCGGGACGTACCCCTGCTGGAAGGGGAAGTACGGGGCCGGTGCGGGAGCGCTCGCCTCGTCGAACAGGTCGTCGAAGGCCTCGACCCCGTCGGCGTCATGCCCGGGTCGCTGGGGCTCGTTCGGCTGGCTCATGGTCCGGATCTCCTCAGGTCAACAGGTCGCGGCCGGACGCTCGGGCGACCAGCCACGACCACCCAGCGTGCCACCGTCCGCCGGTCGGCGGAAATTGGCGGCCGGCGCCCCGGGGCGAATCGGGCGGCTCAGCCGTAGGTGTCGCGCGGCCCCGGACCGTCGCTGCGCCGCAGCCCGCGCGACCACGACGGCGCGCTCGGCCCGTGCACGCGCAGCTCGGTCACGGCGCCCTCGCCGATCTCGCCGGCGACCCGTCCGAGGATCGTGCTCGACAGCAGGCGGATCTGCGTGGCCCACGCGCTGGAGTCCGCACGGACCGTGAGGATGCCCGCCTCGAAGGTGACCGGCACGCAGTGCGCGGCCACGTCCGGGCCGACGATCTCGGGCCAGCGCCCCATGACCGATCCGACGGCGACGTCGACCCGCCACCCCCGGTCGGCCACCATGCGGTCGATGGTGTCGCCGAGCAGGCCCGGGTCCCGCCCGAAGGCCCGTGGGTCCCGCGGCGCCACCCCCGGTCGGCGTCGCGGCTTCGGCTTCAGACCGGGCCGCAGCCCCTTCGCCTTGGCGCTCGCCCGCGCCCGACTCAGGGCCGACGCCGCCGCGTCCTCCACGCTGCCGAGGGAATCCGGCTCGCCGGAGAGCGCGTCGTCCGCCGCGCCGTGAGGGTTCTCGTCGGCGGTCCCGCCGATGTTCTCGTCAGTCACGGGCACTCACCTGACCCGACGTCACGTCGAAGGTCGCCCCGCTCAGGGCCTCCGGCACGTCCTCGTCCACGGCGGCCGTGATGAGGACCTGCTCGCAGTCGACGATCATCGCCGCCAGGCGCTCGCGCCGGCCGGCATCGAGTTCGGCGAAGACGTCGTCGAGAATGAGGACCGGGTCCTCGCCGAGGTCGCGGCGGAGCAGGTGATAGGCGCCGAGCCGTAGGCCAAGGGCGAAGGACCACGACTCCCCGTGGCTGGCATACCCCTTCGCCGGCAGTGGCCCGAGGGTGAGGACGAGGTCGTCGCGATGGGGGCCGACGAGGGTCACGCCCCGCTCGATCTCGTTGTCGCGCACCTGCGCCAAGGAGTCGATCACCGCCTGACGGAGCTCCTCGACCTCGGGCACCTCACCCTCGGCGATGGCGGCCGCGACGGACTCGTGCAACGACGAGCGATACGTCGCCTTCGCCTCCTGGCTGGCGGCGCTGACGTCCGCGTAGGCCTGGGCGAGCAACGGCGCGAGGTCACGCAGGAGCCGCAACCGCGCATAGAGCAACTGGGCACCGACCTCGGCCAGGTGGCTGTCCCACACCTCGAGCGTGCTGAGCGCCGAGGCCCGCGCCGACTCGACGTCCTCGCCGGGAGCGAGCACGGGACGACGCCCACCGCGGCCGCGACGCAGCGTCGGCGCGGCCGACTTCAGCAGGGCGTTGCGCTGCTTGAGGATCTTGTCGTAGTCGGCGCGCACCCCCGCCCACCGCGGCTGACGCTGGACGAGCAGGTCGTCGAGGAAGCTGCGCCGCTCCGAGGGGTCCCCCTTGACGAGGGCCAGGTCCTCCGGGGCGAAGAGGACCGTGCGCAGCGTCCCGAGCACGTCACGCGGGCGCGTCAGCGGGGACCGGTTGAGCCGAGCCCGGTTCGCCCGGCCGGGGGTGATCTCGAGCTCGACGAGAGTCTCCCGCTCGTCGCGGACGACGGCAGCGCGCACGATCGCCTGCTCGGCGCCGAAACGCACGAGGGGCTGGTCCGTCGCGACCCGGTGACTGCTCAGGGTCGCGACGTAACCGATGGCCTCGACGAGATTGGTCTTGCCCTGGCCGTTGAGTCCGACGAGCGTCGTGACGCCCTTCGTCAACGGCAGGTCGGCCCCCGAGTAGCTGCGGAAGTCCGCAACCGTCAGGTGCCGGACATGCACGGGATCAGGACCCGGCGGACTTCGTGGCCGTGACCTTCTTCGCGGGAGCCTTCTTGGCGGCGGACGTCGTGGCCGCCTGCTTCGCGGTCCCGGAGCCCGAGGACGGGCCGGCACCGGCGGCCCCGGACTTCTTCGCCGTCGCCCCACTGCCCGACGAGGGTCCGGCCGCCGCGGCGGCACGGCCCTTGGCAGCCGCCTTCGTCGCGCTCGTCGTCGGCTTCTCCTTGGTGGCAGCCTTCTTCGCCACCTTCTTGGCGGTCTTCGGGCCCTTGGTCGCCTCGGCGCGCAGCTCCTCGCCCTCGGCGATCGTCATGACCTGGTGTCCACCGAACTGGCCACGCAGCGCCGCGACGGCCTGCATCGTCGGGGACGACTCCTGCCGGGACGCGAAGCGCGCGAAGAGGGAGGCCGAGATGACCGGCATCGGCACCGAGTTCGCGATGGCCTCCTCAACCGTCCAACGACCCTCGCCGGAGTCGGCGGTGTAGTCGCTGACGTCCTCGAGCGTCGGGTTGTCCTCGAGCGCCTTGACCATGAGGTCGAGCAGCCAGGAGCGGACGACGGTGCCGCGGCTCCACGCCTTGAAGGCGCCCGGGACGTCCTTGACGATGTCCTTCTTCTCGAGGAGCTCGTAGCCCTCGGCGTAGGCGTGCATCAGGCCGTACTCGATGCCGTTGTGGACCATCTTCACGTAGTGGCCCGCGCCGACCTCGCCGGCGTGGACGAAGCCCTCGTCGCGCGGACCCTCGGGGCGCAGCGCGTCGAAGATCGGCATCGCGCGCTTCACGTTCGTCGCCGTGCCGCCGACCATGAGGCCGTAGCCGTTCTCGAGACCCCAGATGCCGCCGGAGACGCCGCAGTCGAGGTAGCCGATGCCGTCCTCCTTGAGGAGCGCGGCGTTGTCGATGTCGTCGGTGAAGCGGCTGTTGCCGCCGTCGATGACGAGGTCGCCCTTCTCGAGCAGGCCGGCGAGCTCGCGGACCGTGGCCCGGGTGGGTTCACCCGCGGGGACCATGACCCACACCGTGCGCGGCGCCTCGAGCGAGTCGACGAGCGCCTTGAGGCTGGGCACGTCGGAGACCTCGGGGTTGCGGTCGTATCCCACGACCTCGTGGCCCGCGCGGCGGATCCGCTCGCGCATGTTGCCGCCCATCTTGCCGAGGCCGATCAGACCGAGCTGCATGTCAACGTCTCCTTGGTGGGGGGAGCAGGTGCTTGGGGTGGAAGGGGGGGTGGCCCGCCGGGGTCAGGACGCCAGGCGAACGGGCTGGAGCACGTAGCGGTAGCTCGTGTCGACGTCCGCCTCGAGGGACTCCTGGCCCGTGAGCATCGCCGGCTTCTGCGGAGCAGTGAGGGCGAACCGCACGTAGTCCTTGCCGACCGCGCCGAGGCCGTCGAGCAGGTAGCCGGGGTTGAAGGCGATCTCGACGTCGGGGCCCTGGACGTGCGCCTCGACCGCCTCGGAGGCCTGCGCGTCCTCGCCGGTGCCGGCCTCGATGGCGACGGAGCCGTCGGTGAACCGCAGTCGCACGGGGGTGTTGCGCTCGGCGACGAGGGCCACGCGCTTGACGGCCTCGATGAGGTCGGCCGTGGCGATGACGGCCTCGATCTCGGAGCTGGAGGGGAAGATCTTGGCGACCTTCGGGTACTCGCCGTCGAGCAGGCGGGACGTCGTGCGGCGCCGACCGGCTTCGAAGCCGACCAGTCCGTCGCCACCGGCCTCGTCGCCGAAGGCGACGTCGATCGAGCCCGCAGCACCGAGGGCGCGGGCGGTCTCGGACAGCGTGCGGGCCGGGACCAGCGCGACGTGCGCGGAGTCCGGCGTGCCGGGGTTCCAGGTGAGCTCGCGCATGGCGAGGCGGTAGCGGTCCGTCGCCAGGAGGGTCATCTTCTCGCCGTCGACCTCGACGCGGACGCCGGTGAGGATCGGGAGGGTGTCACCGCGGTCGGCCGCGACGGCGACCTGGGCGACCGCCTGGGTGAAGGTCGAGCCGTCGATCGAGCCCGTGGGGTTCGGCGAGGTCGGCAGGGTCGGGTAGTCGCCGGCCGGCATCTGCAGGAGGGCGAACCGCGAGGAGCCGCAGACGACCTGGACCTTGTTGCCGTCGGCAACGATCTCGACCGGCTTGGCCGGGAGGTTGCGCGAGATGTCAGCGAGCAGACGACCGAGGACGAGGACGGTGCCGGCCTCGGTGACGTCGGCCGGGACGGTGATCCGGGCGGAGACCTCGTAGTCGAAGGCGGAGAGCGTGAGCTCACCCTCGGCGGTGGCCTCGAGCAGCACACCGGCAAGGACGGGGACGGGAGGACGGGAGGGCAGACCGCGCGCGACCCAGGTGACTGCTTCGGCGAGGACGTCGCGCTCGACGCGGAACTTCACTTTTCGAACCTGGCCTTTCAACGCGTACCTGACGCGGACGTCGTGTGCAGAAGTGCTGCGAACCACACAAGGGTGGGAATCAGACCCTAGCCCCCCGCGGGCCACCACGGAAACGGTAGTCCCTTGGCATTCGATGGGCTGGTGGGGTGCGTGGTTGTGCACTGGTACTCGGGGCGGGACGACAGAGATTGATGGGTCTCGTCGTTGTCATAGGGCCTGTGGACTCGGTGGACAACCGTCGTCCGTGCAGGTCAGCCCGTGAATGACCCTGTGGGTGGACGGTGGACGACGCCGTGGACGGCGACAGCGGGGGTGTGGACGGAGCGAGATCGTCCACAGGCGAATCACACGACCGTGTCCGGTTGTGCACGTGCTGCGGGGCCTCATGCACCGCTCGCCCCCATGTTGTCCACAGGGGTGTGTGGCGACCTTCGGTGGTGCTCGTGTTGCACATGTCGGGTTGTGTGCAGATCGTCGGCCGTGACGGGGTCTCCACAGACTTGTCCACAGGTGTGGACGAGAAAGGAGGCCCGCTGCCCCGGGGGCACGGGCCTGACGTGCGACGTTGTCGCGGCGATGTCATTCCGTGCTTACGCACAGCTGTGGACAACGCGTGTGGAGACCGGTGGACGGCATGTGGACGAGACACCACCGAGGAACCGGCAACGGCGGGTGCCGGGTGCTACTGCGTCTGCTGCTTGATCCGGTTGGTCAGCTCGGTGACCTGGTTGTAGATCGCCCGGCGCTCGCTCATGAGGCCGCGGATCTTGCGATCGGCGTGCATGACGGTCGTGTGGTCACGTCCGCCGAACTGCTGCCCGATCTTGGGAAGCGAGAGGTCAGTCAGCTCGCGACACAGGTACATCGCGATCTGCCGGGCCGTGACGAGGACACGGGAGCGGGAGGCGCCCTGGAGGTCCTCGATGGACAGGCCGAAGTACGCCGCCGTCTGCGCCATGATCGTCGCCGACGTGATCTGGCTACCGGCGTCGTTGGGGATGAGGTCCTTGAGGACGATCTCGGCCAGGCCCAGGTCGACGGGCTGGCGGTTGAGGCTGGCGAAGGCGGTGACGCGGATGAGCGCGCCCTCGAGCTCGCGGATGTTCGTCGAGATCCGGCTGGCGATGAACTCGAGCACCTCACCGGGCACGCTGAGCTTCTCCTGGATCGCCTTCTTGCGGAGGATCGCGATGCGCGTCTCGAGGTCGGGCGGCTGGACGTCCGTGAGCAGGCCCCACTCGAAGCGGCTGCGCATGCGCTCCTCGAAGCCGGAGAGCAACTTGGGCGGGACGTCGCTCGTGATGACGACCTGCTTGTTGGCGTTGTGCAGCGTGTTGAAGGTGTGGAAGAACTCCTCCTGCGTCTGCACCTTCCCCTGCAGGAACTGGATGTCATCGATGAGCAGGACGTCGACGCTGCGGTAGCGGGCCTGGAAGTTGGCGGCCTTGTCGTCGCGGATCGAGTCGTCGCGGATGCTGTTGATGAAGTCGTTGGTGAACTCCTCGGAGTTCACGTAGCGCACCTTCACGTGCGGGTAGAGGTGCCGCGCGTAGTGGCCGATCGCGTGCAGCAGGTGCGTCTTGCCCAGTCCCGACTCGCCATAGATGAAGAGCGGGTTGTAGGCCTTGGCCGGTGCCTCGGCGACCGCGACCGCAGCCGCGTGGGCGAAGCGGTTGCTCGCACCGATGACGAAGGTGTCGAAGGTGTACTTCGGGTTGAGCCGGGTCAGCTCGACCTGCTCGGGCACGGCGCCCTGACGCCGGCCGGCGGCCGGACCGACGCGAAGGGGGCCGGCCTCGGTCGTGTCGTCGACCAGCCCGTCGTCCTGCTGACCGTCCATGGGGAGCGTCGACGGGAGGGCGCGGCGCTCGAGTGACGGCAGCGGCGGTGTGTCGGTGCGCGACTGAGGGTGCGGCTGAGCGGAGGACTCGGTGTAGGACTCGGCGTTGGAGTGCGAGTGGGACGCGGGGTCGACGGTCAGGTCGTCCTCGTCCTCACTCAGCGACGGGTCGACCGTGACAGCCAGTCGCACGTCGCGGCCGAGCTGCGAGGTGAGGGCCTCGGTGACGTGGATCCGCAGGCGCTGCTCGACGAACTGCTTGGAGAAGTCGTTCGGAACGGCGATGAGGGCGGTGTCGTCGAGGAGGCCGACGAGCTTGGCCAAGGAGAGGAAGGCGCGCTGCTGGATGGGGACGCCGTCGGCGTTGAGGGTGTCGAGGGTGTTCCGCCACACCTGGCCGAAATCCAC